>JAJEAA010000004.1 GCA_022824365.1 Anaerolineae bacterium
GCCGGTATTTGAAGCCATCCCGCTGAGCGGTTGCCAGATCAAACTGGTGGAGACGCTCTTCTTGCGCGCTGAGCCCGGCGGCGAGATCATCGGCTTGGTTTGGCTCAATTCCGAAGTGTCCGCCTTCGAGATCAACGGCTATTGGTACAAGGTCGAGTTCGAAGGGCAAACCGGCTATATCAGCCGCTACTACCGGCGTGTTCTAAACGGCGGCTGTGGCTGAATTTTCCATCCCCTTCACGCAGTCAAGTGTCTAGCGGGGCGAAGAGTCTTCTCGCTCTCAGCAAAGGTTTCAAAGCCCCTCCCTCATTTTGGGGGAGGGGTTTGGGGTGGTGGCATTAGACTACGATATTCACCTTCGGGTCGGTCCCATTGCGCCCCGGGATGAAGATCGCGCGCTTTGGCGCCTTTCCGCCCAGGCTACGCTGGGCCGCGCCGCTGGACAGCGCCAACTCCTGCGCCCGCTCCCGCTCAATATCGACCGCCACTGAGATCGTCTCGCGCGGCTTGCCGTTGATCATCACCACCAAGTCGACCATCTCTTCGCGCGCCTTCTCGGCATCGTATTCTGGCCAGGGTTGACTGTGAACACTGTAATCCCAGCCCAGGCGCAACCACATCTCTTCAGCGATGTGCGGGGCGAAGGGCGCCAGCAAGCGGATCATCTGGTTCATCACCCCCCGCCAGACCTCAGCCCCGATACAATCGTCGCGCAGAGCGGCTTTTAAGGCATTCTTGAACTTCATCTGCTCGGCGATGGCGGTGTTGAAGCTGAATTCTTTCAAGCCCCGGTTGATGACTGCGATCGTCTGGTGCAGCTTGCGCTCGATATCGCGCTCGGCCGCGGCGTCGCCCTCGGCTGATGGGGGACCAGCCGTAGCGATCTCCCAGACATCATGCAGCCAGCCTTGCGGACCCTTGATATTATTCTCGTTCCAGGGACCGCCCTTCTGCCAATCGAAGTTGAACATCAGGTAGCAGCGCACGACATCGGCGCCATACTTCTCGACCAGTTCATCCGGATTGACGACATTGCCCTTGCTCTTGGACATGCGCTGGATATCCAGGTGATGGCGCAATTGGTTCACATTGTTCTCGCCCGGGATCTCGGGGATGATGATTCCCGCATCGGGCAAGACTTCGACGAATTGCGTGACGCCCGCCATATTGACGTGCAACACATCTTCCGTGCGGTGAGCGATCTCGCCGAAGATGCCATCAAAGCCGGCCGGCACCTGGTTCCAATCCACTACTTCGACGCGATCAGCCTGCATCCGCTCGCCGACGACCCGGCCGCTGCAGAGCACGAAGTCGCCCTGCCGCTCGCCGCCCAGCACCTGACCCTGATTGCGCAGGACAGTCATGGGTTCGTCGAAGGCGCCTTCGGGATCGCGTCCATGACGGCGCATGGCCGCGGCCGCGTCAGCGTAGACGCCGATATCGCGCAGCACCTTGGTGAAGAAGCGCGTGTAGAGCAGGTGCATGACGGCATGTTCAGCGCCGCCGGTATAAACATCAACCGGCAGCCAATAAGCCGCTTCTTCGGCATCGAAGGGCGCCGTATCGCAATCGGGCGACAGATAACGCAGTTGATACCAGGACGAGCACATGAAGGTATCCAGGGTATCGGTCTCGCGCCGCACACTGTCGTTTACCTTGAAGAAGGGTTCGTGATAGGTCAGAGGGCTGCGACCGGTGGGCATGAAGTCGACATCTTCCGGCAGCTCGACGGGCAAGTCTTCATCGGGCACGGGTATGATCTCATCGCCGTCGTACATCATCGGGATGGGACCGCCCCAATAACGCTGTCGGCTGATCAGCCAGTCGCGCAAGCGGTAATTGACCGCCTCCTCGCCTTTGCCAGTCGCCTCCAGCCAATCAATCACGCGGTTTATCGCCGGGTTCTTTCGTCCCTTCCGCCAGGTGCTGAGGCTGCCGTCCATCGCGTCTGAATTGACCATGACGCCGGGTCCGTCATAGGCTTCGGTCATGCTGTCTGAAGTCAGCGGCTCAGCCATAGCCTCGGGCTGGATGACGACACGGACCTCCAGGTCATGCGCGCGGGCGAATTCGAAGTCGCGCTGGTCATGCGCCGGCACCGCCATGATCGCGCCCGTGCCATAAGTGATCATGACATAATCGGCGATCCAGATAGGAATGCGCTCGTCATTGACCGGGTTGATGGCGTATGCGCCGGTGAAGACGCCGGTCTTTTCACGATGTTCCAGCATGCGCTCGATCTCGGTCTCCAGCGCCGTCTCGTGGATGTACTCGGCGACAGCGGCGCGCTGCTCGGGCTTGGTGATCTTGTCCACCAGATCATGCTCCGGCGCCAGCACCATGAAGGTCGCGCCCCAGAGCGTATCCGGCCGCGTGGTGTAGATTTCAATGGGATGTTTGCCGATTTCGGTGTGGAAAGTAGCGCGCGCGCCCTCGCTGCGCCCGATCCAGTTGGTCTGCATAATCTTGATGGATTCGGGCCAGTCCATGCCTTCGAAGTCCAACAGTTCATCCGCGTACTTCGTGATGGCGAAGAACCACTGCTCCATCATCTTGTGCACGACCGGCTGGCCAGTGCGCTCATCCTTGCCATCGATCACCTGCTCGTTGGCCAAGACAGTCTGCAAAGACTCCGACCAGTTGACCATAGCCGAGCCGCGGTAAGCGATGCCCTGCTCATAGAAGCGTTTGAAGAACCACTCGGACCATTTGTAGTACTCGGGCGTGCAGGAGATGGCTTCGCGCTCCCAATCGAACATGGCGCCCATGCTGCGCAGTTGCTCGCGCATCCGCTCGATATTGGCGTAAGTCCACTTCCAGGGGTGGATATTGCGCGAGATTGCCGCTTGCTCGGCGGGCAGGCCGAAGGCGTCGAAGCCCATCGGGAAGAGCACGTTATAGCCCTTCATGCGCATCCAGCGGGCGCGCGCGTCGGAGGGGGTCATGGCGAACCAGTGTCCGATATGCAAATCGCCGGAGGGGTATGGCAGCATGGTCAAGGCGTAGTGCTTCGGCTTGTCCCAGTCGACTTCGGACCGGTAGAGCTTGGTCTCGTCCCATTTGCGCTGCCATTTCACTTCGATCGCATGTGGTTGGTAAGTTTCAGACATTTTGCTTTGCTCCCCCTCAGATCTGCTTGCTAAACAACAAGCGCTTAGGCTCGCTAATGAATGCGAGTCGCATGAACTAAATTAATTGTGATTGAGCTTGGGCAGGTAAAAACTTGGCAGTGGCGGAGAGCCTGAAATGCGCAATCGCTGTGGACTACATAAGGAAAGAGCGGGCCACCCCGGCGCCCGACATTTTCACTTTCATCTCAAGCCTGCTTTCCTACAATAATTGCGGTGCGGCACAGACTACCATGAATCCAAACGGCTGTAAACAGCGACTTAGCCGCCCCAGGTCTGGCGGAGGACGCGCAGCCAGTTCTGATGACTCAGTTTGCGCAGCAGTTGGTCGTTGTAGCCCGCTTCTTGCAAAGCCGCGATCAGATTGGGCAGCTTGGACACATCGCCCACCGCATCAGGCACGCGCGCCCCGTCGTAGTCCGATCCCAAGCCCACGCGCGTTTCGCCCAGCTTTGATCTGATTTCCTGCGCTGCGGCAGCAAGGACATTGGTTCATCCCCTAACTGTACAGCAATATGCAAAAATCCACTGAAAAGCTTGACGTCCTTAAAAATGAGATTATACTGTATAATGATCCTATAAGACAGGCTTTTGATATATTCATCCCGACTAACCATTATGCTCAGAATCACGCTGGCGATGCCTGCCAACCAGTGCCCTCCTAATCAAGGAAGATCCCCCATGTACCCCAAAGCTCTTAGACCGGTTCTCATTGCCGCCCTGTTCTTGATCGCCGCTCCCCTTGTCCAATCCCAGCGCCAACGACTCACCCCCCCCCCCCGCAACTCTCGTTAAATCCCGATCTTCGCCGGGGTTCATTATGAACTCCGGATTTATTCTCAAGCTCATCTTGATTGCGACTCTTTTGCTGCTATTGCCGGCGCTGCCCGCTTTCGCCGCCACCATCAATGTGGACAGCGGCTGCACGCTTGCCCAAGCCATCAACGAAGCCAACGGCGCGGCCAAGCCCGAAGGCGTCACCTGCGAAGAAGGCAATGACACCAGCGGCAGCACGGACACAATTGTCATACCCAGCAACTTCGCCGGAACCGGGAAAATTACCCTCTCGTCGCCTTTGCCCACGCTGACCTCCCACATCATCATCAATGGAAACAGCAACGTACTCAGCGGCGGAGACTCGACCCACTTATTCGTAACGGGCAGCGGCGCGCATGTCACCTTGCGGCGATTGTCACTAAGACAAGGACATAGCGATGACGGAGCGGCCGCGATAGACCACAAAGCCGGCAGTCTGGTCCTCGAAAACGTCTTTGTTTCGAACAACGGGGTCGATAGAGACGACACCGGCAGCGCCGGCGCGGGAGCAATCTTAAGCAGCAGCGCCCTGACCATCTCGGGCAGCGTATTTCATGGTAATTCCGGCTATAAGGACAGCGGCGATGTACCGGCATCGATCAAGCATACAGCGGGCAATCTAACCATCGACAGCACCGTCTTCCGTGCTGGCGCGGGCAGCTATGAGATCAGCGCCGCCGTGACCGGAACCGCGACTGTCACCATAAGGAACAGCACCTTTTTTGGCACCGACACCCAGACAAATCCATCCGTGCTGATAAAAGGCGCTGGCGTAACATCGTATGTGCACCACATCACCAGCCAGGACGGCATCGCTTTCGGGGCGGGCACGCATCATCTGCGCAACAGCATCATTTACGACGACTCCAGCGAATGCGTACTTGTCGACAGCGGATCGTTGACCAGCAACTCGAACAACATCATCGAGACAAACAATTGCGGCGGCTCGCCCTCGAACGCCGATCCGCTGCTGCCCGAGCGGCAAATTGGTCAGGGAACTGTACCCAGATTTTTGGCGCTGCCGCCCAACAGCCCGGCGGTTGACGCGGCCGGCGACTGCACCGCCTACACCACCACCAGTCACAACGGCGTGACCCGACCATCGCCGGCCGGCGGGGCTTGCGATATAGGCGCATTTGAACTGGAACAGGCGCAGCCGCCGCCCGTGGCCTGTTTCACCTTCAGGGTGGATGACGACAACAGCCTGAAATATTACTTTGACGCCAGCGTCTGCTCGGAAGGTCACAACATCAACAGCTACGGATGGACCTTCAGCGATGGCGATAATACTCCGAATAGCGGGAATCAGGTTTCTTATACTTTCGCCACAGCCGGCCAGTACACCGTCCGCCTGACGGTCCAAGACAGTTACGGCGGCCGCGATTCCACGGAGCAAATTATCTCGGTGCAGGCGCCGCTGACCGCGGCAATAGCCGGTTTCAGCTACGAAGCGACGGGCTCGCGCGTCGTCTTCAAGTCAACATCGACCGGCAGCAACCTCGAATACAGTTGGGATGTCGATGGCGATGGCAACGAAGATTACAACGTCGCCAATTTCGCGCATACTTACTCGTCTCCGGGTACTTATACCGTGACGCTGACGGCCAGCAACGCCAAGCCCAGCAGCGATACCGCCAGCCAGGAAGTTGTGGTGAGCTTTGCCGCGCCGCCGCGATCTGGCGGGACGGGCGCCCCGGCCGCGGGAAGCTCGCCGGCTGCCGCGCCCGAGCAGGTCGATTCCACCTGCGAGTCGCTGCCGGAGAATGTAGAAGTCAAGCCCATGACCGAATCGACGGAGTGTCAACTGGTGCGTGACCACCAGATCAGCGATCCGGCGGTGGCGGCGGAAGCCATCGCCGCCGTCGATGTCTGGAGTTGGGTTTTGCCGGACACCAAGGTCTGCTTTCAGGGGCAGAGCGGCTCGATTCGCTTCATCGACACGGGCGTCTTGCCGCGCCGCACCATGGACAAGCAGGTTTTCAGCGATGGCGGCATGATCTGCACGATGATTGACGGTCCCGGCATTGTCGCCTTGGCGCCTGGTCCGCCCGCCCCGACGCCGGTTCCAGCGCAGGAACCGGCCGCTGTCAGCCTGCCCGCCGCGCCACCGGCATCCGCGCCCGCCTGCACGGTCGACGCGCAGTCGAATCCGCCCCGCGACGACGGCTCGCTGATTCATATCGTCCAGCCGGGCGATTGCCTCTGGTCGATCGCCAACGCTTATAGCTTGACCTTCGGCGAGCTTGTGCGCCTGAATGGCCTGGACTGGAACAATTCCATGCCGCCAATCCAGCCGGGGCAAGAGATAATCGTCGGCGCGGCTTCTGAATAAGCGAGGGCCGGGGTCCGCGTCAAAGGCAGCGGCTAGTCTTTCCAGGTCTGGCGAAGGACGCGCAGCCAGTTCTGATGACTCAGTTTGCGCAGCAGTTGGTCATTGTAGCCCGCTTCTTGCAAAGCCGCGATCAGATTCGGCAGCTTGGACACATCGCCCACCGCATCAGGCACGCGCGCGCCGTCGTAGTCCGAGCCTAAGCCCACGCGCGTTTCGCCCAGCCGCTCGACCAGATAATCGAGATGCCGCACCATAATATCCAGCGGGCGGTCGCTATCCCAAGCGCCGTCCTCGTTGAGGAAGCCGGTGGCGAAGTTCAAGCCCACCATGCCATCGGAGGCTTTGATCGCGTCCAGTTGCTTGTCGGTGAGATTGCGCGAGATCGGGCAAAGCGCATGAACGTTGGAATGGGTGGCGACCAAGGGCGCATCGCTCAGCGCGGCGACATCCCAGAAGCCCGCTTCGTTCATGTGCGAGAGGTCAATCATGATGCCGAGTTCGTTGCAGCGCTTTACCAGGCGTTTGCCGGCGTCGGTCAAGCCGGGACCAATATCGGGCGAGGAGGGATAGGCGATCGGCACGCCATGGGCAAATATCGTCGGGCGGCTCCAGACGATGCCCAGCGAGCGAAGACCGGCCTGGTAATAGACTTCCAGCGCGTCGAGATCTTCATCAATCGCTTCCGCGCCTTCAAAGTGCAGGATGGCGGCAAAGACGTCATTATCGATGCAGTTCTGCAATTCGGCAGCGCTCCGCACGACCTTGACCTGTCCTTCCGATAGCGATTCAAGCCGAAAGAGGTCGGCCGTCAATCGATTGGCCGCAGCCTGTGAAATGTCGAAATCGACCGCAGGCGATGTATAGGGTTTGCTCGTATCCGGCATGTTGTCGGGGTCGATCCGACGCTCAGGGTTGGGTACAAAGACCGCGAAGAAACCGCCGGCGAAGCCACCGCGCCGCGCCCGAACGAGGTCGATATGCCCGCCGTCCATTTCGCGTAGAAAGTCGCTCAACTCCAGATCGTCGTTGTTGTAAAAGCGCAATAAGGTATCGTTGTGTCCGTCAAATATCGGAAACTCGGGCATCATGATTCTCCCCGCATACAAACGTTCATTTACCCTCAGATGATGTCAGCAAATGCGCCGTCATGCAACCGCAAGCTGCGCAACAACTGTCGAAAACAAAACGCAGTTCGGATGAACTGCGCCGCGATGCAAAGAATTATTCGGATCCTCTATTCGTTTTCGTAGCGCTTGCGCCGCTTATGGACGGGCACAGGCGCGCGCGCCGGTTTCCGGTTCTGCGGCGCTTTGACATCAAAGAGATCGTCCAACTCTTTCAGCATCCGCCGCCCCGCGTTCAGCAAGTCTTCCCAAATGCTGCGTTTGTGTTTCGCCACGATAAGAGCAGTCCTTTCCGAGTACGAGAACAATGCGCCGTAACGCCGGGCTCGTTGCGCGTCAAAAAGCTCAAGCGCCGGCCGGGAGCCACCCAACAATCATCGACAAAATCGCAAGGGCGATACCGATATTCAACGCGATGAGAAT
Source organism: Anaerolineae bacterium (assembly GCA_022824365.1). Taxonomy (GTDB): domain Bacteria; phylum Chloroflexota; class Anaerolineae; order Aggregatilineales; family Phototrophicaceae; genus UBA6055. The sequence continues at coordinate 7,824 of JAJEAA010000004.1, forward strand.
CCGCAATATGCCGCGCAATTCCGCGATGTCCGCCTTTGTTGCCATATGCGACAAGGCTTCATCGACGCGCCCTTCCAAGCGCGCGATGCGTCCTTCTGATTGTATGGCCGATTCCATTAGCGCTATCTCCGCAGGCATAACGTCAAAGTGGACCTGAGGGGACTCGAACCCCTGACTTCCACAATGCCATTGTGGCGCTCTCCCAACTGAGCTACAGGCCCCTGCGACAGCGTATCTTAGCGACGCGCGAGCGGGCTGTCAATAGCAGCTAATTCAAGCGTATTTCAGCCTCGGTTTCCGCTTCTTCAGCGAAATCCAATTCGCCGCATGTATGACAAGGTTTTTCGACGAGCCGCTCTGTTCGGCCTTCGGAGTTGCTTGGGGCGTAAACCAGCCCGGTCCCGCGCACCGCCTCGCGCAATTCGGCGACTTCGTCCAAGAGGCGATCGATCTTTTCATCTCGCAGCCGCTCTTGCGCCGGCTGGTCATAAAGCCACCGCCGCAACAATCGATAGATTGTTATGAGAACGACATAGCCGGTGTGGAAGTAGAAGGAGACGATCCAAAGTGAAAAGAGGGTGAACGAGAGGGGCGGACCAATATTTTCCGAAGAAGCGACTATCGGCACTGGCTCGCCGAAAGTCCAGGCTCTTAGTACTAATGCCGCTACCGCCACCGCGTAAATCAGCAGATGCAAGCCATAGACCTGGTACATATTTAGGCGGCGCCTGCGTTTGCGCTTGCGCTTGCGCGGCATGATAAGCTCCTGTATCGCTGTCTATATTATAGTGGAAAACCAGCGTGCCGATTCGCATCATTTCATGGCATAATACGCCACAGTGATTAGACATCGAATGAGACAAACTAATGTCGGACTCGAAGAAGAGTATGAGTGTCTTTGTCACCGGTGGCGCCGAGAGCGTCGGTTTGGCGACCGTGAGAGCGCTGCTGAAACGCGGCCACAAAGTCGTCGCGAGCGCCTGTGACGCGGAAGGCGCGCTGGCGATTCGTCAAGCGGGCGCGCTGCCGGTTTACCCGGATCTGAGCCGCGCCAGCGAGGTGCTCAGCATACTAAAGTTGGCGCAGGCTGACGCGGTCGTACATGCCGGCCCGCAGTACTGGGGCGGCGCTCCGCAAGCCGATGTCGACTACGCCGCCAACAGCGAGCAATTGAAGCAGGTCACAGAAGCGGTCGTTCAGGCGGCGGCCAGCCATAACATCAAGCGTATCGTCTCGCTCAGCTTCGGCTATCTCTATGAAGCGAGCCACGGCGCGGCCAAAGAGGGCGATCACGATGCGCATGACAGTGATTACGCGCCGATGCTGTCGGCGGAAGCGATGGTGAAAGCCAGCGGCTTGAGCGGCTTCATATTGCGGGGCGGTTACATCTATGGCGGCAACAGCCCCGCCACAAATGCGCTCGCCGACGCCATCAAAGCCTCGAAGCGATTGTCCGCCGGGACGGGGGCGGCATCCTGGCTTCACGAGGATGATCTGGCCGCGGCGATAGCGACGCTGTTGGAAACGGAGGAAGAGCCCGGCGGCATCGAGATCATCAACGCCGCCGATGACAATCCGCGCAGCCCGGACGATTTTGCCGAGGCCGCCAGCGCCGCGCTTGGTTTGGGCGCCCTGTCCTTTGCCGGCGCCGGTCCCCTCGGCATGCTGCGGCAGAAGACCTTCCGCGACAAGCTGCTCGAACGGGAGATTGTGATCAGCAGCAGCGCCTTGAGAGAACGATTCGGCTGGCAGCCCCGGCATAGCAGCATCGAGAGCGGCTTGGAAGCCTGCGCCTTGGTCTGGCGAATGCGCGATGCGGTTAATCCCGATGACTTCTACAACGCCTATCGGGACAAGGCCGCCGAAGCGATCGCAGCCTTCGCCTATGACGTTGCCCTGCCCGAAGCGGTCGCCGAGGTTGAAGCGCCGGCCGCCATTGAAGCCGAAGCCGCGCCTCAAGCGCCACCGCCAAAAGCGGCCGCGCCGCCAGCTTCGGACGGACCGACGCCCTGGAATGAGGACGACGCCAAGCGCGAAGAGCGCCGCCGCAAAGCGCTGGAACGCAAAGCCAAGCGCGCCGCCAAACAAGCGAGAGGCTGATCGTGGCGCCCTGCCAACTGAAAGGCCTGCTCTTTGACTTCGACGATACCTTGATCGATTGGAGTGGCGTTCGGCATAGCTGGCCCGAGCTCGAAGCGCCCCGCCTCGCTCGCGTGCATGCTCACCTCCGCGACAGACTGCCCGACCGCCAAATTGATTGCAAAAGCCTGATTGATCTGTATCAGGAGCGGACGATACAAGCCTGGTCGGAAGCGCGTCAAAGCCTTATCGCCCCGCACATGCCCAATATCCTCTTTGGCGCGCTGCGCGATCTCGGCGTTGACGGCGACCGGCTGGATCGCGACGCTGTCATGCGCGTTTACGACTGGAAGGTTATCCCTGGCACGGTTGTCTTTCCCGATGTCCTTCCCATGCTGGAAGCGCTGCGCGCGGCCGGCATCAAGCTTGGCATCGTCACGAACGCGTCGCAACCGATGGTGATGCGCGACGCGGAGTTGGCGGGCCACGGCTTGATCGAGTATTTCCCCGACTGTCGCCTGGCGGCCGCCGATACCGGCTATCTCAAACCGCATCGGCTTATGTTCGAGGCGGCGCTGGCGCAGATGGACACGACGCCGGGTGAGACCGTCTTCATCGGCGACAATCCAAGGGCGGATATCGCCGGCGCCATGGCGGTGGGGATGCGCGCGGTCCAACGAATTACCCGGCGCGTTTTCGACGGCGGGGTTCGCGCCGTCAAGCCGAATACTCAGCGGGTCTTCCCCGGCTGGGAGAACATGAGTTTGCGAGCCAGCCTGCATTCGCTGGATGAGTTGCCGGCGATCCTGGATAATTGGTACCCCGATTGGCGCAATGGCAGCTAGTGAATACGCCCTTCATGGCGACCTCAATCTTATCGTCACCGGATATGTCGAGCCCAATCGACCGCGGCTGGCGCGTCAACTCGCGTTGCGGCTCGGCCTGGAGTTGATTGACGTCGAGCGCGAAGTTGAAGAGCGCCTGGGCGCCACCATAGAGACGATTCGCGCAACCTACGGCGATCGGCGCCTCAGGACGATCGAAACGGAGATCATGGACGAGGTGGTCTTGCATCGGCGCGGTCTCATCCGCGTGTCGGGTCACACGCTTCTCACTTCCGGGCGCCTGACGGAATTACAGCGCAACGGCGTGATCATCTCCTTGGTCGCCACGCTCGATTCGATACTGCGGCGCATGCATTTGATGCTGGGCGCGCGCTACCACAACCCGGCGGAACGGGCTCGCGCCATCGGCGAATTGCAGCGGGAATGGAAGATCCGTGAAGTTCCGGATCTGGTCGAGTTTGACGCCACCTATACGAGCGAAGCGATCCTGATCGAGCGCATCGCAGCCTACTGGCGCGACTTGGCAATCCGGCGCGGCTAAATCGAACCGCCCGGCGCCATCAGAAAGAGACGCCGAGCAGGCCCCGCGTCACCTGGAAATCTTCCGTGCCTGTCAGTTGATGCCTGGCAATATGCTGTCTCTTCACCGTAGCCGTCAATAACTCAAGCAAAGCGGCGGCGATGTCGTCGCCCTCGTGGAGAATCGCGTCAAAATCGGCGGCGGCGCTGGCTTTATCGCTCACCTGCAGCACCGGCGCCAGCGGATGCCCGGCCAGCGGGTAGCCATCAATGTAGCCGAGCATAAGCTCGACGCCGCTCGCGCCCAAGCCAGCCAAGGTCTCGCCCCAATGCTGGCGAGGATTCGACATGATATGGAAACCGGCCCGCGCCGCCCTTTGACCGTAGCCCAATGTCGGCGCTGGTCCTTCGGTCAATTGCAGTTCCTCCGCAAACTCGGAAGCGACCAGAGAGTCTTTGTCCGAGATAACCACTGTGCCGCCGCCTTTGACGACGATCTTGCTCAAGCGCGCCAATCCGCGCGCCACATAGGCGGGCAAGTCGCCTTGAGTCAGCAAGCCGATGCGCAATGCCTCCATCCCCGCCCTTGTTCGTTCTGGCGGGCTGCCGCGCCGCAATTGATCGCTGAACCAACGCTGGATTTTTAACATGACGGCATCGATGCCGCCGTCCAATTGGATGCTGGCCCAGCCGAATTGATCGGGGTCCAGCCCGCGCTCGGACATCAGTCCCCGGAAATAGCTGTTATGCGTGATTTCGCAGCCGTGCTCAAGCAACAAAATATGACGCAATTTGGGGTGCTGCAAGTAGCCGATTTGCATCTCATTGTACTCGGGCACAACCGTGCCGCCGCAGCCTTCAGTATGGACCAACGCAGCAAAGCGCGTCAGACCGTAAGCAGGACCGAGGTCGCCGGCATTCAGCGCGTCGGTCGTCATCTTGGCGATCTGGCCCGAGCACAAGCTGGTCGGCATGATCAGGGCAATCTGCTCGGTTGTGGGTCCGCGTTCCGTTTGGTAGACGGGCAAGTCCAAATGCGGCGCAAGGACATCGCGCGGGATGGGAATCGGCTCGCCGGTGTAAGTTGGCCGCTCGACCAAGGTCAGATTGGCCGGGCCTGTTCGCTGCCAGTCGCGCCAGATTTGCGCTTGATAATGCCCCGCCCGCTCGCCAACCGATGGCCGCCCGCCCGCGACTTCGATGGTTAAGTCTAGCGTGCGTCCGCCGAGTTCAGGCAGCGGCGCGCCATCGAGATATTCGCCGGCGTTCACGTCCATGTCATTTTTGAGCAGCTCGTAGCGCGCGGTGGTGGTCACGATCTTGATGGTCGGCACGAAGGGGAAATTGGTGATGGAGCCGTTGCCGGTGACGAAGAAAATCATATTGCAGCCGCTGGCGACCTGGCCCGCGATGCTTTCGAGGTCGTTGCCCGGGCTATCCATGAAGTAGAAACCGCCGCTCGTCATGCGCTGGCTGTATTCGATCACATCGTGCAGGGGCGCATCGGGATGCCGCTTGGCGGCGGCGCCGAGAGATTTGAGATAGATGTTGTACAAGCCGCGATATTTGTTGCCGCCGGAGGGGTTGCCTTCGGCCGTCTGCCCGTGCCAGCCCACCCACTCCTTAAAGCGTTCCACCTTGGCTAAGAAACGACGAGCAATGTCGACCCGCTCGACCTTGTCCAGCACGTAAGCTTCCGCGCCGATCAACTCGTCGGTTTCGGCCAGATTGGCGGAGCCGCCGTAGCGTATCACTTCCTTGGCGACCCAAGCCGCCAGCGGATTGCCGCTGATGCCGGAGAAAGCATCCGAGCCGCCGCACTGCAAGGCGATCTTCAGCGCGCTCAGGGGTTGCGGGCTGCGCTCAAAGCGGTTCAGGCGCGGCAGCCACTCGGCGAAGAGTTCTTTGAAAGAGGCTACATTGCTGTCAAAGCTCGGCGAAAGCGAATGGAAACGATGCTCAACCGCATCCAGCGGGTAGTCATTTTCCAGCAGGTAATCACGCAGATCCGCGTTGGTGATGGCTTCAGCGCCATAATCGACGGCGACCACCGCGCCGACATTGGGATGGACGAAGAAGCCGGCCAGCGTCCGCAAGAGCAAATCGCGATTGTTGGGGTTGCGATGCCCGCCTTCGGTATGCGCGACCGGCACGATGGCGTCGACATTGGGGAATTCATCCGCCATGGGCGCGGTCAACTGCGCGAGCGTCCGCACGAAGCCGGCGACCAATGACGACGCGCCCAGGATGACAATCATGTTGCGCGTGCCGACGCCGCGATCCCCCGCCCGCGGATAGCCCATGAAATGGCGCATTTCGCGATGACGCGGCAAGGCTGGCGTCGCGACAAAGCTCGCTTCATCGAAATGGTAGGGCGTGATCATATTGTCAAAATTCGCTTGCGCGGGCAGCGCGAAATCAAGCTGGCGGCGCGCAAGCTCGACCTGAACGCCGTCGTTCATCACGTAGTCGCCCGCCCCGATGTCACGCGTAGCCAGGCCGAAGCGCTGGCTCCAGGACGTCAGTTCCGCCCCGGCTGGAATCGGTTCGATGGCAAAGCGATGGCCTTCGAGCACAGTGTGCGACAGCGTGAAGCTCCGGTCGTCCGTTTGCACAAGCATGCCGGCCGGCAGGTCTCGGATAGCGATAGCGCAATTATCGGCTGGGTCGGGCAAGCGTCCAATGTCGTTTAGATGAGGCATATCAACTCCCAAAGCGCGCGGAATTGCGACCGAATATACCACAGTCGCTCATGCGCGGCGATTGGTCTTCTCTGCCACCGAGTACGCAGAGTCTTTTCGAGGACACAGAGGATAAGGAGTTTCCTCAATATATCTCAACAACCGCCACCGTCCGAAGACGAAAACAGACGCTGTCTACTAGCTACGTTCACAGCGATTCTCTGTGTTATCATTTCTCTCGGTGTACTCGGTAGCAAAAGAACGTGACAAGCTCGCTACGGACGCGATCGCGCTTCCCTTGCGCATCGAAGGGATGTCCCGTATCTTTATGGCTTGTACGCCCAATACAAGATGATGCGGCAAGATGGTCAAATTCATGATTCTCTTCCGACAGCCGGAAGATGTTGACAAGTTTGAAAATGTGTATCAGGACTTCCTGGCTTTGGTCGAGCGCATGCCGCATATTCAGCGGCGTCAGGTGGTTCATGTGACCGGCAGCCCGCAAGGCGCGCCGGAATACTACCGCATCCTCGAACTCTATTTTGAGTCGAGCGAAGTACAGCAGGAAGCCTTGATGTCGCCGCAGGGGCAAGAGGCGGGCGCTGAACTCAATCGTTTTGATAGCGGCTCCTTCCAGTTGCTCATGGCTGATGTCTACGAAGAGGCGGGCGGCAGTACGCCGCAAGCTGCCGATGATGAAGCGGAAGCAACTGACACAGAGGCCGCCGACGCCGAAGCAAGCAAAACGGAAGCGGAAGAAGCGTCATCAGATACGGTCGCCGCTTCAAGCGCGGATTGACAAGAGCGTTTCTAAGCCGGCGACGAAATCGTTTTTGCCGCCATGAGCCGGGTGCCGAACTTTGCAGCAGTTGATTCCCCGCGCGGTCAGAGTTTCATAGGCGACATTGCCCACTGCTATGACGGTATCGAAGCGCCACAATTCAAGCACAGTCAGCAGAAAAGCGGCGCCGAGCTCGATTTCAGCGCGACGAGGCTTGCGATTGCTCAGGGGCTGCCCGGTCTTGTGGGGATGGAAGGGAAAGGCGTTCCAGATGAAAGGCAGCGCCTTCAGGTCCGCCAACGCGTTCCAGACGATGGTGGCCGATTGCTCGCCGTAAACGCGCTCGAATCCAGTATCGTCCACCGGGCGGAAGCCAGCTTCAGCGCCGAATATGTCCAGCGCGGGAAGGCTCTCCAGCATGATTTTGCGGCTGGTCACGGGCAGGCCCGTCAAGCGGCAGCCGCGATAACCGGGCGCTTCCATCACCAGCAGGGTCGTCGGCGCCCGCGTCCTCATCGTCTTCAGGTAGAGGCGCAGGTTTGCCCGTCTGATGGCGTTATTGGCATCGTCAGGCGCGTATTGGTTGAAGGCGTCGCGAGCGAGCCGGGCGCGTGACAGGTCGGTTATCAGCGCGTCAATCTGTTTGTCGCTGGGTGGCATCTGCCTTCTCCGTCCGAGAGTGGGTTTTGAGCGCTTCGAGCGCCGGAAACGCCTATGATCCCAGCGTTCGCGCGGCGGTCTGAAATTCCGTTGCGGCAATCCAGCGTAGCCGGAACGTTGAGCAACCAGCCGAACACTACTATATAATGGAAACGCGACATGGCGCATTGGTATTCGACGGATGGACGACTGGACATGGATCGTTGGAAGATCATATCTCTGCTCTTTCTCAGCACAATCGTGGTTGCCGCGCAGGTCCGCCCGCGCGACTATTCCATTTCTTCTTCTGTCCTAAGTTATGATGCCGATGCCTTGACCGCCATCATTGCCTTCACTGTCGAGAATAAAGGCGGAGAGGCGCAGGAGGCATCGGAGATCATCGCAACTGTATACCAGGGACAGGGCGCAGAGGTGCGCGCGGACTTGCCGGCGCTGGGCGCGGGGCAGACGCGAGACTTCGAGATCCTCTTTCCGCTTGAGGGTTTGCCGCTTAACGAGATCACCACGGTCGAGGTTCGGGTTGGGATCGACCAATATGAATTGGACGGCAGTCCTATCGCCCGGAACAACAGACAACTGGTCTACATCAACCCGGAGGAAGCGGACATCAGAACCGGCGTTGACCCGGCCGCGCCCAGCTACGATCTTTATCTGCCGCTTGTCAACCTGGGCATTGACTTTCGGGCGGATGGCGTCGACATCAACGGCAGGCGCTACGGCGGCGGCGAATTGTTGGGCATCGCCGGTATCTTGCTGGCGGCGCTGTTTTGCCTTTGGTTGTTGAGCCTGGCGCTGCGGCTTGTTTTTCGGCGGTCGCCGAAGTTTGAGCCCTGGCAGCCGCCTTATGCGGCCGGCGCCTGGCACGACCCTAATTCGGCGCTCGGGCGTCGGCAGAGCTGGCAGTTCCACGCGCAGAATTGCACGATAGACGCGCCGCGCGTTCCGAACCAGGTGACCGTGATCAAGCGCCTGACCGATGATGCCGGCGTCAACCTGGGCGGCTGGGAAATCAAGGCGGTGCGAACCACGCAATACGACATTTACGGGCGCATCAGCCGCACAGAAGTGGTCATGCCGCGGAAGATCAACAAACAGTTGACGCGTATCGCGAGGCGAGCGCGACGGCTGGACCAGGCCGAATTGCGGAAGGCGATCGTACCGGCGGCGAAGCGGCTGTGCCGGCATGCCCTGGCGGCGATTGAGAAACAGAATCGTATGCTGCCATTGGCGCTGGATATGCGCTTCGAGGGGGAACAGGGCGAGGCGCGCGTACATTTTGAACTGTATCAATATCGTAGCGATGCCTGGCATTTGGTCGATGAATGGGCGCCGGAGATGGGCAAGCTGGGCGCGCGAGTGCCGGAGCAGTTCACCTTTTCGCTGAATGGTCAATTGTCGGGCGAGAGTTACCGCGAGTACAAAGCGCGTCTGCGCGATGATGTGACACAACTGCTGGCGGGTCTCTTCAGCGAGCATGATCTTGACAGCGGGCCGGCGGCGGATAATGACGGGCAGGCGCAACTTCAGCCTGAGACGGCGGAGGGCGAGGCCGGCTGGCCCTACGCCGGTCCGGATGATGAGACTGACGCGCGCTAGGCATTTGCGCTACAATTCCGCTGCAATTGACGCCTATAAGGAGTAAGAGAACATGGCTGTAGTGATACCTGAGAATGTGAGAGATTTGCTGAATCGGCCGGTGGTTGTCGCTATCGCGACGATCAACCCCGATGGACAGCCGCAGGTGACGCCGGTCTGGGCGAGCCTTGAGGGCGATCAGGTATGGATCAACTCGGCGGTGGGGCGGCGCAAGGACCGCAACATCCGCGCCAATCCCAAGGTGACGGTGATGGCGCTGGACCCGGAGAATCCGTTCAATTGGGCGGAGATACGCGGGGAAGTGGTCGAGTTTGACGAGTCTGAGGCGGCGCTGGCGCATATCAACAAGCTTTCGGGCGTCTATGCCGGCAACGAAGATTATTACTCCTTCAATCCCGGCGGCCGGGGCAAGGAGCAGCGCGTCATCTACAAGATCGCGCCGAGCAAGATCAACACGATGTAGGGGCGTTCAGAGGCGGCCCGGGCGGCCAGTGTAATCGCGCAGATAGAGGAAGTCATGCCCGATGCTGCGCTTGCTGAGCTTGGCGATATTGGGCATGGTCCGCTTGTAGTGATTGGCTTTGACGCGTTCCCAGATTTTGACGACGAAGTCGCGCTCGAAACCTTCTTCCGCGACTTCGTCCACCGTGTATCGTTCGTCCACCAGCAGGAACAAGACTTGATCGGCTTGGTCGTAGGTGAAGCCGAGTTCATCTTCGTCGGTTTGGCCCGCCCAGAGATCGGCGGAGGGCGGCTTATTGATGACGGCGGCGGGCAGGCCGAGGTAGCGCGCCATCTGGCGGATCTGGCATTTGTAGAGGTCGGCGATGGGGTGCAGGGCGACGCCGCTATCGCCGTAGATGGTGCTGTAGCCGAGCAGGAATTCGGTCTTGTTGCTGGTGCCCATGACGAGGCCGCCCCAAGCCATGGATTGATCGTAGAGCGTGGTCATGCGCATGCGCGCCATGATGTTGCCCTGGCGCAGCTTGCTCATATCGGGGAAGCGCGAGATGAGGGCGTCGGCCATCTCGGTGATTGGGACGGTGATATGCGGCAGGCCGAGGTCTTCTATGACGGCTTCGGCATCGCTCAGGCTCGCGGCTGACGAGCTGCGGAAGGGCATGCGCAGAGCCAGCACATTTTCGGGACCGAGGGCGCGGGCGGAGAGACAGGCGGAGACGGCGGAATCAATCCCGCCGGACAAGCCGATGACGGCGCGGGACATGCCGGCTTTGGCGACGCTGTCGCGGATGAAGCCGGTCATGATGCGGGACGCGAGTTCGGTGTTGATGGCCAGGCGGGGCAGTATGGACTTGGCTGTTTGACGGGTCATGCGGGGGACCTCAGGCTTCCTCTTCGAGCGGTTGCAGCGAGTAGTATGTTACCTGATGCGGATAGCTTTCGTTCACGTTCATTTGCAGGCGCAGGCGCGCCCCACCCTTTTCGGCGGACAGTATCAAGCAGATGGCGTAGTCCTCGGCGGCTTCGACGGCGGCGACCTTGAGGCGGCCATGCAGACGACGCGTCGCCTTGAGATCGAGCAAGCGCCGCTCAACCGGGTTTTCCATGAGGATGAGGTCATAGTAGCCGGCCCGCATGAAGCCGCGGAGCTTGCGAAAGTCGCCATCGTTGTAGTAGCGCATTTGGGCGATGAAGCGGCGGCCCGCTTTGCTCCCGCCGATTTGTCGTCTGAGCTCGCTCATGGCGCGGATTTTACACTATCTTCTTTTTTCGCCACAGAGGCCGCGCAGGCACTGACCGCCGGTACAGGAGGGCAGAGATAAATCTGCTTTGGGCAGTTATGCTGGATTGCTTGAGAGCGAGCCACGAAGACAAATGAAAACATGTAAGCATAAGGTGGGTAAAGGGTGGACAGAGTATGGAAAAGAGTGGACGCAGTATGGGCTGAGTATGTCAAAAGACGGCGGTATATCGATACAGTATGCATACAGTGTGGTTTTTTCGAGTAAATAGTTGATTTTTCATATTGCACAGGTTGTGTTTTGGATAGGCAGCTTGATGCGGCGTGGCTGAGTCGAGCATGGACGCGACGAAAAGTTTTTTGGCCATCTGGCCATCTGCGGCGGCGGAGCAAGCCAGGGATATTAGACATTTGGCGCAGATGGTCATACTCTGATGTTAGCATACTTTGCCGCGCATTATAAGAACGAATGTTCAAGAATACAAGATGAAGTTGGATTAGAAAGGCACAAAGGGCAGGAAGAAATTGGCGGTGGATGATGATCGGCGGAGTGGCAGGTTGCGTTCGAGGCGATTGGGAGCGCAGCGTAACACAGCCGCGGCATTATCGGGTATGATAGCCGCCAGGGCGCGAAGGAGAACCGGGAAGAGGCATGGCGGACAGACTGGCGGAGATACGAGCGGCGATTGATCGCTTTCAGATGGACGAGGCGCGGGAATTGGCGGCGCGGGAGCTCGAGGAGGAGCCGAGCGCGGAAGCTTATTATTTGGCGGCGCAGGCGGCGCTCAACCATGGGCAGCGGGTGATTTATCTGGAACGGGCGCTGGAGCTTGAGCCGGGGCATGAAGCGGCGCGCGAGGAGTTGGCGGGCATAAGGCGGCCCGATCAAGACCGGCATGAACCGCAGACAGCGCCCGAGGCAAAGCCGGTGGAAGAGGCGGAGGCGCCGACAATCAAGCTGGCTTCGATCAGCAAGCGCTTCGTCGCGATTTGCATCGACGGCTTCATCGTCGCCTTCTTTTCGCTGGCGGTGATGGCGGCCAACGGTCAATTCGCGCAGTTGTACGAGGCGATGTCCACCCTGGACGAAGCGGTTGTGGCCGGGGCGATTTCTCAATTTCAGTCGGACGCGATCCCGGTGAATCTGGCGGTGAGCGCGGTTTATAATGTCGTCTTGATGGTCATGTTCAATGGGCAGACGCTGGGCAAGATAATCTTCGGGATGCGGGTGGTGAAGAAGCGGGGCGGGCGGATTACGGTGCTGGACGCCTTCGTGCGGAACGTTTTCGGTTATACCGTGAGCCAGATATTGCTGCTGGGGTATTTGTGGGCGGTGGTGGATGGCGAGGCGCAGGCTTGGCATGACAAGATGGCGGGGACGGTGGTGGTGGATGAGCGGAAGGCCGGTTCAAACTGACAAAGTCGTTGACTCATCTGGTAGAATACTGAAGTCTTTAGAAAGTCAGGATTCAGCGATGAATACAATTGATAGCATAGACTTGATCTACCGCAACCCCAACATTCGGGGTGGGCGTCCCTGCGTTGTGGGCACAGACCTGCGAGTACTCGATATCGTGGTCGCAATGATCTTTGATGAGCGCACACCTGATCAATTGGCGCAAGACTATGCGCTTTCGATGGCAGAGGTCCATGCCGCATTGTCATATTATCACTGCAACAAAGCTGAAATCGATGAAGACATTCGTGAGGATATCAAGAGAAGCGAGGCGATTGGAAAAGGCGGCTTTGCCAAGATGCAGAGACCCGTTTTCGAAGATGTAGAAACGGTCTCGGTCAGGAGACAGGACTAAGGACGAGCTAGAACTGATGGGAAAAGGCGTTGAATGAACAGCAGATCGCGTTTTACTTCGACGCATGCGTACAAGTAGCGATTGCTGAGCAATTGAAGCTTTCTGGCTCTGACGCGATAACTGCGCGCGACTTGGAGAAACTCAGCGACGACGATCCAAGTCATTTACGGCGCGCGACCGAACAAAATCGTGTCCTAGTGACTTACGATGACGATTTTGTCAAAATAGCGCAACAGGGCGAAGCGCACACCGGCATAGTGTTTGTGCCAACCAAATACCGCAGGATTGGCATCGTTGTAAAGGAACTGAGAAAGTTTGAGGCGATGTTTCGACCTGAACACGTGAGAAACCTCGTCTGGTATCTTACCGACACCGCGTCAAGCTGAATTCGCTCGGCGTCTTGACATGGGATGGTACGATTCTGTCGACTGACCAGCGCTGCGCGTTGATTCAGAGTCGGAACGAACATATCAGAATGCGAATAAGCTAACTGCGTTTATACCGCCGCACCCGCAAATCACATTGTCCCTTGTGCTCTATGAAGCCTTCGAGGTCGCAGAGGCGATCCCGACATGACATTATTGCGTCAGTTTAAGGTACAATGCAAAATACTACAGCTAGCTAGGAGCCGGCGATGAAGACGATAGAGAGCATCAATTTGATCTATCGGGATCCTGAGATCCGCGGGGGACGTCCCTGCGTTGTGGGCACAGGCTTGCGCGTGATCGACATTGTGATGGCGATGCAATTTGGCGATCGAACGCCAGACCAACTGGCATCGGATTACGACATTTCTTTGGCGCAGGTTCATGCGGCGCTGGCTTATTACTACGAAAACCAGGCAGAAATCGACGACGACATCCGCGAGGACATTCGGATTGGGCTGGAGTTGGCGAAGGAAGGCTGGGGCAGGCCAGAAAGGTCACTCAGTTCGCGGCTACGGCATTTTATGCAGGATGAGGACCTTCGTTCCGCGATTTCAGAGGCGGTTGTAGCTTCTAACGAAAACCGCCCAGCGCTCATCAAGGCGCTTTTTGCAAAGATGGACGCCTTGGAGCTTGGCGCGCATGAGGGGATAGTCGAGCAGGCGCACGAGTCAAGTGAGTAAGGATTCACTGCGCTTCTATCTCGATGAACATGTGCCCGTTGAGATAGCTCATCAACTCAATCAACTCGGCATTGATACGGTCACTGTTCGAGACCAGAAGACACGCGGTAAAGATGATCCGAGCCAATTGCAAATCGCTAGCGACCAAGGTCGTGTGCTATGCACATTGGACAGCGACTACCTTGAACTTGCGAAGGACGGGGCAGTACACGCTGGAATTGTATTCATTCCCAGCGAGAACAGTGAAGTCGGCGTAGTTGTGACCTATCTAGCCCTTATGGCTAAAGTATTCACCGCTGACGAAGCGCGAAATCATGTGGAATATCTGACACGACTCGCGTGAATTGGGGGGCAATCTGTACAGCCTCACCACGTCACAAGCAATTAGCGCTTATTGCCATATCGCCGCACCCTCAAATCACATTGTTCTTTGTGGCCCATGAAGCCTTCGAGGTCGCAGAGGCGATCCCGACATGACAATATTGCGTCAGTTTAAGGTACAATGCAAAATACTACAGCTAGCTAGGAGCCGGCGATGAAGACGATAGAGAGCATCAATTTGATCTATCGGGATCCTGAGATCCGCGGGGGACGGCCCTGCGTACTGGGCACAGGCTTGCGCGTGATAGATATTGTGATGGCGATGCAATATGGGCAGCGCAGTCCGGAGGAGATAGCGGAGGATTTTCAGGTGTCGCTGGCGAAGGTGCATGCTTCGCTAGCTTACTATTATGAGCGCCAAGAGGAAATCGACGACGACATCCGCGACCATATCCGAGTAAGCAAGGAATACAAGGAAAAGCGTGTTGGCAGCCGACGAGATCCGGTACTATTTCGATGAAAACATGCCAGTAGTCATAGCGGCAGAGTTAAAGAAGCGGGGTATAGACGCTGTCACCGTTAGCGACCTCAGAGAATTCGGAGATGACGATAGGAATCATCTGCGGCGGGCAACCGAGCAGAGTCGTGTGCTATGCACATTTGACAGTGATTATCTTGAAATTGCCAGCGAGGGCAGGCCGCACGCTGGAATAATCTTCGGACAACAGGAAGAAGACGTTCACAATATCGGAAAATGGGTGTTGCGCTTGTCCGAATTTCATGAGTATTTGAATTCAGAAGACATGACGGATCATGTGGAATACTTGTAGACGCTTGCCAGCGAGTTCCCGCGATGGCGCGCCAGTGGACACAGTGCAAGCCGAACGTGTTTTGCCTACTTTAGCGTAGTACTATACCGTCGCACGCGCAGATCACATTGTTCTTTGTGGCCCATGAAGCCTTCGAGGTCGCAGAGGCGGCTGCCGTATTCGCCGATGAGGGCGCTGGCTTCTTCGCTGACGCGCTGGTAGGTCACGGTTTTGATGAACTTGCCCACCCAGAGGCCGCCGGTGTAACGGCCGGCTTTCTTGGTCGGCAGGGTGTGATTGGTGCCGATGACCTTGTCCCCGTAGGCGACGTTGGTCTCCGCGCCGAGGAAGAGAGCGCCGTAGTTGCTCATGTTCTCGAGGAAGTAATTCGGGTCGCGGGTGAGGATTTCGACGTGCTCGCTGGCGATGTCGTCGGCGACTTGAACCATTTCTTCGTCAGTGTCGACGAGGATGACTTCGCCGTAATCGCGCCAGGCGACGCCGGCCAGGTCAGCGGTGGGCAGGGATTCGAGTTGCGAGCCTATTTCGGCTTCGATGCTTTCGGCGAGGGCGGGGCTGGTGGTGAGGAGGACAGCGGGAGAGGTCGGTCCATGTTCGGCTTGGCCCAGCAGGTCGACCGCGACCATCTCGGCGTCGGCAGTTTCATCGGCGACGATCAGCACTTCGGTGGGACCGGCGAGGAGGTCGATGCCGACCAGGCCGAAGAGTTGCCGCTTGGCTTCGGCGACGTAGGCATTGCCGGGACCGACGATCATATCGACCGGTTCGATGCCGAGGGCGCCGTAAGCCATGGCCGCCAGCGCCTGGACACCGCCGAGGATATAGATGTCGTCGGCGCCGCCGAAGCGCATCGCCGCGATCGTGGCAGCCGGAAGCTCGCCATTGATGGGCGGCGTGCAGGCGATGATGTGTTTGACGCCGGCGGTTTTCGCCGTGACCACACTCATGTGGGCTGAAGCCACCATGGGGTAGCGGCCGCCGGGGACATAGCAGCCGACGCGGTTGACAGGGATATTCTTGTGGCCGAGGACGACGCCGGGCAGGGTTTCGACTTCAATGTCGGTCAATGCGGAGCGCTGCGCCTCGGCGAAGTTCCGCACTTGCGCCTGGGCGAACTTGATATCCGAGACGGCTTGAGCGGGCAGCGTGCTGATGACCGCTTCAATCTCAGCGGCAGACAGTTTGAAATCGGTCGGATTCCAGTTGTCGAACTTCCGCGACAGTTCACGGACGGCAGCGTCTTTGCGCTCGTTTATATCCGCCAGGATGCCGCGCACGACTGCCTGCACCTGGGCGTCAGCGTCGGCTTTTTGCTCGATGGTCTTGCCTCGTTTGATGTATCGGATTGCCATTAGTCGCCTCGTCTCTCTAGCGCCAAGCTGGATATGCGAAAAAGTGATCCGTAGAATTTGACACGGGCGGGCGACTCACAGAGTCGCCCCTACAGATGTATCTATATTTCGCACTCATTTCCGCTTTGTTGAACTTTTCATGAATTCCCCATGCGCCAAGGCTGTAAATCTGACGAAGTCCGATCATCCCCAGAGCCGTTCGCTGGCGATGCGAGCGCCTTCAGCCAGTGAGCGCAGCTTGGCGTAGGCGATATCAGGATGTACCGCGCCGAAGCCGGCGAAGGTGCCGAAGCCGCAATCGGTGCCGGCGATGACGCGGTCGCGGCCGACGATGTCGCTATAGCGTTCGATGCGCTGGGCGACCAATTCCGGATGCTCGACAAAGTTGGTGGTGGTATCGAGCGCGCCGGGGATGAGGATCTTGTCATCGGGGATGTTCGCCTCCGCCCAGATCGCCCATTCGTGTTGATGGCGGGGGTTAGCGCCCTCGAACTGAATCGCCTGCGGCTTGGCGGAAAGCACGATGTCGATGATTTCGCGCAGGTCAACATCGTGGTGATGCGGTCCTTCGTAGTTGCCCCAGCAGAGGTGCATGCGGACGCGATCAGCCGGGACGTTTTCCAGCGCGTAATTCAGCGCTTCGACCTGCGCTTGAGCCGCCTTTTTGAAGGTCGCGGTATCGGCGTCGCGGAAGCGGATATGCCTTCCCATCGCCAGGTCGGGACAATCGACTTGCAGGATCAAGCCGGCTTCGGCGATCTTCTCATATTCGACCTTCATCACCTCCGCCAGCGCGGCCAGGAAAGCTTCGTCATCGGGATAATACTCGTTGGGCTGGAAGACGGCGATGACGCCGGGCGAGGCGGAGTTCATGAAGGCTTCGGTCGCGCGAGCCGCCTCTTTCGCCGCGAGCAGGTTGGCGATGTCCTTTTCGAGCGGAGAAAGGTCTTTGATTTTGATGGCCTCGCGCACGACGGGCCGATGGTATTTTGGCGTGCCGCCGGCCTCAGCCAAGCGCTGCTTGTAGGCGGGGAAGTCGTCCAGGTCTTTGGGCGTGGCGCGGGGGACCTCGTCGATTTCGAAACCGGTGAAGCGGTGGCGGATGTAGGTGGCGTAGCTGATCTTGCTCATCTCGCCATCGCTGATGACATCGACGCCAGCTTCGACCTGTTTGGCGGCCACTTCGCCGACGGCGCGCCGCATGACCTGGTCAAATTCGGCTTGATCGTAGGCTTCGCCGCGGTCTTGGGCGAAGAGTTGATCGACGACATATTGCGGACGGGGCATGCTGCCGACGTGGGTTGTCAGGATACGCTCTGAACTCGTCTTCATATTCAGTTGCCTCTAGTTACCTTAGTAGAATCAAGCTAGCCATGCTAAAAGACAATCTGTAGCGGATGGCTTAGGCGGGCGACTCAAGAGTCGCCCCTACGATATTTTGGATTTTCTTGTCCGTCGATTTACTTGTCATATTTTCTCGTTACTTTCCTGGAATCATTGTATTAGCTGGGCGGACGGAAATCTTTCAATTCGACGCCGGTTAGATCGCGGAAAGTTTTCAGGAGATAGTCGTTCTGCCGCGCCTTCTGGGCTTCGTAATCGGGGGGGTGGACCATCTTGCCGCGGGCGTCGGCTTCGTAGCCATTTTCCTGCGCCAGCGCTTCGATCTGCGGCGACCAGTAGGGGTCTTTGCCTTCGTAGACTTTGTGCGATTCCAGCACGGCGAAGAACCAGCCGATCGAGTCTCCCGAATATTCGAAGCTGCGGTACATGCCCGGCGGCAGGGAGATCATATCCCACTCGTTCAGCAGAAACTCGCCCTTGACCTTGTCGGGATCGTCTTCGTTGCCCCAGAAAAAGGTCCAGGGACCGGTGAGAATGAAGAAGGACTCGACATAGTCATGCGTATGCCAGGCGGGGCCGCAGCCGGGCGGCGCCCAAGCCATGCCGATTTGGTAGCGATGCGGCTCGGTGATGGCGCGCTGGATGCTGTAGTCGGGGTTTTCGGCGGCGGTATCGCCAATCACGGCGTAGTTCATGCGCATGTGCCCGGGCAGCATGCTGTCGATGAACATGATGGGGATGCCTTTTTCTTTGAGCTGCTCGAAGCGCATGATGCGCGCCGCCATGCTTTCTTGCGTTTGCTTCGGATGATTCATTTATTTGATCTCCCGGCAGAGTCGAAGTGGCTCAAAACTTAGTCCGAAGGCTACTGAATAGCCGCGCCTTTGTCAATCAGCGACCGTCATTGGGAGTGGTGAATTACGAGAGTATAATCCCGCCCGTCCGGAGAATCTGATGCGGGCGACCCAAGGGTCGCCCCTACATATGTCCTTTCCTGAGTCAGGATTATTTATTGCCGTGTCCTCAATTTTCACCGCTCCCCCGTCATTTTCGCGCGATGATGAGCGTAGAGTAGTTGAACGCCCAAGGCAGGACGCGTTTGAGAAGGGCGCCAAGAAACTCGGCGAGGCGGCTCGTCTTGTAATAACCGGGCGCGCGGAAAAGCCCGCCAAGCCCCCAAAGCGTGAAGGAGTGGCTGGTGGCTTGGCAGCGCTGCACGGTGAAGCCGGCTTCGGTCACGACATCAAGAAGCGCTTGCCGCGTGTAGGCGCTTTCGTAAAAGGCGTCATCGGCGAGGGGACCGGCGCCGGCGCGCGCGCGTCGAAATTGCCCCAGTCGATAGATCAGATTGGGATAGGGAATTGTCAGGACGAGGATGCCAGCCGGCTTTAGCACGCGATGAGCCTCTTTCAGGGCGGGCAGCATTCCGTGCTCGAAATGTTCGAGGACGCCGAAGGAAAGATAACTGCCGATGCTATCCACGCGATAGGGCAACTGATGCACATCGCCGGCGACCAGGGTCAGAGCGGGGTCGTATCGGCGCGACTCGCGCAGGGCGTTGACGGCATAATCCAAGCCCTGGACATTATAGCCGAGGGCGCGCAGTTTGATGACGATGGCGCTCAAGCCGCTGCCGGCTTCGAGATGGATCTCATCTTTCGAGAGAAAAGGCAAATAGGCGCGGATGGCAGCTTGGGCGCGGTCATACTCGGCCGCTTCCAACTCGACCGCGATCGAGGCTTTATCCCAGATATTTTCCCAGGAGCTGCGCGTGCTTTCGTATCGGTCGTTTTGTTCGGTCATGGCGCGCGTTCAAATCGCAGTTGTATCAACATCCCAGATTAACATACATTCGCCAACGAGCATCAGCGAAACAGCCAGCAATATCGTGCCTCCGCCCCCGGCAATATCGCGAGCCAAAGCAAGCGCGGACGGCAGATCTTTGGCGTAACGCAGGTCCCTCGTCAAGCCATCCGCAGCGGCAAGCGCTTGCTCGGGCGAGGGAAAGCGCGTATTGGGATTGATATCGGTCTCCGTGATGATCAGCGCCTGGCTGCTCGCCGCCATGACCCGATAGACAGCGGCATAGTCCCGGTCGCGTGGGATGCCGACAATGGACAGGATCGGCTCGCGGAGGCGCGGCTTGACGCTGGCGATGAAGGAGACGGCCGAACTCAAAGTGATTGCGCCATCGACATAGACGGCAGGGTTATCAGCGAGCTTTTGCACGCGCCCCAGCCATTTGACTTGTCCCAGGCCGAGGCGAATGGCTTCCGTCCAGGACGGGTCAGGCATGGGTTTGCGCCGCTCAATCAGCTCCACGGCGCGTATGGCGAGCGAAGCATTGTCAAGCTGGTAGCGCCCGAGCATGGGCAAGTCAAGCTCGCCGTATGGTCGCAAACGAATCCGCTGTCCGTCTTCGCGATCGGCGACCCAAGTTGCCAATTCTGATTCGCTAATGCGGACAAGCCGGGCGCTCAACTTGTCGCATTCCCGTTGCAGGACGTCAATCACCGCGGGCGCTTGCGGCAGGCTTATGGCGCGGCTGCCGTGTTTGATGATGCCGGATTTGTGCCAGGCGATACGCTCGATCGCGTCGCCGAGCAGGGCGGTATGTTCCAGCATGATGGGCGCGAAGACGGAAAGGGCATTGGGCACGACAGCGACATCATCGAAGCGTCCGCCGCGCCCTACCTCGAGCACAGCCACATCGACGCCGGTCTCGTCAAAATAACGCAGGGCGATGGCCAGGAAAATGCCTTGGGGGCTGAGATATTGTGTCTCGTTCAGATCATCCGTGACAGCATTTATGCCAGGCGTCAAGTCGTTGAGAATGCGCAGGAAGTCCGCTGTCGGGATCATGCGTCCGTCCACGCGAATTCGTTCGTTCCAGTGGACGAGGTGGGGGCTGGTAAGGGCGCCGACGCGATGCCCGAGCGCTTCGAGCAGCTTCGCCATGATAGCGGTGACCGATCCCTTGCCGCGGCTGCCGGTGACGACAGCGTACTCGCGCTTGGCGGAGAGCAGGTTTTCGCGAGCCAGCAGTTTGCGCGTCGGCGCGACATCGCGTGTATATTCGTCGAGTCCGCGCGGAGCGGCATCCAGGCGGCGGCGGGTGGCGAAGATCACGCGGAGCGCCTCTTCCATAGACTCGATCATTGGCGAGCTTCCCCTTTCGTCAGGGCACAATCATAGCGAAGGACTCGCCCTCGCCCTAGAACTGTTTTGCGGGGAGATGGCGCGCTTGGGACAGGAGGGATTAAGCACAGAGGCACAGAAGTAGTTCCCAGTAAGTAATGAGAATTGGGAATTTCCATTTTCTACCCCTCAGCCACCAAGCCCTTCCCGCCATCTTGACGGAGCGACGGGGTATGGGGTTGTGGTTTCATAAGGCTGAGGCAGTTTTTCAGCGAGCGGGATATTGTCGTATATCTTGTACTTTCGTGGGATTTTTCGGGCGACCCAAGGGTCGCCCCTACAACTGGATTTTCGCATGACGTATTTGGTTCTGCTGAGATTTCGCGGGTAACGCTCAGGCGAAGCATTGCGGCTGGGCGGGAGAATACAAGCGCTTGGGAACTTGCGATAAGGCGGCGCGCCCAGGATTCATTGCCCCTTTGTTAATTGGCGCCTTTGGGCTAGATTCTGCTTTGACGGGACTTGATGAGATTGACCGCATTGTCTGAAGCCAAAACGATTACGGGCAGCGATGCCAGGCGCGCCGCGCGCAACATCAGCGTGTTGATGCTTGCCAGCATCGTCAGCAAGGGCGCGCTTTATATTTGGCAGATCACACTATCGGTCTTGCTTGGTCCGACCGAGTACGGCATCTACGGCACAATCGGCGGGATGATGGTCACGGCGGCGTCGGTCGCGAGTTTTGGCTTGGGTTTGATAGTCATCCGCGATGTGGCGCGCGAGCCGGAGAAGGCGGGCAAGTACTGGACCGCCATGATTTTCACGCAGACCATCCTGGCGCTGTTCGCCTACGTTGGCATGAACGGCTTCGCGATTGGGTACAGCGAGACGCTGCGCGCCTTTGCCGCGCTGGCCGGCATCAACCTGTTCATCGATCTTTTTGGCAATATGGGCTACGACTTGCTCTTGGCTCAAGAGCGCATGGCGGTTACATCGCTGGTCGAGATCGCGCATATCTTCTTGCGCATCGGGCTGGCGCTGCTGGCAGTGAGCGCTGGATGGGGTTTGCTGGGCGTGTACGGGGCGGCTGTTGCCTCGGGCATTCTTCGCTCCATTGTATTGGTGGGGCTGAACCTGCGCGCCGGCGTCCGGCCGCAATTTCCCTTCGACCGGGCGGTGGCAAAGCCGCTGATCATCAACAGCGCGCCTTTGGCTTTGTCCGCGTTTTTGACGCTGGCCTACAACCATTCCGACAAGTTGCTGACGAGCGGGATCCTCAGCGAAACCATCACCGGTTATTTGACAGCCGCCTTTGTGATTAACTTCGGTCTGATCGAGCTTGTCAGCGTGTCGGTCTTGGTGGCGGCTTATCCTTTGCTTTCGCGTTATTACGACGAGGGGCGCAATCCTTTCTTCGGCTTCATGCTCGAGAAGCTGGCGCTGTACACGGTGCTGGTTGGACTGCCGATGGCGCTGAGCATCAGCATCCTGGCGGACAAGATTATCGTGCCGCTGTTGGGGGAAGCTTATGAGCCTTCGGCCGGCATCTTGCGTCTGCTGATCTGGTACACCGCTATCACCATATTTGGCAATGTCCTCACTAAAGGCATGCTGATTCAGAATCGTCAGCGCCGCTTGTTGCTAATCCGGGCGGCGAGCCTGGCGCTGAATATTACATTGACCGCCATTCTGCTATTGAATTGGGGAGATCCGCGCGGGGCCGTGGCCGCGTCAATTGTTGGGGAAGCGCTTGTGGTCGTCTTGCTGCTGCTGAGCTTCCGCGCGCTGGGTTGGCAGCCGGGCCGCATCGCTAGAAGAGCCATTCGGCTTTTGCCGATCGCCGTACCGACCGCGCTGGTCATGCTGGCATTGCGCGAGCAATTCATCGCGCTGCCATTGCTCGGCGGGCTTGGGGTTTATGCAGGAGGCGTCTTGTTGGTCCGGGTATTGCATTCGGAAGACTGGGACCTGGTCTACCGGCTTGCTTCCACGCTGCCGGGCGCCGCGATATTGCTGCGCTACTGGAAACGCGATGTCGAATTGAGTTGGTGACTCAATGCGCATTTTGCATGTGACGCCGTATTATGCGCCGGCTTACGCTTTTGGCGGCGTTGTGCGTTCTGTCGAGCTCATGGCGACTTCCTTGGCGGCGCGGGGGCAGGACGTCACCGTCTTGACCAGCGACGCCCTGGATCAAGACCGGCGATATGCGGGGGCGCTGGACGAAAGGATTGGGAGCCTAAGAGTGCTCCGGCATCCGAATATTTCGCCCTGGTTGCGCGGCAAGCTCAACTTGTCCACGCCGCGAGGCATGAAGCGGGCGGCCGAGTCGATCCTTCCAACTGTCGATATTGTTCACGTTCACGAATTTCGGACGCTGGAGAATCTGCTGGCGACGCCAATTGCTCAGCAGCTCGGCAAGCCAATCGTGTTGTCGCCGCACGGCACGCTGAATATCAAGACCGGGCGGAGTCGGCTGAAGTCCATTTGGGATCGCGTCTTGGGCGTCGGCGTCGCCAGCCGTATTGATCATGTCATCGCTTTGACCGATACGGAACTGGCCGAAGTCAAGTCGCTCTGGAGAGGATTCGGGGCGAGGCATACTCCGGCCCGATTCAGCGTGATTCCGAATGCCGTCTCTTTGGGCGAATTTGACGCGGGGCGCCTGGCTGCCGACTTTCGCAAACGTTACGACCTTGGGGACGCGCCGACCGCGCTCTTCATGGGACGGCTGCATGCGCGCAAGGGCGTCGATGTGCTCATTGAGGCGTTCAAGGCGGCGGACGCAGGAGGGGCGCGCCTGCTGATCGTGGGACCGGACGAGGGGATGCTGCCAAGTTTGCGGGCGCTCGCTGGCGACGACAGACGCATCGTCTTCACCGGTCATCTGGATGGCGAAGCGCGGTTGGGCGCGCTGGCGGCGGGTGATGTTTTTGGGCTGCCCGCGACCGGAGAGGGTCAGCCGATGGCGGCGCTGGAGGCGATGGCGGCGGGGATGCCAGTTGCGCTTTCGCCGGGCTGCAATCTAGATGTGGTGGAGAAGTCCGGCGCGGGATATGTGGTTGATGCGACAAAAGATTCTTTCGCTGAGAAGTTGCGCGAGTTGCTGCGGGACGTTCAGTTACGACGCGAAATGGGTGAACGGGGGCGGCGGCTGGTCGCGGAGCGGTATTCGCCGGAGGTGGTGGTGGCGAGGTTGGAGGGGGTTTATGGGAGCTTGCTCGATCAGAGCGCGACGCGATAGGCGGGAGCTTCGCAGCAGCGCAGCCGGCGCAAATGCGACCACCTACCAATGCAAATCTTACGTTATGCCGTTATCCTGTATGAATATCATGCGGAAATCCATCGCAACTGTACAATAGAATTCATCCAAGCACGGATCAGTCTCGCCACGACTTTAGGAAACGCAATCGGAGAATTTCGACGGATAACTCGGCGTAGAATAACTATCGTTCTCAAGGAAACTATATGATCCGATTCGATCGATTCACCGAACGCGCGCAGGACGCCGCCGCCCGCGCTTATGAAATCCTGCATCGCTACGGCCATTCGCAGGTGGATACCGAGCATATCTTGCTGGCGCTGCTGGAACAGACCGATGGCGTCGTCCCGCAGATACTCGAGCGGCTCGCCGTGGATGTCGGCGCCTTGCGCTCCCGCGTTGACGATATCCTGCGGGAAAGTCCGCGGACAGCGACCATCTACGGGCAGGGCACGAATCAGGTCTTTATCACGCCGCGGCTGAAAAGCATTATTGACCGCGCCAACGAAGAGGCGAACCGCCTGCGCGATGAATACATCAGCACCGAGCATATCTTCTTGGCGCTGCTCAATGAACGCAACACCGGCGTGGCCAAGACCATGGCGGAATACAGCATCACCCGCGACCGCGTGGCCGACGCGGTCAAGGATATTCGGGGCGGGCAGCGCGTCACCGATCCGCAAGCGGAGAGCCGCTATCGCACGCTGGAAAAGTACAGCCGCGACCTGACGCGCATGGCGCATGAAGGCAAACTCGATCCGGTGATCGGCCGCGATGGAGAGATCTTGCGCGTCATACAGGTGCTGAGCCGCCGGACAAAGAACAATCCGGTGCTGATTGGGGAAGCGGGCGTGGGCAAGACAGCCATCGTCGAAGGCTTGGCGCAGAAGATCGCCGCTAACGATGTGCCGGATATTCTGCTGGGCAAGCGCGTACTGCGTCTGGACTTGAGCGGCATGCTGGCCGGCAGCCGCTTTCGCGGCGAGTTTGAAGAGCGGCTAAAGGGCACTATCGAGGAGATACAGCGCTCGGAAGGCGAGATTATCTTGTTCATCGACGAGTTGCACCAAGTGGTCGGCGCGGGCGCGGCGGCGGGCGCGATGGATGCCGGCAACATGATGAAACCGGCCTTGGCGCGGGGAGAATTGCAGACTGTCGGCGCGACCACGATGGATGAGTATCGACAGCATATCGAAAAGGACAGCGCGCTGGACCGGCGCTTCGCTCCCATTTTCGTCGAAGAGCCGAATATTGAAGACACCATCGATATGCTGTACGGCATCCGCGATCGTTACGAGGCGCATCACAATGTCAACATCGCCGATGACGCGATTGAAGCGGCGGCCCGGCTGTCCGCGCGTTATTTGACCGAGCGCAAACTGCCCGACAAAGCCATCGATCTCTTGGACGAAGCGGCGGCGAAATTGCGGGTCGCGCTATTCTCCATGCCCCCCGAACTGAAGAAACTGCGCGAGACCATTGACCAACTCGCGATGGAGGAACAGGCAGCCGGGCTCTCGCGGGATTATGAGCGAGCGGCGGATTGCAAGATGCAGCGCATTCAACTCGAAGAAGAATACGAGCAGGCGCATCGCAGCTGGCGGCAGGAGAACACGCTCGATGAGTTGGTCACGGCCGACAACGTGGCGCAAGTGGTCGAACAGTGGACCGGCATCCCGGTGCAGAACATGCTGGAAACAGAATCCGAGAAGCTCCTGCGGATGGAGGAAGTGCTTAAGGAAAGGGTGATCGGGCAGGAAAAGGCGGTGATCGCGCTTTCGGACGCGATCCGGCGGGCACGCAGCGGCCTCAAAGACCCGAAGCGGCCAATCGGTTCCTTCATCTTCCTCGGCTCGAGCGGAGTCGGCAAGACGGAACTGGCCAAAGCCTTGGCCGGATTCATGTTCGATGACGAGGACAATCTGGTTCGCGTCGATATGAGCGAATACCGCGAGAAGCACACTGTCAGCCGGCTCTTCGGCGCGCCGCCCGGCTATGTCGGGTATGAAGCCGGCGGGCAGTTGACCGAAGCCATTCGCCGACGACCCTATCGCGTGATCTTGTTCGATGAAATCGAAAAGGCGCATCCTGATGTGTGGAGCGCGCTGTTGCAAGTGTTGGAAGATGGCCGGATGACCGATGGCCAGGGTCGCACGGTTGACTTCCGCAATACCGTGCTGATTATGACCAGCAATCTCGGCACTGAGTTCGCCCGGCATGGTGGCGCCCTGGGTTTCTTGCAGAGCGATGAGGAGGCCGTCGCCGATCACCGCAAGATTGAGAAAGCCATGCGCGACACTTTCCGTCCGGAGTTCCTGAATCGCATTGACGAGATCATCATATTTGAGCCCTTGACGCTTGAGGCGGTCGAGCAGATGGTTGATTTGCAGTTGCGCGAATTGGCGGAGCGCATGGACGACGCTGGATTGAGCATCCACTTGACGGAGCCGGCGCGTTACTGGCTGGCGAAAAAGGGCTATGACCCGCAGTTTGGCGCCCGTCCCCTGCGCCGCGCCGTGCAGCGCCATATCGAAACGCCGCTGAGCATTCATCTGCTCAAGGGCGATTTCAACGCCGGCGACCTCGTGGTCATCGACGAGCAAGACGACCAGCTTGAGTTCTCGCGCCATGCCGATCAGCGGAGTGTCTACGATGAGGACAGCGAGACGACGCAAAGCGAATATGGCGACTTTTACGAAGAAAGTTACCCGGCGCCGGACTACTACGACGCCAAGTACGAAGATGAAGACTTCGCCGACTTTCTCTCTCAGACTGACGATGACGATGAGTTTGATCCCTTCCCCGCCCCGCCGCGCGGCACATAGGCTCATTGGCCGGCGCGAATCACGATAAGCGCGCCGCTCGCGTTCCGCTTGCGAAGCCTGCCCAACCAGCCGCGATTTCAGATAGGGCGCAGTTTGCGCCGCTCATTTTGTCCTTTGACTATGCGCGGGCAATAGATATAATGTCTGCGCAGACTTCGGGCAAGAGATGGGTATCGCCATGAGTATACAAGAACAAGGCAAGATTGAAGAATCGCAACAGGATGCTTCGTCTGCCGAGTTGTCGCCTTCAGAGTCCTCCGATCTTGAGGCAGTCGTTGATCTGGTTTCGACAGAGAACATCGCCGCGGACAGCAGCATCACTGATGAGGAGCCGGCGACAAGCGCCGTCGCTGGGGCGGCTGCGTCAGCGCCCGAGGCGCCATCGGTTGAATCCGAGGCCGATGCAGTCACAGTTGTTGAGAACGCAACCGAGGACGGGCAAGAAGCGACTGAGGACACGGCGGAAACGGACGCGGAGCCTGCCCCGGCCGATGACACGGCAGTTGCGCTGGCAAAAGAAGAAGCGAGATTCAAGCGCGGACAGGTTTATCAGGGCGTTATAAGCAGTACGACGCCGACCGCCGTCACTGTCGATCTCGGCGATGGCGATCAAGGGGTTGTGCCTGGCCGAGAGCTGGAGTTGATGACGCGCAAGATGCTTGAATCCCTGGTCGTTGGGGCGACAGTGGATGTTTATGTGGTGAACCCGCGCAACCACCGCGGCCAGACGATCCTGTCGATCAATCACGCGCTGGAAGAACTTGACTGGCGCAACGCTGAAGAATTCTCAAAGTCCAAGCAAGTTCATGAGGCTTTGATCGGCGGCTACAACAAAGGCGGCCTAATCGTGCGCTTTGGGCGCTTGCGCGGTTTTGTGCCGCAGAGCCAACTGGCGGAAGAGCGCGTCCGCAGTATGACAGGCGCGACGCCGGAAGAGCGATTTGGTCCCATGGTGAACCAGCCAATCGGCGTGAAGGTGATGGAAGTCGACCGCCACCGCAACCGCCTGATCCTATCGGAACGGGCTGCCTTGCGTGATGTTCGTCAACAGCGGAAGGAAGCGTTAATCGCCGAATTGAAAGTGGGCGATATCCGCAAGGGCAAGGTGGTCAGCCTGGAGAATTTTGGCGCCTTTGTCGACATTGGCGGAGGCGAGGGCTTGATTCATCTTTCCGAGTTGGCTTGGGGTCACATTACGCATCCGCGTCAAGCGGTGAATCTCGGCGATGAAGTTGAGGTTGAGGTGATCAGCGTCAATGCCGATGCCAAGCGGATTGGCTTGAGCCGGCGGCGCGTCATCAGCGACCCGTGGGACGAAATCGCGACATCGCTGCGGCGGGGCCAGTTGGTGCGCGGTCGCGTGACCAAGTTGACCAAATTCGGCGCTTTCGCCCGTCTTATTGACCATGAGGCGGTAGAAGGTTTGATCCATATTTCCGAGCTCGCCAGCGAACGCGTCAGCCATCCGCGCGAAGTCGTCAACCGCGGCGCCGAGTTGGTCCTGCGGATTGTCAAAATCGATATCAAGGAGCGCCGGCTCGGCCTCAGCTTGAAGTCGGTCAATTCGACAGAATTTCTCGATTTGGACTGGGAGATGGCGCTGCAAGATTCAGCGTCGCTGTCACAAAAGGCGGAAGCACCGGAGACCGCCGAAGGGGAAAACGAAGACCAGTAAGGTCAAAATTGCGGCAATCACGTTAGGACATCCATATTTGGATGTCTTTTTGTTTACATAGCGGTCGGTTGCGTCAAGCATCAGATTGGAATGAAACTCCTGCTGGGGCCACTGAGAAATCCGGATAGCGCTGTGAGCCGAGCCTTGCGGGGTATGGGCATCGAACGGCAAGAATTGATTGGCGCACTGCGTCATACTTCTTAGATATGAGCAAGAGAAGTAATTCATCCGCTCACTGTCCCGCAGCCAAGCCAGGTTTTCCGTTGATAATTTTTACATCATCGGCTAGTATCAAGTGAGTCTTGTATGTTATGCCCGGTTTGAATTGATGATTACAAGCGACTGCGCATGGTTTGATTTGACCGCTGGCATAATGAGAAATCGACGACCAATTCTGTTATGGCCCAACAGACGGGCTTCTGATTTGGGAGGAAGTGACCGTGCCGAATAAAATGGAACGTTTCACGCAGCGGGCGCGGCGAGTGTTGAGCTTGGCGCAAGAAGAGGCCGATCGCTTGCGTCATCATCAGATTGGAACGGAACATCTGTTGCTGGGCTTGATGCGGGAGGAAGGGGGCGTCGCGGGAAGAGTCCTGCGCGACCTGGGCTTGGACCTGCGGCGGGTGGAAGAATTGGTCAAGCGGCTGTCGACGGCGGGCGAGCGCAGCACAAATTCGCAACTGGATCTTTCGCCAGGCACAAAGAAGGTGCTCGAATTGGCTGTCGATGAAGCGCGGCGCATGGGGCATCATTACATCGGGACCGAGCATCTGCTGCTGGGTCTGGTGCGGCAGCAGGAAGGCATCGCCCTGGATGTGCTGCGGCGCTTGGGGGTCAGCCCCGAGGAAGTGCGGCGGCAGACCAGCAAGGTACTGCAAGAGAGCCCGGTGCAATCTACGCCAAAAGCGCACGAGCGCGCCCACGGCAAGTCTTCACGCAAGGACAGCACACCACTGGTCGATCAATTGGCGACGGACCTGACGAGCCTCGCCGAAACCGGCAAGCTGGATCCCGTTGTCGGCCGGGAGATGGAGATCGAGCGCGTCATACAGGTGCTCAGCCGGCGCCGCAAAAACAATCCGGCCTTGATCGGCGAGCCGGGCGTCGGCAAGACCGCCATCGTGGAGGGCCTGGCGCAACGCATCGTCGAAGGCGATACGCCAAAGCCGCTGCTGCGCAAGCGCGTCTTGCAACTGGATGTGGGCTCGCTGGTGGCGGGCACGATGTACCGCGGCCAGTTTGAGGAGCGGCTCAAGCGCGTCATTGAAGAACTCAAAGCCTCGGATACGATCCTTTTCATTGATGAAGTACATATGCTCGTTGGCGCCGGTTCAGCCGGCAGCAGCGTAGACGCGGCCAATATCTTGAAACCGGCATTGGCCCGCGGCGAATTGCAGTGTATCGGCGCGACCACCCTCGACGAATACCGCAAACATATCGAGAGCGACGCCGCCCTGGAACGGCGCTTCCAGCAGATTCAAGTGGCGGAGCCAACCATTGAAGAGACGATCGAAATCCTGCAAGGCATCAAATTCCCTTATCAAGATCATCATAATGTCGAAATAACTGACGACGCCATCGAAACAGCCGCGAACCTCTCAGCCCGTTATATTCCCGACCGCTTTTTGCCGGACAAAGCCATAGATCTCATCGACGAGGCGGCGGCCCGCTTGCGGATGTACAAGAGTCCGGAAGCAGCCGCGGTGCGCCGCGTCATGGATGAACTGGAAGCCGTGCACGAAGATATCGAGATGGCGGAGGTCGCGGGCGAGCAGGACGAGGTGGCATCGTTGCAGACACGGCGCGAATCGCTTGACGCCACCCTGGCTGATTACAGCGTCAACTGGAATGAAGAGACCGGGCAACCGCGCCTGGTGGGCGAAGATATCTCGGAAGTGGCGGCTATGTGGACCGGCATCCCGGTGACGCGAATCGCCAACGAGGAGAGCGAGCGCCTGATGGAGATGGAAGACAAACTGCATGAGCGGATTGTCGGGCAGCATGAAGCTATCGTCTCCATCAGCAAGGCAGTGCGCCGCGCCCGCGCCGGATTAAAAGACCCGCGTCGCCCGATCGGGTCTTTTATGTTTCTGGGACCCACAGGGGTCGGCAAGACAGAGTTGACCAAAGCGCTGGCGGAGTTTCTCTTTGGCAGCGAAGACGCTTTGATCCAGCTCGACATGAGCGAATTTATGGAAAGGCATTCGGTGGCGCGTCTGGTTGGCGCCCCGCCCGGTTATGTCGGCTACGAAGACGCGGGCCAGTTAACGGAAGCGGTGCGGCGCCGCCCCTACTCCATCGTCGTCTTCGACGAGGTGGAAAAGGCGCATCCGGAAGCTTTTAATATGCTGCTGCAAGTGATGGAAGAAGGCACGCTGACCGACGCGCGGGGCCGCCGAGTCGATTTCCGCAACGCCATGATTGTCATGACAAGCAATGTCGGCGCCGAGATGATCAAGCCAAATTCCGGTTTGGGCTTCAATACGCCGCTTGATACGGACAAGCTTGATGAAGAAGCTTATGAAGACATGAGCCGCAATGTCACCGATCAATTGCAGCGTCTGTTCCGCCCCGAGTTTCTCAATCGCGTCGATGCCACCATCATCTTCCGCTCGCTTTCTCGTGATGAGATCAAGCAGATTGTCGACCTGGAACTGAACAAGGTCCGCGAGCGGCTGCTGGAGCATGCGATCACCCTGGAAGCGGCCGATGCCGGCATCGAGTGGCTGGCTGAGAACGGTTACAATCCCGAATTCGGCGCTCGCCCATTGCGCCGCTTGATTCAGAACGAGGTCGAAGATCGCCTCTCGGACGGCATCCTCTCCGGTCAGTTTAGGTTAGCGAGCATCGTCCGCATTGATGTAGACGAAGATAGCGCCTTGACCATGTACAACGTCGAAGAAGATGAGATTCCCGACGAGCTTGAGGCGGCGGTCTGAACCGTCTGAGGCGCGATCACCACAGCCGCCGGAAAAGCAAATCGCTAAACTGGAAGTCCTGCGCTTTGGCACAAGGCAAAATAGAAGTGGCAGCCGTACGCGCAACGGCCGCCACTTTAAGGTTTTCTACCGGTGCAGATTTAAGTAGCCGTTAGCGATTGACCGTATCACCGCAGTAGTCGTGCAGGCTGGCGAACCAAGCCATCTCGTTGGTGACCCAATCTTCGTCTTCAATCCAGTGGTAGGCATGGGATTCGAGCACCTCATCGCGGGTATAGAATACCTCGATATCTCTCTCCTCGGATGTCCAATCGGCGCTGCTGTACTTGTCTTGACCGACAATCTTGTATTCGCCGCTTTTCGCCAGCGCGTGAATAGCAGCCTGATTGGAAATGCGATAGTAGACATGGGGCGAATAGCCGGCGGGCATATCGCCGACGCAAGCGATCGCGGTAAGCATGCGCTGTTCGGTCGCTGTATCGTAGGGATCAATGTAAAAGCCCATCGGCTCATGCACGCGGATGATGGCCGGCTCTTCCTCGAGCTTCTGGCGGGTTTCTTTCAGTTGGGCGCCCTGGCTGTCGATGACCGCTTCTTTGTCCCGCAAATCAGATTCGATAGACTTGATTGCAGCGTCTTTCTCTTGCAACTGATTAGCCGCGTCGTCCAGTTGCGCGGCGACTGACTCAGCGGCAGCCAAGGCGCCTTGCAGTTCGGCCTTGAGAGCGGCGTTCCGCGCATCGCTGGCCTGCAACTTTGCCGCAAGCGCTTCCAATTCCGCTTCCAAGCCCGCGACTTCGGCGTCTTTCATTTTCAGTCGGTTCGCTGCGGCCGCTTCAAGCTGCGTCTGTGCAGCGCGCAAGTCAAATTCGAGCCGCGCTATCGCTTCATTCCGCGCATCCAATTGCGCCTCGGCGGCGCCCAAAAGCAACGATAGCGACTCCGCCGCCACCTGCGCATCCCGCAGGTCGCCTTCGAGAGAGACGATTGCAGCGTCGCGTTGGGACAGTCTGGTTTCGGCGTCTTCCAGCAGAATCGATTGCGTCTCTGCAGCCGAGCGCGCGGCAGCCAAGTCAGATTCGAGACCCGCTATCGCTTCATTCCGCGCATCCAATTGCGCCGCCGCCGATTCGGCAGCGATTCGCGCCTCATGCAAGTCGTCTTCCAGAGCGACAATTTCCGCTTCGCGTTCGGATAGCCTGGTTTCGGCATCTTCGAGCAGAATCGATTGCGTCTCTGCAGCCCAGCGCGCGGCAGCCAAGTCAGATTCGAGACGCGCTATCTCTTCATTCCGCGCATCCAATTGCGCCGCCGCCGATTCGGCAGCGATTCGCGCCTCATGCAAGTCGTCTTGGAGAGCGGCAATTTCTGCGTCACGTTCGGTCAGTCCGGTTTCGGCGTCTTCCAGCAGAATCGATTGCGTCTCTGCAGCCGAGCGCGCAGCAGCCAAGTCAGATTCGAGACGCGCTATCGCTTCATTCCGCGCATCCAATTGCGCCGTCGTCGATTCGGCGGCGATTCGCGCCTCATGCAAGTCGCCTTGGAGAACGGCAATTTCAGCGTCGCGTTCGGATAGCCTGGTTTCGGCGTCTTCGAGCAGAATCGATTGCGTCTCTACCGCGGCGCGCGCATCATGCAAGTCGGCCTCGAGGGTGGCGATCCGCTTATCTTTGACATTCAGTTGCGTCTGGGCAGCTTCCAAATCAGCGGTTGTCGAACGGGCGGCCGCTTGCGCATCCTCCAGCCCCACTTCCAAACCGGCGACTTGAACCGCATAACTCGTCAGCTTGCTCTTGGCATCGTTCAATTCTGTCGACAAAGCTTGCACAGCCGCGAGGGCATCGCGCAAGTCAGCTTCGAGGCTTTCGATTTCGGCGCGCTTCTCCAACAGTTCGTTCCGGGCATAATCCAGTTGGGTCGATTCAGACGTGGCCGTTTCCAGAATGAATTGGACCTCTTCCTCAAGGCTGGAGATCTGCTCGTCCTTTTCCTGGAGCATAGCCTCGGCTTCTTTCAGAAGCGCCGCTTGAATCCGTATCTCGCTCCGCAGTTCTTGTATATCGGCTTCGAGATTGGAGGCTTGAGCTTTCTTCTCGTCCAATTGCGCTTTGGCATAGGTCAATTGAGCCGCCTGCGCCCGCAGCGCTCCTTGTGATTCTTGCA
This sequence comes from Anaerolineae bacterium, assembly GCA_022824365.1. GTDB lineage: Bacteria > Chloroflexota > Anaerolineae > Aggregatilineales > Phototrophicaceae > UBA6055. The sequence continues at coordinate 41,455 of JAJEAA010000004.1, forward strand.
GCGCAGCTTCCATTTCGGCTATGTGCGCTTCCTTTTCGCTCAATTGCGCCGCCGAGTATTCCAACCTGGCGGATTGCGTCTGCGCGAGCGCCAGCGCATCCTGCAACTGTGTCTCGATGCCAGCGATGTATGCATCCTTTTCGCCAAGCTGAGTCTCGGCGAATTCAAGTTGCGCCGTCTGCGTTTGCACGGTCGCTTTCATTTCCTGCAAGTTCGCTTCGAGGCCAACGCTCAAATCGTCCTTTTCTTTCAGTTGACTGCGCGCCGCTTCCAGGTGCGCGGCGGTGGCTTGCTTGATACTTTCAGCATCGGAAAGCGCGGACCGCGCGGCCTGCAGTTCGGATTCAAAGGCGGCGGCCTGGGCGCTCTTCTCGTTCAGTTCGTTCGCCGCGTATTGCAACTGCGCCGACTGCGTATGCACCGTCGCCTGCGCTTGCTCCAGTTCCGCCTCGAGATTGGCGATTCGCGCGTCCTTGACTTGCAGTTGTTCTTTGGCGAATTTCAACTGCGCCGACGCCGCCTGTAATTCGCCCTGCCTACCCAGCGAAGCAGCCTCCGCTTCCTGCAGCCCGGATTCGAATTCCGCGATCCGCGCGTCGCGCTCCTTCAACTCGGACGTCGCGTATTCCAACTGCGCCGACTTGGTATAGACAGCGGCGCGCGAGGCCTGCAAATCCGCTTCCAGCCCGGCGATCTCGGCATCCTTTTCTTCAAGCTGCTGGTTAACAAGAACCAACTGGGCTCCCTGGGCATCCTGCGATGCCTGGGACACATCCTGCAAGCTCGATTCCATGCTGGCGATAAGGGCGTCCTTCTCTGTCAAGCGCTCTTGCGAGTAATCGAGCTGAGCTGTCTTGGTATGGACGACGGCTTGAGACGCTTGCAAGTCGGCCTGGACTTGAGCAATCTGCGCATCCTTCTCTTTTACTTGTTCCCGGACAAGCTCCAATTGCGCTGTCGCGGCCTGCCAATTGCCTTGCGCGTCCAACAGCGTGGTCTCGACAGCTTGCAAGTCCGCCTGGATTTGCGCGATTTGCGCATCCCGTTCAAGCAGTTCGTTTTCGGCGTAATCCAATTGGGCGGACTTGGTATGCACGGTCGCTTGCGAGACTTGCAGCGCAGCCTGGACGCTGGCGATCTCGGCGTCCTTCGCCTGCATCTGCCTCTGGACAACTTCCAATTGAGCCGCCGCCACTTGCCATTCGCCGCGGATATCCAGCATCTCACTCTCGGCGGTCTGCAGGTCAACCTGCGCGGCCGCGATCAGCGCGTCTTGTTCTTTCAGTTCGCTCTCGGCAAATTGCAACTGCGCCGTCTTGGCATGCAGGTCCGCGCGGGACTCATCCAACTCGGCCTGAATGCTCGCGGTCTGCGCTTCTCTTTCCTTGAGGCGGTTTTCGGTCAGCTGCAACTGCACGGAGGCGACTTGGCCGGAACCTTGCGCTTCCCGCAACGCGGTCTCGGTATCCCGCAGTTCCGCTTCGATGCTTGCGAATTGAGCATCGCGGGTATTGAGGCGGTTTTCCGCGTAATACAGCTTGGCGGCCGCGTCTTGCATCGCGGCTTGGGTATCCTGCAAGTTAGTCTCGACCGTAGCAATGCGCGCGTCTTTTTCGTCCAGCCGGGTCTCGGCCGTATCGAGCACAGCCAGGGTCTTCTTCAACTCGCTTTGGGTTTCCTGCAAACTGTCTTCAGCAGCTTGCATTTGGGATTCCAATTCCAGACGCCGGGCGCCAGATTCTTGTAACTGCACATCGAGCGCTTGCAAGCGATCTTCCGCTACTTGCAGGCTGGCGGCGGTCGAACCCAGCAGGTCCTCGTTTTCTTGCAGTTGCTTTCGCAATGACTCATATTGAGTGAAGGCAAATAAACCGGCCAGTGTCACGACGATCAAGAAAAGAACAATAACCACAATCCGAGGCACATTGGGCTTGCGTATATATATTGTCGCGAAAGGTTTGGGTTTCTCTTCCATCAGATTCTCCCGTCAATCTCGATTTCTTGCGGCTCGAATAAGATCTAAATCGACTCCGTTGGGCTTGCCCGCGCCCAGAAGACTCTATATTAAGCAAATAAGGCTTGATTTATGGATAGGATAGCACAGAAGGTCTCTTAAACAAAAGAGGACTGCCACAGGGCAGCCCTCCGATTGCATTGCAGTTTCCGGCGCAAGGCAGCTTACATCATGCCGCCCATGCCACCCATACCGTCCATGCCGCCACCGGGCATTGGCGGCGGCGTCTCTTCGGGAACATCGGTGATCAGAGCTTCGGTGGTGAGGATCATGGCCGCGATCGAGGCTGAGTTTTCGATGGCGCCGCGAGTAACCTTGGCGGGATCGGGAATGCCAGCTTCGATCATATCGCCGTATTGGCCGTCCATCACGTTGAAGCCAACCCGGTGATTGCCGACGTCTTGCTGCGCGCGGCGCACATTCTGGATGATGACCGCGCCGTCTTCGCCAGCGTTGGCGGCGATCTTGCGCATCGGCATTTCCAGAGCGCGGCGCATGATGGTTATGCCGGTGTTCTCATCGCTCACGCCCAGGCTGACGTTATCGAGCGAGCTGACGGCGTTGATCAAAGCGACGCCGCCGCCGGGCACGATGCCCTCCTCAACGGCAGCGCGGGTGGCGCTCAAGGCATCCTCGACCCGGTGCTTCTTTTCTTTCAGTTCAGTCTCGGTGGCCGCGCCAACACGGATGACAGCAACGCCACCGCTCAGCTTAGCCAGCCGTTCCTGCAGCTTTTCGCGATCGTAGTCGCTGGTGCTGCTATCGATCTCACGACGGATTTCCTCGATGCGACCTACGATTCCGCCTTCTTCGCCGGCGCCGTCAACGATGACGGTGTCATCCTTGGTGCTGACGACCTTCGCCGCCCGACCCAAGTCTTGTACGGTCACGCTGTCCAGCTTGCGGCCGGTCTCCTCGCTGATGACGGAGCCGCCGGTCAAAACAGCGATATCGCGCAGCATGGCTTTGCGGCGATCGCCGAAGCCGGGCGCTTTGACGGCCAGCACGTTGATCGCGCCGCGCAGCTTGTTGACCACCATCGTAGCCAGCGCCTCGCCATCGACGTCTTCGGCAATGATAACCAGTTCGCGTTTGCCAATCTGATGCAGCTTCTCCAGGATGGGGATGATATCCTGAGCGGCGCTGACCTTCTTGTCATGGATGAGAATGTAGGGCTCTTCGATATCGGATTCCATCGTCTCGCTATTGGTGACGAAGTAGGGGCTGATGTACCCGCGGTCGAACTGCATGCCCTCAACATATTCGGTCTCGAATTCCAGACCGCGGCTCTCCTCAACCGTGACGACGCCGTCCTTGCCGACCTTGTCCATTACTTCGGCGATCAAGTTGCCGATTTCGGTATCCTGCGCCGAAACGCTGGCGACATTGGCGATTTCGTCTTTGGTTTCGATCGGCGTTGACTGATCCAAAATATCGCGGGATACGACATCGGCCGCGTGCAAGATGCCCCGCTTCAGCAGCATGGGATTCGCGCCAGCCGCCACATTTTTCAGACCTTCGCTGACAATCGCCTGCGCCAGAACGGTCGCGGTCGTTGTGCCATCGCCGGCGATGTCGTTGGTTTTGGTGGCCGCTTCCTTCAACAACTGCGCGCCCATGTTTTCATAGGGATCTTCGAGTTCGATCTCTTTGGCGACGGTAACGCCATCGTGGGTCACGGTCGGCGCGCCGAATTTCTTGTCGAGCGCGACATTGCGCCCCTTGGGGCCGAGCGTCGTGCTGACCGCATTCGCGACTTTGTCAACGCCGGATTGCAGTTTGCGGCGCGCATCTTCCTTGAATACGAGTTGCTTTGCCATGGATTCCTCCTGAATATTGTCGGTCTAGTCTAGGTTCGATACCTGTCCTCGTTCGCCAAGTCGGCTAGACTTGGACGATGCCGAGGATGTCGGATTCTTTCATGATCAGCATCTTGACGCCGTCAAGCTTTACTTCGGTGCCGGCATACTTCGCGAAGAGCACCCGGTCGCCTTCCTGAACATCCATCGGAATGCGCTTTTCCCCTTCTTCGTCATATTTGCCGGGACCAGCGGCGCGAATGACACCTTGCTGCGGCTTTTCCTTCGCCGTCTCCGGCAATACGAAGGCGCCACCGCCGAAGGTTTCCTCGGACTCCACGGGTTCGACCAAAACACGGTCACCAAGCGGGCGGATCGATACAGCCATTTTCTTCTCCCTCTATGAACTATCGATAAGCGTGATATTGCAAAACGCTTGCTTGCACGATGTTAGCACTCGCCTTGTGAGAGTGCCAAACATTCAGCGGTAAAATAGCATATCGCGTCAATTCAGTCAATAGATTTGGCAGAGGCAAAGAGCGTTTGCCAGAAAATTTATGCTCTTCTTATATTTCGGGCGCCAAGCATGGGACCGTAGAAGCCGAGAAACGACGGCCCGCGAGAGGATTGGCCGCCTCAGTCGCCGACTATCTCTATGGACTCGACGCCATAGAATTGCTCGGCGAAGCGCAGTGTGCCCATGCCGATGTAGTCAGCCAGGTCAAAGGAGAGCGGCGTCACTTCAATATGCGTCAAGCCCTTGTCGCGCTGCGCGAGGATAATTTCGTGCCGAGCATCCCACTCGCGGGCGTAGGTCTGCAAGTCGGGGACCAACCGCGCCTGCCCCAAGAAGATGCCGCCGCCCAGCGCAAGAGCCGCAAGCAAGCCGCCAGCCGCCAGCCGCCGAGCCTGAACTGCGGCAGATAGATTGATCATTCGTCCCAAGTACAAACCCCAAAACAGGCCAGCGACCACCTGCAAAAATGCCGGACCCGCCATCATCCGATGCGAGGTGAAGCCGTGACCGATGAAGGTTACGCATATCAGCGCCGCAATCGTGACCCAGGCAATAACAAGTGTGCCCGCTGACGCTCGCTCAAGCGCGCGTGTTCCGCAATCGGGAAGTTCCGGTCGCCACAGAATTGCCAGCATGATCAACATGCCAAGGGCAGTCGCAAAAAGGTAGGTCGAGGCGCGCGCGTCAATGCTGCGGACCTGCGTTAGCGTCACCAGAATCAGGAAAGCCAGCAGCAGGAAGCCGGAGACCGCGGTCAGCCCGTGTTCTTGAGCTTTCAGAGCTGCCGTCACTCGCCGCCGCTGCCGGAGCGCGAGCAGAAGAGCGAGCAGCAAGGCCACGTTTATAGCGAGGACAATCATATAACTTGAGCTATAGCGCCCGAAGAACTGAGGATTGTCGCTGAGGTGCGCCCACAAGATCGGCAGAAACAGGAATTGAACAGCCAGGCCCGTCAGCGCTGCCTGTGTGAATCGAGCGGCTAAGGACCCGCGCGCCATCCTTTCCGGCGACGTTTTAGTCTGCGCGCCCAGAGTAATGCCCATCCCGAACAGGAGCGCAAAACCGGCGATGACCTCTTGCCGGCCCACGCTCTCGAAACTTATCTGCGCCGTAATAGCCGCCAGTTGCGATAGCGAGCGGATCGGCGGGCGATAATTGACGGCGTCCGCCTCCATGCGATTCCAAATGCCGGGCGAACTGAGTTGCAGGAGCAATCCGACGGCGGTCGCGATCAGCATCGCGCCGGCCACGATAGCCAGAGCGCGGCGTCTTTGCCCATCGACGACCGTTACAGCCAGCGCCGCGAGGAGCGTCAAGAAAGTAGCCTGAAAAACAAGAAACATTTCGGAAGCGCCAGCGGTGAGAAAGCTGATCAGCGCGCAGGCGCTCGCCCCCCAAAGAAGACGCTGTCTAGACTGGGGCCACTTGTCAATCGTCCAGGCAGCAAGCGCCAGACAGACAATGAGGCAAACAAGCGGCAGGGTGTATTGCACGCTCGCGGAATACCAGTAAAAGGATTCCGGCGTATAAAAGGCGTTGATGGCAGCCGCAAGCGCGAGGCAAGACGCGGCGAGCGCATAAAAGCGGCGCGGTCCGCCCAGCCGAATATGCCTGAAGATCTGACAAAGCAGCCAATACAAAGCGAATAGGCCGATGATAATGATGATGAGAGTGATCAGCGGCGGCAGCGTCACCGCGTATTCAGCCAGGCTCAGCCTGAGAAAGATGCTTGAATAGGCGCTGGTCCAGCGATTGTAATAATGAAGCAAGCCATCCCAGACGCCATACTCCAGTCCCGCGGCCGCAACGCCGAAGTCATCGTGAATCATGCGGCTATGCAAACCCAGGTAGGCAAAGAGCAACAGCGGCGCGCTTGCCAGCACAAGCAGAATCCACTTGAACGCCCGCTCTAACTGCATTCTGCGCATTTACCCGGCCTCGTCTCTCGATATCGTCAGTCGCGACTCGGCGCGATTGCCCACCTGGTCATAAGCCACCGCTCGGATTGTCGCGTCCTCGGCGGCGCCCAAGTTTACTTCTATGCCATAGGGCCATTCGGCATCGATGCCGAGCAATTCGTCATCGCGGTAGAACTCAACCCGCTCTATCGTGAGATTGTCGCTGACGGCCGCAAGAAGGGAAACCGGCTGATCGGCTGGCGTCGATCCGTCGCTCTTTTGCAGTTGTATGGCCGGCGGGGTGTTATCGAAGGTCAACAACCTGGTATCAGTTTCCCGGCTGCCGTCGGCGAAGGTCACCGTCAAGCGCAGAGTGTGGATGCCGCTGAGCAGCGCAGTTTCCCAGGTGGCGGAAATGGCGCCGTCGGTTTCAGGTCGGCGCGGCTCGCCGATAGCCCGCCACGATTTTGGATTTACATCCGCGCCATATTCCAGCAGCCAGCTTTCGGCGTCATCGCGATTTATCCTGGCGCTTATGTCCACGGTTGAGCCGACATAGGCGTAATCGGCCGGCGCTGTAATCTGGACCGCTTTGCTGGCCGGCGCCGCGCCATCGGCGCTGTAACTTGTAGGCGGCAAGGGCTTGTCATTTTCCACCCACCAATCCAGGATCGCTTCCGGCGGCAGGAAGTAAGCGACTTCTTCGCGCAAATCGTCCGGCGTATTGACGGTGGCCAACTGACCGGTCGCGCGGTTGATCTCGACCGTCTGCCACCTGTCATCGCGGCGCAGGTTGGAGCCAGCGGGCATCAGTTCGCGCCGCGTCGGGCAATGATTAGTGGTCGCCGGCAACAAGCCTGAAAGCTCACAGACCAGGTATTCTTCCACATCATCAGGCGCTTGCCAGGCGCTCGGCGGTAGAGCGCGCTGCTGATGCGCGTACGTCATCAGCGCTTGCCAGACGGGCGCTGAAGCCAGGCGCTGCCCGGGGTCGATGCTCATGCCCGCCTCATCGTCACGGCCTGCGCGCACGACGATGGCCAGATGCGGACTATAACCCACGGTCCAGCTATCGCGTTTGTCCGCGCTCAGCCCGTCCAGCACGGCGGCCGGCCGCGCAAGTTGCAAAGCGAGGTCCGGCTCTTGCAGCGTTGTCTGCCGCGCCTCGCCATCAGCCAGGATATCATTCACCAGGTAGGCCAGGCTCGGTTCAATAATCTGGGTCTGCCGCGCCTCTTCTCCCGCGTAGGACCAAAGGACGGCGCCGGCCGCGTCCGCGATCTCCAAGACTGCCACCGGGTCCCATCCGCGATAGCCGGCGCCCGGCGATTCTATTGGCACACCGCGCATCGCGCCGAGTGAAGCCAGCACGCTATAGGCATAGGCGGTATCCAGCACGGAGACACTTCCGCCTCGCTCCAAGAGTTCAAGATCCCCGTCGCCGGCGTCCAAACTGCTAAAGCCCAATGCCTGCGCCGTATTTATCACTGCCGGCATACCGGCCGCGCTGGCCACCTGCGCCACCGGCAGGAGCAGATCAGCCGCCATGGCATCGCGCAGGTTCAGCGGACCACGATGGCGGCCGTCGGGATTGGCCGGCGTATAGATTAGCTCGGCTCTTCGCCCGGGATAGGCGCGCGGGATGTCATAGACCATGGAGGCCGGCGTGAGCTCGCGCTGCAGGAAGGCGCGTATATAGACGAAGGGGCGCAGCACAGTCGCCGGTTGATGCCGCGGCGCGACGGCAGCGCCGACAAGGCTCAGAATCTCCCCATTGCCGACATCGATCAGGACAAGCGCGCCTTGGTTAGGCGGCGATGCAAGGGATAGCGACGGCAGCGTCAAATCAGAAGAGGTCGCGCAGGCGGCGCCGGAATCTGTTCCGCCGACGTTAAATTTTCCGAGGTGGCTGTCCAGCGCGCACTTGGCCTGATATTGCAGGTCCAAATCGAGCGATGTGGTAATCCGCAGGCCCCCGCGCGCTACCATATTTTCGCCGTCCTGCCCCAGCCGGGCGAGAATTGCGGCCGCTTGCCCCCGGGCGTAGTCGATGAATTCGGGCGCAATAGAGGAGTCGTCTTCCGCCGGCGCCAGGACGGGCACATCGCTAGTGGCGGCCGCGTCAAATTGCGCCTCGTCGATCAAATCCGCAGCGAGCATGTCAAAGAGCAGATCGTCGCCGCGCTCGCGGCTGCGCTGTTCCGCGTCGATGGGATTCAGGGCAGGCTCTTCCGCCGTCTTGGCGAGGATTGCCGCTTCCGCCAGGTCAAGCTGCGCGGCGTTTTTGCCGAAGTACACCTTGGCGGCCGCGTCGATCCCGTAAGCATCGTGTCCATAGAAACGGCTGTTCAGTCGCCACTCGAGCAATTCTTCCGCCGAGCGACTGCGCTTGCTTTCGGCGATCAGCACGATTTCCAGCAGGCGCGGATCCAATCCACTCCTTCGGGTTAATGGCAGCATCGCTTCACGCGCGAGCGCGCCAGCGAGGCCGTCGTCCGAAGCGAGCGGCAATCCGATAATGTAGCGCCAGGTTTGCAGCGCCGTATCGAGCAGATCAAATGAGGGTGGCGCAGTCAGAAATGTCGGCTCCTCGACCAGCAGCGTCGCGTCAATCACATGTTTGGGCAACTGATCAAGCGGTCGCCAGCGCCGCTCGTCGCCAAGCGGATCACGGGTACGGTGGATTTCTATTGCGCCGCCCCGATCATAAAAGCGCGTGACACCGTAGACCGGATCCAGAGAGACGCTTTCTTGCGGCGTCGGCAGGTGGCTCGCCGCTTGTATATAGAGCCAGATAGACAAGCCCAAGCCCGCAATTACAGGCGTCAACAGAAGCGAGGCGGGAAAGAAGAAGATCAGGGTCAGCCAAAATGCCGAGCGCCGCGATTCCTGGCGGCGTCGACGCTTGCGGCTATACCGCCGGCGGATGATATGAGCCACAGCGGGCATTGGTGGTCCTTAATGCAGCGGCGCTGATGTTCAGTGTACTTGGGATTCACCTCGCCGCAAATCGGGGCATGAACCATCGGCGCCGCGTCAACATTATGATTCTGAGGAAACGCTTGGCTAAAGGGCAGCTATCGCAAGCGTCAGGAGCGCTTAGTCGCCCAGCGAATCCAGATAGCCCCGCAGCCCGTCCCAGTCGTCCTTCGCGGCGAAAACAGCCTGGGCTGGCCAGGTCTCCAGGCGTCCGGGGCGGCTGCGGCCGGCCGCTTCGAATATCGCTTCCAGGTCTTCCACACTAGCCTGCGCCAGCGCGCTGTATGTTGTGAGGCCAGCTTCATTCAGCACCGTTTCAAAGACAGCGCCGACGCCATTTACGCGGGTCAAGTCATCGGGATCGGAACGTTCTTCGATTGTTTCGGCGGCCTCATCGGCGTGCCGGATGATGGTCCGTTTCGCCAGCTCTTCCGCCTCTTGCGCCGCGGCTTCAGCTGCTTCCGCCTCGCTTTGGACGGCGCTATCACGGCGCGACCATATCCAGACGACAATGGCCACCGCCAGCAAACTGATCGTCCAGGACCACATGTCTCGGTTGCCCGCCGGCGCCACCGAAGCATTAAGCGCCAATGCGATTGCGAGCACCAAAGCCATCATCGCCAGCATATTCTTCGCTTCTTGATTGAATCTCATCGTGACCGTCCAGTTTTTGCCATGCGCCAAATTATAGCATATCGGCTATGATAAACGCCGAGAGCGCTTAACGCCATATGCGCTAACATCTATACGTTGAAAGCGCCGTGAATAGTTTCAAGAATCGCAATGACGCGCGGCCCGGGCAAATCAGCATGGACAATACCTTCGGCAAGTACAGCAGCGACGAACTTAAGCTGATCAATCACCGCGCCAATCTGAGCGGCGTCCAACATCAGCACAACATTTCGCCGCGTGATCCGGCGCCCGGCGAGAGCGTGAAAGTTCACATGACTACGACCAGCGAACCAGCGATTCGGAAAGCCCGGCTGCGTTACACCATCGACGGATCCGATCCGCGTCAATGGCCAAACACGGCCGAAGAGGTCGATGTTTTCCCGGTCGGTTACGAGTGGGATACGCAGCTCTGGGATTACGTCAACCTTTGGGAAGCGGAAATCCCGCCGCAGCCCGAGGGCACGATTGTGACCTATTACATCAGCGCAGAGCCGTATATCAGCAGCGGCAAAGGCAACACGCAATTCTTGTACCCGGACACCCCCGATGCCGAAGAGCGCGTCCAGCACGCGACCATGATCCACTTCAACAACATCCCGCCGGATACACCCTTTAGGCCGGCGCCGCAGAGCGACATCCCCTTGTTCTGCTACCACGTCGACCGCCTCAAAGCACCCGAATGGGTGAGAGACGCCATCATCTACCATATCTTCCTCGATCGCTTCTACCCGGGCGATGGCAGAGACTGGCGGCAGACAGATGACCTGGGTGGCTTCTGCGGCGGGACGCTCTGGGGCTTGCGCGACAAACTCGATTACCTGGCGGAGCTCGGCGTCAACTGTCTCTGGCTCAGCCCTTGCTGGAAAAGCCCGAGCAATCATGGCTACGATGTCGCCGACTATGAAATAATCGAGCCGCGTCTGGGCGGGGAAGAAGCGCTTCACGCGGTCGTCGAAGGCGCACATGAGCGCGGCATACGCATCCTGCTCGATCTGGTCTGCAATCACCTCTCGGACGAGCATCCGATTTTCATCGACGCGGCGAGCAGCGAAAACAGCCCCTATCGCGACTGGTTCATTTTCGACGAGCGTTACCGGCATGGCTACCGCAGCTTCTTCAACGTCAAGAACATGCCCAAGATCAACCTGGAGACGCTGTCCGCTCGCGAATGGATGATCAGCATGGCGATCAAGCAACTGCGGGATTTCGATGTCGATGGCTTCCGGCTGGATGTGGCCGATGGCGCGGGAGCCAATTTCTGGACGCATTGTCGTCCGCGATTGCGCGCGGTCAAGCCGGATTGCGCCCTCATCGGCGAGATCGTCGATAGTCCTGAATATCTGCGCGTGTACGAAGGCCGGCTGGACGGCTGCCTTGACTTCTCCACGAATGAGGCTTTGCGCAACACCTTCGCTTGGGAAACCTGGATTCTCGAGCGCTACGAAGAATTCAAGTGGAGTCACGATCTCTACTTTGATCCGGACTTCATCTTGCCCAGCTTCCTCGACAACCACGATATGGATCGCTTCTCGCTCATCGCCGGCAACGACAGGGACAAGATCAAGCGCGCGGTCGAGGCGCAGATGCTGCTACCCAACCCGCCAATAATCTTGTATGGTACAGAAGTTGGCTTGCGCCAGCGGGTCAGTACGCGCGGCAGCACGCTGGACCAGTGCCGCGTCCCGATGGTCTGGGGCGATGAACAGGATCAGGACTTGCTCGCGTTTTACAAAGGGCAGATCCACAACCGCAAGAACAAGAAAGGGAAAGACACATGATTATAGGTCTTGCAGGCGTAGTCGTAGACGACCAATCCAAAGCGCTGGAGTTTTATACTGAGGTGCTGGGTTTCCAACTCAAGCGCGACATCCCCCTGGGCAATCCTGAAGGCGACCGCTGGCTGACGGTGGTATCGCCGGAGCGGCCCGATGGCGTGGAACTGCTGCTGGAGCCCAATCGCAATCCGCTATCCAGCACCTTTCAGGAAGGCTTGATGGAACAGGGCATTCCCGCGACCATTTTCACCGTTGAAGATGCCCAGGCGGAACACGACCGACTGGTCGGGCTGGGCGTGGAATTCACCGTGCCGCCGACCGATATCGGGCCGGCGATCATCGCCATATTCAACGACACCTGCGGCAATCTGATTCAGATTATGCAGGAAAAAGCGGGCTAGACACTGCGCTTAGCCTGCACTAAGAATCGTAGGGGCGACCTGCAAGTCGCCCACACAGCGGACGATACAAGTATCGCCTCTACAAGCGCTCAGCGAATCTCGTTCAGCCGCCATGCTGGCGCAGGAGGCGCAGGGCGCTCTCAGCCATGACGCCGACGCCGACCGGCATACAGCCTTCATGGATATCGAATATCGGGCTGTGATGGGGTCGATTCAGTTCGTCCAGTTGCGCGCCGAGCCGCAGCATCGCGCCGGGCGCTTTTTGCGTCATGAAAGCGAAATCCTCGCCCGCCATGATCGGCTCGCCGTGACCTGATCTCTCTTCGCCCAGCAAGTCACGGCTCACGTCCCGAATCAGTTCAGCCACGCCCGGATCGTTGTATAGCGCCGGGTAGCCGGTCGAGATGTTCAGCTTGTAATCGCCGCCGAAGTGGCGAGCCAAGGCGAAAGCCTCTTCAACCAGCCGATGGATTTCCTCGCGAGCCTCTTGCTCGAAGGTGCGAATCGTGCCGGTCAGCAGGACTTCATTGGGAATAACATTGGGCGCGATGCCAGCGTGGATCGAGCCGAGCGTCACGACTGAGCGTTCGGTCGGGTTGCGCCGGCGGGAGCGGATGGCTTGCAGAGCGTTAATCACCTGCGCGCTCAGCCAGATGGGGTCCAGGCCGTTGTGTGGCGCGGCGCCGTGCGTGCCTTCGCCGATGATGGTCGCCTCGAAGCTATCGGGGGCGGCCAGCGAAAAGCCATCGCAGACTTCGACTTCGCCCATGGGCGAGCCGCTTGAGACATGGCAGGCGATGACGGCGTCCAGACCATCCAAGGCGTTCTCCTCGACCATGAGGCTGCCGCCGCTGTGCCCATCGGATTCGCGCCATTTCTCTTCGCTCGGCTGGAAGAGCAGGCGGATTTCGCCGGCGGGCCGGTCCGGCAGGTCGTTGAGGAGCTTGGCCACGCCGAGGAGCATGGAGGTATGCGCATCGTGGCCGCAGGCGTGCATCAATCCGGGAGTCTGCGACTTGTAAGGCACATCGTTGGCTTCTTGAATCGGCAAAGCATCCATGTCGGCGCGGATACCGACAGCGGGACGACCTTCGCCGATGCGGGCGACGACGCCCGTCTCCGCCACGCCGACTTCAATCTCTATGCCCATATCGCGCAGGGAATCGGCGACCAGGCGCGAGGTCCGCTGCTCTTCGAAACCGAGCTCGGGGTGCATGTGAATATCGCGGCGCCAGGCGATCAATTGCTCTTGCATCTCATGGGCTTTATCCAGAATTGTCATGTCGCGGTCCTTTTATGCTCTAGTGAAGTGGCTAGATGATACTGTAAATTGCAGTTAGGTCGAATATCGTTTTGGGACCAAGTTTTGCCACCGAGTTCACAGAGTCTTTTCGAGGGCACAGAGAATTTCTCGATTCTGAGCCTGATCGCGATGAGAAGCGTTGTTGGCCGACAATTGTCTGTGCACTCATTTTTACTCGGATTACTCTGTGGCTAAATAGAAAGCGTCCATGCCGATGATCCAGGCAATCATGCTGAATCGTTCGCCGCCGGGCTTCGCTCAATTCTCACGGGCGGATTGGGCGTTTCGTTCACGCTGAGCTTGAAGACATCCGGACGGTTGTAATGCCCGACGACATCGAAGTCCAGATGTCCCTGGCGTATCAAGTTCAGATCGAGCTCGGCGTAGAGCAGGCCTTCCGCGCCATAAAGCGGCTGACAGAGGTATTCGCCGAAGGGGTCGATGATGGCGCTGCCGCCGCGGCAAAGCTCCTCCGGCAGATCCGCCAGTTCATCGTAGAGCGCCAGATCGCGCGGGTACATCGACTTGCGGAAGTATTGATTGCAGCCGAGCACAAAGCAGCGTCCCTCGCAGGCGATGTGACGCAGGGTTGCTTGCCAGGACTCGCGCTGGTCGGCGGTGGGGGCGAGGTAGATGCTCAGGCCTTTGGCGTACATGGCCATCCGCGCCAGCGGCATGTAATTTTCCCAGCAGATCAAACCGCCGATCACGCCGAAGGGCGTCGCGACCGCCGTCAGCGTGCTGCCGTCGCCGCTGCCCCAGATCAAGCGCTCGGAGCCGGTCGGCATCAGCTTGCGATGGACGCCGAGGATATCGCCGTTGGGACCGATATAGAGCAGCGAGTTGAACAGTGTGCCGCCATTGCCGGACCCGCTCCGCTCCGAGATGCCGATGACAACGTAGGCGCCCGCTGCTTGAGCCGCCTCGCGCAGAGGCCGCGTCTCGGCATCGTTGACGGTCAGGGAAGCTTTCCAGAAGCGGGCGAAATCTTCACGGCCGGCGCTCGTCCGATTGCCGATATAAGCGCCGTAGGTGAAGCCGCGGGGATAACCGGGGATCATCGCCTCGGGCAGCAGGATCAAGTTCGCGCCTTGGGCGCCAGCCTCGACGATCACCTGAGCCGCTTTGGCGATGCAGGCTTCTTTGTCGGCGAAGATCGATGCCACCTGCGCCACCGCCACGCTTATTTTGTCCATTGGTCCGCCCTCAGCACATCCTCGCCAATCCGGCGGCGGGAGGCTCGCTCCGATTCATGCAGTCATAACCATGACATTCTGCCAGAACTATTATAAACGAAAGAGGCGAGCAATACTAGACCAAATGTTCGCGCATATTGGGCTTGGTTGGATTTCTCAAAATGTAGCTACTCCGACGTATTGCTCAGCTGAAAACTCTCAGCCCAATCCCCTCTTCCATAACGCTGAGCATTTTCGGGCGACCCAAGGGTCGCCCCTACAACTTTCAGCAAATGATGCTTGTGATTGCTGTCCCGCCGCTCTGATATACGAGCAAATCAAACCTGTCCTGTCCTCAGCCTTGTGGGAGAAGGGGTTGAATAATGAGGGAGCAATTTACGACTTGCGCGCGCAATCAACCGCCGGCGTCGCCGGTCAGGGGGCAGCCTTGGTTCGCCGCTGGTCCCGCCTCGTTCGGGCAGTCATCGGCGGCTGTATCCAAGCCATCGTCATCGAAATCGCGGCAGCCGCGCGGGGAATCGAGCGCAAATTCGTTGGGGCAGGCGTCGGCGCTATCGCGTATGCCATCGCGGTCGGCGTCATCGGGATAGGGACAGCCCTCGTTATCGGCATAACCAAAGTCGCTTGGGCATTTGTCCTGGTCGTTAGCCAAGCCATCGAAATCCGCGTCATCAATTTCGCTGGTCGGGCGCGGGGTCGGGCTGGGGGGCGGATCGGTGGCGAGCGGCGTCGGACTGACGACCGTCACGATGGTTTGGGTGGGGATGGCTGTCGGCGGCAGGAATTGCGCGGGCGTGCGAATTGGTTGTTGGAGCGGCGTGAAGGTGGCGAGAGCCGACGGCGCATCGGTGGCGACGGGGGAGGCGAATAGGTTTGCGCCCAAGGGCGTGAAAGTGGGCGCGGGCGAGGCAGTCTGAGGGATTTTCGTAGAATAACCTTCGGGGGGCGCGCTGCCGATGAAGTAGATGGCGAAGCAGTAGAAGGGGAAGGTTCCGGCGATGATCAGAAGCATCAAAAGGCGCAAGCTTTGATTGCGATTGCTTTGGCTTTGAATGACGTCGATCGTTCTCATTGGCGGGCTTGCTGCGCTGGCTGCTCGAAGGCGCGCCGCGTGATTTCGGCGCGGGCGTCAAGCTTATTCTAGCGGAAGCGGCGAATCTTGCGCCGCAGGCTCCAGCAAGTCGCGCAGTTGGTACAGGTCGCCATCGGCGAAACCGCGCCGGCGATAATACTCGCGCGTGCCGATCGCCGAGATGACGGCAAGCCGCCGGTAGCCCCGCTCGGCCGCAATCGCCGCGGCGCGTTCGATCAGACGCGCGCCCAGCCCGGCGTGTTGCGCCCGGCCTTCATGCGCCGCGCCAATGCCAAGCGCCAAACCATAGACATGCACTTCGCGGATCATGGCGCAGCCTTGCAATTCGTCAAGCAACGCCTCTTCGTTTTGGTCGGGCAATGACAGACGCAGGAAGCCGGCGATGTCGCGCTCGTCGGTTATGAGTTGCAGGAATAGCTCGTCGCCGATACTTGAGCGGTAGCTGAGGCAGTCCAGACGCAGGTCGTCGCTCGTGACCTGTTTCTTTCGGATTTCGCGGGCGCGGATGTCGGGGCAGGTTTCGCCGCGTCGCTCCAATTCACGCTCGACCAACTGACGGAAGTTGGTCACTTTATTGCCATCCACGATATCGGTGCCCGGAATGTCGCGGATGACGCGGGTCAGCCGGCAGTATTCCGGCGTGCGCTTGAAACAGGCCACTAATAGTTCAAGCAATTCCTCGTGAATATAGGGCTGCCACTGGCCGGATTGATACTGCTGCATCAGTTCGGCGCTTTCAATCAAGGAGCAGGGGTAGATTTTCAGTTCGTCCGGGCGGAAGTCCGGATCGGCGAAGAGCGTCTCATAATCGGCCAGGTCGGCTTCGGGGGACGAGCCGTAGAGATTGGGCATCCAGTGGGCGTGGATTTTGAAGCCGGCCAGCCGCAGGAGCCGCAGGGCGCGCCGCGTCGACGCGACATCATGTCCGCGTTTGTTCAGCGTCAGCACGCGGTCATTCAAGCTCTGGAAGCCGATCTGCACTTTGGTGCAGCCGAGCCGCCGCACGCGGATCACCTCTTCTTCGCTGATATGGTCGGGGCGCGTCTCGATGACCAAGCCGACCGAGCGGCAGGCAGCCGTCTCGTTCTCGCGCTGCGCCGCTTCCAATTCAGCCCAGGCGGCGTATTCGTCGGCAGGACCCCGTCCCCGCCGGCCGGCGGCGATGGCTTCAGCCAGCCCGCGCGAGCGATGCATCTCGTCGGCATAAATGCTCTGCACGGTCTGGTTGTAGGAGGCCTCCGGCGCAAGACCTTGAATCGTTACCTGGCTGACCGGCTCGCCAGTGAATTGGGATTCTGCGCGCAGAGCGGCGCGGACTTCGGCGCGGCGGTCGATGCCCTTGCCGAAATCATGCAGGGCGTCCAGGATCCGTTTGACGAACCAGATCTGATAGGTCTCCGGATAAAAGGACCAGGTGCCGCCCAAGATGATGATCTCGATTTTGTCGGTTGAATGCCCCAGATTGTGGTAGGTCTGCAAGCGCATCCAGGTCTGCAAGTAGGGGTCGAAGGCGTTCTTCTCGGCGCGTTGCGCGCCCGGTTCATCGGCGAGATAACTTTTGGGCATGCGAATATCGTTGGGGCAAAAGATGCAGGTGCCGGGACAGGGAAAGGGTTTGGTCAGCACGGTCAGGGGCGTCACGCCGGACATGGTGCGGACGGGCTTGCGGCGCAGCTTGTAGAGCAGGGCTTCGTCATAGTCCGGCAGTCCGTCTTGACCGGCGAAGAGGCGCCAGGCGTCCACCAGATTGGCGAGGCTGTAGAAGCCTTCGCCGGCCGGCTTGGGATAGCGCCGCATCAACTGTTGATGCTCGCGCGAGCTGAGGCGATTGGGCGCAGCCAGGATGACTTGGAGCAGGGGGATCAACTGCTCCCGGTGCGCTTCGGCGTCAAAGTCGTATTTGCGGTCGGTCAGCATGCGCTGTCCTGATGGTCTTCGCTCGCCTGTATTTTAATGGCGAATGCGGGAAAGTTGAACGCTGCGCCTTGACGCTATTTCGCGAGTCGTCTTTTCCGCTACACTTAGGCAGACTCTACGCGGGAGGCGAGCCGATTCATGACCCATTTGCTGCCGCCATTCAAGCGCGCCTTGCTGCGACGCCCGGCCGATAACTTCGCCGATGGCATCACCGCCGCCCAGCTTGGCGCGCCGGATTATGACGCGGCGATGCGCCAGTATGAGACCTACACGCAAGCGCTGCGGGATTGCGGTCTCGCGGTCATTGTCTTGGGGGCCGACGAGCGATATCCCGATGGGCACTTCGTGGAAGATCCATTCGTGATCTTTCATAAGCTCGCTTTTCACTGCCGCTCCGGCGCGCTTTCCCGACGGGGCGAAGGCGAATCGCTGAAGCCGCATCTTTCTCATCTGCGCGTGGTTGATGCGCCGGCGGACGCGTATATCGATGGCGGCGATGTGCTCTTCTGCGCCGACCGGGTCTTGATCGGCATTTCGCGACGGACGAACCGAGCCGGTTATGAGGCGCTGCGATCTGCCCTGCGGTCGGTGATGGCTGGAATCCGCGTGGATGCCGTGCCCTTTAGCGGCGTCCTGCATCTCAAGAGCGGCTTGACCGAGTTGGCGCCGGGCGTTCTGCTTCATGACCCGGCGCTGCGTACAGCATACGATCTGTCCTGGGCGCGCGTCATCACGCTGCCGCCGAAGGAGGGCTATGCCGCCGATGTCATGCCGGTGAACGGTACGGTGTTCGTGGCGGCGCATTGCCCGGTTGTCTACAAGGCGGCCGCCGAATGTTGCGAGCGGGTTGTCGCCCTGGATATGAGCGAATTCGTCAAAATGGATGGCGGCTTGACATGCCTGTCTCTGCGCTATTAAGTCGTCGCCCCGGCAAGCTTGCGCTTTTGCTTTGGGTGGCGTTCGTCTTTGCCGCCGCAAGTCAGGCGCAGCGGCCGGAATTGCCGGAGTGCGCTGACCGCCCGACGGCCGTTTCGGACGAGCTATACGTTGACAATATCCGCTGGTGCGTGGAGCAGATCGCGCATGAGCCGGAGCTTGAGCCGCTGTCGTTCACCGCGCTGGAAGCGGCGCCCGATGGCAGGCTCTATGCGGCGCGCCCGCTGACCGGCAAGATCATGGTCCTGGACGACACAGATGGCGATACGCTGCCGGATGCGATGACGACATTCGCCGAGGGCTTAAGCTTCCCCAACGGCTTGGCCTATCACGAGGATCATCTCTATGTATCGGGCGGTTCAAAGATCTACCGAATTTCGCGGAGCGGCGATGTGGCAGTGCTGGTGGAGGACCTGCCGGTCGGCACAGGTTTCGGGGCTGGCGGCATCGCGATCGGCGCTGATAATCGTCTCTACCTGGCAATTGGCGCGCCATGCAGCTTGTGCGAGTTCGACGGGACCGAGCGGGGCGCTATCCTGAGCATGAATCTTGATGGCGGGGATCGGCAGGCGGTCGCCTCCGGCTTTCGCAATCCGGCTGACGTCGCCTTCTTTCGCGGGAAGCTTTGGACGCTCGATAGCGCGCCGCGCCAACGTGAACGAGTTGCCCTGGATGAACTGAATCGGGTAGAGGCGGGCGGCTGGTATGGCTTCCCCTATTGCATGGGCAACGATACCGCCCGCATTGCCTCGGATGCGCGCAACTGCGACGAGAGCATCGCGCCCGTCATGCTATTTGGCAGCGGCGCCGTGCCGAGCAGTCTGGCGGCTTATTCACATGATGTCTTGCCCGGCACAAAGGACACGTTGATCGTCGTCCTCCGGGGCGAGCCGAGCCAAATCGACATCGTGGGTCACAAGGTAATCATGATCAGTTTTGACGATGCCGACCAGCCGCTCGGCGCAACCGTCGTGATCCCCCTGCGCCTTCAGTTTGGCCGGAACGCTTACCTGCCTTACCAAGGCGAAGGGCTGTTTTGGGAGACCTTCATTCACCTCAACGAACTCGGTTTCGGCTTCTACCCACAGCAGCCGCTGGCGGTCGCCGTCAGCCCACAGGGTTGGATCTATATAAGCATCACCGGCGGACGGATCATCGCTTTGCGCCCAAGGTACGATCAGACCGATTACGACCGCTTCTATCCGATATGGACGCCGATGCATCCGAACTTCGACCCGGCCGCCCGGCCCCAAGCCCAAACAGGCTAGCGAGTCCCCCGCGTCAGGCATTTCGCGCCGAGCCATACCACTGCGCTATCGAGGCGCGTTTTGCGCTTGGGCTATAATGAGGAGAATGGAACTGCTGAGGAAATCGACCGCGATGCTCAAGCAAGTCCGTCTCTTCCTGCTTGTCGCTCTGCTCAGTCTGCTCACATGCGGAGCGGCTTTCGCGCGCGGTGTACAACAGGGGGAAAATTGCAGCGTGCCGGCGGACGCCGTGATACAGGGCGCCCTCTTCGCCTTTTGTCAAACCCTGGACATTGCGGGCAGAGTCGAAGGCAATGTGATCGGCATCGGATTGCGGGCGACGATCAGCGGCGAGGTGAGCGGGAATGTCTACCTGGCGGGCTTGGAGCTGGACGTGACCGGCGCGGTCGACGGCGACTTGCACTATGTGGGCTTGATGCTGGAATTGGCGAGCGCCGATACCGCCCGGCGCCAAGTCCTGCGAGGCCAATTGATCTTCGCCGCTTTATCCTTCGCGCTCGATAGCGAGACAGAATTCTTCGGTCCAATTACCGGCGTCGGCTATCAGGCGCTTATCAACGGCGAAGTTCGCGGCGAGGTCAATTATTGGGGTTCGGCCTTCGCGCTCAACAACAGACTTGAGGGCGATGTCTACACCACGGTGGGCAATCCCGAATCCGATGTCAGCGATGTGGAGACATTGCTGCTGCCGCTGGGCATTGAGTTTTCGCCGGCGACGCCGGGCCTTGTCATTACCGGCAATGGCAGCATCCGCGGAGATCTGGAATACATTGGACCGGCCGAAGCGACGATAGAAGGCGAGATCAGCGGCGTTGTGACACATTATTCGACCATCCCGGTCTTTATTCCGGAGTTGCCGCAACGAGGTTTGGCAACGCTGGTTTATGACAATTTCAAACGCGAGTTTACCGTCCTGCTCACAGTTGGAATTCTTGGAATCGTCTTTGCCGGCAGGCGCTTTCGATACCCGCTGACACAGATGCGACGGCGGCCCGCGCGCAGTTTTGTCATCGGCATGCTTCTCTTCATCATTTCTTTTCCGATTATGCTGATTCTTCTGCTGGCTACGCTGGTCATTGTCTTGCTGCTGCTGGTCTTGAATCTCGAGGGGGTCGCGCTGCCGCTGGGCGTATTTCTGGGGCTGGTTGACGTGGGCTTGATCGGGATCTTTTATTTCTGCGCCATATTCGTAGCGCGGGCGATCTTCGCCTTAGGTTTGGGACGTCTGGTCATGCAGGTCGCGATGGGGCGAGGCAACGCGCGGCGGCGACCACGCATGAGCATGCTCATCGGCGTCGGGCTGCTGGCGCTGCTCACGTCGATGCCCGGCGTCGGCTTCCTCTTTAATGCCGGCGCCTTGTTTCTGGGTTTGGGCGCTATCGCCAGCTCAACAATGGGCTGGCTGCGGACCGTGCGCCGCAGTCGCTTAGGCGAAATGGCCCCGGGGGGGGGCGGCGGATGGTCAGCGCAAGGCGAAGCTCAGCCAATAAATATCGCGCCAACAGCGCGGGCGCAACTCCCGCCGCTTCTGCCTGCCAAACTCGGGCTTGATGACTTGCCGGTCGGCTTCGATCCCGATTTCTTTTTCTCCGATGACTAAAGCCGCAGTCATGCCCTCATCAGCAAGTTTACAAGCGCTATGGATTGCCGCCGGGCAGGATGCTTTGGTATATTTGCTCTCCGATACAAGGAAAATGTAATCTGATGACCGTTCTCGACATCATCGCCAAAAGCAAAATCGTCGCCATCGTCCGCCTGGACGACCTCTCGGCAGCCGGGAATATCACCGATGCCCTGATTGCGGGCGGCATCCGCGCGATCGAATTCACCTTGACCAACGAGGCGGCTGCGCCAACTATCGCGGAGATCGTCAACCTGGTTGATGATTCGGTCGCGATCGGCGCCGGCTCGGTTATTAACGCGGATCAAGTACGGGCGGTGGCGGAGGCGGGCGCTCAATTCGTGGTCTCGCCCGTATGCAAACGGGAAGTGATTGACGCCTGCCGGGCGCTCGATTTGCCGACCATGCCGGGCGCATTCACGCCGAGCGAGATTCAGCAAGCCTGGGAATGGGGCGCGGACGTGGTCAAGGTCTTCCCCGCCAACCATCTGGGAAAACGCTACATCAAGGATGTCATGGCGCCGTTGCCGCATCTACGCCTGATGCCGACCGGCGGCGTCAATGCGGATAACCTGCGCGAGTTCCTCGATTTCGGCGCTTTTGCTTTGGGCGTCGGCTCGGCATTGATCAACCAAGAAGCGATCGCGAGCCGGGACTGGAAGCGACTGGAGGCTGAAGCGCGGCGCTACGTCGATCAACTGCCCTGAGCCTCAACTTCGCCCAACAGTTTCAGCAGGCGCTGGCAAGTATTCCAGTTTCGCGCGGTCGAGACGACATTGAGGGCGCGCTCAATACGCTTGTTATCCAGTTTTGAGCGGGCGGCGCCATCGGTATAAAAGATGTAGAGCGCGTCCCCGGCAGCATGAATCACTTCGCGGCCCGGATTATTCTCGTTTAGCGCTTCGACGGCGGCCCGAGCAGGCACGGCGGAGAGGAAGGCAATCATCGCGTGGTTGCCTCGCTCGAGCTGCGCCGCTGTGAAGGGATGGCGAGCAAGCGCGACTTTGAAATCTTCCGCCCCGCGCAGTAGGACCTGCACCTCGAATCCAAAGCGCTCGCGTATAGCCGCCTCGAGTTGCTCCTGGAGCCGCGCGAGATCAGTCTCGTCGGTAGCGAAGACGGCATTGCCGCTCTGCAAGACGGTGCGAACATCACGCAAGCCCAGCGAAGTGAAGAGCTGGCGCAGGTCGGCCATCTTGATTTTCTTGTGACCGCCGACGTTGATGCCGCGAATCAAAGCGATGACAGCAGGCATAAGCGTCCTCCTCGCGTCGTCATGAAGCGCGCTTGGGAAATGCCGCGCCACTTTAACACCGTCCGTCTTTGGATTACACTCTCATCATTCCGCCGCGGTTGCGCATTAGCTGGAGAAGGCAGGTTGCATGGCTGGCCGTTACAGCGTTTTGACGAGATACGATTATAGCGCCAGGTGATTGGGCTGATGCTCTCGGACATCCGGACTGCCTTCTCTTTCCTCACGGTCCTGCCACTGGGCGCAGCCGAATGGGACAAGCCCGGTCGCGCATTCGCCTGGTTTCCGCTGGTCGGCTTATGCATCGGCGGCGCTCTAGTCGCTATTATGCGCTTCTCGCCTTTTGACCGCGATCTCAGCGCCTTTCTCATCCTGCTCGCCTGGGTCAGCATCACTGGCGGGCTGCATCTGGACGGCTTCGGCGACTGCTGTGACGGCTTGCTAGCGAGCAAAAGCCCGGAAGAGCGCCGCCGCATCATGAAAGATCCGCGCGCCGGCATGTGGGCTGCCGCCGGTCTGGCGCTGCTCTTGCTCGGCAAATGGCTGGCGATACGCGCTGTCCCGATTGAAATGTTGATTTTATCGCCGGTGCTGGGACGTTGGGCGATGGTCTGGGCGGTTTACCAGTTTCCCCCTGTCAGCAGCGAGAGCCTAGGCGCGACCTTTCGACAAGGATTGGGCTGGCAGCAGATTTTCATCGCTTCCGCTACCGTCCTGATGCTGGTTACGCAGATGGAAATCGTCGTCTTGTGGCTGCTGACTTTCGGCTTCACAGCGCTGTTCGGGCATTGGGCGGCGAGGCGGCTCGGAGGCGGCATCAGCGGCGATGTCTGCGGCGCGATCTGCGAGTTGAGCGAATTGCTCTGTCTGCTGGCGCTGGCTGTGATTCATGGCTAAGCGGCTGATCTTTCTGCTTGGCGGCGCGCGGGGCGGCAAGAGTCGCTATGCCGAAGATTGGGCGCGGAGAAATGCCGAGCGCGCGCTCTTCGTCGCCACTGCCGAGGCGCATGACGACGATATGCGGGGACGCATCGCCGAGCATCAAAAGCAGCGTCCGGCACACTGGCATACGCTGGAAGCGCCACGCGATACCGCAAAGCAAATCGCTACATGCAGCTACCAATACGATGCGCTCCTGCTCGATTGCTTGACGCTTCTGACGGGCAATATCCTGCTCGCGCTGCCGGAGACGGTGACACAGGCTGAAGCGAATGATGCTGTCTTGCGCGAAGTCGAGGACCTGCTGGAGGTGTATGCAAGGTCGGAGGCGACCTGGCTGGTGGTCAGCAACGAGGTTGGGATGGGGGTTGTGCCGCCGACTCGTTTGGGGGTCCTGTATCGCGATATGCTGGGTCGGGCGAATCAGCGTGCCGCGGAAGCGGCCGATGAGGTGTTGTTGCTGGTGGCGGGGATTCCCTGGCGGTTGAAGTGAGGGGCTAGAACTTTTTGAAGAAGTCCGGGTCGACAGTCACCTTTTCGACCGTCTCCGTTGCTACGCCAAGTTCAAGCTCCTTGAGCTTATTGATTAGCTCGTCGCCATCAACCAATTCAATTGGAGACTTGTGTTCGTGAGCAGCCTCATTCTTAGCGCCCTGGGTAAAGTTTCCGGTAGTTACAATTAGCCCGCGATCAGCGCTGCCTGGCATTGCGCCACGCAATTTCTGCACGACGTCCGGTCCGACAGATCCACTGTAGCGCTTGCACTGAAATACGACTCGGAAGCTCAAGAAATCGTTTACTTGCAGAATGCCCTTGCCGTCTATACCGCCATCGCGACTGGCTGACGTAACTTCCACCTTGGTAAAGCCACTTTCGCGCAGAACTCTTTGACAGAGTCGTTCAAATGCTGTGGGATCCATTGAAGTCAATACGGAATGGAGTTGGTCACGCCACGCCTCGTCAAGGGTTAGATCATCGCCTTCCTGAAACTGCTCGTCGGTATCATCAGAATCTGGACTGCCCTGCGCCTCCTTGGCCTTCCTTTTCTGCTTTGACTTCTCATTAAAAACGCGTTCGACATCCTTACCGTCAACCTCAGTGGTCGTTTTCCCCTTGACAGTAAGCGCCCAGACACCCAATCTGGAATTGTGCACGATTCCATAGTGCTTGAGATAAGTTCTTGCCCACCCCAATCGATAGGCAATTTCAGTAGGCGTACTCTGATCAGGTTTGAGCGGCTTGGCAATCTCTTCCTCGGAAAGCCCAAGGATTTCGACCGCCTTGTCGTGAATCTCCTGGTTTCTTCCGGAGTCGCCTAACTCGTGAAGTGCCCGCAGGGTCGCATTGAGGATATCGTGAAATGGAGTTTTCGTCATTCAGATGCCAAAGAAAGGTTCAGGTTTCACTGCAAGAGATAGATAATCAAAGCAGCCAACGCGATTTGAGTGCCGATAAACCACTTGATTAGATCGGCTTTCATTTTATACATGTCTGTTCTCAGATCCGCTTTCAGGTCCGCCAAATCTTCTTTCGTCGCGTTACTATTACTCCGCTCTTCCAAAGTCGAGAGACGGCTTTCAAAATTCAGCGTGTCAGAATCCACCGCCGCCATTCCCAGCCTTCTCCTTCATTCATTGCCCAATACTATATCTGTCACTATAGCACAACTATCCGTTCATCACCGTCGGTTTGCGCTGGGGCTCCTCCCGTCAAACCTCCCCAAACCACTCCCGCTCAACAATCATCCGTTCGACCACCACCTGCTACAAGTTCCGCCAGTTGCTCCCGCCGTACCGCGACCGCTTCCGAGTCCGAATCATCGGTCATAACAACGAATCAATTGAAACGCCCTTCCCTCATGCGACGCTCGGAGTTGGTGATGCTATGTTGGTCGGATGTCGACGCAGGGGGATGTCTGTTCGTCGTTCACCCTAGCATATGTCGTTCCGTCCGGCAACCGAGACCGCCGATGAAGCGTGAGATACCCGACGGTATTTGAGATAAGTCCATTTTTGAAAATGTAATTTCACATCAAGCTTGTGCTATAATCTTGGTCGCTTCGTTCAACCATTTGGAATTGGAGATAAACACATGAGAAGCCACCGATTTATCATGCTTTTACTTGCGGTTTTGCTACTGGGAGCCGTTGCGCCAATGGCTGTCGCCCAGGATACCCAGACCCTTACGGTCTCGATCTGGGGCTTTAACCTGGATGTCCTCGAAGAGAATGTCTTCGCGCCCTTTGAGGAAATGCACAATGTTGACATCGTGCTGGATACCGGCAACAATTCGGACCGCCTGGCGCGCCTGCTGGCCGAGGGCGAAAATAGCACTATTGATGTGGTGCACTTCGCCACCCAATTCACGTATCTGGCCGACCAGGAAGGCGTGCTGCAGCCCTACGACGCCGACAAACTGGAAAACCTGGACGAATTGTACGATTGGGCGCAGGACCCGCTGGGTAATCTGGCCGGCGTCGGCTACACTGTCAACAGCCTCAGCTTGATATACCGCTCCGACCTGATTGAAGATGAAGTCACCTCCTGGGCCGACCTGCTGCGCGACGATGTGGCCGGCTATGTCTGTATTCCCGAGATGTCCACCACCTTTGGTCCGGCCACGCTCATCATGATTGACCGCGCGCTGGCGATGCAAGAATTGGACGAGGGTGAGGAGCTGGGAGCCATCAACTACGATGCCGATGCCGCCTGGGAAGCCCTGCCCCAACTGGCCGACAATCTGGTGACAACCTACATCCGCAGTTCAGCGTTGACAACTCTGGTGCAAGAAGAAGAAGTGCGGCTTGCGCCTTATGCCAGCTTCGCCATCGGCAACCTGATGAATACCGGCCATGACCTGACCGCTGTCATTCCTGACGAAGGCGCCGTGGGCCAGACGAACATGATCAGCATTACGGCGGCCACCGATAAAGTTGACCTGGCGCATGCTTATATCGACTGGTTCATTTCGCACGATATCCAGGAAGCTGAAGCGCTCGACTTGATTGATTCGCCCGTCAACGCCACGGTCGAATTGCCGGAAGACATCTGCGCGCTGCTGACCTGCGGCGAGATGCTGGATACCATGATTGTGCTGGATCAAGCCGAGGTATCGGCTCGCCTGGAAGATTGGTTAGAGCGCTGGAATGAGGTCATGGTGCGCTAAGTTCACGCTTCAGAATTTCGACGACTATGTGCTAGGGGGCCTTCGCGCCCCCTGTTTTGAATCATGATTCGACGGCCCAATCAGACCCGTACGATCATCTTGCTGGTCGCGCCGGCATTTGTTGTTGTACTCGTCTTCTTCGTCTTGCCCCTGATCTTCCTGCTCTCACAGAGCGTTACGCCAAAGGAAGGCGGCTATACGCTGACGGGCTATGTCGACTTTTTCCAGAGTCCCGTGTCGCGCATCGTCTACCTGCGCACGCTCAAGCTCGGTCTCATCGTCACGGGCATCTGCGTGCTGATGAGCTACCCGGCCGCCTTTGTGCTAGCGCGGATGCCCGCCCGCCGCCGTACATTCTTGATGTCGCTGGTGATCCTCCCCCTGATGACCAACGCCGTAGCGCGCACTTTCGCCTGGCTGATAATCCTGGGCAGGCGCGGCATGGTCAATCAGACGCTCTTGTCCCTGGAAGTGGTCGAGGAACCGGTGCGCTTTATTTTCACCGAAACCGCCATTGTGCTGGGGCTGACGCAATTGTTCCTGCCGCTGATGGTATTGCCGCTGGTGAGCGCCATGGAGAATATCCCGGACGATGTGCTGGAGGCCGCGCGCAGCCTCGGCGCCAACCGGCTGACCACATTCTTGCGCATCGTCGTGCCCATGTCATCGGACGGCCTGGTTCTGGGCGCGACGCTCGTATTCACCGGCTCGGTTACGGCATTTGTGACCCCGGCTATTCTCGGCGGCGCGCGTCTATTGCTGATGTCGACGCTGCTGCGGCAGGAGGCGGTAATCGTCTTCGACCAACATGCGGCGGCCGTGGTCGCGGTGGTGATGATTCTGACAACGCTGGCGGTTAACCTGCTGCTGCGCCTCTTGCGTGTGCGTCAGGTCTAGGAGCGCGCTGAATGGTTTCACGCTGGATGTATATCAGTCTGGTCATTCTCTATGGCTTCTTGCTCGGCCCCTTCGTTATCATTTTTATGGCGAGCTTTGGCGCCAATGCCACCATGGCTTTTCCGCCCCAGGGTTTCACGCTGGATTGGTTTGCCAGGGTATTCGAGACTTCTCAATTCGTCGACAGCTTCTGGATCAGCCTGCAGTTGGCGCTATTATCCACCATCGTCTCGCTGGTCATGGGGATGCCGGTCGCCTATGCGCTGGTGCGATTTCAATTTGCCGCGTCCGGCCTGGTCGAAACTGTCTTTTCGGCGCCGATACTCGTGCCGGGCCTGGTCATCGGCTTTGCCATGCTGAACTTCTTCGTGCTCCTGGGCAAGATGCCCGTCATGACCGGCTTGTTCATCGGCCATACCGCCATACTCTTTCCCTACAGCGTGCGCGTCATTTCCGCCAGCCTGCGCAACCTCGATCCCTACGTAGAAGATGCCGCCGTCAGCCTGGGCGCCAACCGCCTGCGCGGCTTTCTGCTGGTCGTGCTGCCCAATATGCAGGCCGGCATTGCGGCCGCCTTTGTGTTAGGCTTCATCACCTCATTCAACAATGTGCCAGTGTCGCTTTTCCTGAGCGGGCCCGGCGTGACCACGTTGCCGGTTTCCATGCTCAGTTACATGGAATACTACTTTGACCCCACCATAGCCGCCCTCTCGACGCTGCTCGTCGCTTTTACCGTCGTGCTGGTCCAAACGGCGGAACGTGTACTCGGCCTATCACAGTTTGTGTAGCTTATGCCTCATTTAGAAATCCATAATCTGACCGTTTCATACGAAAAAAACCAGCCAACGCTGGAGCAGTTCAGCCTGGATGTTGAACAGGGGGAATTACTGTCCTTGTTGGGGCCAAGCGGCTGTGGCAAGACGACCACCCTTCGCAGCGTAGCGGGCTTCATTCGACCGGATGCCGGTCAGATCCTCATCAATGACCGCGATTATACGCAGTTGCCGCCCAATCGACGCGATATTGGGCTGGTATTCCAGAGCTACGCGCTGTTTCCGCATCTGACAGTCTTCAACAACGTCGCCTTTGGCCTGCGCATGCGGCGTATTCCCAAGAAAGAGATCCATGACCGCGTCACCAATGCCTTGGAAATGGTGGGCTTGGATGCCTTTACCAAGCGCCGCCCGGCACAGCTTTCCGGCGGGCAGCAGCAACGCGTGGCTCTCGCCCGCGCCACCGTTATCGAGCCGCAAGTGCTGCTCCTGGACGAACCGTTGAGCAATCTGGATGCAAAGCTGCGGGTGGATATGCGCCAGGAGATTCGGCGCTTACAGCAGCAACTTGGTATCACAACCCTCTATGTGACCCACGATCAGGTGGAGGCGATGAGTATCTCTGACCGCGTGGTGGTCATGAATCAAGGCAAAATTGAGCAGATCGGCACACCGGAGAGCATCTTCGCAGCGCCCGAAACGGTATTTGTAGCTGATTTCATGGGCTTCGACAATCACTTCAACGCGGCAGTCGTATCGGTGCAGGATCGCAAGTTAACGGTGGATTGGGGCGGCGCCCCCATCGAACTGCGTTGGCGCTCCAAGTTCGGATCCCCCCAACGCGGCGCCAGGGCGGAGATCTTTTTTCGCGCTGATAATGCCAGTCTGTTAGCGGGACCGGAAGCGAGTGGTCTTGTTGGGCAGGTCATTCTGCATACGTTTCATGGCAATGAGTTGCGATACCTTGTAGAAACAGAAATCGGCGAATTCAGCATCATGCAAGACAGCGCTAGCGAACGCTTCGAACCCGGCGCAGCGGTGACAGTACAACCGCAGCCGCAAAAATGGATCGCCATCTTTGAAGAAACGGAGCCATACGCATGACTAACTCAGCAAGAGTTGAAGTGCAAAAGCATATTCGTTGTGTGCCGGGAGATGTCGCCCGCAGCGTACTTTTGCCGGGCGACCCGGCGCGCGCCCGGCGCATTGCCGAACAGCTTGAGGAAGCCCGCTTGATTGCCGAAAACCGGGAATATGTGGTGTTCACCGGGACGACGAACGGGGTCGCTGTCAGCGTGTGTTCAACCGGGATAGGCGGTTCATCGGCAGCCATCGCCTTGGAAGAATTGCGCAATGTCGGCGCGGAGGTGTTTATTCGGGTCGGTTCTGCTGGCGGGCGGCGCAAAGACATACCGATTGGCTCCCTGGTGGTGGTGACGGCTGCTTATCGCGGCGACGGCGTATCGGACGAGTATTTGCCGCTGGGCTTTCCGGCAGTCGCTGACCTTGATGTGAATAATGCCTTGATCCAAGCGGCAAAGGAATTAGGGTTTAGCGCCTTCACGGGTATTGGGACAACGCGCAGCGCTTATTATGCACGCCATCCAGAACTCAACGAGCAATTGCAGCGGGCCGGCGTGGTCGCGGCGGAAATGGAAGCCTCAACGCTGTTTATCGTCGGTACGCTGCGGCGAGCCAAAGTCGGCTGCGTGGTCGCCACCGATTCCAATATTTACCTGGAAAAGCAACCCACGCTGGCGGAGAAAGAGGCGCTTTACATGCGGGGCGAAGGGATGACGATCCGTACCGCGCTGCGAGCGGTGCAATTGCTGGAAGGAACAATGTAATGGAATTCGACATCCTGCTGGTTCATGCTCGGATTGCCGATGTCTTCCGTTACCGGCTCTTCGAGGGCTGGATCGGCATCCGCGACGGGCGCTTTATCACGGTTGAAGCGGGCAGCGCGCCGGGTGACATCCGCGCTGCGGAAACCCGCGATCTTGCCGGGCGCATCGTCATGCCCGGCTTGATCGATTCGCATTTGCACATTGAGTCCAGCTTGTTGACGCCGCGCCGCTTTGCCGAAGCCGTCTTGCCCTTCGGCACGACGACCATTCTCAGCGACCCGCATGAAGTTGGGAATGTCGCCGGCGAGGAGGGTGTGAAATGGATGATTGCCGCATCTCAGGATTTGCCGCTCAGGATTTATCATTCGATACCGAGTTGTGTTCCCGCCACCTCGCCTGAAATTGAATGGACGCATGAGGTCTTTGATGCCGCTACTATCCGGCGTCTGGCAAGACAACCTTCGGTCATCGCCTTGGGCGAGGTTATGGATTACCGCGGTTTGCTGGGTCCGAATGAACGCTTGCAGGCGATTGTGGGGGCGGCCAGAGAAAACAATCTGCTGATCGAAGGGCATATCCCCACGCTGGCAGGAATCGAACTCTCGCAATACCTCGCTCACGGGATTAGCTCCGACCACACGCTGACCTTCACGGCCAAGATTCAGGAGCAAATCTCAAAAGGTCTGGCTGTCATGCTCCAAACCAAGTCGGTGACTCCGGAGAATGTGGCGGCAGTGGCGGGTTTGCCGGATCGTTCGCGGATCATCCTCATCACCGATGACATCGAACCCTCACTGCTTACAGATGGGCATTTGTCGCGCATTGTGGCGCTGGCAATCGAATGTGGAATGCCGCCGCTGGAAGCGATTGCAGCCGCGACCATCCGCCCGGCGCGGTATCTTGGTTTACGAGATCACGGCGCGATTGCCCCCGGTTTTCTGGCTGATTTTCTTGTCATGGACGACATCACCGCCTTCCCGCCGGCGCAAGTCTTTGTCGGCGGTCAACGTGTGGCGCAAGCGGGCGCAATGGCCGCGGCTATCACGTGCGAAAATCCAGCGCAACCGGACTATCCCGGCATTCCCGGTATCTTTGATGCCGATGATTTCAAGCTGGATAGCAATGGCGCCAGCGGTAGCGTGCAGGCGCAGGTCGTTGCTCTGCAAAATAAGCATTCGACCCTGACTAAATTGGAACAGATGATTGTGCGTTTGCAGGATGGGCATGCGCTATTTCAGGAGGAGGATGGATTGGCGCTGGCATCCGTTATTGCGCGAGATGAGTCATCGCGGACGGTGGGTCTCATCGCCAATACCGGCCTGAGGCAGGGCGCATGGGCCAGCAGCGTCGCGCATGATTGCCATAACTTGCTTGTGATTGGCCGCAGCCCGGAAGCGATGGCAAAAGCCGCCAATGCGGTACATGCGATGGGTGGCGGGGTCGCCGTTGCTACGCATGAGGGCGTTGAAGCCTCCTTGCGGCTGCCTTACTTCGGCTTGCTAAGCGATGAGCCGGTCGCTACAGTCGCGAGCGGGCAAGCGGCTGTGGAAGAGGCGATGCGCCGTATCGGAGCGCATCAAACACGCCCCTTCCTGACATTTTCAATCATGAGTTTGAGCGTCAGCCCCTACGCGAAATTTACCGATAAAGGACTTGTTGATACCGAATCACGCCAATTGATTCGACCCTTTTATCCAGTAGACAAGTCGGTAGTGTGAGGTAGGGTTGGTTCTCCAAATGGTCATTGGATACTTGCCATTTTGGTCATCGCCAATTTCTCACAACTGCTACAGGGTCTGTTTGCTGCCCGGATAAATGAAACTGGAGACCTTAGCGCCGTCAACGGCGTCGCCTGTGAGAGCCAAGCGCCGCAATCGCTAGTTCGGGATCTGATCAATGGTGTCGCCGCGCTTAAAAGCCAAGGCTGTTTCCACCATTCTATCAAAGCTGTATTGTGGCTTGTATCCGAGCATGGAACGCGCCTTCTCATTGGAGACATGCGGTCCCCAGTAGAAGGGCATCTTGACGTCAATGTACGGGCGATCGGTGTTATCGGCGATGAGACGGGCAGCTGCGGTGTACGCAACCGGCACAGGACCAACCATGTTGAAAGCCTCGCCGATGGCGGTATCGCTCTCCAATGCCAACAGAGTGCCAGCTACCACATCGCGCACATCGGTGACTACAACTCGAGATACCATTTGCCGCAAAACTAACCGGCTCGACGCGGTTCTTGATGCAAAGATCTCATGAAGGCATTGCCGACTGTGAGCCGGGCTTTGGCCGCGCTTCAGTCAGTCCAGTGGATAGACGGGGCGCTTGAGATGCCGATAGGGAAAGCGCGACAAATTGGCGCTGCACAAGCCGGCCGTGTCCATCTCGATGATGGCAGCGGCAATGGGCATATAGGCGGCGCGATAAGCCACTGCCGACTTGACCACGATCATCTGCTGCGCTTCGGGGATAATGCCGATGTGACGCAATTGCGCCAGGTCCATCGGCGGGGTCTTGCGTTCGGTCAAGAGGATGTTGACGCCCGCCACGCGGAGCCAGGCGCAGCGACCCATATGGATTGTGTTGCCGTAGAGCGAGGCGAAGTGGTTGTCGGCCAACTCACACTCGAATACCCCATCCGATAAGGCAAGCACGGTTCCGGTCACGGTTATCGGCCGCCCATGCCAGTCGTCGACTTTGCCGCCCACCGCAAGCGTGACTTCGGCCGCGCTTCCGGCGCGCCAGCAGATGGCGACCGCGTCCGGATCAGCCAGTACAATTGTGCCTTCGCGGACGTCATCAGCCAACATCGCAGCCAGCGCGTCGGCGCCATCGCCGGTTGTGCCGCCGCCAATATTGTCCGCCGAATCTACCAGCATGACAGGTCCGCTGCCAGATTTTTTTGCTTCTGCGACAGCATCCGAAGGTGATATGAAAACCGGCAAGGCACTTTGGCGATGGCGATAAAGCAGATCGCTGAGCTCAGTCGCATAGTCTTGCGCAAGTTCCGATTCACCATCGGTTGTGACGATGATGCTTGGGCCGGTGTAAGCTGCATCGGCGTAGGCGAAACCGGCCAGCACAGCGATGCTGATTACGCGTTCGTCCGCCTTGATTTCGGCGGCGCGGGCGTGAACCAGCGAGAGAGGCGATGATTCGGTAGCGGTGCTTTGCGCCGGGAGCAGCAGGGCTGGGCGAGCATAGGCGGACGTCGGCTGTAATTCGCGCCGCAATAAGCGCGCCATGATCTCCGCCGCTTCAACCCCACGGGCATAGGCATCAATATGCGGATTGGTGTTGTAAGCGATCAGCACATCCGTCAATTCGACAAGGCGCGGGCTGATATTGCCGTGCATATCCAGCAGGACGACGATCGGTACTGCGCCGCCGACGATGGCGCGCGCCTGCGCCACAATATCGGCCTCGGCATCCAGTTCGCCCTCGGCAACCATCGCGCCGTGCAAAGCCAGTAGTACGCCATCAAGAGGCCTACGCTGCGCAAGTCGATCCCTTAGCTCGCTAAGGAGCTCGCGATAGGCGGCGGCCGTGACAACGCCTGCGGGCATGGCAGCGGCGTACAAGGCGGGCAGGAGCTGCCAGTTGTATTCAATCGCGCTGTCGACCATACCGCCGATGCCAGTGCGCGAACCCTGCATGGAAGTAATTATGTCTTCGCCGAAATGCAGAGACTGAGCCGTGAAATCCGCCAGCGTCGTCTCTTGCTCCATAAAGGTGTGGGTCTCATGCAGGATGCCGCCGATAACGACGCGTGCCCCGGATGAAACGGCCTGACCCGTCATGGTCATAGTAACCTCGACTCTTATATCCGCGAGTGCAATAGCTGCGTGATATGGGCGATGCCGTCGCCCGCCTTCACACGCGGGATGCCGCGCAGCATGATAATCACGCCGTCCTGGTCAGCGTCGACCTGTGCCGATTCTACGCCGGTTTCGTCCACGATTTTACCAAGGCGCTGGCCTGTCTTGACATTCTCCAGCAATGCAACTTCGCGCTGGAAGAATCCGTCGACCGGCGCATGAATGACCGTATCAAGATTGCCATCACCGACAAGGTGATGCGTCAGGCGGCGCCGATTCAAATCGCCGTGAATCATGCCCAGGCGCTTCATCACATTCAAGACGCCATCGCGAAAGCAGGCGACCACATCAGGATCGCATCCGTTGCCACCGGGGGCTTCTGAGTACAGTGACGGTATACCCATAGATGTGGCTGCTGATATGCTGCGCCCGGCTGGAAGCGGCAGCGGATGCCCCCACATGACCGGCGCGCCAAAGGCCGCTGCCGCATCAAGTGAGGCTTGGCCAAGCTCGCCATCGTCATGCGCATAGCCGATGAGCGTTGGCAATTCATAGGCGATACCGCCCGTATGCAAATCGATGAGAAAGTCGGCGCGCGTCAGCAGTTTCTGGCACAGCCAGCCGGCAATCTGTTGCGTGATCGTGCCATTGATATCGCCGGGAAAAACTCGCGCCAGGTTGAGACCATCGATAGGGCTGCTGCGTTGGGCGGCTTCGTATGCGGGCATGTTGCAGACCGGCGCCATGACCAGCCTACCGCGCAGATCCTGTGGTTTGGTCTCGCGGTAAACCTGCGGGATGGCGGCAATCCCCTCGTATTCATCACCGTGCACACCGGCTAAAACCAACAGCGTGGGCCCATCTTCGGCTCCGATTACGGTCAAAAGCGGCAGCCGCCAATTGCCCCCGTCGGGGCGCCTGCCGATATCTAACCAGGCCGACTGCTTTCCGGGGCGTAACAGGTTGCCGAGTTCAAAATCTCGAATGTGCATTGGCCGCCTCAATAGCTCAGGAATCCGCCATCAACCAGCCAGGTGGCGCCAGTTACGAAGCTCGCTTGGTCACTCGCCAGGAAGGCCACGACAGCGCCGATTTCGCCGACGTCGCCACGACGCCCCAAGGGCGTATCTCGGAAATAACGTCCGGTCCCGCCTGATTTCGTGACTTCGTCGACAATGTCGGCGTTTGCTTCGGTCAAGATGTCACCGGGCGCAACCTGATTGACGCGAATATTGTGGGGCGCCAGTTCAATGGCGGCTCCCTTGCATAAGCCGTCCAGCCCGGCTTTGGCGGCGCAGTATGGGGTGGCGTTCTCTTGCGCGGCATATTGCGCCACTGACGAGATCGTTATGATGCTGCCGCCATCGCCTTGCTTGACCATTTGAAAGGCGGCTTCCTGCGTACAGATGAAGGCGCCGCTGAGATTGACATCAATTATCTTGCGCCAGTGCTCATCGGTCTCATTGAGAAAGGGCCGCACCTCCAAAGTAGACCCTGTCAGCGCGGCGTTGTTGACCATCACATCGAGACGCCCGAAGGCGCTTACTACCTGAGCGACCATTGCTTTGACCTGGACGCGCTCGGTGATATCGCAGCCGATTGCCAAAGCGCGGTGTCCGGCGCCTTGCAATTCCGCGACCTTGTCGTCAGCGATCTCGATATCCGCGGGAAGCTGTGCCAGCGCCACCATAGCGCCCTCGCGGACGCAGCTCTGCGCGATGCCCCAGCCGATGCCGGCGCCTCCGCCGGTGATTATGACCACTTTGTCTTGCAGTCGCCCGCCCATCGCAGTATGTCCTTGACAATCTTCCGGTGTATTCTGATTTTTCGGCGGCATATCAGGCTGACGGAATCAGCACGGTTTAATATGAAGTATCTCGCTGGCTTCTATCATAGGCAGCGGCTTGTCGTCGGTCATTTTTTGTACAGCTACGCTGTCCTTAAACCCTATGCCGGTCAGAATGCCGACGACCGTCTCATCTCCCTTGAGACGCCCGCTCCGCCGGTCCGCCTTGACCGCCGCCCAGACAACAGCTGCCGCCGGTTCAACAAATAGACCTTCGCGGCTGGCCAGTTCCGCTTGCGCCTGGTAGGTGACGTCGTCGGCAATCGACAGCGCCCAGCCGTCCGACTCGCGCAAGTCATTTAATACCAACTCGCCATCGGGTGGAGATGTCAGAATAATGCCGGAAACGGCGCTGGTACAGTCGTCCAGTGGCTCAACGGGGCGGCCCGCCTGCCAGGCTTGAGTGACCGGGTCGCAACCCAGCGGCTGCACGGCGACCATGCGCGGAAGACGCGTGATGCGCCCAGCCCGGCGCCACTCCTTAAATCCCTTCCAAATGGAACTCAACAAGCCACCGCCGCCGACAGGCACGTAAACGACATCGGGCGCTTCGTCATGCAGCTGCTGGCTGACTTCACAAGCTATGGTTTTGGCGCCTTCCATTGCATGCGGGCTGTTGCTGCGCGCTGTAATCAGCATCAACCATTCGTTGGCGTCGCACAGGGCGGCTATATTGGCCCAAGTCGCTTGCTCGGCGACCGGATCATAGCCCAATCTTTTGACAGACATCACCCGCGGACCATAGGCAAGGATCTGAGCGATCTTAGCTCGAGGCGCCCGTTCCAGCGTGAAGAGATAACCGTCAACAGCCGCGCGCGCGCCATAGGCAGCCAAAGACGCGCCGGCATTGCCTGATGAGGTGGCCGCCCATGCCTGTCGCCCCAGCTGTCGCAAATATGTGATGCCAACCGATGCGATGCGGTCCTTGTAGGAGCCGGTCGGATTCAGTCCTTCGTTCTTGAAATAGAGTCGCGGAAGCCCGATGCCAGGTCCCAGTTGCGCCGAGGGCAAGAGTGGCGTATCGCCTTCTCCCAAGCTGACGATATGTTTCGCATCGGCCAATGGCAGGCGGGCGGCGTATCGCCAGATGCCGGGCAGTTGCGGCTGAAGCGAGAATCCGTCCGAATCGTATCGTAGATCCAGGACGCCTCCATCACACGGGCAGTTCGCCACGGTCAGGTCGCCACAGGTTCGTCCACAGGCCATGCATACCAAATGAAACATACGCGCCAGCACCTTCCTGTTACATGCAATGCGCATTGTAAATCCCGAGAGCTCTATCCGCCAGCAAATACCGGCAGCCGGTAGAACTGGCAAGGAAAAGCCATTCGTCAGCCGCGGAAGAACTCCCCCATTCTGATTGAGCAGCGAGACGACAGTCCAGTCGTCCGGCTGGGGCGGCAGTTGCGCTGGCGCAAAGCGCTCAAGGCATCTTGAAATTAAAGTCAATCTGCAAAGGTGTATCTCGATAAGCACATCGACTCTTGGAATGTTCAAGTAGTTAGAGATGCGATGTAGCAGTATGAAAGATTGAGTTTATCGACTCGACGCGGTTTGGAACAGTTACTTCAACTATAAATCCCCCCAGCGAATCTGTAGTGCTAGCGAGTAGTTCATACCTCCCCAAACCACTCACGCTCGATAATCACCCGCTCGACCACCACCTGCTCCGTCCGCACGCCCAGCGATAGCTCCTTCAACTTCCCGACCAATTCTTCGCCATCGATCAGCCGAATCTCCGGCGCGCGCTCATTGGCCGCTTTCAAGACCGCCTCTTGCGTGAAGCGGCCCGTGGTGATCAGCAGACCCTTGTCCGCCCGGCCCACCATCACGCCGCGCCGGAAGTCCTCGACCTGCGCCGAGCTAATGCGTCCGCCGCCGCGGATGCAGCGGAAGGACACGCGGAAGGACAAGAAACCGCCGCCGCCGAAGACGCCCATCCCTTCAATCGTATCGTTGGCGTGGCTGACATCGATATCGCTGACGCCATCCTTGCCCAGCACGCGCAGGATCAAGCGCTCAAAAGCATCGGTCGGCATCTGTTCGAGGACATCCGTCAGTTCATCGCGCCAGCGCAGGATGCTTTCCAGCAATTCTTGCGCGTCGGCCGCCTGGACCTGCGGTTCCTGGTCTGCTTCGATAATTCCCATTTGCTGTCCATCTTGTTCGCTCATAAGACCCTTCCTCTTCTCTCACAGAATTTGTCGCTTCATTCGCTCGCCAGGCTTGTCACCAGCAAGTCGAGCGCCAGACGGGGCTCAATCCGCCCGGTCTTGATATCCTGATCGTAGCGCTGCAGCCGCTTGAGTATCGCATCCAATTGCTCGGCTTGAAAGCGCCGCGCCTGCGCCGGTAGTTTGCGCGCGGCGAAGGGATGCGCTCCCACCGCTTTGGCAAGGACATCGGGATGAGCGCCGCCGCCCCGGTCCAGGTGATCGCGCGTCATGAGCAGGAGACGAAACTGCCGCGCGATCAGCATGAACAAGCCGAAGCCCGGGTCGCGCGGATTATCGCGCAGCGACTGCTGAATCAACTCCAGCGCCCGCTTGCCATTGCCGACCGCGAGCGCGTCTACCATCTCAAAGACATTCGCCTCGGGCACGTAGGGCGTCAAGACCGCGACATCTTCCTCGCTGATGGCTCGCTCGCCATCGACATAAGCAACCAGCTTGCAAAGCTCGTTATCGGCGCGCAGCAGATCGTCATTGACGACTTCCGCGATGGCATTGGCGCCGCGTGGCGTGATTTCGGCCTCATATTCAGCTTTTGCCCGCTGCTGTATCCAGCGCGTCAGATTCTGCGGCTTTTTGAATTCGCCGATGTAGCCGTTTGGCATCGTCCGCGCCGCTTTGAGAACGCGATTGCTATTGGACAGCGTGGCGTCTTCCACCAGCGCGAGCCGGGCAAACTCGGGCAAGCGCGGCAATTCATCAATCAGCCGGTCAGTCGCCAGTTTACCCGCTTGGCCCGCCCCTTTGCGCGTGATGTGGCCGATCAGGCCGCGGACGATCACAAGGCGTTTATCCGCCAGAAATGGCAGAGACCTGGCCGCCGCCAACACCTCGGGCAGGGGCGTCGCAGCGCCATCGAATTCCGAGCGGTTGAGATCGCCATCCTCGCCCAGCGAGCGCCGCATCCGCGCCAGCGCTTCGTCACGCTTGATGAGATCATCGCCGTGAAAGATGTAGAATTGCGGCGTCGCGCTCATGAGCCCTTAGGCCTGCGCGGTCACGATGCGATGCACGGTCAATTGCTGGCTGTTGAAGGGCAAGCCGACCGTCTCGCGCGTGACGCTGACCAGCTCCATTTCGCCGAGGTCGCCCTCGGTGGTGAAATGCCGCTGCAAGCTCAGACCCAGCGGCATCGAGAGCAAGATCGCCGCCATCATGAGAATCATCATGGTCGGAAAGCGTTCCCAGGCGCGGCGCCAGCGGCGTCCGGCAAAGCCGAAGAAAGCGACCGCCGTGACCAAAAATCCGCTGGTCACCAGGTTCGTGCCGCAATTCGGATGCAGCGCCAATTGGCGTTCGCCCGCCTTCATCCGCGCCAAGGCCTCGCGAACGGCGCTCTCAACATCTTCCGTTGGCGCCTCGCCCAATAGGACAAATCCGGTTTCGCTGCTGCGCCCGGAGAGCTTGTAGCGCTGCCGATTCAGGATATGGATCGTGGCATGCTCCAGGCCATGGTTGCGCCTGACCTTGAGGATCACGGGCTGCCGCAGCAGCGGCGCGCAATAATCCGCCATCTGTTCTATGGGAGACATCGGCCACCTTCCTTAATGTGAAAAGCGCCTCATAGCTTAGCACAAGGCGCCGCCCTTGCGAACAGTCTGCAGCGATTTTGAGGCTTGGCGAAAATCGTCGGATTCAGCTCTTTCATTTCAGAACGCATGTGCTATAATATCTCTAATCCCAATCAACGGAGTACTCCCATGCCCAAAATCAGAAACTTCTCAGACCGTGAAAAACGCCAAGCCATGGACCCGCTCCACATCCATCGCGACATCAACGCCGTCCACCTGCGTACAGGATCGCCGTACCCTTCGCCGCTGGCGCGAAAAGCCGCCCCGCCGATAAATCGCAACTTTGTCCGAAAAAGGGTTTCCCTTGTCCGACAAACGGACAATGTTGAATAATTTCTAACCAATCAACAACAATATAATAATC
The DNA here is from genome assembly GCA_022824365.1 of Anaerolineae bacterium. Taxonomy (GTDB): domain Bacteria; phylum Chloroflexota; class Anaerolineae; order Aggregatilineales; family Phototrophicaceae; genus UBA6055. The sequence continues at coordinate 81,541 of JAJEAA010000004.1, forward strand.
TCACGCTTACTCCCGTCGCCTCCATTCAAGCGCTGACAAGCCGAACGCCGTCCGCAAAGACTCCTATAACGCCAATAACGACGAATGGGATGACAAAGAAACAAGCTGAAATTCAGCCGCCGAGTATACCGAGTTCATTTGAAGCGAGCGCCCTGGGCGATTCGTCGGCATGAGAGCCTGTGATATAATGACGCCATGAGCAAAAAATACAGACCACCAAATCCTAGGAAGAGGTTGTTCAAGTTTGTTGGAACCGGTCCTCGCTCCATTCGTTTGCGTATTGAAGATGATTTACACCGTCGTAGAAAAGGCGTGTCTCGCAGAAAGCTCAGCGAAATCAGTCCGCAATTGCATGTTGGCGGTCAACACCGCAAGAAGGGATACCAGCGCCTGCTGAAGCGTGGAATTACCGCTATTGTGAATATGCGCGAAGAAAAATACAGCGATGTAAGCAAAGGCATCGCTGGAGAACGTCACTTGCATTTGCCTACGATAGACCATACACCACCCAGTATCGAGGACTTAATGCGTGGAGTAGCATTTATCACCGAAGAAATCGAAGTGCATGGCGGAAAAGTCTATATACATTGTAGGGCGGGATGCGGACGGGCCCCGTCAATGGCAGCTGCCTACTTGATTTCAACAGGGATGACCCGAAAGGAAGCATTGAAGTTCATCAAGAAGGTACGCCCATTTATTGATCTGAACAACAATCAAATGCGCGTGCTGGCGGAATTTGAGGCGCATTGGCGCGATCACCGTGGCTAAACGCCATGCCCAAACTGATCATCACCGCCGACGACTGCGGCTTAACCGAAGGCATCAACCAGACCGTATACGACCTGCATCAGCGAGGTTACATCACCGCCGCCAGCGTCATGACCAACTTCCCCGCGCATGCGTCCGCGCTCAAGCGTTTCCGCGCTTGCCCGGATCTTGACCTCGGCATCCATCTCTCATTGACCGACGGCCATCCAGTGACCGCCTTTGACGCCCACCACCCGCATCTGCTGAATGAAGACTTCAGCTTTCGCAGCAACCTCAGCTTGTACATTCGCTCCCATTTCTTCAGCGCTGGCGCGGTCGACTGGATTCGAAACGAACTTGACGCGCAGTTGCGCCGCTTCGGCGACCTAGACATTCAGCCCGACCACATTTCCACCCATCATCACTTCCACGCCATTCCGCTGCTGCGCCGCATCGTGCACGAACTGGCTCATCGGTACGCCGTGAAATGGGTGCGCAGTCACGACTTCCGCGCCACATTTTCGTCGCATAATCCCTTTCGCCGCGCTCAAAGGCAGACCAAGCAATATGCTTTCTTTATGCCCGATTATGCGAGCGCGATCCAAGCCAATATGTCGCTTTCGATCGACGACTACTGCGCGCGCATAGCCCGCCTGACCGGCACGGTGGAAATAATCGTCCATCCGTCGCCAGCGCGCGACCCGGACTTCCCGTCCGACATGCACTATGGGACCCGCCAACGCTACGCCGAGACGCAGTACCTCATCCGCGCCATCGACCGCCTGCGCGAACTCGGCATCACCACTTGAGCGCAGCAATGCCATAGCCTACAATGGCAGACGCTCCCGACCGGGCGCGACTGATACGGTCGCGAATTGCCAACGAGCTTGTAGTTTGATGATCAACGAAAAGACGCTCGCCACACTGGAATTGCACAAGATCCTGCAAGCGCTTTCGGCTTACACCACCTTTGGCGCCGGCGAAGAATTTGCCATTGAGCTTTACCCGTCGACCGAACTGGAAGAGGTGCAGCTTTGGCAGCGCGAAACTGCCGAAGCCGTTGCCTTGTTGGAGGAGCGCTCCAATATCACGCTGCGCGGCGCCCGCGATGTGCGCGAGCCGGTCGTCAAATCCCTGCGCGGCGTCATCATCGAGCCGAGCGGGCTGCTGGATATCCGATATACCTTGCGCCGCGGCACGACGCTCAAGCGCACCTTGGGACGCATGAGCGCGGCATTCCCGCTCCTGGCCGAGCTGGCCAACGAGATCGAAGACTGCCAGGAACTGCAAAGCTCCATCGAGAAGGCGGTCGACGACAACGCCGAGATCAAAGACAGCGCCAGCGCCCGCCTGGCGATTATCCGGCGCGACCTCAAAGTCGCCTTCGAGCGCTTGCAGACCAAGCTCAATCGCATCGTCGCGAACAAGGCGAATCAGGACAAGCTGCAAGAAGCTATCGTCACCATGCGCCACGGCCGCTACGTCATCCCGCTCAAAGCCGAGCACAAGGGCAAGATCAAAGGCATCATGCACGACTCTTCCGCCTCCGGCGCCACCATCTTTATCGAGCCCCTGGAGACGGTCGAACTCAACAACAAGTGGCGTGAACTGCAAGTCGAGGAGGAAAAGGAAATCCGCCGCATCCTCGCCGACCTCACCGAAGAAGTCGCCGGCGAATGCGAGCGCATCGTGCGCACGGTGCAACTGCTGGGCTACCTCGATCTCACCTTTGCCAAAGCGCGCTACGCTCTCGATCACAGTTGCATCCAACCCAAGATGGTCGCCATCCAATCCGAGCGATCCTCCGCCGGGCATCCTGGCAGTACCATCAACCTAAAAGCAGCGCGGCATCCCCTGCTCACTGGTCATGTTGTGCCGTTAGATCTGCATTTTGACGACGACTGCTGGGTCCTGGTCGTGACTGGTCCCAACACTGGCGGCAAGACGGTCGCCCTCAAAACCGCGGGCTTGATGATCCTGATGGCGCAATGCGGCTTGCATATCCCGGCGGATGGCGCCGAACTGTCGGTCTTTCAAGGCGTTTTCGCCGATATCGGCGACGAGCAAAGCATCGAGCAATCGCTGTCGACTTTTTCCTCGCACATGACCAATATCATCGCCATCCTCGCCAAAGCCGACAGCCGCTCGCTGGTCATCCTCGATGAAGTCGGCGCCGGCACCGACCCGGCCGAAGGCTCCGCATTGGCGCGCGCTCTGCTCAACAACTTCAAGAATCGCGGCGTCACCACCATGGTCACGACGCATCACCCCGAGCTCAAGATCTACGGCGTGGAGACGCCGGGCGTGCGCAACGCCAGCGTCGAATTCGACTTGGAAACGCTGCAGCCCACCTACCGTCTGATCGTGGGCTTGCCGGGCCGCTCCAATGCCTTGGCGATCGCCGAGCGGCTGGGACTGAATGAGGAGATCGTCTCCGATGCCCGCGGCATGGTCGCCACGGAAGACCTGACCGCCGATGACTTGCTGGACGAAATCCAGCGCACCCGCGCCGAAACACGCGCCCAACATGAAGAGATCGTCCATTTGCGCGAGCAAGTGTCTGCGCAGCGCGATGACTTGCAAGCCCGCCTGGACAATATTGAAGACGAACGCCGTGATGTCATCCGCGCCGCCCGCCGCCATGCCGAAGAAGACCTGAGCGATTTCAACAAGCAGTTGCGGAAGATGCGCAACGAACTGCGCTCAGCCGGCATGCCCGCCGAGACGCTCAACGCGCTCAAGGCGGCTGCGGACAAAATGGCGAACTGGACCAAAGCTCCGCTGGATGATGCGGAAGAAGTCCAACAGTTGGAAGATGTCGATTGGCTGCCGCGCATCGGCGATACCGTCTTCCTCGACACGTTAAACGCCGAGGGCGTCATCGTCGAGCTGGATGAGAAAGCGGCGCAAGTGCAAGTCGGCTCGCTGCGCGTCCGCGCCAAGTACAGCGATATGCGCCGCCGCAACCGCAGCGAAAGACGCGCCGCCGAACGCGGGCACGTCCGCCAATACGAGCCGGCCGATATCCCGCCGCCGCAAGCATCCTCGCCGGGCATGGAGCTTGATATACGCGGCAAACGCGTCGACGAAGCGCTGGAAATCCTCGACCGTTACATCAACGCCGCCTACAACGCGGGCCTGCCTTTCGGCAAGATCGTGCATGGCAAAGGCACTGGTCGCCTGCGCCAAGCCGTGCGCATGTATCTCAAGGACCACGCCCTGGTCAGCAAGGTCACGCAGGGCTTGCAGAACGAAGGCGGCGCCGGCGTCACCGTCATTCACATGGTGCCGATAACCTGAGCGCCCCGTCCCAAGAAATTGTAGGGGCGATTCTGTGAATCGCCCGATAGGTGTTGCGATTTGACCGAAGACCGCCAGCAAATGTTCAGCCAACGCTACGCCGACGGCGACATGCCCTGGGATAGCGGCATCACCCCGCCCGAGATCATCGACATCCTCGCCGAATTGCCGCCGGGCAAAGCGCTCGATCTCGGCTGCGGCACCGGCACGGTCATCCGCGATCTTCTGAATCAAGGCTGGCAGGCCGATGGCATCGACTTCGTGCCGCGCGCCATCGCATTGGCGAGCGCCAAACTTGCCGATTGCTCGCCCGATTCATACCGCCTCGTCTGCGGCGATGTCACGCGCCTGGCTGATCTGCCCGAGTTGCGCCCGCCCTACGATCTCATCATCGATATCGGCTGCGGCCACAGCATCGACAAATCGTTGAACGCCGCCTACGCTGCCGGCATCACAAATCACCTCAAGCCGGGCGGCAGCTTCATGCTCTACGCCAGCCATCCCCGTCCCGAGTCGACGGTGGGCTGGACGCCGATGCAGCTCGCGCGGCTTTTCACTGGCAAGCTCAATCTGTTCTGGGAGCAGCGCAGCTACGATGCGGGGCTTGGCCTGCCATCGAGTTGGTATCGATTACGCAAGTCACAGGAAGACGAAGGAACTGTATCATGATCCTGCGATTCGGCGGGCAGGATAATCAGAATCTGGCAGAATTCATTGGCAAGGGCGATCCGCAACGGGTCACGTTCCGCATGGACAGTTGGCTGGATACGTAATGCAGCAAAGAGATGATAGCGTGCCGAGCATTATTCCCCGCTCAAAATGGTGGTGGCTGGGGCTAGCTCTGCTGCTGATTCTGGCCGGCTGGCTTTATCTTCGCGGCTACAATGCGAGCTTGCCCTTCATTAATCAGGTTGACGAACCATATCATCTGTTAGCGGCCCAGCATACAATACACGATGGCAGCGCGCGAGGAGTCAACTACGAAGCCTATCCGCCAGGTATGAGGACTCTCAGCTATTTACTGCTCAAGCATATCAAATCGCCAGAAGCCCACCACGGCACGATGCTGCCCGCCCTTCGCCTCATTACCATTACAGCCTGGATGCTGGTCGTGGTGGTCGTTGCGCTTCTAGGTTCAATGCTAAGTCATCCCTTGACCGGGCTGATGGCGGCAGCAATTTGGATTGTCAATCCTTGGGTAGTCGAGCGAGCGCGCTGGGCGCTGCCAGATGGCTATTTGACGCTTTTCACGTTACTGGCATTGTGGCTGGCATTAGTCAGCTGCTTGCGGGGGCGCCGCAGTTTCAGCACAGCGGCGGTCTACAGTATTATGCTGGCGATTGTATTTAAGACGCAGGCGCTTTTTGTCGCGCCACTAATTCTGCTGCTGCCGCTTATAAACTTGTCGAGAATGCCAGAACGGCGCAAAGATGTATGGCAGCTGACTTTCTGGAACAGTTTGCGATTTGCTGTATTCCTATTTTGGCTGCTTCTGATATACCCAACGCTAGAAGCCAATAACATTCCATATTGGGTTGCACCAACAGACAGCGTTTCGCTCCTTTCTGTTCAGGTGATTTGGCATAATCTGCTGCCGGTGTTGCAGAGTTTTCAACCGCTCCACATCTGGAAGGGGCAACTATTACTAACCGCTCTTCTTTGGCGCTATAGGCAACGCATAAACGGCATCGTTCTTATCGTCCTAATTGTTAGCGGACTATGCTGGCTCATTGGCATCAGCCTATTTGGAATGCAGGACTTGCGCCAATTTTTCGTGTTAGGCGCTATGCTGGCACTGCTTTACGCAATGGGTTTTACTGTATTGATTTACTTGCTTGAAGAAGCATTAATACACTTGCCCCCCCCCCCGCCGCGCAACAATTATTGCTGCCTTTTCATCAAATCTTACCTGCGAGCATCATTATCATATTTCTCGCCATTGGCCTGCTGCCTTCTTATCGCGAATCGGATGCGCTGGCGCATAAATTCACCCTGCATGACCGTCGCAATGACCTGGCAACATACATGGACACATCTCTTCCGCCAGGCATGTATATCGCCAATTACGACAATCACAGAACTTTTAACCGCGCTTGGGGCGGGTACAACGGTCAACACGACTTCCTATGGTTAAAGCCCTCGGCTGCGCTGTCCGACAAGCCCATTTCAGAGTGGCGCGAATTAGCGGTTGAATACGCCATCATGCCGCATCTACCGCTGTTGGTGGACCCGGATATTTATTCTCCGAACGAAACTGTTCTGCTGAAGACCTATCCCATAGACCCCAACTTTCGCGGACCCGATATGGTCGTCCTCCGCCTACACCCGATGCAATTCACCGCAACCGGACAACTCGGACCCATCCACCTCGTCGGCTATGACCTCAATACCACTCAGCTCCCGCCCGGCGACGACCTCGTCTTCCGCCACTATTGGCGCGCCGACTCTCCTACCGCTGCCCCCAAGCGCGTCTTCAACCACTTGCTGGACGGCAAGGGCGAACTTGTTGCCCAAGTCGACTACATCCCTCTATTCGACGAGCGCCGCCCCACCAGCGCTTGGGACGACCCCGATGAGATCTTGCTGGGGCGTGAATTCGTCCTAAACCTGCCCGCCAACTTAACGCCCGGCCACTATACGTTGACGAGCGGCTTAAACGATGCGGAGACCGGCATCCTGCTGACGCCCGACGGCAACGATCGTCTCCATATCGCCACAATCACCGTCATTGACGCCTAGCCCCGAATCCCAATAACCTTATCACTTTACCGCCCACCCGTCGCGCCCAATTCCACGATTCCACTATAATGAAGGCGCAATCTCGAGCATCCAAGGTCTCCATGCGCCATCTCGCCTTACTCTGCCTACTCTGCCTGCTCGCAGTCAGCGGTTGCCGCCAGGCTGACGATCAGACAGCCGCCGCTATCCCGACCGCCGCGCCAAAGCGTCAAGCGGCCGATCTGGAAGCCGCCAGCGCCGTGGCCAGCCGCTTCCTCGAAGCCTGGCAAAACAGCGACTTCGCGACAATGCACGACTTGCTCACCTTCCGCAACCGCGAACTGACATCGTTCACCGAATTCCGCGATTTCTATCAAAATGCGCAGGATAAGATGGCGCTCGAGAGCCTCGAGTTTACTCCGCGCACATTGACCGGCGACGGGCGCGTGCTCACCTTCCAATATACGATGACCTTCAAATCCCGCATCTTGGGCCGATTCAACGACCCCGACCGGCGGCTGCAACTTGTCATCGATCCTGGCGCCCACGCCTGGCGCATCGCCTGGTCCCCCGCGGATATCTTCGCCGAGATGGGCCAGGGCGCGCGCCTCATCTTTGAAAAGCAAGTGCCCGGCCGCGCCAACATTTATGATCGATACGGCAAGATACTGGCGGACCAGAACGGGCGCGTCGTGCGTGTCATGGTCGATAACCGGCACATCCCCGATCGCGAGACCTGCTTTGGCGCCCTGGCCGAAGCGAGCGGCAAAACAGTCGAGTTCTTCCGCGATCTCTTCAATGTGCGCTCCGGCGCGGATTGGATCGTCGATGCCGGCATCCTGGAAGCAAGCGATTACATCGAAACTGGCGACCGTCTCAAGAACGACTGCAACGCCGAATTCCGTCAGCAGCCGACCCGCCGCTACCTTGATGGAGCCTTGCTGCCGCATGTCATCGGTCATGTCGGTTACGCCGATCCCGAGCAAATCGCGGAGCTGGAAGCCGTCGGCTTCAACGCCGAGACCATCATCGGCAAAGCCGGCATTGAAGCCAGCATGAATCGAACGCTGGCGGGCCAGCCGGGCGGGCGGCTCTCCCTGGTCGGCGCGGACGGACGCCGTATTCGCGTATTAAGCGAAGTCCGCTCGCGCATTGCCGAAAGCCTCTGGCTCACGATCGATGCCGACCTGCAAGTCGCGGTCCTCCGTTTACTGACGGCAGCTTACGAAAACGGCGCGTGGGGGGAGGGCTCAGACGGCGCGGCCGTCCTCATCATGGATGTGCACAATGGCGAAATCCTGGCTTTGGTCAGCCACCCGACATACGACGCCAACATCCTCAATCCCTTCCCCACAGTGGGACGCGCCACCGCGACCGAAGCGCTGGACGCGCTGATCGAGGATGAACGCTTGCCCATGCTCAACCGCGCCGCACAAGGCTCATATCCAACCGGCTCGGTCATGAAAGGGCTGACCGCTATCGCCGCGCTGGAGAGCGGTGTCTATGATGACGACACGCGTTATCACTGCACCGGCAGTTGGGCTTATGGCGGCGATATTCGTTATGACTGGCTTCGCAGCGGCCACGGCGTCATGTCCGTTCAGACCGGCATCACCAATAGCTGCAACCCTTTCTTCTACGAAACCGGCTTTCGCTTGAACGCCAAAGATCCCTGGCTGTTGCCTTCTTACGCCATCAAACTTGGCTTAGGAAACAGCACGGGCCTGAATCAGATTCCCGAAGTCACTGGCATCGCGCCCACCCCCGATAACGTCACGCGCTATACCGGCTTGCCCTGGTCCTACGCCCACGCCGTCAACCTCTCCATCGGTCAAGGCGAGGTCCTAGCGACGCCCCTGCAGATGCTGCGCCTCTACGCCGTCATCGCCAACGGCGGCTATCTCCTGCGGCCGCATCTCGTGCGCGAGCGCGGCATCCTCGACCAGCGGACGCCCGTCGCCGAACGCGATGTCATGCTGGATACCCAATTCGATCCCGCCAACCTCGCCATCATTCGCCGCGGCATGTGTGATGTCACCAGCGGCTACACCGGTACCGCCACGCATCAATTCTACAATTCGCCCCTGCAAGATGTGGGCGTCTGCGGCAAGACCGGCACGGCGCAGGCGCCCGGCGACGACAAGCGGCCGCATAGCTGGTTCATCGCCTACGCGCCGGCGAAGGAGCCACAAATCGCTATCGTCACGATGGTGGAAAACGCGGGCGAAGGTTCCGCCGTCGCCGCGCCATTAACGCGGGAGATCCTGGAGTATTACTATTTTGGTTCGTTATGACTCAACCAGCAATCGCCAACTGCAATCCGATAATCGCCAACTCAACCGCCAATACCCGCAGATAGAGCCGGCGCATCCCGAAGGTCCGCCAGCGCTTCATGCCGTAATCCAGCAAATAAATCACGCTGCCCACCATGACAGCGCCGCCAGCCAGCAACCAGAGATTCCGCACCGTGGCCAAGGCATAACGGCTGCTCACTAGGCTGTCGTTGGTCATGATAATGACATAGGCGGCTGCAAATTGTACCAAGTCCAGCAGCGCGAAAAACGCCACCATCGCCAACGCCACGACGCAAACCATCAGAACCAGGTTAAGCAGCATGTCCACCGGTCGCGGCGCCTTTTCTTGCTTTCCCGCCCCGCGATCCAATCTTGAAGCCACGTTCTTCTCTTTTCTCATGCCTCCGCCTGTCGCCTGCCCAAGCGCATCCACGCAACTTTAATACTACCGTAAACGGACCAGGAGACCAACGGGCGGCGCCCCAAGCCTTCTCGTGCGATTCCCAACTCTTGCGCAGACATGCGCTTGAAATGAATGGGGCTCTTCGCTACAATTGTGACAAATTGAACAAGCGCCCGTTGGTATGCTCATCGCGACCTCAAATGGGCGGCTCAGGCAACAGCAAAATGCCTTGTGAGATCAGGTTTTCGTGGCTCTAAATTGCAGGTGGTAGTCCAGTATGGAAGATAATCGTTCCAATACCCCATCGATTAGCCCGGCCGCCATTGTTGTCGCCGCCGTCTTCATCATCGTCAGCGCCATCGGCATCAACTGGTTCACGAGCTTTGTCCCAGTCGTCCTGCCAGACCAAGCTTCCGCCGAATCCAAAAGCGTCGACGAGCTCTTCTATATCTTGGTCATCATCGGCGGCGTGGTCTTCTTTCTCATTCAGGGCATGTTGCTCATCTCCGTGATATTCTTTCGCGCCCGCGGGGATGACCGCAGCGATGGTCCCACCTATCACGGCAATCCCTTACTCGAACTCATCTGGACTATCATCCCCTCCTTGGTTGTTGTCTTCCTGGCGGTGGTCAGCTTCAACGTCTGGAGCCAAAACTCCGAGCCAAAAGCAGCCGTCAACATGATCAACGGAGAAGAGATCGCCATCAAAGTGACCGGCGCGCGTTATGCCTGGACGCATACCTACGAGACCGGTCGTCTCGATCCTGATGGCGACCCGATCGTCATCAATAGCGGCGACGCGCTGCATACCTACATCGGCCAAAATGTCGATCTCGAATTGCGGACGCAGGATGTGATCCATTCTTACTGGGTGCCGGCCATGCGCGTCAAGCAAGACCTGCTGCCCGGCAATCCCGCGGCCGGCGGCCGACCGACTGAAATCCGCTTTACCCCCATTCGCGTCGAAGGCGCCCAATACCCGGCTGAGTACCCCATCGTCTGCGCCGAGCTTTGCGGCGACGGCCACGGACGGATGCGCGGCACAGTTGTCGTCTATGAGGACGAGCAACAATTCCTCGAGCAATTCTACGATCCCGCCATCCACGCGATTTTGAATCCGCCGGCTGACCCCGTCCTCCGCGGCGAGATCGTCATTCAGGAATATGTCTGTCACAGTTGCCACGTCCTCGATAGCCTGGGCTGGACCAGCCGCACCGGCCCATCTCTCAACGGCATCGCTGACCGAGCCGGGGAGCGTGTCCCCGGGCAATCGGCGGAAGAATACATCGTCACTTCGGTTTGGGATGCGGCCGCTTTCCTCGTGCCCGGCTACGCCGAGCAGATGGCGCAGTTCGGTCCCGACCAGCCCGACACCTATCAGATGGACGCGGAGCAACTCTATAGTATCGTCGCCTACCTCTGCACCCAGGGCGAACAATCCGACTGCGATCTGGAAAACAGCACAACCGCCATCCCCGAAGCCATCAAGACCGTCTTCGGCCTGGAGGTCGATATCACATTCGGCCAAGGCGATGGCGAGGCGACCGACGCGGAAGTCTAAACGGGCGATGCCGAGGCGAATCAAGACAAGGATTCGGCCACAAGTGAAGAACGAATAAGCAATCAGCTATGGACAACTAGGCGAACCCAAGAGAAAAGGCGCAAACATGGCAACAATCGCCGTGCCCCTGGGGGCGGAAATAGAAAGTCACGAAGCGGAAGCGGTACAGCGCCCGGCCCTGAGCGAATACCTGCGCTGGAGCGTCGATCACAAGATCATCGGCGTTCAATATGGCGTGGCGTCCTTCCTGTTTTTCATCATCGGCGGCGCTATGGCGATGCTCATCCGCCTCGAACTGTGGACGCCCGACCTCGATGTCATGGTATCGGGCGCGGCTTATAACAGCCTTTTTACCATGCACGGCACCGTCATGATCTTCCTTTTCATCATTCCGATGTGGGCTGCTTTCGGCAATTTTGTCGTGCCCTTACAGTTGGGCGCCAAGGATATGGCTTTCCCCTGGCTCAACGCCTTCGCCTTCTGGTTGATTCCGCCGGCGGCCATCGTGGTGCTGCTGGGTTACTTCGTCACACCCGCCGAAGCCGGCTGGACCTCTTACCCGCCGCTCTCGACGCTTTTCAGCGGTGACGGGCAGACGCTCTGGGCGCTCGGCGCGCACCTGCTGGGCATCTCGTCCATCATGGGCTCGATCAACTTCATCGTCACCATCTTTAACATGCGTCCGCCGCAGATGACAATCTGGCGCATGCCCCTGCTCTGCTGGGCTGTCCTGGCGACCAGCATCATCGCCGTCATGGCCACGCCCTTCCTGGCCGGCGCCTTGACTCTGCTGCTGCTTGATCGCGTCGCCGGCACCACCTTCTTTGACGCGGCCGGCGGCGGCGATGTCCTGCTCTGGCAGAATATCTTCTGGTTCTATAGCCACCCCGCCGTCTATATCATGGTGCTGCCGGGCATGGGCGTTTTGTCCGAGGTGCTATCGGTGCACAGCCGCAAGCCCGTCTTCGGTTATCGCATGGTGGGCTTGTCCAGTATGGGCATCGCTTTCGTCGGCTTCACCGTCTGGGCGCATCACATGTTCACCAGCCTGCAGCCGGAGTTGCGCATCCCCTTCATGATCACGACCATGATCATCGCCGTGCCGACCGGCATCAAGATGTTCAGTTGGCTGGGCACTATCTGGGGCGGCAAGATCCGCTTCACCAGCGCCATGCTCTTCGCCCTCGGCTTCATGTCGATGTTTGTCATCGGCGGCATCACCGGCGTCATGCTGGCGGCTCTGCCCTTCGATATCCATGTGCATGATACCTACTTCGTCGTCAGCCACTTCCACTTCGTGCTCTTCGGCGGCAGCGTCTTCGCCATCTACGCCGCGCTCTATCACTGGTTCCCGAAAGTCACCGGGCGCATGATGAACGAGCGCCTGGGGCGGATTCATTTCGCCTTCACCTACTTCGGCTTCCTCTTCACCTTCTTCCCCATGCACATCGTGGGCATGTTGGGCATGCCGCGGCGAGTCGCCGTCTATGACGAGGCCTTCGCCAACTGGAATCAACTCATCAGCTTCTCCGCCTTTGTGCTGGGCTTTTCGACCTTTATCGTGATCTACAACATCATCCGCTCCTACTATCGCGGTCCCGTAGCCGGCGCCAATCCCTGGCGCGCCTTGACGCTGGAATGGGCGACCACATCGCCGCCGCCCGTCACCAACTTCACCGATGATCCTATTCCTTTCGAAGATCCCTACGGCTACGGCACCGAAGCCTCCGCGGCTTATCTGGACGCCGTGGAAGCCGCTTTTGACGGCAATGAAAATCGGACAATTTTGGACTAAAAAGGACATCCCCAGCACATCATTTGGACATTAATGAGACAGCAATGGACAATAATTGGCCGGGAAATTACGAAGAAAAATGACCAGCTACGTTGATCGACAGGAGAAACTGAAGACGGGCCTCGACCGCGATGCCGCCTTGCGCCTGAAGAACAACCGCCTCGGGATGACAATCTTCCAGGCGAGTTGGATCATGGTTTTCTTTGCGATTATCGTGGTGAATTGGCAACTGCGCTTCAGCTATGCGCAGTGGCCCCCCGTCGGCGTCGCCCCTTTCGATCCGCTGCTGCCTAGCATTGCCACGCTGGCGCTGCTGTTGAGCGCGGCGCTCGTACGCCAAGGCTGGGGCGGCTTGCGCGGCGGAAAGCTCGGCGAATTTCTTGTGAGTTGGCGGCTGGCGATGGCGCTCGGCATCGGCTTCATGACCATCATCGTCTATGAGTTCATGACTGTTTCCGAAGCGGCCCTGGCAACGCAGTATGGTATCACACTCCGTCTGATGACCGGCTTCCACTTTGTACATGCCCTGGCGATTCTGGCGGTGATGCTACATGTTTACCGGGGCGCCTGCGCGGGCGCCTACAGCGGCGGCGAGCGAGAGGCTTGGGCGGTCGAAGGCGCGGCGAAGCTATGGTACTTCGTGGCGGTCGCCTGGATGCTGTTTTATGTGGTGCTGTATTGGATCCGCTGAGGGCGGGATTCTAGCTATCGGCGCGGCTGGGGCATTGGTATACTCGGCGCGCGACAGAAAAGGGAGTGGCGGGACATGGATAAACCGGGACTTGGCAGGGCGATACCAGCGTTGATCGTGGGCTTTGTCGCGTCGCTGGCTTTCGTATATGCCATGCGATCCCTGCAGCAGATGAATCCGGTCTGGATGAATGCCGAATCGAGCGAAGGCGCGCAGGTCGGCTTGGTCTTGGCGGCTTTTGTCTGCATGGGCGCCTTCATGTGGGGCGTCGGCGCTTTTGACCCCAAGATGAGCGAACATGGCGAGCACGCCCATGAGCACGAGGACGAAGCGCCGGAGAAAGACTTCGCCTTAGGCACATCGGGACCGGTATTCCGCGCCGGTATGTGGCTTTGGGATGCGGCTTGGAGCCTCATCAACGACAGTCCCAAGCCCTGGCGCTTCCCTTATCTGAACGTGAGTTTCTTCCTGATCAACTGGGTCGTGAATGTCGTCTGGTTCTTGATCTGGTTCCCGCTGCTTTTCACTGCTTGGCGCCTGCTGCTCATAACCGTAGCGGGCATACCGGGCACGCTGGGCGTATTGCTGATGACTGTTTCCTGCTTATGGCAAGTGATCGCCTTTTACGCCGGTCAACTCTTCCTGGTGCTGACGATCGCCGTGATCGTGACGATTGTGCTCTTCACCTTCGCGCTGCTGCCGCATGGCTTGGGCTTGCAAGTGGCGACTGAACCGAATGCCGATTTCTTCGCCAACGGCTTCGGCGACTTCACCATCCCGATTCAGGACATCCTGGGTCTGGTATTGCCGCCTGATGATTTCGCCAACCAGACAATTGAAGGCACGAGTCAATTCACCGTGCTGCTCGGCTTTATCCTGATTATGTTTGTGTCCCTGGCATTAGCCGCTGGGGGCATCGCCTTGTTCTTCTACCTGGCGAATCGCGGCGTGCGCGAAGCGAAAGAGCTGGAACCGACCGATGGGCAGCGGACGCAGATATTGCCAATCCGCGAGGCGGGCAAGATCGCCGGCGGCGTCGTGGGCGTCATCCGCGCCATCCCGCGCGCCATCGGTTACCAGAAATAAAGCGGGAGATTATCGCATGGCGGAACTGACAGCCAATCAGCTACATGCAGTCGCCCACGACGATCACGGGCACTTGAGCGAAGAAGAGCAGAACGACAATTTGAAGCTAGGCGTCTGGCTATACCTGGCGTCCGAGATCGTGATCTTCTCAATCATGATCGTGGGTTACATCCTGCTGCGCATCAACGAGCCCGATGTTGTGGCGCATGCGCACGAAGAACTCGGCGTCGGTCTGGTCACAGCGAACACATTCGTATTGCTGGCCAGCAGCTACTTCATGGTGATGGGCTTGCGCGCCATGCAGCAGGGCAATCGCGCCGGCATGCTCCGCTGGATCGGGGCGACCGCGTTGGGCGGCACAGTTTTCCTTATCGGCCAATATATCGAGTATAGCGAATTGGCGCACTTGGGCATTGTTCTGGGCTACTCCGAATCCCAATGGAGCACCCTGGGCATGCGCTTTTACGCGCCCACCTTTTTCCACGGCGCGCATGTCTTTGTCGGCGTGGTATGGGCGCTGGAGGTGCTGCGGCGCGGCGCGAAGGGGCGCTACGATCATAACCCTATCGGCATCGAAATGTTCGGCTTGTACTGGCATTTTGTCGATGTGGTCTGGATCATGCTGTTCACGCTGATCTACCTGGTATAGGAGCGCAACTGATGGCGGAAGCGACCCACCACGAAGGACATCACAGCAACACCGTTCGGCTGCTCGGGCGAGAAATCACGGTCGAAGGCGGCGTTTATACCGTGGTCTTTGTCGGCTTGGCGATCCTGACGGTCATCGAGGTACTGAGCGCCGAGTACCTCAAAGGCGCGATCCACGATGCGCCCAGCGCGGCCGCGACCTTGCAAGCAATTAAAGCTGTGCTGCTTTTGGGCATCGCCATCATCAAGGCGGGACTGGTGATTTGGTTCTATATGCACCTGCGCGATGAGAAACCGCTGCTGGCGGTCGTCTTGCTCTTGCCCCTGCTCATCGCGACCTTGTCGATCATGTACCTGCTGGCAATTCCTCCGGGCGGGTATGCGGTTTGAGCGGCGAATCCATCCCCACCCTCGAACGATGAACCCGCGATAGCTGCGCTATACTAAGGTTGAAGCTGAAGCTGAAGGTTGGACCGCCATGGTCTTCAAAGAAAAGCTCTACACCGTGGATGATTTGTGGGCAATGGACCACGATCCCGATCTCGAGCATCGAAAATTTTATCTCATAGATGGAGTATTGTATGAGGACGAGATGCCTAAACGGCCGCATGGCAAACTTCAAATTCGAATCGGGCATTTCCTCTACGAATACGAAGAGAGATTTGGGTTGGGCGAAGCAACATCCGAAGTCGGTTATTACCCGCCTGAAACGCGCCACACAGCGCTCTTGCCCGATGTCGCCTTCCAGCGCTTCGACCGGTTGCCCGACCCGCCGCCCGAAGGTTACGTGCCACAGATGCCCGACTTGGCAGTCGAAATACAGTCGCCATCCGACACGTTGAAGAAGCTCAGGCAAAAGGCGAGAGCCTACCTCGAAAATGGCACGACCATAGTCTGGCTCGTTCAGCCAGAGAAACAAGGTGTAGAAGTCTGCCGCCTAGACGAAGCCGGCGCCTTGCAGTCCGATTTCAAGCGCCAAGGCGACCTGCTGGGCGGCTATGATATTATGCCCGGTTTTGAGTTGGAAGTAGACCAGCTGTTTCCGCCTGAGTCCAGTTAGCTCGCGACCATATCACGCGCCAAACCATAAGGAGCAAACCATGCCCGTCGATATTGTCCTTAGCGAAGGCACGCGCGCAACTATCAATGTCCGGCATCACGAATGGCAGGCCGATGAGCCGCTGGACGCGGGCGGCACGGATACGGCGCCGACGCCGGGCGAACTTATGTTGGGCGCGCTTGGCTCCTGCATGGCGATCACTTGCAAGCTATACGCTGAACGCAAGGGCTGGGACTTAAAAGGCGTGGAAGTGAAACTGGATTATGAGCGTTTCCGCGGGCGCGATTACCCGGCGCATGAAGGAGACGACCTATATGTGCATGAAGTGCGGGAGGCGCTGGTCTTCCATGGCGATCTGGATGATAAGCAACGGACGCGCTTGCGCGATATCGCCGGCAAATGTCCAGTACACCGCTTGCTAGCCTACCCGACTTACTTCGTCGATATGGCGCTGGCGGAAGAACGGGCTTAACGCCGGTGCGCGCGGATCCAGCCGCCGTGAATAAACTCCGAATGCTCCACTGTCACGAAGACATCTTCCTTGATGCCGTGGATGATTTGCAGCACTTGGCGCAAATCCCGCCGATGCACGATGATGCGCAGTTCTTCCACCTCGCCGTGGGCGCCCTCCCCCATGATTTCAGTGACGCCGTGGCCTTGTTCTCGCAATGCCAGCGCCATTTCGTGTGAGACATCGCGCGAAGCGATGACGGTCACGCTTTCGTAGGCTTTGACATAGCGATTCTCCACTTGCATGCCGACAATGCCGCCGACGGCGAAGCCGAAAACGTAAGCCGCCAGATTCGGCAAATTGTTCAGGTCGGTGATAACCTGGCCCGCGGTGTAGGCAAAAAGCAGCGACTCCAGCGAGGCAAAGGCGAAACCCCAAACGCGCTGCTCGCGGGATACGAGAATCAGGCGCACGGTGCCGATGACATTATTCGTGACGCGCAGGACAAAGATCAGGATTGGCAGAAACTGAGGATCAAACAGGGACATGGTTCGCGTTGTGATCGTTTTCCGACAAGTTCATTCTAGCAGAACCTGCGAAAGAGCATGGCGGCAACCCTACTCAAAAGCGGCGCCCTATGGTCAACTGAAGGTCCCTCAAGCCACAAGATGACGCAGGCGCGCGATGTCAATCAGCCCAAAGGCGCTGCTCGATAGCTACGGCGTGCAGCCCAAGAAGAGCCTCGGGCAGAACTTCATGCACGACCCGAATACGCTGCGGAAGGTCGTCAACGCGGCCGATGTGCGCAGCGGCGATATCGTGGTCGAGGTAGGGGCGGGCGCCGGCGCCTTGACTGATGTCTTGGCGGACGCGGCGGGGCAGGTCTTCGCGATAGAGATCGACGAGCGCATGCGGCCGCTGCTGGAAGAGCGCTTCGAGGAGCGCGATAATGTCTATCTCGTTTTCAGCGATATTCTCAAGACGGATATTGACGCGCTCTTGGGTGATGACGAGTATCTGGTGGTAGCGAATGTCCCATATTACATCAGCAGCGCGATTCTGTGGCGCTTCCTGGAGGCGCGGCGGGCGCCGAGGCGGATCGTCATGACGATGCAATATGAGGTGGCGGAGCGAATCATCGGGGCGCCGGGCGCGATGAACTTACTGTCGGTCGCTGTCCAATTTTATGGTCGGCCCCGCATTATCGGCAAGATAGGTCCCGCGGTGTTTTGGCCGCGGCCCAATATCCATAGCGCAATCATACGCATTGAAACGCAGGCCGAGCGGCCGGTGAACGCGCCATCGCGAGAGACATTCTTCAAGGTGCTGAGAGCCGGATTCAGCCTCAAGCGCAAGCAGTTGAAGAATTCCCTGGGCAGCGGGCTGGGCATCAAAGCGCGCGAAGCCTCTTCCCTCTTGCAAGCGGCCGACATTGATCCGCAGCGCCGCGCCGAGACATTGTCCCTGCAAGAGTGGGCGCGGCTGAGCTGGGCGGTGGCAGAGAAGCAGGCTCCGCTCTGATGTTAGATTTATGTCCCCGTAGCAATTCGGCAAGATTCATCGACGATGCTGGTCTTGTATCAGTATGGCGGAAGGATGGAGATCATGAGTAAGGAACTGGCGACATTAGGCGGCGGCTGCTTCTGGTGCGTGGAAGCGGTCTTCAATCAACTGGCTGGCGTTGAATCGGCAATCTCGGGCTATATGGGCGGGCATGTCGATAATCCAACGTATGCGCAGGTCTGCACGAAGACGACCGGACATGCCGAGGTGGTCAACGTGACCTTTGACAACGAGGTCATCAGTTTTGAAGATGTCTTGAACATTTTCTTCGCGACGCACGATCCCACCACCCTGAATCGTCAAGGCAACGATGTGGGTCCACAGTACCGCTCGGGCATTTGGTATCACGATGAGCGGCAAAGGCAACTCGCCGAAGACACGATCGCGCGCCTCAATGCCGCAGGTCTCTTCGGGAAGAAGATCGTCACAGAAGTGACGCCGGCGAGCGTGTTTTGGGTGGCGGAGGATTATCATCAAGACTACTTCGCCAATAATCCGCGCCAGGGCTATTGCGCCGTGGTTATCGCGCCGAAGGTGGCGAAGTTCCGCAAGCAATATTTTGAGAAGCTGAAGCGCTAAGCTGGCCGCGACGGCAACATCCGGTTGAACCAGCAGATCGCGTCTGAGATTCCGGTTGCATTTTGCGGGCGACCTGCTGATAGGTCGCCCCTACATTTCGCCGTTTTTGGAGTAGTGACAATCAGTTAAATGGCTGCTTCGACGCGGACGCCGGGACCCATAGTCGATGTAAGAACCATGCGGCGGACATAGCTGCCCTTCAGTGATTCCGGCTTGGAACCTTGTATGGTGTCGACGACCGCTTGCAGATTATCGGTCAATTGCTCGTGCGAGAAGCTGGCTTTGCCGACGGGCACATGAACGTTGCCGGTGCGGTCGTTACGAAATTCGACGCGGCCCGCTTTCAGTTCGCTGATAACGCGGGCAATATCATCGGGCGGCACAACCGTACCCGCTTTGGGATTGGGCATCAAGCCGCGGGGACCAAGGATACGGGCGATCTGCCCGACCTTGCGCATCATTGGCGGAGTGGCGATAGTAGCGTCAAATTCCAGCCAGCCGTCGTTGCGTATCTTGTTGATGACCTCGTCTGTGCCGATGATGTCGGCGCCGGCTTCGAGCGCGGACGCTTCATGCTGCTCATCGACGAAAGCCAATATGCGGACGGATTTGCCCGTGCCGTGCGGCAGCATGACCGTGCTGCGCACTTGCTGATCGCTGTGGCGCGGATCAATGCCGAGGCGGAAGTGGACTTCGATGGTCTCATCGAATTTGGCTTTGGCATTGCTTTTGACGATTTTCAGCGCTTCATCCATCGGATAATTCTGCTGCCGATCAAAAGCCTTAAGCGCGTCTTTGTATCTCTTTCCCATTTCACATTCTCCTCGTGGTCAACGGGCGGTCGCGCCCTCCCACAATCTTCGGACGAACTAAACTGCAACTCGCGATGGCATCCGCGCTGGCGCACTAGTCGGAGTCGGCGACCTTGATGCCCATCTGGCGCGCGGTGCCTTCGACTTGCCGCATCGCGCCTTCGATGTCGATGGCGTTCATGTCTTTCAGCTTGACTTGAGCGATGTCCCGCACTTGGTCGCGATTGAGCACAGCGACGGTTTCGAGAAGCGGGTTGGAGGCCGCCTTGTCGATGCCAGCCGCTTTTTTGATAAGGAAGGAGGTGGGCGGGCTCTTGAGGGCGAATTTGAAGGACCCGTCGGCGAACACGGTGATCTCTGCCGGCACGATCTCGCCCATGCGGCTGGACGTGCGGCCGTTGTATTCTTTGCAGAATTGCATCAGGTTAATGCCGTGCTGCGCCAGCGCCGGTCCAATCGGGGGAGCCGGGTTGGCTTTGCCCGCGGGTATTTGCAATTTGACGATTGCCTTAACTTTCTTTGCCATGTCTTTCCTCCGTAATTCCCCATCCCCAGCCCTTCCTCCAAAATGAAGGAAGGGAGTTCCATTGTTAGCTTGCTTGCCCAGAATCTGCCGCCCTCGGCGACGCTACATGCGTTCCACTTCCATGAAGCTGAGCACGACGGCGGTCTCGCGGCCGAAGAAGTCGACCATCACGCGGACTTTCTCTCTTCCCGAGTCGATAGAGGCGACAGTGCCCGGGAAGTCGTTGAAGGGGCCGCCGACGATGCGAATGCGCTCGCCAATCTTGTAATCGACCTTGACGACCTTGTCGTCAGAATCCATGCGGTCCATGATACGTTTGACTTCTTCGGCGCGCAGGGGCGTGGCCTGGATGCCGGCATCATGATCGGCGCCCACGAAGCCAACAACGCCGGGCGTATTCCGCACGGTATACCAGGCGTCGTCATCCAGGCGATTCTTATCTTCGTCTTCGTCCCAGACCCAGCGCATCTGCACCATGACGTAGCCGGGGAAGACGCGTTTCTCAACTGTGCGGCGCTTGCCGTCCTTGACTTCAATCTCGTCTTCAGTCGGGATGAGCACATCATAGATTTGATCCTGCATACCCATGGTCTCGATGCGCTGACGCAGGGCGTGCTCGACCTTTTTCTCGTAACCGGAATAGCAGTGGATGAAGAACCAACTGCGTTCGGTGTCGTCCTCGCCGGTCCCGTCATCCAGGGTGATATTCAAGCCTTCGACCTCGTCAGCGTCATCAATATAGACAGGGGCGGGATCGTAGTCGGTCAATTGTTGCGTGTTTTGCGTTTGTTCGCTCATTAGATTTTCTTGTCTAAGCGGCAGGGACTAGCGCTAAATCGAGCCGCGGCGGATCATGTAAAAGGCGCCGCCGACCATGGCCACGATGACCGCGAGCAGCATCCAGGCGTTGCCGGGGTTCAAGCCGACGCGCATAAATTCGGACCAGATCACAGCGAGAATACCCAGAAAAATGGCGGAAGCGATGGTGACATTGATGCAGAGGATAGTCAGGCGGCGGGTGTCCTCGCGGTTGGGCCAAGCGACCTTGTTCAACTCCGAGCGCACATTGCTAAAATAATCGACCGTCGTGTAAAGCGGGCGCGTTATCGCGTTGCCTTGCGGCTCGGTCTTGGTGTTTTTGACCTTGCGACTGCGCCGGCCGGGCGTCGCCTTGCCTTTTTTCTCGGTGATGGCGCCGGTGGATCGTTTTTCAGCTGTTTTGTCTACCGCCATTGGCAAACGCTCCTCACTAAAATCTTCGGAGCTTGTCGCTCCCGATAACTAAACACCGCCGCGGCGGACGGTGTTCAGGCTATTTCAACAGGGGCAGAAAGACTCGAACTCTCGACCTACGGTTTTGGAGACCGTCGCTCTACCAACTGAGCTATACCCCTATGCAATCTGCGCGTCCTGCCCGTACTATACACCAATACGCGGCGCAAATCTACTTGGTTTCGCGATACAGCACATGGCGGCGCAGGTGCGGATCGTACTTCCGCAACTCGAGGCGACCCTGCGTATTGCGGCGGCTCTTCTCTGTGATGTAGATATGACCGCTCTCGGTGCTGCGCATTTTGACGACAATGCGCTGTCCTTTTTTTGCCATGACCCCCTCCCCTAAACCCCTCCCTCATAAAGAGAGAGGGGGATTTCTGTCATTCCTAAGCTCTCTCCCCAAACGAAGAGGAGCGAGAGACTATGCTATGCTGTCTGTCCTGTTAACACGCCCTTGCAAGAGCCTCCGATGAGATTTGAACTCATGACCTCGCCCTTACCAAGGGAGCGCTCTACCCCTGAGCTACGGAGGCAATCATCCGCGCGCCGCTAGAGCGAAGCGGATTTACAACAGTGGGCCGGACTGGATTCGAACCAGTGTAGGCTCTCGCCAGCGAATTTACAGTCCGCCCCCTTTAGCCACTCGGGCACCGACCCATCGTTATTTGGCTGTTAAGCCAGAGCCACCACTGGGACTCGAACCCAGAACAACCTGTTTACAAAACAGGCGCTCTGCCAATTGAGCTATGGTGGCATAGCCGAAGCAGTTTACCACGCGGACAGAGCTTGCTCAAGGTGTGTTCCCTGTGGCGGACAAGTCGCGCCATTTTACGACGGCGGATGCTTGATGTCAAGATAGCGACCCGGACAAGATCATCTGACTTCGCGGCAAAGCAGTCGACCTACGTTCTGTGGCCGCTCTTTCGCATCATCGCCGTCCCCCGCTAAACGAAAGCGGACTCGCCATACCGAGGTAACGAGCCCGCTTGAAGTCGTCTATTTGGTTGTCACGCGACCGCAAAGGTCAACTTGCGATCACGCCTCAGCAAAGACCGATCTAGCGACGCCTGCCGGGACGCCGACCACGCCGCCGGTCAGCATCTTCCATCACGACGAGCGATTCCATGCTCGCATACTGCGACTCATACGCGTAGGCTTGCATCTCCGCGGCGCTGTACTGTACCGCGAGAACCATCGCGCAGCCGTCGTTGAGGCACTCAAGCACATCGCGTCCGGGCGCGGTTTGCGTCACGATTGTTTGCGTCCGCTCGGCATAGAGCGTACTGGTCTCGACTTCGTGCAGCATTTCCTGCCCATCGTAGAACATCATGCCGCCATCGCCCTCGGCGAACATGCGCACATGCGAAGCGGCGAAGCGTTCGCTGTAGCTCGTCTGGTAGACGCGCTCGCTGGTTGTGATGACGCTGATCTGCGGCTGCGACAATTGCCGCTCCAGCTCGGCCGTGGTCTCGCGCAAGGCGTTCTCGGCAGCCGTGAGCTGACGATGGCTCTGAGCCAATTCGCCCGCAGCTTCGCCAAGCGCGCGCTTGAGATCCCACTGTTCGTTGACCATGGCTTGAATCAGCCGGTTCTTTTCGACATGCTGACGCTGAGCCAAATCCAGCGCGCCTGACTTGCTAGCAAGTATCTCTTCCGTGGTGGAAAGCTCGCTCTGCGTGCTGGCAAGTTCTTGCTGCGTCTCGGCAAGCTCGTGCTTGGCAACCGCAAGCTCGCTTTGGCTGGCGGTCAAGGCTTCATGCACGGCCGACAATTCGCCCAGCAAGTTCTTCACGCCGCCAAAGACCATAACAGCGGCAATTGCGAAGGCGATCAAAGTACCAAGAAGGCGCGACCAAAATAGCGACCTTCTCCCTGCGCTTCCTGTTTGCTTCATAACGACCTCCAAAGAAATTAACTTACTCGGCGTATGGATCGCGGACATTCACTGTGTAGTATAACGCTCTCAACGCTAGTGTGCCACATTTGGCTGAATAATGCCAACAGTTTTGCCTTTTCGGATCGCGAGTTTCACCTCGCCGATAGCTTTGGTCACTTCAATTTCGCGGGGGCAAGCGGGCGTGCAGTTAAAAATGGTGCGGCAACGCCAGACGCCGTTCGGCTCGCTGAGGATATCGAGCCGCTCTTTGCCGGCTTGATCGCGCGTATCAAAGATGAAACGGTGGGCTTGCACAATGGCGGCTGGTCCTACGTAATGACCGTTCGCCCAGAAGCTCGGGCAAGATGTCGTGCAGCAGGCGCAGAGGATGCACTTGGTTGTATCGTCGAAGAGCTCGCGGTCGGCTTGCGTTTGCAGGCGCTCGCGCCCGTCCGCCGGCAGCGGATCCTCATTGACGAAGAAGGGCATCACCTGCCGATAATGATCGAAGAAGGGTTCCATATCGACAATTAGATCTTTGATGACGGGCATGCCGAGGATGGGCTCGACTTGAATCCGCTCGCCCAGATCGCGGACGAGAATCTTGCAAGCCAGACGGTTGACGCCGTTGATGCGCATGGCGTCCGAGCCGCAGATGCCATGGGCGCAAGACCGCCGCAGCGACAGCGTCCCGTCCTGCTCCCATTTGATGCGGTGCAGCGTCTCCAGGATGCGATCGGTGGGGTCGACGTCCCGCAAGACAAATTCCTGCCAGTAGGGTTTCTCCTTGCCAGGAATATCCGGATTCTGCCGTCTGATTTTGAAAGTTACGTCCATTCGTTCAGATCCTGTCTACATGCGGATAAGCGTGATAAGCGCCAGGCCATAAATCGATACTGCGATGCAGGCCGCAAAAGCGACGCGGTGCTCGTTTGACATCGATTTGATGGAGTACCATAATTCCACAGCTTCAATAAGCGCCGCTCCCACTGCTTTGAGGAGATAATACTTAATATGTAAATAAATGTATACAACATGCAAATAGATGTAACGAACAAGCAAGCTAAAGAATCGAACTTGGCTAATGATGATTCGCACAGCCGGTCTATCCATCATATCGGTCTACTCAAGATCCTCCATGAAAATGATTTCCGCTTGCGCGGCGCATCCAGATTCTGCCGTCTGATTCTGAATATGACTTCCATGGTTTGCCTCCATCCCCTGCCCCCAAAATGAGAAAGGGAGGTTTCAGAGTTGTATATTGGCCGCTAATAGACGCGCTCTATCGGGCGGAACTTCTGCTGGTCTTCCGGTATGCCTTGAGCGATCTCCTCTTCCCAAAGAGAGAGGTCGACTTTGAGGTCAAAGTTTAGCTCGAAATGAGGATCGCTCATCTCGCCGCTCATGCTGGCCAGCGAATGCGCCATCCAGTTTTCGTCATCGCGCGCCTTGAAGTCTTCGCGGCTGTGGGCGCCGCGGCTCTCTTTACGTTCGAGGGCGGCGCGGGCGGTGACATCAGCCAAGTCGATCAGGCAGCCCAGTTCCCAAGCTTCCATCAGGTCGGTGTTGAAGACGCGCGATTTGTCGTCGATTTGCAGGTCCTTATGGAAGCGCTCGCGCAATTCCGCCAGGTCCTCGATGCCTTGCTGCAAGGTCTCCTCGGTGCGGAAGACGCCGACATTCTCCATCATCGTCTGCTGCATCAACTGTCGCAGCTCGCCCGGGCGCGACGAGCCGGAGCCGCCGCGAATGCGATCGAACTCGGCGTGTATCTCGGCGCCGACATTGGCAGGCAGCGGCTTCCAATCCGCCCCTTTGACATATTCCGCCACTTTCATCCCGCCGCGCCGTCCGAAGACAACGAGATCGACCAGCGAGTTGGTGCCCAGGCGATTGGCGCCGTGAACGCTGACGCAAGCGGTCTCGCCAGCAGCGTAGGCGCCGGGCATGATGGCGCCGGCCGCGTCGATGATCACTTCCGCATCCACATTGGTTGGGATGCCGCCCATGGCGTAATGCGCGGTCGGCTGCACCGGCATCGGCTCTTTGACGGGATCGACGCCCAGATAGGTGCGGCAGAAATCGAGGATATCGGGCAGTTTCCGCTCGACGGCGGCGGCGTCGATGAAGTCGCCCCGGTCGCGACCTTCTTCGGCAAAATAACGGTTGACGGTCTGCGGGCGGACATCCAGGTGCACGTAGCCGCGATCCTTGATGCTGCGGCCGGCCCGCGTCTCGAGATAGATAGCGCGGCTGACGACATCGCGGCTGGCGAGGTCCTTGGCGCTGGGCGCGTAACGCTCCATAAAGCGTTCGCCCTGGCTGTTGATGAGCACGCCGCCCTCGCCCCGCACGCCTTCGGTGATGAGGATGCCCATGCGATAGATGCCGGTAGGATGAAACTGGAAGAACTCCATATCTTCCAAAGGCAGGCCCCGGCGCAAAGCAATCGCCGCGCCATCGCCGGTCAAGGAATGGGCATTGCTGGTGACGGACCAGCAGCGACCCCAGCCGCCGGTGGCGAAGAAGCTGGCTTTGCCATGGAAGATGTGGAATTCGCCGCTGCCCAGTTCGATGGCGACGACGCCGGCGCAGACGCCATCCACGACGATCATATCGACGACTTGAAACTCGTCGAAAAAGGAAACTTCGTTTTTGATGCACTGCTGGTATAACGTTTGCAAGATCATGTGACCAGTGCGGTCGGCGGCGTGGCAGGCGCGGCGAACCAGTTCTTCGCCGAAGTTGCGCGTATGCCCGCCGAAGCGGCGTTGGCTGATGCGCTTGGCCGAGGTGCGGTCGAAGGGCAAGCCCATGTGCTCGAGCTCAATGACAGCGTCGACAGCGTTTTCCGCCAGGATTTTCGCCGCCGCTTGATCGGTCAGGTAGTCGCCGCCTTTGACCGTGTCATAGGTGTGATAGATCGGCTTGTCTTCATCGAGGTTGCCCAGAGCCGCGCCGATGCCCCCTTGCGCGGTGCCGGTATGGCTGCGGGTCGGGTAGAGCTTGCTGACGACAGCGACATCCGCGCCGCCTTTGCTGGCATAAAGCGCCGCCATCAATCCGGCCCCGCCCGCGCCAATGATAATCGCATCGTGTTTGTGAACTTGCATCTAAGTCATGCTCCTAATCGCGCCATACTTATCACAGTTTCAACCACGCATCAACATAGCCCAAAGCATGAAATCGCAACACGGAATCATTTCCAATGAACCGTCTGTATTTTAGGGTAATAGTCGCAGTTTGATTCGGTGCAATTATGTCTGGAATGTTTGAGCGGTCCCAATCAGGATACTCACCCGTAGCACCCGAATAGAGTTCGAAGTCGCGATGAGAAAACCGACATGGTCTGCTGCCACATCTCACTGTTACTCTTACACGACTTGAGTAATGACCTGCTCCTTTGGCATGAATTGATGTTCCATTTGAAAAGCGACATTGGGTTACTGGCGACGAGAAAGTCCCGCAGCCTCCAGGTCTTGTGGTCGGCCTACTGGTAGGCCTTGTATAAGGTTTAATCGTAGGTCTTGTAATAGACCTTTGGGTGGGTACAGGCTGGATATCATGATCCCGATTTACCGTATTTGTGTTGTCGGAATGATACATCATCAGTAGGGCGTAAACGGAGATGAAAATGATTACAGTGCCCAGTATTGAAGTCAGCCAAAAGGGTATTCCGTGTTTTCTCTTATGTTGTCGTGATTCGTTCTTTTTCTTCATTCCTCGATCACCTTAGCTGATCTTGGATCGCAGACAATTTGAACAGCCTGTGTCGGTCTCCTCTATTGCCAAGCGCCTGTGAACTCGTTTTCAATTTGCCGCTCTCGCATGATTGACTAAAACATCTCGTCTGGAAAGATGCTGAAGAACTGAACATCGTAACCGTAGCTAATCGGGTCATAGCGGAGCATTAAATTGCGCTCACCTTGTTTGACATGGAAAATCATCTCGATGTATCCGCCGCCGCCGGGCGCTAGCGTCCCGAAGTCTAGGTAGTCATTTACATTACCCTCGTATTCAGATGCCCAGCCGTCACCAACTACACTGTATTTGTAGCCACTGCCCGTGTCGCAGACATCATCTGCAACACGATCACACCAGAGTGTAACTTTCACGCGCAGAAACTGATAACCGGTGGCAGGCGAGTAATACCAGCGGCCACGCCAGACGTTGCCCTCTATAAATTCGAAGCCAGTAACTCCCATTAGAAGATCGCCATCAACCAGCGCAAGCGAACAGAACTCATGCGGACGCCAGAAGCTCCCTCGCGTTTCCCCGCTAACCGAAATGTTTGATGCGCAGTAGTCTGGCTTAATCAAGAATGAAGCTATGAAATAGGGGTTCCCGCCGGGCTCCAACTGGACTTCATACCATCCGTCGGACTCAGCGATTATGTGAACAGTTTCTCCAGGCGAGATCTTCGCTACTGATTGACAGCTAGTCGATGCGCATGTACGAACATTTACATCAATATCTCCGGTGATTGTGCCTTCAGCGATGATTTTCGGTGGTATTTTCGTCGCGGTAGGTCTGGGAGTAGCCGTCGGGTCAGGTGTAGGTGTTTGAGTTACAGGTGATTCTTCGCATGCTGCTAACTGTGCATTCAAGTATTCCAATTGCGGAGAATCTTTGCCTGCTTTATCGATTGCGCTCTGCCAGAACTCGACACAAGATACTTCCTGCGCTGCAATCGGAATTGATGTTAGACTTAGTATCGAAAGTATTGCAATCCATCTCCACATTACACGATTCCTCAGTCCAAGTACCAAAACATTGCGCACGATTTACTCGCCCTCAGTCGCGCCATCCAGAAACGCTTCCAAAGCCTCCGGCACCTCTTCGCCGCGCAACTCATAAATCTCGGCGGTGGCGGCCATGGCTTCGTTGATGATGTCTTTTTCCAGCGGCACGAAGAGCGCGGCCGCGCCTACCGCCAACAGAACCGCCGCCGTCACGGTGCAGAGCGCGACCGAGGTCCGGCGGGCGAAATCGTTGAAGCTGGTGTAATCGGTCAAGACATAGCGCAAGCCGTTGAAGCCGTGCAGAGTCACCAGCACCAACAGGAAGAGATCGTAAACGCGCCAGACGAAGACGCCGCCGGCGGCATAGGACCAGCGATGGAAAACGAATTCGACCGCGCTCGGCACAACGCCGATCGTGCCATTGGTCGCCAGAGTGCCGGCGACTTCCTGCGCGGCGGTGATATCAAAGACGCCTTGCACGACGTGCATCAGCGCCAGATGACCGAAGACCAGCGGCACAATCAAGATGCCGCTGAGACGCATGAAGCCCCACCAGAAGCGTTCGACCGGACTAGCCTGCGGGTACTTGCCGCGCTGAGAGGCGTCGCCTCTGACCAAGCTGAAAAGCGCCGCCAGGACAATCGCCGCGGCCAAAACACCGACGAAGCCGGCGATGAAAGGAAGTTGCTCGATAATTGAGAAGACCACCACGTCCATGACCTTGCTGCCGGCGATGGCCTGCTCAGTGAAGTAGAAGTCAATGACGTGGGACGCCATGCCGAGGAAGACCGGCGCCAGCACCAGCAGCGTCAGCGCCAGCACAGCGACCGCCGCTTGCGCTTGATGACGCCAAAGCTCCGGCTTGTAATCGAAGATGACGATGCGGATGCCGTTAAAAGCGTGGTAGACCACGGCGAAGACCAAGCCGAATTCGCCCAGGGTGAAGATAGGCGATTGATAGGCGGCGATAGCTTTGACGTAGAGATCGGGATAAAAGACCGCCCATGAGGTGTCGATGACGTGGAGGGCGAGGAAGAGCACGACGCCGACGCCGGTCAGCCGATGCAAGACCCAACTCCACTGCCCGATGGCGCCGCGGTAGCGCAGTGTTTCTCTCACGGTTAGAACAAGAGACGTCACAGCTTGCCCTTTCTCAATCGCTACAGTGTATTAAGCTTGACCTTGGTTTTGGACGGACAATGTAGCTAATTATAGCACGGGCGCGTATCCGCGAAAGGGCAAGCCAGAACGCGCCCGTTGACAGGTTGGAGATTCCAAGTAAGCTGGATGTGACTGCTATAGGAGGTTGCCGATGGATGATTTCGCTGCGCTGATGAATGGTCTGCATGGTTTCAGCATCGCGCTGGGCTTGGGCATTGGCTTGGTTGGCGGATTTGTCTTCGCCATGCTGACTTACCGCTTTTACGGGAAGAACTTCCGGAATACCTTCGAGCGGCTATCGGATGAACTGAAGAAGACCTTCGACAGCTTGTCCGCGGAAGCCTTGAATAAGAATCAAGAGCGATTTTTGAATCTTGCAAACGACAAATTCGCCCATCAGGCGGAGCGACACAACATCGAACTCGAAGGCAAGGAAAAGCAAATTGATACCAGACTCCAGCAAATGAAGGATACACTCGATACAGTGCCCGCCGAACTGGAGAAGAATCAGCAAAATGTCGGCGACGTTATCGAAAAGTCAACGAAGAATCTCGAAGAATCCAACAAGACTCACCTGACGCGGCTGCAAGAGCGCTCCGACAATCAGACGAAGGAGCATATCGCCAAGCTGGACGAGAAGGAATTGCTGATCAACCGGCGACTAACAGATATGGACGAGAAGCTGGGCAAAGTTCAAAAGCTGATTGACGAATTTGAAAAAGCGCGTGAGAACAAGCTGGGAGCTCTGGATGATCAACTCAAGAATCTGACGCAGACCACGTCGGAATTGCATCGGGCGCTGGCGGACAACCGAGCGCGCGGGCAATGGGGCGAGCGCATTGCGGAAGACTTGCTGAAACTCATGGGATTCGTCGAAGGCATCAATTTCTTTAAGCAAATGACGCTGGCGTCTGGAGAACGCCCCGACTTCACCATTTCACTGCCGACCGGGATCTACGTACATATGGACGTTAAGTACTCATTCGACAATTACGATATGTATCATAAGGCGGACAATAACCATGACCGCGCCAAGTATGCTGATGCGTTTGGCCGTAACGTGAAAAATGTTATCAGAGATGTCGCGAACAAAGGCTACATCAATGAAGAAACCGTTGACTGTGTGGTTCTGCTCATCCCGAATGAACCAGTCTATCGATTCATGCACGAAAAAGATCACAGCATGATGGACTTTGCTATGCAAAATAGAGTTGTCTTGTGTTCACCGATGAATTTGTATCCGGTGCTTGCCGTGATCCACCAAGCAGCGCTGAGCCTCGCCTTCGAGTAAAGATCGCTACAAGTGTTCGCAGTGCTTACCGAAATCAGAACGGAATGGGCAAAGTACACCGATCACATGGACGGCATGGAAAAGAATTTTGCGACGCTAGAGCGAAAGTTCCGCGATCTGACCGGCGCGCGAACTCGCCAGTTGGATAAGAAGTTCGACAAGATTGACACGATTTTGGACGGCAACGAGTCTGATGCTGACGCAGAAATTCTGTTCCCACAGCTCCCAGGCTAATCCACCTACTTCAGGACCGCCTGCCGCTCCCCCATCAACTCCATCAACGTATTCGCGATCAACTCCGGGCTGTGGCGGATGGTATCCTGCTTCTGCCAAAGCGCCCGCTTGCCCGATTTGGTGTCGGCGACATCTGCTTTGACCGGCGTGACATTCATCGTCAGGATATTATGCACCTCATGCGGCGTCGGCAGCAGCACATTGACCCGCTCCCGCGCGTACAATTCCATCAACTCCGCGCTCGGTTCCGATGAATTGAGCACCACATAATTGAGCACGCCAATGCCAAGGTAAGAGATAACCTGTCGAACATGATCGGACAAGGTATAACCGTCGGTCTGGCCCGGCTGGGTGGTGGTATTGCAGATGTACACTTTCACGGCGCCGGAGTCGCGAATCGCTTGTGTGATCTCTTTGAAAGCGAGACATGCGATCACGGTTGTGAATAGGCTGCCGGGACCGATCGTGATGAGGTCGGCTTCGCGCAGGGCATCGAGGCAAGGACCGTAGGCGGTCGCATCGGGATTCTGCACGAAGATGCGCTTGATCGCGGCTTTGTCCAATTGCCGCACGTTAAATTCCTGCTCGACGATGGTGCCGTCCACCAGTTCAGCGCAGATATGCGCGTTCTCTTCAGTGACCGGATAGATATTCGCCTGCACATCAAGAAACTCGCTGATCTGCCCGATCGCGGTGATGAAACTGCCCGACATTTGCGTCAAGGCGGCGATGAAAAGATTGCCGAAAGCCATGCCATCAAGCTTGGGATCGTCCGGCGCGGCGATACGATGCTGCATCACGCGCGTGAGCAACGAATCGTCATCCAGCGCCAGCGTAGCCAGGGCATTGCGTATGTCGCCCGGCGCGGGTATCTGAGCGAACTCGCGGACGATGCCAGTGCTTCGACCGGTGTCGGTGACGGCAATGATGCCAGTTAGACTGCTGGTATGGCGCTGCATGCCTTGCATGACTTGCACCGCGCCCAACCCACCGCCGATGGAAACCACTTTCATCCCGCATTGTCCTCTCGATTCCTAGTCAAAATATTGTTCCAGTATAGCGCAGAAATAGTATGGCGATGGTTGAAAACGGAGTACTGGCGGACGAGAACTTATGACCGTAGGTTCATCGTAGCCGGCTGGAATCGGACGCCGGGCGATAAAGCCGCGTCAAACTTCGATCGTCGCCAATTCAAACTCCCGCTCGAAGCGTTCCTGGGACGCCGTTAGCATGCCGCTTTGGCTGATTTGCGTCTCAAAATCATATACGATCAACTTTACCGAGTATGCGCCTGCAGGGAGCGACATCGTATCGATTTCATGGACAGCCAGCAGATTAGCCCAGATCGGGTGATCATACTGCAATGCCTTTTGGCCAGCTTGATCGAAAAACTGAATCGAGAATGCGTAACGCTCCTCAGTTTGCTCGGTCCAGGCAAAATAGAATCGGACCAGGTTCGGCTCAACTGTGAACGAGGCCTTATGCAAGCGAAGGCCGCTATCGTAATGAGCGTCGAGCGCGCTCCCCTCGCTCATTGCAGCGCAAGGTATTTCCCGCCTCAAATATAAGTCTGTCGCCGTGTTTTCATCTTCATCGACGCGCTGGCAGAATCTAAATCGCTCCAACAGCCAGGCGTAGTTTTCGTCCGTCCGCTTTGGAATGAAATCGCTCCGGTCCTGCACCAGCCAAATCGCGTTTTGCGCTTCCAGGTCAACCGATGCTGTGCTCCTCATTGCGATGTTTCCCGCTCCATCGCTTGAAAGCGCCACGACCGGTTTCTTAGCTTGACCATTGTGACGAAGAAATCGTATGAAATGGTCGGCGATTTCGATTGTAGGCGTAAGGATGACCGCCGCGCCATGCCTTTCGGACAGGATCGAATTCTGAGCCAGAGCATCGGCATAGGCTCCCGCGAAGAAATGCCGCGCGCTTAACGCTTCCGGGCAGCTCGCGCGCAGGTCTTCCAGTCGGTACACAGAAACGTAGTCATCTTCATACGACGCTTGCGCCCCGTCGAAGCTTTCTTCGATCCGCGCCGCGGCAGCATAAACCCGATGCAGAATGATGTGGCTGAATCCGTCCGCTTCCAATGCTGCCAGCGCAGCCAGATAGGCCTCGCGGTCGGCCGTTTCGCAGTGGATAGGGTGATAACTGTGCCAGGCGGCAAGCACGTAGTTCGCCTTGATGTAGTCGTATGCCTTAGCCGGCGTGCGGCTGATAGCGCCTTCCGCTTGGGGATAACCGCTTAACGTCTGCAAGTAGGAATAAGTTCTGGCATAGGCCCAGCCAAAGGGCAAATTTACGAGCGCTATCTCGCCTTCTTCTTCCTGCGCCAGCCAATCGAGATACTCGGTCCGACCGTCCACGACGTCAACAGCCCATGTTGGCTCGGAAGAGTCGTCAATGGGAATGTAATATTCCAGAGCGACGATTGCGATCAACGCCAGGACAAAACCGGGCCGCGCCGCTACAGCAAAGCGCTCGCGCAGCGCCAAGAGACCGAAGCAAGCCAGTACAGCCAGCGGCAGCCAAACGCCGGCCATGTAGAGGTTCAAGCGAGTAAACGTGGCGAAAGCAAAGGGCAACAGCTGATTCAAATAGTGCTTTGGAAGTTTAATGTTTTCGAACCTGACGCCATTGACCGAGAGTTCTAAACCGAGTGACAATACGATGAAGGCCAGCAGGAGCGCCATCCAAGGCAGCATTTTGCGCCGGGCTCTTCTCTTCAGCAGCCCGATGGCAATCAGCGTGAGCGGGACGAAACCGAGATAACTTTTGTCGTTGAGAAAATCGTTGTCACTGACATTTAAAATTGTATCGGCGAGGGGACCTAAAACAGGATTCTCTTCGTTTACAAAGAATGAAATAACATCGCCGCTCCTGAACTTTCCGCTTGGTTCGCCATGTTCCGCATTACGCTGAGTTTCAGTCTGCACCAAGGGAAGCACCCGCCAAGAGCACGCAAGCGCGAGGACAGTAATCAACAGACCTATGTGACCCCAGAATACTCGGTCGCGCCAGCGCGAAGCGGCCAAGCCGCAGATGAACAATCCTAGCGTGATCAGCAAGCATACAAATATGTACATGATGGTCACGCTCGTCAACCCGGCAAATAAGCCGGCGAGAAACACAAGAATGGCGCGCCTTTCTTTGAGGCCGCGGTGGGCGCAATATATGACTAGCGGTATCGGCGTGATCCAGGAAATTGATGGCCAGGCCGGATAGCCCGTTGCGAGCGGACAAAAGCCGAAAACTACAGCGCCCAAAAGCGCGAGCCACTTGTCCTCGAATAGCCACAGTAGATAGGCATACGCGGCAAGGGCGTTCGAAAATATGATGAGCAGATAGCTTAGACTGTAGGCATTGGAAATTGGCATCAAGTAATAAAGAGCGTTCATTACAATGATGTACGGAAAGTTCAGCGGCTGAAGGGTCAGCGACACGCCCTCGGGGTAAAAGATCAGGTCGGTGTAGAAGCGATCCGCTTGTCCCGTAAGAACCTGATTGCCATACCAAATATCCCAAAAGCTAATAAACATGTCCCGATTTGTTTTTTCCGGCAGCCAGAAGACATCCGTCCTGAAGATGTATACGATCGTCGGGAAGGTCATCACAATCGTGAGCAACGCGGTGATTACAAGGAAATGTTGATGTCGGCGCAGTTTATCAAGCATGTTTGTATCGTCGATTGTGTTCTCGCCGCAGAATGCGCGGGCGCGTGCCTGATTACAATAATACGCATTCCGTCTCAATCCTGCTCGCGTCTTTAATGTTTCCTAGCGCAGTTCGACATTGCTTTCGCGCAGTGAGGGCTGCAGCTTTCATGGTCCTAGCGGCTGCCTGCGACTGCGGTACGATAGCAACTGACAAAATTCGCGAACTGTGCAATGATGATATTTGCCTTCGTCTTCAAAATCGGATGCGCAGACGATGTCCTTTGAAAGGCGCCTGTTCCTGACGATCTTGCTCGGCTACCTAGTCGCCGGCGCTCTATATGCACGATACACGCCAGCCTGGCAAACGCCTGACGAGCCGGCGCATTACAACTACATTCGACAAGTAGTCGAGGCTGGCTGCTGCCCGCGCATCGAGCCGGGCGACTGGTCGAGCGAGTATCTTGCGCGGCTGACAAGCGGCCGATTCGCGCCGGATCTGCTCGGCGAACTTGACCGCGTACAATACGAGGATCATCATCCGCCTCTATATTACTTGCTGGCGTCGCTCGTCTACAGATTAAGCGGGGGCGAGCTTGTGCCGCTGCGTCTCTTCAGCGTCCTTCTCGGTGCCAGCGTCGTGGTCATGAGTTGCCTGATTAGCCGCCGCATCTTGCCGGACCAGCCACAGGTCGCCCTGGGAACAATGGCGCTGGTCGCCTTCTTGCCCCAGCACTTGCACATGATGAGCGCGGTTAACAACGATGCCCTGGCGGAGCTGATTGTCGGCTTGGCGCTGCTCTGGCTTCTTCGTACCCTGGAGTCGGACACAATCCCGATTTGGCAGCTGGGGCTGATCGTCGGGCTGGCCTTCTTGACCAAGCTCACGATCTATTTTCTCGCCTTTCCGGCAACGCTGACGATCTGGCTGAAATGGCGCCGGAGCGGCCAGCCGATGCGTGAGTTGCTGAGATCCCTAGCCGTTTTCGCCCTTGCGGCTGGCTTGATCGGGGGCGCGTGGTGGCTGCGCAATATTGCTGTCTACGGCTTTCCCGATTTTCTCGGTCTGGCGGCGCATGACCTTGTGGTTGCCGATCAGCCGCGCACGACGGATTACATCGCCTCGCAGGGCATCGTCGCCTTCGCGAGTGACTTGATCGGCACGACTTACAAGAGCTTCTGGGGGCAATTCGGCTGGATGGCGCTGCCGCTGGACACGGCGCTTGGCGGCTGGATCTATCGCGGCTTTGGACTGTTGTTGCTCGCAGGCTTAGCTGGCGCGCTGCTGTCAAGCCACCGCGGTGAGATAGCCGCCGCGTCCTGGGTTCTTCTACTGGTCACTGTCTCGATCGTGCTGCTGCAATTCGCGTACTACAACATCGTGTTTCAGCAGTGGCAAGGGCGTTATCTATTCCCGGCGCTGATCCCGATTGCTTTCCTGCTGGCTTATGGCGTCGAGCACTGGCGGGGGCGGTTGCCGCAGAACCGGGGCTGGGCGCGCTGGCTCACGCCGATAGGCATGATGGGCTTGTTCACGCTGGATATCTACTTGCTGTTTCGCGTCATCGTACCCGGACTGTCGCCCTAGGCTACTTGATGACGCGAGTGACGTAAGCCAAGTCCTCGAGATTGATTTTGACCATGTCGCCGACGTTGATGAACATCGGCGCGCTGACCTCGAAGCCGCTTTCAAGTTTGATTTTCTTGGTCGGGCTGTTGGCCGTGTCGCCAGCCACCGCCGCTTCGACTTCGATCACCTGATATTCCATCGTCTTGGGCAATTCGTAATCGATGATCTCGCCTTCGTAGCTGAGCAGCTTGATCTCCATGCTGTCTTTGATATACCGCAAATCATCGCCGAATATGGCGCGGTTGAGTTGCGGCTGCTCATAGGTTTCGGTGTTCATGAAGGTGACAAAGTCGTCATCAGCATAGAGGAACTCGACCCGGCTGGCTTCCACGCGAATGTCCTCGACCCGCTCGCCCGAGTTGAAGGTCATCTCAGTGGTGGAGCCGCCCCGCAGATCGCGCACGGTCACGCGGATGGTGGCTTTGCCGCGTCCGGGTTTGTGATGGCGATACTCCATCACGCGGTACAGGTTTCCGCTGTCGGTAAAGGTCGCGCCTTTGCGCAACTGGTTGACATCAATCATTGGGGCTGGTTCCCTTGTTCACGATAATCCACGTCTCAGGCGACCATTGTAGCAAAAGCGGCAAAGCCTGCGTAGCCCATTACTCAAGCAAGGCGACCGCTTCAATCTCCACCAGCGCGCCAACCGGCAAACCACCGGCTTGAACCGTCGACCGCGCCGGCGGATCGGCGGGGAAGAACTCGGCGTAAACCGCGTTGAACGCGGCGAAGTCATTGATATCAGCCAGGAAAACGGTGGTCTTGACGACCTTGTCCATACTGCTGCCAGCCGCTTCAAGCACCCCTTTGATGTTGGTCAGCGACTGCCGCGTCTGCGCCTGGATGCCGCCTTCGCGCAGATTAGACGCGCCCGGGATGAGCGGAATCTGACCGGCGGTGAAGACGAAGCCGTTAGCGATGATGCCTTGCGAATAAGCGCCTACCGCGGCCGGCGCGTTCTCAGTGGAGATAACTTGCTTTGGCATGTTCATATCCTTATGTCTGGTTGCCGAAGTTGGCCAAGCCTGTAATTTAATCTGATGGCGGATGCAATCCCGCGTCCACCCAACGCCGTCTCGCGCGGACTGCGCCACGCCGGTTCATCCGCAAGCGCGACACTGTCGCCCTACCCACCGCAGACAAACCGATTAATCTTGTTTTTTCGTCGTCCCGGCGAAAGTGATCTTTCCAGTTCTGGGTTCTTGGATTAAACAGGGCAGTTTCGACGCCAGTTTCTGGATCAATGGCAGCCACAAAGTCTCGCTTGAACATGTTGCATCCCACGCAGGAAAAGCTCAAATTGCTCAGTGAGGTTTCGCCTTTGCGGGTCAATGGGATAATATGGTCGATTTCCATCTCTATTACGATGGATTCTTGAGCCTGGCAATACTCGCATTGTCCTCGCGCCCGTTCATTTACCTGTTGTCGCAGGCGTACCGGGATCCATGCCACGCGCTATGCCCCAAGTTTGAGCAGTTTGTCGATATCGTGCCCGCGCCTTTTCAGTTGTAGCAAAGCCTCTGAACGCAGAAGCACCTGATGATCAAACTTAGCGACCAAGTCCTCCATTTCGACGACCTCTTCCTCGGTGACCTGTCCCAATTGACCAAGCTGCATAAGTTCGCGCAGGCGAGTGTTGTGCGGCCAAGCCAAGCGCTGATGTACGACAGCTAACAATTGCTCATCGGCGAAATCTTGAAGCGCCTCCGGCTCTAGCTCCATATCAGTCAACTCGCCAAACAGCAGTGACAAGCCATCCAACATAACAGATTCCGCCGAGCGATCACTTTCGCGGGCGATCGCTTCCGCGCGCTCATAAATCGCCGCGGGCACTTTCAGTTCAACTGTTGCCTCAGCCATGAGCAGATCTCCCCGCTTCGCCTCCTCCATTGTAACTGAATTTTGCCGGCGTCGTCGGTCGTTATTTCCCCCGCCGCCCGTGACAGCGCTTGAACTACAGCCCGCTGCCGCAGGGGCAGGGATCGTTGCGACCCGCCGCCGCGAAAGCCCGTTCCAACTCGGCATCATAACGCGCCATCTCCAGCATGACATTGGCCGGCGGATGGCGCTGAGCCAACTCGCCCGCCATGAAATTCATCGTCGGGCGCACATGATTGAAAAAGGCGCGATAACCAGCGCAGAGATAATTCAAGCCCGGTTCGCCATCCGGCGTCTCGATGAAGCGGTTCTTGGGGCAGCCGCCGTTGCAGACGAACTTGACCTCGCAGTCCAGGCAATACTGCGGCAGCGTATCGTGCTTGGCTTGCCCGAAGGCGACCTGCTCGTCCATCACCACGATCTCGCTCAGCGGCACATCCATGATATTGCCCAGCTTGTAATCCGGCTCGACATAATGATCGCAGGAGAAGACATCGCCATTATGCTCCATCGCCAGCGCCAAGCCGCAGGTCTCGTCGAAGATGCAGAGGCCGGGCGGCGCGCCAGTCCAGGCCGCCAGCGCGATATCGAAGATCTGCACGAAGACTTTGCCGACATCATGGCGCACCCACTCCTCATACATATCAATGAGGAACTGCCCATAACCCGCCGCCGTGATTGAGCGGTCCGTGACCTGGTCGCCTTCCTGATAGCCGGTGTCGTTATCGCGCTCGACGATGGGGATGAACTGCATGAATTTCGTGCCGACTTCATCGCGCAGGAATTTGTAAACGCGCGTGCCCTGCCCTTCATTGGCGGCGTGCACGGTTGTCAGGATGTTGTACTCGGCATTGTGCTTTTGCAGCAGACGAATGCCGGTCATGACCTTGTGAAAGGTGGGATTGCCGCCTTTGTCGACGCGGTAATAATCGTGCGCATCGGCCGGTCCATCCAGACTGACCCCGAGCAGAAAATCATTGGCGGCGAAGAACTCGCACCAGTCGTCATCCAGCGTCACGGCGTTGGTTTGCAGCGCATTGGTGATTCTCATACCCGGGCGTCGATGCTTCTGCTGATAGCGGACGGCTTGCTTAAAGAAGTCGAGACCCATCAAAGTCGGCTCGCCGCCCTGCCAGGCGAAGTTGATGTCATTCACCTGCTGCGCCTCAATGTATTGGCGGATGTACTCCTCGAGCAAATTGTCCGACATGCGGAACTTGCTGCCGGGATAGAGCGCTTCTTTGGAGAGGAAATAGCAATACTTGCAATCGAGGTTGCAGATGGCGCCTCGCGGCTTGGTCATCAGGTGGAAGGCGGTGGGTTGTTGCGTGGTCGCTTGCATGGTGAGGAGTATAGCACGTTTTGGTTGAACCACAGAGGACACAGAAGTAAGACAAAGTAAGTTATGCAAAAAAGGACGGCGATTCTCATTTTCGAAATCTGTAGGGGCGATCCTTGGATCGCCCGTTACATCGTCATTTTGCATTTGGGCGACTCAAGACTCGCCCCTACACTATCCTTCTGATTG
>JAJEAA010000035.1 GCA_022824365.1 Anaerolineae bacterium
GATTAGCGTCTGATTTGGACTTATGAGGGCGGGGAAGATTCTCGCCCTCGCCAATTGCTCACAGGCAATCATGCAGCTATCGAGCCTTATCCCACCTGGAATGCGAGTTAACGGACGGCGCGGCGGCGCGGCGAGCTGGCAATTTGGCAATCGTCAGTTGGCGCAAGTCGTCAGTTTGGGCGTCGTGGCGGTTGTCATGATACCGGTTGTTTATCTTGCCGGCGGGGCGGTCGGCGCGGGCCAAGAAGGCGTCGATTATTTGTTGCGGGCTCGAACTCTCTTGATCATCGGCAATAGCATCGCGCTGATGCTCGCCACCACATTCTTCGCGACGCTGATAGGCGTGCCCTTCGCCTGGTTGACCAGCCGAACGGACTTGCCAGCGCGCAGGGTCCTGCTCGTGTTGGGGCTGGCGGCTATGGTGATGCCGTCGTATCTGACAGCCGTCACGTATACGGAAGCTTTTGGACCGAAGGGCTTATTGCAGTCGCTGCTTGAGCCGTTGGGCGTCGAGCGGCTGCCGGGCATCAAGGGCATTGTCGGCGCGACTCTGACGATCACTTTTGTCACCTTTCCTTATATTGTGCTGCCGGCCCGGGCGGCGCTGCTGCGTAGCGACCGTTCGCTGGAAGAGGCGGGGCAAAGTCTTGGGCTGACGCGCTGGCAGGTCTTCCGTCAGATTACCCTGCCCCAACTGCGTCCGGCTTTATCAGCCGGCATGTTAATGACCGCGCTCTACAGTCTAAGTGATTTTGGCGCGGTTGCGGTTATGCGCTTCAACGCTTTCACGCGAGCCATATTCATTCAGACCGAGTCCTTTCGCATGGACAAGGCGTCGGTGCTGGGCTTGGTGTTGATCGTGATGACCATGATCTTGCTATTCCTGCAATCGCGCCTGCAACATGGAGGACCGCATTATCGGATCGGCAGCGGCGCTTCACGGGAACTGACGACGGTATCGCTGGGCAAATGGAAGTATCCGGCGCTGATCTTCTGCGGGGCGGTGATCTTTGTCGGCGTGATGATCCCGCTGCTGGTCCTGTTCAAATGGTCGATTGGGCATACGCTGAGCAATCCGATTCAAGTTTCGCTTTCGGAAATGGTCTCCAATACAGTCGGCGTCAGCGCTGTTTCCGCGCTGGCAGCGTCGCTGGCGGCTTTTCCGCTGGCGCTGCTGGCGATGCGACCGGCTTCGCGAATTGACCGCTGGCTGGCGCAACTGGCCTACGCCGGGAACATTTTGCCCGGTGTTGTGATTGGGTTGGCGCTGGTGTTCTACGCCACGCAGCATATGCTGAGTCTGTATCAGACCATGCCCTTGCTGATCATGGGTTATGCCATCCGTTACTTGCCATTCAGCATCGGCGCGACAGAAAGCGCTTTCGCGCAGATCAATCCGCGCTTTGAAGAAGCCGCGCGCAGCCTCGGCTTAAGCTCGCGGGCTGCCCTGCTGCGAATCACCGTGCCCTTGGCTCGCGGCGGGATACTGGCTGGTTTGGCGCTGGTGTTTCTCAACGTGATGAAAGAGTTGCCGATCACGCTGATATTACGTCCTATCGGCTTCCGCACCTTTGCCACGCGAATATGGAGCGCTTATGACGAAGCCTTTCTGTCGTCAATCGCGCTGCCCGGTTTGGCGATGATCCTGGTATCGGCCTTCGCTCTGGCTGTCATCCTCATGCGGGAGAAGGCAAGGCAATAGCGCCGCGTCGATTTCCCCTTTATACACGGCGCTTTTGCACTATGCTTGACCTAATTGCTGAATCAGGTTAAGCGCCTCGCCCATGGAATATCCTCTGCAAACGGAGGATCTCACCAAGTATTTTGACGGTCGAACCCCGGCGGTCAATGACATCACGCTCAGCGTGCGCCCGGGTGAATTCCTGACCCTGCTCGGTCCTAGCGGCGGCGGCAAGACGACTATGCTGCGCTTGCTGGCCGGCTTTGAGATACCGACGAGCGGGCGCATTCAGATCGGCGAAAGAATCGTCGCGGATGATTCGCATTTCGTCCCGCCGGAGCAGCGCAAAGTGGGCATGGTCTTTCAAGATTATGCCCTCTTCCCTCACGTAGACGTGGCGGGCAATATCGCCTTTGGCTTGCGAGAATCCAGACAAGAGCGGGAGAAGCGGGTGAAGGAACTGCTCGCGCTGGTCGGGCTCTCGGCTTACGCGACGCGAATGCCGCATGAACTTAGCGGCGGCCAGCAGCAGCGGGTCGCTCTGGCGCGGGCGCTGGCGCCGAAACCCGATATCCTGCTCTTGGATGAGCCCTTCTCCAACCTTGATACGGGGCTGCGGGCGCAGGTGCGGACTGATGTGCGCAACATCTTGCTGGAGACCGAAACCACCGCCATCTTCGTCACCCATGATCAAGAGGAGGCGCTGACCCTGTCCGATGAGATCGCGATCATCTTTGACGGACATCTGGTGCAGGTGGCGACGCCGCACGTGATCTACAACCGCCCCATCAATCGCCAAGTCGCGAAGTTCGTCGGCGACGCGAACATCCTGCCGGCCGATGCGCATGGCATGACCGCGGCAAGTCAACTCGGCGAGGTCAAGCTCTTTCACGCTCGGCAGGGACCGGTCGACCTCATGATCCGTCCTGAAGCGCTCGCCATCAGCTATGATGAACGCGGAATACCGGCGACTGTGCTTTGGCGCGAGTTTCATGGGCACCATCAGCGGCTTGGCTTGGCGCTGGCGGATGGGACGCAGTTGATCGCGCGGACGGGGGTGGATCGTTATTTTGGGCGCGGCAACGAGGTGCGCGTGTCGCTGGCGCTGCCGGCGCTGGCTTATGATAGGGTGAACTAAATGTAAAGTTTCGGCTCTAACCTAGATTCGACTTGCAATTTCAGAACGTATATTCTATACTGTCGATTGAACCGTGGCTCATTAGTATATTTGCAGTCATCCATTCGCTATTGCTATACTGCAGTTGCGAGTCGACGTGGAAAGGAATTTGTAGCGATGATTACATACGTCGTGGGCGACCTTTTTACGAGTCCCGCCAAAGTATTGGTCAATACAGTCAATACAGTCGGCGTGATGGGCAAGGGAATTGCAAAGGACTTCAAGCGCATTTACCCCGAGATGTTCCAGGAATACCAGCGCTATTGCGAAAACGGACTGTTTGATATTGGCAAGCTTTGGCTGTACAAAACATCTCACAAATGGATATTGAATTTCCCTACAAAGAAGCATTGGCGCAACAGATCGAAGACAGAATATATCATTGCCGGCTTGGAGAAATTTGTAGACAGTTATGACTCAAAGGGTATCGTGTCGGTTTCTTTTCCAATGTTGGGATGTGGCAATGGTGAGCTTGATTGGGAGTTACAAGTTCAGCCGCTGATGGACAAGTATTTGCATCCACTGCCGATAGACATATACATTCATCTCTACACGCCGCATTCGGGTTTCGTACCCGAGCATCGCAAGATTCGCGATATGAAGAATTGGCTACGTAGTGAACCGCAATATCTACCGTTTAGTGAATTTTGGAGGGATGTTACTTGTCTAGCAAACACTTCAACAGTGTATAAGTCATTAGACGAAGAGACAAATTTTCAAGTCTACTCAGATCCCCTAGACCTTGGTCTGCGATTTGAATGGGATTCAGGATCTTTTGAGGCGGGCAAGGACAAGTTTCAAGAACTCTGGACACAAATAAGACCGTCAGGGTACTACCGAGTTACCGACCTAGATTTTGACACGCCGATAAACGATCTCTTGGTTGCAAGCCTTCTGCAACACCTATCGTATATTCGGCCTATTCAGCTTTCCCACCACCCACTTGACTCAGAATGGGATCAGGGCGTGTTACTGACTGCCCCATCGAGCACTCGCAGATCTGAAACGCAGTATTTGCAGACGGCATGAGTAACTACAAATACAAGAAAGACCGCAGCGAGTTCGACAAGAAAGTCGACGAGTTGACACGACAGTGGTGGCTAGGTAACCGGACATGGTGGCCGAAGTTCGTTTATCATTTTACAGACATCAAAAATGTTGTCAGCATTCTGAATGTGGGTTTTTTGTACTCAAGACACGACGCCTTACATCTTAAGTTAATCGCCGAAGACAGTGCTAGTTCACAGATAATAGAAAACACACAGGATATGCTCACTAGTTATGTGAGATTCTACTTTCGCCCCCTCACTCCAACAGCCTATATGAACGAAGGTTTTCGACCTCAACCAAAACTCTACCAAGCAGCGCACTGTCCTGTGCCTGTCTATTTGCTATTCGACATGCGCGAAGTTATCACGCTTGAGAATACACAATTTAGCGATGGAAGTTTAGCACGGAAAGAACACAATATTCTCCGCTCTGCAGATGACTTTCATGGACTTCCATTTCAAGACATATATCACAATCGCGGTTGGGGAAACGAGGACAGGATCCGGCAAGACGAAATTAAGAACAGAAGGCATGCCGAAGTAATTGTTCCGCACAGA
Organism: Anaerolineae bacterium; assembly: GCA_022824365.1. Classification (GTDB taxonomy): domain Bacteria; phylum Chloroflexota; class Anaerolineae; order Aggregatilineales; family Phototrophicaceae; genus UBA6055. The sequence goes on from JAJEAA010000035.1 coordinate 4,466, forward strand.
ATTGCGCTTGATCACTTGACATATATAGTATGTCGTTCTCCAGCAGAGTACGAAACCCTAAACAATCTGTTATCAACCTCTGTCTGGAATCGCTGGAAAAACAGGGTTGCGGTCAGCAAGAATCGCAAGTTGTTCAATAAAGAATGGCTATTCGTAACGGATGTAACATTAACCCAAACCCATGCCAAATTTACATTCAGTTTTCCAGACAATCCAAAGTTTTTTGGTCCCTTCTCTATCAGAGTAGACATCGCAGACAACTTGTCAGGTGTTTCGCGCTACTTTGAAAAACAGTACCACAACATCAATGCTGAATTTGCGGGATCGCAACTAAAACTGAACTTTGCAGAATTCAGTTCGAGCAATTATACGGCCAGATTATCTATCGACGAAACCTTAGCTTATCTTGGCAAGTACGAGGGAGACGAGATTCCTTTTTAGGTTCAGCCAGAAAATACAGGCTGTGGCCTGCCTAATTGACATATTAGCCCGCCGGCAGCCAGACTTGAAATACCGCGCCTTGATCTCGGCCGCGGCTCTCCACAGAAATCCTTCCGCCATGCGCCTCGATGATCTCTTTCGCAATCGCCAAGCCCAAGCCGGTTCCGCGCTGGGGACCGCGGGCCTTGTCCACTTGATAGAAGCGCTCGAAGACCCGCGGCTGTTCCTCGGCCGGGATGCCGATGCCGCTGTCCTGAATCGAAATGTTGACGCCGCCCGGAGCCGCTCCGGCGAGGACACGCACCGTTCCGCCAGCGGGCGTGAACTTCAGCGCGTTGCTAATGAGATTCATCAGGACTTGAGCCAGGCGGTCGCCATCGCCGATGACGACGGGCACGGGCGCCAGGTCGGTTTCGAGCTTTAGGGACTTCTGTTCCGCAACTACTGCCAAACTCTGTACAACGCCCTGGCTCAAGGCGCGCATATCGATGGGCTCGCGCCGCATGGATAGCTTGCCGGCTTGCAGTCGCTCGAGATCGGTCAGCTCGACGACCATGCGGTTCAGGCGGCTCGCCTCTTCATAGATCGTCTGGGCGGCGGCTTTGGTATCTTCGGCGGCGCCGTCGATGATCGCCTGAGCGTAGCCTTGAATTGAGGTCAAGGGGGTTTTGAGATCGTGCGAGACATTGCCGAGGAAATCTCGCTGCGCGTCATTGGCCGCTTGCACCTCGGCGGTCATCCGGTTGAAAGATTCCGCCAGGGTACGCACTTCCCCGGGACCGCTAACCGGCACATGCGCGGCGTAATCGCCCCGGGCGACATCGGTGGCGGCTTTGGCCAATCTCTGCAGGGGCTGGGCAATTGTGCGGCTGATCAGCGCCGCCAGAACGATGGCGATGATAATGCCGGCGATGCCCGCTTGCAACAGCGGAGGCGCCAGCGCGCTGCCAAAGGCGGCCAGCGTATCGTGAAGGCTAACGGTCGGACGCGGCTCGGCGAGCAGCCAAAGGTCATCAGAATGTTGCTGCTGCTGGAAGCGCTGCAGCCGGAACATGACGCCGCCATAGAGCCATTCGCCCCCGCCGGGATCGGAGAAGCCGCCGAAAAATTGCTCGCTGCCGCGGGAAAGCACCTTGCTCAATTGATGATTTCGGTAGAGCGATCTTTGCAAAATGATCCGTTCACCGGTCCGATAGACGCCGGAACTATCGTACAGGACGCGAGCGCTATCCGCGGCGACGCGAATCTGCAAGATGCGGACGTTGCGGGTGCGCGCGAAGACATTGAGCAGTTCCTCGACACGATCCTGCAGGAAGCGGGAGTTGGAATCGAAGGGCATATCGGCGATGAAGTCAATGTAGTTCAGCCCTTGCGTCAAGGCGGCCAGTCGTTCATAGGTGGGTTCCGGCGGCGCGGCGCGGTTGCCGATCAAGACGAAGAGGGCGGACGCGATCACGCCAAGCGTGACCATCAGCAAGACAAGATAGGAGGTCAGCAGGCGGAGCCTTAAGTTAAAACTGCGCCGCGCGCGTTTAGCGATCATCGAGTCGGTAGCCTACTCCCCAGACCGTTTCGATTGTGGGTTCCATCCCGCGCAGTTTGTGGCGCAGATGAGCGACATGCACATCGACAGTGCGCGTCTGTCCGGCAAAGTCATAACCCCAGACGACATTCAGAAGCTTGTCGCGACTGAATACGACGCCCTTATTTTCCGCCAGGGCTTGCAGCAGGTCAAACTCTTTCATGCGCAAGCCTACCTGCCTGCCTTCGATTTCGACGCGGCGGCGCTGCGGGTCAATGATCAGGTTTCCAATGGTAATTGGCGGCGGCGTCTCCTCATGATGGTTTGCGCGATCGGAACGGCGGAGAATCGCGCGAATCCGCGCAAGCAATTCTCGCGGGTTAAAGGGCTTGGTCAGGTAGTCGTCGGCGCCAAGCTCCAAGCCGACGATCTTGTCGATATCCTCATTGCGCGCTGTCAACATGATAATAGGAACATCGGACGATTCGCGCACGCGCCGGCAGACTTCCAGGCCGTCCATGCCCGGCAGCATCAGGTCAAGGACAACCAGGCTGGGATTGTCGCGCAGGATCATCGACTTGGCCACATTGCCGTTGGTCGCGCTGGCGACATGGAAGCCATCCTGTTCAAGGTACATCCTTGCCAGGTCTATGATCCGCTGCTCATCATCAACTACGAGAATGGTATCGGTCATTGAGTTCTTCACTCGATTATCGCTACAGTCTCAATCGTCGTTTGGCGCGATGTCCGCGGCGCGCCCGGAAAAGGAGCAGCGCCGATTTTGACATCACTCGCGGCTTCAGTCTGACAAATAAGTGTCAAAGCAAAGTAAGGACATTGTAAAAGTTTTGTAAATGCCTCGCGCATCGCGGCGGATCATGCGACCAGCCTTGAAGACAGGCTCGGCGCGAAGCCAAATGCAGGAAAATTTCGCAACCATATAGATATAGTATGTATACAGGACGGGGGGGTGGGGGGTGTTTCGGCATAAAGGGCGCATTTGGGGTTAGGCATGGCATGTTTAGGGATTAAACGCTTGATTGTCGATATGGGGTTCATGGCAGTCAGTGTAGCAGAAACAGGATGGGAATAGGCGACTAAATGTTCGCGTATCGGAGCGGGACATGCAGGGGATGGAGTCTACCTGTAGTGGTCCTAAATTATTGGACACAAAATCTCGGGAAATTTGAGGGAGTTGAGTTGAAACCAGGCTGCCTCAAATTCTGCCGGCGTTTGGTAGTCCAATGCGCTGTGGGGACGTTGCTGATTGTAGACTACCT
>JAJEAA010000034.1 GCA_022824365.1 Anaerolineae bacterium
GCCGATTTCGGCGCAAGATTCGCGCTCGCTGTCTTTGATGGCGCGCGAGGCGTTGCTGATGTCGGTCTCGCCTTCGACGCAGAAGCGTTCGAAGCCGGCGCCGGAGCCGATGGAAGCGATCGACGGCGCGACTCCGCCCGCATCCGTCCACAGTTCAGCCATGCGTTCGCTCAGCGGGAAGACAGTGGAACTGCCGGCGGTGATAATTTCACCCTCGGTGAAGTCAAGCGGATCCACCTCGGGCAGCCCATAAACATCCGCGAAGGCGCCAGTCAGGCTTAGAGCCAATACGATAAGCAGTGCAGCTAGACGTACAATTCTCATGCGCAAGTTTCTCCCATGAAACTCGTGACGATAAACGAGATTGGCGGATGACCCGCCACTTGGAAGCCTACCTGAACACTGTTAACGCAGACCTTCGCGAGTTTAATGGCTCGCTAAACTCAATTTAAGAATACTGCCCCCGTTCTTGACTTGCTCTTTAATCGTTTAATCTGATGGCAAGCATCTGGCGATCGGGCTATCGGTCGCCCGTCTTTTGATGATTTTGCCAACTGACGCTAAAATTGTGGACAGTTGGAAAGCCGCGGATGGCAAATTCATGATCAAGTATTTTCAGCGCCGCTTGCTGCAAGCGATACCGACCTTCTTTGGCGTGACCATCCTCTCCTTCCTCATTATCCTCTCCGCGCCGGGCGATCCGGTGGCGATGATCACCTGGGGACCCGATCTCAACAGCGAAGCCAATGACGCGATGCGGCGTCAGCTTGGCCTGGATCAGCCGCCCTTGACTCAATATATCTACTGGCTCATCGGCAATGACTGGACGCTTATCGATTATGATGGCGATGGCATCGGCGAGACGCCCGGCGACCGCTACGGCTTGCTGCGCGGCGACTTCGGCAAGTCGATCAAGAACAAGCGCCCGGTAATGCAACAACTTTTGAAGCGCATACCGGCGACGTTGCGACTAGGTGTGGCGGCGCTCACCATCGGCTTTCTGATGGGAGTTGTTCTGGGCGTGTTGGCGGCTGTCTTCCACCGAACCTGGATCGACCAGGCGATTCGTATTATCTCCGTGTTGGGCAACGCCGTTCCGCAATTTTGGCTGGGTCTGCTGCTGATTATCATATTCGGCGTGCAGCTGGACCTCCTGCCCATCAGCGGCATGCAGAACATCACGCGGCGCGGCGGCTTTGATTTAGGCGACGCCCTGCGCCACATGATCCTGCCCGTCTTCGTCTTGTCGCTGAACTGGATCGCCTTTCTCTCGCGCTTCACGCGGACCCAGGTTCTCGAAGTATTGCAGCAGGACTACGTCCGCACCGCCTACGCCAAAGGTTTGAACGAGCGGGTGATCTGGTTGCGTCATGCGCTGCGCAATAGTTTGCTGCCTGTCGCCACATTTCTTGGTCCCGCCATCGGCACGGTGCTGGCGGGCGCCGTTATCATCGAGCAGGTCTTTCAGTGGCCTGGCATGGGCAAGCTGATCATTGATGCAGTCTTCGCGCGCGATTATCCGGTGGTCATGGGTTCGGTCGTTATCGCATCGCTGATGTTCATCGCCGGCGTGCTGCTCTCCGATATCATGTACGTCATTCTCGATCCGCGGATCCGGCTGGAGTAATGGACTGATGGCGAGCGATTCCAAAATAGCTCAGTTGAGGAGCGAGGAGGCGCAGAGGCCGTCGCGCTCTTTCTGGCGCGATGCGTTTCAATTCATCCTGCGCGACCGGTTGACCATCTTCGCCCTTACTGTGCTGATCATCTTCACCTTGATCTGCTCCTTGATGCCGGTCGTCTTCGAACGCGTGCTGGAGCTGGATGTCAACAGCACCAGCATCCCCAACCGCTTTAAACAGCCCGGTGAAAGCGGCTACCCGCTGGGCACGGACCAACTCGGCCGAGATCAATTCCTGCGCCTGATTTATGGCGGCCGCGTCTCTCTCACCATCGCTTACCTCGCCAGCGTCATGACCGTCTTCATCGGCATCACGCTTGGTCTGCTGGCCGGCTATTACGGTCGGCAAATCGATGATCTGATCTCATGGGGCATCAACACGCTCAGCGCGATCCCGCCGCTTTTCCTGCTCTTGATCGCCTCGGCCATCTGGGAGCCATCGACCGAGGTGCTGGTCGTCGTGCTGGCGGCGCTGGGCTGGGTTGGGACGAGCCGGCTCGTCCGCGGCGAGGTGCTATCGCTGAAGGAGCGCGATTATGTCTTAGCCGCGCGGGCGCTGGGCGCGTCGGACTTCCGCATCCTCATTTCGCATATCTTGCCCAACGTCTTCTCCATTGTGATGGTCACCATGACCATCATCGCCGGCAACTTGATCCTCATCGAATCCGGCTTGAGTTATCTAGGCGTGGGCATCCAACCGCCGACGCCAACCTGGGGCAACATGCTCACCGACTCCCGCAGCTATTTCGTCAGCGGCGTACACCTGGTCTTCACGCCGGGCATCCTGATCATGATCACCGTGCTCTGCTTTTATCTGGTGGGCGATGGCTTGCGCGACGCGCTGGATCCGAGAAGGTATCAGAAGTAGTCGCTCGCGCTCCCTGGACATGTAGGGGCGACTTACCAGATCACCTACACTGTTATGAAAAATACAGAAGGGCGACCCAATGGGCCGCCCCTACATTTTCGGGATTTGTGGGATGAGGAGTAAGCCTAGCCCTCAATCGTCCACTTGTGGATGTCAGCCGTGTAGCCGTAGAAGACCCAGAACGCGGCCGGCTCGAAATTGCCGACGCGGGTGTTGGCCGTCTGCCAGATATTGGGCACGAAGGACCAGTCATAAGCCAAGTCTTCATGCGCGATGCGTTGAATCTCGCGATAGATTTCGCCGCGCGCCGCCGTATCGCAGCCCGGTACTGTACGCGCCGCGTCTATCAGCGCGTCAATCTCCGGATTGACATAGGAAGCCAGGTTATTGCCGCTGCCTGGGATATCCTGCCGACTGTCGATCAGCGTCATGAAGTTGTTGGGATCGGGCGCGCCGCCGGTGCCGCCGCTGTTGCTCATGGAGGTGGCGTCATACATCTGGCCCAGATAGATATCGCTGATGTAATTCGCCCATTCCACCTTCTCCAGCGTGACATCAAAGCCGATGTCCTTCAACTGATCCTGCGCGACCAGGACATGCGTCTCGAACATGAGCAGGATATCGCTGTAGGAAACGGTGAATTCAAGGCGCTGGCCGTCCTTCTCGCGCACGCCGTCGCCATCGCTATCGACCCAGCCGGCTTCCTCCAGCATTTGCATGGCGGCTTCGGGATCATAGGCGTAGGGCTGCAAGTCGTGGTTGTATGCCCAGCCGATGGCCGGGTTGACCGCGCCGATGAGCGGCGTTCCGCCTTGCGAACCGCCCATAGTGGCGAGGACATCCTGCTTGTTGTAGCCCATGGCGACCGCCTTGCGCACGGCCGGATCGCTGAAGATGGGATGCGGCACTTGCTCAATCGCGTTGCCGTCGTCATCGTAGGCGGCTGATGGATGCTCAGGATCGACCCAATTCAGCGCGAAGAACTTGACCGACATCTGCGGGAAGATTTCCCATTGCAGATTGCTGGTATCGGCAATTTGCGTGAATAGATCCCCGTGCAGATAGGTGTAGTCCACTTCCGCGGCCTGAATTGATTGCAGCGCCACCGCCTGTTCTTTGATGTTGCGGTTGACCAGATAGGGAATCCCGACCTCGCCGCCCCACCAATCCGGGTTGGCGTGGTAGCTCTGGTAGGCATCCGGCGCCCATTCATCGAGGATGTAGGGTCCGCCGCTGATGCCAACGGGTTCGGCGGAGACCATATTGTCTTCAAAGTCGCTGAAATCATCGGCGAAGAGATGCGACGGCAAGAAGCGTATGCCGCCGAGATCGCTGAATGCCGCGCAGTCCAGACCTTTCAAGACGACCTCGTAGGTCTTGTCGTCCACGATGCGGACTTCTTCGACCGCTTGTACTTCGGTCTCCTGGATGGACGCCACCACGTCCGACTTGATCGCGTCAATGACGAACTTCATGTCATGCGAGGTGATGGGCATGCCGTCCGACCAGTTAGCGTCTTCGCGGATGTGGAAGGTATAGGTCAAGCCATCATCGGATATTTCCCAAGTGGTCAAGCCGGGAACCGGCGCGGATGATGCGGCGTCAATCTCGTAAGGCTTGGGCCAAAGGACGCTGAAAGCCTGGAAGGAAGCGCCGTCGCTGCTGAGGGCTGGATTGAATGTGCTGATATTGCCGAAGCCGCGGATGACGATGGTTTCCGCGTCTTGGGCGGCCGCCAAGGCGACGCCCAGCAAAAGCAGCACAACCAATGCAAGTTTGAAGTATCTCATGGGTAACTCCCCGTTTCACTATTTCGAACAGAATTCATGTTGGGCGAACAAGTAGAGACTATAACAAGTTTGGCGGCACATTGCGAAAATCGTTGTCTTGACCGCCTTCGCGCGGGAGAACACCCTCGTCAATCTGCTCGGCATTCCAAGTCGTCGCCATGTCATGGCGGATTGGCGGATACAGCGCTTGCAAGCTTAGAACAAAAGTGCTAGCCTTATACATAGCAAATTTGAGGTTCAGCAACTACACTTGAACAACCCCTAGACAAAGCGAGAAAGCAGCGATGGCAAAACGGACGCGGGCAATCAAAGAAACGCAAGTTTTTGAAAGTCATGACTTTGCGGCCAAGCAGAAGGCGCTTGACGCGACCTTGACCGATATCACCAAGCGCTATGGCGATGGCACCATCTTCAATTTGGGCGCGGGCGCGCACTTGCAGATCGAGGCGATCCCGTCCGGGTCGCTGGGCATCGATATATCGTTGGGCGTCGGCGGCGTGCCGCGCGGGCGCATCACCGAGATTTATGGTCCGGAAAGCTCGGGCAAGACAACGCTCTGCCTGCATGTGGTGGCGGAGGCGCAACGGACGGGCGGCATCTGCGCCTTCATTGATATGGAGCACGCGCTCGACCCGGCCTACGCCGAGAAGATCGGCGTCGATATCCAGCAGCTCTATGTCTCGCAGCCGGATACGGGCGAGCAGGCGCTGGAGATCACCGAGCATCTGGTGCGCTCGGGCGCGCTGGATGTGATCGTGGTGGATAGCGTGGCGGCGCTCGTGCCGCGGGCGGAGATCGAAGGCGAGATGGGCGATTCGCATGTGGGTTTGCAGGCGCGCTTGATGAGCCAGGCGCTGCGCAAGCTGGCGGGCGCGATCAAGCAGTCGAATGTCAGCGTCATCTTCACCAATCAACTGCGCGAGAAGGTCGGCGTGATGTTCGGCAGTCCGGAGACGACGCCGGGCGGGCGGGCGCTGAAATTCTATGCCAGCGTGCGGATTGATATTCGGCGCATCCAGCAGATCAAACATGCCGGTGATATCGTCGGCAATCGGACGCGCGTGAAGATCAAGAAGAACAAGGTGGCGGCGCCTTTCAAGGAATGCGAGTTCGATATCATGTTCAACCAGGGCATCAGCAAGTCGGGCGAGATCATCGATATTGGCACCGAGTTGGGCATCATCGATAAGCGCGGCGCCTTTTATCGTTATGACGATGAGCTGCTGGGGCAGGGGCGGGAGAATGCCAAGGGCTTCTTGCAGAGCAACGGGCGCATGTCGGATGTGATTGAGGACAAGATTCGGCGGGTCTTTGGCTTGCCAGCGATGCGGGAGGTCGGCGCGGGGGAGGGTTAGCTGGCGCCGCTATCCAAGTCCGTAAATGTGGCTCGCGTATTTCTGTATAATGTATACTCATTCCTCGAATTGCACAGCGGGGAAAGTGTACGCATGTCCTCACGAAATCGGCAACTTGTAGACGAGATCATCACTACCGTCGAAGACGGGCTGCAAGACTACGTCCCTCGTCGAGTCATTTAATTGTTCCGCCAATGATTCTGGAACATTTTCTGCGGAGAACGCTGACTTATCACGGGCGAACTTACGTAGCGCAGATTTAGCAGGTGGCATACTTAGAAACCTCAACTTGACAGGTTCAAACTTGACAGACATAGAGCTAGAGCGTTCAGACCTGACCTATTCAAATCTGACACAGCCAAAATTTGAGAACGCTAATCTTGCAGAAGCAGATCTGTCGAACACTGAACTAAATGAAACAGATTTTACGGATGCAGATCTGACTTGCGCAGATTTTACCGGTGCGAAATTCTACCCTCTTTCCACCATCCTCCCCGACGGCAGCTACTGGAACGAGGACACAGACATGACCAAGTTCACCGGTCGGCTTGAGGACTGTTAATCTCGTTTTCAACCTATGTCGCAGAACAGCATCTTTCTCTGCTATACTTAATCACATCCGATAGCAAGGACAAACCCCCGTGGAAGCCTTCTGGCAAAGTCTCGTACCCGTACTCAGGGATCTTGCGCCTCTGATTGTGGCCGCTATTTCCATAATTGCTCTCGTCTGGCGCGTACCGTCCAAAGGCGATATGAACAGGATGGAAGATCGGTTAACTCAGAGGATGGACAGGCAAGATGACAAAATTGACGATACTCGCGCCAGCCTGGACGCTAAAATTGACGATACCCGCGCGGAGTTGCTTATGGAAATCAAGGCTGTCGATGCCAAAGTGGACCGGGTTGATGAGAGATTGAGTGAGACCAACGAACATTACTTTGAACTGCGCGGCGACGTCAAAGCGCTCAGCCGCGATGTAGCGGCGCTCACAGACAAAACCAGCCGCATTGAACGCGACCTCGAAGCGACGAGAAACGCCGCGCCTTAACGCTCCCCCTCCTGCGCCAACCACTCCGCCTCGCTGACCAACTCCCCATTTGTCACATCGCTGCTCTGATAGCGCTTGTTCTTATCGAAGTAAAGCTCAATCTCCGCCTGGAAGGGACAGCGAGCCGCGCTGGCCAACTTGCGACACCAATAGCCCTTGCCATCATCGGTCTGCGACAGGTCGTTCAGGGGATCGACGCGGATGCGCAGGATCTCTTTACACATCTTGGGCTGGACGTAGAAGTAGATGCCGCGGTCTTCATCGCGTCCGCCGCCGCCGAACAAGTTCTTCAAGAAATTCATCTCTGTGCCCTCTGTGCTCTCTGTGATGAAAAAATTATGGCAATTTCAAATCCCAGGCTTCCAGGTTCGCCATGAACTGATGCGCCGTCATATCGAGATGCACGGGCGTCACGCTGACATAATCCCGATGCACCGCCCAAAAATCGGCGCCGAGTTCGTCGGTGTCGGCGGTCGGAGCCTTGCCGCCGATGCGCACGACGCCGTCGGCGACATGGACCAGAGAATCGCGATAGATGCGCACGCCCTGCCGTGTCAGGCGGATGCCGCGCAGGTCTTCCATCCGCGCGACCGGCGGGATGTTGACATTGAGGATGGTGTATGGCGGCAAGCCTTGCTTCAGCACCATCGCGGCGATCGTTTGCGCGACCTTCGCCGCGACGCGGTAGTCATCGGGATGGTCGGCGTCGGGCTTGGCGAGAGAGAAAGCGATGGCTGGGATACCGCTGATGGCGGCTTCCAAGGCCGCGGTGACCGTGCCGCTATAGGTCAGGTCCTGGCCCATGTTCTCGCCGCGGTTGATGCCGGAGACGACGATATCTGGTTTGCCGTCCACCAAGCCCAGCAGTGAAAGCGCGATGCAATCGGCCGGCGAGCCGCTGACGACGAGCGCCGGGATGCCGTCGCCGACGGCGCATCGTGAATACTCGATGTTTTGGTGCAGAGTGATTTTGTGTCCGCTGGCGCTTTGATTTGTAGCTGGCGCGCAGACCCGCGCCTGACCGAGGTCCCGCATAGCTTCCGCCAGCGCCAGGATGCCGGGCGCGTCGAAGCCGTCATCGTTGGTAACGATTATCGAGGCCAATAGAGGTCGCCTTCCTGAAGTGGGAACTGAACCGATAATATTACACTATAGCACAGGCGGCGGAGGCCTTGAAAGCGGCTTGATCAGGCGCAATTGCCTCTGTCCAGCTCAAACTCGGCGCTATTGCCGATATTGTCGTTTTCGTTAGATTCCAGTATGTGATTGCCAGCATCGACAGTGATGCGGATTTGCTGGCGCTCGCCGAAACGCGCGCTGATCGTAAGGGACAATTCCAGCACGGTCTCTTGCCCGGCATTCAGCCTGGACAGGTAAATCGTTTCGGCATTTTCGGCGATGACGCTTTGGTCGCTGAGCAGGTGGGCTTTGACGGATACCCAAGGGCTCGTCTGCGAGTCCAGCGAGCCGCTGTTGCGGACGGTGGCGCGGATGGTTGTTGCCTGGCCGCAGACGGGCCTGGCGGGGACGAGTTCAATGCTGCTGACGAGCAGATTGACCCCTTCCGGATTTGGCGGGGGCGCGCCCGTCTCGACTGGCAAGCCGGTGGTGATGTCCGCCGCTTCGACGAAGGCGGCGTCGATCCAGCCATCGCTGCCCTCGCCGTAGGTGATGCGATACCAGTCGCGTTCCGGATTCACAGCCACGATCAGCACGGCGGTATCGGCGAGCAGGCTGCCCAGAGGCTGGCCCGAGGCTACGCCGGGACCGGGGCGGAGATTCGCCACCGCCACTACGCGGCCCGGCACGCTGCGTGGACCTAGATTCTCAGGCGCGGATGTCGGCGCCAGGCTGGATGGCGGACTGGCGGTATCCGGCGGAATCGTGCTTGGCTGGGTATCGCTGGCGGGAATCTCGGTCGACGAGATGGCATCGGCGCGCTGGCGTGAAACAACCTCGATGTTGACATCTTCGCGGGCGGCGCTGCCATCGTCGCGCTCGGCGACCACGGATATGGTGTACTGCCCCGTATTGCTGGTCGGCCAGTCGATGGTCAGCGGCAATACGGCGGCTTCGGTTTCGTTCGGCGCCTGTCGCTCTCCCAGCAGGGCATCATCCAGCAGGACGGCGACGCGCGCCAGATCCGGACCGGCGTTTTCGACGCGCGCCTGGACGATGACCGTTGTGCCGGCGAGGAAGGTCTGGTTGGGCTGTGGCGCGGCGATATGAATGACCGGCGGTCCTTCGAAGAGCGTCGGGGCGTCATCGGGAATAGCGCTGAGATTGCAGCTAACGCAGGCGAGCAAGCACATCAACAGCAATAGCGACCAGGCTCTACGCCTGCCGATAGTCATGCCAGCTTGCATTGACGAACTCCTGCAATTGCCGCGCTTGAGTGCCCACAACTCTAACAGAACACGGCTGATTTGGCGAGTTGCTCTAACCTTCCGCGTTGCCTACTGGCGCCGTGTCTAGCCGACCGCGCGGGTGGCGGACTTTTGTTTCGGCGCGAGATTGTGTACCATTAGTTCGCGTCTTGAACGAAGGACTGCCATGTCGACGATAGCGCTGTTGCGGGACAAGCGGATCATACTGGGCGTCTGCGGGAGCATCGCCGCCTACAAAGCGGCCGATCTCGCCAGCAAATTGACGCAGGCGGGCGCGTCGGTGGATGTCGTTATGACCAAGGCCGCGCAGCGCTTCGTCAGCCCGCTGACCTTTCAGGCGCTGACCGGTCGGCCCGTCTACACCGATATGTGGCGCGCCGATTTCAGCGGCGGCTTGCCAAGTCATATCACGCACGTCGGCTTGGCGGAAGAAGCCGACCTGATGATGGCGGCGCCGGCGACGGCGAATACGATGGCTAAGCTGGCCGGCGGGCTGGCGGACGATTTGCTCACGCTGACGGCGCTGGCGATTGCTTGTCCGCTGATGATTGCGCCGGCGATGGATGCTGGCATGTACCATCACCCGGCGGTACAAGCCAACCTCGAGGTCTTGTCTCGCCGCGGCGCGCATGTGATTGAGCCGGAGAGCGGACGCTTCGCCAGTGGCTTGGTCGGCGCCGGGCGCTTGCCGGAAACATCCGACCTGATCGGGCATATCCGGCGCGTATTGGGCTTGAATGGCGAGCTGGCGGGCCATAAGCTGGTCGTCACGGCCGGCGGCACGCGCGAGGCTCTTGATCCGGTGCGCTTCATCACGAACCGCTCGACCGGCAAGCAAGGTTACGCCATCGCGCAAGCGGCGCTGGATGCCGGCGCTGAGGTTGTGCTGATCTCGACGACTACGCATTTGCCGCTGCCCGTGGGCGTCAGGCAAGTGACGGTCGGCTCGGCCGAGTCGATGAAAGACGCGGTGCTGAACCATGTGGCTGACTCTTCCGCCTTGATCATGGCGGCGGCAGTGGCTGATTATACGCCGCGGACAGTCTCTGAGCAGAAAATCAAAAAGTCGGATGAAAGCTTGACCCTGGCTCTGACGCGGACGTCGGACATCCTGATGGCGGTGAAAGCGCAGCGCGCCCGAACCGGCTATCCGATGATTGTGGTCGGCTTCGCGGCGGAGAGTGAGAATCTGGTCGAGAATGCCAGCGGCAAGCTACAGAGCAAGGGGCTTGATCTGCTGGTTGCGAACGACATCACGGCGGCAGACGCCGGCTTCGCGGTCGATACCAATCGCGTGGTCGTGCTGGATATGGATGGCGGCTTGCACTCAGTCGAGCGGACGAGCAAAGACAATATCGGCGCCTATATCATCGAGCGTGTCGGCGGCTTGCTGGAGTGAACTGATGTCTCAAAACGGGAGGGACCCCATGGCTACGCTGAGACCGATTCTGGCTGTGCCCGATGTCGATGCGGCGGCGGCATTCTATTGTGAGAAGCTGGGATTCGACTTGCAGTTTGTGCTGCAAGACAAGAACGACGCCACCTTCTTCGCGAGCGTCGGCTTTCATGATTGCAGCATCTTGCTCAGCCGGCAGGCGCCGCGGGAAGTACCGGCGTCATTGCGCCGACAAATTCGCGCGGATATGACCATTATCATCACGTTGCCCGCTGACAGCGATATTGATGCCTTCTACGCTGAGTTGGCGGTGAAAGGGGTGAACATAACCGAGGCGCTAGCGGACAAGTTTTGGGGCAATCGTGAATTTTCGATACAAGATCCAAATGGATATTGTATCGCCTTCGCCCTGTCGAATCGCGATGTCAGCCTCGAAGAAGCGAAAGATATCTCGGCGCAGCTTGACCTCGGAGCTTCTGGCGACCACGATTGAGTTTGCCCGGCGCCGCGCGACTAGGGGTCGTAAGTGGTTTCGGGATTGCGATGCTGAACGACCGCTTCGATTGTCAGTGCTTGCGTCGCCCCGGATACAGCCGTTAATATCGCCGACTTTAGCACCGAGGCGACATCGTAAACGCGGCTCTGCGCCAGCGGCATCACCCTGCCACAGCGGGCGTCAAAGGCGAGCTTGCCCGGCTCGCGTTCGAGTTCCGCCAGAATCTGTCCGCCTTCCAAGCCAGCGTTGGCGGCAATCACGCGCGTCGGCTGCGAAAGCGCGTCACGTAAGATCTGGTCGGCAGCGCGCGCGACCAACTCGTCCCGGTCCACCGGCGGGAGATGCTCGCGACAGCGCATAAGGGCGATGCCAGCGCCCGGCACGACGCCCGCCCCGATAGCAGCCCGCAGGGTCGCGGCGGCGCGTTTCGTCCCTTCGCGAAGGTACTCGATTTCACTTTCACTCGCGCCTCCGGTGTAGAGGGTCGCCGAGCCGCCCATCAATTTGCCCAGTCGCTTCAGGGCGCGCTGCCTGCTGGCTAGATCGGGCGCGCTTTCATATTGACTTTGCAGGCGTCGCGTATGGTCCCGCCAAACGCGAGGATCCCCGCCGCCGGAGCTGAAGCCGAAGAGCCCTTTGCTCGCCCAGGCTTGACGCGCTTTGCCCAGGTCACTGAGGCGCAGGCCCCCCAGCGTTTGGCCCGCCGCGCTGATGATCGGCGTTCCGCCAGTCATGATCGCGATGTCTTCGAGCGCCTCGCGCCGGTCATCGGGCACGGAGAAAGGCGCGCGCACTGGAATGACGCCGAATTTGCCCGGGTTACGATTGGCGAGCAGGAAAGTCTTGACCTCGTCGGAGAACTCATCCGCGATCAACAGCAAGCCGCGGCGACCGCTTTTCATCGCCGCCATGACCAGCGGCAGAACTTGCTTCGGTTCCTCGAGCTTGAGATCGCTGATGAGCACCGCCGCCTCTGCGATGACCAGACGACCGTATTCTTCGCCTTCGAGCATGCCGCGCGTCTCAATGCCTCGCTCCCAATACGAGCCGTCGACATATTCCCAAGCGATATCGCGTCCGTAAGCCTTGCGCAGGTCCAACTGACCCCATTCGCCCAGGGTCTCGAAAGCTTCGCCCAGCGCCGCCGCCAATGCCGGCTCATTACAGATTGACGCGGCGACCGCGCTTAATTGTTCGGCGCCACTCACCGGCTCCGACATCTCATCCAGCGCCGCGGCGATAATCCGCGCCGAGGCTTGCAGCCGTCCGCGCAATTGCATGGCGTCGCCGCCGGCCGCGATAAAACGCCGTCCGCCCTCGTAAATCGCTCCGAAGAGGACGGCAGCCGTCGCCGTGCCATCGCCGACTTCTTCCTGCACTTGCCAAAGCGTATGGCGCAGGATCATCGCGCCGACATCAGCCAGGCGGTCAGGCAGTTCGAAGATGCGCCGGGCGATAGCAGCGCCATTATCGAGCAGTTCCGGCGGCTTGCGCTCCATGACGTTGCTGACGGCGATGTTGCGCGGCAGCGGACCGAGGGTCGGTTTTACCGCCTCGGCGATGGTAGTGATGCCGACTTGCAGTTTGGGCTGAACATCGGGTTCGAGGATGAGGGCGGGTTGAGGCACGGTCGGGCGCCTTCCTGTTGCGCTAGGTTTATACAGTGCGCGGGCTTACTCGCGCACGGCGCCCGCGGTGAGACCAGCGATAATCTGGCTCTGCATCGAGAGGAATACGATGACGATAGGCACGGTACTGAGCAGGGAGCCGGCCATGATCGCGCCATACTCGACCTCGTAAGGACCGTCCATTGTGGCGATCCCGATAGTGAGCAGGTATCGCTCTTTTTGGCTGAGCACGATCAGGGGCCATAGGTAGTCGTTCCAAGTGGCGGCGAATGCCAATATGCCCACGACCGCCATGCCCGGGCGGACCAGCGGCACAATGATCCGCCAGAAGATGCCCATCTCGGATGAGCCATCGACGCGGGCCGCGTCAATCAGATCGTCCGGCACCGACAGGATATATTGCCGCATCAGAAAGATAGAAAAACCGGAGACGGCCGAGGGCAAGATAATCGCCCAATATGAGTTCAGCCATTGAAAAACGACCATCAGCTTGAACAGCGAGATCACCAGAACATGAAAGGGCAAGGTTAAAGTGATCAATACCAACATAAAGAAGAAGCGCTTGAAGCGGAAATTGAATTTGGCGAAAGCGTAACCTGCCATCGCCGACAGGAATACTGCCAGCAGGGTGCGGACGGTGGCGGTGATGAAGGTGTTGACGTACCAGGTGGCGTAGTGCGTGCGCTCGAATAGCGAACTGTAATTGTCGCCAGTTGTCACTTTGGGATACAGCGTCACCGGGAAGGAGAATAGTTCGGATTCGGGGCGGATAGAGGCGCTGATCATGAAGACCAGCGGCGCGATCGTCAGGACGAGACCGACTAGAATGAATCCGTTGAGGGCGGCTGTTCCCAGGTGGCGTCGAAGCAACATCTAGCTGCCCCATTTCCGCATCAAGGCGAGTTGAATGCCGGTGACCATGATGATGATGACCGTCAGCAGATAGCCGATGGCGGCGCCGTAGCCAAGCTTGAAACTCTCGAAGCCGCGCTGATATAGATAGACCAGGGGCATCAGCACGGAATCGCGGGGCCCGCTGCCATCAAAGAGCAGGAAGGGCTGCGCGAACAAGCTGTACGAGCCGATGATGCCCAGCGTGACGACGAAAGTGGTCACCGGGCGCAGCAGTGGGAAGGTCACATGCCAGAAGACCTTGAATTCGGTAGCGCCGTCAATGCGCGCCGCTTCCTTGAGTTCTTCCGGTATTGACTGCAAACCGGCCAGGAAGAAGAGCGAATTGCTGCCGACCCAAGTCCACAAACCGACGATGATCAGCGTCGGCATGGCGACTTCGGCCGACCGCAGCCAGGGCACCGGCTCGTAACCCAGCGCGTTCAGCAAACCGTTTATCATGCCATAGCGCTCTTCGAAGACGAACTGAAAGATCATCGAGGCGACGACAGCCGAGGTGATATACGGGATGAAAAAGCCCATGCGCGCGATGGCGCGATATTTGATGCGGCGGGAATCCAGCGCCAGCGCCAAACCCAGGGACAGAGGCAACTGCAAGAAGACCGTGCCCAGCGCGAAGACCGAGGCGTTGATGAGCGACTTGTGAAAACGCGAATCGCGCGTGACCAAGCGGACGTAATTGTCGAGCCCCACGTAGCGACTCGGGTCCAGCGAATCCATCTTGTGCAAGCTGATGAAGAATGAATCAATAACGGGGTAGACCGTGAAGACGGCAAAGATGATCAGGAAAGGCGCCAGGAAGATATACGGGATGATCCTGCGCTCGAAGTTGTCCCAGCGCCACTGACGGAAGGGTCCTTCCCGAATCATTTTGCTTTGTGCGCCGGCGCTTGCCACTGCTAACCACCCTCCGCTAGCCTCATGTGAATCATACTACACGGACTGCAACACAAAACAGGGGAACGTGCGACACGCTCCCCTGAAGCACTGCTATGCGTTGGTTTAGCGCTCGAATTCGAATTCTTCGACCGCGGCGTCCAAGGACGCGCGTGGGTCCGCGCCTTCGACCATGACGGGCCCGATCGCGTTGCGGCTGAGCGAATCCACCATGATCTGCCAATCGGCGTTGCTGTTGGCGACGACCATATCTTCAGCCGCGGCGAAGGTGAACTCCGCCGGCGATTGGTTGCCGAAGAAGGGATCGCGGTGTTGCAAGAAGCGATCATCTTGCCAGGCTGGCGTGTAAGTCGGCACAAGATTCTGCAGCTCGAAGCCCAGCAGCGCGCCATCGTTGGTCAGATTACAGGCTTGGATGAAATCCCAGAGGGGCTCGACTGTCTCTTCCCGCGCCTGCTTGGTGATAGACATTCCCGTGCCGCCGTGCTGTACGCTCAAGTGACCCTCGGGGAATTGCGGCAGCAGGCGAATCCGCCACATGCCTTCCATTTCCGGATTGTTGTTCTTCATGAAACCCTGATACCAGGGCGCGCCAATCTGGAAGAGGAATGCGCCGTCTTTCATGGCGGCATAGTAGACTTCCGCATAGGGACCGCCCCCGGGCGAAAGGATCGCGCGGCCGCTCTGAACCATGTCTTGCATGAATCCGAGCGTATCGACAGCGAGATCGCTGTTGGCGATGGGGTTGTGCTCCTCGTCAAAGAAGTTGCCGCCGCGCTGCACCAGGAATTGCTCCAGGTAGTCAACGCTGCCATCCGGCATCGCCATGAAGGCGGCATCGCTGTTGCCGATGACCTCGTCCGCCACCGCCTGCATGTCCTCCCAGGTCGTGCCGGCCGCGCCATCAATGCCCATCTCGCTGAGCGCATCTTCGCGGTAGTACATCAGCACGGTGTTGACCTCGTTGCCCAAGCCATAAACTTGACCTTCGTGACGCCAAGGACCCATCGCCGAACCATCGACCAGGTCGCCCATTTGGTCGCCGATGCGATCGTCAAGCGCGTAGAAGGGGACCTCGCCACGGGTGAAGCGACGCCAGACGTGGATGGCGATATCCGCCATATCGGGACCGCCCGAGCCGGCCACGAAGACAGTCTGCAGCTTGTCCCACATATCGCCGTAAGGGATCGTCTCGACCGTCAGAGTCACATTGGGGTGCGTCTCGCTGAAGATCTGCTCGAGCACAGCTTCCTGCCAAATGATGCGGTTCTGGGCGAATGCCCACTCCAAAATGTTGACTTCCTCTTCTTGCGCTAACGCCGTGGCCGCGCCCAACAAATTGCCCGCCGAGCCAGCTAGCGCGGCGCCCGCGCCGGCATTAGCAGCCAGTTTGAGGAAATCCCGACGACTCAATGACTTTTCAGACATGTGATCCTCCTAGTTCTGCAAGATTCCGAATAACGTGCCGCAACATACGAAAACTGACCGGACACGAATCATAGGAGTGTCCAGCCAGGCCTTACCAGAGATATTTCCGGCGAATAATTCTCAGATGCGCGCGCCCTCCTTCAAGAATGGAATCGCCAGCCCAAAGTTCTCATCGCTATCCTCTTTCTTCACCGGCGCGGCTGAATACTGCGCCAGGTAGACGCGGCGCATATACGGCGTCGTATTCGTGCCGCTGCGATGAAATACCGTGCTGGAAAAACAGGCCATGCTGCCGGCCGGCACGATCACGGGGATACCCGGATCATCCCCGCTATAACCGATCTTGTCGTTGGTGCCGGCTTCCTGCACATGCTCGACGTATCCGCGCGTGCCAGCGCGGCTGTAGGGCAAGATATACACAGTGCCGTTTTCTTCGGTGACGTCATCGAGCGTGATCCAGCATGTCAGGTAAGGTTTGTGGCCGTCGCCGACGTAACCGGAGTCTTGATGCCAGCCGAAATGCAAGCCTTTTTCCGCCGCCTTGATGACGTATTGCTCATAAAAAAGATAGACCGTGTCGCCGAGCACGGCCCGCGTGATCTCTTCCATCAGCGGGCTGAACAAGAATTCCGAGATTATCGCGCTTTCCTGGTGCCGCAGGCTAATAAAATAGCGCTTGTCGCGGTGGCTAATGCCCAGGGTATCCGTGCTTTGCGCGTCCATCTCTTCGTGCATCATGTCAATGTAACGCTGCGCCTCGGAGCGCAAGCCTTCGAGTTGCTCGTCGGACAGCGCCTTTTCCAGGATGAAATAACCTTCTTCGTGAAATTGTTGCGCTTGTTCGGGACTTACAATCATTTTCGCGCTCCATCGCTTCGCCTGACGAGATACAGGCTGGCGTATACGATCGCTATACTACTGTAATTATGCCGGAAGAGGCGGGGACATTCCTTGACAATATTTGCATGATTTAGCACAATATAATCATGGTTATGCGCTTCTACTCTCAGGACTTCTTCCACAGCGACAGCCTTCCCTTCGATATTCATTCCGTTCAGTTTGACGAACCGGACTTTGAGTTCCACCGCCACACCTTCTCAGAGATGGTAGTCGTGCTGCGCGGCTTCGGCACGCAGATCACCGATTTCGGCGAGGAACCTTTGTACACCGGCGATGTTTACGTCTTTAATGGCGAGATGGGGCACGGTTTCAAAGGGGCGGAAGGTTTGCTGATGTGCAATGTGATCTATGACCCGACCGCCATGCTGCAGCCAATCAGCGCCGATATCTTTAACGGATCCGGCTTTCCGGCGCTCTTCAAGGCGGATCCCGATGTGATGCTGGGCCAGACTTTTCCCTCGCGCTTGCAGTTATCCGCCGACAAGCTGATTCAGTTGGAGGAGATGCTGACGACGATACAGTTGGAATACGCCGCCCAATCTCCTGGCTACGAAATGATGGTGCGGGCGAATTTTTTGCGCATGGTGGTTTTTCTGTCGCGGAACTACCAGAGCCAGCCCGGTCGCCGCGGCAGCCATGAACTGGCGGCGGTGATGCAGCATATCAATCGATGCTATCTCGATCCGCTGCGGCTGGACGATCTGGCTGCGATCGCGAGCATGTCCGTCAGCCATTTTACGCGGGTCTTCAAGCAGTGCTTTGCGACATCGCCGATGGATTATGTCATTCGCTTGCGGATGCTGCGGGCTTGTGAGTTGCTGCGGGAGACATCGTCTTCGATTGGCTTGGTCGCCGCTGCCGTTGGTTTCAAAGACAGCAATTATTTCGCGCGCCAATTCAAACAGGTCATCGGCGCGACGCCGACTCAATACCGCCGCAGTATGCAATTCGCCGATCCCTTGCAGATCAGCGAATTCAAACGCAATTATCCCGAAAGCGCCTAGCGTCGCGCCCTGTCGGATCCTCGGCTGTTAGGCCAGCCCGCTCGTCAAAGCCTGCAACTTGTAGATCGCGCGGCAATGCGCAATATAAGCCGCCAGCGTCTGTTCGCAGCCAATCTGATAATAGGCCGCCAGGTCCGGCACGCCAGCAGCGGCGAATCCTGACTGCCTGTATTCGACGACTGTGCCTTCCTCGCGCGCGGAAAAGCGCAATTCTATCGTCGTTTCGCCGGGCCAGACGGGGTCGCGCCAGGTGTAAGCGAGGCGGGTAGGCGGCTCCCAAGCGGTGATGCGACCGATGACGTATTCGCTCCCATCGGCGAAGGTCTCATAGTAACGACCGCCCAGGCTCGCTTCGAAGCGAATATGCAGAGGCTGTGTGGACTCCGGCGCGAAGCTGTACGGGAAGACGCCCCGCCGCGGCCACCAGGTATCCATCTGCTCGCTGAAGACAGCAAAGGCTTGCTGTGGCGGGAGGGGGACGTTCAACTGGATTTCTACATCACTCATTGCAACGGACGCCTTTGCGCTATGGTAGCCAGATGCAGCAGCCTTGGATTGGGCGCGAGCTAGCGTATCACCGAGCTGAACGCGATCCGCCCGTAAGATCAAGGGTGAAGTAACCGTTAGTGTTGTGAAAGCACAGGTCAAATTGTTGAAAAAAGTTCGTCTGGCCAAGAATCAATGGTAGGTCATCTGTTTCTGCCCAGGCAAACGCGAGCGTGATTTTCTGGTAATTCCCGACCTTGCCTTCGACCAAGATCCCTCTCGCTTCTTGGCCCGCCAATGCCCCGGACAAGGTGAAGGAATTGTGCTGCGCATGCCAGGTCGCGCCGAGTTCTATCCCAAGCTGGTAGGGCAGGAGATTGACATCGGATCCGCTGTCGACCAAGGCGGTTCTCGTTTGAACATAGGGATAGGACAATGCGCTAGTCATCCGCGGGCAGTGGCTCCAATTGCTTTTCGTCCAGCATTCGCTGTAAAACTGCTACACCTTCGGGGGCAAAGACTGGCGAGAATTGTTCAATGTCGCGCGCGTTATGGCTCTGCTCCGGGGAATCTGCCGCGAGCTCGCGCGCGAGGAACTGAAACACTTGCAGCTTCTCGTCGTGTTCGAGCGCGCGTATCTGTCGAATTAGCTCCTGCTGGTTCATACTGCGCCTCCAAAGAACCTTCGAAACTCAAATTATACGACACTTCAATACTATACTCTATAGTAGTTGCGCTTGCCCCAAATCAGAAATCTCGGTTACACCGCATACACCTTAAACCACGCCCGAGCGAAAGCATTATTCACATACCGTACCATCATGATCGCGGTCATTCATGTACTGATAAGCTGGGTGTCCGCGTCGTACCGGGGCAATGCCATGATTTCGCGCCTCAGCGCAAGTAATCCTGCCATTCCCGTTGTCGTCATACAACTGCAATGCGGATTGAGCAGGCGGCGATTGTGTCGCTTGCTCTGATGCAGTTTGCGAAGTTGTCGCGTCGTGTTGAGATTGGGGCTGCGACGATCGCGCTGCCGGCTGATCAGTTGGTTGGCCAACGGGCTCCGTCGCGCTAACCCGGCTCGTTCTTGCTATCCATCCTCGACCAATATCAATCCAGCAATAATCGTCGCCTTGCGCCGACCCTTCGACAGGATGAGTTCCAACTAGCGCTCTGCCTAATAGCGCGCTGCTCACTGATGGCTCTTCTCTAATGTTCATATCTGCAATGACATAGGCGCTGTCCCGCGAGAAACAGCCGTCATTCAACGCGCTTGCAGAAGACGGCATAGCGGATTGTCCCGATTCAGCATAACAGTTCAGCGTATCGGCTTGGCTGGCCTTGTAACATGCTGGTTTCGGATTGCAAACCTTCAAGGTGGTTATTGCTACATCGGCTTCTTGGCTATCCATTGAAAGACCATATTTGGCTTTGACATTGACCACTGTGTTTACATACCAGCATTGATTTTGCGGAGGAAGCCACTCAGACAGATCCTTATCGCGCTTCTGATAACGATTTACGCTTGGGCTTGCAAGCGTCAGATTGTCCAGGTCTCTTGCGAAAATTTTCTTCCTTGCGGCAGAAGCGGCGCATAAACCACTATCATGCGCTTCCGATGTGGCCACAATATGTTCAATGTCCGTTTGCTTGCGACTCGGAAAGACTTCGCCAGTGTATGGACTGGTAATCTTGCCGTCTAGGTTCTGGGAGATGATCTCTAATTCAATGCTTTGCGGATAGAAATAGTCTGCTCGGGAATAAGGCGAGCAGCGAGATTCGGGGGAAATATTAATTTGGGCGGCTACCCCCCCCCCCCCACAACAATGCTAAGACAATGCTTCGGAAGATTTTCATGGTTTATCACCCTCTGATCAATATTCGGAGCGACAATTCTAGCAGAAAACACAGCGGCGATATATTTGCTGACAAAACGCAAGACCCCTAACTTGCCTCTCATAATGTATCTCGGTTACACTCCAGGTGCCGAAGCGAATCGGAAGCCGCCGCCATGTTTGAAGACGTGCAGCAAGTCACCGAAGCATTATGCGGGCAGCAATACATCCCGACCGACGAAATCTCCACCGTGGTTTTCCTGGCGCAGCAACTGGGCAAACCGCTTCTGGTCGAGGGTCCGGCCGGCGTGGGCAAGACCGAATTGGCGAAAGCCTGGTCCGGCGCGTCGGGTCAAAGCTTGATCCGGCTGCAATGTTATGAAGGGCTGGACGAGAACAAGGCGCTCTACGAATGGGAATACGCCAAGCAGATGCTATATACGCAGTTGCTGCGCGACAAGCTCAGCGACCTCCTCGCTTCGGCCGAGACCTTGCGGCAGGCGGCCGACCGTTTGGGCGACGAAGACGATGTCTTTTTCAGCGAGCGCTTCTTGCTGGCTCGCCCTCTGCTGGCGACCCTCTTGAGCGATAAGCCGGTGGTGCTGCTGATCGATGAGATCGACCGCGCCGATGCTGAATTTGAAGCCTTCTTGCTGGAGATCCTCAGCGATTTCCAGGTCTCGATTCCCGAGTTGGGCACGGTGCAAGCGCGGCATCATCCTGTGGTGCTGCTGACCAGCAACAACACGCGCGAGCTATCGGAGGCTTTGAAGCGGCGCTGCCTCTACCTCTTCGTCGATTATCCGACGCACGAGGCCGAGTTGAATATCGTCAAAATGCGCGTGCCGGAATTGAGCGACAAACTGGCGCGGCAGACGGTTGACGTCGTGCAGGGCATGCGCCGCCTCGACCTGAAAAAGAACCCCAGCGTATCCGAGACGATCGACTGGGCCAAGGCGCTGGTCATGCTCAACGCCGATAGCATTGACGAGACGACGCTGGAAACCACGCTGACCGTATTGCTGAAGCATGAGAGCGATGTGCAGAAAGCCCGCCGTCATATCCAGCGCGGGCAGAATGACGATGCCTATCGCGGGCGCAACCGCGGCAGCCGTTCCGAATGGAACTAGGCAATTTTCGCCACGGCTAAAATCCCCGCGTTTAGCCCTTTCATTTCAGAACGCATGTGCTATAATGCCTCCAATCCAACCAACGGAGGACCGCTATGCCCGACACCAGAAACTTCTCAGACCGCGAAAAACGCTGCGCCACCGACTCGCTCCATCAATCTGCCCTTCGCCGCCGACAAAGCGCAACTTTGTCCGAAAAGGGTTTTCCCTTGTCCGACAAACGGACAATGTCGGAGGAAATCCTAACCAATCAACAACACTCTGATGCCCTTGCGCATACTCTTAGACTCGCCATTCAAGCGCTGACAAAACCCAACGCTGTCCTCCGTGCTCTGTGGCGAAGCCCCCGGCATGGAATTCGGAATATGTCCCGCATCCTTGAAATTCACCCCTCCCGTGCCGGCGGAGCGCTGACAAGTCAGCAACTTTTCGCTACACTGTAGCCCCTTTCAAACGAAATCAATTGACCAGTTCATGAGCCTTTCCAGCGCCGCCATCGACCGATCTCGCGACCTCGCAAAACGTATCTTAAACGCGCCAATGGTCCTATATCAGCTCGGTTGGGGACCGGCCTTCGCCTGGCTGCCCCTGCTGATACTGACGACCAAAGGGCGCAAAAGCGGTAAGCCGCGGCATGTCGTGGTCGAATTCCGGCGGCACGGCAGCAAGTATTATGTGGTTTCGGGCTGGGGCGCCAGCGCGGATTGGTGTCAAAACTTGCGGCAGGAGCCCCGCGTGACCATCCAACATGGCGGGCGGATCATTGATGCGCGGGCGCATTTTGTGGATGACCCGGCGGAAGCGCTGCGCGCGCTGTATATGTTCAGCCGCAATTCTTGGATATACGAGTCGCTGTTCGCGCAGATGACCTCGGCGCAAGCGGCCGACTTGAACACGTTGACGGAGGTGGTCGACGAGTTTACTGTTCTGCGCCTCGAGCCGAGCGGGGAATCGCCGGCGCTGCCCACGTTCGAGCTATACAGCGAACCCGTTCGGCAAGCGGCGCTGATCCTGGCGCTGGTTCTCCTGGTCAGGCTGTTGCTGTCGCTGCTGCGATCCAGCCGTTCGTCGGAGCGACATTAGTTGAATTCATAATTTGCGTTGGCATAGTGGTCTGGGCCTCGCCTTTGCTGTGTCAGATTCGTAGTTCGCCAAAACATAGGCAGGTGTAGGGGCGACCCTTGGGTCGCCCGCAGTGAAACGGATTGATACTCAGTGCCTAACATTAGTCCGCCTAGAAATGCTCGCCGTTCTGTTCGCTTGCGCGGCTATGATTACCGGCAGGCCGGCGTCTACTTCGTTACTGTCTGTACGCATCGAAAAATTAAGGCTTTCGGCAATATTAGCCAAGGCGAAATGGTGCTAAATGAATTAGGACATGTTGTGATTGCTGAATGGCAACATGTAGCCGAGGCGCGCGAAAACGTCCAGCTTGATCTGTATGTAGTGATGCCAAATCATCTGCATGGCGTCATCGTCATTGACGGAACACCAGATCCTGATCTTTGTGAAGTTCTTCAAACGATACAACAAAAGCAGTCAGCAACCTTACAGGCCGGTTCGCTCGGTGCGGTCGTTGGACATTTTAAGGCGGCTGTCAGCAGACGAGCGAAAAGGGCTAATATTGGCTGTCAGCGGAAGATCTGGCAGCGAAGCTATTACGAACACATCATCCGCAATGAAAAGTCGTTAAACGAGATTCGCAGATACATTATCGAGAATCCTGGACGTTGGAGTGAAGATACCCTTTATGTTGAATAATCTGTCCGCTACTGGAAATCCCGTGTCAAGTCTGCTTTCCAGCCTCGCTTCAATACGAGAACATTTGATCGCCTATACCATGCCACTTTGTGCTACACTGACTGCCATGAACGCCATTTCGCCAATAGAGCATCTACTCCCCAAGCATGCCATGTCGCCTAAGTACAACCCCCACCCCCCTCCTGTATACATACTGTATCTATATATCGGCGAATTTTCCGGCGTTTTCAGGGCTTTTAGCGGCGCTTTATGCTGGATGACTGCGGGCTGTTTCCGCCGTTAGTGACGAAGTCGAAGGGGCGCCAGGACTTGCCTGCGAACATGAAAAGAAGCCCGCTCAAACATCAAACTCGACGCCCTGCGCCAGCGGCAGCTCCGCCGAGTAGTTGATCGTGTTGGTCTGCCGCCGCATGTAGCCCTTCCAGGCATCCGAGCCGGATTCGCGACCGCCGCCGGTCTCTTTTTCGCCGCCGAACGCGCCGCCGATTTCCGCGCCGCTGGTGCCGATATTGACGTTGGCGATGCCGCAATCGGAGCCGGCCTGGGAAAGGAAAGCCTCCGAGCAACTTAGGTCACGCGTGAAGATAGCGCTGGACAAGCCCTGCGGCACGGCGTTGTGAATGGCGATCGCCTCTTCGATCGTGTCGTACGCCATGACATAGAGAATCGGCGCGAAGGTCTCGTCGCAGACGAGTGGCGTCTGCTGTGGCATGCGAATGATCGTCGGCTCGACGAAATTTGCGCCGAGCTCCGGCAAGCGTCCGCCGCCGGTCAAGACAATGCCGCCATCCGCCGTCGCCTGCGCCACCGCTCCCATCATGGCATCGACAGCGCTCTTGTTGACCAAGGGACCCATCAGGATGCCGTCAGCCATGGGGTCGCCAATGGACACGGATCTGTAGGCTCGCGTCAGGCGGTCGCAGAGTTCATCGACGATGCTCCGCTCTACGATCAGGCGGCGGGTGCTGGTGCAGCGCTGGCCCGCCGTGCCCACTGCGCCGAATAGAATCGCGCGCGCAGCCAGGTCGAGATCGGCGTCGGCGCTGACGATGATGCCGTTGTTGCCGCCCAGCTCGAGGATGCTGCGCCCCAGGCGGGCGGCGATCCGTTGGGCGACATGCTTGCCGACGCGGATCGAGCCGGTGAAGCTGATGAGGGGCAGGCGCTCATCGTTTACCATGCGCTCGCCGACGTCGTCGTTGGCGCCGATGACGAGGTTGAAAACGCCGTCGACCCCGTGCTTCGCCATGACGCGATTGCAGATATGCTGCACGGCGATGGCGGTCAGCGGCGTATTGGGCGAGGGCTTCCAGATCATGGTATCGCCACAGACGGCGGCGATGGCGGCGTTCCAAGCCCAGACGGCGACGGGAAAGTTGAAAGCGGTGATGATGCCGATAGGACCGAGGGGATGCCATTGCTCGTACATCCGATGGCCCGGGCGTTCGGAGTGCATGGTCAAGCCGTAGAGCTGCCGTGACAAGCCGACGGCGAAATCGCAGATGTCGATCATCTCCTGAACTTCGCCCAAGCCCTCCGTGCGTATCTTGCCATTCTCCAGCGTGACCAGCGCGCCGAGCGCCTCTTTGTGTTCGCGCAAGGCATTGCCGAGGTCGCGCACGAGTTCGCCGCGCTTGGGCGCCGGCAGCAAGCGCCAGGTCTCGAAGCTGGCTTGAGCCGAAGCGACGGCGGCATCGTAGCTGGCGGCACTGCCTTGAATGACCGTTGCGATAGTCTCGTTGCTGCTGGGGTTTATCACCGGTAGAGGCCTGCCGGCCGCGTCTCGAATCCAGTTGTCGACGCCAGCGCAGACACCGGCGTTGACGGCCTCCAAGCCCAGGTTGCTTAAAATGTCATTCATCGTCACGTCGTCGCTCCTTCTTCAGTCGAGTTAGCCGGGCGTCTTGAGGTAGAGCGGCATGACCTGGTCGGCGGGGAAAAGCCGCTGCCCCTCGCAATCGCGCAGTCTGCGCCAGGCGACTTCCGCCAGGAATCCAGCGCGCCGCAGCCGCTCGGCCGCGGGCAGAAGTTGAAGCCGGGCGCCATTTGCTATTGTGGCCTGAATCGCGCGCAGACCCGCTTCCGTGATCTCGCCGCTTATCAGGCCGGGCTGGCTGCAACTGGCGAGCAGGTCCTGCCAAGCGCTAATTTGGGGGACGCGCTGCTCCCGCCAGCTATCGCCCTGGCGCTGATATTCCGCCCAGATGGCGCGGTTTCGCCCGGCGGGAATGACAGCGATAAGCGGCAAAGTCGTTGGGCGCGCCGCCTGCGCCGCGACGATTGCCTCGAAAGTTGTCACCGGCGCCAGCGGCAAATCATGCGCAGCCGCCATGCCCTTGGCCAGCGCGACGCCGATGCGCAGACCGGTATAGGAGCCGGGACCGATGGCCACAGCCAGGGCGCTGAGAGAATCGGTAGGCAGCGCCGCCTGCGCCATGATTTGCTTGATCAGCGGCGCCAGGGTGGCGCTATGCCGGCGGCCTGCGACCGCGGTATATTCCGCCAGCAAGGAATCGCCATCGTGCAAGGCGATGCTCAGGAGTTGCGTGGCCGTGTCGATTGCGAGCAGCATGATTGTTTCAAGACCGCGAGAGAGCGGTGTCTCGCAGGGCGTCGAGCAGGCTCCGAGCGCGCTGGCCGCGGGCGCTTATGATCAACTCGCGCGCCTGCTCGTCCGCCAGCTCTATGTCGATGCGCAATTGCTCTTTTGGCAAGCAATCGCCGATGCGCTGGGACCATTCGATTATGGCGATGTCGTCTCCCTCAAGGATGTCGTCCAAGCCCAGGGAGGCGGCCTCCGCCGGTCCGCTGATGCGGTAAAGATCGATATGCTGCAGGCGCGCGCCGTCGTTTTCGCGCTGATGTTCATGCACCAAATTGTAAGTTGGGCTGCTCAAAGGCGGGTCAGCGCCCCAGCCAGCGCCAATGCCGCGAGACAGAACCGTCTTGCCGGCGCCAAGCTGGCCGGAAAGGCAGACGAGATCGCCGGCGCGCAGCAATCGGCCCAAGGCAAGGCCGACTTGCTCCGTGCGCTGCGGCGAGTCGCTTTGGATACGCAGTTCATCTGGAGGCGGAGCGCTCAAGGCAAGGTCCTTTGACGGGCGGAGTCATAATGACGTTGCTGATTATACTGGCCAGCGGCCGAATCTCATCGGCGCAATTGCTGGACAAGGCGGAGAACAAGGCGCGCCCAAGCCTGGCAGGTCGGATGATTCGCGGCGCGGTTTCGCTTGAGCGCGGCCGGTGATTGGGCTATACTCGCAATCTGTTGATTAGCTTTTACGGAGCGGTATGTGGCCAGGCGGGATCGTGATCGGACGCGGGCGCTAGACGAGTCCTTACGCCGTTTGGGCTTGGTGGCGGAGGGTGTGAAGACTTGCGTCGTTGTCAGTGACGATGGTCTGCCTATTGCCACCTATCCCTATGATGCGCGGAACAGCAGCGGAGCTGATCCCTTGAACGCGGCGGCAGTGGCGGCGGTGGCGGCTCGGCTGGCGGGCTTGGCTGAGCGCAGTCTGGATCGGCTGGCGCAGGGCGATATGGGGCGACTGCTGCTCGAAGGCGAGCAAGGCACGCTCTTGACTTGCCCCGCTGGCGATGCGACCCTGGCGCTTTTGATTGAGCCGGACGCGAATATGGGGCATGCAATCTTCGCGGCGCAGAAAGCCGCTGCCGAGATCGCGTCCATCCTAGCGCGCGATTAGTTGACTTGCGGATGCAATTTCGAACCGTCTTCAGACGGCGTCAAAAGCGGGATGAAAGCGAACATGCCCGCGAACGCTGCCGGGCGCGCGCGCATCCAGAACCGCCGCCATGAAATGCTCGTGGGGAACCCCCGGGCTCAACATAATCCGAACTGAAGCCGAGCGGCTGGGCTGGCTGAAAGCCGAAGCGAGGATAATAACTCACATGGCCGACCAGAAAGAGCAGACCGTAGCCGGCCTGGTC
This sequence comes from Anaerolineae bacterium, assembly GCA_022824365.1. Classification (GTDB taxonomy): domain Bacteria; phylum Chloroflexota; class Anaerolineae; order Aggregatilineales; family Phototrophicaceae; genus UBA6055. The sequence continues at coordinate 26,955 of JAJEAA010000034.1, forward strand.
CATCGCTTCCAAGCCGGCGCGGACCAGCGCGGAGCCGATGCCGCGCCGCTGCTGGCTTGGCGCGACCGCGATTGGACCGAGCGCGGGCTGGTGATGGATGGTATCGGCGTCGGTGATGGATACGAGACTATAGGCGGCGTGCCCAACGATCTGATTATCGAGCAAGGCGACCTGCGAGAGGATCAGGGCGTCGTCAGCGCGCAAGAGATCAATAAGGTCGGCTTCGGAGGCGCGGCCGAAAGCCCTTGCCGTCAGTTCGTAAATGGCGCTGATATCGTCGATTTTTCCTTCGCGAATGATCAATGACATCTGAATCTGCACCGCCTTAACTTCTGTCGCTCAATGCTATTAATAGTGGCGATCGCTTGACAGATTATGCGTGCTTTTGGCAATTATGCGAAGCGGCGATATGCGCCAAGGACAAAGTGATGAACATGGACGAGCCAAAATTTCTTTACCTGACCACCACCGGCCATCGCAGCGGCAAGCCGCACGAGATTGAGATCTGGTATGTCGCCCATGAGGGTTGCCATTATCTCATCTCGGAGAAGCGCGAGGCGGCGCATTGGGTGCGGAATATCCGCGCCAACGCAGCCGTCAAATACCGCCTCGGCGAGACAACGGCAGCTGGTCATGCCAGCGTGCCGACAGATCCTGACTTGATTGCCGCTGTCAAAGCCAAGATGGAGGCCAAGCACGGCTGGAGCAACGGGCTGGTGGTTCAACTCTGCCGGGCTGAGGCGACTTAGCGCTGCCAGCTTGTGGCGACCAAGTTAATGAGCGGGCTTCAGCCACGTTGATTCACCATCGCTATCGGCGATCCAGCCGCGCGCGCCATCGCTCAATTGGCCTCGCCACCAGCGCCGCCCGTCAATACAGGCCGGTCCGGCAATGAGCGTCAACGGCGTTCCGCTCGCTGGTTGGTAGATCACGGTGGAGGCGGTTTCCGGCACGGCGTACATCGCGGACTCCGTACCCGATATTATCGCACCATCGCCGACCATCAGCGCGGTAGCGGACAGGCTCGGACAGCTAGTATCGATGCTGAGGTTCGGCGGCGGATCCGGCGCGGATTCCTGGATGTAGAAGATGCTGGCGGTGTAATTGCCCTCTTCCGCGCTGCCGATCCAGATATCGTACAAGCCGGCGGCGGCATAGCGGAAGCCGATAGCGGGATTTGCGCCGAGGTAGTTATCGCTGCAATGCCAACTGCCATCGGCGCCTTTGATGATGAGCGTCATGTCGGCCGGACTGTACACGGCAAAGGTGATGGCGGCGAAGGCTTCGCTCAGAATGACGCTGTAATCGGGCGCTTCCGCTACGAAGCCGCGGCATTCCGGACCGGTGATGAAGTCGGCGGCCTGGCTGCGGCCCCCGCCCAAAATCTGAACCATGAAGGGCGACGGCTGGAACAAGGGCGCCAGCGCGACCTCGCCATAAGTCGCCTCGCGCGCGGGGGCGGGACCGGTGGCGGTGGTCGGCAGGACCTCGGGACCGTCTTCTGATATATACAGTTGAGCCTCGTCATAGGTATCGGGCGCGTAGCTTCCGATCCAGATCTGATAAGCGCCCGGCATAGCATTGTGGTAGACCAAGGCCGGATTCAAGCCATTGCTGTCGTCGTTGCAGGACCAGCTTCCATTGGGCAGGTTAACGATGAGCGTCGTATCTTCCTCGCTGGCGACAAGCAGGGTGAGACGATCAAAGCCGGCGGAAAGCTCAACCGCCACATCGGGATCGGAGGCGGCGTAACCGAGGCAATTATCCGCCAACGCCAGGGGTTTGACGGCGACATCGCCGCCGCTGACGACATCCAGCGTGAATGGCGCGGGTGAAAACCCGGGGGCGAAGGAATAGGCGCCGTAACGAGGCTCGCCGGCCGGGTTCAGCGCGTCTTGCCCGTGCGCGATAGCAAGGCTAATAAGCAAGGCAAATACTGTGACTGTCACGGTACGGGTTCTGAGTGTCAAGCTGTCTGCTCCGGAGGTCATGTGATCGGGAGCGCCATTGCGGCGCGGCCTTTCTCTCAGCATCAATTATAGTGCTCGCGGGTCTTCGTAAACTGGGTATTGCGGCAGAAAATGGAAGTCTCCCTCATTGCGAGAGGGCTACTCCCTTGATTCTCATTGGAGCCGGCGGAATGCAACTGCTCCTGATGATTCGGCAGCCTAACAGCCAGGCGGGGCTTGTGAGTTCGTGTCAAGCGGCTCGACTTTTTGCTTTAGCCGCCAAAACAGATTACCATTGGAGTTGCCTCCCGCCGGAGCGAGCGACAGGGTTCGCGTCCATGCAAAAAAGAATGATCGAGTTCATCCGTGCCTTGCGTGCCGCTGGACTGCGCGTCTCCCTGGCGGAAAGCCAGGATGCCATGTTCGCGGTCGACCAGGCTGGCGTGGAAAATCGAGCGACTTTCAAAAGCACGATGAAAGCGACTCTGGTCAAGAACCAGCGCGATCAGCCCGTCTTCGAATATTTCTTTCCGCTCTTCTTCTCCAACAATAAACCGCCGCTGCAAAACATCCTCGAACAGTTGACGCCGGAGCAAGAGCAGCTTCTGCAAGAGGCTATGCGCTCGTTGATGGGCGAGTTGGACGCGCTGCGCGATCTCCTGCAACGCCTGCTGGAAGGGCGCGAATTCAGCGATGAAGAACTGCAACAGATGGGCGAGATGTCTGGCTTGCCGAGCGGCGATGACATGTATATGCGCTCATGGTTCGAGCGGCGCATGAACCGGCAAGTCGGCTTGGCGCAACTGGAGCGCATGCTGGATGACTTGCTGGAGGAACTGGCGGCGCTGGGCATGAGTGACGAGGCGCTGGCGGAGTTGGAGCAGTTGCTGCGCGAGAATATGGCGGGCCTGTCCGAGCAGATCTCACAGCATGTGGGCGCGACCTTGGCCGAGCAAATGGCGGAGCGGCAAGAGCGCGAAAAACCTGACCTGCTGGATGTGCCTCTGCAAAGGCTGAGCAGCGGCGATATTGAAGATGTTCGCGATGAGGTGCGGCGTTTGGCGGCTCGCCTGCGGACGCGGGCGGCGTTGCGGCAGAAGCGCGCCAAATCCGGCAATTTCGATCCGCGCAAGACCGTCCGTAAAAACATGCGTTACGGCGGCGTGCCCATAGAAGTGCAATTCCGCAAACGGCACAAGAAACCGAGCTTGATCCTCATCTGCGACCTCAGCACCTCAATGCGCTACGCGGTCGAGTTTTTGCTTACGCTGGTGTATGAGCTTAGCGACCAGGTGCGGCGGACACATAGCTTTATCTTCATCCATGACCTCGTCGATGTCAGCACGACGCTGGCGGAGTTGCCCCCGCGCGAAGCCGTCGCCCGCATCATGGCGGAGAATCCGCCGGGCTATTACAGCACGGACCTGGGCAACAGCCTCAATAGCTTCCGGCGCGACCACATGCGCCTGGTCGATAGCCGCAGCACCATCATCTTCCTGGGCGATGGGCGCAACAATTACAACGATCCGCGGCTGGATATCGCCCGGGAGATGCAGCGCAAGGGCAAGCGGCTTATCTGGTTCTGCCCGGAATCGCGGCGGCAATGGGGCAGCGGCGATAGCGACATGTGGGAATACAGCATGGTGGCCGACAAGGTCTTCCTGGTCAACAGCCTGCGGCAGTTGGCGGACGCCGTCGATCAACTGCTGGCTGATGGCTAAGGCAAGTAATGTGATACACTGGGGACGAAGCTTGGAATACGAGTGACGTCAGTCGCATGGCTGAAGTTTCAACGATACGCAGTTTGGAAGATCTCCGCCGCCTGCGCCCGCAAATCATGACACTTGCTCGCCAGTGTCGCGCGCGTGAGATATTTGTGTTTGGCTCGTATGTACGGGGAGACATGCGAGTGGATAGCGATATAGATTTCCTGGTTGACTTTGAGGATGATTACACCCTGCTTGATATCGCTAGGCTGCTGAATGGTCTGGAGGATTTGCTTGGTCAAAAAGTGGATGTGGTCGACCGCCCAAGCCTGCGGGAAGAGTTGCAGGAAACTGTGTTCCGAGAAGCCCAGACTCTATGAGCGCGGAACAGCGATTATATTGCCAGGATATCTTGGAGCGCATCGAACGCATCAAAAGTTCAATTTCAAATGGGCGCGAAGCCTTCGTGTGATCACATGTGCTTCAGGATGCGGTCATCTTCAATTTTATTGTCATTGGTGAAGCGACCAAGAAGCTAGATGCGACCTTGACTCAACTGTATCCCCAAATCCAGTGGAAAAGTATTGCCGGCTTTCGTGATATCCTCGTTCACCAGTATCGTAGAACTCGGCTGGAGCTAGTCTGGCGGACGGCTCATGAAGAGTTGCCAAATCTCAAAGTTGCGATTGTGGCTTTACTCGATTCGTTAGAGGATCAAGGTTCAGCATCTTGATGGCAGAGGGTGCAGGAATCCTTCTACTTCAAATCTCGCCGGTGCCAGTCATCGCTGAAGAGATTGAAATCCGTCTCCCGCTGCGGGAATTCAGCGATGATCGCCTCGTCTATATCGACGCCCAAACCCGGCTTCTCCGGCAGCGGGAAATAGCCATCAACCACTTCCGGCATGCCGATGCCAACCGCTTTTACCGGCGGGTCGGCGAAGTCATTGAAGTACTCCTGAATCTTGAAATTTGGCGTGGTCGCCGCCACAGCCAGCGACGCCATCGTCGAGCAAGGACCGCCCACATTGTGCGGCGCGACCAGCACATAATACATCTCGGCCGTGCCGGCCAGCTTCTTCATATTCATGATGCCGCCAAAGTGGGTGATATCGGTCTGGATGATGTCGGCCGCGCCCAACTCAAATAGCTCGCGATACTCGTAGGGGGTGTGGATGCGTTCGCCGGTCGCTACCGGGATGCCCAGCGCCAGCGCCACCTCGCGCACATCCCGCAGCGCGCGCAAGTTCTCCGGCGGCACCGGCTCCTCCACCCAGGCCGGCCGAAACTCTGCCAGGTCGCGGATGATCTCCACCGCCGTCACCGGGTTGAAGCGCCCGTGCATTTCGATCAGCAACTCGACATCCGGTCCCACGGCATCGTAAACCGCCTCCACCAGCGCGACCGATAGCAGCTTTTCCTCGCGGGTGAACTCATAGAAACCACTGCCGAAGGGATCGAATTTCAAGGCGCGGTAGCCTTTGGCGATGACCTCCTTGGCCGCCGCATGCCAAGCTTCGGGAGTCCGTTCGACGCGATACCAGCCGTTGGCGTAGGCTTTGATCTTGTCGCGCATGGCCCCGCCCAGCAGCCGATAGACCGGTTGCCCCAGCGCCTTGCCGATGATATCCCAGCAGGCGATCTCCAGAAGGGCGATGCCGGTCATGGCGATTTCGCCGGCGCGGCCATAAGTCTCGCGCAGCATGCGATAACACATGGACTCGGTGTTGAAAGGATCTTGCCCCAAAGCGAAATCGGGAGCGCTCTCGTTCAGATAGCCGATGACCGGCCCGACGCCGCCCACCGGCCTCGCCTCCGCCCAGCCGACCAAGCCCTCGTCCGTCTCGACCTTGACGAAAAGCAAGTTGCGCCAGGGCGTGCCCATAACCATTGTGCTGACATTGCTGATTTTCATTTTGCCATCCTCATCAACGTTACGTTGTAGGGGCGACCTACCAGGCCGCCCGACGATGAATCAATTCCAAATGTGCTGGGTAATTTGTCGGATTGCCCCTCTATTCAGTACGCAAGGTGCTTGGGCTGCCTACACCACCGGTATCCCCAAGTCCGCCGCGCCAACTTCACTCATCACCGACTCCCCCGCGTAGCGCTTGATGATGCCCATCACCAGCGCTGTACGGCGCGCGCGCTCCCGCGATTGCTTGACGGCCAGGTCTTCAATGTGAATCCCGCTGGGATAGATATTGGCCGCGTTGCGCAAGCCCAGCTTGACGTAGATCGGCGAAGCAACGCGGACCATTTCCGGCACTTCATAATGCCGCACGAAGCCGCCGAAATCATCGGGCGCCTCGACATAGACATCCAGCGGAATGTCAATCGCCGCGCGTATCGCCGCCAACTGCGGCAGCGTCAAGTCGGTCGGCGCGTTGTAGGTGCCCGCGCCCAGGCCTTCCAGCAGCTTGATCGAAATCGGGTTGGCCGCCCCCATCTGCACCGATATCTTGACGACCAGATCGGCCGGCAGCTCGCCGGCTTTCTTCATCTCATTGACCAGCCATAGCTGCCCTTCGTCGGCGACGAGCACCGAACGCAGTCCCAATTCGCAGCCGCGGATGACATCTTCGGTGGCGTAGACGACTTCGTCCATACCCCGCAGTCGCGCCCCCAGATTCTTCCCCGCGCTCGTCCGCGCCTGCGCGCTTGTGCCCCAGGCCGCCCGCGGTCCCACGAAGAGGCTGACTTCAATGCCGGCTGCCGCGCCCAGGCGGCACATTTCCCGGATCTCCTCGTCCGTCAGCATCCAGATTCCGCTGCCCTGGGAGACGCGATGGATGGTCACGTTGTGGCGCTCCGCCTCTTCCAATACCGCCGCCAACGCCCGCGGTCCCTCTGTGCTCGGGATTTCGATGCGATACTGCGCGCCATCGGGGAAGCGCTTGGTTGAGGTCGGCAGGTCATATAGCTCGCCGGGCGGGTAGCCTTTGTTTTGCAGAAAGTCGCCTACTCTTTGCATACTGCCTCGTTTCCTGAATCCGTCGCCAGGCTGGAGTATACCGAATGTGCTGGCGTCGCCACATACGGGACCTGTGCTGCAAGAGGTGAATTTCTAGGATCACAATTCCTCTGGCTTTCAAACAGTACGTCTCTATGCTGCCTATGTTTCTTTTCCAACGGTCTTTCCGAATTACATCCACATTTATTGCGAAATCCGTAGGGGCGACTCCGCGTTTGTCACGCCGCTAAATGACTGTCCCCGATTTCCTCTGCGCACTCGATGAACTCGGCGCGCTCGGTGGTGAAAATATCCCCTATACGCGAACATATAGTCGCCTTTCAGTCGCCAAATTGTGCTAAGATCAATCCAGTGCGCCTTAACAACCAAATCTTCGCCGCCGCCCAAGTTGCCAGATTGCCAAAAAATGTTTTCCTGCCCGCTGAGAAAGCAGACTGCGCCGGACCAAACGGCGAAATTATCATAAAAGCGCTTTATTGATAGAAAAAAGTTCCAGCCGATTGATAGAAGTTTATCGATAATTCTCTCGGTTAAGCGATCCGCCGCCGGCCCGCTTGAGAAACCGACCGCAATAGGTCACAATTGCCGCGAGTCATAAACAGGGAGCGCAGTCATGGCAAAAGCCCCAAACATCATCGTCTTCTTCACCGATCAGCAGCGCTGGGACACAACCGGCATCCACGGCAATCCGCTTGACCTGAGTCCCAACTTCGACCGCCTGGCTCGCGCCGGCACGGACGTCCATTATTCCATCACCTGCCAACCGGTTTGCGGACCGGCGCGCTCCTGCTTGCAGACCGGCTTGTACGCCACCGAAACCGGCTGCTACCGCAATGGCATCGCCCTGCCGCGCGAAAGCCGCACCCTGGCCCATTGCTTCAAAGATGCCGGCTACGACACCGCTTACATCGGCAAATGGCACCTGTCGGATGAAAGCCAGGGACCGGTCTCGCCAGAGCAGCGCGGCGGCTACGATTACTGGCTGGCTTCCAACCTGCTGGAATTCACCTCCGATGCCTACGACACTGTCATGTACGATGGCGCCGGCGCGGCCTGTAAGCTGCCCGGCTATCGCGTCGACGCGCAGACCGACGCCATGATCCGATATATCGACGCGCATCAGGATCGTCCTTTCTTCCTCTTCAGTTCCTTCATCGAGCCGCATCATCAGAACCACCGCGACGATTATCCGCCGCCGGTCGGCTACTACGAACGTTACCGCGCGCGCTGGATGCCGCCGGATCTGGCGGCGCTGGGCGGCTCGGCCCATCAGCAGATGGCCGGCTACCTGGGCATGATCAAGCGGCTGGACGAAGCGCTCGGCCGCCTGGTTGATGCTTTGATCAGCCTGGATATGCTCGACGATACCATCATCCTCTTCACCTCCGATCACGGCTGCCACTTCAAGACGCGCAACGCCGAATACAAACGCAGTTGCCATGAGGCCTCGGTGCGCGTGCCGACGATGTTCCACGGCGGGCCTTTTAAGGGCGGCGGACGCCTGGAGCAGATGGTCAGCTTGCTCGACCTGCCGCCGACCCTGCTTGACGCGGCTGGCATTCCCGTGCCGGAACAGATGCAGGGGCGCTCCATCTTGCCCTTGCTGCGCGGAGACGCCGAGGACTGGCAAGGGGAGGTCTTCATTCAGATCAGCGAGTCGCAGGTGGGCCGCGCCATCCGCAGCCGCCGCTGGAAATACGCTGTGACCGCGCCGGACAAAGACGGCTGGAATGACTCAGCCAGCGACAGCTACATCGAGACTGAACTCTATGACCTGCTGGCGGACCCCAATGAGTTGCACAATCGCATAGAGTGCGAGTCCCACCGTGCGGTTGCCGATGTGCTGCGCTCGCGCCTGCTACGACGCATGATTGAGGCGGGCGAAGACGAGCCGATCATCGAGCCGGCGACCTTTGCTCCCTGCGCCGGACAGTTGCGCGTCGATATCGAAGAAGGCTGGTTGTAGCCCTCCGCGCGAAATCGTCAGGATAACGTAAGATTGGCGACGCGCCTAAGCTGTATAATGAGACTAATAAAAAGAATGCGCTCAGGTTCGAGAAAAATGAAGACGCTGATTCTTCCGCTCCTTCTCTTCGTGACATTGACGGTTGGCGCGCAGACGAATGAAAGCAGCCTGGAACTGCCGGGTATTTATCGCATGGATACCTTCGGCGCGGAGTACCAAGGCTGGAACAATTGCGGTCCCGCCACGCTGACCAACGCGCTGGTTCACTTCGGCTATGAAGACGATCAGTTCCGCGCGGCCGAATGGCTGAAGCCGAATTACGAAGACAAGAACGTCAGCCCCTGGCAGATGGCGGAATTCGTCAATACGCAGATTCCCGAGATACCCGTCTACGCCATCGTGCGATCCGGCGGCACGCTGGAACAATTGCAGGCGCTGATGGTCAAGGGCTTCCCGGTACTCATCGAAAAAGGCTACGAGCCAGAAGGCTATGACTGGATGGGGCACTACCTGCTGCTCAGCGGCTGGGACGATTCACAGCGGGAATTCAACACCATGGACAGCTTCAAAGGTCCCAATACCCGCTACAGCTACGACGACATTGAGCGCTACTGGCAGCATTTCAATTACCAATTCATCACGCTCTACACCGCCGATCAAGAAGAGGAGATCATGGCGCTGCTGGGCGATGACGCCGATGAATGGCAGAATCACATCAAGGCGCTGGAGATGGCGCGGGCGGAAGCGATTGAGAACCAAGAAGACGCCCACGCCTGGCACAATATGGGCAACAGCTTTTTCCACCTCGGCATGTACGATGCCGCCGCCCAAGCCTTCGACAGAGCGATATCGCTTGGTTTGCCCTGGCGCATGTTCTGGTACCAATTTGAGGCGCTGGAGGCTTATTATCAGGTCGGGCGCTATGATGACATGATCCGCATCGCGCGGCAGAATCAAAACGATGGCGGCGGGCAATACGTGGAGGAGACTTACTATTATCTGGGCATGGCGCGCGAAGGCCGCGGCGAGACGCAGAAAGCCCTGCAAAACTACATCGCCGCTCTGACCTTCAATCCCAACTTCAGTCCGGCGCGTGAAGCCCGCGATCGCCTGCGGGCCGGGCAGAGCGGCTGAGTGGATTTTCGTAGCGGTTTACAGATTGTTCGGCTTCCCGTTCGCTTGACTTCGGGGATTGTTCCGCGACTTCGCGCCAGTAATTGCCGGCTACGTATAGACTCGTGAAGCCGATTGCCGCGTACTTGGCAATGGCGCCAAAAAGTAACAGGAGGGTCATTGGCTCTGTAATCATCACTGGATTGTTTGCCGCCATGACAATCAGCGCAAATAGCGAGATTCCATACGGCTTCAAATGAGCGATATGGAAACTCCCTCCCACATAAAGAACTGAAACAATTGCCGCGACTATGAGGAGGGCAAGCCGGAAGCGCGCCAGCTTGCGAATCGTCCAACGGTCGACGCCGGCGTACAAGGCCATCGCCAAACCGGTCAAAACGCCAGACAGCGCGCCATGGTTGATCTCTCTCTCCAGGAATTGCTGAATGAAAATAGAAGGCGTCGGCTCAGATTTCCCGGACTCAATAACGAGTATCATCAGCAAACTTAGCAACACGCTCAATATCGTACATACAATGATCATCCACAGGACGATCTTGGCCAGGGGAATCGCTCGCCGCATAAATCTCGTCCTTTTACCTGTTGCCTTCCAAGCTCATGCTCAATTCGAGATCAAATCGGCTGATGGGCTAACGATGTGGAAACAATACTAGACGCTTGTGCGAAGATCCCATCGCTCCGGCGCGCGAAGCCCGCGATCGCCTGCGGGCGGGGCAGGGCGGTTGAGCAGAGGCGTCAGCCTTATCCCGCGTCTTCTACCCGCCTGGATACGACAGCGCGAAGATATGTGCCTGCGGCGAGATGACAGGCGAAGATCTGTAAAGCTTGGACAATAGCAATCTGGACCACTGCGAAGGCCATGTAGTCGTCCGCGCCGTTCAGCAGGGACGACGCGCGTTCCAGCAACCAACCCCATTGCGCGATAGTCACGAGCAGGGCAACAATGACCATCGACCAGCGGTAAAAGTTGGGCTTAGTGATATCGCGGAAGAATATGACCGTGACCAGAACCATTGGAATCGCCAAGGTCAGTCCGGCGACCAAGCCCTCGTGGGCGCCGACGGTTAAGACTCGTCCAACAAACTTCACCAGCGGCGTCAACCCAAGAATCCTGAGGTAGGACACCAGGCCCGACCCGATCGTGATGACGATGCAGGCTATAATCACCAGCGCAGCTAGCTTTAGAATTGGACGCGCTCGCCACATATTTCCGCCTCTCTTCTTGTGACTAGATCTTACATCATCAAAGCTTGCTTAAGCAAAGTCCGGCTGCGGAAAAGCCGCATTCACCGCGAACAGTTCATCCGCTATCGATTGAATCTCCCGCCGGGAGTAAGACGCCGCCTCATTCTGGTCTTTGCTTCCGCTTCCTCGTTGAAATCTCGCGCAGATACTTGCGCGCGACGATTTGACTCAAATAGATCGCATTGACGTATATTGCAATGGCGCTTAGATTGGCCTGAAGATTGTATGAGCTTCCTTCCAGTATCGCCTCGAAAGCGTCTCGCACAATATGAAAGGGCGACACAAGGTAGATCAGGACGGCGGTTAGGGCGCCGAACGTGATCTTGAGCAGGCGCGGCCGGCGGCCGTCGGGGAAGAAGAGGGCGGCGGTCAATGCCATCGCCAAGCCAATGAAGTGCGCCATCAGCAGACCATAAAGTAGACCAACGAGCGCGCCTAAGAACGATCCTAGGGCAAACCTGACCATTACGACATGGAATGGCGCCTCCTGCGTGTGAGGCTGACCAAATATAAACACCAAGCCAAACGCGCAACCGCTCAAAGCGCTTACCGCCGTGCCGTATAAGCCCATGCGTTCGAGCAGGTTGATCCGAGGATGTGTTTGCTTGTCTTTGATTTGGCGCGTTCCTTCAATCATACAACGCCCCTTCACACTTGTACGAAACGCTCGCCCTCATTTACACGGTGAGGACCGCGAATAACTCAGAGAATGTTTGCTGAATCCCCCGCAGCAGGCAGACCGCTCCCGACAGCGGCGAGTAGGCTAGGGCTTGATAGATCAGCCGCTTTTCGCCCTTGAGGAAGTCGGCGACTACCATCCCTCTATCTATGCGTACTAGTGGCGAGCCTAACTGCGGAAAGAGAGGAGCAGCAAGTTTTTGGCGATCATGCCGTCTATGTCGGGTTAAGCGGCGCTGTCTTGCGCTTTTCCTTGATAGATAACACATGCCGCAGATACCTGCCGGCGGCAATATGGCAGATGAAAATCTGCAGCGCAATAATCAACACCGTAAGCGCAGCCGCCCACACATGCAGAACATCCGGATTGTCCAGCGCCGCCCGAACTGATTCAAGATCCCCGCCCCGCCGCGTCACTGTGACAAGTAAAGCCAAGATCACCATTGTATACCGATAGAACTTGGGCTTGTGAATCTCGCGAAAGAATACCATCGAGACCAGGACCATCAAAAGCGACAGGCTGAGATCCGCGAGCAAACCGTTTTCCAATCCGTAGATCCACGTATAAAGAACTACCGTTTCCGCCGCGAAATCAGCAAAGGGCGAGGCAAAGTAGAGGAATCTCGCCCCTATATCGACGAGAATGCAAAACGCGATCACAAATAAAGTCAGCTTGAGTGCAGGATTTATTCGCCACACAACACAGCGCCTCCCAACTGGTCCGACTGAATCTCAAGTACATGAGTTCAAGCAAAGGCCGGCTGCAGGTAGGCCTCGTTCACGGCGAAGAGCTCATCCACCATCGACTGAATCTCCCGCAGCGAGCAAACGGCGGCCGACAACGGCGAATAAGCCACCGCCTGGTAGATCAACCGCTTGTCGCCCTTGAGGATGCCCTCGACCGCCATCTCTTCGATCTGCGAGTAGAGGTTGGTCAACGGCGTCACTGACTGAGGCAGGGGACCGACCGCTACCGCTTCCAGTCCATCGCGCGATGCCCAAACCGGCACCTCGACGCAGGCGTTCGCGGGCAGGTTGTCGACCAGCCCTCTGTTGGGCACGTTGCCGTTGAACTTGAAAGGCGTCCCGCCTTCCATGGCGTTGATAATGTAGGCGGCGTATTCATGCCCGCGCTCCAGGTCAATCTCGTCCTGCTCCAGCCAGGCGTAGATATCATCGCGCCAGTTGTGCTCGCGCTGACGATACGATGTGAGGATATAGGCGTGATGTCCGGGATTCCAGTTGGTGCCGTGGGTGGCGTATTTCTCGATCAGGTCGGGGCGCTTGCGGAACCACCAATTGTATTCGGAATTGTGTCCGCTGGATTCGGTCACGTAATAATCCAGCGCCAGGTACATCTCGTTGCGGACCTGCTCGGTGTTGTAGATATCCGGGTTGTCGCTGATGGCGCGGTGGATGAGGGGGTAGGCATCCTCGCCCTTCCAAGTGTAGTCGATGAACCAGGCGGTGTGGTTGATGCCGGCGCAGGTGTAGTTGATCTCTTCATAAGGCGCGCCGATCCAGTTGGCCAGCATCTTCGAGGTGCCCTGCACGCTGTGGCACAAGCCGGTGACGTTGATGTCGGTTTCGATGTCCATAGCGCGGCAGAGCATGGCCATCGGATTGGTGTAGTTCAGCATCAGCGCGTTGGGACAGTAGCGTTCCATATCGCGGGCGATATCGACCAGGACGGGGATGGTGCGCAGCGAGCGGAATATGCCGGAGACGCCGCGTGTATCGCCCACGTTCATATCGACGCCGTATTTCATTGGAATTTCGATGTCATGCCGCCAGACCTCGGTGGCGCCGACCAGGATGGTCACGACGACATAATCGGCGCCGCGCAATGCGTCCACGCGGTCCATGGTAGCGCTGACAGTGGCCGGGTAGCTGCCGGCGTCGACGATGCGATTGATGGCGCGCGTGGCGAAATCGAGGCGCTCGGCGTCGATATCCATCAGCGCGATCTCGGCGCCTTCGAGTGCGGGGAAGGTCAGGATGTCTTTGACGAGCTTGCGGGTGAAGCCGAAGCTGCCGGCGCCGATGAAGGTAATTTTGGGCATGGGATGTAGTCTCCGAGTAGAAGCTAATTAAAGCTGGCTGGATTCCGGCATCATATCGAGGAACTCTTGCCAGTCGCAATAGGCGCCGACTCCCTGGTCATCGACATAACCGATGCGGCACTCGCGCAGGTCTTCGTCGCTCAGTTCCTGCGCCTTGACCAGCGCGATGAATTCCTCTCGATCAGGGGATTCTATGCCAGTCCGGACGACGTCAACGTAGCGCACTTCCACTAATTTACCATAGGCAAAGCCGCGCGCTACGTTCCCGCCCGGCTCGTACAAGACATATTGTTTTCGTGTCATCTTGGGTTCCTGATCTCATACCATTGCTGAACATAAGGCCAGAATGCGGTCGGCGAAAAATGTACGATGAATTGTCCCTCGCCTACAAGCGTAACATCATATACATATTCACGGCCTTTTCCTATAGACGCAGAAATAAAACCCAAGCTTACAATTGATGCTCTATCTTGACTCTTGAAGTTCATTCTCTGCGTTCTGTCGAGCGACATCCCGTGAACGATGATATTCCTGATAGCTCTGGCGATGCATCGGTTGTCCCAGCCAAACGCAACTGTCCGGCCAGTCCTTGGCCCCATGATTGCGGCAAAGCCATTATCGAAGCGCTCAAGAGTTTCGTTGCCTTGCCCAAGCAACTCAAATAGATTGGAGATTATCAAAGTCAGCGCCCAAAAGCACCGATCATCTCGTAGGCTGTGTAGCAGATTGCCCGCGTACATAGCCATGTCAATCGCAGCGTCGCGGTCAATCCGCATGGAAGCGCCTGACGCGTCTCTCAAATCAACCCCTCCAGCCGATCCACCAGCCCCTCGAGCACCGCGAAGGTCTCTTCCACCGCGAGGGGCGTCGACATATCGACGCCGGCCGCCATCAGCGCCGGGATGGGATATTTGCTGCCGCCGGCGCGCAGGAAAGCCAGGTAGCGTTCAACCGCGTCGCTGTCATCGCCCGCCAGTATCGCGTTCGCCAGCGCGTGGGCGGCCGAGATGCCAGTGGCGTATTGGAAAGTATAGTAGGCTTCGTAGAGATGGCCGAATTGCGCCCAGGTGATGCCGGTGCGGGTGGGATCGTCCGTCATCGTTTCGCCGTAGCCCTCGGCGTAGAAGTCGGACATGATCTGGTTCAGCGTCCCCGGCGTCAGCGGTTCGTCGTTCTCCATGCGCGAATGCACCTCGAATTCGAAGCGCGCCAGCGTCGGCATGATGAAGAAGTAGCGGTGGATGTTGTCCATCGCCTCCTGGATCAGCGCGAGCTGGAAATCGCGGTCATCATTGCCCGCGAACAAATGCGCCCGCACCATCGCCTGATTGAAATTGGAGGCGACCTCGGCGGCGAACATGGAATAGTGGCTGTAGACGAAGGGCTGATGCGCGCGCGTGTAATGGCTGTGCATGGAATGGCCCAGCTCGTGCGCCAGCGTGCTCATCGAACTCAAGTTGCCGTCGAAGCTCATCATGATGAAGGGATAGCTGTCGTAGGTACCGTAGGAGAAAGCGCCTTCGGACTTGCCTTCGTTGATGGCGTAATCGACCCAGCGCTCTTCCAGACAGCCGCGCCGCATCGTCGCCACGTAATCTTCGCCCAGCGGCGCCATGCCAGCGGCGATCATGTCAACTGCTTCCGGGAAGGTCAGGGCCGGGTCGTTTACCGTAAGCGGCGCCCAGATGTCCCAGGGGTGGATCCTGTCGTAGCCGAGGGCTCGCCGCCGCACATCCCAATAGCGATGCCAGGTCGGGATATGCTTTTGGTACGCGTCGATGAGATTGTGGAAGACCTCGACCGGGATATTGTTCGGCGACAGCTTGGCATGCAGGACGCTGTCATAACCGCGCAGCCGCGCCATGACGACATTGCTCTTGACCGATGCCAGATAGACGGTGGCCAGCGTGTTGCTGAATTTCAGGTAGCTATCGGCATAATTGCGCCAGGCGCTCTTGCGTACTTCGCGGACGCTATCCGCCAGCAGCTTGTCGCGTGTGCTCTGGACCAGCGGCTGCGCGGCGCCAGCGCTATCAGTCGCCGCCTCGAAGGTCATGTCCATATCGTTCAGCGCGCTGCGGATGCTTTCGATGCGCCCCAGCGGGTCGCTGAGCAGGCCGAGCGCCGCCTCGAGTTCGCCCGACAGGATGTGCTGCTTGGTGCGCATCAGGTTGTCGACATAGTGTTCGTAGAGCTGCGTCGCCGGCTCGGATTGAGTCCATTGCAGCAGTTCGCCCGGGTCCATCTCCAGCAGTTCGGGCTCGGCGAAAGACGCGCTGGAGATGAAGGTTCCCGCCAGGCCCTGCGCTTGACCGACCATGCCCTTGATCTCTTCGTTCTCGCCATCGCAGGCTTGCCACATGACCGGGTACATATAGAGCTTCCAGACGCGGCGGGCGAGGGTCGCATGGAGGTCAAACCACTCGGCGAGACGCTCAGGACTTTGGGCGAGGGCGCCTTTGAATTGGGCGATTTCGCTGAGGGCGTCGCTGGCGGCTTTGTATTCCTCGCGCCAGGCGGCGAAGGAGGGGAAGACGGATTCGTGATTCCAGGTGGATTCGACGGGGACGTCAGAGCGTGCGGGGACTGTGGTCATGGGTGTTTGTCCTTTGCATGTGATTGTGAGTAGCGGAGATTGTATGAGCCAGCGCGAAGGGCGTACAGGCGGAAAGGCTCCTGTCTTTGCGGTTATGCGGAACTTAGATGAACCAACCCGACAGGAGTAGCCAGAAGACTTCTCTACCCTCGAATTCGTAAGACTGTGAGAGAAACAAGCGCAAAACTGTGCCGGGAGGAAGCACAGACTCAGGATTCGCAACGCCTGTGTACTTTACACGGAAATCTCCGCTCTCGGAACGATAATAGTTGCCATCTTCGTTTTCATTGTTGTCATAATCTAGTTCAAGGGGATCGTGAAAGCGCCAAAAGCCGATGCTGTATGGTAGAAGACAGCCGTTCACATCAATGAAACCTTTTCCGTTTTCATTGAATCCAATATGTCCACCAAATAGCGCGCGAGGATGAGTATACTCCGCACGCACGTGCTGCAAGATCAGATCTCGAATCTCGTTTGGCCGCAGATTTTGATCAGTACGTTCTTTTGAGATTATATTCCAATTCTCAGTATGAGGCGGGGATATTTTCATTTCCGAGAAACGTCCAAGCTCGAGTTTCCAGATTTCGCCGATATTCATCGGTATGTCATTTGGATGAGCATAGCCAACATGACCGGGACCGAGCTGGACATTTTCATAGGTACGGAGATTCACTCCACCTAAGAATATCTCTCGACCGTTGCTAGTTTTGCTTACTATCAACACGTTATCCATTAGCATCTCTCTGAATTACCAGTGCGTTTTTTACGTTCAAGTATGTTTTAAACTTCTAGTGAGACTCACAAGCGCAGGCTGGCTACGGGGTTGCCTGGGTCAAAACATGGTTAATTGATAATTGAATGATACTTCCGCCTCAAGCGCGACTTGCGTCTTGAGTTCGCCAGCTTTATCAATATGCGCCACCGCAAAGTCAGCGTCCTTAGCCAGAGTCGCGCCCAGCACATAACTGCGATGGCAATGCGCCGGGTCTTTCTCGCTGCACATGATGGCGACCCGCTGTTCCCGCGCCAGAGCTTTCAAGCGCGCTATCCCATGCTGATACCAGTCTCGTTCTTCACAGCGGAGCGCACTCAGCTTGCCGTCGACAAAGCAGTCGTCATCGTCTGGACGCCCACCCAATGACTTCAGCCATTCGTAAGCAATGCCATTTTCATTCAATTTTCGGGACAGCGCCTCTTTGCGGAAATCCGCATAGTACCTCGAGTAGGGCACGGTGCGCACATCAACCAGCAACTCAATTTCATAGCGGGCCAGCAACTCAAGGAATTCGGTCGTTTCTCGTCCGCCATAGCCTATCGTGAAAATCTGTCGCCGCTCCATCATTTCACCCGCCACTCAAAGGGCATGAGGCATTGCGCCCGATTGCTCAACCGCTCGACGCCCTCCAGCACATACCCCGCCAGCGCCGCCGGATTCTGCTCCGCGACCTGCGCGCCGATGGGTTTGCCCTTCTCGCGTACGAGCACCGCTGGCGCCGCCTCCGGCAAACTCGCCAATTCACGCGCTTTGTCGATGGCGGTCCGCAAATTGCCCAGCTCATCAACCAAGCCGCGCTCCAGCGCCTGCGCGCCGGTCCAGACGCGGCCGCCACCGATGGCGTCGACTTCGTCGGGGGACTGGCCGCGGCTTTCTGCCACGCGCCCGATGAATTGCGCATAGATATGCTCGATGCCGCTGCGGATCATATCGCGCTGCTCGTCGCTGAAGTGGCTCTCTCCCGCGTTTAAGTTGGCGTTGTCGCCGCGCAGATAGGAATAAGCGTTGAAGCGCAGCTTCTTTAGCATCTCATTATTCACGAGCTTGCCCATAATGACGCCGATCGAGCCGGTGATCGTGCCCGCTTGCGCCACAATCCAATGCGCCGGCGTCGCGATATAGTAGCCGCCGGAGGCCGCCACGCCGCCCATGTAAACCACGAGCGGGCGGGACTTGGCGAATTCGCCCAGCGCCGACGCCATTGATTCCGATGCCGTTGCCGAGCCGCCGCCGCTGTCGATATACAGCGCCAGCGCGCCGCATTGCGGATCCCGCATCAGGTTGCGCACTTGCTGATTCAGCGTGATATCGCCCAGCCGCTCGCCGCCGACGAAGGGAATGGGGATGGGCATATCGCTCGGCGGGGTCGCGCTTTCGCCATCGACAATCATGCCGCCGGCATAAATCACAGCCACATACTTCCCGCTGAAATCCCGCTCCGGCAAGTAGACCTGCCCGTTCGCCTCTTCCCACATGGTGATCTTGCTGACGCCGAGGTATTCGAGCAGCTTCTCCTCGTTCATGACGCCATCGACATAACCGGCCTCCAGCGCCGCGTCACCCAGGTGCAGAGCGCCGTCGATCATGTATTTGACCTCGTCCGGCTTCATCTTCCGGGTAGCGGCGATGCCATCAATGACCGTCTCATAGATCGAATCCAGCAGCCAATTGGTCTGGTCTCGACCTTCGGGCGAAGGCTCCGCGCGCGTCAGCATGTCGGCCGCGCTCTTGTAGGGGGAGATGGCCACCGAGTCGAATGTTAAGCCGGCCGCGCTCATGCCTTCCTTGAGGAAGACCTGCTGACTGAAGAGACCCGATGTCTCGAGCATACCGCCGGGCGGCAGCAAGATCTCGTCACCAGCGCTGGCGACGAAATAGTCCAATGTGCGATAGCCGGGCGCGTAACTCAACACCCGCTTGCCCTTTTCCCGCAGGCGCAGGATGGCGTCGCGCATCGTCTGCAAGTCGGCCGTGCTGGCGGATAAGCCGCGGAAATACAAAATCACGCCGAGTGTGCGCGGGTCATCGCCGATGCGTTCCAGCGCGTCGACGAACTCCATCAGGCTCATCGGCGGCGCGCCCAAGATCTGCCGCTGAATCACGTTGCGCTCTTTGGGCACGGGCGCGAAGGACGATGGCGCCTTGATCATGACATAATCGATCGCCCTGACGCGCGCTCGCTGCATATTGAGCAGGCTGACGCTCATCTGCTGGATGAGTCGCATGGTTTTGGACATAGTGCGGAATCCTTTGTTTAACCACAGAGATACGGAGGGCAAAGAGAAAACGATATGTTTTCCTCTAACTGACCTCTATTCTTCGTGTACGTATTCTATCGCGCCAATGTCGCAAGCTTCGCCTTGCGGACGCGCTGTGCCGATCTGGTCGGTTTCCGGGCAGTAGTCAGTAAGGGCAGCGTCAATGGCAGGGCTGTCGGCCATTAGTGGGAAATACGCTGGCGAGCCGTCTTCGGGTTGGACAAGGTTGCCGAGCATGGGGTCGCCGCTTAATTTGGCGTCGCATGAACCGTCTTTGATGAGATTGCCTTGTGACTGACTGAGTCCGCCCATGCAGTCGCTGCCAACATTATCGGCGAGGATGCTGCTATAGAGATGGACGGTGGCTATTGGAAACGCATCCACCAGAATGCCGCCGCCGGTTTCGGCAGAGTTGGCAATCAACGTCAGGTGAGAGAGAGTCGCCACCGATGACTCTGACCCATTGTCAAAAAGGAGCATGCCTCCGCCTTCCGCGGCCGAGTTGCTGACGAAACTGCTGCTGTCAATGCTCAGCTGTCCCAGGTTGAATATGGCGCCACCTCGTTTATCGGCGCCGTTAGCATTGAAGGCCGTACTCATAACTCTTAGCCCACCGACGTTAACAATTGCGCCTCCGATTCCCGCCGCGTTTTCAGTGAAGCTGCTCTCGCTGACGATCAACTCTCCGTCTTTTTTATTATAGATGGCCCCGCCCGCGCCCGTCACGTAGGGGTGGTAGTTGCGATCGGTTTCAGTCGACTCTCCGTATGCGACTATATGGCCGCCGGCGCCCGCGATGTTGGCCTCAAAGACACTGCGAACTACGTTCAATTGCTCAGAGTTAATAATTGCGCCGCCATCCTGCACAGAAGAGTTTCGAATGAATAGGCTGTTGGCTATGGTTTGCTCTCCAGAGTTTATGATCGCGCCGCCGTCTTCGGCGAAATTGAAAGTAATGGCGCTGCGTTGAATAATGGACTCCCCGATGCTGTGAATCGCGCCGCCGAAGCCAGCCCTGTTAAGTTCTAGCAGGCTATCCGTGAGGAGCAGCGCTCCCAAGTTGGCGATCGCGCCGCCAGCGTGACCATCGTTATTGAGGAACCGGCTCTCGCGGACGTTCAACTCCGCGCCTGCAAGATTTTCAATAGCGCCGGGACCCGCGTACGATGAGTTTTCGACAAAGGTGCTGCTGATGACGGTCAGCTTTCCTCCGTTGCGTATTGCGCCGCCTATACCAGCCACATTTTGCGAAAAGACACTATCGGTGACGTTCAACTTGCCTTCGTTGTATATGGCGCCGCCTTCTCCACTCCATAAGCCCGGCGCATTCTCGGGTCCCGATCTGCCGTCAACTAACGTCAATTGCTCGATTGTCAGTGTTCCACTCGCTTCTACATAGAAAATGCGATAGACGAGCGCGCCGCTGATGCTGTAGCCGCCGCCTTCGATTGTCATCTCCGTGGTGATGTGAGGCAGTTCGGACTCGAGCGTCACGTCCGCGGAAAGCGTTATCACGTCCGCGCCATCGCCGGCAACGCAACCACCAAACGCCTCATCCCTGTTCGCCGCCGTGATCGCGTCCGCCAACGCGCAGTCCGCATCGACGACGATATCCGCCGCTAAGCTCGGCGCCGCCGCTAAAAGCAGCCCTAGCAATACGAAAGCGGAAGCAAACCTACTAGCAGTCACTACCACCCACTCTGCGCTCTCTACGTCCTCTGTGGTTAGATGTTTTCACCCAACCGCTGCATATGCGCGATCGTCTCGGCGATGCCCTCAGCCAACGACGTCTCATACACGGTGCCGAAGCTCTCCCGCAGCGCGCTGTCATCGAAGCCCTCGGGGAAAGGCAGCGGCTGCTCCGCCACATCAATCTCCGCCTCGGGCAAGACGTCCTTGGCGAAGCCGACAAACTCCGAAACAGTCGCCGGCTTCCCGCCCAGATTGAAGCCGTACGCGCCAGCAAGCGGTTGCTCGGCCGCCAGGATGAATTGCCGCGCCACGTCGGCCGCCAGTTGAAATTGCATCGCGCCGCTGAAGCCGATCCTGTAGGGCTGTCCCTTGATCGCCGCTGCCAATGCTTTGGTTGGCTCGCTGGTCATGCCTTGATCCCGCCCGACGCCGTAGACCGTGTAGGGGCGCAGGCAGGCGCTGCTGATGCCCTCATCGTAGAAGTAAACCTTGGCCGCTTGCTCGGTGCAGGCTTTGTAGGCGCCGTAGAGCGTGCGCGGATTCTGCGGCGCGTCGTTGGCGATCAAACCAGGCGGGAACTCCGACGGCGGTCCGTAAACGCCGATGGACGAAGCGTAGGCGATGTGACTGATGCCTTGCGCCTTGGCTGCCTCGAAGACGTTGATCGTGCCAACGACGTTGACCTCCGCGCCCAGTGGCGGATTGGCGCGACAAAATGGTACTTGCAATGCCGCCAGGTGAATCACGTGTGTGATCTTATGCTCGGCGAACACCGCTTTTACCGCCTCGCTATCGCGCAGGTCGCCTTGCACGAAGCTGATGTCTGCTTGCTCTTCCGCGCTCATCAGCCAGTTGATGCGATGCCGATCGTCGCTCAAGTCGAAGTTCACCGCCCGCTTGCCGCTGCGTCGCAAATGGGTGAGCGCCCAGGCGCCGATACAGCCCATGCCGCCAGTGACGAGGTAAGTATCCGCCATGGCTAAGCCTCGACCATGCGATTGGCCAGCTTGCCCAGCCCTTCGACTTCGACGATGTACTCATCGCCGGGCTTGAGCCAAACGCGCGGGTCCATGCCCAAGATGACGCCTTCGGGCGTGCCGGTGCTGATGACATCGCCCGGCTCGAGCGTCATGATTTGGCTGGCGTAGGCGATGACTTCGGCAACGCTGAAAATCATATCGGCTGTATTGCTGTCTTGCCGCAGTTCGCCATTCAGCCAGCCCTTGATCGCCAGGTTCTGCGGATCGGGTATCTCGTCCGCCGTGACCACATAAGGTCCCAGAGGCAGAAATTTGTCGAGGGTCTTGCCCAGCAGCCACTGCCCGCTGCGCATTTGCAAATCGCGCTCGCTGAGGTCATTCATGTTGCAATAACCGAAAACAGTATCCAGCGCCTTGTCAACCGAGACATTGCGCGCCCGCGCTCCCATGACCACGCCCAATTCCGATTCATAATCGACCGTCTTCCAATCGGCTTGCAGCGGGATGTCTTCGTTTGGCGCGGCGATTGTGTTATTGAACTTGCTGAAGAGCACCGGCTCCGCGGGCGGCGCCATGCCGGACTCGGCCGCGTGCTTTTGATAATTCAAGCCCACGCAAAGGATCTTGCCCGGGTTTGGCACGGCCGGCGCGTATGTCACGTCAGCTTCGTCGACGTAAAGCGCATCGTCGTCGGCCGCGTCTGCCAAGGAGGAGAGCGCTCCGAGGGCTTCGTTTCCCTGCGCATAGACCTCGTCAGGGCTCGCCGGGCATTTCAATCCGGTCGCCGCTACCGCCGCCGCCGCATCCAGAATGCCGCGCGCCGTCTTGATGCCCAGCTTGATGCCATCGTCTCTTTGATAGGTTGTCAGAATCATGGTCGTCCTTTTCATCCCAAATTGAATCGGCGCTCATTCTACCCTTTGTCGCTGCTGCGCGGCAATTGCCGTCTAGTGCTGAATCGACGCTTAAAGGCTTGTTCGCTACTGGAAATTCCGCGTCAAGTTCGCTTTCCAGACTCGCTTTAATACGCGAACATTTGGTCGAATATCATGCCTGTTTGTGCTACACTGATTGTCATGAACGCCATTTCGCCAATAGAGCATCTATTACTCCAAGCATGCCATGTCGCTCAAGCACAAACGCTACCCCCCCCGATGGTATATACATACAGTATCGATACAGTGACGAATTTTCCGGCGTTTTCAGGGTATTTCAGGAGTTTTAGCGGCGCTTTAGGGTAGATGACTGCGGGCTGTTTCCGACATTGAAGCGGCGCCAATGTCAATATTCGACTCCTAACAGCTGCAAACCCAAGCGGGCGCTGGCTTTCCGCTTTGCGCGAGCGCTGAATTCCATTGCGCCTCCGTGCAAATCTGGGCAAACAACCTTGGATTGGAGACCAGGCTTGGATCAGCTCTGCGCGCCAAGACGCTCCTGCTCCTCGTCAAACAAGCTCTTGCGCTCTTCGTCAAATTTCATCACCCGGAAGTACTCTGCATACCCGACGCCGACCTGCTTGCCAGCTTCCCGGTTGTGCTCTGTGATCCACTTCTTCGCCCCGTTGTCGAAGTCTTCGCCCGCGCCGATCTGCGAGACATGCGCGCCCAGCGCCGCCATCTTCAGCTCGACCCTGTCGCTGATATCGACGAAATGCGTCGCCTCTTGCGTCAGGTCCATATAGAGTTCGCCAATCTTGTGCGGTTCGTAGCCTTCCGCCAGCAACTCCGGGAAGATAGGTCTGGTCTCGGCGCTGGGGAAGGCGGCATAGAGCGTCGCCTCGCCGGCCGCGCGATGATCCGGGTGATTGATGTACTGGCTGCGCACGAAGACCGTGGTCGGATCCTGGCAGACGACGCGGTAAGGTTTCGTCTCGCGGATGATGCGCGTCAAGTCCCGCCGCAGCGCGAGCGAAGCTTGCAGCGCGCCATCGGGATAATCGAGGAAGCGGACGTCCTGGACGCCGACTATGGCGGCCGCTTTCAATTGCTCCTCCCGCCGCAACGCGACGAGTTCGGGGCGGGCAAGCGTCGGGTCATTGCTGCCCGAGCCGCCATCGGTGATGATGACGTAGGTGACGGTGGCGCCCTCGTCGTGGATCCAGCGCGCCACGCTGCCGGCCGCGCCGAATTCGATGTCGTCATGATGGGCGGCTGTCACCACGATATGGTAGGGATCGTCGCGTTGCGGGGCGGGCTGGAGTTTTTCGTAGTCCACTGGCATCGTCTGTCCTTGGGTTTCTTGTTGCTGGCTCAACTTGGTATTCGTTGCATTATCGTTTAGACTTTGAATACGTCAATGATCTTCGCAGATCAACTTGCTGGAGGAAGGCGCGCATGATTAATCACGGACGCGACCCGGGTACGAAACCCCAAGTGGATGATGCGCTAGATTTGATAGACGAAAAATGCGCCGTCGAATCATTAGTCGAAGACACGGATCCGGCGAGCTATCGCGACCTGACTAAGGCAGAGGCGCTTGAAGGTGTTGCCGACGGAGTTCGCGATTTCCTGGCGGGCGATTTCAGACCGGCCGATGAGTGTTACGACGAATTAGGCTGGCAATTATCCGACGATGAAACGTAGTGTCAACTTCGGCGACAGGTTCATACGAGATATCAAAAGTCTGCAGAAGCGTTTTCCGTTGATGGAGCTAGACGTCAAGGCCTGTCGGCGCGAGATCGAATCAGGTGAAATCCTTGGGGACCGGGTGACGGACATCGGTGCTGTAGTTTATAAGACACGACTGCCGAATCGATCTGCAAGACGGGGAAAGCGCGGCGACTTTCCTCCACATTTATTCCAAGTCAGACAAGAACGACGCGAGCCCAAGCGAGATAAGGAACTTTCTTCGTGATCTCGGGCTAAACTAGAGTGCTAATTGACATTTCCAACGCCTCGCAGATTACCCCACAAATCACATTCTCAACTGCCGCCGCAAGCATTATCATTGCCGTCATTCTAGCTGGAGTTTCACCGTATGCCTCGTCGCTATCGGCTTTTGTGGTCAGTCTGCATCGGGCACCTGACCAATGACATCTTCGCGTCAATGACGCCGGTCCTGCTGACGTTCTTGGCGGCTAGCATCTTGCCGATGAGCAATATACAGATCGGCTTGACCGTCGGCATCGCCCAACTGCTCAACGCTTTGCCACAGCCCTTCTTCGGCCTGCGCGCCGATCGCAGCGGCGGTCGCCGTCTGGGCTCGCTCGGCCTGCTGCTCCATGTCGGCTTGTTCACGCTTGCGGTCGCGCTCGCGGCGCTGACGCAGCAATACTGGCTGATGTTCTTCCCCCTGGTTATCGCGCCTATCGGAAGCGCGGCCTTGCATCCCGTTGGCGCGTTGCACGCCGCCGAATCCGTGCCGCGCCGCTCCGCCTTTCACATGGCCATCTTCTTCTTGATGGGGCAGACCGGGTTGGCGCTGGGACCCGCCATCGCCGGCATCCTGCTCGACCAAGCCAATCCCAACCTGCTGGGTCGTATGGGCGAGCTGGTTGGCGTCTCAGCTTTCGGCATCCAAAGCGATGTGACGCCGATTCTCTGGCTTTCGCTGATATCGATCCCGGGCATTGCGCTCATGTGGACGAGCATTCCCAAGCATCATGAGCATCACGCGGCGCAGGACGAGCGGAAGTCCCAAGGCGACGACGGCGTGAAACAGCACTTCCCGCTGCTAGCTTTTGTCATCCTCGGTTTGATTGTGGTGCTGCGCGGCTTGGGTCAACAAGGGTCGGTGGCTTTCGTGCCGTTGCTTTTCCAGCAGAAGGGCTGGAGCCCGGCCGCCTATGGGGTCATCACCAGTTCGTACTGGATCGCTTCCGGTGTATCCGGGTTGATCTTCGGGCGCCTGGCCGACCATTTCGACCGCCGCAAGGTGATGATGCTGAGCATGATACTTTCGGCGCCAGCCTTCTTCCTGCTGCCGGCGCATGAGGGCGCGTTCGCCTTTTTCCTGGCGATGGCGGCCGGTGGCTTGTCCGGCGGCGCGCACAGCCTCATCGTTGTCATGGCGCAAGATTTGATCCCGCTGCGCAAAGGGTTCGCCTCGGGCGCTATCCTGGGTTTTATCTTCGGCACCGGCGCGATCGGCTCGCTGGCGATTGGCGCGATTTCGGATCAGATCGGCTTGGGGGCGACATTTGAGATTGTCGCTGTGATCATCGCTGTGGCGGGCTTGCTCAGCCTGTTGCTGCCGCGGCAGGTGAAAGCTTAGGGCGACGCCGCATGCCCAAATTGCTCTACATCTCTCTGATGCGCCTGCCGACCGAGAAGGCGCACGGCCTGCAAATCATGGAGAATTGTGACGCCTTCGCCGGGACCGGCTGCGAGGTGACGCTTTGGGTGGCGCGGCGCTGGAATACCCCCGAGTTGCGAACAATGCGCGACCCCTTCGCTTATTATGGTTTGCGCCCGAGTTTCACCATTCATCGCATCCCCTGTATCGACATTTTCCCGCTCTTCCCGCCCGATGGACCTGGCGCGCGTCTGGCATTCTATTTGCTTCTTCTGTCTTATGCCTTTGTGAGCGCTTTCCTGTTGCTCTTCACGCGGGCGGATATCTACTACAGCCGCGACGAGTTCATCCTGGCGCTGCTCACGCGGATGAAGGCAAAACGCAAGATCGCCTACGAGGCGCATCTGTTCGCGCCGGCGGGAAGGGGCGCGAGGCTGCAGCGTTTCGTATCCTCGCGCGCTGGCAGCGTCATCGCCATCACCGAGCGATTGCGCGAGGATCTGATCGCGGAACGCGAGGCGGACCGTGCCCGCGCAATCGTAGCCCATGATGGTTTTCGCCGCGAACGCTTCGCCGAGTTGCCCTCGCAAGCTGAAGCGCGCCGCAAGAGCGTCTTGCCCGAGGACGCATTTGTTGTCGGCTATCTCGGACGTTTGCAAATGATTGGCTTGGACAAAGGCCTTGGCGGCGTCGTTGAGGCGCTGGCGGCGGTCTCGGGCGCGCATCTGCTTCTGGTTGGCGGACCGGAGGACATGGTGGAAAGCTTGCGGGCACGCTGGCTGGAATTGGGGTTGGATGCCGACCGTTTTATATATGCCGGCCATGTTTCGCCGCGCGAAGTCGTGAATTACTTGCGAATGATGGATGTCTGCGCCATGACGCATCCCGCTGCGACGCAGTTCGCCTTCTATACATCGCCGCTCAAGCTCTTCGAGTATATGGCGGCGGGGCGAGCGATCGTCGCCTCGGATTTGCCCGCCTGGTCGGATGTGGTCAGGGACGGCGAGACGGCGCTGCTCGTGCCGCCGGAAGACAGCGTGGCCTGGGCGAAAGCAATCGAGCGGCTCCGTGATGATGCGGGGTTGCGCGGGCAGTTGGGCAAGCGGGCTCGAGAACGCGCGCTGGCGCACTATACCTGGGAGGCCCGCGCGAAGAAGATACTGGCGCATATTCGCTCGGCTTGAGGGATTAAGCGCCCTGCGGGAGACACAAGTTCCGCCCCTACATCTAGTCAGTAGCGGGAGCCGCTCTGCAATCGGGCGCGGCTTGGGCAGAGTTCGTCCATTGATTAAGGACAGATTCGGCAGTGAAACGGTCGACATCCGCCTGTTGCATGAGCCTTGCGAGCGCCTCATCGTATCGCTGCGCCTGCAAAAGCGCGGATAGTTCAGCCTCGTCCAGGTCTACCTGAGCCAGCAGATCTCGGCGCTTGCGTTTCTCTTCGACCTGCATGAACTGATACATGCCGTAGACAAAGACAGCGCCCATCAGCAGCAGGTTGAAAACGAAGAAAATGAAGACAGTCATAATCACAGCGCGCTGCGCTAGCAGGCAGCGTCTTTGCCGTCTGTGCCGAAGATGCTCATACGATAATCGCTATTGGGCAGTGGTCTCACACTGCCCGGCCGATAATGGAATTGCATCGCCCAGCGCCTCCTGCTCGAGCGGGATGGGGGCGTGCCGTGATGCAGCAGGCAATGGAAGAGCAGGCAGCCGCCCGGCGGCAAGGGAATGGCCACGCTCCGCCCCACCTGCACCTCAGTATCGCAGATCTGCCAGTCGCGCCGGGTCCAATGCAGCATCGGACCGCTGTGGTGGCTGCCCGGTATGATCATCATGCAGCCGTTTTCCGGTAGCGCCTCATCAAGCGCTATCCAGGCACCGACGATGGTAGCGTCGGCCGGAAAGTCGAAGTAAGCCATGTCCTGATGCCAAGGCTTCTCGCGGCCGATTCGCGGCGGTTTCAGCAAAGCCATGTCTTGGGAGAGGACGGGCGCTTCGCCCATGATCCGCTTGATGACGGCGAGCAGTTCGGCATTCTCCGCCGCCGCTTTGAGCCGGCTGTCGTAGGGAATGATTGGCATCATCTTGCGCACGCTGTCGAGCCGCTCTTCATCGGGCAAATCAGCAAAGCCCGGACCAACCGCGGACTCGAACATGATATTGTCCGTATCGCGCCGCAACATCAGGTCGCGGAGGCCCGCGCGGGCAGATTCAATGGCGGGGCGGTCAATCGCCTTGTGGATGACCATGAATCCCAGCGCGTGAAATGCTTCAATATCGGCATCGGTGACAGCGCCGAAGCCGCTTATGCCCGCCGTAATCTGTTGGCTGAATTGGTAGAGGTCAGCCGGCGGCGCTTCAATGCCGTATTTGTCCAGGCTCATGCGACGCGCTCCATTTGTTGACGATAGTTTAACACGCGTCACTGCTTAACGGTACTGACGCCGCGTATGCTGTTCGATGCTATCGGCAACTTGCAGCCAGTGGTCAGTGTCGAGCAAGGCGACTTCCTCGTCCGTCCAGAATTCATAGGCGATTTCTTTCGAGGCAGGATCGTCGGGCTGCTTTCTCATGAGGTCCCAAGCCTCCGGCCGGCGTCCATAATAGTGTTCCACCAGTTCGGCCATTATGGCGTTGACGGTGGCGCTGACCAGGTAGCCGATGCGCGGCGGCAGCGGACCCTGCTGAAGGGCGCGCGCCAGATCCGCCAGCGCTTTCATGTAGTTTGCCGCGCCGGGAGATTGAAAGTCCCGCATGGCTTCCGGCGGCAGGCGGGCGGGGGCTGTGCCGGTATTCACCATTTGCATCAGGATCTGCCGGGCGAATGAGCCATCGGGATAATAAAGCTCGAAAGTATCGAGGAAGGACTGCGCCCGTTCGATAACGACGGCGAGGGCGGGATAAAAGTCCATCTCCATGAAGAGCGACTTGAGCAGGAATTGGCAGCGTTCAGGGTCGCGCGCTTCGGCGGCGGAGCGCAGTTGCTCAAGTGTAGCCGACTCTGGTATCGGCACTGCATTGATTCCTTCGATAATTTCGATAACGATAACACAATGCCTGCGTCAGTTATAGTTGCTGGCAAGAGTAGACGATCTCCGCTGCAGCTCGGGCGGGAGATATGCCGGGATAGCTGCTATAATTGCTTAGGATTAGCATTTGAGTTTCCAAGGACAATAACATGGCGCTAGCAACACCGGCGGTACGCAGTGACCGAGTAGCCGATTACCTCGGCGATGAAGCCGAATATCTCTTGAATCACATCTCGCGCGCGATCCCTCGCGACGATTTGGCGCTGCCGGGACCGGACTTCGCCGAGCGCGTCTGGTTGGATAGCGACCGCAACCCGCAGGTCATCCGCAGCTTGCAGCAGATCTACGACAACGGGCGCCTCGGCGGCACGGGCTACGTTTCGATATTGCCGGTTGATCAAGGCATCGAGCATTCGGCCGGAGCCTCCTTCGCGCCCAACCCGGCTTACTTCGACCCCGCCAATATCATCGAGTTGGCGCTGGAAGGCGGCTGCAACGCGGTGGCATCGACCTTCGGCGTACTGGGCATGACGGCGAGACGCTACGCCCATCGCATACCTTTCATCGTCAAGGTGAATCACAATGAATTGGTGACCTATCCCAATTCGCACCAGCAGATCATGTTTGGGACGATCAAGCAGGCTTGGGATATGGGCGCGGTCGCTATCGGCGCGACGGTATATTTTGGCTCGGAGGACTCGAATCGGCAGATGGTCGAGGTAGCGGAAGCTTTCGCCTATGCTCACGAGTTGGGCATGGCCACTATCCTCTGGTGCTATATGCGCAATTCGGCTTTCACGGTGAACGGCGTCAATCATGAATCGAGCGCCGATCTCACCGGGCAAGCCAACCACCTGGGCGTGACGCTGAGCGCCGATATCGTCAAGCAGAAGTTGCCGACGCATACCGGCGGCTACACGGCGTTAAACAGCGGCGACTCCGCCTACGGCAAGTTGGACAAACGGATCTACAGTGAGCTATCCAGCGATCATCCGATTGATTTGACGCGTTATCAAGTCGCCAACGGTTATATGGGCAAGGTCGGCTTGATCAACTCGGGCGGGGCGAGTGGGACGAATGACTTCGCAGAAGCGGTGAAGACGGCGGTGATCAACAAACGCGCTGGCGGCATGGGCTTGATCAGCGGGCGGAAAGCCTTCCAACGTCCCATGGACGAGGGGGCGCGCCTGCTGCATGCGATTCAGGATGTCTATCTGGATGCGGGTGTGACGGTGGCTTAATTTCGCCCCCACCCTAAATCCCTTTCTCGCCATCTTTATGGCGGGCATCCCAAAATGAGGGAGGGACTTGTGTCGCCCCCAATCTCAATTTCCATCACTACCCAGAATTGACAGCGCTTCCGCCACGATATCTCGCGATATAGTGAACTTGGCCGCGATTTCACCTGCGGCATCATCGCCCAACAAGTGATCATGCCGCTGGCCTGCCACAAACTGTTGCAGGCGCAGGGGATGCTCATCGCTGTTGAAGCGCCAGAGCTGTCCATCAACCACTCTGTGTATCACCACCTTGTCGAGGAATTGACCGCCATCATGGCGATAATCGTGACAGGTGATGGCGCGATAATCGGGCTCGCATACGGGGCTGTCGATGAGCTGGAAGACCGGTTCAAATCTTGGGACATCGCGGGAAATTTTGTAGAGAGCATCTGATAGCGGCGCCACCGTGTAGCGCATGAATGGGCTGTCGGCGGCTGTCTCCTGCCCCGGGTCCAGGGGAATGATCGCATGGAGCGGGAAGCCCACATCAACTAGGTACTTGTCTCCGTTGAACTGAACCACGATGGCGCTGTGGCAGCCGATTGAACTGCCCATATCGTTGATCGTCAGATAGCCCTCGTAGCCGAGGCGAAGCAACAGGCCGAAAAAGGCGTAGTTGCTTTCATAGCAGGTGCCGCCGGCGCCGCGGGCAAAGTGGCTCTCCCAAAATGCTTCGCCCAGAAGGATGCAATCGGCCGACTTGGCTTGGCTTGCGCGGCGAACAATGCGCGAGGCGCTCTCCCAAGGCACAGTTGACGTATAGCGCTCGACCAGTTGGCGCAGCGTATCCAGATTCGGCGGGAGATTTGCGGACAAATCAAAGTGCCTCAGAATCCGCTGTGACAGCAGTGTCGAGATTGGCGCAGTACCGCTCATAGTGGCCTTCCCTGTGTATCGTCGCTTCATCATAATTGATTACTCCACGTCGTGACAATCGCCGTCACCTGTCACAAGCGGTTCTTGACGTGTACCATGGTATACCGTGAATTGGTACTTTTACTGAAAGATACGCGGCAGGATTGCTCCCCATGCGCTACGCGGAAGTCGCGCTGAATGTGCCGGTGCGCAAGACCTTCACCTACCACATCCCGGATGCGTTGAGCGGTAGCTTGAGGCCGGGATGCCTGGTACGGGTGGAGTTCGGCGTGGCGATGCAGCCGGCAGTGGTTCTCGCTCTGCGCGACGAGACCGCCATCCCGCAGACCAAGCCGGTCATTGAGCTGCTGGATCCAGCGCCGACGCTGTCGGAAGTCTACCTCGACCTGGCGAAATGGCTGAGCGAGACGACGCTTTCGCCGATCGGCGCTTGTGTCTGGCTGATGCTGCCGCCTGGCTTCGCCGGCAAGTCCGACCGATCTTTTTGTTACCTAAGGGATATGGATAGCGACGAGCCGAAGCAGATGATCTTGCCGGGCGCCGACCACAAAGCGAGCTTGCCCCTGCCGGACAGACTGCTGATCCACCTGCGGGAGCGCGGTCCCCGCCGTTTGAGCCAATTGAAGCGAACATTTCCCAAGCAGCCGGTTGAGGCGGAGCTGGAGCGTCTGATCGCGGCTGGCGCTGTCGCTGCGGAATCAGTGCTGGCGCCGCCATCCGCGCGGGTAAAGACGGTGAAACGCTTGTATCCGCTTTATCGCCCGGAGGAGATACCGGCGCTTGCCGAGCAAATGTCGCGGCGGGTCAAGCATGCCGATTTGCTGCAAGCCATCGCTGAAAGAGACGAAGATGCCATGGGCTTGCGCGATGCGCTGGCGCTGGTCGGCGCGAAGTCGCGCGCGCCGCTCAGGCGGCTGATCGACGAAGGACTCGTCTTCATTGAGCCGACAGAGCGAGGAGAGCAAGACCTGGTGATCCTGGACGCGACGCCGGAGCGCGTCGAGGAAATGTTGGGGATTTGGCGCGGCAAGGCCTTCACCGAACAGATCTTGCGCGAGATCGCCGAGATGCCAGATCCGCCGACGTTGCCTGAGGCGCTGCGAGCAACCGGCGCGACCCGCGGGCGGATCAATCAGTTAGTGCGGGGCGGCGCGTTCGATCTGCGCGAGGAGCGGGTCTGGCGGGATTCGCTGCAAGATTTTGACTTCGTGCCGAGCAGCGCGCCAAAGTTGACGCCGGATCAGCGCGTGGTCTGGGAGCGGATTCGCCCTCTATTGCAGCGGCGGAAGGGCGAGCAGTTTCTATTGCACGGTGTGACCGGCAGCGGCAAAACCGAGATTTATTTGCGCGGCATTGGCGAAGCGCTGGCGCAGGGGCGTAGCGCGATCTTCCTGGTGCCCGAGATTGCCTTGACCGCGCAGACGGTCCGGCGCGTATGGGAACGCTTTCCGGGCCAGGTGGCGCTTATGCACGGCAGCCTGCCCAAGGGCGAGCGTTACGACAGTTGGCAGCGGGCGCGGGCTGGCGACATCCGGGTGATAGTGGGCACACGGTCAGCGCTGTTTACGCCGATGCCGGATATCGGTTTGATCGTCCTGGATGAGGAGCATGACGCCAGCTACAAGCAAGCGCCTTGGATGACGGAGCCGCATTACCATGCGCGCGAGGCGGCGATGTATTTGGCGGAGCGACATGACGCGGCGCTCATCCTGGGCAGCGCCACCCCCGACCTTGGCAGTTGGCAACGGGCGCGGAAAGGACAGTTCACCGCGCTTCATTTGCCCAAGCGAATCATGGGGCATCGTCAGCGTATTCAGCAGCAGGCTGATCGGCTGGGTCGGGAGACGGCTTACCGCAGCGAAACAGAAGACGCGCTCACGATCGAGCTGCCGAGCGTCAGCGTTATTGACATGCGGGCTGAGTTGCGCGGCGGCAATACCAGCATGTTCAGCCTGGAATTAAGAGGGGCGCTCGCGGAGGTATTGGCGCGCGGCGAGCAGGCGATGCTCTTGCTGAATCGCCGGGGGCAGGCAACCTATGTCTTCTGCCGAGATTGCGGCTACGTCCTGGAATGCCAACGCTGCGACAGTCCATTAACTTATCATCGCTATGATCGCAGCTTGCGCTGTCATCACTGTGGCGGGAGCCAGCCGCAGCCGACGTCCTGCCCGGATTGCGGATCGGGGCGGATAAGATATTTCGGCGCCGGCACGCAACAGGTGGAATCGGCGCTGCAAGAGATCTTTCCCGCCGCCAGGACCCTGCGCTGGGATATCGATACCGCCCGGTCGCCCAAGATGCACTTCGAGATACTGGAGCAGTTCATCGAGCGTCGGGCGGATGTGCTCATCGGCACGCAGATGATCGCCAAAGGGCTGGACTTGCCGCTGGTGACGCTGGTCGGAGTGGTCAGCGCGGATCTTGGCCTGGCTTTGCCCGACTACCGCGCCGGCGAGCGCGTCTTCCAGATCCTGACGCAGGTGGCGGGGCGGGCTGGTCGCGGCGTTTTGGGCGGCCGGGTTATCTTGCAGACCTATCAGCCGGAGCATTATGTCATACAGGCGGCGGCGAAGCACGATTATGTCGGCTTCTCGGAGCGGGAGCTTAGCTTCCGCCGGGACTTGGGTTACCCGCCTTTCCGCCGGTTGGCGCGAATTGTCTTCAGCGCGACGAATCCGGACCGCGCCCGGCAGCAGGCGGAAAGCGCCGCGCGAAACCTGCGCGAGATTGTGCGGGAGCGCGATCTATCCGGCACGAGCCTCATCGGCCCCGCGCCCTGTTTCTTCAGCCGGATTGACCGGCAGCACCGCTGGCAATTGCTCCTGCGGGGACCCGACCCGCGCGCCGCAATACGGGAGTTGAAACCAGAGCCGGGCTGGCAGATCGATGTCGATCCATTGGATATTCTTTAGTCAGCACTAGGGCAATCGCAGCCGCCAACTAACTATCCAAAAGGCTTTTCTCTGTGTCCTCTTTTCTCTCTGTGTCTCGGTGGCTAATCTTTTGCGTCTAGCGAGATTGAAGAGATGCTCCGAGTCACCGACACCCTGCGTTGACGCGTGCGCAATCCACGTTACAATGTGGCTGATGCTGGTGAAAGAGATGGATTATGTGGATCATCCAAATCTGTATCGCGTCGTTTTGGTGGTACATCGGGATTCATCTGCTCTTTCGTGAAGCGGCGGTCTGGGCGACAGTCGATCAGATTCCCTGGTTCCGCAAGTCCTTCGGGGGCGCGTCCACGCGGAAATGGGAGCGGTTCTGCCGCGATGCCGGTTTGATCTGCTTTGCGACCGGCTGCCTGCTATTCCTGAAACTGCCTTACGGCATGGGCGCTTTTGGCGTAATTGTGGCTGCGCCGCCACTGATCCTTTTTCTGTGATTCCTGTGGACAATGATTGTGTCTGATTCCTTTACGAGAAACTAATAGTAAGCGGCAATATTCTGGGTTTTAGTCATGCGTAAATTCCTGAGTATGCTTTTTGGTCTGGGCATAGGCGCCGCAATAGGCGCTCTGCTGGTCGCTTTCTTTTCTCCGCTATCTTCCGATGAATGGCGAGCGCATTACGAACGCGCGTTGGCGGCAGGCCGCAAGGCGAGCGCGGAACGGCGCTCTGAATTGGAACAAGAACTGGCGGATTTGGGAAAGAACTCAAATAAACTATAATTGCTAAGTCTGTCTTGCCTTTGACGGTCCCATTCGTGAATTATACGCCGGAACCGGGAAGAGCCCGAACACCGTCAGCGCTCGCCTCTGAATATCCGGACTCCGTCTAGCGGGACGAAGCGGAGCTTGGCGCGGTCGGATGCCCATGCGTATTTGAGCTTTGAACTGGCCGTCTCAGTTTTGCCTGTGCCTTGCCTTTCCGCCAATCGGTCAAGTTTTTGAGGAAAATCTTATCAGCAGCTTGAATGCGGGCGAGCGATTGAGCGACACGTGGCGATTGGACTTCTGGGTGTTGTTCGCCGCCATTCTGGGGCCCGGCATGGTATTCATGGTCAGCATGGCGCTGAGCGTGGCGCTGCCGGCGATCCAGCACGACTTTGACGCCAGCGGCGCCGACCTCATCTGGATCGTCAACGCCTACACGTTATCGCAAGCGGCCTTTATTTTCCTGAGCGGCTCATTTGGCGACCATTATGGGCGCAAGCGGAGTTATCTTATCGGGATTATTTTATTCGCTTTTGCGTCGCTGGTTTGCGGCACAACCGGTTCCGCCGAGGCGCTTATTTTGGCGCGCGCGCTGCAAGGCGCTGGCAGCGGCATCATGATCACTTGCAGTCTTGCGCTTGTTGGCGCGTTCTTCGCTCACCATCGCCGCAGTTGGTCCATCGGCGTCTGGTCCGCTTTCACTTTGCTTTTTTCCGGCGCGGGTCCTATTCTCGGCGGGCTCTTGACCGAGGTCGGTCTGTGGCGGCTGATCTTTGTGATCAATATTCCGCTGAGCTTGCTGGCGATTCTGATATTGGTCAGAAGCGTACCGGAGAGTTTCGATGAAGACGCGCCAAAAGAGTTGGACATATCTGGCACCTTCTTGAGCACAATGGCGCTTTTGCTCAGCGGGTTTTTCTGCATCGAAGGACCGCGACGCGGTTTTGATGATCCGATAGTTTTGCTGGCGGGTCTTTCCGCTATCGCTATATTGCCCGTGTTCATCTGGATCGAAGGGCACAGTGATCATCCGATGATGCCCCTGAATTTGTTTCGCTCTCGCACGTTCACCGGCGCGAATACATTGACGCTCCTGCTGTATGGCGCGATGAACAGCGTATTCTTCTTCTTGCCGATCAGCTTGATTCAGGCGCAGGGCTACACCGCCTGGGCTGTAGGTTTAGCCTTGCTGCCGGTGACTGTATTCTTGGTTGGCTTCTCATTGCTTATGAGCCGCATTATCGATCGCTTTGGACCCCGGCCGCCTCTTGTCATTGGCCCGGTCGTAATCGGCGTGGCCTGTGTCCTGTTAGCAATGCTGGATTCATCGAGCGGCCAGGATACCTATTGGCGGACGCTTTTTCTGCCGGTTTGCCTCTTCGGAATCGGCATGGGTATCACGCTTTCGCCTTTGACGACGGCGGTTATGGCGTCGGTTGACGAGCATCATGCCGGTATGGCTTCGGGCTTGAACAATACCGTGTCGCGCTCGGCGCAAGTTTTGGCTCTGGCAATCATGGGCGGGATTGTGCTTATGCTCTTTAGAGACGCGCTCTTGAGCGACCCGACTGTAGCCGCCTTGCCGGATGAGACGCGGGCTTGGCTGGATCAGGAATCGGTTAAGCTGGCGGAAACCAGCTTGCCGATTAGTCTCGCGCCGCAAACCAGGAATTACTTGCAGAGCCTGATCTATAGGTCTTTTGCCGATTCAATCAGTGTGATTATGTGGATCGCGGCCGGCACAATGTTCTTTTGCGGTTTGCTGGCGGCTTTGGTCATAGAAAGGGAACTGCCGCCAGAATAAGTCCTGGCGCGCGTGTCACTTGCCTGTACGCATGCAAGCGCCGGTCGAGAATATTTGTAACGTGTAGTATCTTGGTTGTTTTCAGTATCAAATCGCCTTCGCTGTGATACGCTGAGGGAAGTGAGTTGGCTAGATTCTCGAAGTTCAGGATGAAACAGTGATTGCAGTCGCGCGGCAGGACAGCAGCCGAGCAATCGGCTTTTTTGTGCTTGTCTCAACGATATGCGCGGCGAGTATGGCCTTCGTCGCCAGTTCATCGCTCAATGTCGCGCTGCCCGCCATCCAGGTCGAATTGGGGGCGAGGGGCGCCGATCTTATCTGGATTCCCAACGCTTACGTGATGGTCCAAGCCTCGCTCATTGTTGTGACCGGGTCGATGGGCGATCATTACGGACGCAACCGGGTATGCCTGTGGGGGATTCTGCTGTTTGGACTGGCGTCAATAGTCTGCGGTTTTTCGACGACTACCAACCTCATAATCGCTGGACGCCTGGCGCAAGGCGTCGGCAGTTCGATGATCGTGCCGAATAGTCTGGCGATCGTGTCGGCTTACTTCAGCCGCAAAGGTCAAGGCTGG
Organism: Anaerolineae bacterium; assembly: GCA_022824365.1. Classification (GTDB taxonomy): domain Bacteria; phylum Chloroflexota; class Anaerolineae; order Aggregatilineales; family Phototrophicaceae; genus UBA6055. The sequence continues at coordinate 64,424 of JAJEAA010000034.1, forward strand.
GCTATTGGCATCTGGTCGGCATTTACGGTGTTTGGCGCGGGTATAGCGCCGTTTTTCGCGGGCATTCTCACCGATCTTGGTTTGTGGCGATTCGTTTTTTTCATTCACATCCCCTTGGGCATCTTTGCCTCATACCTGATAATCCGTTTCGTGCCTGAAAGCTTCAATCGAAAAGCGCCAATGCGAATGAGCTTCATCGGCGCGCTGCTAGTGATCTTGGGCTTGGCGGGCATTACCTTCGGCTTCATCGAAAGCTCGACATTCGGCTTTGGCAGTACTGTGATTATCGTCGCCATACTGGGTGGTCTGTTGGCGCTGTGCACATTTCTGATACACGAAAGGGAAGGCAGATACGCGATTCTGCCTCTGTGGCTTTTTAAGTCGCGCACGTTCACAGCGTCCAACGTGATTTCTCTGGTATTTCATGGCGTGATCCAGCCGGCGCTATTGTACTTGCCGCTGAATATGATTCAGGTGCAGAGCTACAGCGCCACCTTCACCGGGCTTTCGATCATTCCCCTAATCGTGGTCGCGACCTTGGGTTCTTCGCTTGTTGGTCCACTGCTGGATCGCCGTGGACCGCGCCTGCCGATGGCGTTCGGCTTGGTTTTTGTGGCTGTAGGTTTCGTCGCCTTTGCCAATGTCGGCGTGACGGGCGGAGAATCGGAGTATCTAAGTTCATTCTTTTTGCCGGTAGTCCTATTTGGCTTCGGGTTCGGCCTGGCATTTGCCCCCTTAACCATGGCGGCAATGGCATCGGCGCCGGCGGACAATGCCGGTATCGCCTCCGGTGTCAACAGCACCATGGTTCGCGTTGGCCAGGTATTGGTCGTCGGCATATTGGGCGGGCTTGCCATCACCTGGTTTGGTCAACTGCTGATAAATGATCCGTATATCAAGACGCTGCCGGTCCAAGCGCAGTTGGCATTGGAGGCGGATGCGGGCGACTTGGTTGAGACGAGCATTCCCGAATCGCTGACGATTGAAGAGCAGGAAAATGTACGCCAGGTCATCAAGCAGTCCTTTGCCGCGACCTTCAGCATCTTGATGTGGATTGGCGCCGCCGCCTGCGCGATCTGCGCGGTGGTCGCCCTGTTTGTAATCAGTGATAGTGAACTGAAACAGAAGAGAGGCGAGGATGTCGAGGACGATGATGACCGCGAAGAAGTTGCTGTTCCCGGTTAGATTGTCTTAGTCTCGCGCGCCGTATACAACTTCTCGGATTCCCTTTATATAACCGATGGCGAATAGTCGGCCGATGGAAGAGTAGCCGGCATGTTCATTGTCATCGCCCGCCATCGTCGGGACATGATCGGGGCGCAGCGCCCCGTCGAAACCAATATCGCGATAGGCGCGCATGCAGGCGACCATGTCGGTCTGGCCGGCGTCGTGGAAGGTCTCCTCGAATTTCTCCCGCGTGCCCGCCACATCGCGCATATGCACGAAGAAGATCTTGTCGCCGAATTGCCGAATGACTTGGGGCAGATCGTCCGTCATCAGCGTGAAATTCCCCTGGCAGAGGGCGATGCCGTTCATCTCGCTCGGGACGATATCGAGCAAGCGCTGAAAGTTCTCGATGCTGCGCATGATGCGCCCCAAGCCGCGAATCGGCGACAGAGGCGGGTCATCGGGGTGCATCGCCAGCTTGACGCCCGCCGCCTCGGCTACTGGAAGCACGCGCTCCAGGAAGTAATGCAGGTTATCCCAGAGTTGCGCTTCGCCGACTTCGCCGTATTCGGTCATAGGCGCGTCCCGCATTTGGCTGTGGTCATAGCCGGTGACCAGCGCCCCGCCGCGCGACGGAATCTCCGTCGAGGTGCGCAGCCAGTTCATGACAGGCATCCATTCGTAGCACCAGACGCCGATCCCCAGCTTGCCCATGCTTTCCAGCAATTCGCAGACTGCCGCGATCTCCTCATCGCGACCGTCAAGGCCGAGCTTGGCTTTGGTCAGCGGCGGCCGGCTTTCGATGACGGCAAGCTCGAAGCCGCGCGCTTCATAAGCATTTTTGACGCGCAGTAGCGAGACATAGGACCAAGGCGCTTCGTCGCCAAGCCGATGTTCCAGATCGAGCGCGCCGACGACTTTGCTGACGCCGCATTGCGCCACCAAGTCCCACAGCGGCGAATAAACTGGGGGGAGCATTTCTGCAATTTGTATCATAAGTCGTCCTTAACTGCGGAAACCGTGTTTGCGTTCGCGGGGAAGCATACCAGAATTTGCTGGCTGCCGCTCATTTGCGCGGTTATTGCGTGGACTTGGCGCAAGCGCGCTCGCTGTTACAATAGCGGGCGGCTATTGCCGAGCAAGATACATCTTTTGACCAATTGATTCGTATACGTGCTAAACGCTTTCCAATAAACAGAGCGAAGCGGATATGCAGAGCGCCATCGCAGGGCAGCAGGAACAGACCGAGCATATTGCTGGACTGACACGGGCGGAAGTCCTCGATCGGCAGCGCCGCGGCGAGAGCAATGACTTTGAGGCGCGGGTCGGGCGGAGCTATTGGGATATCTTCCGCGAGAATGTGCTGAACCTGTTCAACATCGTCCTCGGCGGCATGCTGATAATCGTCATCGCGCTGGGTGATTACGCGACCGCCTTCTTCGCCGGCTTCAGCGTGGTGTCCAATACTTTCTTCGGCATGATCCAGGAATTCAATGCCAAGCGACAGTTGGACCGGCTGGCGGCGCTGTCCGAGCAGTCGGTGACTTGCCTGCGCGATGGCGAATGGATCGATGTGTCGATGCGCGAGGTGGTCAAAGACGAGATTATCCGTCTCAATCCGGGCGACCGGCTGGTGGTTGATGGGGTGGTCGCGCGCGCGGATTCGCTGGAGCTGGACGAATCGCACCTGACCGGCGAATCGGACGCGGTCAGCAAAGCGGCCGATGACAAGGTCTTGTCCGGTTCCTTCTGCGTCGCCGGCAGCGGCATCATGCGCGCGACCCAGGTCGGCGCGGATAGTCACATCAATCAGCTTTCCGTCCTCGCCAAGCAGTACAAGGTGGTCAAGACGCCGACGCAGATCAAGATCGACATCACGGTTGAAGTCACGGTGCTGATCATGTTGGTCTTCGTGCCGATGATCTTCGTGACCGGTTTCTTTCTCGATAAAGCCTTTCTTGAGATCGTGCGCAATGCGGTGGTATTCACGACGAGCCTCGTGCCGCAGGGGCTGGTGCTGGTTGCGATCTTGTCGCTGACCATCGGCGCGGTCAAAATCAGCATGCAGCAGACGCTCATTCAGCGCGTCAATGCGGTGGAGTCCTTGGCGAATGCGACTGTGCTCTGTTTTGACAAGACCGGGACGCTGACGCAGAACAAGCTGGCTGTGCGAGAGATCATCGACATTGCCGAGACGGGCAGCGATGAGATTCATAGCGAGCTTCACACTTACCTCAAGAACCTGGCGCATTTGAACAATACCGCGCAGGCTATTGAGCGTTATATCGACGGCATCGTGGTCAACGAAGTCCACCCGCAGAAACTGCGCGAGATTCCCTTCACCTCGGGGCGGAAGTGGGCGGCCGTCTGCCTGGCGGATAGGACGCTGCTTTTGGGCGCGCCCGAGCGCTTGCTGGCGCCGGACCACGCCTGGTATCACGATGCGGAAACGCTGGCTCGAGATGGCATGCGGGTGCTGGCTTTCGCGCGGATGAGCGGCGACCCGGATTTGGACGCGGGCATTGTCTCCTATGACGCGCAGCCTTTGGCGCTTATCGTCATGAGCGATGAGATCCGCGTCGATATTCAGGACACGCTGGGCGCATTCCGCGAAGAAGACTTGACGCTGAAGGTCATTTCGGGCGACAACCTGGAGACGGTCCGCGCCATCGCGGGGAGCGCCGGCATGGATATCGGCAGCCGCGCTTACACCGGCGCCGAGTTGGATGCGATGGGCGAGGGCGAATTTGACAACGCGGTAAGCGACAGCCATGTCTTCGCCCGTATTGAGCCGGATACCAAACAACGGATAGTCGAGTCGCTGCGGCGGCAAGGCGAATATGTGGCGATGGTGGGCGATGGCGTCAACGATGTGCCGGCGCTGAAGGCGGCGAACCTGGCAATCGTGATGAATGACGGGACGCAGATAAGCAAAGACGTCGCCGATATCGTCTTGCTCAACAACGCCATGTCGACGCTGCCGCGGGCCTTCCGCGAGGGCAAGGAGACCACGCAGACCATCTTCGGCACGATGAAGATGTTCCTGGTGCGGAATTTCTACGGTATCGCCTTCTTCGTTTTCATCGCCTTCATGGCGCTGCCTTTTCCGATCACGCCGGTGCAGATCAGTTGGGCGACCTTCGGCACGGTCAACCTGCCCGCCACACTGATCGCCTTCGGCTGGCTGCGGCCGCAGTTCATGTCGCGCTTCCGGCGCGATGTGGTTGATTACATATTCACGATGGGTTTCATCGGCGCGGTCTGTATCACGCTGCTCTATCTGATCACCTGGTTCGGCAGCGGCGGCGACCTCATGATGACGCGCTCGTCGGTGACGATCATGGTCGCGCTTTACGGGATGCTGATCACCTGGCATGTGCAGGGCATCGACATTTATCAGCCGCGGACCTTCTGGCGGCATCGGCGGATCCTGCTGTTGAGCAGCCTGTTGACGGCGTTGACGATCCTGGTGATGTATGTGGATCCGCTGCTTGATGGGGCGGTCTTCGAGTTCAAGCCGCCGGTATGGGATGGCGGGCGCGGCTCGTTGATGATCGTGGCGATACCCGCGTTGTTTTTGTTGACGCTGGTGCTGACATCGCATGGCTTGAAGTATCGTTATTTGCTGTCGCGCTTCTGGGAGCTGCTCGCGCCGGATCGAGCGGATTAGCCACAGAGGCACTCAAATAATTCAATGCGAAGACATAACGGGCAAAATGCAAGTCCGCTTTGTCCATCACTTGCATGTGTCATTGTTCGGGGTAAACATCTCATAGGCGACTGCTACCGTCTGATTTGCTACCGCCTCATAAGAAGGTTTAACAACTGCCGGTGAGAATCGATGCAAAGTGAGCAAGTCATTCAAGGCTTCTGCCTCCTCATAAGGCATCGTCAGCTTGTAGATTCCATTTGTATCGATTAAGGTCGCCAGCTTGGAGTCCAAAGATGGCCAGCTACGTCCCCGTTGGACATCTTCTTCCGCGAATTCAGTGTCGCACAAGAATAACGCCTTCTGCATACGCAGCGGCAGGATTTCCATAAATGGATGTTCCAGCAGTTTAATGGAAGTATAGTCACCTAAGTCTTGGGCCTGCACAGCCCATACCGCGACTTCGCCGGGCAAGTTTTTCATACTCAGTTTGACTCTGTCCACTAGTTCAGCAACGGTCGCTTCGACATCATTTCCGGCGGTATAACAGTCTGCGCAGCACCGGAAATACTGTGCCAGTTGGTCAGATGCCAAACCCAAACTTTCGTACAGGCTGCCGAAATCAATAGCGAAGTACGCAGCAATAAGTGGGCTATGTGAAAAGTCAAGCAACCTCGTAGGAACGCCGGAGTGCTGGGCGATCGCGAACACCACATGCGAGAAGTCATACCTGGCGCCTGCCGAGAGCTGCCGCACGGTCGGCTTGAACGAATTTGTGTAATAGCCAAGAGAGTTATTGGGAATAGGTAGTTGGGCTAAGTTGGCATTGCTGATGAATAATCGTATCAGGGCAAGCTCTAGCCCTGGATTTGTTTCTTTGCTCCAATTGCGAAACAGACTTGGCGTTAGTTCCCAACGCGCGTCGTTTTGCCCACGAAAGATCCAGTTTTGCCTAAACCATCTGGGATGGGTCAAGTCAAGATTATCCATAAATTCCCGCGCTGTTTCGCAGTGAACTGTTACATCTTTGAAGGGGTCTATATTCTCTTTCTTTGGTGCATTGCTCATGAAGGTTTTCCACCAAGCCTAATTCAGACCAACCAGTATAGTGGTAAACTCTAACTTGACTTATATAGCTAGCGCCAGTTCAGAGTTCCATTTCCGCGTCAGCACTTTGGGGACTTTGCGGGTGAATGAGCCGCCCCCGCCACCGCCTCAGCAACCAAACCACCGCAACCGCCGAAAACACTAAGAGCAGCGGATCGGTCGGCGAGCGGTAGCGCGTGGACGGGTGAAAGAGCAGATACATCGCCGTCTGGCTTATCTGCACAAAGACCAGCAGACTCAAGGCGCGCCACTGCCGCCGGCTCAGCCAGACGCCCATGATCGCCAGCAGCCACAAGCCGCCGAAGTATAAAATGTGTACGCGCCGTCCGATGACGTTAAACAGGCTATCGTCCTGATAGGCGGCGTTCGCGGCGGTCACGCCGATGTGCGAGCCTTCGCCGCTGACGATGACGACCGCGCCCTTGTCGTCAATGGCGAGCCTTTCACCCTGACGCAGGTTGTTGATTGGCGTGACGTTGACATTCCAATACACGCCCAGCTTGACCCAGAGCAGTTCGGGTATGCGCTCCGGGCGCTCGCGCAGGTAGGACCAACCAGCATTTGTCAGGTGATTGTTGCGCGCCAGCGGGTCATCGAGGGGCGGGGCGTCAAGGGGCGGCGGCAGCCACTGCGCATCGTAACCGGCGCGGAAAACCGCGGCCGTCCAAGGGTTGTTGCCTTGATAAATATTCTCGCCGCTGTTGAGCGCGATGGGCACAAAGCCGCCGTAAATCTGCTGGCCCCGCGCGATCCACGGCAGGAGCGCCAGGACGCTCACGATGGCGACGGGCAACAGACGCAGCAGGCTCTCGCGCCAGTTCAGATGCAGCCGAAACCAGATCACGGCCAGCAGCGCCAGTGGCGGCAGCAATGCCCGCGCCAAGGTGGATAGCCCCAGCACTGCCCCCGCTGCTAGCGCGATCAAGACGGTATGCCGATCGAGCGTTTCGCGCTCGCGCAAATGGACCAGCAGCCAGACGAAAAGGTGGAGCAGCAGAATCCACAGGGCGGTATCGTTGAGCGTCAGGTTCTGAAAGATGAGGTAGGGGTAGAGGGCGAAGAACAACCCGGCGAGCGCGCCGATTGTGTCGCCGGATTCGGTGAAGAGGCGCCGGCAGATGTCATAGAGCAGGGCGATTGACAGCGTATCGAGGAGGATGTGCGCGGCGGCGACCGCAATGTAGTGGCGTCCGAATACGCCATAAATCAGAGCCAGCAGAGTGCTGTAGAGCGGCGGCAGGCCCGCGTCAGGGATGCCCGGTTCACGGCCGTAGACGCCAGTTTCCAGCAGGTTCAGGGCGTATTCGTCGTAAGCGACCGAGCCGTGGGTTTCTACCGCTATTTCGGTATAGGCGAAGATATCGGGGAAGGCGAGCAGGATGATGAGCCGCGCCAGGATGGCGATTGCGATGACGAGCTTGATATTGTTGCGACGCGACCAGGCGATCATAGTCTCTTATATGCTCTGCCCCCTGACAGTGCTTAGTCTACAGGCGGAATACGCTTCGCGCCGTAGTTAGCCCAACACAAAAAGCGCCTTGTACCAGTCGGTGAACAAGGCGCCTAAGCGTCTTCTGTATCGCTATCTCAGTTGATCATACCGCCGGCTGCTTGTAGCGGCCGCCGACGGATTCGACATCGTCCATCAACTGATTGAACTGATCCAGGTTCAGTTGCTGCTTGGCATCGGACATGGCCACATCCGGGTTGGGGTGGACCTCGACCATCAAGCCATCGGCGCCGCTGACCCGCGCGACGCGGCCGAGCGGATTGGCGATATCGCGCCGGCCAGCCGAATGGGAGATATCAACGATGATGGGCAGATGCGTCTCCTGTTTGAGCAGGGGCACGGCGCTGATATCGAGCGTATTGCGGGTCCATTCGCTGAAAGTGCGGATGCCGCGCTCCATCAGGATGACTTGCTCGTTGCCGCTGGCCATGATGTATTCGGCGGCGTAGATGAACTCCTTGAGGGTGGCGCCGAAGCCGCGCTTGACCAAGACGGGTTTGCTCTGCTTGCCCAGGGCGCGCAGAAGGAAACTGTTCTGCATATTGCGCGCTCCCACCCAGAAGGCGTCGACATACTCGTCCATCATGGGAATCAGGGACATATCAAGCACTTCGCTGATGACCGCCAGACCGTATTTGTTGGCGACCTGTCGCGAGATTTTTAAGCCCTCTTCGCCCATGCCCTGGAAGTCGTAGGGGGAGGTGCGCGGCTTGTAGCCCATGCCGCGGATCATCTTGACGCCGCGCTCGGCCAGGACCGCGCCGACGGCGTCCATCTGCTCGTAACTTTCCACCGCGCAGGGACCGGCGATGATCTCGAAGGTATCGTTGCCCAGGCGCAAGCCATTGTTGAATTCGATGATTGTATGCTGGTCCGGCTTTTTTCGCTGGACGAGGATCGTCTGCCGCGCGTCTTGCTCTTCGAGGTTGAGCGTGGCGCGGAAAATCTCGCTGAATAGCTTGCTGATCGTCTCATTGCTGAAGGGACCTTCGTTGGCCATTTGTAGCGCGGTGAGCATTTCGGCTTCCCGCTGCGGGTCATAAAATCGCGTGCCCACCTGTTGCAAGACTTGGCCGATTTCCCGGGCGATCGTGGCGCGCTTGTTCAGCAACTCCAGGATTTGCAGGTTGATCGGGTCTATCTGGTCACGCAATTCTTTTAGTCGACTTGGTGCGGACACGGCCTGTATACTCCCATCTTGGCGCTAAAATCTTGTTGAGACGTATTATACACGGCTATTGCCAAAAGGCATGGTCAGATTTATTGACGGCACTGACGCCGAGGTCAGGGTCGCAAAGGTCGGATTGGCACAGAGAGCGCAAAGGAAATCTTACAATGCGCAAAGGCTGTTTGCCAGTGATGGCGCGGGATTGCGCGAAGTTTGAGGCGACTTTTGCGTTTGCGCGCGAAAAAAGCTTTGCGCAAATGTTCGATCATGCCAACGGTTTTGCCGCGTCCGCCCCGTATCTTGAAGGCGGGCGTCCTAATGGCGGGACCATTGGCGTTGCAACGAGCACAGGAGGAGCGATGCAGGAGTATGAAGCGCCTCAGAATGTAAGGGGCTTGGAACTGGCGCGGGCATTCTTTCATGAGGCGGCGCAGCCCATCATCGCGCGGCGCTGGCCCGGCTTGCCATATAGCGCTGCTTTGATCGGCAGCGGCTCGGAAGTTCTGGGTTATGACGATGCTGTATCGACCGATCATCATTGGGGTCCGCGCTTCATGCTCTTCCTCGCGCCGGTCGATCACCATCGGCTGGCGAAGGAACTGCATGAGACTCTGGCGACAGAATTGCCTTATCGTTTCATGGGCTACTCGACCAATTTCAGCGCGCCGAAGACCGGCGACGGCGACCAGGGCACACAACTCTTGCAGGATATCAGCGCTGGCAAGATCAACCATCGCATCGAAATCTTGACGCTTTACAGCTACCTGCAGGACACTCTGGGACTCTCAGCCGACCAAGAGTTGACCGCGGCGGATTGGCTGAGCCTGCCGCAGCAGAAGTTGCTGAGCTTCACGAGCGGCGAAGTTTTTCACGATGCGCTTGGGCTGGGCTTGCTCCGCGACCGGTTCCGCTATTATCCGCGCGATATTTGGCTGTACTTGCTGGCTTGCGGCTGGAGCCGCATCGGGCAGGATGAGCATCTGGCGCCGCGGGCCGGCGCTCGCGGTGATGAACTCGGCTCGGCCGTGATCGCCGGTCGATTGGCGCGTTCCATCATGCTGCTCTGCTTTTTGTATGAGAAGCGATATGCGCCTTATCCCAAGTGGCTGGGCACTGCTTTTGCCGAGCTATCTTGCGCCGCCGAACTCGCGCCGACGCTGCGGGCTGCGCTGCGCGGAGCAAGCTGGCGCGAACGGGAGCGAGACCTCGGCCGGGCATACGAAGCGCTCAACAGGCTGCACAACGGGGCGCGCTTGACCGCGCCAATACAGCCGGCGACACAGGACTTCCATGGGCGCGGCTTTCTTGTGAGCAATGCCTGGCGCTATATCGAGCCGCTCGTGGCGAAGATCGTCGACCCGGAAGTGAAGGCGATTGCCGCAGGCTCGCTGATTGGCGGGATTGACCTCTTCAGCGACAATACCGATTTGCGCGAGGCGGCGCGGCTGCGCGGCAAAATCGCGAACTTGTGCGCGTTCTAAGCCAGGGAAGCGCGAGCTTGGTCTCGAGCGGCGACGAAAGCGGCCACTGATCGACTGACATCGTCAGCGGTGGTGATCCAGGAGCAGACGCTGACGCGGATGACCGGCTTGCCTTGCCACTGCGAGCCGCCGCACCAGCACTCGCCGCTGCTCAGCAAGGATTCCAGCGTACGCGCGGTCATAAGCCAAAACCCTGTCGACATGCGCTCAGGCGCCTGCTGCTCGCAAGCCGGACCCTTCGTCACAGCTTCCCTGCGGGATTACATAATCAGCGCTGATCCAGCCGATATTGCCATGATAATCCACCTTGAACCATTTCTGCGTCCGCGCTAGAGCCGTCAGCGTCACGCCCTGGGGAAGCCAGCCGTCGATGCGGTCGCCCCGGGGATCTATGAAGCCCATGATGAGGTTGCCGCCGGGTCCATCGCGGAAGTTGACGATAGCGGTGGTGCTGACCTTGCAGTCTTGCAAACCAGCTGCCAGAGCCGCCTGCACGCTTGGGGTGCTTGGCTGGTGGACGAGCGCGATCGTGCCGGGACTATCGATAAAGCTGCAAGTCATGTCGGTGGCAGTGTGTAAAGGCAAAGCCGACAGGCTGCGCGGGGCGGTCGCCGCATCCAAAAAGAGCAAGATGCCCTTATGATGATTGCGGAAGCAGACTTCCACCCCATAGCCCATCCAACCCCAGACATCGACGGCGTCGATCAAGCCGGCGTCGATGACCGTCTGATTGCCTACCGTAGCAGCTTCCGCCACCCGCTGGCACTGCACGCCGCCGGTCCCTGGGCGCACGCGGATGCTCTCGGGCAAGGTTAGGCAGGTGTTCACCGGTGGTTTGGGGGGCGTGGGCTCTTCCTCCTCCTCATCATCATCCTCAGCCGGGGATGGGCGCGGGCGCGGGGGGGGGGGCACAAATTCAACAGCGCCAATGTCGCAAGCTTTTCCAACGGGCCGTTCCCTGCCGAGCTGGTCGGTCTCAGGACAAGTCACCTCGGTGCTATCGGTGTCAATGATGTCAATTGCAAAACTGCCCGGCTGCAGCGGGAAATAAGCGGGCGAAGTGGACATCAGGCTGCCGAGCATGGGATCGCGAGTGAAGATCTCTGGCGTTGCGCAGGAACCATCCTGGATGATGTTGTATTCATTCGTGTCCAGCCTGCCGGGCAATTGGCCGCTCTGAGGGACATGGACGCGGCAGTCGCCGCCTTTACTGCCGGCGATGATGCTGTTTCGCAGATGAACCTCTGCCGCATCGAGCATGTAGAGGCCGCCGCCTCGCCGCGATCCCGCTTCGTTGTAGGCGAGCGTGGTGTGATAGAATCCGGCTATTCCGTCCCTGACGAAAATTCCGCCGCCTTCCCCCGTTATTGCGTTCGTCTTGTTTTCGTAGATGGTGCTGTTAGCCATTATCATAGCGTCACCGCGTTCCACCATGATGCCGCCGCCCTGCAGAGTCGCCTGGTTGCGGCCGATTGAGCTTCTCTGGACGCTTATGGAGCGGAAGTATGAGCCGAAGAGCCCGCCGCCGACGCCTCTCGGAGCAGTGGCGGAGTTGTCAGTGATCGTGCTGTCTTCAAGATTCAGCCGGCTTTCTTCACCGACAAAGACGCCGCCGCCCAAGGCTGCGGTATTGCCGCTTACAGCGCTGTTTTCGATGGTCGCTGTGCTGCTGACCACAGAGATGCCGCCGCCATTTCTCCACGCGGAACTCGTCTGTATCGCGCTGTTGTTAATTGTCGCTGTACTCCCGGCCGCGTGGATGCCGCCGCCATTTCCCTTGGCGGAAGAATTCTTCAGGACGCTGTTTTCAAGCAGCAGTTCGATAGCCTCATTGACATAAACGCCGCCGCCGTCGCCATCAGCCATGTTGTCGGAAAGGACGCTTTTATTGCTGATGGTCACCATGCCGCCGGCCGCATAGACGCCGCCGCCATTTCCCTTGGCGGAATTCCCCGTTATGCTGCTGTTGTCGATGATCGTCTTGATTTCGTTTCCATTTGCATAGATGCCGCCGCCGCTCATATCAGAAACATTGCCCGATATGACGCTGCCTTTGCCGATGGTCACCGCGCCCTCAGACGCGTAGATGCCGCCGCCCTTACTCGAAGTATTGCCTGTTATGGCGCTGTTGTTGATGGCGACTTCGCTGTTCTTGCTATAGATGGCGCCACCGGATCCGGTCGCGAAACTATTCCTTATTGGGCTGTTCTCAAGCGTCAGACTGCCATCGGAAACTGAGATGGCGCCGCCGTTGCCGGCAGACTCGCTGTTGGCGCTGCTGGCGACGAAGCCGTTGCCATTGCCGTTATCGTTTCCATTGACCGTAGACTCGTCGTCAGCAGCAAAGGCTTTGCCATTGATCATGGTTAGGTTTTTGATAGTCACGTTGACGTTGCACAGAATAAAGATCGGATTTTGTTTGCCGCCGTTGATCGTATGATTGTTGCCTTCAATCGTGATCGGCGGGATTTTACTCTGGCAAATGTTGAGAGGGCCGGCTGTCAATGTGGTCCAGCCCTCCGGCGGCAGGATGATGCTGTTGCCGTTGTCGGTGTCAGGGTATTCGCAGCTCCCGATCTCGGGCGGGGGCCGTACGTCGCTCGGGATATCAGCGGCGGCTCTGATCGCCTGGTAAAGCGTGCAGCCCGCGTCTACCGTGATGATGCCGCGTGGCGGCGACAGGTAATTAAAAGCGCCGATATCGCAGCCGGCCTCGACGGGTCGGGCAAAGCCGCGATAATCGGTGGCTAGACAGTGATCAGCAGCGCCAGCGCCGATGGCCGGACTGCCTTCGAGCAACCGCCCCGACTCGCTGACGCGGGCATCACCGCTCAACGCTGGCGAGCAGCTGCCGTCCGCGATGAGACTGCCAGTGCTCGTGAATACAGTAGCGTCTTGCTGGAGGACGCAGTCGTCCGCGTTGCCAGCCAGCAGGCTGTTATAGAGCTTGATTGTAGTAGCCCCCTGGCTATTGTCGTCAATCAAGCCGCCGCTTTTGTTGTTGACTATTGTGACATGTGTGAGGGTGATATCCGTAGACCTAGAGTCAAGTGTGGACAATCTGATGCCGCCGCCATTGGGGGCGCTGTTGCCGTAAAAGACGCTGTTTTCGACGGTCACCGTGCCGTTATAAATATACATACCGCCGCCGTTGTTCGCAGTATTGTTGTAAACGGCGCTGTTTTCCAGGCTCAGGGTGATGTCGCCACTCATCCCGATGCCGCCGCTATTCCTGCGAGCTGTATTGTTGCGAATGACGCTGTTTCTTATGGTCGCGTTGACACTGTTCGTGTCTCCTAGAAAGGTCAATGCCCCGTCATTACCAGCGGTGTTGTCTTCAAAGACGCTGTCCTCAATCAGGATATCCAGGGCGGCAGTACTCTGGGTCAAGGCTATTATCCCGCCGCCGTTCCCTCCGGCAACGTTATTGATAAACCGGCTGCCTGAGATGTGCACGACGCCCGTACCAGCATAAAGGGCGCCGCCATTCCCGCCCGACGAACATTCGCGCAGGACGCTGTCGCGGATGGTCAGCCCGTTGCCGCCGTGGATTCGGACGCAGCCGCCAAGGTTGCCGCCTACCTCGCCTTTGGTCACGGTCAGCCGGTCAATGGTCAGGTTGCCGCCGCTGGTTACGTTAAATATGCGATACGTTTCGTCGCCGCTGATGCTATGCGCGTTGCCTCGAATGCTGATGGTTGAGGTAATGGCGGGCAGCGCCGCGTCCAGGGTGATGTCGCCCCGCAGGATGATGATGTCGTCGCCGCTGCCGGCCGCGCAACTGCTGCCGCTCGGCGCGGCATCCTCATTGGCGGATGTGATGGCTTGCGCCAGTGTGCAGCCCGCGCTTACTGGGATCTCAACGGCGGAGACCTGGCTTAGCGGCAGCAGCAGGATGACCAGCGCCGCGATAATCCATTTCAGGCGGGCGCTTGAGAGTAGAGGGAATGATACGCGAGACATATTATCATAATATATTATCGCGCGGGCGGAGAGGGGAGGTATGAATTCCGATGTCTTCATCATTTCACCATCCATTTGGCCTAGGCTTCGGCGCGAGCCGCAGCATCAGTGAGTTTCCTGATCCTACTTCAGCAATTTGTATACATTTTAATACAAAGAGGTCTGGCGCAAAGTCGATTTCGCGGATATTGGAGATGTAGGAAATAGGTCAATAGAATGTATCTTAAGTCAAAATCAGTAAGTACTATGACATTTGGTTAAAATAAGCCAAACATATGTATTTTGAAATACTATTGACTATTATGTTTTATAAAAGCAGGAGCGCCTTTGGCTGGCCGCTTTGAACAAGCCCAATGAGACACCGTTAGTAGCGGACAATCCTTGCAAACTTTACAAGTTTTGCCCGTTACTTTTCGCGGCGCTCGTAATCTAAGGGCAATATATTTGCGCCAAATTTTGCTTTATACTGTAAGCATCCCATTCGACTAAGGAGGATGATTAAGGATTATGGACAATTTACGAAAACCATCCATTTGGCTTGGCGCGCTGGTCGGCGGTTTGCTGACCATGACGCTGATGTCGTTGCTCTTTCTGGCGGATATGCTGGCCGGTCTGCCCTTTATCCCCTTTGATGTCTTTGATTTTGTCTCGCGGCAATTGCCAGGACCGCTGCTTACTTTCGGCATAGATACGATGGTGGAAATGATCATCGCCTTTGATATGGGCGAAACCTCCGCCGCGGCAAAAACTGCCGAGCAGTTGATGGGTTTGGGCGCTTTCCTGCTGCTGGGCGTAGTCGTGATCGCGCTGCTCTTCGGCGCGCTCAATCGCAGCAAATCCAGCCCCCGCAGTTTATATCCCGGTCTGATGCTTGGCCTCGCGTTAGGCGCGGTGATGATGATGATTTCGGCACAGGTCAACCTGACTGCCACCGCTAATGAGTATGTCCAGCTTATTTGGGTGCTGCTCGCCTTCCAGCTTTGGGCCGTCGCCGCCAATTGGATTTACAACATTTTGGCGCATAGCGACGCCAAGACCAAGATTGATGAGGAGACCGGCGAGACGATCGCGGTTGAGGCGCTGGATCGGCGGCAATTCATGGTGCGCATTGGCGGCGCCAGCGCGGTTTTGACTGTCATCGGCGCGGGATTGGGCGCTTTGGTTGGCGGTCAACCGGGCGAGGGCAAAGTGGTGGACGAATTGCCCTCGGGCGCGGCCGATGGCAACTTGCCGAACATCAATGACAATATGCAACCGGCGCCGGGGACGCGCCCGGAGTATACGCCGCTCGATGACCACTATCGCATCGATATCAGTTCGCGCCCGCCGGTGATCGATTCCAACGAATGGCGGCTCGAGGTCACTGGTTTGGTGGATAATCCGGTCAGCCTGTCGCTGCAAGAATTGTACGACAAGTTTGACCGCGTCGACCGCTTCATCACGTTGTCCTGCATCAGCAATCGCATCGGCGGCACGTTGATCAGCACGACGAAATGGTCGGGTTTCTTGGTCAAAGACTTCCTCGAACTGGTGCAGCCGCAAGAAGAGGCGGTTGCTCTGAAGATCACGGGCGCTGACAACTTCGACGAGTATGTCATGCTTGATCTCATCCGGTCGGACGAGCGGATCATGTTCGCTTATGAATGGGATGATCAGCCCTTGAAGCAGAAGCACGGCTTCCCGCTGCGCATCTACCTCCCCGACCGCTACGGCATGAAGCAGCCCAAGTGGATCAAGAGCATCGAATTCGTTGACGCCTGGGCGGAAGGTTACTGGGTGCGGCGCGGCTGGAGCGTGGACGCGATCGTGAACACCACCTCGGTTGTGGATGCGGTCGCCACAGACGCCATTCTCAAGGACAATGACGATTATATCGTGCCGGTCGGCGGCATCGCCTACAGCGGCGCCAAGATGATCTCGCGCGTGGAAGTCAGCGTGAACGGCGGCGAATGGGAAGAGGCGCAGTTGCGGCAGCCGCTCTCCGAACTGACCTGGGTCATCTGGCGTTATGACTGGCGCTTCCAGGAAGGCGAGTACAGTTTTGAAGTCCGCGCTTACGATGGCGATGGGAAGTTGCAAAGCCTGGAACGCCGCGGTACCCGCCCGGATGGCGCGACCGGCGTTCACTCGCGCAAGGAGTCAATGCCGACATTGGCAGACCTGGAGAACCCGCCAGCGGCGGAGACCGAAGCCGAATCCTAGACCATTCCGTTTCATCTATGCCTAAAGCCTGCCAAGGCATTCAAAACCAAGTTTCGGGGGCGAGCCAATGGCTCGTCCTCTTGCATTTCGACGCATTTTGAATCTGAGCGCGCTTGCCCGGGGGTGATTGCGAAACTGATTAGCTAGTGTTATCGTCTTGGCGTTCACTTCCGCAACAAAGGCTGAAACATGCTCGCTCGACTGATCCTTGCTTTCTTCCTATTGTCCTGCCTTTTCCTCGCGCCAGCCTCGTTCGCCCTCCGCATCTACGCGCCGGTAGAGGTGGATGCTCAGTTGCTGAATGCGCGGACCGCGTGCAGCGGAGAATTCTTCGGGCATGAGCTAGACCATATCACGATGCCGACTGCGGAGCCGGTCGGCTATTACGATAGCAATGGCGCTGGCTTGGCGCTTGGCGACCTCAACAACGACGGTCTGCTGGATATTGTGCTGGCGAATCTGGCGGGCGACAGCCATGTATTCTGGAATCGCGGCGATTTGCAATTCGAACGTTTGGCGCTGCCATCGCGGACACCGGCGCGAGCGGCCGCGACCCTCGATGTCGATGACGATGGCTGGCTGGATATCGTCTTCACGCAGCAAGCGGTGGCGCCGCTTTACTGGCGCAACCGAGGCGACGAGACTTTCGAGACGCAGGTGCTCAGCGGCGTCACCTATATCGGCTACGCCATGAACTGGCTTGATGCTGATGGCGATGGCGACCTCGACCTGGTGACGGGGTCTTACGATGTTGAGAACGAAAAGATATTGGGGCAGACCGCGCCGCGCTCGGGCGTCATTTATTATGAGAATCTTGGAGGCAGCTTCCGGGCGCGCCGCCTCGCCGACCGCTCCAATACGCTGGCGATCTTGACGCGCTTGAATCAAAACGGCGACCCTGAGATCACCATTGGCAACGATTTCGCCGTGCCGGATCGTTATTTCCGGTTCGTCGATGGCGCCTGGCAGGAGAGCCAAGCGCTGGATGTCATGCCCCATAGCACCATGAGCTATGATGCCGCCGACCTGGACAACGACGGTCTTCGTGAAATCTTCGCTGTTGATATGAAACCCTATGCCGATGATGAGACGACCATGGCGCAATGGCAGCCGGTGATGGACATGATGATGGGGATGCCGCATATTGAAGGCGATCCGCAGATTATGGAGAATGTGTTATATGCCGGGAAGGGTGGGCGGGGGACCAATATCGCGCGCGACCTGCGGCTGGATGGCACCGGCTGGAGTTGGTCGGCGAAATTCGGCGACCTGGACAATGATGGTTATCAAGACCTGTATGTCGTCAACGGCATGATCTCGGTCGAGCTATTCTCGCATCTGCCGAATAATGAGCTGGTTGAGGAGAATCAGGTCTATCGCAATCTGGCCGGGAACGACTTCGTCACGCAGCCAGGCTGGAGCTTGAATGATCGCGCGAGCGGCCGCGGCATGTCTCTCGCGGATCTGGATAACGATGGCGATCTGGATGTGGTGGTCAACAATCTGCTCAAGCCGGCGAAGCTCTTCGAGAATCGGCTCTGCGCCGACGAAGCTGTCGAAGTGGACTTGCGCTGGAGCGGCGGCGCCATTATTGGCGCGCAACTCAGTTTGCATACGGACACAGGCATATTTCATCGCGATGTGACGGCTTTGAGCGGTTATCTGTCCGGCGACAGCAGTCGCGTTCATTTCGGCTTTCCGGCGGGCGCGGCGCCGCGGCGGCTGACGATACGCTGGAGCGATGGCGGCTACAGTGAAGTGACTGACCTGCAATCAAATACCCTGATTACCGTTTCGCGCAAGTGATGTTGGCGGCTGGCAGGCTCTTGTATCAGCGCTCAATTCGGCAAGCCCCGTTCGATTTCGAGATGCGGGCAGAGCGATCATTTGACATCCACTGTGCGTCGTGTTAGAGTGGTGTTTCGGTTGCGTAATCGGTTTTATCGCGCGGATCTGCTATATAAATTGCAGAAATCAGATAAAGTTTTGCATGATTGCATTTGTGCCCTCCCCTGAAAATAGATGCTTCCGCAGCGCGGTAGCAGCCGGTCTTGGAGGACTTGAGTGGCTGCTGAGATAGCAGCTGGGACAGAGCGCCGGAAGCGAAAGCCTGGCGCCTTCGCCCAGTTCAAGCTGGCTTTCACCGGTTTGCGCCGGGAAGAGACCATCGCGGGTTACCTTTTCCTGCTGCCAAACTTGGTCGGCTTCATCGTATTCATGCTTTTCCCGATCTTCTTCGCCTTCTACATCATGCTCACCGATTGGAGCCTGGCGAAAGCGCCCGAATTCGTCGGCTTAAAGAACTTCGAAACGATGGTCAATGACCGGCTCTTTTGGAAATCGCTGGGCAATAGCTTCTATTACACCTTCGTCGCCGTGCCGACCGGCATCTTCATCGCCTTCTGGCTGGCGCTGGCGCTCAATCGCAAGATGCGCGGGATCATCTTCTTCCGCACGATTTATTTCCTGCCGCAGATCACGCTGACCGTCGCCGCCGCCACCATCTGGCGCTGGATCTACCAGCCGGAAATCGGCATGATCAACCACATTCTGGAGATATTCGGCATCGACGGGCCCAAATGGATTCACGATACAAAATGGGCTATGCCGAGCGTCATCATCATGAGCAACTGGCAGGGCATCGGCTTCGCCATGCTTATTTTGCTGGCGGGCTTGCAAGGCATTCCGGAAGAGTACTATGAAGCCGCTTCCATTGATGGCGCCAGCGGCTGGCAGCGCATGCGCTTTGTGACCCTGCCGATGCTCTCGCCGGCGATTTTCTTTGTGGTCGTCACCTCGCTGATTGGAGCCTTCCAATCTTTCGATCAATTCTATGTGTTGACCGAGGGTGGACCAGCCCACGCGACCACGCCGCTCACCTTGTACATATTCCAGAATGCCTTTAGCTTTTTCAAAATGGGTTATGGCGCGGCGCTGGCGGCAGTGTTATTTGTGATCATCCTCATCATCACCATCATTCAATGGCATTTGGCGAAGCGCTGGGTGTTTGGATTTGAGGAAGATTAATAAGGGCGGCGGAACAGGATAAAAGCGATGGCTACCGCGAGCGCGAGAAAAGGCAGCCTCTTCGGCCAGAAGCAGACCAAGATTCTGACGGACCTGGTCCTTTACGTGGTCTTGTCGGTCGTGGGCATCATCTTCATCCTGCCCTTCGCCTGGATGGTCGCCAATTCGTTTAAGGATATCCGCGGCATATACACCTACCCGCCCACATTCATCCCCGAAGTTTGGCAACCAGAGAATTATGTCGAAGCCTGGACGATGACGTATTTTGATCTCGGCTTCCTCAACAGCGCCATTGTGGCGGCGGCGGTGGTGCTGGGGCAATTATTCACTGCCAGCCTGGCTGGTTACGCTTTCGCGCGGCTGCGCTTCCCCGGACGGGACAAGATCTTCCTGCTCTACATCTCGCTGATGATGCTGCCCTTCATAGTTTTGATGATCCCACTCTATGTGCAGATGCGCGCCTTCGGCTGGGTCAGCACATTGCAGGCGGTGATCGTGCCTTTCTTGTTCACGCCTTGGGGCACCTTCATGATGCGCCAATTCATGGTCACGATTCCGCGCGAATTGGAGGACGCCGCGCGCATCGACGGCTGTGGTTTCTTCCGCACCTATTGGCTCATCATCCTGCCCTTGACCAAGCCGGCGCTGGCCACGCTGGCCATCTTCACCTTCGTCAATACATGGAATATGTTCCTGTGGCCCCTGATTATTCTGGGCAAGCCCAAGGTCAAGACTTTGCCGCTGATACTCGCGTCCTTACAGAATCAGTCCGGCATGAGGACGCCATGGCATCTCATCATGGCGGCGGCCACATTTGTTGTCATCCCCGTGCTCATGGCTTTTGTATTGGGGCAAAAGTATTATGTCCGCGGCATTGTCACCAGCGGCATCAAAGGAGGTGGCTAGCGAACGACCCTATGCTTCGCTTCGGAATTAGTTGCCAAGTGTGAAAGGACAATCAGATGATTCGCAAAATCGCATTTCTATTGACCATCCTGGCGCTGCTCAGCCTGAGTTTCATGGCTTCGGCGCAGGACATGACCGACTGGACCTGCGGCACCGTCGATGGTGACATGGCGGGTGCCATCACCATCACCGGTTGGGAAGGTCCTGGCGAGGTTGACAAGTTCTTGCTGGCTTTCGACGAATTCTTCGGGGAATACTATCCCAACGTCGAACAAATCCTCAATACGGGCGTAAACTGGGGCGATTATTGGACGACCCTGCCGGCGCAGTTGGCTGGCGGCGCCGAGATCGATATGGCCTGGATGCACGATACCCGCAACGATACTTTCGCCGCCAACGGCTGGGCGCTGAACCTCGACAGTTACCTGGAATCCTGCCCCATCCCCGGCTGGCCCGATAAGTTCGTCGCTTCCCAAGTCGACGCTTTCAACTACCAGGGCAGCCAGTACGCGATTCCTTATGACTTGGCGCCGGGCGGGCTCTATATCAATCTCGATCTCTTTGAAGCGGCCGGCTTGGAGCCGCCGGGCGAGCATACGAGCTTCGAAGAGTTTACCGAATTGGCGATCGCCCTCACGCAGGATACCGACGATGATGGCGATACCGATATCTGGGGCATCAGCAATCTGGTCAGCGTCGGCCGCGGCGCTGGCGGGGCGTATTGGATCATCAAGAGCTTCGGTGGCGACCTGTTCAACGAAGAGATCACCTCATCGGTGATGAATTCGCCCGAAACCACCGCCGCCCTGCAATGGATGGCCGACCTGCTCTGGGATTCGGGCGCGCACCCGACGGCTGAAAGCATCGCCGCTTCCGGTTTCACGACCGAATTCCTCTTCGCCAACGGCAACGTTGCTATGCACTACGCGCTCAACGACGCCGCTTCTCGCATGTGGGAGTTGGCCGGCGACAGCTTCAATTGGACGGTCGTGCCGACGCCGACCGGTCCGGCCGGACGTTACAACTTCATCGGCGGCTCGGCTTTCTCGATCCCGACTTCAGCCGCGCATCCGGACCTGTCGTATGAGCTGATTCGCTTCACGCTGGCGAACCCGGATCACCTCTGCCGCACCGCCGCCATGGGCGCGGCACTAGTCAGCCAGTCCGAGTTCCATGACTGCGCCGCACCCGATGACGCCCCCTACGCCGATGCCTATCATGAGGTCTTCTCGGTCATCGGCGCGCGCGATGGCGTCCACCCGCCCTACCATTCGCAATACCTGGAATGGGAGTCCTCCGTTTGGGTGGCCAATATGGATCTGCTCTGGACGGGCGAGGAACGTGATGCCGCGGTCGTGGTGCAACGCGCGCACGACCAAACTAACGAGCTTTTGGGCGGCTAGTTACTAGCGCTCAAGCAGCATAGAAAGATTCAACGTGCAGGCGGGTCCCCGGACTCGTCTGTATGTTTTTTCCAGCGAAACTGAGCAGTGGCGGGCTAGTGGCTGGTGGCTTGTCCGTTTACTTCGTTGGACATGTCTGCGGCGACCCAGTGGCTCGCCCCTACATTGTCATTTTTTGCGGGTTTGGAATGGAATTGAAACGGTGGTTTACGCTCCCAGCAGCAAGCTCCGCGCAAAAGCCAGGTCCTTCACGATCAACTCGTCCACCCGCTCCTCATCCGTATATTCGGCCGAGAAACAGATCGGACCACTGTAGCCGATCGCTTTCAGTTTGGCGATGACGCGGGACCAGGATGCCCGCCCTTGCGCGCCCGCTGTCCAGTAGATGCTCCACTCGGCGACTTCCGCTTCCGGTCCGCTGATCCGCCGCCAGTAGCCGTTCTTCAGGTTAACCACGCAAAGATAAGGCGCCACGATATCGAGGGCGGCATCGCTATCCATGCCTTCAAGCGAATTATGCGCCGGATCCCAGACCAAGGCGATATAGCGCGGATCGTAATCTTTGAGCAGATTATGGGCGCCCATTTCGTTCACGGGCACAAAACGGCGCGAGTGATTCTGTATGCCGATCTGAATGCCGTATCGCTCACAGAAGGGCAGGGCAGCGTCCAATTGGCGGCGGGCGGCGGCTTCAGCGGTCCAGTAGTCGGCCTCGCCTTGCCAGAACATGACGCGATTCATTTTCGTGCCGGCGGCGGCGCAAGCGCTGTACAAGCGTTCATCATCGAGGGCGATGTCGGCAGTCACATTGAGGACGCGAATACCTTCGTCCGCCAGGAGCTTAACGGCGGCGGGCAATGCCCTTTCGATTTCGGCCGGCTCAACTTGAAAGCCGGGGCGCACGGGCAATTCGATCAGGTCGAAGCCCAGCGACTTGACGCGTCGCGCCAGTTGCGGCAGGCTCAGCGTCTTCCAGGGTTTGACGAACAGCGCCAATTCATTCATGGCTGGCTCCACTTCCTTAGCTCTTGGTGGGCATCATGGAGATGAGATCGATGTTGACGCGCGGCGGCAAGCTGGCGAGGAAGACGACAGTCGCGGCGATGTCCTCGGGTTGAATCATTTTCATCTTCGCTTCCTGGCTGAATTTGACCGGCCGGCGGTCGATTATCGGCGTGTTTCCCGCGCCCGGGTTGAAGAGGCAGGCGCGGACGCCGAAGGGATTGCCCTCTTCATTGGTGACGGTGTTAAGGGCTTCCATGCCGATCTTCGATGTGCTGTAGCCAACGCCGGCCAACAAGCTCGGGAACATGCCGGCGCGAGATGCGATATTGACGATCAAGCCATCGCCGCGCGCTTTCATCTCCGGCAATACCGCTTTGGTGAAGACAAAGGCGCTCGACAAGTTGACTTCGAGCAACTGGCGCCATTGCTCAGCCGTGGTATCGGTTATCGAGCGCTCGGTGATATTTGTGCCGGCGTTGTTCACCAGGACATCAACAGGGCCGAAGGCCGCCCGCGCCTTTTCCAGGGCGGCGTAAATTTGCGCGTCATCGCTGACATCGGCCGGGCAGACCAGCGTCTTGCCGCCTCGCGCTTCCGCCGCGACTGCTTCCAGCGCATCCTTGGTCCGCGCGACCAGGCTAAGGTTCGCGCCTGCCTCAGCGCAGGCAATAGCGATCGCCTCGCCGAAGCCGCTGCTCGCGCCGGTCACGATGATTGTCTTGCCGGAGAGGTCTCCCATTTTTAGCTCCTCAATTTATCATGCCATCGTATCAAGCATATCAAGCGTGACTTCATGTCGCAGCCTGCCCTCGCGCAGGAAGCTTGCCACTTCATCGGTCACGATTTGCCCTTGGCGCAGGCGCGTCTCCGGCGTATGCGAGGCGACATGCGGCGTGAGGATGACGTTGTCCAAGCCGCGAAAGGGGCTGTCATCGGGCAGCGGCTCACGCTCGAAGACATCCAGCGCCGCGCGTATCCGACCCGATTGCAGTTCGGCCAGCAGCGCCGCCTCGTCGATAAGATGCGTCCGCGCGGTGTTGATGAAAATCGCGCCGTCTTGCAGCCAACGCAGTTGCTCAGCGCCGATCATGCGGTAGGTTTCAGCCGTCGATGGCGCTTGCAATGTGACGATCGGGCAGCCCCGCATTAATGGCTCCAGCGCCATTTTTCGCGCGCCGAGTTGGGTCGCGGCCGCCGCGCTCATATAGGGATCGTAGAGCCAAAGTTCGGCTTCCATGGCCTTCAGTCGCTTCATGACTGCTCGTCCGGTATGACCAGCGCCGATGACGCCGATGCGTTTGCCCGCTATTTCATTGCCGAGAGCTATCGACTTCGCCGCGGCCCAGCCACGCTCGTGGAAAATGCGGTCGATCTTATGAAATTGCCGCAGGCAGAGCATGATGAGGAGCAGGGTCGTCTCGGCGACGCCCGTTGCCATGGCGGCAGCGGCATGTGCGACGCGTCGACCGTCGGTGAAGACAGGCGGCGGCAGCATCCGCTTTATTGTGCCAGCCGTATGGGCGATGAGCCGGAGGCGATCGGCGGCCGCCAGCACCTCCGCGTTGAAGAGGGGTGTGCCCCAGCCAGTGATCACGATGTCCTGCCCAGGGACCAGCTTCGCCAGATCGCTTGATGTGAGAAGGTCTTCGCGGTTTTGGCGCGTTATTCTGCCCAGCGACTGAAGTTGCTTGTCTGTCTCGGCATTGAAAAGGAGCTTATACAAGCTCGGACGAATCGCGACCAGTATTCCTGTCGTTTGGCTCTCTATTTCCATAGCTTAGAGAGCGTCTCGAAGTTTTTTGACCAATTGCGCTTCCGGCTCGTAGGGCAACTCGATGACCTGATGATTCAGCGCGCTGGCGTAAAGCGCCAGTATCACATTGAAATCGACCAGGGCGCGGTCCAGATTCAGCGGGTGGACAGCGCTGTCATCTTCCAGCCAGTCGAACATCGCTTCGCACATCGCCGCCTGCCCCAAGACATCCTCCGCCGGATACTCGTGTTCGCCGCTCTCGTATACGCCTTTGATGAATGTCTCCCAGCCCCACATGGTCCAGTGCAGGTATCCGCTCATGCCATATACGGCGATGCGTTTGTGTTGATAGATGGCGTCGCCGCGTGGCACGCGAGGCGCGTTTTCCCCGCAGCGCAGGGTCGCTTGCACGCCATTTTCGTATTCAACCGCCGCCAGGCTTTGATCGGGCGCGTAATGCTCTTTGATGTTTGGCTGCAATCCGTTCGCGCCGGCGACTTGCCCGAAGACAGTCGTAGGCCTGGCCGGGTTGAAGGCGCCAATCGCCTGCAGCGAATGGGTGCCCTGATAGGCCAAGTTCATGCCGGAACTCGCTTCAATGAAGCGGATATCTCCGATGGCGCCATCGGCTGCCAGCTTCTGCAAGCGTTGCCGGCAGGGGTGAAATTGCAACTGATGATTGATGGCGACCTTGATCTTCGGCTTGCTCGCGACGAAATCTCGCAGCGCCACGTAGTCCTCGCCTTGAATCGCCAGCGGTTTTTCCACAATCGCCAGGGCTACGCCGGCCGCCTCAGCTGCTTCGAGGATTTCCAGCCGGATATTAGGCGGTGTGCTGACCTGAACCAGTTCGGGCTTTTCTTTCTCGAACATCTCGCGGTAATCGGTATAGCGCGCGCTCACATCAAACTTGTCGCCGAACTCGTCCAGCGGTTCTTGCCGTATATCGCAGACCGCCACCACGCGGCCGCGTTTGACATGCTGGTAGGCATCCGCGTGCCCATGCGCCCGTCCGCCGCCGACGCCGATGATGACCGATTTATACATCGCTTCCCTCCCAAGGCTGTAAAATCACTTTGCCACATTGCCCGGACAGCTGAGTCTCCCAGGCGCTCTGAATATCATCAATCAAAAATCGGTGCGTGATCAGCTTGTCCAATTGCCCGCCGATGTCGGCGATCATCTCCAACATGCGCGGTGAATCCGCCAGGTTGAAATGCCAACTGCCCCTCAGGGTCAGGCCTTTGCGGATCATATCCGGGCTGATGCGCAGCGGGGTGTCGTCGCTGCATTCGCCGACGAAGGCGATTTGCCCTTTACGCCGCGTCGCGTCAATGCAGAGGCGATGCGCCGCGACCACGCCCGAGCAATCGACCGCCTTGTCGACGCCGCGTTCGCCGGTTGTCAGCCGGAGAATCTGCCCCAAAGCGTCATCGGACAATGGATTGATCACCGCTTCCGCCCCCAGTTCACGCGCCAGCTCAGCGCGGTAGGCATTGGAATCGACGCCGATCACGCGCGCCCCGCGATAGCGCGCGTTGACGACGCCGCCCAAGCCGACCGGTCCCAAACCGGTGATGAGTACGGTATCGTGCGCATCGACGCCCAGCGTCTGAAAGGCGCCGAAGGTGGGACCCAAGCCGCAGCATGCCATCGCCGCATGCTCGTAAGACATGCCAGCGGGGATAGGCAGCAGCATCCAGTCTTGCTTGAGCAGGTATTGCGCCATCGTGCCGCGTCCCGCCTGGCTGCCGTGCAAAGCGACGTAGTCGATGCCGTCTTGGCAATGGATATAGTCGCCTCGGAGGCAGAGAGCGCATTTGCCGCAGGCATTCATGGGCATCGCCACCACGCGGTCGCCGACTTTCACGCGGCCGGGCTGGGCAACCTCGACAACTTCGCCAGCCGCTTCGTGTCCAAATACGGGGTGATTAACACCCTCGGCGAAAGCCTTGTATTCGGTGCACATCGGCGCAACCTGCACTTTGACGACGACCCAGTTGTCGCGGGCGCTCGGTCGCGTGACTGTTTCGATGCCCGCTCGCTGTTTTCCAGTGACTGAAACTTGTTTCATAGACGCTCCAGCGGGCAAATGCCCAGCCAAGCAATCGGTTTTCTAACATGACGAGGGACTATAACACAGCCTGAAATACGCCGCAACAGGGGCTGAGCCGCATTGATTTGACGAATGCCGACCGATGGACTACACTTTGATGAATCGGTTGCGTAACAGGTTACATAGTCGGAGACAAGCATCAATGAAACGAATCACCATGCGCGATGTCGCGGAGCATGCGGGCGTCTCCAAAGCCACTGTCTCGCACGTCATCAATGAGACGCGCTTCGTTGAGGACGCGACCAAAGCCCGCGTTCGCGATGCCATCAGCGCTCTCGGCTACCGCCCCAACGTTGCGGCGCGCAGCCTCACGACTCAGCGCACGCGCATTATCGGCCTGATCGTTTCCGATGTCACCAACACCTTCTTCGGCGAGATCATGCGCGGGATCGAAGATGTCTTGATCGCCAACAACTACAGCCTGATGCTTTGCAATACCAATGAAGTGCTGGAGAGAGAAGAGTATTACATAGATATCCTTTTGCGCCAGGGGGTTGACGGGATCATCGCCGCCGCCACCAGCCAGAATTGGGATGCGCTCAACGAAGCGGCGAAACTCAATATCCCCATCGTCATGCTTGACCGCACCTTCGACGATGCCAAGTCGCCTTACGTCGGCGTCAATAATCACTGCAGCGCCGCGCTCGGGACGCGGCATCTGGTGGAGCGCGGCTATCGCGAGATCGGCATACTGTCGGGCTTTCAGCGTCTCTCGACCATGCGCGAGCGTCTGGCGGGTTATGAAGAGGTATTGCGGGAGGCGAACTTGCCGATACGTCATGAATGGAGCGTCAGCAGCCCATTGACAATCGAGGATGGCAAACGCGCCATGCAGAGCTTGATGGGGCAGGCGGAGCGGCCGCGGGCGGTTTTCATCTGCAACAATCTGCTCAGCCTGGGCGCGCTAATGGGTTTGCAGGAGATGGGCTTAAAATGCCCGGCTGATGTCGCCATTGTCGGCTTTGACGACCACCCCTGGGCGCAGGTCTCGAATCCGCCGCTGACGGTGTTGCGACAGCCGACCTTCTCCATCGGGGAGACGGCCGCTCACAAAGTGCTGAAGGCGCTCAACGACGGCGATAACGAGATCCCATCGGCGCTCTTCAATTGCCAACTTGTCGAGCGGCAATCGACTTGAAGGCGCGGAACCGTTTACGCTATTTCACGGGCGCCACTATCATTTTCTCTAGGGGCGAGCCATCGGGTTGCCCAATTGTTGGCAAGAGCATGACTTGAGCAGAATCGGAGGAACACCGATGCCAAAGCGATATGAAGCGACCTGGGCTTCGCTGAAGACCCATCCCACCGCCCAATGGATGCGCCGGGCAAAATTCGGCATTTATACGCATTGGGGCATCTACTGTGTGCCGGCTACCGGGCCAAACGTCACCTGGTATCCCTACAATATGTATCGAGAAGGCACGCCGCAATATGAATACCATTGCAAGACCTACGGGCGCCCCTCCGAGTTTGGCTACAAGGACTTCATCCCGATGTTCACCGCCGAGCATTTTGACGCGGATGAATGGGCGGAGCTTTTCAAGCGGGCGGGCGCGCGCTTTGCCGGTCCGGTTGCCGAGCATCACGATGGCTTCCCGATGTGGGACGCGAGCGATACCGATTGGTGCGCCGGCAAGATGGGACCGAAGCGCGATGTCGTCGGCGAGTTGGAGAAAGCCATCCGCGCGCAGGACATGCGCTTCATGGTCGCCATGCACCACGCGGAGAATTGGTGGTTCTTCCCGCATTGGAAGAAGGAGTACGACACATCCGATCCGCGTTACGCCGGGCTTTATGGCGAGCCGCACAATCTCGATTTTGACTTCGATGGCTATGGCCGCGGGCACGATCACGCCGAATGGCGGGCGCAGGACAAACCGAGCAAAGTCTTTCTTGAGCGCTGGAAGAACCGGCTGGCGGAAGTGGTTGAGCGCTATGAGCCGGACTACATCTGGTTCGATTTCGGCCTGCGATTTGTGCACGATCAGTACAAGCAAGACTTCCTCGCCTATTACTACAACAAGGAAGCCGAGTGGGGGCGCGAGGTGGTCGCCACCTACAAGTGGCATGATATCCCGCCGGGGGCGGCTCTCCTGGACTTCGAGCTGGGCAAAACCGCTGAGCTTACCCACTACGAGTGGATCACCGATACGACGGTGGATGACGGTCAGGGTTGGGGCTATATCAAGGAAACGGAGTACAAGACCGTCACGGAGATGGTGCATTACCTGGTCGATAACGTCAGCAAGAACGGCTTCATGCTGCTCAACGTCGGTCCCAAGCCGGACGGGACCATTCCGGACGAGTCGAAGGCTATCCTCGAGGGCATGGGCGAGTGGCTGCGTCTAAACGGCGAAGCGATCTATGATACTGTGCCCTGGAATACCTATGGCGAAGGTCCAACCAAGATGACCCATGTCGGCGCCTTCAGCGATACCAAGGAGAAGCTGCAATTCACAGCGAAAGACATTCGTTTTACCGTCCGCGGCAATGTGCTTTATGCCATCACGCTTGGCTTTCCGGAAAAGGAATTCGTCATCGAATCGACTCACGCGCTTTATCCCGGCGAGGTGCGCTCGGTGGAGTTGCTCGGCGTCGATGACGAGTTGCGCTGGGAGATGACCGCGGACGGCATCAAAATCGAACGCCCCGATCACAAGCCCTGCGAGCACGCTTCTGTCTTCAAGATCACGCGGAATACATACATGTAGCGCGCCTAGGCTAAGACACGGAGAGCGCCGAGGCTTCTGGAGGCGAATCGACATGACAAAGCGCTATGAGGCGACCTGGGCGTCGTTGAAGACGCATCCGACCGCCGAATGGATGCGCAAGGCGAAGTTCGGCATCTATACGCATTGGGGCATCTATTGCGTGCCGGCGAAGGGACCGAATGCCACTTGGTATCCCTACAACATGTACCGCGAGGGTAATCCGCAGTACGAATATCACTGCAAGACCTACGGGCATCCCTCCGTCTTCGGTTACAAAGACTTCATCCCGATGTTCACCGCCGAGCATTTTGACGCTGACGAATGGGCGGAGCTGTTCAAGCGCGCTGGCGCCAAGTTCGCCGGTCCAGTCGGTGAGCATCACGATGGCTTCCCAATGTGGGACGCCAGCGATACCGATTGGTGCGCCGGCAAGATGGGACCCAAGCGCGATGTCGTCGGCGAATTGGAGAAAGCGATCCGCGCCCAAGACATGCGCTTCATGGTCGCCATGCACCACGCGGAGCATTGGTGGTTCTTCCCACATTGGAAAAAGGAGTACGACACAGCCGATCCGCGTTACGCCGGGCTTTATGGCGAGCCGCACAATCTCGATTTTGATTTTGATGCCTACGAGCCGGGACTCGATTTCGCGGAATGGCGCGCTCAAGACAAGCCCAGTCTCGCCTTTCTTGATCGCTGGAAGAATCGATTGATCGAAGTCGTCGAACGCTACCAGCCGGATTATATCTGGTTCGATTTAGGCCTGCGCTTCATCCACGATCAGTACAAGCAGGACTTCCTCGCCTACTATTACAACAAAGAAGCCGAATGGGGACGGGAAGTGGTCGCCACTTACAAGTGGCACGATATCCCGCCTGGCGCCGCCTTGCTCGACTTTGAATTGGGCAAGACGGCGGAGTTGACGCATTATGAATGGATCACTGATACCACCGTCGATGATGGAAAAGGCTGGGGCTATATCAAGGAGGCGGAGTACAAGACTGTCACCGAGATGGTGCATTACCTGGCGGATAACGTCAGCAAGAACGGTTTCATGCTGCTCAATGTAGGACCGAAATCGGATGGCACGATTCCGGACGAAGCAAAGGCGACCCTCGAGGGCATGGGCGCGTGGCTCCGGCTGAATGGCGAGGCGATTTACGATACCGTGCCCTGGAATACCTACGGCGAGGGACCGACGCAAATGACGCATGTCGGCGGTTTCAGCGAGCTCAAAGAGAAGCTGAAATACACCGCGCGCGACATTCGCTTCACCGTGCGCGGCAATGTGCTCTATGCCATCACGCTCGGCTGGCCCCAAAAGGAATTTGTGATCGAGTCGACGCACGTCCTCTATCCCGGTGAGGTGCGCTCGGTGGAGATGCTGGGCGTCGAAGGCGAACTGCCCTGGACGATGACGGCCGGGGGGCTCAAGATTACGCGACCCGATCACAAGCCCTGCGAACACGCCTGCGTCTTTAAGATCACGCGCAACACCAGCATATAATCGCCGGCGGTTCGGGGTTAGGTCGCCGCGCAAATAGAATAGGGGGAAGGTCGCATGAGCGCGCGCATCGATTCACATCAGCACTTCTGGCATTACAACAGCGACGACTATCCCTGGATGGACGAGTCGCGCGCGGCGCTGCGGGTCGATTACCTGCCGCCTGACCTGCAGCCGCTGATGGCGGCATCCGGCATCGATGGCACGGTAGCGGTGCAAGCGCGGCAAATTCAGATCGAGACTGATTACCTGCTGGAGCTTGCCGATCGCTACGATTTCATTCGCGGCGTCGTTGGCTGGGTGGATATGCGCGCGGACGGTGTAGAGGCGCAATTGGAGCAATACGCCGCGCAGCCGCGTATGGTGGGGGTACGCCATATTGTGCATGACGAGGCGGATGATCGCTTCATGCTCGGCGGTAATTTCTTGCGTGGATTGGCGAAGCTTAAAGCTTTCGATCTCAGTTATGATCTGCTGCTCTTTCCACGACATCTGCCGGTCGCCATCAATGTCGTGAAGCAATTTCCAAATCAACGTTTTGTACTGGATCATATCGCCAAGCCCTTTATCAAAGACGGCATACTCGAACCTTGGGAGAGTGACATCAGGCGGCTGGCGGCTTTTGCCAATGTCTGGTGCAAGGTTTCCGGCATGGCGACGGAAGCGGCTTGGAAGGCTTGGCGTCAGGACGATTATGCGCCTTACCTCGATGTTGTCTTCGATTGCTTCGGCGCCGAGCGGATTATGTTCGGCAGCGATTGGCCCGTCTGCACGCTCGCCGGCAGTTACAGCGAGGTGGTCGGCATCGTGGAAACGTATATCGCCGCGCTCTCCGCTGATGAGCAGGCGGCGGTGATGGGCGGCAACGCCGTCGACTTTTACCAGCTTCCTTGAGCGCGCGACAATCGGCAAAGGTTGCGCGAGTGCGCAGGCTGTGCCAGAATCTCCGGCTCAAATAAGGCATTGACTGGAGCAACTTATGTTTCCCAAAAAGTATTCCAAAAGCGTCACCCTAATGCTGCGTTTTGTCGCGCTGCTATTGTGTCTGGCGCTTGTTGCGGCGCCAGTGGCCGCGCATGACGACCTCGCTGAAGCGGCCGCCGCAGCCGCCGACTCCATGGCTGAGTACGGCGTCAGCGAGAGCGACATCAGTTTCAGCAACGAGGACCAGACGATCATTGGCACGCTAGCCATGCCGGACGGCGCAGGACCGTTCCCCGCGGTTCTGCTGCTGCACGGCTTCACCGGCATGCGGCATGAATTGCCGGTTGTCGGCACCGAAGACACGATGTTCAGCCGCGCGGCTCGCTGGCTGGGTGAACGCGGCTTTGCCACGTTGCGTATCGACTTCCGCGGCTCCGGCGATAGCGAAGGCGCCTGGGAAGACACCACTTTCAGCGGCCAGATCTCGGATGCCATCGCGGCGCTGGATTATCTGGAAATGCTGGAGGGCGTCGACAGCGGCAGTATCAGCATCATCGGCTTGAGCCAGGGCGGTCTGGTTGGCGCGGGGACAGCCGGGCGCGATGCGCGCGTCAGTAACCTCGTGCTTTGGTCGGCGGTATCGAACCCGGTCATGAGCTACGGAATCCTGCTGGGTTATGACACCTTGCTGAACGGCGCGGCAGCCGGCGACGAGGCGCTGACCATCACCTTGCCCTGGGGCGCCGAGACCTCGCTTAAAGGTCCATTCTTCGAGGATATTTTCCTCGTCGATCCGGTGGCTGAAATCGCCAGTTACGGCGGACCCCTGCTGGCTATCACCGGCTCACGGGATGACACCGTTACGCCGCAGCCGCACGCGGGCCAAGTCTTCCTCGATTATCATGAGGGCGAGGAAGCGCTGGTGGTGTTGGATGGCGACCATGTCTTCGATGTGCTGGCGGGGGATGTCACTGCGGTGATCGACGAAGCGCTGGCCTATAGCCTGGCCTGGCTGCAGAGCAATTAGCGGAACGACAACCTGGCAGGTCAGAGTAAGACAGACTTTGGAAGGATCGTCGCTTGAGGTTGGCGATGCTTCTCGGCGGCGGCATATACAATTAGTGAGAGCGGACGCTGCGCTTATATGCGACGACGTCCGCCCTTGTCATTACTTGTCTGAACGGTACAGGAGCAGTATCCGTGAAAGCTATCGTGCTGGAGCAACCGGGTCAGCTTAAACTACGGGATGTGGCGGCGCCGAGGCCGGCCGGGCGAGACGAAGCGCTGGTGCGCGTCCGGCGCGTCGGCATCTGCGGTACAGACCTGCATGCCTATGGTGGCAATCAGAATTTCTTCAGCTATCCGCGCATCATGGGACATGAACTGGCGGTAGAAGTCCTTGACATCGGACCGACCGAGCAGGACCTGCCTTACGACGTCGGCGATGGATGTTGCGTCATCCCCTATTTAAATTGCGGGACCTGCATTGCTTGTAGGCGGGGCAAGAGCAACTGTTGCGCGCAAATGCAAGTTCTCGGCGTCCACATCGACGGCGGCATGCGCGAGCGCTTCACGCTGCCGGCCGACAAGCTTCTGCTGGCGGAAGGCATCCCCGTTGAAGAACTGGCGCTGGTGGAGATGCTCTGTATCGGCGCCCACGCCGCCAAGCGCGCCCGTGTTTCAGCGGGCGAAAACGCGCTCGTCATCGGCGCCGGACCGATCGGCTTGGCCACGGCGCAATTTGCCCAAGTCGCTGGCGCCGAGGTGATGGTGATGGAAGTCAATCAAGGGCGGCTGGATTTCTGCGCCGACGTCCTTGGCATCGACCGGCTGATCGACGGGCGCCATGACGCGATCGGGCAGATCAAGCAACTGCTCGGCGGAGAGCTGCCCACGCTCGTCTTCGATTGCACGGGCAGCGCCGCGTCCATGCAGGCCGCCTTCAATTATGTCGCGCATGGCGGCTCGCTTGTGCTCGTGGGGCATATCAAAGGCGATCTTGCCTTCAGCGATCCCCATTTCCATTCCCATGAACTGACGCTGATTGCCAGCCGCAACGCCACGCGAACCGACTTTCAGTGGGTCATCGACAGCCTGCGCGCGGGCAACATAAACCTGGCGCCTTGGATCACTCATCGGGCGGCGCCCGAGACCATCGTGTCTGACTTCCCGACCTGGCTTGATCCGGCCAATGGCGTCATCAAAGCCATGCTCAGCTTTGACTAGATGAGGACTTTGAGTCAATGAGCGACGCGTCCGCCAAGCAGCGAATCAAATGGTATCGCTCGCCGGTGGCGCCGGCTGACCTGGCGCGCCTGAACCAGCGCAGCGACAGGAAAGGCATGCTGCAGACGCTGGGCTTCCTCGCTCTTTTGCTGTGCAGCGGCGGCATCGCCTGGATCGCCGTCGGTCGAGCGCACCCGCTCATCGCGCTCGTCTTGATCTATTTGCATGGCGCGCTGTATGCCTTCCTTGTCAATGGCTTCCATGAACTCTGTCACAAGACGGTCTTCAGGACACAGGCGCTTAACATCCTCTTTCGGAATATCTACAGCTTTCTGGGCTGGTACAACCACGTCTCGTTCTGGGCGAGCCATCAAGCGCATCATCGGTATACGCTGCACCCGCCCGACGACCTGGAGGTGGTTTTGCCGCGAGAGTTGACCCTGCGCTCCTACCTTAGCTTCGCCATCGTCAATCCGCGCGGATTCCTGCTGCGCCTGAAGTCGGTGATTCGCCTCAGCTTCGGCCACATCGACAACGAATGGGAGCGAGCCCTCTTCCCGCCGGAAGCGACCGCGGGACGCCGCGCGCTCTTCAACTGGGCGCGCCTGCTGCTCGTCGGGCACGGGCTGATCCTTGCCGTCTCGCTCTATCTGGGCTGGTGGCTGCTGCCCGTACTCGTGACGCTGGCGCCCTTCTACGGCGGCGGTTTTCAGTTTTTGCTCAACGAGGCGCAGCACATTGGCTTATCGGACGAGGTCAGTGATTATCGGCTGAACACGCGCACGATTCTGCTGAATCCTGTCCTGGGCTTTCTCTATTGGCAGATGAATTATCACATCGAGCACCACATGTACGCCGCCGTGCCTTTCTATCATCTGGCCGAGTTGCATGACTTGGTGAAGGCGGATACGCCAGCGCCGACGCGCGGTGTGGTCGGGACCTGGCGGCAGATTATTCCGATTCTGCGGCGTCAGCGCGGCGAGCCGGAGTATATGTTCGTGCCTGAACTGCCTTGACTTAATTTCTAACTAAGGCAATGCGATCATTGCCATCGGCAGGTCAGGCAACTTGCCAGCAAAATAATCTTCCACAGTATAGATTTGGAGCACGGGCCACTTGTCTTGAAACCTGCCTGTGTTGACTGCCGCGTTCCGCATGCCGGCCGTAACTCTGTCCTCAAAACAAGTAAATACGCCTAACTCAGCTCCCGCTTGCCGCCGCGCTTCGTTGAATGCCTGCACATGACCTGGGTTTGTATTGCCCGCTTTGACCTGCGATACTACGTCGACGAACTGCCCCTTGCGTATAGGCAGCCGCCCTCGTCCGTCTATGCCTTTATCGCCGCGCTGACGTTTATTCGCTTCCATGCCTGGCACAAGAGACGCAGCCCAACGCTCAAACTTGAAAGGGTCGTAAGCCGCTAGCGCTTTGGCGTCTTCAATTGTCTTGGGCATGCCGACGAACTCAATGTCGTCCCATAAGCTGTCGAAATGCCCTTCGAGTCGCTTTTGAATAACCTTGCAAGCTTGGACACAGACGTCGATGCCAATCCAGCGCCGCCCGAGATTCTGCGCCGCATGAATGGTCGTGCCGCAGCCGCAGAATGGGTCGAACACAATGTCATCTCGATTGCTTGATGCTTTGATGATGCGTTCCAAAAGGGCTAAGGGCTTTTCCGTAGGATATAGTTGTTTTATTGGCGGAACCCGCGCTATATCCCAAACATCATCCAGTCGAACGCCTTCTGAATCTTCTTCCGATATTTGAGATGGCAATCGCTGGCCAGCTTCGTCATATCCCGAAATAATTCGTTTTGTCCCGAATCGTTTTAATGTAGATGCGGCTCTGGGCATGAACAATTGATTAAATGCCCGTTTACGAGAGTCCGAACGCGAATAAAAGAATAATACATCGTGATTACGCTGAAATGTGTACTTTCCCGTAGACCATTTTCGGTAATGCCAAATTATCTCGTTTCTAAAGTTTTTCTTTCCAAAAATCCCATCCATAATGACTTTCAGATAGTGGCTCATCGTCGGGTCGCAATGCAGGTAGATGCTGCCAGTCGGCTTTAACACCCGGTGGCATTCGCACAACCGGTTGGCCATGTAAGACAGGTAGGCCAGCTCCGCGCCTTCTCCTAACATTTGTCGCAGCCCTTCCATCGTAGGAGCAAGCGAAACATTGCCCGCCACCGCGTGAAAGTCTTCAATCGCCTCGTACCAGCGCCAGGTATCGTCAAAGGCGACCCATTGCGCCCCGCCGATGAAAGCGTTGTATATCCGCTTGGAATTGAAGGGCGGGTCGAGGTAAATCAAGTCGACGGACTCATCGGGGATGTACTCCGCCATGATTTCTAGGCAATCGCCAAAGTACAATCGGTTGGGAGTTGCTTGATCGGCCATTTTCCCTCTCTCTTTTAATGAGAAGATTACTACTATGTCAGTTTAGCCGAGTTGCGAAGCGGACGCGATTTATGCATCATAACTCCCAGCCGTCACATCCCCGCCCGTGCCCGTCCAATTCGTGTGGAAATACTCCCCGCGCGGCCGATCCACCCGCTCATAAGTATGCGCGCCGAAGTAATCCCGCTGCGCCTGCAAGAGATTGGCCGGCAGGGTTGCCGAACGATAGCCGTCATAAAAAGCCAGCGCCCCGCTCATGATCGGCAGCGGAATGCCGTGCTTGACGCCAGTCGCCACAACCTCGCGCCAGGACCGCTGCGCCTCAATCACCGCCGCGCTGAAATAGTCGTCCAGCAACAGATTCGCCAATTGCGGATTCTTGGCGTAAGCCTCCTGTATCTTGCCCAGGAAGGCCGAGCGGATGATGCAGCCCTCGCGCCACATCAGCGCCACGCCGCCGTAATTCAGGTTCCAGCGGTAGCTGCGGGCGGCATCCTGCATGAGCATGTAACCCTGCGTATAGCTGATGATTTTCGCCGCGTAGACCGCCCCCTCAAGATCGCGTATGAATTGCGCCTTGTCGCCCCTGAACTCGGCTGAGGGACCGGGCAGCGTCTGTGACGCCGCCAGACGCTGGTCTTTGATCGCCGAAAGGAAGCGCGCGAAAACCGCCTCGCCGATCAGCGTCAGCGGTGTGCCTTCTTCCAGCGCGGTGATCGCGGTCCATTTGCCCGTGCCCTTCTGGCTGGCGACATCGAGGATTTTGCGCAGCAGCGGCTGCCCGTCATCGTCTTGGTAGGCCAGGATGTCGCCGGTGATCTCAATCAGGAAGGACTCCAGCTTGCCCGCGTTCCAGCCGGCGAAGACCTCGCTGATCTCCGCTTCATTCATGCCCAGCACGGCCGACATCAGATGGCAGGCTTCGCAGATGAGTTGCATATCGGCGTATTCAATGCCGTTATGCACCATCTTGACGAAATGCCCGGCGCCATCTTCGCCGACCCAATCGCAGCAAGGCGTCCCGTCAGGGACTTTGGCCGCCACCGCTTGCAATATCGGCTTGACCGCTTCCCAGGCGGCGACTGATCCGCCGGGCATGATCGATGGTCCGTGGCGCGCGCCTTCTTCGCCGCCGCTGATGCCCGCCCCGATGAAGTATTTGCCCAGCGCCTCGACCTCGCGCGTCCGGCGAATGCTGTCGTTGAAGTTGGAATTGCCGCCGTCGATGATGATATCGCCATCGTCCAGCAAGGGCGCCAACTGAGCGATGGATTTGTCCACCGCCTCGCCAGCCTGAATCATCAGGATCAGCTTGCGCGGCCGTTTGATGCTCTTGACAAACTCTTCTGGCGAATAGGCGCCGATGATGTCGCTGCCCGCCGCTTCGTTGTCTAGGAAGCGCCCGACCTTCGATGTCGTGCGGTTGAAAACAGCGACGCGATAACCGTGATCATTGATGTTCAAGGCGAGGTTCTGCCCCATCACTGCCAAGCCAACCAAGCCGATATCCGCCAGATTCTCCATGTTTGCGTCCCTCCCGTGTCGTCGCGAGCGCAATTGTAACAGCAGGGTCGCGCTTTGACAGGATCGTGTTTGTTTGCGGTCTATGTGATAAACTTCGGTTGAAAGCAACGTACCTGTTAAACCTGCCATGACTTGATATCCGGCCGGGCGCTCAATGAAAGTCGAAGCGGACAATGGCGCAACCGAGGAATAAAAGACGACGCCAGAAAGTAACCTTGCAGGATGTCGCTGATGCCGCATTCGTTTCCATAGCGACTGCCTCCTTGGCTCTGCAAGGCAATCCGCGCATTTCGGAACCCACGCGGCAGCGAGTTCTGGCTGCCGTCGAATCGCTCGGCTATGTCTATAATCAGCGCGCCGCCAGCCTTCGCACGCAGCGTTCCTACACTGTCGCCTTTATCATCAATGATCTGGCAAATCCCTTCAACGCCGAACTAACTGCCGGCGCTGAGGCTCAGTTGGCGGCGGCGGACTTCAGCCTCCTCCTGGGCGCGGCGACCTACGATTACGAAAAGCAGGCGCGCCTGGTCAAAACCATGCTGGAGCGCGATGTGGATGGATTGATCCTGTCGCCGGTCACGGGCACAGCGGTGGAAACGCTGCAAAAGATCGCGGATTATTGTCCTCTCATTTTAACCACGCAACATTACCGGGACCTTGAACTCGACAGCGTAGACATGGATAACGAGAACGGAACGGCGAAAGCGGTCGAATACCTCGTGCAACAAGGACATGAGCGCATCGCCTTCATTGGCGGCTTAGAGGAAAGCCCATCGCGCCAACTCCGGCTGCGCGGCTATCGCAACGTGTTGGAAAGACAGGGCATAACTTTTGACCCGGCGATCTGCATCGCCAGCGAAGTGACCCGCCGCGGGGGCTACAACGCAGTGCAACAGTTGCTCGCCGGCAGGACGCCGCCAACAGCGGCTTTCTGTTTTTGCGATGTCAATGCTTTCGGCGTGATGCTGGGCTTGCGCGCCGCCGGTATCGAAGCGGGCAAGGACTTCGCCGTAGTCGGCTTTGACAATGTCGTTGAAGCCTCTCTCTGGCAGCCCAGCCTGACGACCGTCGCGACTGATCCGACGGCGCTCGGCGAGCAGGCGGCTAAGCTAATGCTCCAACGTATCGCCGAACCTGACATGCCAGTTCAACATGTCATCATGCCGTCGCAACTGATCGTGCGCGATTCGTCGGCGACGCTAGCGAAAGAGCTGGCTAACTGACTCGCTTGTATGGCGTCGCCTGCCAGCGCTTTTTCCGCTGCATCTGGTATTCTTGCGCCGGGAAGTCGGTCATGACCTCGCCGTTTCTCATCAGCCACTTGTAACCGACATCGCCGCTGCGCCCGTTTTCCACGATATCAGGGCTGCTGAATACGCCGGCAATCGCAATGCGGCCCCTGTCGCTC
Source organism: Anaerolineae bacterium (assembly GCA_022824365.1). GTDB lineage: Bacteria > Chloroflexota > Anaerolineae > Aggregatilineales > Phototrophicaceae > UBA6055. The sequence goes on from JAJEAA010000034.1 coordinate 103,583, forward strand.
GTATTCGGCGGGCTGTAATGCCAGGCGCTGCTATGCCAAACGATCACACTGCCCGGCTGCAGCTCGATATGCTCGACGCCGTAAGTGTCGATCATCTCTTCGACGCGTTCCCGCGGCAATTCCCCGTGAATGCTGTCTTCATACAGGACATGCGGCACAATCTCGGTCTTATAGCTCCCGGGGATCATCTGCAGGCAGCCGTTCTCGATAGTCGCCGGATCAAGCGCCATCCAAAAATTGAAGGGCTCGGTATCGCCATCGCGCCATAGGCCGTTGTCCTGATGCCAGGGCGTGGCGCTGCCGGAACGGGCCGGTTTGAGGAAGCAGCTGTCATATTTGAGCAGGATGTCATCGCCGAGGAAGTAACGGGCAATATCCAGTACCGGTTGGCCGCAATGGGCGTTATGCCAAAGCAAGGGATTCTTTTGATTAAATTTGCTGAGCTTGCGGAAACGTACGGAACGCGCCTCGGGTGTGTCGTCGTTCATCGGATCCATCGGATCGGCATCGGCGCGGATGTCATCCGTCTCCGGCGTCAGAATCGCGTTCTTGATCACGCCGAGCATCTCGGTCGCCGTCTGCCGCGGAATCACATTTTCGACGGTGAAATAGCCGCGCTCTTCATAATTTTGCCGTTGTTCCGCAGTCGGTTGCCAACCCATTTCATATTGCCTTTCTTCAGCAGTTGTCCACTATCTCAATTCAATATTTCCCATTTTGGCTGAGGCGGGCAGGCCACCCGGTTCTATCGCCAGCGGCGGATTTACCCGATGCACAATCGTATCGACCGTCAGCGCCAGCGCCGCGCCGCCGATACCGTTTCGCAGCGCCGCCATCAAAGCCGCCGCCGAATCCACGATGCCGCTCTGGTGAAGTTCTGTAAGGCCGCCAGTGTACAGATCCAAGCCGCTGCCGTTATCACTGCGCGCAATATCGTTAATGACGACGCCGGGATATTCGTGGCCCGCATTTTCCAGCAGCCGGCGGCAAGGCGCCTGCACGGCGGTTATCAGAATCTGATAGGCTGCGCGTTCATTAAAATCATCGCTCGCATCGTGAGCGGCTTGCAGCAGCTTGATACAGTGTATCAGCGCGGTTCCACCGCCCGGCAACGTCCCTCGCAGCAGTGCAGCGCGCATAGTAGTGATCGCGCGGGTGATCAGTTCCTGCCGATAGCGCATTTCGCTTTCGCTGCTGCCGCCGCAATAGATCAATGCCGATCCGCCGCGCAGCCGTCCGATACGGGTGCGCAGCACATGCTGCCGCCGTTCATCGTCAGTGATTTCAAAACGCCTCTCCAGCGCAGCCATTTCACGCCCCACGGCCTCAGCGTCGCCGCCGCCAGAGATGATGCCAAAGCGATTGCGGTCTAGCCACGCTATTTCGGACTTGCCAAGAGACTCGTGATTTACATCTTCAAAGCGGCGCCCGGTGATCGCACGCAGGACTTGGCCTCCAGTGAGCAGCGCCAAATCTTCAAGCGCCGCTTCCTGCTCATCGACCAGCCCGGTCGGCTCCAGGTAGACCAGAGTGAAATCTTCCATGCGCTTGTTGGCGCCTTGAGCCGCGACAACTTGCTCGGCAAAGGACTTCGCCACGATCGCCAGCGACTCGTATCCCGCTTCATAGACATCGGTCACCAGGGAGACCAAGGCTTGCACATCATCCAGTTCAAAATCGCTTATCAGCCACGCCGTATTGCTCAGCTGGAGCCGATTGCCGATGATTCCCTCGAAGACGATGTTGGACGGGACTTTACTCTCCCAAAACGAGCCGAGGAAGAATTCGTGCTGCAGGTCGCGTCCGCCGTCCCGCACTTCAACCGGGCTGTGCGGGCTGAGCACATCAAAAATGTCCGCGAGCGCTGCCGCCACATCGGCGTCGCCGCTGATTGACAGCGCCAACTGTTCAATCGCCTTGACACTCGAGACTTGATGCACCTGCTCTTCCAGCGCGCGCAGGATCAATTTCATCCCGGCTTCCAGGTGACGCCGCAGCGACATGGCATCGCCGCCAGCGCTGATGAATCTATGCCCCTCGGCGAACACCGTCTGATACAAAACAGCGGTAGTCGCGGTTGCATCGCCATGGCGTTCCCGCTGCTCCCAGAGTGTTTCGCGCAACAGCATCGCGCCGACATCAGCATCCCGGTCTTCCAACTGAAGGATGCGGCGAGCGATTGTGCCGCCGTCATCAAGCAGTTCGGGAGAACCCTTTCGCATGGCATCATCCAGCGCCACTAGCCCGGTCAGCGGTCCCAGGGTTGGACTTATCGCCGCGGCTAAAGCGTCGATGCCGGATTTGAGCGCTTCTCGCGTATGCGGCTGCAGCAGAACGCGGCTCATGCAACTAACCCTTGAGGCCCGTCAGGGTGATGCCTTCAATGAAGGAACGCTGGGCAAAGAAAAAGAAGATCACCATTGGTATCGTGAACATGGCCGCCGCCGCCATCAGCAAGCCCCACTCAGCGCCGTACTGCGTGAAATAGAGCCGCAAGCCAATGGACAGCGTGTACTTGGTCGGATGCCGCAAATAAACCAGCGGACCGATGAAATCATGCCAGGTATGGATGATTTCGAAGATGGCGACCGTCAGGATGGCCGGCTTGGAAAGCGGCACCGCAATCCGCCAGAAAATCCCCCATTCGCTGGCGCCGTCGATGCGGGCCGCGTCGTCCAGTTCCTTCGGCAGCGTCATCATGAATTGGCGCATGAGGAAGATGTAGAAAGCGTTGCCGAAGAAGTTGGGCACGATCAACGGCAGGAAGCTATTCAGCCAGCCGATCTTGGCAAAGAGAATGTAGAGCGGGATCATGCGCACCTGGAAGGGCAGCATCATGGTGGCGATGACGATGATGAAGAGCACGTTGCGCCCGCGCCAGCGCACCCGCGCGAAACCGTAGGCGATGAAGGTATTTGACAGCACCGCGCCAATCGTGGCGAAAATGGTGTAATAGGTCGAATTCCACAAATACTGCCAAAACGGAATGGCATTGGTGGCGTCGATATAATTCTCAAGACGATAAGTCTTGGGGATCAGACGCACGGGCAACTCAAAGATATCGACATTCGGCTTCAACGAACTGCTGATCATCCAGACGAAGGGCAACATGAACGTGATGCCGAAGGTGATTAAGACGGCGTGTGTGAGGACAGTCTTCAATCGTCGAGCGAGAAAATATTTCCGCTCTTCATCGCTGAGAGTACGCCCGTTGGCGAGAGCAGGTCGCAGCATAGCCATGTTATTGCTTCATCCTAACGTTCATAAATGACTTTACCGCTCAAGAACTTGAAGATGATAAGCGTCAATGCCAAAATCAGAAGGAACATGATCCAGGCCAAGGCGGAAGCGTAGCCCATGGCGAAATCGCGGAAGGCGCGGTTATACAGATTGACGGCGTAGAGCAGGGTCGAATTTGCCGGACCGCCCTGTGTCATGATGTAGACCTCGGAGAATGATTGCAGAGAAAAGATGATAAGCGTAACGACGTTGAAGAATATCTGCGGAGACAGCAAAGGCAGCGTAATCTTGCGGAATTTCTGGAAGCCGGACGCGCCGTCAATATCGGCCGCTTCATATAATGAGCGCGGTATATCATTAAAGCCCGATAGATAGACGATCACCTGGCGGCCGCTGCCCCAGACGGCGATCAGTATGATAGATAACATAGCCGTGTTGGGCGAAGCGAGCCAATTCGGCCCCTTGACGCCGATCAAATCCAGCAAGCCATTGATAAGTCCGAAGCGCGGATTGAGAATCCAGATCCAGGTCAGGCTGGCTGCTACCACCGGCACAAGGACCGGAAAGAAGAAAACCGTGCGATATATCGACAAAAACTTGACGTTCAAGCTCAACAGATAAGCAATGAATATGTCAAATACGGTTGCGAAGAGGAGCAGCAAGGCGGCGTATTTAATGGAGTTGCCGATCGAAATCCAGAAGAGCGGATCGGCCGTGAAGAGTTCGACATAGTTGTCGAGACCGACCCAGCGCGGGGTGAAGTTTATGATATTGAAGTTGGTGAAGCTGAAATAGAGCGAGGCGAAGAAGGGATAAACGGTGAAGGCCAGGAAGCCGATGATCCAGGGCGTCACAAAGAACAAACCCCAGGCCGGCAGATTGTCCGTGCGCCAGCTATTGGGTTGGTTGGCGGGATCTCGCTTGAGTTTGAACATGGAAGGTTGACAGTTTCCTTGGTTGATACGGGCGACCCACCTGACCGCCCCTGTCTAATCTGACCGCAATAAACGTTTGTAGGGGCGAGACTTGTCTCGCCCGTTGGTTATGGCGAAACCTTGAAGACGGGCGATTCACAGAGTCGCCCCTACAATTACTTTGCGGGTGGGCCTAACCCCGCAAGCGTTCTACCTCGCGCCTTGAGCGGTCTACGGCATCTGCCAGCACTTCTGCCGGGTCGGCGCCGTGGAACATCACGTTTTCCGCCGCATCGGTCAGCGCGCCGCCGAAGAAGCCGTTGCCGCCAAAGCTTGGACGCTGCAAAGTATTCGGCAAAATCTCGTCGCGCGCCAGGATCGTCCAGCCGCCTTCCTTTTCGTCAACTTCCGGCAGGTTCGCCAAGGAGCGTCTTGAAGGCATGACGCTGTCCGGCAGCGCCTTGTTGATCGCCACAAAGGGCGATGAACTCATGAAGTTGGCGAAGGCAAAACCGCCATCGGGATTAGCGCAATTGGCAGGTACAAGGTACATGTTGCCGTTGGATGTTCCCGGCGTCGAGTCATCAGCGCTCTCCAGCTGCGGGATCGGAACGACATCGAAATCAATATCGGGTCCATATTCGCCCATATCGTTATAGGACCAACTGCCCAGCACCCAGAACGTGATCAAGCCTGTGTAGTAGATGCCCTGCGGCGTATTGCGGCCGAAGTTGTTGCCGCCGTAGGTGCTGGCGTATGCTTGCAAGTTCTCGGCGCCAAACTCATCGGCGTAGGACTTGTACCACTCCAACAAGGCGATCATAGCTTCTTCGTCGATGGCGATATTACCCTCGGACTCGTCCCAGTATTGGCTGCCGAAAGCAGCGCCCCAGTCCCAGATTTGCAGACCAGGTACCGTTGGGGAGAATCCAAGCCGATTGATCGTTCCGTCATCTGCCACGTCGTTCAGCGCTGCGCCTTGTTCGTCCAACTCGGCGATGGTCGTCGGCGGGCTGTCGGGATCCAAGCCGACCTCCCTCATGCGATCTTTGTTGTAATACAGAAATTGCACGATGGTCGAAATGCTCATGGCGTGCACATCGCCCTGGTATTTCATCTGATCGAGCGTGGCGGGCCAGAAGTCCGACAGGTCGACATTCGCGGCATCGACATAGGGCTGCAGGTTGGTCAGCGCGCCGATTGCGGCATTGCCAACGGTCCCGGACCAGCCGCGATGCACATCGGGCGGCGAGCCGGCAGCGGTGGCGGCGATCACACGATCGGTAATCTCGCCCCAGGGCACAATGATGTGCTCGGGCGCAAAGCCGGGATTTTCGGCCGCGAATTGTTCAATGGCGCCGGTCATGGCGTCCGCCATACGTCCCTGGCCGAAACCGGTCCAGATTTCGACTTTGCTCTGCGCGCCGGCCGGCATGCCTTGCAACAAGGCAGTCGCCGCGCCACTGAGTCCGGCGACCTTCGCCAAGCTCGCGCCAGCAGCGCCGCTACCCAGCATTTTCAGCAGGTCGCGTCGGCTGATCTGTTCTCTTCCAAGTTTTTCTTTTTCAGACATTGTTTTCTCCTTAACAGACGAACCAATTACTCGAATGCAGCACTTCTCTCTTGTCGCGCTCACCTCCTCAATTGCCTGCGCCAGCACCGAAAACGCCGTCTAAATCAAGCACAATTGGCGTATTCTGTTAACCGATTAACCCGATTTGCGTAACTTTACCGCAGCAGGACGAGTTTGTCAAGCAATTTGATTAGCATTCAGGGCAATCGCTTCAAAATGATGACGCATGGGATGACGAAGAATCAAGCTGAAATTCAGCCACCGAGTACACCGAGTTAAAGTGAGGACACAGAGATATTAACAATTGCCGACTTTTCTCAACATCTGCCGCTGCCAGAAG
>JAJEAA010000023.1 GCA_022824365.1 Anaerolineae bacterium
CGGCAGGTTGGCGATGGTGGGGTCGGCCGGGATGAGGTTGGCGATGAGGAAAGCCATCACGGTGATGCCCAGCAGAAGCGGAGTCACCAAGAGGGCGCGGCGTATGAAGTATTGGAAGAAGTTCATCGGCTCGGATTGCCAACTCGCTTGTGGACAAGCCTAAGTTTACCACAGCCAACACGGTCTCAAAACAATCGCGCTGATCGATTTGTTTTCCAGGCTAGAGACGAAAAAGGGCGAGCACAATGCCCGCCCTTGGCATTACTGATGAATGCCGCTGGCGCGATTACATATCGGCGCGGCTAAGCAGGGTCACATCCAGCGTCCAATGGGGATGGAAGATAAAGCCCTGCAGGTTTGCCAGGTAAGCGGAGGGCTGCTCTGGCACGACAAAGGGCGCGAAGGGACCGTGCTGCTGGTTAAATTCTTGTAGCGCGGTATAGACCTCCATGCGCTCATCGGGATCGCTGGCGGTTCTGGCGCGGGCGATCAATGCTTGAATATCCTCCGGCACATCTTCCAATTGCCAGTTGTTGCGCTCGGTGGCGACCTTGCCGCCGGGCAGGAAGCTGGTGAAGTCAATGGGATCGAGGATGTCCGGACCCCATAGCCAATAACCCACGCTGTGTTCGCCACTGCGATATTTGGCTAGCTCGACCTGCATTTCGCCCGGGGAGAGGGTGACATTGATGCCGGCTTCGGCGAGATCGGCTTGGATTTTCTGGGCATTGGTATTGAAGCTGACGCCGCCCAGCGCCCAGTCCGGGTATTCCAGATTCATGTCCAGCCCGTCGGCGTAGCCGGCTTCGGCCAGCAGCTCTCGCGCTTTGTCCAGGTCACGCGTGAACGCGCGGTCCTCGCCAAAGGCGGTGAAGAGGCCGACCCACATATTGCTGCCCGGCGTGACGCCGCCCCAAAGGGTCTTGTAGCCTTCATAATCCAGCGCATAGCGAACAGCCAGTTGAACTTTGGGATCGGCGAAGGGACCGCTCTTTTCTTCATCGGTGTTCATGATGATGAAGTGCGTCCAATTGCTAAGCCCGCGATAAATCTCGATGCTCTCGTTGCCTACCAGCGAGGCGACATTGTCGCTGGAGAGATCCAGCGCAATATCAATTTCGCCCGCTTCCAGCGCCGCTTTTTGCGTTGCTGCTTCGGGCATGTTGATGATGATCACGCGGTCGAAATAGGGCTGCTCGCCCCAGTAATTCTCGTTGCGGACCAATTCAGTCCGGGCTTGCGGCTCCCATAGCGCCAGCATATAGGGTCCGGAGCCGGCAGAGTGGCTATCCAGGTAGGCGCCGGCCGCATCGGTTTCAGCCGCGTCCATGGCATCGGTGCCGCCATTCTCGCGCACGACATCAGCGTTGGAGACGCTGAAGACCGCGCTGGTGATCTCGGACAAGAACGAGGGCCGTGGCTCAACCACAGTGATGGCGACGGTGTCATCGTCAATCGCTTCCAGCGACTCAATCGGGTCGGCGAGGAAAGACGGATTGCCATCGCGGTATTTCAGGCGGTTGAACGAGAAGACGACATCGTCGGCAGTCACGTCATCGCCATTGGCGAAGACAGCGTCCGGATTCAGCGAGAAGGTATAGGTCAGACCGTCTTCACTGATCTCCCAGCTATCTGCCAGGCGCGGCAGGATCTGGCTGGCGTCTTCGTCGGGGAAGGTGACCAGTTGGTCATAGACGACATGGTTGATCATGTGTCCGGTGCCAGTGAAGCCGTTGGCCGGGTCTAAGGAATCGGTGGATTCGGCATGGCCGATCACCAGAACTTTTTCGTCCTGCGCGAAGCCGGCGAAGCTGCCGAGCAATAGCGCAAGCAAAGCGACGAGTACAAGCAGGGTGTTTCTTCGATTCATTTTGATTCTCCTTCAAAAGATACAGAACGGAAAATTGCTCGCAGACGCGAGTATAACGAAAAGCTTCCCGCGCTGCAATCAACTGGACGAGACTGCCCTTGGCGACAGCCCGCAACGTATTCGTCAAAGCGGGAAGGTCACGCGTCGGCCTTCGCGTGCTGATTGATAAGCGCCGAGGATCATCTCGATACAGACGCGGCCGTCTTGCGCTGTCGCCAGGGGCGGACCCTCTCCCTTGAGATAATTGACCAGCGGGCGCGGGACGTCTTGAATTCGCGAGCCATGCGGCACAAAAGGAAAATTGAAGCGCTCCCAATCGCCGGCGCCGGCGCGGTAGAGCTTCAGCGGCGTCGCTTCCGGCGGCGGAATGGTCGAGGGCGCGTCGCCGTAATTCTGGTGAATCGTGCCGGCATCGCCATAGATCTCGGTCGTGGCTTCGGCCGCCAGTTGCGTCGAGCTGTTGAAGAGGATACCCATCTCGCCTTTGCTGAAACGGTACAATGCGACGCCGTTGTCATCCGGCGCGGAATCCGTGACGATATTGTCAATTTCCGCCATCACGCTGACCGGTTTTCCCAACATCCAATAGAACCAGTCGGCCGCGTGCGAGGCATCATCCATGAACATGCCCATATTCTGGACCGGGTCGATGTGCCAATTGCCCGGGACTGCCCAGTCCGGGTTGAGCAAGGCGGGGATGGCGTGCCGGCGGCGGACCACCGCCACATTGCCGACCGCGCCTTCGTCAAGCAGCGCTTTCATCTTCTGGTTGATCGGGTCGCCGCGCATCTGATAACACATGCTGAACTTCAGTCCCGTCCGCTCAACCGCGTCAATAATGGCATCGCAGTCATCCAGGGTCAGCGCCATCGGCTTCTGCAAGAGGACGGCTTTGCCCGCCTCTGCCGCCGCGATGACGTGCTCGGCATGTCTGTCCGTCGGGCTGGTGACGAAGACGGCATCAATATCATCGCGCGCCAAGAGCCGGTCGAGATCGGGCTCCCAATCCAGGCCGTACTGAGCCGCGCCGCTCTGCCCGCGCTCGGTGTCATCATCCCAGGCGGCCAGCACTTGGGCATCGTCAAAATCGGCGATGACGCGGCAGTAACTGTTGACATGCCCGTGCGCGAAACTGATGACGCCGAGGCGAAGGGATTCAGGCACGACTGCTAACCTTCCGAAACGAAATCGCTGACATCAACATCGACGATGAGATCCTCGCCATCGACAAGGACCGGATAGGCCCGCACGCGCATAGCCGGCTCCACCAGACATTCGCCGGTGGCGATATCGAAAGGCCAGCCATGCCAGGGGCAACGGAGGATCTCGCCATCGCGCTCATAATCGACGAAGCCGTCGGTCACCGAAGGCGGCGCGTGGCTGCTGCTGCGGCCCGCCACCTCGCCGGTGCAAAGAGGACCGCGTTTATGCGGGCAGATATTGCGCAAGGCGTAAAACTCGCCGTCGATGTTGAAGATGCCGATGCCGGCGCGGCCGCGAAAGGGCACGACTATCTTGCGTCCGCCGACCGGAATTTCGCCCGCCTTGCCCACCACGATGCCGCTCACGCGACGACCGCCTCGATCATGTCGTCGCTGATGCGCAACATCTCGAGGGCGTTCTCGGCGAAGATGCGCCGGCGGCTATGGTCGTCCAGCTTGGGCAGGACAGTGACGGGATCGTTCCAGTCCCAATGCGGGAAATCGGTGCAGAAGACCAGCGTCTCGTCGGCGTGCAGCATCTCCAGCATTTGATAGACCTGCTCGTTTTTCGGAGGCTCGTGCATGGGCTGCGTGCCAACGCGGATATGCTCGCGGAAGTATTCGCTGGGCAGGCGCTTGAGCCAGGGCGTTTGATCGCCGATGGCTTTCCAGTCCGCGTCCATGTGCCACATCAGCGGCGCCGCCCACATCTGCTGCACTTCGATCATAGCGAATTTGAGATTGGGGAATAGCTCGAAGACGCCTTCGCATATCAACGAGGCGGCTTGGGCGCTGGCCAGGCTGGGGCGGGTCATGCGCGATTCCATGTAATAGGTCGGGTGCCCGGCCGCCGTCGGCGTCGATCCGGGGCTATGCCCGCCGATATGGGAAACCACCGGCAAGTCATGCTCGGCGCAGGCTTCCCAGATCGGATGGTAAACGCGTTGGCCGTAGAGATGGGGCGTCAGCATCGGCATCATGACGGCGACGGTATCTTGGCGGGGCGCCAGGCGATGAATCTCCTTGACCGCCAGCGCCGGGTCATTGGGCGCGACCAGGATGGCGTTGACGATACGCGGATCCCGCTCCAGCCAGTGCTCGATCGTGTAGTCGTTGAAAGCGGCGCACAAGGCGGCCGCCCAATCCGGATCGGGCAAACCGGCGTAGGAATAGAAGGTGGGCGGTCCCGTGAGCAAGGCGAAATCGATTTGCCAGCGGTCGAGCAATTCTTTCTGCGTGAATTCGAGCGAGAAGTTGAACTCGCGCTCTTTCAGTTCCGGGTCTTTGAGGTCGGTCCGCAGGCGGCGATAAGGCGCGTTGGCGTAACCGCTGCCCGGCAGGTGCAAGCCTTGATCGAGCAAGTGTTCCTGGTAGAACTTGGGGAGGTAGGGCAGGAGGTCTTCCGGCTCGCGGTAGTTGTGGTGGACATCGCAGTCGACCAGCTTGACGCGCTCGGTGGCTTTGGCGAGCCAGCCGGGTGCGGCGATGGGCGCGGCGCCTTTTTTGCCGATGTGGATTTGCTCGAGTTTGTCGACTTGTTGCATGGTTGGCTCCGATACACTACTATCCCGTTGCTGCTTATAAGTACCGCTTATAGTCCCCTCAACTATTTCTTACTTCTGGAGACCGCTCGCCTAACTGATTTTTGTCACGAATGGCGTTATTCATCCCCATCGCCACCGCCAGATAGGCTTTGTAGTGGACGCCGGACACCCGCACCTCTAACGGGTTGGTTTCAGTCATCGTTCGGTAGTCAAGTGGTCATGCTCCTTGCCTGGACCGTCGTTTTGTGAGTCGTCATTATCTATAACGTCGGAAGAAGATGCGAGCTGATGCAAGCAGAGCGACTGCTAACAGCCATTCCAGCCAATTAAGGAAGTCGCGGAGACGAGGTTGTGCTGACATATTCTCGTCCAAGTGGGCTTGGGGTGTGGGTAGCATCACGATATATGCAATCATCGCTATCCCCAGCCCGATCCAAATGCCCCGCCGCTGACCTATTTCAGCACCTAACCAGATGGCACCGTAGCCAATCAGAAACACCAAAGCTGGGTAGCGTAGCGCCTCGCGGATTAAAGGGCCGGCGTCGCCCACTTCAATGTGCAGTATATACGCACTGCCCACTGCGGCCACAAACATCCCACAAACGGCGAGTACCAGAATCTTCGTTATCACACACCTCCGTGGCGATCAAACTCGGACATCATCCTGTGCCCGGCCTTATCTCACCCAGGGACCGCTCCCCCTGCTGAATATAGTCCGCCACCGGGCTCTCCACTCGCCCATAGGCGTTCCAGATTTTGAAGCCCAGCAGCGCCAGCAGATCTTCATCGGCCTCCGCCAGCACCTCCGGCGAAGCCGCCATCGTGAAGTTCACCTGTGTGCGAAACTGCGGCGCGACGAACGTGGTCAAGACGCCCAGCCGCTGCCCAGCGCTGACGTTGGCGCAGGTGCCATGCCAGATGCGCCCGTCAAAGAGCATGGCGCTGCCGGCGACGCCTTCGGCCGGGATGCTAACCACATCCTTATCTCGCTCAGCATCCGGGCGGCGTCCGTAAAGGTGGCTGCGCGGCACGAGGCGGGTGGCGCCGTTGGCTTCGGTGAAGTCGTTGAGCATCCACATCACATTTACGACGACCGGCGGCGCGATCATGGCCGGGAAGTCGTCCACGCGGTTGGATAGCTCGCGCGTCAAAGAGCCGGCCGGCACCGGATTGGGCGCGCGATGGATCGGCTCCGGCATCCACCACTGATCGGTATGCAAATTCATGGCGATGCCGCCCGGTTTGGCGATATTGGCGCCATAGCTCGAAAGCAGATAATCAGCGCCCAATACATGCCCGACCACCGCGCGCATGGTCGGCTGCTTGAGCAACTCGCGCCAGACCGCGCCCTTGTTGATCAAGAGCCAGACGCGCTGGTTGACGCCGCCGGCTTTTGCCGAAAAGGCTTCCCGGCGAATGCGTCCCTCTTCGTCGGTGAAGTTGCCCCATTGCTGCTTCGCGCCGCCATCCTCGAAGGCTTCGCCCCCTTCCAGTTCCGCCTGCGCCTGTTCCAGCAAGCGCTCGCGGGCTGCTGAAACTTGCTCAGGCGCGATGGCGTCCTTAACCAGGCAGTAGCCAAATTCGTCGATATTGGATTTCAACGTGGCGAGGTCGGTCGTCGGTTGCGGCAGTTCGTCGTGGGTCCAGTCGAACATGGGAGGCTCCAAGCGCTCGTGCTATGCTATCAAGAGCATACTGAAAGGCGATAAGGTATGCAATTGCCGCCCAGAAACTGCGGAGCGCCCGGGCAATAATTCAACTCAGGATTTCGGTAATCGCAAGGAGCGCTTGGTTGACGAATTGATCGAGCAACCGCGTCATAAACTGCGCATCTCGTGCCCGCCAATCCAATGATTTTAGGTGATGCGTCATGACGACGCCTTTTGCCGCAAGCCCCGGCGGCAGAGCAATCTCAAATGCGTTTCGCCTTTGGAGACTGGTAACTGGGCACATAATAATCATACCAGTTCTACGATTGAAGGTTCGTCGACTCACGACAAGAGCAGGACGATGACTAGCCTGTTCGTGTCCAGCTTGGGGGTCTAAATGTATCCACACCACATCTCCACGCGAAGATAGATATGGCGCTACCAGACCTCTTTGCCTACCGGCGGGCCCGTATCCCACTCCTCCGGTTCATAGTCGTCGGGAATACTCTCTAGCAATTCTTCCAAGCTATAGTGTTTAACAATTGGCGGAATAACGCGCAAGCAGCGCAGGTGCTTTACGAGCTTTACCTTCGCGCCAAAGTCCAAGCCCAGTTCAAGCGCCAGTTCTTTTGGTATGCGCAAGGCATAGCTGTCGTCCCACTTCTCGATCTTCGCTTCCATAATCGAGTTCGCCTCCCATGTTCCTGCAGAACCAATCTAGCGCAATCCGGCATAACATGGCAAGCGATGGCTCGCAACCGCATCCGAACGGATCCACCCCAGCGCCGATCTAGACAGCAGATGTTAGCCATTTGCATCCGCATCCGATACAATCCCGCGCATTGTATTTTTGTATCGCCATTACGAGACCCAAAGAGAGTTGCTATGAGAACCAGAACTGCCTTGATCGGCGCGGGCAGCATGGCGCGCTACCACCTGCCCCTCATGATCGAAACTGGCGCTGATATCCGCGTCGTCTGCGAGCCATCGGGGGACAACTATGAACTCGCCGCCGCCAAGCTGGCAGAGCTCGGGGCGCCGCCGCCGCCCAACGAGCCTGGCCTCGCCGCCATGCTGGACAAATTCAGCGCCGAGCTGGATGCCGTCTTCATCATCACGCCGCATAACCTGCATCACGACCAGACCAAGCTCTGCCTGGAAGCGGGCCTGGATGTCCTGCTGGAGAAGCCAATGGTCATGAACGCCGCGGAAGCTCTCAGCCTCATCGAAACGCGCGATCGCACCGGCAAGCATCTGGTGGTGGCTTTCCAGGGTGGTCTCTCGCCGCAGATCCGCTATGCCGCTGACCTGATCGCATCCGGCGAGCTTGGCGAATTGCTGACCGTGACCGGCATGGTCTGGCAAGGCTGGAAGAATGCCACCACCGGCACCTGGCGGCAAATCCCCGAGATGGCGGGCGGCGGCTTCCTCTTTGATTCCGGCGCTCACATGCTCAACACCGTCTGCACCCTGGTCGGCGAGGACTTCGCGACAGTGGCCGCCTGGACGGACAACCGCGGCACGCCGGTCGATATCAACGGCGTTGTGATGGGGCGGCTGGAATCGGGCGCCTTGGTCACGCTCAACGGCTGCGGCGATTGCATCCCTGGCTTGGAAAACGAGATCTTCATCAACCTGACGCGCGGCGCGATCCGCACTGGCATATACGGCGAACGCCTCTTCATCCGCCGCGAGGGCCAAAGCGAAGCGACCGAAGCTGATCTGCCCAAGATGCGCGGCGCCTGGCAGCAATTCACGCAGGTGCGCGCCGGCGAAATCGATAATCCCTGCCCGCCCGAAGTTGGCTTGCGCATGGCCAAACTCTGGGACGCCATCGTCGAGTCGGCGGGCAAAGACGGCCTGCCGGTGCGGACGCTCGGTGTGGGCTAGTTGGCGGCAAGACAGTCGATATTGCGGATTCGGGGAGCGGTTGCCTTCAAGATTACTTCGGCGACCAGCTTATTTCGGTTATCCGGCAATCTATATTTGTCAGTTGCTGCAAGGCTGTACCGTCCGGCCTTATCTTAAATAATTCCCCTTTATCCCAAGTTACAAATGCAAGCCACTCGCCATCCGGGGACCAGGAAACGCCATTAGGGTGGATGACGTCGTAAATGAACCGTACAACCCGACCTGTGCCCAAATCTTGCAAATACAAGAAATCAGGATCCCAACTGTAGGCGCTCTCATCAGTGCTTGTCCTAATCCATTCACCATGAGCCGAATGCTTGTCGCTTGCACTCACTAAGGCAAGCCATTCGCCAGTCGGCGACAAACTCGCTGACGCCAACTCATCAGATGAGAATTGCCTGGAGGAAGTTCCAACAGTGTGCAGACTAGGTAGCTTATGATTTGACAATTCTACTTGCTCGGCTTTCCCGATATGATTCACTGCATAGCTATGTCCCTGCGCTTCAAAGTAGATCGCTCTTCCGTCGTCGGACCAGCGGGGATTGCGACCATCATATTCACTGAATGTTAATCGCCTTGACACTAACCCGTCAAAACGAACTAGATAGATCGCAGGGGCAATTGATTCGAGAGACAGGAGGCGGCTCCAACTTCCATAGTGCCCGTATTCCTTTTTGAACGCGATCCAGATACCGTCCGGTGACCATTGAAGCTGGGAATGAGCCATGTCACGACCGTCGTTTATCAGACGTAGTTGGCTCCCATCCGGATGTATGGTATACAGATCTGTAGCGCCTCTCCCGCAAACGAATGCGATCAAGTCAATTTCTCTTTCGGCCGGGATGAGAATGTGGGGAAATAGACGAATATCATTGATGATTCTTTGCACCGGAACAGAATGGAAAGCGACAAGGACAGCGAAGAACAGCAAGGGTATTGCTGTCAACACCAGCAAGACCTTGCAGCAGATTAATATTAACTTGCCACAGGGGGTGACTCGTTGACGCGAATTCTCCTGTTTCTGGTTCATTGCTTTCTTTTATTGTTCAGCTTTGAGTAAAGCATGCAAATCGTCGTCATTGAATACTATAAAGCTGTCTGAGCTAGCTTTCAACTCAAACACTTCGTAGTGGTGAAGTATCGCGCTTACAAAGGGCACAGTCGCGTGTGCGTGGTTTATCGCGTCGGTAACGGACTTATTGTCTTGATTAGTGCGTAGTGTATGGGACTCAGCGATCCCTTGGCTCAGCCAAGCGGAAAGACTGGATGAACTCTCCCGCCGCTGCATCGGATTCTTCATCCCAGGTGTAGGTGGCGAAATGCTTCAGGTACGCAAGCGGGTCTTCCAGGTAGGAAAGGATGAACTTCTCGTGCCGTAAAGAAATCGAGACTTCCCGCACCAAGTCGTCATGCTGCGTCGACATGTAATGGGACAGGTCGACCGCGTTCATATTCAGAAAGATATAATCGCTCGACCGGATGTCGCCCAAATCGGGCAAAGTCGCCTCCGGTTCCGATATGTGCTCCGGCTGAGGGTCGGGGCGAGCCGGTTTGGTTTCTTGCTGCGTTTGCCGTTTTTTGGATTCCGATTTTGAGCTTGAAGCATGCGTCGCCGACGGCGGGTCCTTAGCTGGCGCGCTATGCGGCGGACTATCAACCGGATGGATCGTGTTTCTTAGACGCTGCGCAAGTTCTCGCGCTTCTTCAATGCCAAATGCGGTGAAAACGACGAGAGGCACAATGTCTGTAAGTTTGCCTTCATCCTTCGGTCTAGATCTGGTGGGACTGCCGCCACTTGGGGCGCCATCAACGGGTGTCATTTCTGGACGTAAGGTCATCACTGCGCCTCGCTTAACATCAATTCGGTCTGTAAATGCGCCCGCCGCGACTGCCCTGTCACAAGCCTCCCCGCGCGGCGCAAGGTTCAAATCAAAATGCACTAATCACATAATGGAACAAATATTCTATTTGTCAAGAAGCAATTATTGAATCTTGCCCGAAATCCGCGCCCGCCGCGTTTCTCACGCTGGTCAAGCGACCTCGCCCGAGTAAAATACGCCAAATCCATATTAGGAGGAGATTTTCTATGAAAACTGCAACTGGCAATTTCCCGCTGGGCTGGCGCCGCCGCAACTTCGCCTGGGAGCAAGACTTGAACGGCATGATCGCCTGGGCGCTGGAAAACGACCTCGAAGTCATCGACCTTGGACGGGATGCCGATACAATCGCCAAAACGGCGGTCGACGCGGGCCTCCGCATCGGCAGCGCCGACCTGACTGTCTGGACCGAGATGATGTCCCCCGATGCCGGCGCCCGCCGCGACGCCGTCGCCCGCAATGCCGACTACATCCGCGCTTGCGTTGCCGCCGGCGCGTCAACCTTCTTCATCTGCATGATCCCCGAAGATCCGTCCCGCGGCCGCCCGGAGAACTTCGCCTACATGATCGAAAGCTACGGTGAACTAAAATCTGTCTTTGAAGAGAATGACGCCTACCTTGTGATCGAAGGCTGGCCCGGACCCGGCTCCCTGGTCTGCACGCCGGAAACTTACCGCGCCTTCATTGAGCAGATCGACTCGCCCAACATGGGCGTCAACTACGACCCCTCTCATCTCGTGCGCATGGGCGTCGACCCGATCCGCTTCCTCAAGGAATTCGTCGGGCATGTCTTCCATGTTCACGGCAAGGATTGCATGATCATCGATGAAAATCTCTATCAATACGGCAATTTGCAGGAGGCGACCTTCGGCGCGCCTTATAAATACGGCGGCATGAATTGGCGCTATACCATCCCCGGCCATGGCGTATCCGATTGGAAGATCATCCTCAACATCCTCAAGGACAGCGGTTATGAGGGCTGCGTCAGCATCGAGCTGGAAGATCACTTCTACGACGATACCGAGTACGATCAGAAACAAGGCGTCCTGCAAGGCGTCAAGTTTCTGGCTGGCTCATAACTATCCCGCTCCACAACAGCATTAACTGTAAGGGCGATCAACCTGGTCGCCCGCCCTTATTAAGAGGCGAAGCAAAATGAAAAACGTAGCGGTAGTTGGTTTGGGCAATATGGGCATCGGCATGGCCAAGAATCTGCTGGAAGCCCGCTTTGACGTCAGCGGCTATGACCTGCGCCCTGAACGCGGCGAAATGCTGGCTGAGCTTGGCGGAAAGCCGGCAGGCAGTCTGGCCGACCTGGCGGGGACCGATATCGTCTTCGTCATGGTCATGAGCGGCGCGCAAGTGATGGAGGTGGTCGCGGGGGAGGGCGGCTTGATGACCACCTTGCAGCCGGGCGCCGCCATTATCGTGACCGCCACGATTGAACCGGCCGAGATGCGCGCGGTCGAAGCGGCGCTCGCCGGCAGCGGCCTGAACCTGATCGACAGCCCGGTCAGCGGCGGGCAGTATGGTGCTGATGCTGGCGCGCTGACCATGATGGTCGCGGCGGAACAGGCGGTCTTTGAGGCGAACCTGGCTGTGCTGAACGCGGTTGGCGAGAATATCTTCCACATCGGCGAAGAAATCGGCATGGGGCAGACGGTCAAGGCGGCGCTGCAATCTCTGATCGGCGTCAGCTTTGCCGGCATCTTCGAATCGCTGGCGCTGGGCGCGGCCGCCGGCATCAAAGGCGAGACGCTCTACGAAGTTTTCAGCAGCACCCACGTCGGCAATACGCCTTTCTTCAAGAATTGCGCTGAGCTGATCATGGCGCGCAATTTCGAAGAGGGCGGCAGCCACATCGGCACGATGCTCAAAGACCTCGGCATCAGCATGGCGCTGGCTCGCGAAAAGGGCATGCCGCTCTTCGCCACCAGCAGCGCCTACGAACTTTTCCAGGCCGGCATCTCGCTCTATCCGGACGGGGACAACTGGACAATCGTCAGATTCCTCGAGCAGTTCTCCGGTGCTGAGGTCCATTGGTAGCTCCAAAAGCCCGTAGGAGCGACCCCATGTGTCGCCCGCCTTAGACAAGGATTACATAATGGCTAAACTCGGCGTAATAACAGATGGCATCAGCCGCGAGTTCGAGCAGGCTCTGATCGTCATGAACGAATTCGGCTTGACCCAGGCGGAACTGCAATTCCTCTGGGACAAGGAAGTCGGCGACCTGACCGATGCCCAACTCGACCGAACCCAGCAGCTTGTGGCGGCACACGGCGTCGAGGTCTCCTGCATCTCGCGCCACGTCTTCGGCGGCTTGGCGCTGGGGGACCTCACACCGTCATCGCCGGCTTACCGGGAGCACCTGGCCGCGCTCGGCCGCTGCATTGATATGGCGCAAATGCTGGGCTGCGGGCTGGCGCGGATCATGGCTTTTCGCAAGGAGATGATCCTCTTCGGCAGCAATGGCGCGGAACAGTGGAATGTGGCTAGGGGCGCCTGGGACAAATTGCGTGAGTTGGTGAGTTCGGCCGTGCAACTGGCCGAAGACCGCGGGATCACGCTGGTGGTCGAAACCGGCAACAACGCCATGATCACATCCGCCTGGCTCGGCCGCAAGCTGATCGACGAAATCGGCAGCGACCGCCTCAAATTGCTCTGGGACCCGGCCAACAGCTTGTACTGCGCCGAGACGCCTTATCCCGATGGCTACCAAGCGCTGCGCGGCGCGCTCGGGCATATCCACCTCAAAGATGTGGCGGTCGATATCCCGCGGGCGACGGTCGCCTGCAAGCAGTTGGGCACGGGCGACATGGGACCCTACCTGCCGCGGATCGCCGCCGCGTTAAAAGCCGATGGCTATGCCGGCTCGATCTCGCTGGAATCGGTCTATCGCCCGCCCGGCGGGGGCTTCGAGGATGGCTTCCGCGCCTCTCTGCCCGTCTTGCAGGAAATCTTCGCCTAGAGCGCCTGCCGTCCGCCTCTCACACGCGAAAACCGTAGGGGCGGCACTTCAGTCGTCCGCAGACGCGCAGCGCATGAACCGACGCAATTGGCTCTAATCAGGTCCCGCGCTGGCTTATGCTATAATCGCCGCGCAGCAATCATGCAGAAGCGACAAGAAGGGAAACCTAATGCCAATCCCCAAGAAAACATTCGGACGCACCGGCCACCTCAGCACCCGCACGCTCTTCGGCGCCGCCGCCTTCAGCGCTGTCACACAAGACGAAGCCGACCGCACGATGGAACTGCTCATCGCCAACGGTGTCAACCACATCGATACCGCCGCCAGCTATGGCGATTCCGAGCTGCGCCTGGGACCGTGGCTGGAGAAACACCGCGCCGACTTCTTCCTCGCCACCAAAACCGGCGAGCGCGCTTACGATGGCGCCAAGCGCAACTTTGAGCGCTCGCTGCAGCGTCTGCGCGTCAGCGAGGTCGACTTGATTCAGTTGCACTATCTCGTCGGCGAAGAGGAGTGGGAAGTGGCGATGGGTCCCGGCGGCGCGCTGGAATATCTGCTGGAAGCGCGCGAGCAAGGCTTGGTCAAATACATCGGCGTGACGGGCCACGATGTCGCCATCGCGCGGATGCACCAGCGCAGCCTCGAGCGCTTCGACTTCGATTCCGTGCTGCTGCCCTATAACTATCTCATGATGCAAAACGAGATCTATCGCGCCGGCTTTGAAGAGGTCGTGAGTATGTGCAAAGCGAGGAACTGCGCGATACAAACGATCAAAGGCGTCACCCGCCGTCCATACCTCGGCGACCGCAGCCACGCCACCTGGTACGAGCCGCTCACCGACCAGGCCAGCATCGACAAGGCTGTGCACTGGGTGCTGGGCAATGAGGATGTCTTCTTGAATACCGCCGGCGATATTACCATTCTGCCAATGGTGCTGGATGCGGCGGGGCGCTTCGAGGCGCGAACGCCAGATGCCGAGATGGGGGCGATGGCGGCGGAATGGGAGATGGCGCCGCTCTTTGTTTGAGCGGGTCCGACATATATCTCCCCGTGTGAACTATACCAAGGCGGCCATGATCTTCTGGATCCGCTCGGCTGAGGCATAACTCCGCGCGTATTCCGAGATCTCATCCCCCATCATCAAGCGCGGATTGCGATACTGCATCGGGCCATCAACCGTCTCCCGCGCGGAAAAATGAAACGTTTGCGCGCCGGTCGCTTCGGCGATGCGAGCGATGTTGCCCGGGTGGATGCCGGCGCCGGGCATGATGTCGATTCTGCCCGCTGCCCACGCGACCAGTTCGACAATCAACGGCATACCCTCTGCTGCGCTTGGGGCTTGACCCGATGTGAGCAGCGTATTCACACCCATGTCGATCAACTGCCCCAGCGCCGCACGCGGCTCCCGGCACATATCAAAGGCGCGATGGAAAGTGACGCTCAGCGGACGCGCCGCCGACGCCAACTCACGAGTCCGCGCTATGTCGATGCTCCCATCCGCCAGCAAAAGGCCGAAGACGACGCCCTGCGCGCCGGCTGATTTCGCCGCTTCGATATCGCGTCGCATCACTTCAAATTCGGCGTCGGTGTAAAGGAAGTCGCCACGCCTCGGCCGGATCATGACGTGGACGGGAATCGCCAGCCGCTCGCATGCAAGCTCTATCATGCCGCGCGATGGACTGATGCCGCCGATGCCCAGGTCAGCGCAGAGTTCCACGCGGTCGACGCCGCATTCCTGTGCGACCAGGGCGGACTCCAGCGAGTCGACGGCGACTTCGAATTGGCAGCGCATGGCTTAGGGATAGGGGATGAGTTCGACTTGCGGCAGGAGGCGCTGCATATCGGCGATCGCGTAATCGGCTGTGCCCGGCTGCAGGCAGACCGCCGTCGCCGCCGCGATGCCCAGGCGCAAGCCCTCTTCCAGCGGCCGCTCGTGATGAATGGCTTGCGCCAAGCCCGCCAGCACCGCATCGCCCGCCCCCGCTGGGCTGCTGACCTCGACCGGGATGGGCGGGATGCGATAGCTGCGGTCCTTCAGGATCGCCAGCGCGCCATCTTTGCCCATCGTGATGACTGCCTGAGTGCCTTGCCGCTCCAGGATTTCCCTGCCGGCGGCGTAAAGATCTTCCTCCGTGCTTAACTTGCGACCGGCGAGCCCGGATAATTCATGCTCGTTGGGTTTGATGAATGCGGGACGCGCCTTCAAGCCCGCTTCCAAATTTGGCGGCGCGGCATCGAAAATCACCGGCACAGCTTTCGCCTTCGCCAATTCAATCGCCTCGGCGTAGAAGGCAGGCATCACGCCCGGCGGCAGCGACCCGCCCGTGATTACCACTGACGCCGATTCCAGCGCTTTGAGGTAGCGCTCTCGCAGCTTCGCCAACTGCGCCGCGGTCACAGTCATGGAAGCGGTCGTGATCGTGGTGTGCTCGCCGCTGTCCTCGTCGATGATGACGGTGTTGATGCGCGTCTCGCCATCAGCGGCGACGAAGTCGATCCTCACGCCCTCGGCCTCCAGCATGGAGCGGACCTTGTCGCCCACTGACCCGGCCGCCAAACCCAGCGCCAGGCTGCCGACGCCCATGCGCCCCAGAATGAATGAGGCATCGGTCGGTTTGCCGCCCATGCTGTGATAAGTGCTTGTGGCGCGGATGGTTGTATTCGGCGTCAGCTTCGGGATGAAGACAGTGAGGTCGAGCGTGGTATTCGGCGTGAGGGAGACGATCATGGCTTTTAATCGTGACGGAAGTCAGCGATGGCTTTTTCCATCGCCGCGCTTTCCTCGCGCAGCAGCGGGCTTGCCCCGAGCTGCCGCGACATCATAATGACGTAAGCGTTGGTATCGAGGCGCTCGACCGCGTCCAGCGCCGCTGGCAAGTTTTTGCCGATCAGGAACAAGCCATGCCAGGGCGCGATCGTCCCGGCGGCGTGCTTGGCGATCATCGTTTCTCGACCGCGCATGGTGGCGACGATGCGCTGGCCCAGCTTGGGGCTGTGCGCCGGCGCGTATTCGATGACCGGCGTCGTCCCAAACTTGCGCGTGGCTTCCATCACCGGCGGCAGCGGCATGTTGGCGCAGGCGAACACCATCAGGTTGCGCGGATGGCAATGGATGACGGCGTTGCCATAATCGCTGAAGTTCTCATGCAAGCCGAAGTGCACGGCGATTTCTCGTGTCAGCGCGCCTTCGCCCTCCAGGATTTCGCCGCGGCGGTTTACAACCAGCACATCCTCCGGCTCCAGCTGCCACTGCTTGTTTTGCCCGGCGAGGGTGGGCGACATGCAGAAGAGCTCGCCGACGCGCAGGCTGATATTGCCGCCGCCGGCATCGGTCAAATGGCGGTCGAAGAGGACGCGGCCGATATGGGCGACTAGTTCGCGCCCCGCTTGCGCTTCCCCGGTCAGGGCAGCCTGTTGCTTCAGCATTCGCAATTCCCTCGCTTATCCGACATAATGCGATTATAGCGGTACGATGGTTAATGACAATCATGGAGTGCCGGGCTGGAAAGGAATGATATGCCATTTGAATTCGCCACTGCCGCCCGCATCATCTTCGGCGACAACTGCTCGGCGCAACTACCGCAGCTTGTAAGGGGGCTCGGCCGCCACGCGCTTCTGTTCACCGACAGCTTCCAACCGGAGTCGGTCAGCGCCTTGATCGCGGCGTTGCATAACGACGATCTGGCATTTACGCATTTTCCGGTCAGTGGCGAGCCGAGCGTCGAAGTGATTGACGCGGCGAAGGCCGTCGCTTTGAGCGCCGGCTGCGATATGGTGATCAGTATCGGCGGCGGCAGCGTCATCGACAGCGGCAAAGCCAGCGCCGCCCTCATCCCTAACGACGGCGCCGTCATCGACTACCTCGAAGTCATCGGCGCGGGACACAAGCTGGATGCGGCGCCCCTGCCCTTTATCGCCCTGCCCACCACCGCTGGCACCGGCGCTGAAGTGACCAAGAACGCCGTGCTCGGCTCGAAGCAGCATCGCGTCAAAGTCAGCCTGCGCGACAGCCGCATGCTCGCCGATATCGCCCTGGTCGATCCCCGGCTCACCCACTCGATGCCCCCCGCTGTCACCGCCAGCACCGGCATGGACGCCCTCACCCAAGTGCTTGAGCCCTACGTCTCACGCTTGGCCACGCCTCTCACCGATGGCTTCTGCCGCGAAGGACTGCGCCGGGCGGGCCAGTCGCTGCGCCGCGTCTACGAAGCGCCGACGGACGCGGACGCTCGCCGTGATATGGCCCTGACAAGCCTGCTGGGCGGCCTGGCGCTGGCCAACGCCAAATTGGGCGCGGTGCATGGATTCGCCGGTGTGCTCGGCGGGATGTACGGCGCTCCCCACGGCGCCATCTGCGCGGCTCTGCTGCCGCCCGTGATCGACGCCAACATCAAAGCGCTGACCCAACGCGGAGCCGATAGCCCCGCCCTAAGCCGTTATGACCAAGCCGCGCAACTCCTGCTGGACGCGCCCTCGGCCAAGGCGCAGGACGCCATCGACTGGATCGGCGAAACCAGCCGCCTCCTGGGCATTCCCGGGCTGGCAAGCTGCGGCGTGCAAGCGGCGGACTTCGCCGAGATCGTCGCCAAATCGAGTGTGTCGAGCAGCATGAAAGGCAATCCATTGCCGCTGACGGATGCTGAGCTCACCGACATCTTGGCTGCGGCGCTCTGAGTTGCTAAGGGCAGGGCATGTTTATCAAGACGCGCTCCCGCAGAACAAACATCATCACCGCCTACGTCATGGCGGTTGTCATCCTCTTCGTTGGGCGGCAGTTGGCATCGCACAAGCTCACACCCGGCAGCGAGCCTGTCGAGAATGCGTTGATCTTCATCTCCGATTCCGACTCGATCGACGCCGGGCGCGGCTCCAACTCGGTCTATCGCATCGGGCTTGACGGCCGCGGCTTGAAGCGCATCGTCGGCTCCATCCCGCATGGCGACGGCTACCTCCGCACAACGGCTATCGGCTGCGAGCGCGCATCGCAGCAGTTGGTCATCGCCAGCCATCGACGCGATCTCAACGGTTTCCACCACTCGCTGCTGGACGGCTCAGGGCTGCATTTTGACAAGCCGGATGGCGGCGCCCCCCTTTCGGCGACGCGGCAGATCGCCATCGCGCCGGGCGGCACGGGCATTTTACTGTCGCGCCAATTCGAAGAATTCGAGGAACCGCGCTTCGGCTTGGTCGGCGGCGATCTGTTTATCCGCCACTACAACATTATCAAGCCGCCAACCGCCACGTTGTCGTACTACTCGCCGGTCTGGTCGCCGAGCGGGAAGTACATTGCTTACATTATTGAACGGCAGGACAGTGATAGGACCAAGACCTACCAACTCGCCATCGCCTGGTCATCGGGCGCAAACGAGTCTATCGTCTATGAGACCCCCTTGAGGATCAGCGATGTCGCCTGGTCGCCGATGGACAAGTGGTTTGCTTTGGAAATGAACCGGCAAATCTATCGGCTGCGTCCCTACAGGGACGAACTCACGAAGCTGACCGATCATCTCGGCGGCGCGACCTCGCCCCGCTGGTCGCCGGACGGAGAGATGATCAGCTATGTGTCGCTCTCAACGTTTCCGGGCAATCAACAACTCATGGTCATGAACGCCGATGGATCGGAGAAGCGCCGCGTGGCCAACATCCACGGCTCGCTTGTCAACGGCTGCTGGGTCTGAGACTTAAAAAGAGCGGCATTCACGTTAACGCGCGGCAGTCAGTTGGCGCATGCGCGCGCCCGGCGCGAAAAGCTGCCAAACCATAACGGCGCTGATGCAAAGCAGCGCGCTCAGCGCCAGCAGCGCTCCGGCATAGCCCAGCGCCACGATCGTGAAGCCGCCTAATACGGGACCAGCCACCTTACCCAGATTCTGCAGCATGCCGATCAAGCCCATGCCCGCGCCCAGATGCTCGACGCTGATGCCCCGGGCCACCATCGCCTTCGCCGCCGGGAAGATCAGCGCCTGCCCCAAACCCGTCAGCAACGCCGGCAACAAGAACAGCAGCCCGCTCGGCAGCGCGCTCACCAGCAGAAGCGCCGCCGCCAGCAGCAGCAAACCCAGGCTTATCGTCGGCCGGTAGCCCAGGAGGTCGCCCAGCCGGCCGCAGAATGGCTTGCCCAGAGCTTGCGCCGCTTCGCCCAAGCTGAAGTACAAGCCGACCAGCGCGATGCTCAAGCCCGCCTCCAGCGCGTAAATCGGCAAGAAAGCCTTCAGCGTATACAGCGCGATGAAGGTCCCCGCTTCTAAGCCTCCGGTCAGCCAGACCGCGGGCGTCCGTCCGCCATCGCGGATTGCGGCGACGACATATTTCAGGACGGGCTTTCGTTTGCGCTTTTCTTTCGGGCGCGTCTCCGGCAATAGCAGCACGGGCAGGAAAACGACGCAGCTGATAAGGCCTATAACCGTGAATACCGCGGCCGGTTCAAGTGAGAGCAGCAGCCAGCCGGCCAGCGCCGGTCCCGCGATGTAGCCGCCGCTGCGCGCCAACTCGAACCAGCCGATGTCCTCGGCCACACGTCCGCCGCGTGATAGCTCGGCGACATAGGCCAGTGTCACCGGACCATAAATCGCCGTCGCCAGTCCATGCGCCAGGCGGATGAGCAGCAACTGCTCCGGACTATGAATGAAGCGGTAGAGGAAGGGCATCCCGGCGAAGAAAGCCGTCCCGATCAAGAGCCAAGCCCGCCGCCCCCAGCGGTCGGAGAGGATGCCGAATAGAGGCTTGAGGAATAAGCCGGTCACGGTGGAGACGGAGACGATCAAGCCGAGGAAAGCGCCCGATGCGCCCAGGGCGGCCGCGAAGACCGACAGCAAGGGCGTCTTGCCCATCTGATAGGCGGAGCGCGCCAGGAAGTCCGCCAGCATGAGTAGGAGGAAGGGTTTAGAGCGTTTCATTAAGTCATATTTGCCGCAAATGATTTCTGTAGGGGCGACTTATCAGGTCGCCCGAAATCTGTCACACGGTTTCGCCGGGCGACCCACTGGCTCGCCCCTACATCGTAATTTGCCGAGAGATTCATTCCACCTTCAGCACAATCTTGCCGAAGCCGGCGTTGCCCAGCATGGTATTGAACTCGGCCAGGTCGCCCTCCACGATGTCGCTGAACTTGTCGCCGACCGCATCAATCTCGCCCGCGATTTCGACGTAGGCTTCGCCTTCGTAGTCGGTCGGCTTGTAATCGCCCAGGTTGACGTTGAAGCTCAGGTTGCTCAGTTGCGCCGCCAGCCGG
This sequence comes from Anaerolineae bacterium, assembly GCA_022824365.1. Taxonomy (GTDB): domain Bacteria; phylum Chloroflexota; class Anaerolineae; order Aggregatilineales; family Phototrophicaceae; genus UBA6055. Next base: position 20,253 of record JAJEAA010000023.1, read on the forward strand.
TCGCCATGATTCATGGCATCGGGCCAGCCAGGCCGCGTATCGGGGATCATGAGTTCCTTCTCAACCTCGAGCACACGCTCTTCCAGCGCTTTGGCCGCCTCGATGATGCCCGCCGCCGCCTCCATTCCCGCCAGCCGCTCGCGCCAGCCCTTGAGCTGCGCCCGCGCGTCCCGCATCTGGTTGACCAGCTTATGCGTCGCCGAGACCTTGTCGCGGATAGCGATCAGCAAATCGAACTGCGCCTGCAAGTCGTCCTGGCTCGCGGAAACGCCGGCTTCCTTGACGATCTCGAAGCTCTGGCTCAACGACTCCTCGCCGACCGTCAGCGTGACGCGGTACCTGCCGGGCACGGCATGAGGACCCTTGATGAAGCCCTGCTGGTTGTCCGTCGGCGGTTCGACCTTCTGCGCATCAGGATAGCGCAGGTCCCAGACGAAGCGATTCCAGCCGGCCTTTGATGGGATGCGCAACTCTTTGGGGGTATCGTCAGTACGAGTGCCGGCCGCTTTCTCTTCCTCGTCGGCGTGCAGGCTCTTGAAGCTCTTGACCTCGTTCCCGTCCGCGTCATCAATGCGCAGCGTAATGGTCGCTTCCGGTTGCTCGCATAGATAGTAGGTGATGACAGCCCCCTTCGGCGGGTTCGTGCCGCTATCGAGATAAGTGTGCTTGACGCCGTGCTCGGGCGTCTCCTCTTTGACGTAGGCGGCGACCATGCCTAGCGTGCTCATGTACTGCTTGCCGTCGCCGCTATCGAAGAGGCCCTCGAAGACTTTGGGCAGATGACGCTCGACCGTGCCCGGTTTGAGGAGTTGAAACTCCGACGCCTCCACGTCCGCAATCTGATGGATCGCCGTCACATCATCCAAAATCCAGAACGACCGCCCATGCGTCGCCACCACCAGGTTGGCGCCCTTGAGCTTGAGATCGTAAATAGGCGAAATCGGCAGATTCAACTGGAAGCGCCCCCAGCTTTCGCCGGCGTCAAACGAGATGTACAAGCCGAATTCCGTACCCAGATAGAGCAAGCCTTCGCGCAGCGGGTCTTCCCGCACCACGCGGCAGAAATGATCCTCGGCGATGCCATCGACGATGGTCGTCCAGCTTGCGCCGTAGTCGCTCGTCTTAAAGACGTAAGGCGCGTAGTCATCGTTTTTGTAGCGCGTGGCGCTGACGTAGGCGGTGGCCTTGTCATGCGGCGATGGCTCAATCATCGTGAACATAGACCAATCGCCCAGGTCCGGAGGCCTGATGTCGCTCCAGTTTTCGCCGCCGTCCCGCGTGATATGCAGCAAGCCATCATCCGATCCAGCCCAGATGACGCCCGGCTCATGCGGCGATTCCGCCAGCGTATACACCGTGGCGTAATGCTCGGCGCCGACCGCATCCCGATTGATGGGACCGCCCGACGGTTTCAGCGTCTCCGGATCAGCTTTGGTCAAGTCGGGGCTGATCTCCCGCCAGCTCTGCCCCTCGTCGGTCGTCTTGAGTATCTGATTGCCGCCGATGTAAATCGTGTTGCTGTCGTGCGGCGAGAACACAATCGGATAGGTCCAGGCGAAGCGATATTTATCGGCTTGAGCGCCCAGGCCGGTTGAACTGCGGGGCCAGGTCGCGATCAAGCGGATTTGCTGACTACGATGGTCGTAGCGCTGCAAGCTGTTGCCGCCGCCCGGGGAGCTGCCGATGGCGCCGACATAGACGATATCCGGCTCTTCAGGATGCACGGCGATATAGCCGCTCTCGCCCGAGCCGATGATGTCGCAATCTTCCCAGGTGATGGAGGAATAGCGGCTGCGGCTGGGCACGCGCAAGCTGGAATTGTCCTGCTGTGTGCCGTAGACGTAATAAGGCTCGCGGCTGTCAAAATCGAGGTGATAAATCTGGGCGGTCGGCTGATTGTAAATGCTCGACCAGGACAAACCGCCATTCAACGAGACGCAAGCGCCGCCATCGTTGCCGTGGATCATCACCTTGGTGTTGTCGGGATGAATCCACAGGTCGTGGTCATCGCCGTGCGGCGTGGTGATCTCGCTGAAGTTATGCCCGCCATCGGTCGATTTCCAGAAGTTGAGGTTGTTGATGTATATCGTATTGGGGTCAACCGGGTCGGCGGTCAGGTGCATATAATACCAGGCGCGTGAGATGAAGCGGTTATCCTTGCTGCCCAGCACCCAGCTGTCGCCATAATCATCGCTGCGGTAAATGCCGCCATCGGGCTGGTTCTCGATAATCGCCCAGAGACGTCCGGGCTGCGCCGGCGAAGCGGCCAAGCCGATCTTGCCCAACAATCCCTTGGGCAGTCCTTTGTTGCCGCTGATCTCCTCCCAAGTGTCGCCGCCATCCATGCTGCGCCAAATGCCGCTGTCCTCGCCGCCGGACGATATCTGCCAGAAGTTGCGATAAGCCTCCCAAAAAGCGGCGTAGATGATGCGCGGATTGTTGCGGTCGATGGTCAGGTCGATGGCGCCCGCTTTGTCGCTGACGTGCAGGACATTCTCCCAGGTCGCGCCGCCGTCCTTGGAGCGATAAACGCCGCGCTCGGCATTGCGCCCGAAAGCATGACCGAAAGCGGCCAGGTAGACCAGATCGGCATTCTGCGGATGCGTCCGAATCTTGGCGATCTGCCGCGTGTCGCGCAAGCCGATGTGCTTCCAACTGCGCCCGGCATCGGTGGACTTATAGACGCCATCGCCGATGGAGACATCAATGCGGATGGTCGTTTCGCCCGTGCCGGCGTAGATGACGTTGGGGTCGGCCGGGGCCACTTCCAGCGCGCCCACCGATGACGCCGTGAAATAGCCGTCGCTGATGTTCTCCCAGTATTGCCCGGCATCGGCCGTCTTCCAGACGCCGCCGCAGACGCCGCCGAAGTAGAAGGTGTTTTGATCGCGCGGGTCGCCGGCGACAGCGACGACGCGCCCGCCGCGGAAGGGTCCGATGCAGCGGAATTCGGCCAGCCCGGCGAATTTGGAATCGGTCATGGTCTTTTCCTTTGGTCGATAGATGAGAGCAGTGGCGTATTTTAGCGCGGGGGCTGTGATTTCACCACAGAGGCATGGAGAGGGAATGTGTAGGGGCGGCCTACCAGGTCGTACGCCCGCCGCGAAATCCGTAGGGGCGGCTCGGCGGGCCGCCCGATTGTTCAATCAGTGTGTCAACGGCGGCAAGCATCTACAGCTATTGAAATGCAATCACCAGCGAAGATTGTCTCGGGTGAAGTCTTCGGTAAACGCCTTCCATAAGCGTTCTGATGCCTTTGCCACAGTACATATTCGGTTGCCAGAAGAAGTCATGAAATCAAGTACGAACTCAAGCGCAGGGCTTCCATCCAACATACTGACTTGCGCTAATACGTTTATACCGCCCGAACCAAGGCGAGCCAAATTTCCCCTTGCGGCTGAATACGCAATGCCAGAAAGCCCCATATCGTTGCTAATTCGAATTCGACACGATTTGAACAGATTTCCGTCGATATACACTAGACAGTTAAAATCAGAATTAGTTTCGTCGCGTATCCTGGTTGTAACTCGCGAATCCGAGTTTTCAAACGCATGAAGAGCATTTACAAAATAGTCACGGATTTCGCTTATAGCCTCTTGGAGGAAATCCTCCTTTTCGATATCAGTTAGTTCGCGCTGCAAGCGTGGTATCGGGATATTTGGAGACTGATATTGCGGTGGCGTATGGTATGCTCTTGGATCTGCGCCAAGCCTTTCCCAATTTGATGGTATCTTGTCTTGACCAAGCGGCCTCGGGTCCGTCAAAGCACGAACTAATTTCGCGGCCGATTCCGGACTTTCGTCAAACAAAATATACTGGATAGTGTTTAGGGGATGCGGGATATCAATATCTGAGGTGAACACTACTGTTACTATGGGTTTCTGAGATAACGTTGCGTGCTGCAACTCTTTGAGACACCATTCAGATTGTAGTGAGTTGTTCGTGATGACGAAGAGGAATACTTCACACTGATCTATTTTGTATTGAATTTCGGTTGCCCAGTCTCGCGCACCGTGAAGGTCGTAGATGAACTGCCAGCCCCTTCCCCCGCCATGTCTGACTATTTCTTCCAGTCTGCTAACTTTGGTCTTATCTTCTTTTGCAAAACTGATAAAGACGTTCAAGATTATCCCTCACTGCGCCACGAAAACAGTTTAATCTTAATAGTTGCTTTTCACGAAGTCAATTGCTGCAAAGGTGGGGGCGTCACTCTAAATTCATACTAGAACAAGCCACCCTGCCCAGCAATCAACCCCTGACACTCCTCGACAGCGGCGAGAGCATCTATCCCCTCATCACCGATCTGGAAGGAGATCCCAACGCGGTCATTCAAGCCTCGCCCAATGATGACTTCGATGTACTTCCTGGCAATATCCAAATGTACTTGGCAGAAAAGGCGCTGGCCACAGCCCGAAACCGTGAGCGTCGCCTGGAGCGTGTCTTTGAAGAAATTGAGACGGATTACGACTATATCCTTGTCGATTGCCCACCTAGCCTTGGCACAGTGACCGACAATGCGCTGTTAGCCTGCCGCCGTATCCTGATTCCAGCCCCCATGCATCAGACCTATACCTATATGATCACGTCCTTGCTCGCGCAGATCAGGACATTGGAAAGTGCCTTTCGCATCGGTATTGATATTGTCGGTGTCGTGCCTGTCGCTTTTGTGCCAAACGCCGACCAAAAGGAATTCATGGCCGGCTTACAGGAGAGCATCCCGCAGTACCTCGCGCCAACTCTCCGCCGCCGCGAAACCGTCATTGACGATGCCAGACAATCCGGCTGCTCGGTATTCAGTTACCGGCCCAGCAATTCTTACCGAGCCAAAGCGCAGCGCGAGAGCCAGGAAGACTATCTTCGCCTGGCCAAGTTTGTCCTGAATCGAGCGAACGGGGACCGCCATGAGTGACGCCAAACAAGCGCAAGATCAATTGAGCGCACTGTTCAGTCAGCGTTTTGACGAACGGGATGCTACACCGACGGAAGAACCACCGCGAGCGACGAAGCGCCGCAAACGTGGCAGACCACCCAAGTCAGTCAAGCGCAAGACTGCATCCTTCTTTATTGTGCCGGAACTCCTGGCGCGGCTTGATGACGCCTACTATCAGTTCAATGCTGGTCTATCCAAGGAAACCCGCATGAGCCGAGCCGAGTTCCGGGAAATGGTGCTTGAAAAGAGCTTGGAGCAACTGTAGGCGATCCGCGTCGAGCTACCGTGCGCAAGTTGGCATGGTCGCTATAAATATTGAATCAAATATAGTATTTAGTTAAATGCTGTTGTGATGCCACCTTGCTGCCGGGATTGTTGAAACTGCTTGACTGACGATGCGATTGACCTAGGCTCTGCACGAGTGCATATTTTGCACCTGGTCGTATATCCAATCGAGGATACGATTTCTGACGTGCTCAACGACGCTAAAGCGCTTGGACAGATTGAAGGTAGAACGCTATCCACACTTGCGAGAACTTAGCATGGCCAATGGTGATCAATTTGGATACCTACAAGACGGAATTATCAGCGATGCGCGCTTTCCTGAGCCGGTGAGAGTGTTGCGCGTAGATGCGCTCGGTGTTTCACGTTTTACTCTACATGCTGTAGGCACAGACAGTCAGAAGCACTATGAGCGTGTTCTTCTTCGGTCTGACATTGATGCGCTGACGCCCGCAAAGAACGATCTGCTTTTACTGGTTGGAGACCCAGCAAGATTCAAACTGGCAATCGAAGCCCACCGCATACGCTTGGCGCACCTCTACGACCCGCTATTCGCGGTAAGCGTGTCGAAAATTGACCCGCTCCCGCATCAACTCGAAGCCGTATACGAATATATGCTGCCGCAGCCCGCGTTACGCTTCATGCTGGCCGACGATCCTGGCGCCGGCAAAACGATTATGGGCGGGCTGCTGCTCAAAGAGCTTAAACTGCGCGGGGTGGTCACGCGGACACTGATTGTGGTTCCGAGCACATTGCGCACTCAATGGCAGCGGGAATTACATGAGAAGTTCGACGAACATTTCGATATCGTCGAGCGCGCGACCCTCAACGCCCTTGGAACGGAGCGAACTTGGAACCTGGCGCATCAAGCGATCGTCTCCATCGACTTTGTCAAACAGCCAGATGTCTTAGACGGAATAGCTATTTCCGATATGTGGGACCTTATTATCGTCGATGAGGCTCACAAAATGTCTGCCTATCGTAGCAGTCCCACTAAGATTGACCGAAGTCAGCGGCACCGTCTTGGGGAAATACTCTCCGAAAGGGCGGAGCGGTTTCTACTGATGACGGCCACGCCGCACAAAGGCGATACCGAAAACTTTCGACTATTGCTTGCTCTCATCGACTCCGATCTATTCGCCAATGAACAGATATTGCAGCGGGCAGTAGCACGCAAAGAGAATCCGATTTTCTTGCGCCGTCTCAAAGAAGATATGTGTCAGTTCAATAAGCAGCCGTTGTTCCCGCCTCGCAATGCGATAACAGTCCCCTACGAGCTTGAGGGCGAGGAACTCAACCTGTACGAACGTGTCACACGATACGTTGAGAACTACTTCAACCTCATGAAAACGCCGCTGCCAGGCAGTTATCGCACCCCGCAGCGAGCGTCCTTCGCGCGTGACTTCAAATAGCGATAGTTGCTGTGGCTGCAGCGCCGCCAATTCGCTAAGCTGCAAACTCAGTTCAATGATGCCGGCCTGAGCCAGCAGCGTTTCCAGTAGAGGCGGCAACTGTTTCTCAAAATGCGCGAGCCCCCGCAGCGGCGCGCTCGGTCGCAGGCGCAGTTCATGCGTTTGCCGGCTTTCATCTTCCAGCAGCAGAACCAGCCGCCCAGCTTCCCGCTGCCCCAGTTGATCAAGCAGCGGGGATGCCAGACGCAGGCAAGCCGCCAGCAGGCTCTCGCGATCGACTATCGGTTCGTCAAAAGAGAGCGAACCTGCCAAGATCGGCGGTGGTTGATGCGCTTGCAGCGGGTGACGATTTTGACCCTCATACCTGCCTCTGTGAGTCTCCTCCAAAAACTCGTGGCTACCTAGTACAATAAGCGTTAGTCTGTGCCGGAAAGTCGAGGCTATGGCTTTGGATGATATAATGTGAGCGCGTTTAAGCTGCTGGCTGATGAAAACATCGCGGTTGCCGTGATTGATCAGTGAATCAGTCGAGATATCGATATAACGCGCGTCCGTCGTGTTATGTCAGAAGGTACGCCGGACCCGGATCTACTTGAGTATGCTCATAAAAACGGATATGCATTGCTGACACACGATCAGAAGATCACCCGTCATATCGCCGCACGACACAGAGAAGGCAAAGGACACGCTGGCGTGTTTATCGCTGGCAAGCATCTTCAAGGAGAGCATGGGATCGGTACAATCGTGACATCTATCCTAGAATACCAAGCGTTGATCGTAGCTGGCGCCGGGACCGTGCAGGAAGATGTAAACAACCGCGTCAATTATATTTGAGGCAACACCATGGCAGTAGAAATTCGAGAACACATTAAATTACGAGGGGAAAACCCGCTGGATGCGACAGTCGCCGGGACCCATTACAAAGCCTATCTGGTAGCAAACCTGGCATTGAACGATGGCCCGCAGGCAGCCGCCGAGCACTACCGAGTACCGCTGGCAACTGTGTACGGCGCGCTGGTCTTCTACTGTGACAACGAAGCCGCAATCGATGAGGCGATCCGCGATGCGCGTGAACTCGGAGAGCAGTTGGGCGCCCGCTCTATGCAATCTGCCATCAAGGAAATGAAAGAACGCCTGAAAGCGCCTTGACCACGGCCTCACGTTATTATCTTCCCAGGCACGAATTCTTCTTGTGACATCTGCAGTCGCAATAGGCGCAGCACAAGCCTGTCGCCGTCATGCCTGGTATCGCTCACGCAGGGCGCACTTTCTGCAAGCCTCTCTCGTGAGTAGAGACCACATTATTGGCATCGGTTGCTTCACAGAAGTGGGCTTACGTAAAGCAAGCTGCCTCAAGCCCTTACGGATTCTGTATCCAATTAGCTATGCTCTTCGCTTGCGGGGCTTCTGATGAGAACGCGTCGTACAACCATCAAGATCGCCTTCGAATGCGATAGTCTATCGCTTGTCTCCAACTCGTAGAATTCGACGTTTTCCGGTTTGCATCACACGCGCTTGGCCTTCATTGTCGTTCGGCAATACAACGTACGCAAATGTGGCTACAAACACCTTAGCGGTGGCCGGGCCGCGAATTATAAGTGGACGAACCGGTCAATGGCGCATCACGTCAAATATCAGACCGAAACTTAGAAGCTTGCGTGAAAGAGAATCGGTGTGAGCGTATGATGACGAGGCAGTCTCACCGACGCGCTGGCATAATGGCGGACATGGTTTATCGCTAGGCGGATAAGTCCGTCGCCATATTCAATGCGCGGCGTTCAACATTCCAAGACATCTTCTACGAGCTATAGGATGTCTTACTGACCCGTATACAGAATATCGCAGAGTCCCGAGCTCGGTTGTTGAAATACATGCGCCAACATTCCATGCGCGTCGATGTTCGGGCTCAAATGTGGGCGCTGCAACGCACCTGCCCGGGGTAGTTTTCTTGTCTTCCTACTTCCGTAATCCTTATTGGGTCGGAGTGAAAGGCGAAACAAATGACCAGAGGTGATATCCGGCTGGTTTTGAAAAGTTGACAACCGAACACAAAATGCTTATTATACAAACAATTTCGAATATGTAGTTTCACGGAATGCCTTGTGCGGGCCGATCGGCAGCAGCAGATTCTTGAGCTAGTTCACCAGAACAACCGAATCAGCGTTGTGGAGATATGTACGTTATTCGGGGTGTCAGAAATGACGGCCCGACGCGACCTTCAGGTGCTGGATCGGGAAGGATTGCTGCGCCGAGTGCATGGGGGCGCTATTCAAAATCTTGGTCGGAGCTATGAACCGCCTCTGATTATCCGCAAGAACAAACAATTCGTTCAGAAAAAGGCAATTGGCCAAAAGTCAGCGGAGCTGATCTTGGATGGGGACAGCATTGCCCTTGATATCGGTACCACCACTCTCGAAATCGCACGGTCACTGGCTGATAAGTGCAACCTGACCGTGATCACCGCAAGTCTGCCCATAGCCAACGAAATCGTCGCATCTTATTCCCTGGAATCTGATATCCGTCTCATCTTGACAGGCGGCGTCGTGCGCAGCGGCGAGTGGTCAATGGTGGGCATGTTTGCTGCCCGAATGTATGCACAGTTGCACGTAGACAAAGCTTTCATAGGCATAGGCGGCATCAGCCTTGAAGACGGTCTTACTGAGCACAACTTGGAAGATGCCTCGGTTAAGTGGCCACTGTTGGAGAGCGCTCGTCAGGTCATCGTGGTCGCCGATGGCTCCAAGTTCGGTAAAACTGCCTTTGCCTCGGTAGGACCGCTCGACCTTATCGATACGATCATCACAGATTGCAGCGCGCCGTCTGATTTTCTGGAAGATCTAAGTTTGAGAGGCATTAACGTACTGGTGGCGGAATCGGCGATGGCAAGTGAGAATGGCTTATGAGGCTAGGTGCGCTGTTCAGAATCGAAAAGCCTGTCATAGCCATGGCGCATTTGCCCGCGCTATCGGGATCGCCGCGTTGCAACCGTGATCAAAATATCAAGCACGTTGTTGACTACGGGCAGTCTGAGGTGGAAAAGCTTGTTGCAGGCGGTGTGGACGCGAACATGATCTGCAACGAGGATGATCGACCGTGTGTACTGAAGGCAGGCCTGGAGCAGGTAAGGGCCATGACCTGCTCCAATACTGCTGCGGCGCCGAAAGACTTCCCCTTTGGGCTGGACTTTCTCCGGGGCCCGATAGCGGCTTTGGCGATCGCCATGGCAACGGGCGCGATGTTCATTCGCGAGGCAGTTTCCGGCCTTTACGAATCGGATATGGGACTTTGGACAACCAGCGCCGGAGAATTGTTGCGAAATCGTGCACAGATATGTGCGGACAATATCCGCCTCTTCTACGATATCCTGCCAGAGTTTGCCTCCGCGCCGGGCGCAAGGCATGTTGCGCAGCGGGCGCGCGAGCCTGGAAAGGCGACCGATTAGAAAATGCCAGGTCCCGGACGGCCAAAGCTAACAGCTACCGTGAAAGAGACAATCGCGCAGTTGAGCGCACTGGAACTTCACGCCTCCCGTGCTGGCCGAGAAGTAATGCGCTGCCTGGTTGAGACGGCCCGTTGTAGCTCAGCCTCAGACACATCGACGCTTGCGGACGAAATCCAGTATGCTGTCGATGCTATTCTACGAGTAATGCCACCGTATGCCCCGGCGCTGAATGTGATGCACCGCGTATTGGCGAGGGTCGAATTGGCGCGATCTGGCGGAGAGGACGTCAGTTCGCTACGCATGGCATTGCAAAGCGAAGCCAGCAGCTTTAGTCACTGGTCGGAATCGGCAAGAAAGCGTGTCGCGAATTACGGCGCAGAACTAATTCCTGCCGGTGGGACTGTCTTCACCTTCACGTTGAGCGAGACAATTCTGCGCTGCATGGTTCGCGCTTCAGAGATGGGGAAGCGGTTCCGTATCCTTGTCACCGAATCTCGTCCCAATAATGACGGGCTAGCGACGGCCAGCGCGCTATTGGGCGCGGGGCTAGAAATCGAGGTGAGCATTGACGCCTGCGTTGCGGAACTCGTTCCGCAAGCGGACATCGTCATGGTCGGCGCCGAAGCCATCATGGCGGACGGCAGCGCCATCGCCAAGGTTGGCACGTATCCGTGTGCGCTGGTTGCCCGGCAATATGGTATTCCGGTGTACGTCGTTGTTGATTCAATGAAGCTCGATGTCTCGTCGGCATTGGGGCTGTCGCTGCCGCTAGATGCGCTGAACGCCCACGATGTTTTGCCGAACAATGTGCCGGAAGAAGTCGCTGTTGCGGGTTCGCTATTTGACCGCACGCGGTCGCATTTGATCCGCGGCGTGGTTAGCGAACAGGGAATACTGACAGCCGCCGCCTGCTCGGCTTTGATGCGGGAGATGCCTGTCAGCCAGTATCTTCATGACCTAATCGGGGAAAGAGGGACTTAAATGTCCGATCATCCGGCAATTGTCACGGTTGTCGAACGCATACACGCCGATGCCATCGGTGGCGCGGCTGACATCGCCAAAGAGGTGGTGGATGCTTTGCTGCAGTTGAATAGCGACATTGCCGCGGACGATGCTGATGTTTACATCGCCCAGATTATGGACGCGGTTACAGATATCCTGACCGTCATGCCATCCTTCGCGCCGCCGATCAATGCCGTGCACCGGCTTTTGGGACGCCTGGAAGCCGCGAATAGAGCCGGTGCATCGGTGACGGAACTAAAGGTGGAGGCCCAGCTTGCTGGCGACGACTTCTTAAACTGGGCGGAAGCGGCGCTGGACAGAGTCGCGCAATACGGCGCTGAAAAGATCAATGACGGCGATGTCGTTTTCATGTACAGCATGAGTTCCACTGTCTGGCGCATCTTCAAGCGCGCCAAAGCCAATGGCCGCAGCTTCGAGGTCATCGTCACGGAATCACGGCCGGGCAACGAAGGCTTGTGGACGGTGAATGAAATGCATGAGCATGGCATCCCGGTCGCGGTCAGCATCGACGCCAATATCGGCGAGCTGGTGCCGCGCTGCGATGCTGTGTTTGTTGGCGCTGACGCCATATCATCGGATGGATTCTCATTTGTTAAAGTGGGCACATATCCGACAGCACTGGTAGCGGCCGCGCACGGTGTGCCATTCTATGTTGCCGCTGACAGCCTGAAATTCGATTCCAGCACCTTGCTGGGATTGCCCTTTCGCGGCGAATCAATCCCGCGCGCAGATGTCTTGAGCGAAGACTTTCCCGAAGACGTGCAAGTTGTCGGCGATTTATTCGAGGCCGTCTCGCCCCAGCTCGTTACGGCGCTGATCACCGAGATGGGCTTGCTAAGTCCGACCGCCGTGGTCAGCGTGATGTGGGAGATGAAGCTGAGCGAGCGGCTCAATGCGCTGATTCCCGCCTGGGCCCGCGGTGAGCTGAGGAGCCATGACTGATGACCGATCCGCGTTGGGATCAACTGGCCGACATCCTGGTCAACTATTCAACCGACACCAAGCGGGGTGACAAGGTTCAGATCACCATGATGGAAATCGATACCTTTCCGCTGGCCCGCGCTGTGCATGCTGCGGCGGTCAAGGCTGGCGCGCTGCCGCATATCGAGTTTCAGTCTGCTTATCTCGAACGTGACATGATGCGATTTGGGGACTCGGAGCAGATCGACAGGATACCAGACATGAGTGCCTATGGCATGGAATGGGCGGATGTTTATATCGGGCTGCGAGGCGCGCGCAATCCGCATGAATTGACCGACATCTCGGCCGACAAGATCGCCGCGCGCAAGCGGGCTATGGGCGCGGTCTCGGCTATGCGAAACGATCTGACCCGCTGGGTGCTGGTGCGTGTGCCTAACGAATCCTTCGCGCAGCAAGCCGAGACCAGTCTCGACGACATGATGGGATTCTTCTTCAATGCCACTTTGCGCGATTGGGCAGCGGAACGCACCCGGCTGGTGGAACTGCAGGAAGTTTTCCAGCGCGCTGAAACTGTGCGCATTGTGGGAGAGGAAACGGATATCTCTTTCTCGACCAAAGGGCGCTTGTATGTGGTCGCCGATGGCAAGCTGAATATGCCCGATGGTGAGATATTCACTGCGCCGGTCGATGACAGTGTCGAGGGTCAAATCTACTTCGAGTTCCCCGGCGTCTATGTCGGCCAGAAAGTGGAGGGTATCCGCTTGACCTTCGAGGGAGGCAAAGTCGTTGCTGCCAGCGCTGCAAGCAACCTTGATCTGCTGGAGCAGTTGCTGGATATGGATGACGAAGCGCGATATATCGGCGAATTTGGGGTTGGCTTGAACTTCGGCATTGATCGTTTCAGCTACGACATCCTTTATGATGAGAAGATCGGCGGCACCATTCATCTGGCGCTGGGGCGCGCCTACAAGGAGTGCAAGGGCCTGAATCAATCGGCCCTGCATTGGGATATCGTCAAGGATTTGCGCAGGCAGGGTCAAATCTTTCTTGATGGTACAATGATTTTCGAAGACGGCGCGTACTTGGTGTAGTGGCGGCCAAAGCAATTGTTCGCGGGATCGCGCATTGATGTCTTCTGTCTATCCCGAAAATGTGAGTTGACAAGGAGCTGGAAGCTGAAGGAAACCCAAACCTCGAAAGCGTCTCGAATAGAGTACTTTGATGTAATTAAGGAGAATTCACATGTCTGCCCACTTGAAGAAACTAGCTTTGGCTCTGGTAATTCTGGCACTGGCTTTGCCGCTATCGGGCACGCTGCTCGCCCAGGGTGATGCGTCAATCGTGGTCACCTGGTGGTCAGAGCCGAGTAACCTCGACTACCATTCCTTCGGCACGGATGGCGATGGCGACTTGCGTATTGCGCTGGCGACCACGTTGATCCGCCGCGCCCAAGTCGATGGTCCCTATGAAAACACGACGGTAGCCACGGCCGGTGAATATGTCGGCGCGCTGGCGGAGTCTTGGGAAGTGGATAGTGAAGCGGGCGTCGTGACATTCCATTTGAATCCCAACGCCGCTACCGCCGATGGCAGCGCCATCACAGCGGAGGACGTCAGGTACACTGTCGAACGCGGCTTCCAGTCGCCCACGACCTACATGAACCTGCTGATGCCCTTGGGTGGCATCAACAGCGCTGACCAGGCGGAAGTGGTGGACGCGCAGACCATCCGTTTCCATCCCGACAATGGCGTTACGCCGCTGCTCTTTGAATTGCTGTCTATCGTTAATATGTCGATCATCGACCAGGAAACGATTGATGCGAATGCCGCGGAGGACGATCCCTACGCCTCGGCATGGCTGCCGCTCAATCAAGCAGGCGGCGGGCCTTATGTGCTGGCGGAAGCCAACCCCGGCGTCGCCTTCTCGATGGCGCCCAATCCAGATCACTTTGAAGCGGGACTGTTGAAGAACAACGGCGTCACCTTCCGCGTGATCCCAACCGCAGCGGATCGCTTGCTGCTGCTGCGCAGTGGCGAGTTGGATATTTTGCGTGGCGTTCCGTATACCGAGATTGATGCCTTGATCGCCGAAGATGGCATCAAGGTCTTGGATTATCCCAGCACGGATACCCGCGCCATCGCTTTCAACGTCGATATCGAGCCTTTCGACGATGTACGCGTGCGCCAGGCGATCTCCTACGCCATTCCCTATGACGACATCATCGCCACGGTCTGGGCCGGCTATGCGCAGCCGCTGCAGAGCATTATTCCGCAAGGCATGCCCACCAGCGATTTCAGCATGTGGCCGTACGCGACTGATCTCGACAAAGCGCGCGAATTGTTGGCGGAAGCCGGACTGTCGGATGGCTTCGAGACCACGCTCTTCACCCGCGCTGACAATCAAGACGACCAGCAGATTGCGCTCTTTGTACAAGATGCCCTGCGTGAGTTGAACATTACTGTCAATATCGAGGCCTTAACTAGCGGCGCCTACGCCGCGCGGCAATTTGGTGATCGTGACATGCCGATGCACTTCTTTGATTTCATCTCCTACGTCAACGATCCCTTTTATCACTTGCATTGGCTGGCGCGCTGCGGCCAGGGCACCAATTACGGCAACTTCTGTGATCCCGCCATGGACGATCTGATCAACGCTGGACTGGTAGAAGGTGACCCCGATGCTCGCGCGGAAATCAGCCACCAGGCGCAGCAGATACATCTGGACGCGGCGCCCTGGGTCTATCTGTCACAGCCTAACTCGGTCACGGCCATGCGCGATAACATTCAAGGTTGGGCGGAATCGCCGGATCGCATCGCCCAGTATTGGCATGTTTATCGAAGCTAGATCGCATCCGCAATTGACGGGCACGGGGGAAACTTCGTGCCCTTCTCGTATGGAATAATGACGACAAATCATGCGGCTGGCAAGATACACCCTCCAAAGGACAGCTCTTTCGGCGCTATCGTTCTTTGGAGCGGTGACTTTTGTGTTTTTCCTGACGCACTTTCTGCCCGGCAATCCCATTCTGGTGCGGGCCGGAGTGGCTACGGCCGAGAGTGTTGAGCTGATCGAACGACAGCTGGGTCTGGATCGCCCGCTTTCGGAACAATACTTCGAATACATGCGTAATCTGGCCCGGGGCGACTTGGGCAAGTCTTGGGTGACCAATCGCCCGGTGCGTGACGACCTGCGAGACAGATTGCCAGCTAGCATCGAATTAGCGGTCTACGGTACGGCGCTATCCTTGCTGCTGGGCTTGCCCTTGGGCATGTTGGCCGCCGTCAAGCAGGATACACTGATCGATCATGTTGCCCGCTTGATTGGCGCCTTGGGCGTCTCGACCCCGGCTTTCTGGCTGGGGCTGGTGCTGCTGTATGTCTTTTTCTTCTTGCTGAAATGGGCGCCGGCGCCCTGGGGACGCCTGAGTGTAGCGGTCGCAGAGCCTCCATTGGTGACGGGCTTGCTCACACTTGACAGTTTGCTGGCCGGTAATCGAGAGGCGTTCGCCAACGCGCTGGGTCACTTAGCGCTGCCTTCGATTACATTGGCGGCGGTCGAATTGCCGGTGGTGATGCGCTTGACTCGCGCCACCATGATCGATGTCCTGCAGCAGGATTACATCACGACGGCACGCGCGCTGGGCATCCCCTATCGCCGCATCGTGCTGACCGATGCCTTGCAGAACTCGATGATCTCGATCTTGACGGTGACGGGGCTGATCTTCGCCTTCTTGATCGCTGGCAGCGTGTTGGTCGAGCGCGTTTTTTCCTGGCCGGGAGTGGGACTCTATGCTTATCGAGCCCTGACCAACAACGATTTCGCGGCGATTCAAGCCTTTATCATCGTTACCACACTGACCTATATCCTGGTCAATTGGGTTACTGACATCCTGTATGGCGTTGTCGATCCGCGGATTCGGACCTAGTCATGGTGATCGAGACGCATAGGAGCGCGACATCAAAGCGCATGCGAGCGACGCGTCTACGAAGCGCGTCGCGCAGCGCGCGCCAATATCCCGGTTTGCTGCTCGGCAGCATCTTGTTGGCTTTAATCCTGCTGGTGGCAATTGCGGGACCGCTGATTATCAGGAGCAATCCGCTGGATACAATGCCGCGCCACGCGCGCGCCGGGCCGTCAGCCGAGTTTCCATTCGGCAACGATGCGTCCGGGCGCGATATCCTCAGCCGCGTCGTGCATGCGGTTCGGCTCGATCTGGCAGTAGTTTGCGTGGTCGCGTTGGTGGCGACAACTGGTGGCGCCCTAATCGGCTTGCTTAGCGGGTATGTTGGCGGTCTCGCCGATCAAATCTTGATGCGCTTTGTCGACATTCTGATGGCTTTCCCTGGTTTTCTGTTGGCCCTGACCGTGACAGCCGTATTGGGCAATAACGTCAAGACCATCGTCTTCGCGTTGGGTGTGGCGTATTCGCCTGTGATCATCCGGGTGGTGCGGGCTCAGGTGCTATCGCTGCGCGAGGCGCCATTCATCGAAGCGGCGCGGGCGATCGGCACGCCAACCTGGGAGATCATTGTCTTTCATTTGCTGCCGAATACCTGGTCAATAGTGTTGGCGCATGCGGCGCTCTTCTCGGCTTGGGCAGTGCTCGATATCGCCGGGTTGAGTTTTTTGGGACTGGGCATCAAGCCGCCGACGCCTGAGTTGGGCGCAATGACCGCGGAAGGCGCGGAACACATGGTTTCGGGACGCTGGTGGATGTCGGTATTTCCCGGCATATTCATCATGCTTATGGCGCTGACGTTCACCCTGCTCGGCGACAGCCTGCGCGACATGCTAGATCCACGCTATCGGAAGTGAGCGATGTCCGATCAGTTCATATTGTCCGTAGAGAACCTGTCGATCGCGCTTGAGACGCGCGGCGAGCGTGTGCGGATTGTTGACCAAGTCAGTTTCGCTGTGCCGCGGGGGAAAGTTGTCGGACTGGTGGGCGAGAGTGGTTCTGGCAAGTCGATGACTGCCCTGGCGGTGATGCGACTTTTGCCCAGATCCGCTTCGCTGATCGGGGGGGCGATCCGTTTTCTGGGTGAAGATCTGGCAAGCGTTGAAGAAAGACGGATGGAGAAGATTCGCGGTCGCAGCATCGCGCTTATATTCCAGAGTTCCAGAACCGCGCTCAATCCTCTCATGTCTGTCGGCGCGCAAATCGCACGGGTATATCGACATCATTTCGCATACTCGCGGCGGAAGTCGTGGGATCTGGCGGTCGAAATACTGGATCGCGTCGGCATACCGCGCGCGGGGGAACGCGCGCGCAATTTCCCCCATCAGTTTAGCGGGGGCATGGCGCAACGAGTGATGATCGCGTTGACGGTGGCTTGTCGCGCCCAGTTGCTCATTGCCGATGAACCGACCACTGGCCTCGATGTGACGACCGAGGCGCAGATTCTGGATTTGCTGGAAGAGGTGCGGCGGGAGCAAGGCAGCTCTCTGCTGTTGATCACGCACAATTTAGGATTAGTGGCGACGCAATGCGATTATGTGGCGGTCATGCACGGCGGACATATTGTCGAGTTCGGTCCGCTGCGCGGGATATTCAACAGTCCCAAGCATCCCTACACGCAGGGGCTGCTTTCATCAGTCCCGCGTCCCGATCGCGAATTGCTTCTGGAAACCAGCCTGGCCGGACGCGCGCCCGATCCTCTGTCCTTGCCGCTGACGGGATGCCGCTTTATTGATCGCTGCCCGCGGCGTCTGGCGCATTGTGATCAGCCGGTGCCCTGGGTGCGGGTCGGCAGGGAGCACCATAGCTATTGCCACTTGCACGAGGATCAGGCATGAGTCTCCTTGAGATACGGGAGCTGACCAAGGTATTCGCCGGTGGGCGGGCGACGGCGGCCGGCGTCAACATCGCCAATTTGATTGCCGGGCAGGCGCAGGATGGCGCCGAAGGAGCGTCCGCGGGGCCCGAGGGCCAAACGACAGCGATAGGCGGCCTAAATCTGACCATAGAGCCAGGCGAAGTTGTCGGACTGGTGGGCGAGAGTGGGAGCGGCAAGTCGACGGTGGCGCGCTGCCTGTTGCGGTTGATCCAGCCGACATCGGGCGACATCCGCTTCGAGGGACGCTCGATCCTTAAACTGCGCGGCAAAGCGGAACGGGAATTCCGGCAAAAGGCACAGATGGTATTTCAGGATCCCACCGCCACGCTAAACCCGCGCTTCAGTGTCCGCCGCGCACTGGAAGAGCCACTGCGCGTCCATCGGGTGACGGAGCGCGCCCGCAGGCTTGAACGCATCCTTGAACTGCTGGATGTGGTTCAACTGCGAGACGACCACCTGGAGCGCTACCCGCATCAGTTGAGCGGCGGAGAGCGCCAGCGGGTGGTAATTGCGCGGGCATTGGCGACCAATCCGCGCTTTCTGATCCTGGACGAGCCAACATCGGCGTTGGACGTCTCGGTGCAGGTGCGCATCATAAGCCTGCTGCAGGAACTCAAGACGCGTTTTGATATGACCTACCTGGTCATTTCTCATGATCTGAGCGTGATTCGACATCTATGCGAGCGTGTGGTTGTGATGTATCTGGGTCAAGTCATTGAAGAGGCGCCGACTGCAGATCTGATCGAAAAGCCGCGGCATCCTTACACGGAAGCTTTGATGTCCGCCATACCTATCCCGGATCCTGATTATCAGCGCTCGCGCATCCGACTGACGGGTGATATCCGCACGTCACTGTCACCCGAGCGCGGTTGTCCGTTGGCAGCACGCTGCCATCATGCTGTCGAGGCTTGTTCAGGAACGCCGCAGAAACTGACCGCGATTGACCGAGGGCGCTGGGTGGCATGTCATCGCGTAAGCGGCGGGGAGATCTGAGTGATGAGCGCGGATCTGGTCCTGGCGCTGGATATCGGTACAACTGCCATCAAGGTTGGCTTGTTTCAAGTCGCTGGTCAATTGCTCAAAATGGCCACTCGTGAGCAGGCGCTGTCCTTTCCGGCCGCGGGTCGGGTTGAGCAGTCACCGCGAACCGCTGTTGAGCTAATCGCTGATGCCGCGGCGGAAGCGCTGGTGGGATTCGACAAGTCGCGGGTTGCGGCGATCGGGCTGACAAACCATCGCGGTACGGCCATTGCTCTGGATGCGGCGGGCGAGCCGCTCACCGAGTTCATTGTGTGGATGGACCGGCGAGGTCTTCCGCAAGTCGAATTCTTACTGCGGCGAATTGGAAACGAGCGCTATTATGACATCTGCGGTCATCCCATTGTCTCCTACACGGGAATCAGCAAATTGCTGTGGTTACAGCAAAGCGCGCAAGATATCCTCGCGCGCGCTGCGGTCATTGGTCCGCCACAAACCTACTTTCTCAAATGGCTGGGTTGCGAAGATTTCATCTGTGATGTTTCTACCGGCGCCTTCCTTTTTCCCTTTGATATCGACCGTCAGAGCTGGAGCGAATCACTCGCCGGCGAACTGAGCTTCCCGCTGGAGAAGCTCCCGCGCTTGGTGCGCGCGACCGATATTGTGGGTGAATTGAGTACCGAGGCGGCAGACGCGCTACATTTGCCAGTTGGCATCCCGCTGGTAGCAGGCGGCGGAGACGGGCAGTGTGCCGGAGTCGGCAGCGGCATCATCGAAAGCGGCAAAGCCATGATCAATATCGGCACTGCCGCGGGCGTACAAGTATTCCTCAACCAAACACTGCGTGATCCCGTACGCACATTAAATTGCGCGGCGCATGTGGTAAGTGGCAGCTGGGAAATGGAGGGGCACACGCAGGCATCGGGCGCGGCATTCCGCTGGCTGCGCGACCAATTTGGCGCGGCCGAGTTAGCGCTGCAGGGGAGCTCGGCGTTGGATGCCTACGATTTGCTGATCGAGCAGGCGCGGACCGCGCCGCCGGGCGCTGGCGGCTTACTTTTCGTGCCGACATTCAATGGCAGTAGCGCGCCAAGGGTTGATCTGTCTGCGCGCGGCTGTTTGATCGGGCTGTCGCTGGATCACAGCCGTGGACACGTCATCCGCGCGCTATTGGAAGGCATTTCTCTGGAACTGCGCTGGATGCTGGATGCAATCGCGGGAATCGGCACGCATATAGAAGATGTTGTTTTGGCGGGCGGCGGCGCGCGCAACAGATACTGGAATCAAATCCACGCTGACATCCTGGGGCGTCCCGTGTATACACTGCGCATTGCCGATGCGGCGATGGTGGGCGCGGCCATGTGCGCGGCTTTCGCTTTGGGGCATTATCCAGATTGGCAGTCGCTGGCGGCGGGATTCGTTGAGATCGGTGATGTTATTGAACCCGAGCCAGAGCGGCGCGATGCCTACGAGCGGCATTTCCAGACTTTTAAGGATATCTTTTCTTTACTGAGCGAGGGCGGCGCCTTCAGCCGGCTCGCTAACATTGCAGCGGGAAAATGACAGGAGGAGCGCGACAATGACCCCACAAGAAGAACACAATCGAGATGTGGTGCTCAAGGCCATCAAGGCCCTTAGCGACCACGATATCGATGGATTTATGTCTTATCATACTGAAGACATGACATCGCTTGAGCCGTTTTATCCGGATCCGATACCGCGGGACCAGCTCATTGTACTCTTGCATCAGTGGGTCAACACCTATCCGGACGCGAAGATTGTGACGCAACGGATCTACGTCGAAGGCGATATCGTAGCGGTCGAAAATCTGGTGAGCGGCACGTTCGAGAATGACTTTCTGGGTGAGAAGGCAACCGGCCGCTCATATCAGACGCGCGAGGCGGTATTCTTTGAATTGGAGAATGGCAAGATCAAAGCCGAACGCATCTATATTGATCGGAAGCACATCGCCGAGCAGCTTGGTACTAGCAGCGAGGGAGAATAATGGGCGAGCAACAGGAACGCAACAAGGAAACCGTGCGCAAAGCCATCGCCGCCTTCAACAAGCAAGATCTGGACGAGTTCTGGAGCTATCATACCGAGGACACGACTTCGCACGAACCCTATTTCCCGGAACCGCTGACCAAGGCGGAAATGTCCGTATTCGTGCCAAAACTATGGGCGGCTTACCCGGATTGGACCATCGACACCAAGACCGTCATTGCGCAAGGCAATACCGTGGTAGTCGAAAATATCATGACCGCCACCTTCGTCAATGACTTTGAAGATCAGAAGGCGACGGGGCGGATCTTCAGCGTACGCGAAGCGGTGTTCTTTGAATTCGATGGCGGCAAAATCAAGCATGTGCGAGTCTTCCTCGATCGTCAAACTCAGGAAGAACAGCTTGGAACAGCCTAGCGCCGCGGGACGTGTCTAGACATGAGCATATTGCCACCTCATCCTCAGACCGTTGCGACCGATCTGTCGCGCCTGGAGGAAGTAAGGTTCTGTTCGCCAGCGGACGGAAGTTCGCGCGCGGCGCTGGTGTATTCGCCGGCGAGTGAGCGCAAAGATCCACTTCCGCTGGTTCTTGCTCCGCATCCCATCACCTGGACGGCGGCGCAGGAACACTGTGGCGGCTGGGAAGGCATGCAGAAATGGGGCTATCATCGCGGTTGGCATGGGCTGGCGGATCAATACGGCGTGATCATCGCGCTGCCGCATGGCCATCATCGCCGTGAAGAAAACTGCTCGCTCGGCGCGCCCGAACAAATCGCCGATATGATACACCTGATCGATGCGCTGGTGGAGCAAGGCTATCAAATTGACAGGCGACGCGTATATAGCTGCGGAAAGAGCATGGGCGGCCAAGAGGCGCTGTTGCTGGCCGGCAAGTATCCAGACCGGCTAGCAGCTTGCGTGGCCTTCAACCCAATCGTCAATCTGGCGGCTTGGCACGACGATTTAGCGCGTTCCGAAGTAATGGAAATCCGCGAGTTTGAAACGGACAAACTAGTTGCCAGAGAAGTAGGAGGCTTACCCGCGGAGGTACCTGACCAGTACGCAGAGCGCAGTGCAAATACTTTTGTTCAGGGGCTGGCCAAGGTTCCGACGCTGATCTTCTGGAGTGACGAAGATCTCATCGCGCCACGGCAAATCACGCATCACAGCTATCGCCTATACCAGAAAGTGAAGGCGCTCTCGTCGTCTAACCCGATCGCCGAATACAATCATACAAGGGCGCACGGACCTCTGCAATTGGATGAGGATCTGCGCTGGCAATTGCACGAGTGGTGTGACTACGAGTTGGCTTTGAAATGGTTGCTTCATCATAAGCGTTAAGCAACCAGGGCTGATGCTCTATTTATGTACATCGCGCATGCATCTTCCACTACTCCGGCGTCAGCTTCGCAGTCACAGACTCCAAAATGCGGACACCGAGCCGCCGCCTCAACGGTCCCGGCGATCGCTTATGTTACGTACGCAAAAGGGCGCGATCATCAGAATGATCAGAACACGCACAATTCCCATGGCGACGGCGTAACACATCCGGCGTTTTGTACAGGATTAGAGTTTCAGTGGTTAGTTCGAGATCTTGCCATGCAAAGCATTGAGGGTGCGCGCGACGAACCTGCTACCGCGTACCACGTCCGATTCTGCTAATCCCCGCTCATTAGGGGAGAATCCCGACCTGCCAGGTCAAAGCATTATCACTCTCATCCATGCCGGGATCTCGGTCGGTTCATAAGCGCTCACCAGCGCCCGGGTGGAACCATCATGCACGCCGATATAAATCTGCGTTGTCTTGACATCAACTTGCCCAGGAATCTGCCGGTGTCAACGGGCTTATCACCTGTGACGTAGCGCGAACGGTGGACATTGCGCCTGTCCACCGGGGTCGCCACACCTATCCGCGCATGGGCGATCCAGACAGCGACGGCGTCGTGAGCGAATTTTCGCCGCAGTGGTAACACTGCAACCACTTTTGTACAGCCGGAGACCGGGATTGATCCCAATTGCCAGTCTGTATTCATAGCGCGGCGTGTGCAGGCTGAATTGCTAAGTATGGACGCGCACCATTGTTGCGCACAACATCGGCAAGGATCGGCGAGCGTACCCAAATGCACTAAATTGTCGCAACCTAGTATATTCACGACACTCCCGACCTGTGGCGAGACAATGGCTGCCGCATGACTCACGATAACTTCGCCGCTGAAGGCGATGAGGGGCTTCGTTCGCGAACTGACCTCGGTGTCAGGACTCAGCTTCTTGTCATGCACCGGTTGCTTCACAGAAGCGGGCTTTCGTGAAGCAAACTAGGGGTAGTGTATCTGCGGCTTATGCGGCACCCGGCAGGTCCTTTTGTCTTGGACTAGGATGGTTTCTACTTCACCACCGCCATACCCGCGTCGGCTGTGTCTTCGTTTAACAATCGCCGAAGATCGCAGCCGTTGACCCAGCGCCGCAGCTTATCACATTGAGTCGTCAATGAAGCTGATGAGGTCCTGATAATGGCGGCCCAAGTTGCTTCGGGTGAACAGAATCCGTACGATATAGATCTGGTCATCGACGTGTTGGTAGACAAGGAAGTGCTGCTCTACTTTGGCCAGGAGTAGATCATCCGGGATTTCGACATGCCGGCGACCGATTCCAGGCATAACCCTGATGCGTTGGATGCCATCGGCCAGCTTGCTTAGGTAGGCGTCAACTTGCACTTCGCCGAACTTATCTAAGGTGTAGCGGCGAATATCTGCGAGGTCATTCCTAGCTTCCGGCGAAAACTCAACCGAGGGTATCTGCGGGTTTTTGGTCATCGCTTATCGGAATGTTGGCTTCGTCTCGCTCTTGGGCCCAGCGCTTCGCGTCTTCGAGAAATGTATCCGGATTGAAGGGAGTTCCTTCACCGTCTGTTACACGATCTAGCGACCGGTGGCAGCTGGCCCGAAATTCCGCTAGCTCGCGCTGGCGCTTCTCATCGTAAGTCGCTACTCCGTTCAGCCATTCTCCAACTGAAACGTTGGCGGCTTCTGCTCTCTGCCGAGCCAACTCCCAATCTTCCTGGTACGTTATGTCCGGCTGCATGTTCGATCCTCTGCCGTCTTCTTACGACACTTGATCATTATACCCGATTTCACAATTCAATTTCCAAGTATACAGCCGTAGTGGCGAGAAACAGTCGCGGCATATTATGACGCTTGGCAAGCTTGTTTTCTCGCGGCGTAGTAACTTGTTGACATCTGCGAAGGCCCGGGTTAACATGGAAACATCGTACGACCTTGACGGGGCAAATGTGTGTGTGCGAACCCGAGGACGCGCTTTGACAGACGCGTCCATATTTTTTTAAGGTCATTGTTGTTGCTGTAAGCTTGTCAGCCAACCGATCTAACTTGGTCCAGCATCCTAGCGCTTATCCCACCTTTCGCCTTACCACGCATGCCATCGGCTTGTGCGTGATGGCGTTCCTGATCCGCTATATTCGTGGTTTTTCGTGTGCCTGGTGGATCAATCTCCACGAGATCGGCATGTCACCTTGGCGGAGTCGCGCTCACATGGAGCAGCGCAGTGGATCACTAGATTATGAATTACAATGCGAACGGCCAACAGGGGGCTACAGAGCAAGCCCGACTGGAAACAAATGGCCGCCCAGACGATCCCACCTCGGACGATATACGACAGCGGCGCGACCAGATTATCGCGCTCGCGCGGCAATACCGCGGCCGCTAAGTCGCCGTGTTGGGGGAGCCGGTACGCGGGGAAATGGGAGCGGATGGCGATATCGACTTCCTGGTTGAGTTCGAAACCGGCTACAAGCTGCGCGACCACATTCGGCTGACCCAAGGCTTGCAGCTGCAGCGTCTGTTAGGCCGGCGCGTGGACGTGGTAGATCGTCGTTGCTTGCGTGAAGAATATCGGGCGACCATTCTGAAGGAAGCTCAAAGCCTGTGACAAAAGACCAGCGTCCCTACTGCCGCTGGGCGAGCGGCTTTCATGATGTCGGAATTGCTGCAGGATGGAGCCATCCGCAGCTTTGAAGGAATTGACGAAGTTGCCAAGCGTCTGGACCCGGCACTTACAGAGCGCTGCCCACAAATTATCTCGAGTGACTACGCTGGCTTCCGTGATGTCCTGATTCACCGTATTTGAGACCACACCATGACTCTAGAAATTCGAGAACACATTAAATTACGAGGGGAAAACCCGCTGGATGCGACAGTCGCCGGGACCCATTACAAAGCCAGCTACGCCCTTGATGGATCGGTTAGCGCTAACCGATGAGGATTGGCAAGTGGCCACGCAATTGTAGGCGACCATGCGGAATCGGGGGAGGCATTTCTCCGATGTTGACCTGCTGATCGCCGCCCTGGCCCAACGCTTGGACGCTGTAGTTGTGACACTTGATAATGTCTTCGCCGCTCTGCCGGTTCAGCGTGAAGACTGGCGTGCGTCCCAATAGAAGGTATCTAGTGCCGTTTGATTCACTATTTTAGACGATTGCTGTATTCGGCTAGCTTACCGTGCTCCTCGCTAGAGAGCGCACGATGATATACCGCCAGACCACCTATGACACCGTTAAAGAAGTTGCCTGCTTCGCCTGAGCGTTGGACGCCGCCTACGGTGAAGTCGCCACCGTGCTCGCCGCCATCGAAGATGCCAGCGGGATAATGGTATGGGTTCCTGTCGCCGCGCCTGTCCAGTCGACCGTTGAGGTAACAGCGTATATGGCGGCCGTCATAGCTGAACGCGACACAGACCCAACGATTGAAGCTTACAGCTGTCGCGCCAATAGAGGCATCCATACAATACTTGTAGCCGGGGGTCGGCCCGCCCACAGATGATATGTGACCGCAGACCTGATCGCCGCTATCCCAAATCCGCAAATCGAGAAACAAGCAGTATTGACGCCGCCTTCGCGTTTCATCCCAGATGCCCGCGATCGCTTGGCAAGAATCTGTCAACGGCATTGCGACGCGCTTCAACCAGGCGACGACAGTCACTTGAGCGTCACGACCATGGATGTCCAGCTCGTGGCAGTCGGCGCGGGGAAGCCTGAACCACTGCCCATGCCGTAGCAACGCCGCTCGCTCACCGAAGACGCCGCCTGAGACGACTCCGACCGGACCGCCCATCTCCATGAGCGCGTAGGGGCGGCGCCCTCTGGCCAAGCGATCAAGGCCCGCTTCTTCCTGGAAATCCCAGAAAGCTACGAGGTCGGGGATAGCGAACGGTTGCGGCGGATTCATTTCAATCTATCATGTTCGGCGGGCAATACTCGTCAAAAACAGTCGCGGTTGCCTTTAGCACAGCGCTTAGTCGAGACAGTACAGACGGCGGGCATTCTCGCTCATGACACGAGCGCGCATCGATTCGGGGAACATGCGCCCAGCGAAGTCCGGCGTATCGCCATCCCAATGGGGATAATCACTGGAAAACATCAACATGTTCTCGGCGTCAAACATCTCAAGCATGGCGCGAAAATGTCGAACGTTTTCCGGTTCCTCCACCGGCTGCGTGCTCATCATCACATGATCTTGAATCACCGCGCTGGGCGGCCGGTCCAGCCACGGCGATGTCATGCGCAGCGCCTTCCAATTCTTGTCCAGACGCCACATCAAAGGCGGCAGCCACATTACGCCGCCTTCGAGCAGGACGACTTTTAGCGTCGGGAATGCTTGAAACACACCCTCAGTGACCAGGCTAAGGAGTTGGCTCTGATATATGGTAGACAAGCCAGTATGCCATTCTAGGTAGGAGCTGGGGTAGCCTGTCGCCATTGGCTGGCCCGATATGCCCGTGCCTTCCGGACCCGGGTGCAGCGCCACCGGCAAATCATGTTCAGCCGCCGCTTCAAAGATCGGATGAAAATAGCGATTGCCGTAGGCCAGCGGCGAGCCGCCAGGCAGCAGCACATGCGCCACCCGTGGATGATCGCCGAGCCGATGGATCTCGCGCGCGGCCAGTTGCGGATCGCTCAAGGCGACTTGAATGGACGCCAGGAATCGCGCATCGACTGGCAGCCAATCTTCAATCAGGACATCGTTGAAGGCGGAGATCACGCTGGCCGCGTAATTCGGCTCCGGCGAGAGGGGCATTCCGATATGGGGGTTGTTGAGGATGCCGTATTCCAGGTTGTAGGCATCGAAGTGGTGCAGCGCTATGGCATCCGGGCTCACGTAGATTGGCGTACCATCGTCGAGCACGGCATCCCGGCGCATGACATCGTTGGGATTCCAGTAACCCAATCCTCCGGCGCTGCGGTTGCCGCTGGCAAAACGGGTACGCCACGGCTCGGGCAAGAAGTCCAGCACACGAACCGAATCGATGATCGGGTGGACATCAACATCTATGACTGTTGGCGACATATCCGATTTCATCGTAGATCCTGCCTCGGCTCAAGCGAGACAAGCGCAGCCGGACGCCTGCACATTCGGAGGCCGACATAAACTTGAGCGCGGTCGATTTGACAGACAGTGGCCGATTAGCTAAGCTCTTTCCGATACTTGAAACCATCTCGCTCGATTATATGCCGCTGGCGGAAAGGAGGCAACCATCCTCGATTCAGGTCAGCAACGGGCCCCGTACCGTCTGACCAGCACTAATGTCGCCAAGTCGCGCGGAGACCACATCACACATCACCCCGATAAATATGCGCGCATAAATAAATGGATAGGAGCCATTGTCATGAATAAGCACTTATCACGACGGGATTTTCTTAAGCTGTCCGCGGCGGGCAGCGCGCTGTTAGCGTCTGGTTTGCCCGCTTTGGCGCAAGACACAGAAGAATTGCTCGTCTATTGGCGGAACAATCCGCGCGAAATTGAGACGATGGAGCAGGCTTTCACGGACTTTACAGCCGCGAACGCCGGCTTCAGCGTCAATTTCCAGCAAGCCGCCGGCGGCTTGGAAGGTGATGCCCGCTTGCAAGCCCTTTTCGCCGCGGGCACCCCGCCCGAGGTATTCGCGTCGGTCTTCCATGCCGGCCTGGTCGATTATGTCTACCGCGACTTCGTTGCCGACCTGACGCCGCTGATCGAAAGCGACGCCCTCGATCAATCCGATTATTTTGATGTCGCGCTGGAAACTTTCACCTTCGGCGGCAAACAATTTGGCATCCCGCGCGGCGGCATTCCATCGCCCCTCTTCTATAACAAAGACCTCTTTGATGAAGCCGGGCTTCCTTACCCGCCCACCGATTGGGAGGACGAATCCTGGACCTGGGACAAGATGCTGGAATACGCGCACGCCCTCACAAAACGCGAAGGCCCGCGCACGACGCAATACGGCATCGTCATCGGTTCCATCCTCAGTTGGAATCAGTGGCCGATGCTCTGGGGCTCGCAGATTTTCCCCGATTCCGCCTTTAACTACGGTTTGACGCGCGAGCACAACTTCCGCGATCCGGTCGTGGTGAACAGCCTGCAAAGCATGGTCGATCTGATATGGAAGGAAGAAGTCGCGCCTACGCCCGAAGTCAGCGGCGGCTTTGGCTTCTTCGGGCCATTCAACAACGGCCTGGCAGCTATGTACATTCACTTGGGCGCGTATACGGTCGCCAACAATGCCGAATTCAACTGGGGTGTCGCCGCCTTGCCGCGCGGAGTACCATCGGCGCAGCAGCGGTCCACTACCTTTACCGGCCCCTTCTTGATCGGCAACGGCAGCAATGTTGAAGGCGCATGGGAACTGGTGAAATACCTGACCGGCGTTGACGGCCAGCGCACTATCATGCAGGGCGCGGTGGTCGGCACCAGCCGGCAGTCCTTGCTCGAAGAATGGTTCGGCGCTATGAGCCCGCCAACTGACGAGCTCCTGGCGGTGCAGGCCGGTGGCTACAAGCACGGTCTCGAATCGCCCAACGTCCGCCTGGTCGGCTGGGGAGAGATCGCCACCCTGCTTAGCTCGGAATTCGATCTCATGATGCTGGGCGAGCGATCGGCCCAGGAGGCGGTCGATGCGCTAGCGCCGAAGCTCGATACCCTGTTGAACGAGATTTACGACAACAACATCGACAAGGCGCGCCAAGTCTTCCCCGATTTCCCCGAATAGGCCGAAACTGGACGCCGAGAGTCAGGCTTCGCGAGCCTGGCTCTCTTGCTGAACGGTGCTGAAATTGCTCACAAAGCTGAAGACCATGCGCTCGCGCGAGGCGATGTACCTCTACCTCTTCATCGCCCCAGGCTTGCTGGGCATGATTCTCTTTCATCTAGCGCCGATGGTTGCGTCGCTTGGCTTGAGTTTCACCGAATACGAGATCACCTCTCCGCCTGAATTTGTCGGCTTTGAGAATTATCACCGCATGCTTTTTGTCGACGAGCTGGTGGGGAAATCGCTTTCCGTCACCGCGATATACGCGGTCGTCGGCGTGCCAATACGCCTGTTCCTTCAGCTATTCCTGGCCATACTGTTGAACCGCAAGATTGCCGGCATTCGTCTTTTTCGGGCCATCTTATACTTCCCGAGTGTTGTAGCCGGTGTGGCGATCGCGCTAGGCTGGATCTTGCTGCTGAACCCGACCTACGGCGCTGTCAACCATATTCTGTGGGAGCTGTTCGGCATCATAGGTCCCCGTTGGCTAAATAGCACACAGTGGGTGATTCCTGGTCTGTTGCTGATGAGCCTCTGGGGAATAGGCCCCGGCATTGTCATAAACCTGGCCGGGCTGCAAGGCATCTCGCCCGAACTCTATGAAGCGGCTGAAATCGACGGCGCAAGCGGCGTTCGCAAATTTCTCCACATTACCTTGCCTATGATGTCGCCGATCTTGATGTTCAACCTGGTCATGGGTATCGTCTCGAACTTCCAGATCTTCACCCAGGCTTATGTCATGACCGGCGGCGGACCGGCGAATTCGTCGCTTTTCTTCGTGCTATACCTGTATCGCAATGCCTTCGAGTTCTTCAAGATGGGTTACGCCTCGGCCTTGGCCTGGCTGCTATTCGCCATCATTCTGATCCTGACCCTGGCTGTGTTCCGCTCGTCGCCGCTGTGGGTGTATTATGAGGCGAAGCGAGAAAGAAACTGATGGGTATCGGGTCAGCGGACTACTTCTCAGAACGACAAGAAGAATTGCGGTCGGTGCGCCGCCGGCGCCGAATGCGCACCTTCCTGATATACGCTGTGCTGATCATTCTCAGTATAATCGCGCTGTTGCCTGTCATGTGGATGGTTTCGATCTCGCTGACGCCGCTGAACAAGGTCTTCCAATACCCGCCACGCTTGATCCCCGATCCCCTGAGCTTGACGGGCTACCACGAAGCCGTTACCCTGTTTCCCTTCTTCCGCTATTTTCTCAATACGTCTTTCATGACGGCCGCCAGGGTCATTGGCACGGTCTTCTCTGCCTCCCTGGTCGCCTATGGTTTCGCCCGTTATGACGGACCTCTGAAAGAAGTCCTCTTTGTCTTCATTTTGACACCGATATTCTTGCCCGAGCAGGTAACGCTGATACCGCTTTTTGTCGGCTATACTCGCCTGGGCTGGATCGATACTTACAATCCCCTGGTGCTGCCGGCTTTCTTCGGCGGGAGCGCGGTTTACATCTTCTTGCTGCGTCAATTCTTCATGACGATTCCCACGGATTTGGACGATGCCGCGCGGATTGACGGCGCCAGCGAATTCGCGATCTACTGGCGTATCATCCTGCCGCTGGCGAAACCTGCATTGGCTACCGTCGCGATCTTCACATTCATGGCAAGCTGGAACGACTTTCTGGGTCCTTTGATCTATTTGACCTCCAAAGAGAATCTGCCGCTCAGCGTTGGACTCTCACGTTTCCTCGGGGAATCGGGTACAACACTGTGGAACAGTCTGATGGCGGCTGCGATCTTGACTGTGCTTCCGCCGATACTGCTCTTTGTGTTTGCCCAAAAGTACATCATGCAGGGCATCGCCATCACCGGCGGTGGCGCAAAAGGGTAGGGATATGGCGGTGCTTGCAAAGCAAACGGCCATCTGTGTGCATGTAGACAGGTTATCTGCGATTTTTGTCGTCATGATTGCTGGTGCGAGGCCCTTGTCAGAAACGGCTGCGGCCGCGCGATGACATGGTAGAAGCTCGCTGGCTAGTTCACCGCCTGGCAGAAAGACAATTTCGGACACAGTATGCCCTTTGGTGCAAGCTAATTTTTGGCAAGAGTGTCATGAATCCCAACCACCATGCTCTGATTTGCCGCACTTTCGAGGCAGGTCGATCCCGAAAGCCGTTCCATGCCAACGTATGCCATTGGCGCAGAAAACAAGCACATCTTGCAACGGGAATGAGGTACAGGCCGATACTCTACTCAGTCGTTGACGACCACGGAAAATTCTCCGGCCAACCATAGCGCTCGGATAGTGAGCGATACGTCACGCGCCAAAGTGTCGCATATGCACTGATATTCGACACTCTGTGTTGTATACTTTTCATGGCAAACTCACCGCTCCCGGATCCCATTCCGCAGTCGCAGTTGCCGCCTTATTCGCACGATAAGAACATCGTCTCGCGGATCGGACGCACCATATGCCGGCTTCGCCCATGGCATAGACCGCCGCATCCCTTTTTTCGGCGTCACTTGAGTTAATCCTTTGGGGAGCCGATCAATATGCAGGCGCAATAGACGGCGCTCCTCGTCATCCGATTCGGCGACCCTGCGCAGAACGCCCTTCAAATTTCATGTCTTTCTCCTGCTGGCGCCGCTCCTCAATTGAAAAGCGAGTCTTCTCGCTCAATCTCTCGGAAGTGACGAAGCAATCCGCGCGCTGCGATCCTTTGCGCACCGTCTTTTCGGGCACATAACAATAAACAGAGCGGTCATGCTAGCGGGTTCTCAAGCGGCGTTACCGCCCGGCTTTCGCCGCTGCAGCGCGAGCGGCCGAGGATTCTTCTCGTCGCGGCTCGGGTATGTTGTACGGTCTCTAACTGCCGGGACAGCGTCTGGCAAGGCACGAGATTGTGCCGGCGCCACTTATGCGTACCAATGATTGGGTAAGACATCGCGCTCCGCCGCCAGCAGGTCGCGCAAGATGGCATCTGCGTCGGCGATCGAATTCGTCAGCGGGTCGGTTATCAGCGCTCGGCGCAGCAAGTTGTAATCCGCCCGGACGATCGCCTCCGCAGTCAATTCATGCGTATCAAGTACCAACTCATTCAGCGCACGCAAGCCGCGAGGCATCGGGCCGACAGGGCGCGGACGCGGCCCATCCATATCGATATCACAGAGCAGTTCAAGAAAGGCGTCATCCGACATATTCGACACTGCGCCACGATTTAAGGTGTTGATGTAAAAGGGTTGGCCCAAATCGCCGACCATGTTCTCGATGATATCGGTCGCATGATCGGGGCCGAGCGCTTCCATGAATGCGCTGATGGGCAAGGCGCCACTGTTGAAGTCATCTACTTGCCGCCACATTTGAGCGTGCCGGGCGTAGCGATCATCCGTCTCCCAGATTGACAGCGGCGGTATCTCCTCAGTCGAGAGTCCATGACCCTGATAGAAGCGCAGGTATTCTTTGGTGTGGGCGACGCACGTGGGTATGTAGCCAAAGATTTCATAGAGCTGCCAAGCGATAGCGTCGTTGTGCAGGGCTTTCGCGCCTCGGTCGCCACCGAGATCCTCTGTTGCGGCGCTGCGTCGCAGGGACTCGGCTATTTGCGGGCTGACATCGCGGCCCCGGTATTCCGCTTTCAACATCCAGGTGAAGTGGTTTACGCCGGCGATGCGCATGTCAAATTCGGCATTGAGCTCGTCATTCCACTCGCCGGCGTCGGCGATTATTCCGGCCCGCATGGCGTAGCGCGCTTTGACATGCGGCATGTGAAGCGAATCGCAGAGGGCGAAGCTCTTGAGTTGGGGCGCATAACGCGCGATTGCTATCCCGTTGACCGCGCTGGGATTGATGTAGTTGATGACCCAGGCATCCGGGCAAAATCTTTCAATATCAGCGACGCAATTCATGATGACCGGCAGCTCCCGCATGGCGCGGAAGATGCCGCCGGGTCCGATGGTATCGCCGCTGCACATTCTTATGCCGTGTTTCTCACTAATTTGGCAGTCCAACCCACGATAGCGTACAGTGTCAACGGCGAAACTAAGCACAACGAAATCGGCGCCGGGCAGTGCGCTTCGCCAGTCCGTTGTGGCTTCGATGCGCAGGTCGACTTCGGTTTCGGCGACGACTTTTTCCGCCAGTGCGCCCATCTTTTCCATGCGTATTGGGTCTATGTCTACCAGCGCCAAGGTGCCGGTGTTTAGATAGGGCGAATGCACCATCTGCCAGATTGCTTGTCGGCCAAAAAACAGGCTGCCTGCGCCAATGACGACGACTTTAGGCTGTTGAACGTTTGTCATGTGATGCACTCCATTACAAGTCTTCAGAATGCTGAGTCGGTGGGTTATCCCTACGGCGTGACGCTAGAATATCAGGCATAGGCGGAGACGACGTTTGATACATCAATAATATAGATCTGACGCTCGCCTTCATGTGCGGAGTCGATACATACTCGGGTGCCGTCGCGATTCCAGCGCGGGTGCAAATCGCAGCGCAGGGGTCCGGCCAGGTCAGGCGGCGCATAGTATTTCCCTATATCGAATCGGGTCTCGCTTTCGAGGTGGAAGAGCATGAGCGTGCGAATGTCATTCGCATCGGGATATGTGTCGGTCAGCAGCCAACGGCGGTCGGGCGAAAAGCTGCAATGTCCGTCGGAACTGAAAAGGCCGTCGCCGAGGATATTAACTTCGCCTGTGGAGAGCCGGTAGAGAAAATACCGATCGCCGATGCCTGTCTTTCGCGCCCAAGCGAGCACGACCTCAGGGCTGAAATGATCCAGGTGCGAGATATAGCCGTCGTCGGCGACGAGGCGTAGGTCGCTACCATCGAGTCTAGCGCTGAATAGCCGGTCGGTGAAGTAGCGACCGCCGGCGGTCGGATCACCCCAACGGTGCAAGCAAATGAAGTTCGAAGCGTCGGCGGCAATGTGGATATGGTTGCACCAGTGCTGTCCCTGCGACATGGATGGCTTAGGTTGGAAATGGCGCAGCTGTTCCAGACTGGTGATGAGCCGGTTTTCGCTGCTCTCAAGGTCCATCCAGAAGATGCCGTCTTCGGCAGGATGCGGGTCGGTCGCCCAGGGATCATCCGCGCCAAGGTAACCGTAACCGGGTCTGGTTCGGTGGTTGCGGGCGAAATTCAGGCTGAGCGCCTGTGACCCATTGATAGCGTAAATGGCGCGCGGCAGCTCGCGCACTTCGCCGCTGAAGACGTCTCGTACCACGCTGATAAACCGGTCGCCATCGCGCTGATTGTAGATGATCTTGCGGTCGGGGTCGCTCGGCAGCCATTGCAGCATGGCGCCTTGTTGCCAACACCAGGCGGCGGTATCGGCCAGCGGAATCCAGCGATTGTCGTCGTCCAGGTCAACCATGCCGATGCGCGCGCAGTCGTTCGGCGCGGGCATGCGGTCCATAAAATCAACTTGCATCGCCAACAGATAGCGACCGGTGACGTCCCAAGGCGGCTTGTCATAATAGCCGAAGAAATGCTGCGCGCCGTCCGTGACACGCTGCGCTGGCAAAATGTTCTGGACAATAGTCATATGGCGGCCCCGCCCTAAGTGGTTAAGTCTAGCTGCATCACATACTCTTCGTAGCGGATGTCCATGAGCGATTGATTGAAATCGGTCTGGCAAAAGGGACTGCTGTAGTGCAGTTGTGACGGGATGGCTGGCTCTTCGGCTGTTGGTGGATATTCGCTATTGAGGCGCTCCTTGAAGCGGTTGAAATCGCCATCTTTGTCCGCACAACCGAGGCAGACGGTCAGGCGCGTATCTTCGCCCACAATCTTCAACACGCGTCCGCGTCGGGTTCCGCTTTCGAATAGCTCAAACCTGCGCTCGCTGTGCAAGGCCAGATAGCATTCCGCAAGGCGGGCATACGTCCAGTTCTCGACAATAGTCCATTCGTCAAATTCATAAGTTGGGAAGTAGATTGCCTTTGCGCCTTGGCAAGTTAGCGCGCCCTCTTCATGCCTTAGGTTGAGGCACGGCGTCTCAGCGAAGACGCGAACCTGCCCCAACTCCGCCAGCCAAAATTGATTGAGTGAGACGAGACTGCAATTCGCATAGCGATAGACTCGACGCTGGGTCAAAGCATCATTGATGCGATGTTGGTCTATCGCAGACAGAGGCGCTTTTGGATTTATCGCGATGGCTTGAATCAACGCCGGTATTTCGTATTCGTCTGCGCATGCCAGGAAAACCGCCGCCGCGTTTGCCTGATTCCAGTTTCCCAAGCCCCAGAACAAGCGCGTCACCGGACTTAGTGGCGACAAGCGGCTATCCTTGGCGTAGTCCGTCGGATGCAGCGCCAGCGTAAATAGCAGCTTGTCGAGAAGGGCTACGGCGATCTCGCCGAATTCTTCGTCCAGTTCGACTAAGGCCGCCAGCGCCATTAGCTCGTCAGTCAAAGGCGTGAAGAAATCGAAGCCGTCTGAAGCGCGCTTCGTTAGCCAAGCGCGCGTCTCAACTTCGGCGCCGTCGCGGCGCTTGAAGCGCAGTCCCGCGAGGCGGCGGCAGGCAATAGCCAGCGGCGTTCCGCCAATCGCGCTCATATCAACGCGACGTAGATTGCCATTGAGCGTCGCCACCAAAGTGGCTGGCAGATCCTGGCGATAATTGCCTAGGATTAAGAGTAAGGTGAGAAGGTCGCGCGGTTCTCCGTTTTCGCTTGCCGCGAGCAGCGGCGGTTCACGGACAGTCTCCCCCCGGACTAGCCGCGCGAGCTCGCTGTAGAGGTCGGGTCCGCGGCGGATGGCGTCCTTCAGCGCTTCCTCGCGGCGGCTAGGGTTGTCGCCGTAGTAACTGGCCGAAGTCTCGCTATTGATGACATGAAAGGGCAGGGCGACTTCGAAGGGCGTCGCGCCATAGTATTCGCTGGCTTTGGGGCGGATGCGCGCATGATAAAGCCCGTCCGGCGCGTTCAAGGCTTTACGCAGGACAACCGATGTCGTGTCTTCATCGAGCATAGTATTGGCTTCGGCGTAAATACGGCCCGATTCATGCGCCATGCTGATATGTACATCGCAGAGTTCGTTTAAGTCGGGCGGAAAGTCAACTTGGATCAAGTCGCCCCGGCTGTAGATGTCTCGCTCCAGCCAAGCCTGCGGGAAGATCCGCCGGAATTTCGCCAGGCGTGTGTCAGCAATATCAGCACTGCGACGCTGAGCGCTCATGATATTGCCTCCGCTGTTGCCAGGCCTTGGAGATCCAATTTGCCGGCGTAATGGCAACTGGCGAAATGCCCCGGTTTTATCTCGCGCAATTGCGGCGCCTCGCGCTGGCAGCGGTCGCCATCGTTGAAGAGGCAGCGATTGTGAAAGGGACAGCCGCCGGGCACGGCATAAGGATCGGGTATCGAGCCGCGAATGACATTGAGTTTTTGGCCGGGCCGGCTGCTGCCAAGGCGCGGGATGCTATGCAGAAGGGCGCCGGTGTAGGGATGTTGGGGCTGGTAGAAGAGCGAATCGACATCGGCCGATTCGACGATCCGCCCCATATACATGACGATCACCTGGTCGGTCATCTGCGCGATAACGCCAAGGTCGTGCGTGATGAACATGATCGCCATGCCCAGCTCGGCTTGCAGGCGCCGCAGCAGCGCTAGGATTTGTGCTTGTGTGGTGACATCGAGGGCGGTTGTCGGTTCATCAGCGATGAGCAGGCGCGGATTGCAGCTCAGCGCCATCGCGATCATAGCGCGCTGCCGCATGCCGCCAGAGAGCTGATGTGGATAGCGGTCGATGATTCCCGCCGGACGTGGCATGCCCACCAGGTTGAGCACATCAATCGCCCGCTTCCGCGCCGCCGCTCTGTTGTGGTTTTGATGCAGCATGATGGCTTCGCTAATTTGATCGCCGATGGTATGCACCGGGCTGAGCGAAGTCATCGGTTCTTGAAAGATCATGGCGATTTCAGCGCCGCGGATGGCGCGGATCGCCGAACCTTTTGGGTCTAGGGCGGTCAGATCAAGCGCCTCGCCGTCGCGATGGTAGATTATCTCTCCAGCGACGATACCGCCCGGATGGGGCACTATTCGCAAAATCGAACGGGACATGATCGACTTGCCGCAGCCGCTTTCGCCAACGATGCCTAAAGTCTGACCCGCTTCGAGTGTGAAGGTTGCGCCATCCACCGCGCGCACGGTTCCCAGCTCGCTGACGAAATGGGTCTGTAAATCTCGTACTTCCAGCAGCTTTGCGCTCAATTTAGCCGGCCCCCTGTAATTCGATTTCGGAGGCGCGATGGCAGGCCACCCAATGCCCGCCTTCGATCGGCTGCAATGAGGGTGATTCGCTGCGGCAGCGCTCGATGACATAAGGGCAGCGTGGATGAAAATAGCAGCCGCCCGGCGGATTGGCGGGGTCGGCGACTTCGCCTTCGAGGACGAGTGGCGCGCTGCGGCGGCGCGGGTCCGGCTTGGGCACAGCGGACAGCAAAGCTTCGGTGTAAGGGTGGCGCGGCTTTTGATAGAGCCGCTTGGTGTCACTCATTTCGACGATCTTGCCGACGTACATCACCGCCACGCGATCGCAGATATGCTCGACGACGCTCAAATCATGGGCGATGAAGAGATAGGTCAAGCCAAATTGCGCCTGCAAATCGGCGAGCAGATTGAGGATCTGCGCTTGTACTGAGACATCCAGCGCCGAAACGGGTTCATCACAGATGATGAGGCGTGGATTGAGCGCAAGGGCGCGGGCGATACCGATGCGCTGTCGCTGCCCGCCGCTGAAGGCGTGCGGATAACGGGTCATGTATTCCGGGCGCAAGCCGACGACACGTAGCAACTCCGCTACCCGCTCTTTTATCGCCTTGCCGTCGTTGACGCCATTCACCTTGAGCGGCTCGCCGATGAGCTGCAGCAAGGTCATTCGCGGGTTGAGCGAACCGAAGGGGTCTTGAAAGATCATCTGGATCTGCCGGCGAAACGGGCGGAGTTCAGCGACGCTGAGTTGAGCGAGATCGGTAATGCGCTCGTCACCTGGATTGTCGCCGTAGAAGAGAATCTCTCCGGCAGTGGGAGGCCAGGCGCGGACGATGCAGCGGCCCAAGGTCGTTTTGCCGCAGCCGCTTTCGCCGACCAAGCCCATGGTTTCCCCAACTTGCACTTCGAAACTGACATTGTCAACCGCTTTGGTTTGCCCAGCCACACGTGAAAACAAACCCTTTTTGATGGGAAAGTACTTCTTGAGTGAGCGGACTTCTAGCAGGGCGGTCATCAGAACTCTAACTTGCGAACGGATCGGCGGCGTCGCGAGCGCCATCGCCGACGAAGTTGAACGCCAGTACTACAATGATGACGCAGAGCGCTGGACCGATCCACAGCCAGGGATAAAAGTGCACCACCAGATTGTCCTGCGCCGCCTGCAACAATACGCCCCAACTGATGGTCGGTGGATTCAAGCCAATGCCGAGGAAACTCAGCGCCGTCTCCGCCAGGATGATACGCGGGACAGCCAATGTGATATTGACGATGACGTAGCTCATTATGCTGGGGATCAAGTGCCGCGTGATAATGCGCCACTGGCTGCAGCCGTAGAGCCGCGCCGCCATGACGTAATCCTGCTCGCGTACGGCGAGAAATCGCCCGCGGGCGACGCGCGCCGTGCTTGTCCAGGAGATCAAGGAGAGCACAATCAGAATGGCGAAGTATTGCTGCACCGGGTCCCAATCGCGCGGTATGGCCGCCGCCAAACCCATCCAGAGCGGGATGGAAGGAATGGCAATGATGGCTTCGATGACGCGTTGAATCAGGCTGTCGATCCAGCCCCCGTATAGCCCAGAAATACCGCCGAGGATCAAGCCAAGGGCAAGACTTAGAAATACGGAAACCAAACCGATGGATAGCGAGATTTGACCGCCGTAAATCAGACGGCTCAAGAGATCGCGTCCTAATTGATCGGTGCCGAAGAAATTGACTGGCGCGCCTTCCGCGCCGACGAGGTGAACATCCAGCGTGATATGCAGCGGACGCAGAGCATTGATCGGAAGACCGTGCAAGCCGATCTTGTAATCATCGCCACGGTAGAAGAAATGCAGCGGATGAATCTCGTCCTCGTTGATCGTGTATATCGGTCGCAGCGTATTCAAATCGCGCGACATCGTCATACCATAGACGAAGGGCGCGCGCAAGTTGCCTGTTGAGTCGATGATGCGCGGCGGATTGGGCGGCATGTAGAGGTTGCGCCCGCGCGTAAGCGGATCATAAGGGGCGAAGAAGCCGGCGAAGATCGAGCCGAGATAAGCGAATATGAGCAAAACGCCGGAAATGACAGCCGGTTTGTGGCGGCGGAACTTCCACCACATCAAGCGCCAGGGCGAGACCACCTCCAGGGGCGATTCTTCGCTCGGCAAATTCTTGACGTGTTCGCTCTGCATCGCCGCCCTTAATCGAATTGGATCCGCGGATCGGCCCAAGCCAACAGCAGATCGGAAACAAAGGTGCCCACCACGGTCAGCAAACTCAAGAACAGGATCATCGAGCCGGCCAGAAGCATGTCTTGCGCTAACAGAGCGTTGAGCAGCAGCGGGCCCGTGGTCGGCAAATTGAGCACGATGGCGACAATCGCCGTCCCCGAGATCAGCGCCGGCAATACAAATCCGATTGTGCTGAGCACTGGGCTAATTGCCACGCGCACTGGATACTTGAAGATCAGGCGGGCTTCGCTCAAGCCCTTGGCGCGGGCGGTTTCCACGTAGGGCTGGCGCATTTCGTCCAGCATCATGCCGCGCATGACGCGAATCGTGCCCGCCGTGCCGGCTGTGCCCACCACGATGACGGGAATCCATAGGTTCGAGAGCAAATCGAGAAACTTCGCGAATGACCAGGGCGCCAGTTCGTACTGCGGCGAGAACAAACCGGCGACGTTGGCATCGAAATACTGGCTTCCGATGTACAGCAAAATGATGGCGAAGAGAAAATTGGGAATCGCCAAGCCGATGAAGCCGATGAAGGAAAAGACATAATCCAGAAGCGAGTATTGGTTCAGCGCGGAATAGATGCCGATCGGGATGGCGATGAGGTAGACCAGCAAGGCGGTGGGCAATGTGATAGCGAGGGTGAGCGGCAGGCGCTCGCCCAGCAGATCGGCGACTGTGCGCTGATGCTGAAAAGAGACGCCGTAATTGCCGCGCAATACATTGGCGATCCATTTGAGATACTGGACGTGGAACGGTTCATCCAAGCCGAATTGCGCCCGCAAGGCGTCAATGGTTTCCTGGGTGAATGTTTCACCTCCGGAGATCGTGGTGACGTAAGCATCGACAAAATCGCCTGGTGGCAACTGAATGACGACAAAAGCGACGATGCTCACGATGAACATGATCACGATCATCTGCAGGAAACGTCTGATGATGTAGCTGGTCATTCGTTTCCAGTCTGCCAACAGTTCAGGGGCGATCCATTGGATCGCCCTGATTGTAACAGTACGAACGGTTGCGGGCGACACGTTCGCCGCCCTTGAGCCGCAATTTAGAGAGGCAAGCGACTAACTCGGCGCGCCGACCCAGTCGCCGCCTTCGAAGTAGCACTGCTCGATGTGATACTGATGGTTGCCCAGCCAATCAAAGCTGGTGAAGCCTTGCGCCGGATAGTTGCGAAAGTTTGTGCCCAGCACGACGGGGATCGGCACTTCGCCTACATCACCGATATTCCACAGATT
Source organism: Anaerolineae bacterium (assembly GCA_022824365.1). Taxonomy (GTDB): domain Bacteria; phylum Chloroflexota; class Anaerolineae; order Aggregatilineales; family Phototrophicaceae; genus UBA6055. The sequence goes on from JAJEAA010000023.1 coordinate 60,768, forward strand.
ATCAATGTTGAGCCGCATGATCTCCTGGCCGATATTGACACGTTCCGCTTCGTCGATGGTCGTCTTCATCTGGTCGAAGAGCTCCTGCACTTGCGCTACATCGCCCATCGGCGCTTCGCCACTGTCGCCGCCGCTGGCGTAATGCACTGCATATTGCGGACCCCACTGGTTCCAGTCGGTGGGCAGGAAGGGCACATGCCAGACCGGCGTATGCGGGAACATCGAATCGCTGCATTTGTCCGCGATCCAGATGCCGCATTCGATATCGTTGTTATCGATCAAGGCACGGATCTGTTCACGCGCGACCACACGCACATCGAGGTTTACGCCGACTTCGGCGAGAAATTCGCGCAGCAATTCGCCGACGTCTTCGCTGCCCGGCTGGCCAATCGAGATATCCATGCGGATGCTCAGCGCGCTGCCATCAGGGCGGGCTCGCATGCCATCGTCACCAGCGGTCAGCCCCATCTCATCAAGCAAAGCTCCGGCCGCCGCGGTATCGTAATCGGTGTGACGCGTCACGTATTCTTCCACACGGAACTTGCTGCCCGGGATCACCTGGACCTGCGACGGCACGCCGAAGCCTTGATAAACCACGTTGGCAATCGTCTGCCGGTCAATCGCCATAGACATTGCCTGCTTAAAGCGAACATCGTTGAAGATTTCGCGCAAGCCCTCGTCCTTGGCATTGTGGTTAAACATGATGGTGTGCTCGGCCGAGCGGCTCGTCTGCCACAGGCGAACTTCATAATTGCCCGCTTCGGCATTTTCTTGATAGAGCGGGAAGTTGGTAAAAGTCAAGTCGGTATTAACCCAGTTCATCTCGCCCGCGGCGATGGCCGCGTCGCGGACATCCGCGCCCTCGTAATTGGTCAGGATGACCTGGTTGATATAGGGCAGCTGATGTCCTTCCGGGTCGACTTTCCAGTAATAGGGATTGCGGTCGGCAACGACGATATTCAGTTCCATCGGCCGGCTCGTCTTGAAGGGCAGAAGATTAGGCAGGTCGACATTGTCGAAATGCAAGCCATACTGAACGGCGACTCGATTGTTGAATAGCTCGTCCCAAGTCGAGAATCCGGCTTCGGCGATCTTCGCATCCAGCTCAGCGGCATCGGCAAAATCGGGATGAAATTGCTCGAGGTAATGTCGTGGCATCCAGCGCGGCAACTGTGAACCGATCCAGTGCGAAAGCAAGCCGGGCAAATTGGCGTGGGGCGCTACAAAGGTCCACTGCACGGTCAGGTCATCAACCATCTCGAACTCAGCCAGCTCGCCATTGATGACGAACTCGGACCGCGGCGAGGGCGAGAGCGTTGAATTGGTGAGCACGTGATTCCAGTAGAAATCGAAGTCGTGGGAGCCGAACGGTTCGCCATCGGACCATTTCATGCCTTCGCGCAGGTGCAAAACGAAGGTGTTGCCACCGTTGGCGTATTCCCAACTCTCGGCGATATTGGGTTCGATGGTGCTAGAATCCCAGCCAATGCGCAGAATCGGCTCTGGACCCCAAGCCGAACGTGCTTGAAAACCACGATTTTGAAATATGCCAGTGCGGATCGCGCCGCCATATTCGCCGATGCTATCAAGCGGCTCAATCACGACCGGGTTGACCGGCAGGCGGTCCGCCACCGGCGGCAGGTCCCCTGCGGCGACCAGTTCAGCCAGTTCGGGAGCTTCACTGTACATCATGTCTTGCGCTGCCAGTGGCACGCCATTGCTCAAGGCTGCGATGCCGGCGCCTGCCGATAGCGAAATCTTGAGAAACTTGCGGCGACTCATTTTCCGGGACATATCAATGCTCCTCAATCTAGTAAGATTTTCTCACGGATAGGATGAGTATTGTCTTCTGTTGTGACAGGCTCCTTTCGCCTCGGTTAGCATTTACGCCGGAAGTCTACGGCGCGCTTTCTCGCACGACCAATTGATGCCTGATCACATGCCGCCGATCAACTCGCTCGCCAGCGATATGGGAGAAGAGATTGCGGACCATTAACTCACCTAGAGCGCGGCGGTCCACGCGCAAGGTCGTGAGCTTAGGTGCGATCAGGTTGGCAAGCGGAATGTCATCGCAGCCGACGATTGCGATATCGTCAGGAATGCGTTTCCCAAGCGTGTTGCAAGCTTGAATGGCGCCAATGGCTGCCAGGTCATTATGGCATACCAACGCTTCAAGGTCCGGGCGACGCGTGATTAGCCGTTGCGCCGCTTCAAAGCCATTACGAATGTGTGCCGTTTCAATGCGCTCTACCGGCGGGTCCTTATCGGGCACTATCTTGCGAAAGCTCTCAAGACGCCGCTGAGCGCTTCGTGAGCGACTGCCGCCGGCGATCATGCCCAGCCGCCTGCGCCCACCGGCGATCAGGTGTTTCACCAGACTCACCATGCCGGCTTCATCCGCCAGCATGAAGACGATGGCGTCTTCCGCGGCAATATCTCGGTTGAATAGGAGAGAGGCGGGGAACATTTGCAGCAGTGTGGGCAGGTCGCCATCGGGCAAACGTGTACTGCAGACGATGACGCCGTCTACCTGTTTCGCCTCCAACATGCGCATTACCTGCCGTTCGCGCATGGGGTCCTCTTGGGTATTGCAGAGGATGACGTTGTAATTGTGCTGCCAGGCAACGGTCTCGATACCGGCGGTAATCTCAGCGAAGAAGGGATTGGCGATATCGACCACAATGACGCCGATGGAATAGCTGCGGCTGCCGGTCAAGCTCTGGGCGATGTGATTCGGCTCAAAGTCGAGATCGCGGATGACCTGCATGACGCGCTGGCGCGTCTCAGGTTTGATCGGCGCCTTGTTATTGATCACGCGCGAGACTGTCATCGCGGAAACATCCGCGACTTGAGCGACGTCTGCGATAGTGACCCGTTTTCTGCGTCGTATCATCGTGTAAGCATACTTGATGTTAGCGCTAACATGAGCCTAACACATAGGTAGCGTACTGTCAAACTCTTGACGGCCGTGGGCTCTGAAAGGGCGTCCGGCTGTTTCACTGGGAGCAAGTGCTATGGTGCAGTGTGCAGGCACAGGGTATACCAGCAGTCTATCTGGATATGGGAGACCTTTTTGATCCACCCAATGCCGCTGCAACCGGCGTTCAAATTGACCGTCTCATGTTGATTAGCCAGACACCGCTCAAGCGAGCATTGTTTTTGATTCGCTGTCTAGCACAGCATCAGCTTCCCTGTTTGCTGGTAGTCGATAATCCGCCTACCTTGCCACTCGCCCAACTCAAAGCGACATTGCGTCACGCTCCACTAACGCTTATCAGCCTATCCCCACAACCGCTATCGCCGATACAAGTGGCGCTGCAATGCCAACGTCAATCGTGACAGTTGAACAATCAGGACATTATCGGCTTTTGCAGCGACCTGTGCTTGATCGCTCACCCTTTTCTGCCATGTCGCCAGCGCAGGATTTCATTTGCCGTGCCAAGGGAGGAAACCAATGTTTAGCACCTTCGTGATCTGGGACGTCGCAGCAGCCATCGAACGCCAGCATCAACCACAACTGCGCCGCAGCCCGGTCATCCTGATGACTGGCAACCAACATCTGAAGATGTTGGCCACTGATGCGTTAGCGCGCCAAGCGGGAGTACGCATCGGCGATACCCGCAAACAGGCGGAATTACAATGCTCCAACGCCGCCATACTGCCAGCGCGAGAAGATGTGTATCGTCGACTGTTCACCGAAGTGATCGCCGACTTATTCCGCTACATCGACAGGGTGGAACCCAGATACAGCCCTGATAGCGCCTTGTTGGTTGTGAATACCCAACACGCGGATGAACTCGATTTTTTGCGGACACGGATTCAATCTCACCTTGATGGCCAGGCCTCGATGGGCAGCGCCAGCGACAAGTTTGCAGCGCGGATTGCCGGACTCAGTAGCGCAGATCATTGTGTCGTAGCCAAAGGTGAAGAAGCTGCGTTTCTCGCGCCCTTCCCGGCGACACTACTGCCTTTGAACTCAGATATGCGCCGCCGGATACCGATGATGGGAATCCGCACTATCGGCGATTATGTGGCGCTGTCCCGCGCGGCTGTTTTCGAGCAATGGGGCAAACATGGGCTTTGGTGTTACGATCTCGCCATTGGCCTCGACTCGCGTCCCTTGCAATCCTGCCAACCGCCGTTGATCCTTACACAATCCCTGGCCTTTGACGATCCGGTGGCGGATAAAGAGATTCTGATTTCAGCCTGTCTGCGACTGGCTCGTTTGCTGATCCGTCAGTTGAACAAGCGCGAAGCCGGTCGACTGACAATGTTGCTCACGGGCGAAGACCGTATGACCCATGAAATTCATCTGGCGCCGAACACGCCTATATGCAGCCTGGCTCACTTTCAGCGGCAACTGCCCATATTGCTCGAACAACCCGCCTATACGACCGGCATTGTCGGCTTGAAGCTGCAATTATCAGAGCTGGCGCCAGCTCAGCCAAGGCAATTATCGCTCTTCAATATGACACAGCATCGATACTCTCTCAATCAAGCAATTAGGCAGTGGCAAAAGCGCTTTGATGAAAAGGTTAGCCAACCGACGCTGACCGATGTACCGCGCTATTTCCCGCCGGAATTGCAATACGAGATGGTGAGCGCATGACACGTCTGTACAAGGATGCGCCAACGCTGGGTGTGCGGACCCGTGATGATATCCCAATTGCCATCCACTGGGGACAGGCCTGGCATCCGATCCAGCACATCGCTTTACGCTGGCAAATGGATGTCAATTGGTGGCGCGAACGAATCTACCGCGATTACTACAAGGTGCTGACCCAAAAAGGCTTGCTCTGGTCATTTACGTTTTCCCCACAGGCGCGGGGGTGTACCGGTCGAGGTACTCGCGATAGGCTTGCAGGGCAGTCTGCGATGGTGCGCCTCTTTCGCGCAAGTAACAAGTCTTGATTCTAATATGGCATGGGTATACTCTTGTAAGGAGTGCAATCATTGCCTTCACGTGTACGAGATTGGCAGGGAAAGGGCACCTCTGCAATGATGGTCGAGATTCCGGATGAACTCGAACAATGGTTGCTTGAATCCGCAAACCAGCGTGGCATCTCCATAAAGAACCTGCTCACGGAATTGCTTCTTGAAAAGCAGACCGCCGCTTGCATCGAAGCTTCTGAGGAGAGTACGGAAGTTCCGGAACTTGAGCCAGCTGCTTTGATTGAAGACCTGCGCGATGAACTCGCGAGGGACTACCCAGCGGGATCGCTGGGCCGGTTCGCGCAGCTGGCCCTCAAATCAGGACTGGCTTCCAAGGAATCGGTTGATACATCCTCTCGCAGTCGAGAGATTCTGACCACCGAATTTGCAGACCACATTGACCGGCGAATCCGTCGATGACGATCATCGCAGACACCAGCTACCTCTTTGCGCTTTACAATTCCAAAGACATTAACCACCGGGCGGCAGCAGCGTTCGCATTCGAGACTGCATCTGAAAGGATTTTGTTGCCTAATGTCGCGCTCACCGAATTGGCTTACCTGTTAGTGCGCGACCTCGGATATGTGGCGCTGCGTGCGCTCCTGGACAACTTGAGGGATAGCGAGACAGAACTTGTGCCCTTGCTTAAGAGCGATTTGGACCGGATCTACGACATCACCACCACCTATGCCAGCGCAGAATTCGATATCGTAGACTGCTGCCTCATGGCGATCGCCGAGCGCTTGGGCGTCACCCGAATCGCCACCTTCGACCGCCGTGATTTCAGTATCTTCCGTCCCCGCCATTGCGATTATCTCGACTTGCTGCCGGCGCTGTGAGCGCGCCTCAAGCAGTGCAGTGTTCCTGGCGGTAATGTCTTGCTAACGGACTCCATGTTATCCGCCCTCGAAGAGATCAGAGGACGCTAAACCGCCCCCTGAGCATGCGTTCTACCGCGGCACCAGTCCATCATCCCCCACCATAAGTGTCTCGCCTCCGCCGACGTCAGCCGGCATTGAGAATCTGCAAGACTCCAAGGCACGGCGCGAGCGGATTGCCTTCTAGCTTCACAGACCAGGCACAGGCGTCAGTCGATGTGAACAGGGTTTAGGCTGCTCGATGCAGTGCAAGAGGCGCTGTCCGCGCGATACTTCAGAAGCGATTGCGGTACACTGAGTAGATTGAAAGAAACCGTCATATCCGGTTCTGCTCGCTTGGAAAAGAGAGGCAAGACCGCCGAGGAGAGCGCAGATGGCGTCTGAAGCGACAGTGATTGCCGTCACCAGGTCGACGACCAGGCGAGGAGACCCGATGTGGACCCTACACACGGCGGGCGGCGACCGCATTAACGTCTTCGACAACATGCTGGAGAGACAGCCGTGGGAGAACTCTGGCTATCGCGTTTGGTTCGAGGCGATGGAAATTGGCCAGACCGACCGCTGGATGAACTCGCCGATAATAGTGCGCACCGTCCAGGACGGGAGATTTCTCAACGCTGTTTCGGTGCAACCGATCGCCCGCGATGCGAAGCCGGACATAATGCCTGCGCCGGAAAATGTCTGGGCACTCTACGGTCCGCATTGGCGGCACACGCTGCATTCGCTCAGTGCTGAAGACACCATCGTCTTTGATACCGAGACCACCGGCACCGATCCGGAACTGGATGAGGCGGTTTCGATCGCGGTGCAGAGCTATGCGGCGCTTCATAGGGCATCAATCGACTATCATACGCTGATTGCGCCGCGCTTCCCCGAGAAGCTGTTGGTTCAGAATGCGGAGACGACGAGCGCCTACGATATCCACGGCATCCACCCGGACGATCTGGCAGGGCAGCCATCGTTTGCGGATATCCACGGCAAGTTGCGGGAGATCATGGGAAAGAGAAACTGGGTCTGCTGGAATGCCGACTTTGACGTGATGCTGCTGGATAGCCTCTGCATCCGGCATCGCTTGCCGCTGATCCCGCGCAATCGAGTGGTTTGCGCTATGAAGCTGCTTTCGCCGCTGGCCGGCCAGCGAGATGCGGGGCGCGGGTCTTACCGCCTGGCGAAGCTGGAAGGAATGGCGGTGCTGATGGGTTTGGAGTTCCCGGACGCCCGTGATGCGGCCGTTGACGCCAAGGCGACCGTTTCGATGATGCGCTGGGCGCATGACTAGGCGCAGATCTCGTCGTCACGCTGAAGGACCACATAGTTTATATAAGCGAATATGTCGATCGCCAGCATTGCTCAGACGCAGCGCTGTATGATCAGAGTATCTTGCCCGCAAGGACGTTTTGGGTTATTCGGGGATACCTGTGAGGAGGAAGGCAACGGCAGCAGTGATGATTCCTGTCGCCCACCGTCAATTGTTGATATAGCTTATTGAGCTTGTCGAATGTCTCTTCTAGAGAGCAGCGAGGGCTTTCTGTTCCAAGTCGATAGAATCTGCAATGCGCGCTAGGCAATCACGCCGAGTTCGCGTCCCGCACGCGTGAATGCAACGATGGCATGTTCCAGTTGCTGGCTTGACAGCGCCGCCGACATCTGTACGCGGATGCGGGCTTTGCCCATCGGCACGACGGGATAGAAGAATCCGCTGACGTAAACGCCCAGTTCGTACAGACGGTTGGCGAAGTCCTGCGCCAGCCGCGCCTCGTCCAGCATCACCGGGATGATGGGATGCTCGCCATCGAGCAGGCGAAAACCAGCGCCCTGTAAGCCGCTGCGGAAACGCCGCGCATTCTGGCGCAGTTTTTCTCTCAAATCATCGCCCGCCCGCGCAAGCGCAATCGCCTTGATTGCCCCGCCCGCCAGCATCGGCGGCAGCGCGTTGGAAAACAGATATGGGCGAGATCGCTGCCGCAGCAGATCAATTACCGGCTGCGCCGCCGCCAAAAATCCGCCGGCCGCGCCGCCCAGGCTTTTGCCCAACGTGCCCGTGATAATATCCGCGCGCAGCCCAAAATGCGCCGCTGTGCCTCTGCCCTCTGGGCCAAGTATGCCGGTGGCGTGACAGTCATCCACCAGCAGCAGCGCATCGTATGCGTCAGCCAGTCGCCGCAGTTCCGGGATATTCGCCACATACCCGTCCATCGAGAACACGCCATCAGTGGCAATGACGATGCTGCGCGGCGCTGCCGAAGCCGCTTCCTGGAGCTTCGCCCGCAAGTCGGTCATGTCACTGTTTTCAAAGCGATAGCGCTTCGCCTTGCACAGCCGAATGCCGTCGATGATGGAAGCATGATTGAGCGAGTCCGAGATTATGGTGTCTTCCGCCGTCAGCAGCGGCTCGAAGACGCCGCCGTTGGCGTCAAAAGCCGCCGCGAACAAGATGGCGTCGTCTGTTTCCAGATAGTCGGCTATCGCGCTTTCCAGTTCCCGGTGCAAATCGAGCGTGCCGCAGATAAAGCGCACGGAAGCCATGCCGTAGCCATATTCATCCATCGTTGCTTTCGCTGCCGCGATTATGTCAGGATGGTCTGCCAGGCCGAGGTAGTTATTGGCGCAGAGGTTGATGATGGGCTGTTCTTTGCCGTCAAGCGTCACTCGGATTTCGCCAGATTGCGGCGAGGTGATGATGCGTTCCCGCTTGTACAAACCCTCCTGTTCAAGCGCTTCAAGCTCGGCGCGCAAGCGGCGATAGATCGTCTTGTCTGTCATGAGCGATGTCCCATTGTTTGCTTGTTTTTTATTTTACAACCGCTCCAATCCCGACGAATAAGTATTTGAACGATACAGTCTCAAATTCTGGTGGAAAACCTTCACACCCGTTGTGTTGGTGTCCTATCTAGGAAACTGGAGATTGGAGATTTGCGGTAAGTAATTTTCACTTTCTAGTCTCTAGTCTCCTGATAGGCGGCAATTTGGGCGTAAATGGCTGTTTCATCCACCACCATCCACTCACTTGCGATCAAACCATCATGTAATTCAAAATGGGAGATCCCCAAGATGGTTACGGGAGCATTCGTTGGTGCTCCATATCGGCCGTGCCCACTGTGGGCGCCGCAGAATGTCCAGCGTATTGCCACCCTAACAGCCCGATCATTCTGTTGGCGAACGATGAGATGATGCGGCTCGAAACGTCCGCCTGGCAGAGAGGCCATTATGCTCGCAACCATATTGCTTACTGGTTCTCGACCGTAGCTAAGATGACCTCTTGGCCCTTCAAACCGCGCCGCCGCCACATATTGTTCAGCAACAACGTTGAGATGGTTGTCATTCCACAGCGCGTCATAAGTGTCGATTATGCGGTTGGCGATGGCGTTATCGCCCAGGATGGTCAACCCATTTTCGTCCACCCAGCGATGTCGCATTGCTTCATTGCCAATGGCATAGGCTTTGGGATTGTTCTTACCCAGGGAGATGCCATGAGCCACCGGATCGATGCCGAGCTGCTGGACAAATGAAGCGTGGTCACGCAGTTTCCATTCCTCCACGACCCTGTTGTCGCGGCACAGGCAGTCGGCAATACCTAACCCTTGGTAAGCGCGTTTGGTTGCCGGGCCCAAGTCGCTGTCTCCCATGTGCAATCCTACTGAACGAACTCGATGCGATGAATAGAAACCGCTGGGTTTGTCGCCAATGATTACGTCATCAGCCAGTGGCCGCCGCTTGGCAAAAACGTGCATCTGCTCCAAGGTTTCATTGACCATTCCCTCTGCCGTGTTGATGACAAGATGCGGGGACCGTACCGGGCAGATGGGCGCATACCAATCACGAATGCGTCCCACGTTCTCTTCTTCCCAAATGATGTAGGTAATATCGATGATATATTGCTCTGGTGTTTCAAATTCCGGAGCAAAATTCTGCATACCCATGTCGAACTCCATTCCAAATGAAGATTTCCAATCCTGACTGGGATCAATGACGTTACCACCACTAAACACCAATCAAAGGTGTCTCATCTAACTGGTTCGCCCAACGAGATTGGGAGGGGGCAGGTTCACTGTTTGACGGAGTTGCATAATTGCTGGCCACAAATCTGCTAAAGATCCCGATGTGGTCATGCATGGCCTTCCGCGCCTTTTCGGCGTCGCGATCCTTTAGCGCCTGCAAAATAGGAAGATGTTCCTGATCAGCCCTATAGTTGTCGAGCGATCGCTCATACATATGGCGCTGCAGTGGCGACAGCATGTCAGCGACAACCTGGAGAATGTGGCGCAGAGCCTCGTTCTGGGTTGCCTCAGCGACGGTCGCGTGAAACTGTGTGTTCAAGTGAAAGGCGGTGACAGGGTCCTCTGAGACCTTCATTTCGTCGACAATGCCCTCGATGCGAAGAACCAATTCGTCTTCAATTCGCTGGGCTGCGAGTGCGGCTGCCTCAGGCTCTATTAGATCGCGCACCTCTGCCAATTCCTGGAGAGCTGCATGCCTCAGAGAGGCTTCGAGTTCGGCAGCAGTCGCCTGTCGGTTGCGCCGAATCATCGGCCCGACAGCCATCCTCTTGCCTGGTGTCATGGTGATAGCGCCTAGTGCGACCAGGCGCTGAATGGCCTCACGGAGAGAAGTGCGACCAATGCCGAGCTGCCTTATCAGATCTGCCTGTGATGGAAGGTGGTCTCCGGGTCTCAGCCCCTTCTCGGCAATGATGATCAGTATTGCATCCACGGCCTGATCCACGAGGCCAGCTCTTGCCAGAGACTTTGAATTTGATCTCATACTCACTTATCCTCAACACTAGAATCTCTTATGGCCATCGCGTCTTGAGTTCCTGGCCTATGCCTATCGGCCCTCGCTCGGGTATACGGGCGTGCTCTGTACTCCGCTTTCGAGAAGCTCCATATACTTCTGATTCAGCATTTGCGTGATGGGACCTGGCTTGCCGTGACCGATCGTTCGCCCATCCACCTCTCTGACGGCAAAGATGCCACCGGCTGTACTGGTCAAGAAGACCTCGTCCGCGTTATAGAGATCGAAGGCTGTCAATCTGCCCACTACGGTATCCATTCCCTCCGCGGCCGCCAGCTCTATAACAGTCTGCCGAGTCACGCCGACGAGGATGTTCTCGCCTGGGGTATACAATACGTCTTGCTTCGCGATAAACACATTGTAGCCCGGCGCCTCGGCAACGTAGCCGCCGATGTCAAGCTCGATAGCCTCGTCGAGCCCGGCCTCATTTGCCTCCATGCGCATCAGGATGTGATTCAAATAGTTGCAGCACTTGATCTTTGAATCCAGGCATTCTGAAGGAATCCGGCGCATTGATGATATGCCAGCCCGAAGGCCTTCGTCTTGTACGCCACTGTCCGTAAGACTGAGGTAGGGGATGGCAAAGGCGATCAGATTCGGCGCGCAGTTGTAAGGACTCATCAGGGGCATACGTCCCACGCCGCGCGTAACAAGTATTTTGATATAGGCATTGTCGAGCTTGTTGCGTCGCATGAGCTCTAGAACGACCTCCCTCACGCCTTCCTTGTCGAGAGGGACCTCGATCTTCAGCGCGTGAGCGGATTCGAATAGACGATCCACATGCTCGTCCAGTTTGAACACCTTGCCGCCCCAGGCGCAGGCCGTATCGTATACAGCATCACCATAGAGCACCACATGGTCGAAGACGGAGATCCGCGCCTCATTTTCGGGAACATACTCCCCACCAACGTAGACCTGGCGGTCCGGACTGCCTGTTCCGATATTCATCGCGTTCGCCTCCATGTGCGCTTGTGTTTCGTCTTTTATTGTCGGCTGCCCGACGGACAGGCCGAGGCCATATGCAAATCGGTCATGGTGAACAGAGGCCCCGCGACTAAGGTAACCGAAGCAAACCTGTCAGCTATCTGCTATCTGCTATCACTTTACTCGAATGATCTTGCTCGGTCAAGCGGTTTAGTGCGTCGCTGTTTTCCGGCCAAACTCAGCTTGGCAAATTCATGGACATGCTTTATTCCATGGTACCGCAGCCGTTGCCGCCCACACCAATGACGAGAAGCTGGATTGTGGATTTCTTCGCTGTGGTGAGGTTGTGTTGGGCCCGCTGCCCAAACTCGAACTGACTGATGCTAAGACGACCGGGAGTTGCTTTCATATCCGATTGATCGCCTTCAACACCGCTTTGGTGATGCGTCTTGTTTCTTGAAAGTGGCGGGAGTGATGTGCGGCGCAGGTCGTTGACCATAACGGATGGCTTGACCGAGCATGGACATTTGCGTACAATGATAGCAGATAGCAGATAGCTGACAGATAAGCTGATGGCGACAGCATCCACATGGTACTCGCCTTCATCGCCCAAGCCGCCGCACGGGTCCCGCTGTTCGTTTTCGAGCCTACCGTCGATAGCTATGGTCGACTGTGGTTGGACTCAACCCCCGACACCCTCGCGGTGCTTGTTATTGGACTGACGGGCGTTGTCGTCCTGGTACTTCTCGGTGTCTTCGCGGAACGAATGCCCCTCCCGAGAAACATCATCTACGCTGGAATCCTAGCTGCTGTGATCGCGATCATTTGGGGCATTCCCAAGATCGTGGACACGGCCAAGTTCTATGACTACTTTGTGAATTCGCTGATCGTGAGCGTGGGGGCGGTCGCCATCTCGGTCAGCATTGGTTGTCTTTCTGACTATGCGCTGGCGCGCTACTCTGGGATGTCCGGTGTGGTAATGTTACTCGTGGCGCTCGCGTTTCGAGCCCTGCCCAGAATGGCGTTCTTGCTTCCATTCTATTGGATGGGCAGGATAAGTGGCTTGCACGACACCTACATCCTGGTGATAATCGCTCTAGTAGCGGTGAACCAACCTTTCACGATCTGGTTGTTGCGCAGCTTCTTCATGGATATCCCGCGGGAGATCGAGGAGGCAGCCATGATCGACGGCGCCTCCCGGCTCGGGGCCTTCCTGAAAGTGATCACGCCGATCATGTGGCCGGGCATTTTCTCGACGGCGCTGTTCACGCTGTTGCTGGCCTACCATGAGTTCTTATTGGTGAGAATACTCACGCAGTCGAAGTGGACCCTGCCGTTGGCGATGGTCCAGTTTATCGGCGGCGCGCAGATCCCTGGCCAGATCCCGATGCAGGCCGCAGCGGCCGTGTCGAGTACCATCCCGATCGTGTTGGTGATTCTCTTCTTCCAGAAGCAACTGGTGAAGGGCTTATCGGCCGGGGCAGTAAAGGGCTGAGCCAGACGCGCGGAGGCGCTGGGGATGCCGTTCGTGAGCTACCTATCCTGCCCAACGCAGATCCCCTCTCTGGGGTTGAGCCTGTAAGGAAATGGTTGTGAAAGGTAAGTTAATTGTCAATCTAATGGTGAAGGAGACGAAGATATGTCTACAGAAAAAAGCAAAGAAGAAAAGAACAAAGAACTGATCGCACGCTTGTACACAGCCCTCAACAAGAGCGTACTCGGGATTATGGAGGAGTTTTGGACCGATGACATGGCTTGGTACGGTCCAGCGGGTATCGGCACCCTGCACGGCATCGAGGAGTTCGAGGAGGTGTTGCGCAGGCCCGCCATCAATGCTATTCCCGACAAAGTGGCGCGTGACGAGATCCGCATCGCTGAAGGGGACTATGTCGCCGCACACGGTTATCAACATGCCACCCACACCGGGGACTGGTTCGGTATTCCCGCCAGTGGAAAACCAATCAAGTTACGCTACATGGATTTTTGGCGCGTCGAGGGGGATAAGTTGGCGGAGAACTGGGTGCTCATCGACATACTGGGTTTTTTGGAGCAAGTGGGTTACGACATCCACAAGGTACTCGCATTCATCGGCTCCAAGCCGCCTGAGTTCTTTGACAGCGTGGAGACGGACTGATCTTCGAGGACTTGCACATGAGTGCTTAGGATAACTCGCCTGAGAACGGGCAAGCTACCTTTCAAGGCAAGACAGATATTCAGTTGTTGAATGATGGCGCCGATCAGGTAGCCGCCATCAGCATCTTTAAGCGTGTGCCCAAGCCAAAGATCAGGCGGAGCAGAATCATGTTGTTGAAATGTTGGGTGAACGGCGACAGCATCAGCATGCCAAGCATGAATCAACTGAGCGTGAACGTACGATGAATTGCTGAAGAGACACGGGTACAGCAAGCTGGATTTTATTGCCACCTCCCAGATGTTGGCAGTGCTCAAATATACGAGGCTCTGTTGATCCGCAATAATGTCTTTCGCTGTTCGGGCGAAAGGCGCAGCTTACCAGAAGCCGGGCGCGCCGCTCTTGCGCAGCTCGATCTGCTGGCGCAGGCGCTCCATGAGGTCGACGCCCATCTGCCGGCAGAGGTCGATCATGTCGATCGGCACCCAATTCTCGATCAGATAATCGCCTTCGCGCTTCCACCAGTCGAAGTCGCGCATGGTCATCAGCTTGCCGGTGGCGGGTATGCCGGCATAACCGCCGTTATTATACGAAAATCTGAAATCCCAGACCCCTCCGCAGGCGTATTTGCCTTCGCCGATGAAACCCATGCCGACGCCGCTGCGCTCGACATCAAGCTGGCGATCGCCGAAGCCGTGCAGCCAGTTGCGCTGATGGAAGTCTTCGAATTCTTCCAGCGAGAAACAGCCGCCGATGCCGCTGGGCCCGAACCAGCGCATATCTGGATGCCAGTACTTATCCTGTTCCATGCGGCTCATATCGGCGCCGTCGCGGCTGCGCACATAGCGCATCAAGCCCTGGCCCATCGCTTCCACCAATTGCAGGGTCTTGCGCGATTCCAGCGGGTCTTGCTCCGTCAGCAGGATGCCATCTTTGGCGACGGGTCCGGGGATCTTGCCGCCGTCCATGCCGGGCGATGGCGGCAATACCTGAAAGCCCGCCTGGCGCATCACCGCCAGCACATCGTACTGAACGTAGCTCGCGGCGATTTTGCCCTCGCGCATCTTGTAGAATTGCCCGAACCAGATATTGGTCTTCTTGCCGGTGGCGGGTATGCCCAGCCAGTCTTCGGCAAAGGTGCCGGTCAGGTAGCCGCACCCGGTGACCCACTCGCTGCCCGCCTCGCCCGCCCATTCCGACTCGCCGCCTTCAATGCCGCCCATGAAGACATAGGGCCGGATCTTGAGATCAGGAAAAGCCCTGAGCAGCGGCAGCCAGAATCCAGATATGAGATTCTCGACGCCGAGTATCTGGTCGATTGGCGCGGAGCCGTTCCAATTGACATCGTGGTGGACGGCGGCGCGTATGACAGCCGGCACATTGTCGATGCCGACGTGATTCAGCTTCTGCCAGTAGTCCCAAACCGCTTCTTTATTGCGCTGGTTCAATTCGTTCGTCATATCCCTTTGCCTTCACTTTGGATCCGTCCGCTTATTCAAATGAGCCCTCGGTACGTTCAAGCAAGTCATGCAACAATTGGCCACCGAGCGCACCGAGTAAAAGAGCGGTCACCGAGTACAACTCTATCATGAACTCGGTGTCCTTGAAGCTGCTCGCTGTCCTCGGTGGCTGGAAAGGCATTCGTTGATCCTGGCGCTGCATTACCATCTACGTATGAGATCGGCGCCTCTGTTGCAGTGGCTCGCGCTAAACGCAGCGGCTAAGCCCTGCGCGCCTCAACCTGCTGGCGCAGCCGCTCCATGAGATCGACGCCCATCTGCCGGCACAAGTCGATCATGTCGATGGGCACCCAATTCTCGATCAGATAATCGCCCTCGCGCCTGTACCAGTCAAAGTCACGCATGGTCATGAGCTTGCCGGTGGCGGGGATGCCAGCGTATTCGCCGTGATGGTAGGAGAAGGCCATATCCCAAATTCCGCCGGCGGCGTACATGCCCTCGCCGACAAAGCCTACGCCGACACCGCCACGCTCAACCTCGAGTTGGCGATCGCCGAAGCCGTGCAACCAGTTGCGCTGATGGAAGTCTTCAAACTCTTCCAGGGTGAAGCAACCGCCGATGCCGCTGGGACCGAACCACTTCATGTCTGGATGCCAATACTTGTCCTGCTCCATACGGCTCATGTCGGCGCCATCGCGGCTGCGCACGTAACGCATCAAACCGTCGCCCATCGCCCCCACCAACTGCATGGTTTTGCGCGTTTCCAGCGGGTCTTGCTCGGTAAGCAGGATGCCGTCTTGCGTGGCGGGACCCGGGATCTTGCCGCCCTCAAAACCCGGCGCCGGCGGCAGCACTTGAAAGCCGGCCTGGCGCATCACCGCCAGCACATCGTACTGGACGTAGCTCTCGGCGATCTTGCCCTCGCGCATCCTGTAGAATTGCCCGAACCAGATATTGGTCTTTTTGCCAGTGGCAGGTATGCCCAGCCAATCGTTGACGAAGGCGCCCGTCAGATAGCCGCATCCGGTGACCCACTCGCTGCCCGCTTCTCCGCCCCATTCTGAATTGCCACTTTCGATGCCGCCCATGAAGACGTAGGGCCGAATCTTGATATCGGGGAAGGAGTGCATCAGCGGCAGCCAGAAGCCGGAGATGAGGTTTTCCACGCCCAGGAGCTGGTCAATGGGCGCCGAGCCATTCCAGTCTACATCGTCATGCACGGCGGCGCGGACGGCGGCCGGCACGTTGTCCACGCCGACATGATTCAACTTCTGCCAGTAGTCCCATACCAGTGCTTTGTTACGTTGGTTCAATTCGTTCGACATCTCTTCACATCCTTTCCTGATAGCAAAAGCAATTGCTGCCGGCTAAGCCGCTTCCAGGCGTGACTTGCGCGGCAGCAAGACGCCGGTGAAGACAAGCGACCAGGCCAGCAGCGCCCAGATTGTGAAGCCGGGGATGAAGCTGCCTAGCAGATCGCGCGATGCGCCGACGATGATCGGCGACAAAAACATGCCGAAGCCAGCGATGGTCAACGACGCGCCCCAAACCACCGTGATCTTGCGCGGCGTCATCCAGGGCAGTTGCATCGGCAAGGTCAAGAGGATGGGTTGATACACCCAGGTACCAATGCCAAGCAGCACCACAGACACCTGTATAGCGAGCGTATCTGTCAAGAGAAAGGCGCCAAAACTGCCCAGTCCCGCCAAAATGCCAGGAATAATGAAAAATGGTCTCGTCACCTTTAGTCTCACAGTCAAATAGCCGCCGATGATGACAGAAAGCATCCCCACGGACGGGAGCAAGCCCGTGATGTAACCGGCGTCTTCAAGGCTCATGCCGCGAAACTCGTACAGATAGGTCGGCAGCCAACTGGTGATCGCGGCATAGTTGATAAACACCAGGGCATCGCCAACGACGAGCAAGAAGACAGTCCGATTCTTGAAGACGCGCCACATTTCCCGCAGGTCAAAGGCTTCGCGCGCGTCGGCTGCTTCCGGCTTCGTCTTTCCCAGGAGACTCCACGCGATTGCGCCGGCCAGGCCAACGCCGCCGAATACCCCCAGCACCGCTTCCCAGCTCATCGCTTGGGACATGGGTACGGCGAGCGTGATGGAGACTGCCGTCCCGGTCACCACGACAATCAGCAGGAGCGTGTTGATGATGGGGACTTCGCGCGGCTCAAACCACTGCATGATCAGCGCAGCCGAGGCGGTCATCACCAAGCCTGTGCCCAAGCCATAGAGCAGGCGGAGCAGAATCATGGTGTTGAAATCTTGGGCGAGCGGCGACAGCACCAGCATACCAAGCATGAACCAACTGAGCGTGAATGTACGATTCAGGCCGAAGCGATTGACAATCAGACTCCCGGGCAGCCCGACCAGTGCTTTGATAATTGTCGGCAGGGCTATAAGCAGGCTTGCGCTCGCGCGCGAAACTTCGTAGTCGTCGATAACCAGCGGCAGCAAGGGCGTGACATTGAAGAAATTCAGCCCGATGGACGCGTGGGCGGCGAGGATGAGCGCGCCGATGACAAATCGATATCGTGAATTTCCGGCCGGTTGCGAATCAGCGAATTTGCCTAGCGTGACCGCCACAATCAGCCCTTCACAGCGCCTGAGGTCAAGCCCTTGACCAGTTGCCCTTGAAAGATGAAGACGACGATGATGATGGGCACGGCGGCAGAAACAGCGGCGGCGGCGGCCAATGTGATATGGCCGGGGTCTTCGCCGCCGGCGTACTTCGATATCGCCACCGTCAGCGTCCAGTTGGATTGCGTCAGGATGCGCACCAGCAGAAAATCGCTATAGGCGAGCAGTAGCGTGAAGAGCGCAGTCGAGACGATGCCGGGCCACATAATCGGGATGATGACGCTGATGAAGGCCGTCAGCCGATTGGCGCCGTCGACCATGGCCGACTCTTCAATCTCCTTGGGGATATTCATGAAGAAGCTGCGCAGCATCCAGATCGTGAACGGCTGATTGATGGCGACCAGGGTGATAATCAGCAGGATATGGGTGTCATACAATCCCGAGTGCTGACCAAACCACCAGTAGGGCAAGATATATGACAAACCCGGCAAGGAGCGGAAGCCAAGCGCAACCACCAATATGATAACGCCGGCCAAACCGGTGTAACGTGCCAGGCCATAGCCAGCCAAACAGCCAATCGAGATAGAAACGCAGATCGTGCCGGCGGTTACGATGATGGTGTTGATAAAATAATTGTAGAACCTCTCGATTCTGACGAATGTTGGAATCTGAAGCAGCACGAAGAAGCCGATCGCCAAAACAGCTAGATAGACGTATCCGGGCGCAACGGGAAAGCGCTTCGCGTTGAGGGCGATCACGGTCAGCAGCCCGAAAATCGCCAACAGGACGAGCGTGACAAATACCGGATCGTCGGGTATCGCCTTGAGCCACAGATCCGTGTAGTTGTCGGCGGTTGGCTCAAAGATAAACAGCGGCACGCGGGAATTGGCTTGCCGCGGCGTCTTGAATGATTGCAGCGTGGTCCAGAAGAAGGGCAGCACGCTGAAGAGGGCGTAAAGGGTCAAGATAGTGTATATCACCGCCAGAACGTAGCGATTCTCGATCCGTTTCACTTTAGCGCTCCTCGATCTGCTCTTTGTAGGTGCGATAAAGGAACGGCAAAAGGACGACCAGGATCATAACCACGGTGATGACGGACATGGCGTTGGCTTTGCCCAGCCGCGTGACGCTCATGGCGGTGCGGAATGTATACAGCATCATGACTTCGGCTTTGTAGACCGGGTTCTGTTCCGTGAGCACAAAGACGCTATCGAAAACGCGATAGGCATCCATGATAGAAATCAAGAATATGAAAACAAACAGCGATCGCAAATGGGGAATCATGATATGCCGCACCTGGCGCAGGCGTGTGGCGCCGTCAATCATTGACGCCTCGACCAGTTCATGAGGCACGGTCTGCAAGCCAGCAAAGAATACGATGAGCGAGAATGGCGTTCCCGCCCAAAGCGCGTGCAGGAGAATCAGCGTCTTTACCGACTGCTCAGTGAGAAAAAATCGCGAGCCGACGATTTCCCGGTATGCCCAAGCCACCAGACCGCCGGATTCGAAGAGTTGCTTCACCATCAGTGTACCAACAACCGGCACGACGATGAAGGGCATCAGAAATGCGGCGATATAGATACCGCGGATGCGCCTGGAGACCTGATCCAGCAGTACGGCGATCAGAAAGCCGGTGAAGATCTGCATCGGCACGGCGATGACGATGAAGGTCATCGTGAAGGTGAAAGCCGACCAGAACTTCAGATCGGCGAACACCTCCACGTAATTGGTCAAGCCGACAAATACGGGTTCGTTGATGTTGCGAAAGGTGATGAAGTGCATGCTCAGCCAGACCGAGGTGAGCAACGGAAACACCATCAGCATCAGCATGACAAAGAGACTGGGGGACATGAACATGAAGAAGATGCGTCTATTCATTGTCGCGCCCTGTTTGTCCAGGCGGAGGTAAGAGGTTTATGCGCGCTCTTGGCTATCCGGAACCGTTGACGACGCCGGGACTGCGCCTTCAAAGGCTGGGTAGGGCGCGAGGGCACGCCTCAATCGCTACGGCGCCCCTCACGCTCAGGAGAAATTAACCAAGTCCGATGCGCTAGCCCTCGATCATGCCTTGGGTCGTCGCTTCGGCGGTGTACTCGTCGGCGGCGGCTTGCAGCACCTCTTCAGCCGTCATTTCGCCGGAACCGACCAGCGGCAGCCAGTTGCTCAGGGCGGTGCGGATGAGTGACGCGGCTGGGACTATCGAATATGAACCTACACCTTGAGCCACGGAGGTGCCCATCGCCTTGAAGTAGCGGCCGCCGCCACCTTCTTCAATCACCGACGAGCGCAGGATCGGCCCATGCAGCGCGCCTTCAGCCTGGCTCGCTTTGTCCACCGTCTCCATCACCACGCGGAAGACTACATCGTGATCCACACCCGACCGTTTGGTAAGCGACAGGGCGTCAATCCAAGCCGACCCGCCCAGAATGCCGGTGTCCGGGTTGGGCATCGGCGCCGGCGCGAAGTTTATGATGCCAACATAGTTGGATTTCTCGGGATTGTCCATGTTAGCCGCGCGGCTCGCCCAGATATTGATGAAAGCCAGCGTGCCGGTTTCCATGCCAATCTCACTGTCATCAATGCTGTAGGTCAAGCCTTCGGGTCCCATGCAGGCGTCGACGACTTCCTTCATCTTGTTCAACGCGGCTACGCCTTCCTCGCTGTTGAAGGCTGGCGTGTTATCGTCATTGAGATGCCTGCCGCCAAAAGCCCGCAAGAAGTGCATGAACTCGATCTCCCAAGCCCAGCCAGCGTGCAGATTCATCGTGAAGGGCAAGTCGATGCTCGGTTCTTGCTTGAGCACCTCGCAAGCGTCAATCACATCGTCGTAGGTAGCCGGCGCTTCCAGTTCCCACTTCTCGAAGAGATCGGAGCGGTAGAAAATATGGAAGGTGTTCTGCATGAAGGGTATGCCATAGATGTCGCCGTCGAGCGTAACCGCATCCCAAGCTGTCTGAGGAATATCGCCCAGGTCGTATTCGTCCCAGTATTGCTCGACCAGGTCGTTGAGTGGGTGCAGGGCGTCAAACTCGTTCAACTCCCCAATGCGCGACAAGTCCGTGTGCAGCAGCGCCCAAGGCGAATCGCCCCCGCCGGCCAGCGCCAGGTTTACTTGTTCCGTCGAACTGGCTGAGTCAAGCACCTGCGCGTTTACACTCAAGTTATCCACGCTGTTGCATTTTTCCAGCTCATCCGCCATGAACTCAATGAGCGGAAATGCCACACCGATAAAGTTAACTTCCGCCGGCGTCGCAGGCGGATCAAGGTCGCAGGGGTCCATATCATCTTGCGCCATCACGGGCAGGCCGATCAGAAAAATAGCGAACAATAACAATAGCCGTTTCATCTTCGTTTTCCTTTCCTCCTCATATGTTTTTTGAAAAGCAGACCTCTGCCGTTCCTTATCAGGTATCAATACGTCTCCACGCTGTCAAAGAACTGCGGCGGCTTGGGCGATGAATGCAAATACCTTGTGGATGTGGTATCCATTGTCTCGCCTATCAGCTATCTGCTATCTGCTATGATTGTAGGCGAATGTCCTTGCTCTGTCAAGCCATCCGTTCTGGGCCGGACTAGATGTCGTTGACGCCGCGCAGCGACCGCTCATCCGCAAAATGAGCAGGCTGCGGTAGCCAGTTAGATCGGGCTTGTGCAGCGCCTGGCTGGTTTCTAACAGCCGGGGATTTTAGTGCTCGATCTCCGAAACGATGTTCTTGTAGTCCGTATGCGGCGGCAGCTGCGCCTGCGGAATGAGGTCCGGGAACTGTGAATATGCTATGGAAGGAGTACAGCATAAAGTGTCATATATCAGTCAGTATGCGACACTTTAAGGCAAATCCCTATCCAGGGTATTCTGGCGCGCTTGCCGCGCCGCTTGGACAGAAACCGACATCGGCCTCGCTTACTTAGAGCGGAGCATCCATTCCACACAGAAAAAGCTGGACAGGCACGCCGACCGGCAAGCAATCCAGCCGTATGCCTCTTATCGCCATTCTGATCGCGTATTCATGCGGCATGCCCGACGCTTTGCGCGCGTTGCAAGTCCGGCAGGCCATGACGATATTGTCGATTGTGTTGGCGCCCCCGCGCGAAAAGGGCACGGCATGGTCGACAGTCCATTCACGCCAGGCGAGCCTAATGCGACAATAGCGACACATGCTGTCGGATCGCCACAAGGCCTGCAATTCACTGCCGGTTACAACGCCAATTGCCGCATATTTTCTGGCAGTCCTGTTAGTGGCTCGCGCAGCCTCATTAAACCTGTAATGCGGCGCACGTCTTCGATACCACCATTGTCTGTTAGCGTCCATGACACAATTGTACCAAGACTCTCTGCGGGGGCATTGGCGCATGATCCTGCCGGCCGGCGACACACTGCTACGCTGGTGAGAAAACAGCGTCTCATCTTTTTGAAATGCGGCACTTTAGGGCGCAGCGTCTCCCAAGCATTCCGAGTGCGCGATGGTTAGATTGCGAATCAAGCGTGATCGTCAACGACGGACTAGAATATCTGGGCGTACCGTAATCCCATTGCGAGCTGAGTTCGTTTCCTGAGCTGATGCGTTACGTTGGCATTGGGCGGCTTCGGGACCGATTTGCCTCGAAAGAGGGGACATACAGAAGAGTGCGAAGATGCTTTTGTTTACGGTTGCTGGGACTGAGAAGTCGGCGGGCAAAGGATCGCGGCGCGCGGATTTCTTCCTCACTTCAGATATAATGAGCGAGACCACTCGCTTTTCAATTGAGGAGCGGCGCCAGCAGGAGAATAACATGATTTTTGAAGAGGTTTTGCGCGCTGTCGACGAAATGACTGACGAGGAGCGCCGTCGCTTGCAACAGCATATTGATCGGCTCCCCAAAAAGTCAACTCAACTGACGCCAAAAGAAAGGATGCGGCGGCTCAATGCGGCGTTTGATGCAATGGGCGAAGGCATGAGCCAAGCGCAGTTGGATGAGATGACCGCCGCGATGACTGAAGACTACATTGAAGCCTGGGATGAGTCCGTATGGACCCAGTGATCTATATCCTGGACACTAATGTTATCGCCGACCGGATTCATCGCCTGCCACAAGTCCTTGATCGCTTGAACAGCGCCGGCGAAGCCGGGCATATCATGGGCCTGTGTGATCCGGTACGGTACGAAGTCTTGCGCGGTTTGCTCCATGTCAATGCCAGGCGGAAGCTGCGCCTTTTCCGCGAATCGATCACACCCCTGATGGATCACCTGACGCTAACCGATGAGGATTGGCAAGTGGCTGCCCAATTATGGGCGACCATGCGGAATCGGGGGAGGCAGTTCTCCGATGTTGACCTGCTAATCGCCGCCTTGGCTCAACGCTTGAACGCCGTAGTGGTGACATCTGATAATGACTTCGCCGCTCTGCCGGTTCAGCGTGAAGACTGGCGTAAGTCTCAATAGAAGGTATCCAGGGTCGCCCCTTATATCCTGGGGCTGGCTTTGTTTACGGTTATCGGTTGCAGCGGTAGCTCCACCGTCGTCAGCAAATACACGACCAGCTTCCAGTCTGGATTCGGAAATCCATATCAGCGACGCCGAATTCCGAGAAACGTTGCTTGAAAAGAGTTTGGATCAATCCACGATATCCGGATCGACGGGCGGGGTCAATTATTCGTTATCCATACCTTAGCAACAAACTTTCTGGCAAAATACGTTCTCTGTCTGTAATCTTTGACAGCAAAACGGAGAAGCTGCTCATCGCGTTGTAGAATCCAATTCGCTGAGACGGCGAAATTTCATGCAGTATATTTCAATCTGCGTGGCTCGTGGCTGATTGCAGTGATTTGTTGGACTACGCGACACGGGCGTTGCTCAGAAAATTATTCGTTGGGCAAAGGATGAAAGTATGGATGTTTTTTCGATCAGAAAGAAGATCATCACGGCTTACAGCGAATATGCCCAAAGCTTTATCCAGATCCAGGATGCCCGTATCCGCAGCCATGTTGAAGAGCGGATGTCGGAAGGCGAATTTTGGCCCGATCCATTGATTCAACTCAATCCACGTTTCGAAAGCGGCGACACGGTGCGTCAAGCCATCGACGATGGTCTCTTGCACGAGAAGTGCGCCGAGATATTCGAGCATGACAAAGATCAGGGCGGCAGAACGCTGCGCTTTCACCGGCATCAACGCCGCGCCATCGAAATCGCCAAGGGCGGCCACAATTATGTGCTGACCACCGGCACTGGCTCCGGCAAGAGCCTGGCCTATATCGCGCCGATCGTTGACCACGTCTTGCAGCAGGACAGCGGACAGGGCATTCAAGCGATTGTGGTCTATCCCATGAATGCGCTCGTCAACAGCCAGGAGGAGGAGCTCGGGAAGTTTCTCAAGGAAGGCTTCGCCAAGGGAGAGCAACCGGTCACCTTCGAGCGCTATACCGGGCAAGTATCAGATGAAGAGCGTGAGCGTATTATCAACGACCCGCCCGATATTCTCTTGACGAACTACGTCATGCTCGAGCTTATCATGACACGTCCTGTTGAGCGCCGCCTGATCGAAAAGGCGCGTGGCTTGCGTTTTGTGGTGCTGGATGAGCTGCATACCTATCGAGGGCGACAGGGCGCTGATGTCGCGCTCTTGATGCGCCGCGTGCGGGAGCGGCTGGAAGTCGCCGGCCAAACCATACAGTTCGTCGGCACTTCGGCCACGATGGCGAGCGGTGGCTCATTCGAAGAACAGCAACAGCAAGTCGCCAAAGTCAGCAGTAAGATTTTCGGCCCGGATGTATTGCCGGCGCATGTTATTGGCGAAACGCTGCAGCGGGCGACGCCGGGCAATTTGGATACGGAAGCGCTCTCCGCCGCCGTCGCTGCCTGGGATACGCTCGTGATACCGGCGGACTACGACGCTTTTGTCGCTCATCCGATCTCGATCTGGATCGAGAATACCTTCGGGTTACGCGCCGTCGGCGCGCGCTTGCAGCGCCAAACACCGCGCAGCATCGAGTCGGCAGCCGAGGCATTGAGCGAGCTGACTGCTGTTGACGCCGCCACATGCGAAGCAGTTATCCAGAGGTGGCTGTTGGCAGGTTACGAATTTGATGATCCGACCACCGGACTGAAACCGTTTGCCTTTCGACTGCATCAATTCATCAGCCCGGGCGACACCGCTTACGCTACTCTCGAATCAGAGAACGAGCGCCATATTACCTTGAGCGGACAGCGCTACTTCGGCGCCGATCGCAAGCTCCTGTTTCCGCTATGCTTCTGCCGTGAATGCGGGCAGGAATACTACACTGTCAGCCGCGTTGAAGGCGAAGACGGTGAAACGGCGTACGTGCCACGCGATTTCCGGGAGCGGCACGCGGATATCGAGGGTGAGGGCGGCTATCTGTATCTGAGCGAGGCCGACCCCTGGCCCTACGAACTTGACGCGGTGCTCGCGTGCCTGCCCCAAGATTGGCTGGAAGAAGGACCTAGCGGGCCGCGTGTCCGCAGAGATCGCCGCAAATACCTGCCGCAGCAGCTACAACTGGATACCAAAGGTCGCCCGGCGGAGGATGGGCAACGGGCGGTCTTTCTGCCCATGCCCTTTATGTTCTGTTTGAGTTGCGGCGTCTCCTACACGCCGCGACAGCGCAGCGATTTTGTCAAGTTGGGCACGCTGAACTCAGAGGGCCGCAGCAGCGCGACCACTATCTTGAGCCTGGCGGCCGTTCGCGCTCTGAAGGACAGCGCGCTTGAGCCCATGGCGCGAAAGTTGCTCAGTTTCACCGACAATCGTCAGGATGCCTCGCTGCAAGCAGGTCACTTCAACGACTTCGTCGAGGTCAGCCTATTGCGTGGCGCGATCTACCGGGCGGTTTCACGGGCCGGCGAAGATGGCTTGCGCGCGGAAGAAATTCCCCAAGCGGTCTTCTCCGCCTTGAACTTGCCATTTATAGATTATTCCTCGGAACCTAAGGCGCGATTCCAAACGCGTCGGGAAACGGAGCGCACGCTGCAGGAGGTCCTGGCTTATCGAGTGTACCGTGACCTGCGGCGCGGTTGGCGCATCTCCCTGCCCAACCTTGAGCAATGTGGTCTGCTGCGCGTAGATTACGAAAGTCTCGACGAAGTCTGCGCCGCGGAAGATGTTTGGGCCGGTTTTCACCCAACTCTGGTTGGCGCAACGCCAGCGACCCGCGTCAAGATCGCACGCGTGCTGCTCGACTTCATGCGCCGCGAGCTGGCGATCAAAGCGCAGTATCTTGACCGAGACCGCCTGGATCGCATTAAAGATCGCAGTTTTAACTTGCTCAAGGCGCCCTGGGCGCTCGACGAAGACGAGAAACTTGAGCCGGGAACCATCGCGCTGGCTCGCTCAAGGCGAGCGGACGAGTGGCGCGCTGGTTTTACTTATATCTCCGCGCTCGGTCTGTTTGGCCAGTATCTGCGCCGAACGGGCATCTTCGCCGAATACAGTGAACGACTGGATACTGAAGCGACTTGGCAGCTCATACGCGAGCTTCTGCTCGCCCTGCAAATCGGTGGTATTGTCGAAGAAGTCCTGCCAGCGCGGGGCGCGGACGATGTGCCCGGATATCAGTTAAACGCGGCGGCGATGCGCTGGTGCGTCGGCGATGGACGCTCCACTAACGAACCGCTGCGAATGCCAAATGCCCCAAGCGAGGGCGGCCGGCCCAATCCCTTCTTCCGCGAATTCTATCAAGCAGCCGTCGCGTCGCTCCGTGGCTTCCAAGCGCTCGAGCACACCGCGCAGGTACCGAACGATCAGCGCGAAGAACGAGAAGAGCAGTTCCGTTCGGGCGATCTCCCGATTCTGTATTGCTCGCCAACGATGGAATTGGGTGTGGATATCGCCCAGCTGAATGTAGTCAACATGCGCAACGTGCCGCCAACCCCGGCCAATTACGCCCAGCGCAGCGGGCGCGCCGGCCGCAGCGGACAACCAGCGCTGGTCTTCACCTACTGCTCTAGCGGCAGTCCACACGACAAATACTTTTTTGCACGTCCAGAACTTATGGTTTCGGGCTCTGTCGCCCCACCGCGCCTGGATCTGAATAACCGCGATCTACTAAAGGCGCATATTCATGCCGTCTGGCTGGCGGAAGTCGGGCTAGACCTGCGTCAGTCGCTGACCGACCTGCTCGATATGAGTGGCGACCCGCCTGAGTTGCCCTTGACCCCGGCGGTACAGGAAGAGATTGCCCGGCCCAATGCGCAGCTGCGGACTCGGCAACACGTCGCCTCTATCTTGCGGACAATTCCTCAGCTGGAAGACGCCAACGCGCTGCTCGACCATACCATGCAGAACGTCAATCTGGCATTCGATAGTGCCTGCAATCGTTGGCGTGGCTTGTATCAGGCTGCGCGCAAACAAGCGCAGCAGCAGAATAGAATCTTGCTGGATCACTCGCGCAGCGCCGTAGACAAACGCCGCGCCAAACGACAACACGGCGAGGCGCTGGCACAATTGAAGCTGCTGACCGATATCGAAAACCTTGTTCAATCCGACTTTTATTCCTATCGCTATTTCGCCACTGAAGGCTTCTTGCCCGGGTATAGCTTCCCCCGTTTGCCACTCTCGGCATATATCCCTGGACGGCGGCAGAAACAGGCGGACAGTTTTCTTTCGCGTCCCCGATTCCTGGCGATCGCCGAATTTGGTCCCCGTGCGCTCATCTACCACGAAGGTTCCCGCTACGAAATCAATCAGGTGATGATGCCCGTGATTGAAAACGAAGATGGACCGCTGACAACAGGCATCAAACGCTGCGATCATTGTGGCTATATGCAGACGGACGTGGACTTTGATGTCTGCGAGAACTGCTGGCAGCCGCTGGGTATGGCATGGCGTTCAATGCTGAAGATGCAAAATGTCAAGACGCGGCGGCGCGACCGCATCAACGCCGACGAAGAAGAGCGCGTGCGCCTGGGCTATGAACTGAAGACTGGGCTCCGCTTCAGTAATGCCGAAGATCAGCCGGATATGCGCACCTCTAACGTCCAGCTGGACGGCGAGGACATCGCCAGATTGATCTACGCGCAGACCGCAACAATTTGGCGCATCAACCTCGGATGGCGCCGTCGCCGCGACAAAGAGCAGATGGGCTTCGTTCTCGAAATCGAAAACGGCTTATGGGCGCGCCGAGAGACTGAAGCCGAGGACGATCAAGAGGATCCGCTGTCGCCGCGTACACAGCGAGTCATCCCTTTCGTCGAGGACAGCCGCAATTGCCTCCTGCTGCAGCCGCTGCTTGATGCCGATGCCGGGCAAATGGCCTCCCTGCAAGCCGCGCTTAAACGCGCCATCGAACGTGAATATCAGCTGGAAGATAACGAGCTGGCCGCCGAGCCTCTGCCCGATGTGGATAATCGGCAGCAACTGCTATTTTATGAAGCGGCCGAAGGCGGCGCTGGCGTGCTCAGCCAATTGGTGGAAGACCCCGAAGCACTGCGAAACGTGGCGCGCGTGGCGCTGGAAATCTGCCACTTTGACGCCGAGGGGGTGGACCTGGGCCAGGCCGAGGGCGCAATTGAACCCTGCGAAGCCGCTTGCTACGACTGCTTGTTAAGCTACGGCAACCAGCGTGAGCATGACATACTCGACCGCAAGACGATCCTGGACTGGCTGCTGCAGCTGGCGGGGGCCGTAGTGACGCCAGCCGTGGGCACCGGCTCGCCCGATGATCGCCTGACGCAGCTGCTGGCGCGATGTGAATCGGATCTCGAGCGCAAATGGCTGCAGCAAGTTGCGGGCGCCGGTTTGCGTCTGCCGGACCGGGCGCAACATTACATTGCCACATGTGAGACCCGGCCGGATTTCATTTATGAGCGAAACGGCATTTATGTCGCGGTGTACATAGATGGCCCGCATCACGATTATCCCGAGCGACAAGCGCGTGACCGCGACCATACTGAGCGGATGGAGAACGAAGGCTATAGCGTTATCCGCTTCGGCTATCTGGAGGATTGGGATGCCAAGCTCAGCCAGCACAGGTTTGTTTTCGGGGGTGAAGCATGAGCTTTTCTGTTGGCGCTCTCGTCAAAGCCCGAAACCGCGAGTGGGTTGTCCTGCCCAATTCGGACGCGGAGTTGCTGCATTTGCGACCGCTGGGCGGCGCCGATGATGAGGTGACCGCACTCCTCACCAGCTTGGAGGAAGTGCAGCCGGCCGTCTTTGATGTGCCCGATCCGACGCTGATCGGCGACTATCGCTCGGCGCGCCTGCTGCGAGCGGCGGTTCGCCTCGGCTTCCGCGCCAGCGCCGGGCCCTTTCGCTCCTTTGCCAAGATCAATGTCGAGCCGCGGCCGTATCAGCTCGTGCCACTGCTGATGGCGCTGAAGCTGGACCCGGTACGGCTTCTGATTGCCGATGATGTCGGCATTGGCAAGACGATTGAGGCGCTTCTAATCGCGCGCGAACTGCTGGATCGCGGCGAGATCAGCCGGCTGGCGGTGCTCTGTCCGCCCCAACTGGCGGAACAATGGCAGAGCGAACTGAGCGAGAAATTCCATATCGACGCGGAACTGGTGCTCTCCAGCACAGCCTCCCGCTTGGAGCGGACGCTGCGCGCTGGCGAAAGCATTTTTGACCGCTACGATTTCACCGTGGTATCCACCGACTTCATCAAATCGGACCGACGCCGTCACGAATTCTTGCGCGCCGCGCCCGAATTTATCATCGTCGACGAGGCGCACACCGTTGTCCACGCATACGATGGACGAGGCGGTCGGCATCAGCGTTTTGAATTGGTCAAAACGCTGGCACAGGAGCCGCAGCGCCATCTTCTGCTAGTGACCGCGACGCCACACAGCGGCAAAGAAGAAGCCTTCCGCGCGCTGCTAAACTTGCTCAATCCAGAGTTCGCCGACTTGCCGGAAGATCTCAGCGGTAAGGCGAATGAAAAGTACCGGCGAGAAGTGGCGCGCTATTTTGTTCAGCGGCGACGAGACGATATCCGACGTTATCTGTACGCGGATACGCCATTCCCCGAGCGCGACGCCGCGGAAGCCAGCTATACACTAACGGACGACTACAAGCGGCTCTTTGATCAAGTCTTGCGCTACGCCCGCGAGATCGTCTTGCAGCCTGGCGCAGGTTATCGACGGCGCGTCCGCTGGTGGTCGGCACTGGCGCTGCTGCGCTCAATGGCCTCTAGCCCGGCCGCCGCAGCCGCCACCTTGCGCAATCGGGCGGGCAGCGCGGACGGCGAGAGCATCGAAGATCTGGACGAACGCGGGCGGCTGACGGTGCTGGATCAGATGACCGATACCAGCGCCGAAGCAAGCGACCTTGTGCCCCCCAGCGACATTTGGTCGGACGAAGGCGAGGAGAAACGCCTGCGCCGCCGCTTGCAGGAGATGGCGCGTCGGGCGGACCAGCTCCAAGGCAAGCCCGACCGCAAACTGGCTGGGCTCGTCAAGATCCTCAAGCAGTTGCTGCGCGATGGCTATAGTCCGATCGTCTTCTGTCGCTTTATTCCCACGGTCGAGTACCTGCAGGACGAGTTGCGTAAGACTATCAAGAAAGTGGAGATCAGCGGCGTCACGGGTACGCTGCCACCGGCTGAGCGCGAGCAGCGTGTGGCGCAGCTGGCGAAGGCGACTAAGCGCATCCTGGTCTGCACCGACTGCCTCAGCGAAGGCATCAACTTGCAGCAGGGCTTTGACGCCGTCGTGCATTACGACCTGTCCTGGAACCCGACGCGGCATGAACAGCGCGAGGGCCGGGTTGATCGTTATGGACAGAAGCGCGACCGTGTCAAGGTCGTCACCTACTATGGCACCGACAATCAGATTGACGGCGTTGTGCTGGACGTGCTCCTGCGCAAGCATAAATCAATCCGCACGTCACTGGGCATCTCGGTTTCTGTGCCCGGCAGCAGTGAAGATGTTATCGAAGCGATATTCGAGGGGCTGCTGCTGAGGGAAGATCAGTTGACGCTGCCCGGCTTCCGGCAGCATCTCGCCGAGAAACAGCTTGATCTCGACTTGCGTTGGGAAGCGGTGGCGGCGCGGGAGAAGAAGTCGCGCGCCATGTTCGCCCAGAGCGCGATCAAGGTGGATGAAGTCGCGGCCGAGTTGGACGCGGCGCGACAGGCGGTCGGCGGCGATGACGAACTCAAGCTATTCATGCGTGATGCTGTCGGCCTGTATCAGGGCACGCTGAGGGAGAATGGCAATGTCCAGATCGACCTCAGTGAAAGCCCGCGCGGTTTGCGCGATGTCCTGCCGCAGACAATATTCAGCGCGGTGTACGAGCCGCCAACTCAACGCAGTGAAGTAGAGTTGACCCGCACGCATCCGATAGTCGAGAATCTGGCGAATTACGTGATGAATGCCGCCCTTGATGCGGAAGAGGGCGACGATAATCAACTGCAGGCGAGACGCGCTGGCGCTATCCGCACGCAGGCAGTGACGACGCGCGCGACCTTGCTGCTGCTGCGCTTGCGTTATCACCTCATCACGCGCCGCGGGGGCGAGGAAAAGCAGTTGCTCGCGGAAGACAGTCTGTCCCTGGCTTTCGAAGGCGCGCCGCAAAACGCCAGCTGGCTGAGCGCGGAGGCGGCGGAAGCGCTTCTGGACGCAGAGCCGGCCGCCAATATCGCGGCGCAGCAAGCTACCGAGTTTGTCCGCCGCGTCGTGGACGACATCGACAGTATCATGCCCGAGCTAGAGGCGCGGGCGCGGCAACGCGGCGAGGAATTGCTCGCTGCTCATAAGCGAGTACGCAACGCCGCCTACCGCCGAGATGAGCAGCGTCCGCAGCACCATGTCGAAGCGCAATTGCCGCCCGATCTACTCGGCATTTATGTATTTTTGCCCGCGCCGCGAGGTCGCTGAGCTATGCCAAAAGCGAAAGACCAGCTCAAGACGTATCGCACGGAAGGCAGCTTGCTGCCGGCTGACCTGCTGGAGCGCGTCAGTGACGAGGACGCTACGCTCCCCGGCATGACGCCGGCCGGCTACCACCGCTCAGGCGAGCGGCTCAATGAGGCCATCAGTCGCTCCTGGACGACGCTGCAGAACGCCTGGTCACATTTCCAGAGTGGGCGGGAGACGCTGCCAGGGGACGATTTGGGCACGACCATCACCCGCGAGCGCTGGCTGTTGCCGCTGTTCGAAACGCTGCACTACGGCCGCTTGCACACAGCCGAGCGCTTCGAGATCGAAGGCAAGTCCTACCCCATCAGCCACAGCTGGGGGCTGAATGTGCCGATTCATCTCGTCAGTTACCAGGTCGATCTGGACAAGACCATGCGCGGCGTGGCGGGCGCGGCGACCGCCAGTCCACACAGTCTGCTTCAGGTTTTCCTCAATCGCAGCGACGATCACCTCTGGGGATTTGTCAGCAACGGTTGCAAGCTGCGCGTCCTGCGCGATAACCTGACGCTGACGCGGCAAGCCTACGTCGAATTCGACCTGGAAGCGATGATGAACGGCGATGCCTACAGCGATTTTCGCGTGCTCTGGCTGCTCTGTCATCAATCACGGGTCGAAGGCGACCGGCCATCGGATTGCTTGCTCGAGAAGTGGATGAAAGAGGCGGAAGACCGCGGCATCCGCGCGCTCGAGCATTTGCGCGGCGGCGTTGAATCAGCCATCACGGCGCTGGGCGTCGGCTTCCTCGAGCATCCCGCCAACAGCGTCCTGCGCGACAAACTGCGCGCTGGCACGCTGGACAAGCAGAATTACTACCGTCAGTTGCTGCGCATGATTTACCGCTTGCTCTTCATGTTCGTGGCCGAAGACCGCGATCTGCTTCTCGGTCCCGACGCGACGGACGCAGCGCGCGAGACCTACCAGAATTACTATTCGACGCAGCGTTTACGGACGATGGCGGCACGCTTCGTCGGCACGCGCCACAGCGATCTCTTTGAGCAACTGCGCCTGGTGATGCGGCTGCTCGGCGGCGAAGGCGACGGAGCGCCCGTCGGCATCGCTCCGCTCGGCTCCTTCCTCTTCAGCGACCGCGCCGTCGCCGATGTCATCGACTGCAAGATCAGCAATCGGAAGCTGCTCAGCGCTATCCGCTCACTCTCCCTGATCGACGACCGCGAGGCGCGCGCCTGGCGCAATGTCGATTACAGAAACCTGGGTCCGGAAGAGCTGGGCAGCGTCTACGAGAGCTTGCTGGAATTGCACCCGCAAATCAACGTCCCCGCGCGGAAATTCGGGCTGGATACAGCCGGCGGCAACGAGCGCAAGACCAGCGGCAGCTACTACACGCCCTCATCGCTGATCAAGGTCCTGCTCGATTCCGCGCTCGACCCCGTCCTGGACCAAGCGGCGAAAAAAGGCGAAGACGCCATCCTTGCGCTCAAAGTCTGCGACCCGGCCACGGGCAGCGGGCACTTCCTGATCGCGGCGGCCAACCGCCTGGCAAAGCGCCTGGCAAGCCTGCGCACGGGTGAAGAAGAGCCAACCGGCGAAGCGCTGCAAAGCGCCAAGCGCGATGTCATCAGCAACTGCATCTACGGCGTCGACATCAACCCCATGGCGGCCGAACTCTGCAAGGTCAACCTGTGGCTGGAAGCGCTCGACCCCGGCAAGCCCCTGACCTTCCTCGATCACCATATCCAGGTGGGCAACAGCCTGCTGGGCACGACGCCCAAACTGATGGCGGAGGGCATCCCCAACGATGCCTTCAAACCCATCGAGGGCGATGACAAGACGACCGCCAGCGCCCTGCGCAAGCGAAACCGGGGCGAGCTGAAACAGCGGGAAGCGGGCTTGCGGCAGCTGGGCTTGGAGCAGGCGCCGGCCGCCGATTACGGCTTCTTGACCGCCACCATGAGCGACCTCGCCAAGTCCGCCGACGACAGTCTAAGCGACATCCAGGCCAAAGAAGAATTGTACGCCGCCATTGCCAATTCGCCGGAATACATCCAGGCGCGCCTGCTGGCCGATGCCTGGTGCAGCGCCTTTGTATGGGCGAAACGTCAAGGCGAGGACATGCCCCTGACCGACCTCGTCTACCGCCATCTGGAAGCCGAGCCGGACGCCCCCCAGTTCGAAAACCTGCGCGAGAAAATCGCCGCGCTGACCGACCGCTACGGCTTCTTCCACTGGCATGTGGCTTTCCCGGATCTGTTCAGTGTGCCCGAAGACCTCTCGACTGCCGAGAACGAAGCGGCCGGCTGGAACGGCGGCTTTGACGTCGTGCTGGGCAATCCACCCTGGGAGCATACCGAAATCAAAGAAAAGGAGTGGTTCGCCGAACGTGACCCCGAGATTGCTGCTGCGCCCGGCGCAAAACGAAAACAACTGATTGCTGCTCTCAAAGACCACAACCCGGAACTTTACGGCGCATTTGCGACTGACAAGCGTAAAGCCGATGGGCTAAGCCACTTCGTACGTACTTCAAGAAATTATCCGCTGACTGGACGTGGACGCATCAACACGTATCCGCTCTTCGCTGCGAGAAAACGCTCGCTTATTAGTGGGCGCGGACGTGTAGGCATGATTGTGCCGTCTGGCATCGCAACTGACGACACCACTAAGTTTTTCTTCCAGGACTTGATGAAAACACATTCCCTGGCCAGTTTGTACGACTTCGAGAATCGGCAGAAACTGTTTCCTGCCGTAGACAGCCGTATGAAGTTCTCTCTCCTGACGATGACAGGCGCGGACATCCGCTCGCGGGAAAGCGAGTTTGTCTTCTTCGCGCTGAATGTTGCTGACCTCGATGACAAGTGGCGGCGCTTCAAGCTCTCGGCCGCGGATATCGCCATGCTCAATCCCAACACCGGCACGATGGCGACCTTCCGCAGCCAGCGTGATGCTGAGATCACAAAAGCTATCTATTCACGTGTACCTGTGCTTATTCGAGAGTCGCCAACAGAGAACGCTTGGGGCATCACATTCAAGCAGGGCTTGTTCAATATGACAAGCGACTCCGACAAATTCCGCACGCGCGACGAGCTCGAATCCCGCGGCTTCACGCTGGAAGGCAATATCTTCGTAGAAGGCGAGGACGAATCCTGAGCCGCTCAGGCCGGAGCGCCGGTCAGCGCTGTGTAGAGAAAGAGGGCAATCGCAATCTGCGTCGCGATGAACCACATGACCAACAGACGCGTTTGCCGCTCCACAGCCACCCGCACCTGGCTTACATCGTCTTTCGTCGCCAGATGCGGGCGCTCGGTTTCAATGGTTGTTTCCAGCTTGACCATTCGCTCTGACAGCGAGGCGTTAATTTGCTCCACAGTCGCCATGTTTTCTCCCGAATTGTCGCAGGACAGGGACTATTATATCATATCCGCAGCGCATGCCAGCAAGGGAAAATAGCATGAACCACAAGCCCGAGCGCTACCTGCCGCTCTACGAAGCCAAAATGATGCACCAATTCACCCACCGCTGGGCGACTTACGAAGCCAATGGCAAAACCCGCGACATGACGCCCGACGAACTGCGCGATCCGACCGCCCTGCCCCTGCCGCGCTACTGGGTCGACGAGCGGGAAGTCGAGGCGCGGCTCGATCGATGGGATCGCGGCTGGCTGTTGGGTTTTCGTAATATTGCGAGAAGCACAGATGAGCGAACGGCGATATCTGGAATCGTTCCGAAATCTGCAGTAGGTCACGCGATGCCGCTGTTGCTGTTACACAGAATCAACATGTATGCGGCTAGCTTAATTGGCAATATTAGTACAATTCCATTTGACTACATTGTTCGCCAGAAACTTGGTGGTATAATTTCACCTTCGGATACGTGCGACAACTCCCTGTCATCCCGCCACACACATACACCCAGCCCCTGCTCGACTTCATCAGCCCCCGCGTCCTCGAATTGACCTACACCGCCTGGGACCTGCAGCCCTTCGCCTGCGACCTCGGCTATGACTGTCCGCCTTTCGTCTGGGATGACGAGCGCCGCTTCCTCATGCGCTGCGAGCTGGACGCGCTCTATTTCCACCTCTACGGCATCAAACGCGATGATGTCGATTACATCATGGAGACCTTCCCCATCGTCAAGCGCAAGGACGAAGCCGCGCACGGCGAGTACCGCAGCAAGCGCGTCATCATGGAGATCTACGACTCGATGGCGGACTTGCCGGCGATGTTGGTTCCCGCGCCCAAGGAAGAGCACGGCGAAATGGCTGTGCCGGATCTGTCGCGCTGGGTCAGTCCGCTGGAGCCCCCGCCGGCTGATCCCCGCGCGGCGCACAGTCATCGGACGTGATTGCAAAGGCGTTTGGCGGGCTTGGGGAACACCGTACTTGAATATAGCAGCGACCATTGACAATCAGTCGCCTGCTGCATTAACACAGTGCGGTTTTGAGAATGCGCTAACGGCGCAATTTATCTTACAATCTTTGGATTGCGGCTGACCGTGACGGCGGACATCAACCTGTTCGCAAGCTGGTTTTTGGGCGGGCGCCAACCGCCGTCGGATCAGCAATCACAGCGCCTGCCGACTTGCCCTCCGCAACGGCTAATGATAGCCTGACCCGGTCAACATGTGAGAAACTGGCCATGCCCATACAGGCCTTCGTCTTCGACCTCGACGGCGTCATCACCGATACCGCCGAATATCACTATCGCGCCTGGAAACGACTGGCGGATGAAAACGGCATCCCCTTCACGCGGGCGGACAATGAGGCGCTGCGCGGCGTCTCGCGCCGGGAGAGCTTGCTGCGGCTGCTGAACGGCCGCAACATCACCGAAGCGCAAGCGCAAGCCTGGATGGCGCGGAAGAACGGCTACTATCAACAGCATCTGCAATACTTGAGGCCTGCGGACGCGCTGCCCGGCGTCACGGCTTTTCTCGCTGCGGCGCGTTCGCGCGGTTTGAAGCTGGCCATCGCATCGGCGAGCAGGAACGCCCGCTTCGTGCTCAATCGGCTTGAGCTGACGCAGCGCTTTGATGTGATCGGCGACGGGCGCTCAGTCAGCGAGCCCAAACCCAGCCCCGACCTCTTCATTTGGGTGGCGGACCAGTTGCGCATCGCGCCCGAGTCTGCTGTGGTCTTCGAAGATGCGAAGGCGGGCGTGGACGCCGCGAAACAGGCCGGCTGCCTGACCATAGGCATTGGCGACGCCGAGGTCGGGCATGCGGATATTCACCTGCCCGATGGACTTCGAGAGGCGCGCGTCGAGAGCATTCTCAATCGGCTTGCGGCGGTCCGCTCGACTCGCGGATGATCAGCTCGGGCGCGATCAAGCGCGACCTGTTGCCGCGTCCCTCGGCGGTCAAGCTGTCCTTGAACAGGTCCAGAAGCGCCTGGCTAATGCTTTGCATCGGCTGATGCAGCGTGGTTAAGCCCGGCTGAATCACTTGTCCAATTGGTATGCCATCGAAGCCGACGACTGACAGCGTCTTTCCGACCGTGAATCCATGCCGTTCCGCCGCCCGTATGACTTCAATGGCGATGTAATCGGCGATGACGATGACCGCCGTCGGTCTTTCTGTCGCGGCCAGCCCCTGCCACGCGGCGAGGATGCGGTCGATCTGCCCGTTGGGATAATCGGACTGGAAGAGAAAGGCCTCTGCGACCGGGAGCTGCAGCGCCTGCATGCCCTCGAGATACCCCGCCAAGCGATCGTTGCCGCTCAGCGAGTCGTTGGGCCAGCCCATGAAGGCAATTCGCTTGTGACCGATGCCGGCCAGGTAGTCCACCGCGCGGCGCATACCAGCGCGGCCATCGGTATCGACCCAGGGAAACTGCCAATCGTTGTTGGTGCGGCCGAAACAGACGAATGGCACATCGCTCTCCAGCAGAAAGGCCACGCGCGGGTCGGCTTGGCGCGTCTCCGCCAGTACAAAGCCGTCGATGCGCCCGGAGCGAATCAAGTCATCATAGACCGCGATCGCGTCTTCCGGCGGGTGAGTGAAGGTCAACATGTGATACCCGGCCGCCTCGACCGCCTGCGCCAGGTAAAACATGAATTGCGCCATCATGGGCGACGCCTCCAATGCTTCCGGCGCGATATGCCAGGCGTAGCCGATCAAACCGGCGCGATTGGCTTGCAAGTTGCGCGCCGTGATGTTGGGGCGATAACCCATCTCACGCGCGGTGCTCAGCACATGCTCGCGCGTCTGCTCGCTGACCATTTCGAGTCTGTCATTCAGCACATACGACACGGTGGCGATGGACACGCCCGCCACTTTGGCGACATCTTTGATCGTCGGCATAAGCCCCCTGCAGTCTGACAGCGCCCGCGTATTGTAGCTTGATCTCAGCTGAAATGACGCCCTGACTTAGCGCGGGTCCTGGCCGGCGGCGGCCAGCCGGTCGCGCGCGGCGACTGTGCTGACGATGGCGGAGAAGCTGAATGCCAGCAGCAAGGCGAAGGGCGGAACTACAATACTCAGCAATGCGACCAGCCCCAGACCAGCGATGTTGAACGCAGTGAATACGGGATTCAGCGCTAACATGAGCGCGGCGTTCCTCAGCGCGCCAATCACGCTCGGCTTTTCCAGCGCATAGTAGCTGGGCCAGAGATACATCATCAGCGCCATCCAGAATACAATTGCGCCCAGCCAGATCGCGCGCAGGGCGCCGCCAAGCAAGGTCGGCTCGGCGTAGGCGCTCAGGTTAGTGGCGTTGACGACAAGGACCGCCAGCGTGATGAGGCCGAGCAGCGCGCCCCGCGCCAGATTCTCGCGCAGGCCCTGCCAGAAGGTGTTGAGGTCAGCGCGCTCCCCGTGCAGCGCGGCGTCGCTGAGCTTGACCAGCCCGGCGAATCCAGCCGGCGCGGTGACGATCGGAATCGCGGTCAGCACGAAGCAGATATTGGCCCAAACGTAGATATAGCCCCGATGCTGGAGGTGACTGCAAGCGCGCCGCCAGACCCTGAACACCGCCATCGACTAGCCTTTCAAGCCAGTATAACTGATGCCCTCGACAAAATAGCGCTGGAAGAAGAGGAAGATTAACGCCATCGGCAGCGTCGTAATCACCGAGCCGGCCAGCACCAGATCGTACTGCACATCCAGCCCCGAGCCGCGCAGCACGGTCAAGCCCAGCGGCAGATTATAGAGATCGGTGTTGCCGCCCAGGATGATCAGCGCGTCCATGAAGTTGTTCCAATTGCCCTGGAAACTGAAGATGGTCAGGGCGGTCAACGCGGGCGTCGCCATCGGCAGCACGATGCGGAAGAAGATCACAAAACGATTGGCGCCATCGACCATTGCCGCCTCTTCCACCTCGCGCGGGATCGACTCGAAGAATTGCTTCATCAGCAGGATGCCGAAGGCGTCCGCCGCCAGCGTGACGATATAGCCCTGATAGCTGTTCAGCAGGCCCAGCTGCTTGAGCAAAAGGAAACGCGGAATCAGAAGCACGACGCCGGGGATCATCATCGTGCCCAAGATGATGAAGAAGAACGCGCGATGGCCCGGGAATTTCAGGCGCGCCAGCGCGTAACCGGCCATCGAATCGAAGATGACGCGCAATATCGTCACGGCGATGGACAAGAAGGCGGTGTTAAAAGCCCAGCGCGGCAGCTTGTCGTTCAGGACTCTGCGGTAGCCGTCCACCGAGGGCGAGAAAAATATGCCGCTGACTTGTTCGTCCGCCGCGATGTATTCGCCGTCTTCGTCCCGGCAGGTCACAGTTTCGGGCAACGGGATGAAGGGCATGGGCCGGTTCTCGACAGCGGCATCGCATTTGAAGGAGTTGGCGATGGTGAGCGCGAAGGGCGCGATTTCGATCACGGCAAATGCGAAGAGGAATCCCAGAGCCAGCGCCTTAAACAGCAGGCGCAGCGCGTGGCTGGCGGATCGAGGTTTGCTCGCGGGGGCTATCGCGGTCATCAGCTTGCTCTTTTAATCCTCCGCCCGGTCGCCGCCGACGAAGCGTCGCTGCAAGATCGTGGCGACGAAGATAATCACGAAAAGCACGATGGCGATGGCGGAGGCTTCCGCCAGATTGGGACTGCTGCTCTCAAAGGCTGTGGCGTAAACCAGGTAGGCCACCGATGTCGTAGTGCGGCCGGTCTGGTCATTCTGCAGCACATAGATTTGATCGAAGACCTGGAAGGTACCGATCAAGCCCAGGGTGACGACGAAGAATGTCGTCGGCTTGAGCAGCGGCAGCGTGATATGCCGGAATTGCGCCCAATTGCTGGCGCCGTCGACTTCGGCCGCTTCGTAGACGCTGGACGGAATGCCTTGCAGCGCCGACAGGTAGATGACCATCAGCGTGCCGGAAGTCGTCCAGATCGCCAGCGCCATAATCGTGGACATGGCCACGCTGGGTCCCGCGATCCAATCCCAGATCTCCAAATCCATAATCTCGATCTCGACCCAGGCGCCGGCGCTATCTTCCGTGATCCCGACTGTCTCCAACAGCAGGTGCAAGACACCGTCATTATTGGTCGTCCAGGCGACCGGCTCGTAGGCGGGGCTAAGCAGGCTCAGCACAGCGTTTATCGGCCCGCCAGCGGAAAACAGGAACAGGAATATGAAGGAGACGACGATGGACGAGGTGATCGACGGGAAGTAGAAAGCCGTGCGATAGAAGCTCTTCCCGCGCAGCCAGCGCTGATTGACGATGACCGCCAGCAGCAGGGCGATCACAGTCTGTATCGGGACTACGCCCAGGACGTAATAGACCGTGTTGCGGACGGCGCGGTAGAAATCATCAACACGGCGCCCGTCAATCACCCAGCGCTGGTAATTCTTGAAGCCGACGACCTCGTAGGCATCGGGCTGATCCAGCGGGCGCGTGCCCGACCAGTTGGTGAAGCTAAAATACAAAGCGACCAGCAGCGGCAGAATCAGAAAGACGATTAGCGCCAGCATGGCGGGACCGACAAAGGTCAAGCCGGCGATGGCGTCGGCGCGCTGCTGCTGCGCTTGCGTTGTCGCCTTGGCGGCGCTGCTGCTGGAAAAACGAGAATCCGCTGACATCAAGAGTTAGCCAATAAACCTTATTCATTATAAGCGGGCGGGGGCTGACAGCAGCCAACCCCCGCTGCAAAAAAGCCGGAATAGACGCGGCGCCTATTCCATTTCCGCCTGGATTTCGCGCGCCACATCGGCTGCTTCGCCCAGCGCGTCAGCCGGGTCTTCTTCTAGCGCCATCACAAGCGTGGTCGCTTCGTTGACGGCGGCGTCAAAATCACCGAAGCCGAGCGGGAAGATGGGCGCGGTGGCGTAGCTGGCGCCGGTGACGAAGGCGGCGTATTCCTTGCCCACCGTCTCCGACCAGAGATCAGCGAATTGCGCGCGCGCCGGCATCACGCCGAAGCCCGCTGCCGCGACCGCGTGGCCGCCATGTTCGCCTTCGCCGGTCAAGAAGTTGACCAGCGCCCAAGCCGCCTCCGCGACCTCACCCTCGGCGCGGCTGCTGACCGCCCAGCACTCGGTGAAGGTCAGGGTCCCGCGACCGCCGTTGGGCGCAACGGGTATCTCGGCCACACCCCAATTGGTTTCGGGGAAGGTATCGTTCAGGTAGCCAATCGCCCAGTTGCCCTCGATGGTCATGGCGGCTGAGCCCTGCCCGAATGCCTCGCCGTTCCAACCGGCGTTCAGGTTGCCCGGTTGGTCGCCCGTGCCGTTCTCAATGAAACTCTGGTAAAAGGCGAGCGCTTCCACGCCGGCATCGCTATCGATGGCGACCGCGCCGTCCATGTCAAATACCTCGCCGCCATTGGCGTAAAAGAGCGCCATCCAGCGGAACTTGTCAGCAGCAGCGCTGAAGCCGACCATATCATCATTCGTGGTGGCTGCGGCCGCGGCCGCCATATCGCCCCAGGTCCAGTTCGCATCGGGCTGGTCAACGCCAGCAGCCTCGAAGGCGTCAATGTTGTAAAGTAGCGCCAGCGTGGAGAAATCTTTTGGCGCGCAGTAGAGTTCGCCGTCAGCGGTGAAAGCGGCCCGCAAGCCGGCGTAGATGTCGTCCTGCGCCTCGATGTGCATGGAGCCGGGCGCCAACAAGCCATCGTACTGCCACTGCGGGAAGTCAAACTGACCAACCGTGAAGACCTCGGCGTAGTCGCCACTGGCGAAACCAGCGCGGATCTGAGTCCCGTAATCGGGCGAAATAAGCAGTTCAACATCGATCCCGGGATTGGCTTCTTCAAAGGCGGCGATTTGCCCTTCTTTGAATTCGTTCTCCACCGGCGATGACGACCCCGTCCATACGCGGAGCGTGACCATATCCTGGCCAACGGCGACGCCGACCAGCGAAAGCGCCATGGCGCACACGACTACCAGACCAAGAATTCGACTAATCTTCATTTCATCCTCCTCAACAAGGATAGCTTTACGATTGACGCTGACAGCTGATCCATCCGTCATCGCGCCTAGACTGCGGGGTTCACGACATCAAAACGATGCTTCTCCCCCCGATAAGTCACTGAAAAGGAAACGCGCCGCCAATGCGCGGGAAGCTTGGGATCGACTTGTGGTCCGTCCTCAGTCAGATGCAAGCCGCAGAAGCCGAAGAGCGCCGCCTGCCACAGACCGCCGCAAGCGGCCGCGTGGATGCCGTCGGCTACGTTGCCTTGATTGTTCTCGAGGTCGGTGGCGGCCGCCTGCTCAAACATTTCGTAAGCGATCTCATCCAGCCCCAGGCGCGCGGCGACCCAAGCGTGTATTGCCGGGCTAAGCGACGAGCCGTGGTCGGTGCGCGGATAGTAGGTCTTGAAGTTGTTGAGCATGACTTCGCGCGGGCCGACTTCCTCGCCCAGCAGCGCCATCAGCATGACGACATCCGCCTGCTTGATCACCTGCGAACGCAGAGCGCGCTCATGGCCCAGAAATGGCCAGATGCCTCCCACGCGCGGCTGATAATCCAAGACCGGGATGTACTCCAGGTCGAAGAAACCATCGAATTGGATGTGGAGCTGCCGCTCGCGGTCGAAGGGGATGTACATCTTGTCGACGACATCCTGCCAGCGGGCAAGGCGCATCTCGGACAAGTCCAGCGATTTGACGAGCCGGCGCGCTGTATCGGGCGCATTGTCCGCGAGCCAACCTAGCAGCTTCAGCGCCTGCTCCAGATGCCACTGCGCCAAGCGATTGGTGAAGACGCTGTTGTTGATATTTTCGTGATACTCGTCGGGCCCAATCTGGCAGGAGATTTCGTAGCGGCAATCCTTCGCCTCGACGCGCTCGCCCCAGAACACAGCCGTGTCCAGCACGATCTCCGCGCCCATAGCGCAGAGGAAGGCATCATCGCCGGTCCAGCGCCAGTATTGCAGCACGGCGTAAGCGATATCGCTGCAGATATGTTGCTCAGTATCGCCGGTCCAAATCCGAATCCGCGACCCGTCCGGTTGAGGATCGGACCATTGCGGCGTGGTTTCCAAGCCGGTGTCTGTGCTTTCCCAGGGGAAAAGCGCGCCGGCGCAACCGTACTCTTTCGCCTTCTGACGCGCGCCAGCCAGTCGCTTGTAGCGGTAGGCGAGCAGATTGCGCGCGATATTGGGCTGTGTCAGCGTCAATGGCGGCAGCGCGAAGAGTTCCGTGTCCCAGAAGACATGCCCCTTGTACCCAAGCCCGCTGAGCGTTCTGGCGCCGATGCTGACATCGTCATCTTCGCGTGGCGCCGCGATCAGCAAATGATACGCGGCGAAGCGCAGCGCGATCTGTGCTTTGTCATCGCCTTCGATCACGAAGTCGCTGCTATCCCAAACCTCTTGCCAGCGCCGACAGTGTTGCTCGTAAAGCGCATCATAAGCATCTGCCTCCGCGCTATTCAATAGCAGCGTCGCCGCTAGCGGATCAGCAACATCGCGGCTGGTATAGATCGATGTCAGCTTGTCGACGGTGGCTGCCTGTCCGGGCTCCAACTGGAATGTTGTGGCAAGCGTCGCACGGTTCTCCTCCACCGCGGATTCAACACAGCCCGGCGCAATCAGCCTGGACGCGAGCGCGATTCGGTAACCGGATTGGCTTGTGACTGCAGTCCACGATATCTGGTCAGTATCGGCTGCCGCATTGGCGCAAGTCCAGTGACCAACGTCGTTGTCGGGGACATGCTCCAGGTCCGCGTTGATGCGAATTGTGGGCGCGCTATCGAGAGTGGTGATAATGAGGCGCTGCCCCAAAATATGGTGCTGATCGAGGCTGGCGAAGCGTTCAAATTCGAGTCGAACGGTGCTGCCGCTTTCCGCGCGGAACAAGACTTCGCGCCGCAATGTCGCTCGGTCCAGATGTAGCGTACGGCGGTAGCCCAGCACGATGCCACCTGCCGGGCGCAGATATTCGCGAGCTTTCGTCTGTATAGTAAACGGCGTGCCATCAATCGTAATTCGCAAGGGCAGCCAATTAGGCGCGACAGCCAGTTCGGGCACGGCTTCGCCCGGCGCATTGTTGAAAATGCCGTGTACGAGCGTGGCCGGCCTGTCCCCTTCGTGACCTTCTTCGAAGGAAGCGCGCGCGCTCAGGTAGCCGTTGCCGATCGCGAAGATCGTCTCGAAGTGCTGGAGCCGCTCCGGTTGGAAGGGAAATTCAGTAATCTGCCAGAGTCGCTTGCTCATGCTGTGATGTGCGCTCATTTCGGCCGCTGGGAGCAGAAGAACCTCTCAAAATCCAGCGTGCCTTAAACGTTTAAGATATTGAAGCATATTCCGAAGGCACTGTCAAGAGCAGCGCCTGGATGTATTGATAACGCGGGTAATCGCAGAGTTTTGGACGCGTACGCTTGTACAGAGTGGGGCGGCATCGTCAAGAATTCGTCGGGGTTGAACCCGGTCAATTGAGGCACTCGTCGCGATCTGAATTCCGCTTGGTTCATCTACGCCGCC
Source organism: Anaerolineae bacterium (assembly GCA_022824365.1). Classification (GTDB taxonomy): domain Bacteria; phylum Chloroflexota; class Anaerolineae; order Aggregatilineales; family Phototrophicaceae; genus UBA6055. The sequence continues at coordinate 105,140 of JAJEAA010000023.1, forward strand.
GGGATACAAGATATGGATCTTTGAGTTCCGGGCGAGAAGCTTTACACGGCATATACATTTGCGCTGACGACCCGTAACTTGCGCGCATCTGCGGCTCATACAATGCGCAGGGCGGTTGCAAGGTAGTCAGTATTCGGCTGTGTATCGCAGTCTTGGCTCACGCGGTAGCCTTGCTGTCTCGAGCCAAATGCGTATATCATTGCTTAATGCGTTGAAGGCGCGCGGGGCTAGACCGAGCGGAAGGAACAGGCGATGCAAAGCATAGGGCAGTTGGCGCAACAATTCTGGCGAGACGGTTACCTCATTTTGGAAGACTTCTTCGAGGTCGATGTCATGGATCGTCTCAATCAAGTGATCCTGGATCACTTCGGCCCGGCGCCAGACTACTGGCATAATGACGAATTCTTGACAAAGTCGCAGGTAGAAGTGATCCCGTGGTTCCCGCAGCGCGAAGGGATCACTGACTTCGATATCCTGGCTGACGACCCGCGCCTGCACCGCCTCACCGCTGAGATCATCGGAGAGGAATGGCAAGAACAGTATTGCATGATGATGTTCTCGCGGCAGGGTTCCAAGGGTCAAGCCTGGCATCAAGATTGCGCGCCGGAGGACCCCGCGCTATTCAACCTCAACCGACTTGTGTATACGCATTCCATCAATGAGAGCATCGGCGGTCAGACAGTTGTCATGCCCGGCACGCACAAGAAGGGCTTGCTGCCCGCTGGTGATCCTCACGCGGATTTAGAAAATCAGGTGATCATTTCACCGCGGAAGGGCAGCTTGCTCCTTTTGCACGGGCACACCTGGCACCGTGTCTTGCCCATTCACGGTCGCTACCGCTTCTCATCGAATTTTCGCTCGGCGCCGAAGGGCACGCCGGAAGATATCACCGATATCTGCGTCTACCGGAATATGCGCTACCGCTTCTCCACCAGCGAGGTGATTGAGGAGCGCCTGCCGCTGCCGGATGCGGTCTGAGCCGCGCCGCTAGACGGCCCGATGTTCATATAGCTGGGAAGCCATCTCAGCCAGGTAGTTGCTCGCGACAACAGAGTTCTGCTCAATACGGCAGTCGCCCCAATCATGCCAGGCGAAGCCCAAGGCATCGGACCAATGGGCCCAGTCCCAGTTGATATATGAGAACAGCTTGATCTCAGGCTGTCGCCGGATTAACTCGAAGAAAGGCGCGAACCACGCGTCCCAGCTGACCTGCCCATCCAGCACGCCGATTCCGCGCGGCGTCGCTTCGCCGATCATAACGGGCTTGCTGCGCTCTCCAGCCGCTTGGCAGAAACGCTCCGTCGCCCGACTGGTCATCTCGGCAGCGTCAAAGGTGTCGATGCCCCACCAGTCGACCCATTCATCGCCGGGATAGTAAGTCATCAACTCCGACAGTGACCGGGTCCCGGCCGATGCGCCAGCCGAACACCAGACGGTCGCCGCATTCAGCTGCCGTTGCCGCATCATCTTCGTGACGTGAATGAAGGCTTCGCGGTAGGTTTCGGGCCGGTAACCGTTCCAGTTCCCTTCGAATTCGTATCCGATGCGGACATAGCTCGGTAGCGCAAGCCGCTGGAGGATATCGCAGAAGAGCCCCAGATTGTCGTCTTTCTCGCCCCGCGCCACGACATCCTCCCTGCCGATGCCTTGATCATTGCCGCCAGTCATGTTCAAGCCGATCTGCAGGTAAAGGCTTTGTTCTGCCATGGCTTCACACTCGCGCTGCAGGCCTTTCCCCCACTCGATGATGCGCGCAGTATCCCCCGTGATACCGATATAAGTCATGTAGACTGCCGGCTGATTGTCGCGCGGGAATACCGCTGCATAGCGCATGAAACTGTCGAAATCCTGCCCGGCGCCATGAAGGACTAGATTGACAGGTTCCAACTTCGCCCCGAAATTCTTCCGTTCGATGATATTCATAGGACCTCGGTCCCGCTTCTTGGCGCGGCGATGCTAGTTCGACCGCGCATGACTTGACAAGATTTTCGCTTATTGTTAGGCTTATTGCAAGCGCTTTCAAAACGGCTTCGCCTGGTCTGTCAAATCAGTTTAGCAATATACTTGATTTTTCAGAGGATAACTCCGGCAAGACTCTGGAATTTGTCCAGATTCTGCAAGCGCTTTCAAGATAATTGCCGAGTTGTGATGCAGCGAGACAACAGCAAGAAGCAGCAGAATGTAACCATCTATGATGTGGCATCGCGCGCTGGCTTTTCGGTTTCGACGGTCTCGCGCGTATTCAACGGCTATGAATTTGTGCGCGAATCGACGCGTGAACGGATTCTGGAAGCGGCCGATGAGTTGGGCTATGTGGCAAACTTGCAAGCGCGCAGCCTGGCGGGCGGACGCTCGCGATATGTTGGCCTGCTGGCGCCGGGACTGGATAACGGCTATGTTGGCGGAATATCGCAGGGTGTTGACCGCGCCTTGGCCAGCGCCGGTTATGGCTTGATGCTCTTCACCACCCATCACCATCGCGGCCAGGAATTGGCTTATATCGATACCATCGCCAACGGCTTGACGGCTGGTTTGCTCATTACCGTGCCGCTGGTGCCAAAGTCCTATGTCGAGGCTTTGCAGCAGCAGCAATTTCCCGTTGTGCTTATTGACCAAGCTGATACTAGCATTCAGAGCTCGGTCGTGGATACCACAAACTGGCAGGGCGGTTATACGGCGACTGAGCATCTCATTAATTTAGGGCATCGCCGGATCGGTTTTATCACTGGCTTGATGGCATTGCGCAGCGCGACCGACCGTCTTGCCGGTTACAAGATGGCGCTGAAAGATCATGACATCGCCCAGGATGAAGCGCTCATCGTCGAAGGCGATTATATGCGGGAGATGGGCTACGCGGCGACGCGACAACTGCTGACGCTTGAGCGGCGCCCGACCGCTATCGTAGCCGCAAACGATTTCACCGCCTTGGGCGCGATGGAAGCAATACACGACGACGGACTGACGATTCCAGGCGATATATCCATCATCGGATTCGATGACATACCGGAGGCGCGCGTTGTGCATCCCAAGCTGACCACCGTGCGCCTGCCGCTGGAACAGATGGGACGGGTCGCGGTGGAACTGCTGCTGGAACATATCGAGGACCCGGATCTGCAGCCGAAACACATCACGCTCAGCACCCAGCTAACCGAACGGCAATCCTGCGCGGCGCCAAACGCGCTGTCAGTCAGCACTTGATCGCTTATGTCAGTCGCATGGTGAAGGAGGGTGGATCATTGAAGTGAAGGTAAGCCACAACGCATTGGCAAATGTTCAATTGAATTGAGGGAGAAATAGCAATGGAAAAGAAAACAGCCAAGCGAGAACTTAGCCGACGCGATTTCCTGCGCCTGGCAGGGGCGGGCGCGAGCGGCACACTCTTGTCAGTAGCTGGCTTGCCAGCGCTGGCGCAAGACAGCCCGACCGCCGGCGAAGCCAGCATCGTCATGATGTACCATTCCAACGAGATTTCTGACGGTGAAATTGAGCAATTTAACAACGACAACGAGGGCATCACCCTCACGCGCATTGACACCGATATCACGCGTTTCTTCGCCATGCTGGCGGCCGGTACCGCGCCCCATCTGCTGCGTACGCAAGCGCCCGATATCCCGCAATACTTCGCCCGCGATGTCATGTTGAACTTGCAACCCTACTTCGAAGCGAGCGGCGCGCTCGACTTTGACGACCTCGCCGCCCCCAACGACTACTACAAAGTTGTCAGCCCGACCGAGATTGGCCAAGGCGATATCTACGGCATGGCCAAAGACTGGGCGCCGGATGGTTTCATGTGGCTGCATACCGGTCTGCTGGAAGCGGCCGGCATCGCCCTGCCTGACCCGGCCACGCCGCTGAGCGAAGAAGAAGTCGCGGCGATGGCGCTGGAAGTCACGCAGAAGGAAGGCGACCGCACCCTGGTCACCGGCTTCAACACGCACACCGGCTTCATCGACCGCTTCTGGATGCAGATGGCGCTGATGGATGGCGGCAGCCTCTTCTCGGACGACTTCAGCCAGGCCAATGTCGTCGGCAACGAGGCAGTCGTCGATGCCATCAGTTGGTTCCACGATATGATGGCGAACGGCTCGATGAACAGCCCGCTCAACCCGAGCGTGAGCTGGTTTGGCCCCGATTACGCCAACGGCCAACTGGCGATGGTCTACACCGGTTACTGGTTCAGCGGCCAGTTGCGCGGTATGGCGACCAACCCCGAAGAGCCTATCATCGGCGAATCGATGGAGGCCGGGCACTACCAGATGCATCCGATGTTCACCTGGAAGGGTGTGCGCAAGAATCTCTGCGTCACTGCGGCGGGCGCCATCGTCACCAATCCGAGCTTCCGCGAAGCGGGCGCCGATGACAACGACGCCGCCTGGGCCGCTTTCGAATGGTTCATGGCCGGCGCCCCCGCGCATGGCCGCGCCGCAAGCGGTTGGGGTTTGCCCGCGCTGAAATCACTTAATCACCTGATTCCCGATGACACCGCCTTCGATCAGCAGACGCTGGCGGTGGTCAACGCGGAATTTGAGCATTCGACCGATGTTCTCGGCTTCAACCCGAACCTGGCGGGCGGCGAGCCGATGGTGCCGGGCGCGACCTATTTGAACAACGTCGAAGCGGCGCTGACGGGCGAACTCTCCTTCGACGATATGTTGCAGCTGATCGAGGACGAGACCAACTTCGCCATCGAAGAGGGCATGTTCAATATCTAGATCGAGCGCTAACGCTAAGTTTACTGGGGCGGGTCAGTGGCTCGCCCTCTGAAATTCAAAAACATACATTTGGGGGACATCTCTGGTCCCCCCGCTCACAAGAAGTTCGGCAAGAATGATTCTTCATGGCATCATTATCTGCGATTAAGCCGCGCTGGCGCCTCACACGCAGGTCGCGGCGGGCGCTGAATTTCTACGCATTCATTTCGCCCTGGCTGATAGGCTTTATCCTGCTGACCTTGGTGCCGGTCGCCGTTGGCGTCTGGCTCTCCTTCACCAACTATGATGGCTTGAATGTCAACAATATCAAGTGGGTCGGCACAGCCTGGTACCAGCGCTTCCCGCGCGATCGTCAGGCGGTGGAGTCGCTGAAACTCGTCTTTATCTGGACGGCGCTGAATACGCCGACCTGGCTCGTCCTCTCCTTCGTGCTCGCCTTCATCATGAGCAAGGTGACGCGATTTCGCGGTTTCTTCCGCACGATGTGGTATCTGCCCAGTGTCATCCCGGTCGTGGCGGTCGCCTGGACCTGGCGCACGCTGCTCAACGACAACTACGGTCTGATCAATCAGGCGGTCAACACCATCCGCTCGGGCACGGTCATTCACTTCCTCACCGAAGAAGCGTTGATCTCGCTGACGATGATCTCCGTCTGGATGGGCTTGGGCAACGGCATCGTTATCTTCCTGGCGGGCTTGCAAGATATCTCGCCCGAGCTCGAAGACGCCGCCGCGATTGATGGCGCCGGTCGCTTGAGCAGCCTGCGCTATATCATCATCCCGATGATGACGCCGATCATCTTCTTCCAGTTGGTGCAGTCGATTGTCTTCGCCATGCAGATGTTCGCTTTGCCGCTGCTGCTTTCACCGAGCGGCGGCGCCGGTTTATCGACAGCGCCCCAGAAAGATGTCTTCCTCTACATGATTTACGCCTTCCAGCAGATCTTCCAGCGGCAGCGTTTCGGCTACGGCGTCGCCTTAATCTGGATCCTCTTCGCCATCATCATCGTCATAACTATTGTTCTATTCTGGTCGCGGCGGTACTGGGTCTGGACGGAGAAGAAATAGCGCCATGGCTGCACTATCCTTAGATAGACAGAACGTCCGAGGCATTGGCTGCGGGACCGGCCTGGTGCTGATTACGATTGTGCTCTTCATTCCGATCTTGTGGATGCTCATGCTCTCGCTCAAAACCGAAGGAGAGTATTCGCAGTCGGCGCTGCAGCTTCTGCCGACGATACCGCAGTGGGACAACTACTGGGACGCGCTGACAAAGATCGATTTCGCCAAGTTCATGTTGAACTCGCTGGTCCTGTCGCTGCTCTACACCGTGCCGACGGTCATCACCAGCGCGATGGCGGGTTTCGCCTTCGCCAGCCTGGAAGGTCCGGGCAAGCGACTCTATTTCGGCATCATCATCGCGATGCTGATGATCCCGGCCATCGTCTTCATCATCCCGCAATTCGTCATTTTCGCGCGCCTGCGCTTGACCGGCAGCTACTGGCCCTGGTTCTTGTGGGGGATCTCGGGCAACGCCTTTCATATCTTCCTTTTCCGTCAGTTTTTCGCCGGCTTCCCCAAAGAATTGCAGGAAGCGGCGGAAGCGGATGGCGCGAGCATCGCCCGTTTCTTCGTGCAGATCCTGCTGCCGAACGCCAAGCCGGCGCTGGCGACTTCCTTCATCTTGTCCTTCGCTTATGTCTGGGGGGACTGGTTCTTGCCGACAATCTACCTCAACGCCGATAACACCAATTTGGCAGCGATGCTGCTCAACGGGTATCGCAATCCCCAGGGCTTCACCATCACCACCGTCACGATGGCGGCGGCGGTGCTTTATGTGCTGCCTTTGGTCATCATGTTCTTCCTGACGCAGCGCTGGATCATGGAAGGCATCGCCACCAGCGGGCTCAAGGGTTGAGCGAAAATCGGCGAAGCGAGACAAGATGTTTGATCAGCGGCAGCTGGCGCAAAACTACAGCCCGCCCCGGCAGCAAGCCGGCATTCTGACCCAGCCCGATGTACATCGCGCCATGCTGCGCGGCATCAACAAATTGGTCGATGCCATTCAGCCTACTTTGGGTCCCCGCCCGCGCATCGTCGGGATCGAACGCCACCCGCGGGATACATCGCCGGAGTTGCTCGACGATGGCGCAGTTATTGCGCGGCGCATCATTGAACTGCCCGATCAATATGAGAATATCGGGGCGATGTTGCTGCGCGGCATGCTCTGGCGCTTGTCCGAAGCGGTCGGCGATGGCACGGCCACAGCGGCAATACTCTATCGGACGATTTTCGCCGAAGGGCTGCGTTACGCGGCGGCCGGCGGCGATCTCACACAGTTGCGCCGTCATCTCGAAGCGGGGCTGGCGGCTGTTATGACACAGCTTGAAGCGCAAGTCATGCCGCTTTCAGACGCGGCGATGCTAGGCGACTTCGCCAGAAGCGTCTGCGCTGATGATGATTTGGCGGACGCGCTGACCGAGATGTTGGCGTTCACCGGCGATTTCGGCCTGGTCGACATCCAGGGCGGGCAGGCGCGGGCAGCTCGCTGCGCCTATTTCGAAGGCAACTTCTTCAAGAGCGGATCGATTTCCGGCGGCAGCGCTGCCGTCGAGTTGGAAGACGCCGCCTTGCTGCTCACCGATTTCGACTTCAAAGAACCAGATGAGGTCCTGCCGATTCTGCGGTTGGCGCTGCGAGAAAAGATCGACCGCCTGCTTGTCGTCGCCCTTAATGTTGCCGAGCCGGTCGCCGCGCTGTTTAATCGAAGTGAGACATCCTCCCGGCTGCGCATCATCGCGGCGAAAACACCCGGCTCAACGACGATTGCCCAAGCCGAGGCCCTGCAAGACCTGGCAATCCTGGCCGGCGGACGACCGCTGCTGAAGGTCACGGGCGACACGACCAACACGATCAGATCAGAACACCTGGGATATGCGCGTCGCGTGTGGCTGGACAAGAATTATCTGAGTATTCGCGGCGGGCGCGGGGATACTGAACGCTTGCGAGGACATCTCTCAAAGCTGCAAAATGCCTTTGAGGCTGCAACCGATGCGGATATAGGTAGAGGGCTGCGTGACCGTATCGGGCGGCTCAATAGCGGCTTCGCCATCTTGTACACCGGCGGCAGCACGACCAGCGAAATCGAGGCGCGGGTGACGGTGACCGAGCGAGCGCTGCGGACGATCCGCGGGGCGCTGCGTCGCGGCGTATTACCCGGCGGCGGCCTGGCGCTGCTATCGTGTCGCGATTTGCTGGAGGAGCGCTTGAACGATAGTAAAACGCCAGACGCGCGCGCCGCATATAGCATCTTGCTCAAAGCCGTCGGCGCGCCCTTTGCCGTCATGGCGCAAAACGCTGGCTACGAAGCCCCGACGTTGCTTGCCCAGCTGGAACGTGGGAAGCCCGGCATGACATCCGGTTGTCTCTACGACGGCGTTTATGACTCGGCGGCAGCCCAACTGGAAGCGCTGCGCTACGCCGTGACCAGCGCCACGCTTGCTCTGACTGTCGATGCAGTCGTTTACCGGAAGGCGCCAGAGATGGCTCTGCGACCGGACGGCAGCGGATGATGTCCCTTAGAGGCCAATCTCGGCGAGTGAATGCCCTGGCGACGACCCCCGACGGGCTTATCTACTCTGCGGCGCAGGCGGGCTTGAAGCGATCGTCCGATCGTGGCCGAACCTGGCGCAATGTCGCCGAAGCAACGCCCACAACCGCTGTCTGCGCAATGAATCATGCTGGTATTCTTGCCGCTGCTGCCGGCGCTGTACAGATTTCTCTTGATGCGGGCGCAACCTGGCAGGCGAGAGCGCTGCCATCGCCGTCGACAATCGTGTCGGCTTTGCTCGCAACAGAGGAATCAGTATTGGCGGCCACACTAGAAGACGGTGTGCTTCGCTCAGAGGATGGCGGCAAATCCTGGCGCGGTTGGAACTTTGGCTTGTTGAATTGGCGCGTGAATACGCTATGCCGGGACTCGCGAGGCGTCATCTGGGCGGGCGCGGAAAGCGGACTCTTCCGCAGCGACACTGACGGGCGCCGTTGGCAAGATCAGCCGGCTCTGGTCGACACGGCGATTAATTCCCTGGCGGCAATGGCTGAAGGCGGTCTTTGCCTCGGCACAATTGATGGGGCGCTGCGCTGCCGCTTAAACCCGGATGCGGGCTGGATACTCACTCAACAGTGGGGTAGCCCGCTCAATACCATCTGCGCAATCGGAGAGCGGATCGCCGTCCTGCACGGTCAGGCGGTTTCAGTGGGTAATGGCGCGAGCAGATTCGAGCTTTTGCCGTACACTGACGTAACTTGTATCGCCTGGCTCGACAAGACGCGTCTTTTGATCGGTACAGATGACGGATTGGTTCACGGTATTGACGTGGGCTAGGTGAGAACCGTAACTGCTTTCCTACCGGATCTCTTCCAGCCTTCCTGTTTTGGCGGACTTGTAACCGGCAAGCAATGCAGCCAAGCGCGCGCCCATCCGCGCCCGTGGGACCGTAGGGTTTTTCGCCCGACAGAAACCGGCTGACGTAGCTGGACACTTCGCGTTTGTAGTGATGAATATGCGGCGGCCAACTTTGATAATCGTGCGGCTCTGTCGCCACAGGCACAATATGCGGTTCGACCCAACCGTTCAATTCGGGCCCAAGACTTTCCGTATAAACGGCCACCCGAGGTGAGTTGGACGTATTTTCAAAAATGAGGCTGCCTTTGCTGCGGCCCGCTCTGGCCTCGTCAGTCATACTGGCCATGCAATTGTCATGGAACGAATTATTGTTCTCTCTGCAACTCACCGACGTCAACACCTATACGCTGCCGGTAGGCATAGCAAAGTTCGTCGGATCGATCTCGGTTGACTGGGGCAAAAGCAGCGCTGCGGCTACGGTGACCATGGCGCCGATGATAATCATTGGCTTCTTCATTCAGAAATATCTGGTCCAAGGCATGACAATGGGTTCGGTCAAGGGATAGCGATTCCGATACCATAGAATCGGCCATGTGGGTGTGATTTACCGTTAGTCTCCTTCATGCGAAAGGTCGCCAGCGCAGCCTACGCTGCTCATAGCATCAATATCACTGAGGTTAGCCCGCCGATTCATCGTACTCTGGCGGTTATCGCCCATAGCTTATCGCCAACATCACAGCGGTTCTATGACTGCGCGCTCTGCACTTGGCGCAAATTCGCCGTCTGAGCATAACGCAGTGCGGTGGAGGCGTTGGCCTGCCCCGCCTGCGGGGCGAGTTTGTCAAGGCATGGCGCAGTCATCGCCGCTGGCAACGTTGCTGTGGCGCGGCAATTCATCGGCGCCATTTCCGCGCAGGTCGTTGGCGCTGGCATAGACACGAGAGTCAAACAAGGACTGAATCCCGCGATTCACATTGCCTGTCACGATATTGTCGCGCGCCTCCGCCATCGAATGGAAATCGATCATGATGCCATTGCCAAAGCGCGCTCCCTCGCCGCCAGCCGCCGTGTTCATGACCACATTGCCGCAGATGGCCGCCATCGACATATCAAAGACATAGATGCCCGTCTCGGTATTGCTGTCGACGATATTGTCCGCAACCAGGGCATGGGACATCTCATCAATCATGATCCCGTGTTTCAGATTGTCGCTAACAATGTTGTCTTCAATATAGATCTTGCCGGTCATATTGGTAGCGATACCGCTATGCGCATTGTGAGAGACGGTGTTGCCGATAATGCGGGAAGCGGGCCATTGCGTGGTATTGGTGACGTGTATGCCTCTGCCATAGGGCGCGTTGGCGGCGCGAATCGTGTTGTGGAGGATATCAGCCGCTGCCAGCCTCACCTTGATGCCGGCTAGACGACTGTCGCTGATGAGGTTGTCGCGCACACTCACGGCTTGGCTGCGGGTAATATAAATCCCGAACTTGCCGCCGCTGATGACCAGGTTCGCGACCTGTACATCGGCTGTGTCGGCGATGGTGATGACGGGACGCTCGTCATTTCCAACCAGGAGGACCGTATGCCCGCGCTTGCCGCGCAAGACTAGCGGACGGGTTATGCTTAGCGATTCGCGATATAGCCCGCCCTCAACTTCAACAATCGTATGGTCGTCGGCTCTGTCCAAGGCGGCGCTTATGGTCGGATAATCGCCCGGGACACGGACGATACGCTTGTCGAGCGCAAGACTCGATGCTGGTTGTATAAAGGCGAATACGGCCAGCAGCGCCCATAGTCCCGCTTTATGGTAGCGGCGCGCCCATCTCGCCGCCCTCATCAAGGTGGAAGCAGCTTGAAAGCGCGACATAGCATCAGCCTTTAACCGCTCCGGCAGTCACGCCACGAACAAAATAGCGCTGCAAGGAGAAGAATATCATCAAGGGAACGATCATTGAGATAAAGGTGCCAGCGGCCAGCAGATTCCACTGGGAACCGTATTGCCCCAACAACTCGCGTATTCCGGCGCTCAGCGGCATCATATTAGAGTCTTGCAGGAAAATCAGCGCATTTAACAAGTCGTTCCAGACCCACACAAATTGAAATATCGCGAGCGAGGCCAGCGCCGGTTTGGAGAGCGGCAAAACAATGCGAAAGAAAATCACCAATTCAGAAGCGCCGTCTACCCGCGCCGAATCGAAGACTTCCCCCGGCAAATCCGCAAAGAAATTGTAGAGCAGAAAAATAGCAAATGAGGTCCCATAAGCGGTATGCGCCAGCCATATCCCGGGCCAGGTGCCTGCCAAATCGAAGATGTTGTAGATGCGCAGGACCGGTACCCAGGTCGTTTGCAGCGGGATGATCAGAAGACCGATAATCAACAGATACAAGGTATTGCGAAATGGGAACTGCATCCAGGCGAAACCGTAAGCGGCCAGCGCAGCCAAGAAGATGGGCAGAAAGGTAGACGGGACGGTGATGATGATTGTATTCAGGAAGTTCTGCGCGATTCCCGGCGGCGCTGATTCACTGTCCGCAATGACGTCTTCGTAGTTGCTCAGGCTCAAGCGGCCGAGCTCATCAAATGCGGTCCACCAGCCGGACGTGGCGATATCCGACGGCGCGCGAAACGAGGTGATGAGTATGCCGAAGGAAGGCGTTAGCCAGACGACAGCCAGGAAGATCAACAACACATGAACGGGGCCGCGCCTCGTCAATTCAATCAAGGTGTGGCTCCACGACGGTTTCCCGGCCGCTCTTCCTCCGCCTCTGGCAGACTCCGCTTTGAACAGGTTCATCGCAAGTCCTGTCGGATTTGGCGGATTTGGTAAATGATGGCCGGCAGAACCAAAATGAAGAGAATGACCGCTACCGCGCTGCCGTAACCGACTCGGTTGTTGCCAAAAATTTCCAGCCAGACGGTGAAGCCAATCACGCGGGTGGCGCCGCGCGGTCCGCCTTCAGTCATTACCAGAATCAGATCAACCATCTTCAAAGCATTGATGGTCAACATGATGGTCACAAAGGTCAGCGGTCGCATCAGCATCGGTAAGCTCACGCGCCAGAAAACTTGCCAGGCGTTGCCGCCATCAACTCTCGCTGCTTCCAGGATTTCCCGCGGCAAGCCCTTGTATGCCGCTGAAAGCACGACGGTGGGCAGCCCCGCGGACGTCCATGTTGCCGCCAAAATGATGGCTACGTTTGCCAGCTCCTTTCGTCCCAGCCAGGTAATCGGCTCAAAATGGGGAAACACCGATGTCATCGCCGCATTCAGGACACCTTTGGTTAAATCCGGACTATAGACGAAAACAAAGATCACCGAAGCGGCGGTGGAAGAAATTACCATAGGCAAGAAAATGATCGATTTAATGGTAGCTTCGTAGCGGACGCGGTCGGACAGTATGGCGATGAGCAAGCCAATGCCAACGGTTAAGGAGGGAAAGACCAGCACCCAAAGAGCGGTGGTTGGCAAGACCCCGCTCGGCGGCCAGCGATTCAAGCGCAAGAAGGTCTTGTCGGCCGTCAGCAAGCGCTCAAAGTTTGCCAGGCCGACAAACTCCCGGCCCGGGTTCAGCATGGTGCCTTTGGTGAAACTCAACAAGATAGTGTGAATGGTGGGATAAACCAGGAAGACCGCCAGGACAAAAAGCGCTGGACCTACAAACAGCAGGGGAAGCCATTTGCTGTGTTTGCCGGCCATTTTATCCTTGGTCTCCTCGAAGATGGCTGCAGTAACGTCTGGCGCTTACAACAGAACCAGAAAACCGAAGGTCAGAAACGACTCAACTACCGTCTCGCAGCCAGTTGCGCAGCGTGGTCCCTGGTTGGGATGCCCCCGCCGGAGACATCCCAAATATCTATCGGAAGGTACTGCGCGGCTCGCTCCAGCGCGCCGGGACAATGCCAAATCAGATGGCGGACTTTAGTCGCGGACGCTGCAAATCTCCGCTGCTAGTAGGCTGCGTCAGCAGCGTCTTCCAAGTTTTCCAGGATTTCCATCATGCTGTCGGGATCGGCCAGGTAATCCTGCAAGGCTACAAACAGGGCATCGCCGCCGACAGCCCCCGGCGCCAAATCCGATCCGTCGAAAACAAAGACATCAGACGCTGCGATCTGCTGCGCTTCTTTGGCTTTGCATACATCGTACGATTCGAGCGGGACGCCGGTATTCGGCGACAGGATGGCGCCTTCCTCGGCGGTCGCCCATATAGTTGCCGATTCAGGGCTAGCCAGCCATTGCATCATGGCGCGGACCTCGGGACGGTCATTGAACATCATCATCACATCGCCGCCGCCCATCAGAGTATCGCCAAACATATCGCCCGGTTCGGGGAAGTCGAAGAAATCAAAGTCTTCCCCACAGACTAGGTCGGGGAAGGTTTCAGCGATGATGCCGCCGACGAAACTGCCTGACAGGAACAACTCGCCTGCCGGATCTTCGGGGCGGAAGGCGGCGTCGATACCCGAGCGCAAGTCAGTGGAGAGCGCGCCATCGACCCCGCCGCTGATGCGCTCATCAGCCGGATCAAAGATGCGCCGGAAGGTTTCCAGGGTCTCGATAACCGTCGGATCAGTCCACTCGACCTCGTGGGTGACGAACAGACCATTATACATTTCCGGCCCGGCGATGCTGATATAGAGCGTCTCGAACCAGTCCGTCAAGACCCAGGCGGAGCCCGCCGATAGCATGAACGGTACTTGACCGTCAGCAACAAAAGCGTCGCCCAGCGCGATGAGCTCGTCGTACGTGGTCGGGGCTTCCAGACCCAGCGCTTCCATTGACGCCGGCTTGTACCAGAATGTGCCCTTCGAGGATACTTTCACCATGAAGCCGTAAAGCTCACCGTCAACTGTGCCAATTTCCAGTACGCTCGCCGGTGTATGGGCGAGCATCTCGGCCGACAAGACCGGATCATCACCGCTGGACAGCGGCAACAGGGCGCCGTCTCTGGCGAAAGCAGCGGTAACGCCGGGGCGCGGCATCTGCGCCAGGTCCGGCGCGTTGCCAGCCGCCACCAGCGGTCCCAGATCAACCTCTATGCTGGAAAGCTGAAGGATTTCATAGTCGATTCCCGAGCCATCAAGCACCTTTACAAATGCGGCCAATTCCGCGCCGCCCCAGCCGGTCGCAATCGTGACCGGGTCTTGCGCGCCAGCGGGCGCAACTAGCAACGCCAACATCAATAGCAAGCCGAATATACGAACTAGGATATTATTTAAGCGGTACATGGTATCATCTCCTAAAGTATTGTGAGTTGTGGTCGCTGTAAAAGTGTTTCACTTTGACCAGCGTGATCCGCCGTGCGAAAAACCGTTCCAATACGACCGACAGCTACATTATGACATAGCGCTTATGCCAGATGCAAACGACGCATTTGTGAAGCATGTGTTATTGTCGTAGCGGCGCAGAGTGCGCAAAGTACATTTTGCGGCGAGACTGCCGAATATCTGTTGCGATACTTCATTAGAGACTTTGACGAATCCTCGACGACCGTGCCGTCGCTCGGCTGTTTTGTGGTTCTCGGTAAAGGCGCCGCAGCTTTTCCCGCTGCTCGTCGGCGGATGCGCAGGGAATCGCCAGCGCCAGATAGTACGGCGGGACCTGATAAGGGATGTCGAAACTGTAATGTCGGGGCAAATATACCAAGGTGATAAACTGCCGTATGCCGCGCCAAGGAGAGAAGAAAGCGACTGTCAGCCAAAGACAGTATGGATGACGAGCCCTGATTGACTGCCGGCCGGGACACTGCAAAGAGGACCGCAACAGCTTGGAGATTCAAATCAGCAACGCTGCCTGGTTCATTTGTGCTCCAAACCAAACCCCTCGGCGCCCTCGATGCTTAGTTCCTCCCGCCTCGTCCAATCTGCAACATTCTGTGATACAACCTCCTCCAAGGAGAACCCGCTGATGAATATTGACATTCCTGAAGAAATCACGCAGCAGTTAGAACAACTTGCCGAGCAGCACGATGTCGAAGTTGTTGTGCTGCTGGAGCAACTTATGAAGCGCTATAGGCCGCAAAAGAAGTGGGCGACCCTGGCCGACTTGGCGCGCAATGCCAAGGAAGCGGGCATGGCTTCTCCGCAGCCGGTCAATACCGCCGAGCGCAGCCGCGAGATTCTGAATACCGAATACGTCGATTATCTCAAGAGCCGCATTGATTCGTGACGCTTATCGTCGACAGCAGCTTCCTGGTCGCACTTTATAACGTCGAAGACGCCTTTCATCGCCAGGCATTGCGTTTTGGCGATCAGAATACCGAACTGTGGGTTGTGCCCGATGTCGTCTTGCCTGAGACCTGTTATCTTTCAGGCGCGACTTCGGCTACTTTGGAGTGCAAAGATTTCTCGAGTATTTCGCGCGTCTAAATGCTCAACTCGAATCCCTTTTGAAAGACGACCTGGACAGAGTGCGCGATATTGCGAACACCTATGCCGATGCGGAACTTGATATTGTCGATTGCTGCATCATGACCATCGCTGAACGCCTCAACATCACACGAATCGCGACATTCGACCGGCGCGTTTTAAGCGTATTCCGACCGCCTCACTGCGGGTCAATCACTAGCCATCTATGAGGAACTCGCCGCCTATACCCCGGCGAGTAACCCGGAAGCAATTGAACAGAGAGGGGTTGGATCGCCTTACTATCCACGCGCGGCAATTCACCGGCCTGCCGTCGGAGGCATCGCCGTTGCCCGAGCCTTGCTCCCGCGCGCCGCCATTGCTCTGTTCCGAATTGTTCGGGTTCGGGCTTTGCGTCAGGGCGACAGGGTTCTTGGTCTGATTGGCGCCCTGCCCCTGCCCGCCGCCGCTTTGCCCCGAAATGGAAGCGCTGCCCCGCGTGTTCTCGTTTTGCGTCGGGGCGACCTGCATGTTCGGGTGGTTGGCGCCAACGGATTGCGCGCACTCCTCGGCGGTTTGATCGACGGCGCCGGCCGTGACTGCCGCTTCGCACCAGCCTATCATCCAGTCGGACTGGGTTTGGCAATTGGCGCCCTCTTCATAGCAGGTGTTGCCAGTGAAACCGGACGCTTGCGCCGCGGTCGCCAGGAATGAAGTGAACAAGCAAGAAAATATCAGGATAACGCTAGATTTCATGACAGCCCCCTTGCGGAAGCCCCCTTGCGGAATATCATAATCGATTTATGGAAGAATGTCAAGAATGCGTCTTAAAATATAGGGATTAGGTCTCTTCGTGCCATTCTCCCCCATCCCCCATTATGATGTATGTTGTTGAATACAGCCTTTATCCAACTTCGCAGCATTTTGTGATACAACCTCATGGTAAGGAGAACCCACCCATGACCATCGACATTCCTGAAGACATCGCTCTGCGCCTTGAAGCGCTGGCGAAACAGAAAGACGCCGACCTCAACGATCTACTGCACGACCTGCTTGAGCGCTATGAAGCCGAGCACGAGGGCGATGACAAACAGTGGGCCACCCTGGCAGATATGGCGCGTCATGCGAAGGAATTGAACATGTCGTCGCCTGAACCGGTTGACAACGCCGGGCGCAGCCGCGAGATTCTGAATACCGAATACGTCGATTATCTGTACGATCGTCACGTCAAGGGAATGGCAGCAGTTTCCGAAGCATAAGCATATTTCCTTTGTGTCCTTTGTGCCTTCGTACCTCTGTGTTCCAAAACCAAACCCTCTGTGCTCTCAATTTGACTCTGTGTCCTCGGTGGTAAAGTGTAGAACGTCCGCACATATATGGTAAATCTTGACAAGCCCGCCCCGCATCCGTTCTAATCTAAGCCCAACCACGAACGGAGCCGCGCCATGGCACAGGTCAAATTCACGCCCAACCTCAAACGCTTCTTCCCCGACCTCTGCGAATGCCGCATCGACGCCGCCGATGTCGCCGAGATCGTCGTCGCCGTCGACCAGCGCTGGCGCGGCCTCGCCGATTACATCATCGACGAGCAAGGCGCCCTGCGCAAACACGTCAACATCTTCGTCGGCGATGAACTCCTGCGCGACAAACAGACCCTCTCCGACCGCGTCTCCGCCGACACCAAAATCTACATCGTGCAAGCGCTTTCCGGGGGTTAGCGCTTTGGGAAACTTGAAAATTCATACTATCTGCATCAGCGAGTCACCTCTCTCTATTGATATGGGGAGGGGCCGGGGAGGGGTTAGATGCAACACAAACTGCTCGTAGGCACACGCAAGGGCTTGCTCATCATGAGCCGAGACGGCGCGGACTGGACAGTCGAATCCGCCCACTTTGAAGCGATCCCCGTCGTCTACGCCTTTCGCGATAAGCGCACGGACACGATCTGGGTCAGTCTGGATCACGGGCATTGGGGCGGCAAGCTCCACCGCTCCCGCGATGGCGGCGCGACCTGGGAAGAGGTGGAAGCGCCCAAGTACCCCGAAGGCGATACCGTCCCGCCCGATTTCAGCGTGCCTGCCAAGACCAACTACATCTGGCTGATCGAACCCGGCGGCGTCGACGAACCGCAGCGTCTCTACGTGGGCACCGACCCCGGCGGGCTCTTCCTCAGCGATGACGGCGGCGACAGCTTTCAACTGGTCGAAACGCTCTGGAACCACCACTCAAATACGCATTGGTTCGGCGCTGGACGCGATCATCCGGGCGTGGTGACGATCCAGGTCGACCCGCGCGATAGCCGCTGCGTGACCGTCGGCATCAGCGTCGGCGGCGTCTACGTCAGCCAAGACGGCGGCGAAACCTGGGAAGCGCGCAACCGCGGCCTCTTCGCCGATTACCTGCCCGACAATTACGCCGAGTTCGGCCACGACCCGCATATCATCCTCGCCAGCCCCTCCAACCCCGATGTGCTCTGGCAGCAAAACCATTGCGGCATGTATCGCAGCGCCGACGGCGGACGGGATTGGCAAGACATCTCCGATAAAAATGGCGGACCGGCCGGCTTCGGCTTCGCGCTGGCGGTGGACGAGCAAGACGAGCGCGTCGCCTGGGTGGCGCCGGCGGTCAGCGCCGAGTATCGCGTCCCCGTCGATCGCGCCCTGGTCATCAGCCGCACCGAAGACGGCGGCGAAACCTGGCAAGACCTGCGGGACGGCTTGCCACAGGAACATTGCTACGATCTTATCTTCCGCCACGCCCTGGACAAACGCGGCGATGCGCTGGCTTTCGGCACCACCGCCGGCAACTTCTACGTCTCCGATGACCGCGGCGATCACTGGCGCTGCCTGACGCATAATCTCGCCGTCGTCTACTCCGTGCGCTTTATGTAAGCGGGAACTACGTCGAATATCGTAGGGCGAGCCATAGGGTCGCCCGTTTGCTGGATTCGGGATGTTCGGCGGGCGACTTGATAGGATTGACCGCCAGCCACCCCTACAAGTATTGGCTGGAAGCGTGAAATGGAGCGAAAACTGATGACGGAAACACCCGACCTCTTACTCAAAAAAATCCAAGGCTGCCTCTACGGCGGCGCGATCGGCGATGCCATGGGCGCGCCGGCCGAATGGCGCATGCCGGACGAAATCCAAGCCCGCTACGGTTACATCACCGACCTGGTCGAAGCCTGGGACGAAGCCGATACGCGCGGCCGCGGCCACGGACGCTACACCGATGACAGCCACATGGTCCAGTTGCTCAGCCACTGCTATATCGAGCATGGCGACCACCTGGACAGCCACGAATTCCTCCGCCGCATCGTGCCCAAGATGGCGCTGGAAGACCGCTGGATCCCCGAACGCGGTCGCGAGATGCCCCTCGTCGAGCGGCTCTTTTATCCCGAGAAATGGCTCTATATCCGCTGGCTGGCCAATGCTGATCCGCGCCACGCCGGCGTCGGCAACATGGTCAACTGCGGCGCCGCCATGTACGCCGCCCCGGTCGGTATCGTCAACGCCTGCGATCCCGAACGCGCCTACGCCGAAGCCATCGACATCTTCAGCGCCCACCAGCACAGCTACGGGCTGGAAGCGGCCGGCGTCATGGCCGCTTGCGTGGCGGAAGCCTTCAATCCAGGCGCCTCGGTCGAATCAATCATTGATGTGGCGCTGTCCGTCGCCAAAGACGGCACCGCCGACTGCATCGACGCCATCGCCGATATCGCCACCACCTTGACCGACTGGCGCGAAGCCATCATCCCCCTGCGCGATGTCATGCGCGAATTTGACGGCTCGGCCGATGACGCCCGCAGCGAACGCGGCGACGAAAGCAACAACTGGACCGCCAGCCGCGAGCACAGCATCGAAGAAGTCCCCATCGCCCTCGGCTTCCTGATCGTGACCGACGGCGACTTCGAAGGCTCAATCATGGGCGGGACCAACTACGGCCGCGATAACGACTCCATCGCCGGCATGGGCGGAGCGATCGCCGGCGCCCTGCACGGCAGCGACGCCCTGCGCCCCGACTGGGTGGAGCAGATCAACAGCGCCAATCGCATCGACCTGAATCCCATCGCCGCTGACCTCGCCGCCCTGACGCGCAAGCTGCAATCCGAGCAACTGGCGGCTGCCCAAGCGCGGCGTGATGCCTTTGACGCGCTAGGTGGGTGAAATCGACAGCAGAGCTACCGCAGCCCGGCCTGTGCTGTACACCGGCAATTGACAGGTTTGTCGCTGGTCAAGCGCGAAGTGTTTGAGATGCAGATTGAGGCGACTGATAAAGAGATCGACGCGCTGGTGTATCGGCTGTATGGGTTGAGCGAGGATGAGATTAGGATTGTGGAGGGAGGGAGATTTCGCGCTCTCCAACTTCACTAACGATTTTGAAATCTCTTGGGTCAGACAACAGCCGCTCTGAACCTTGAATGTATCCTTTCACCGAAACCAATTTAGTGTTCCAGTGCGCTGACAAAGCTTCCTCGTATTCTTCTTTAGTAAGCGAGACGCTTATCATACGGGACTTCCCTTCTTCCAGGTACCAATTCACGGTTACCTTGCGCTCAACGGCTTCTTCACTCTGAGGGTCGTCGGGAGATCTGAGGTTAACGATATGGCCTTCAACAGTCACAAATTCTGGTTTAATGTCTTTCATTTTGTTACTTGCAAGCTGCAATATCTCAAAATGATCTCGCCTTATACAAACATTGGAAATTTCTCTTAAGTCTTTGACCACAGGATATTTCTTCGACCACTTAATGCTGAATTCAATCTCCATATTGTGATCGTCAGACATGCTTAGAATTGCATCACACATATTCGCGCTGAAACCTGTTTCGTATCCTTCTACAAGCGGTGTATATTCCCCTTTCTTCGTAGCACTGTCGGTCGTCGCCAAACCCCGAACTATTCTCTCCATGACGCGCCGCTGAAGCGGTGACTTGAACATATCAGTTTGAGTCTTAACAGGTGATTCAACACTGTACCCAAAACTGCCTGGAAATGTGTGACCAAAACGAACCTCGTCGAGTATCCTGCCGGGGTTTGATCCCACCTTAAGATAGTACGGTAGGGGCTCTCTCTCTTCGGAGTCGGTTGCGCAAACAAACAGCTGTTTTAGTCCAGTGATTGCCTTAATCGCCGAGCGCAAAGGAACAGAGCAAACATCAGCGTTTTCAGTAATGCGCGAATCAAATATGTCGCGGTCGTAACGCAAGATTTCAGCAGCGACCATCTCCGGTGTTTTGTCAGTCAAGGATGCCAAAATGTCGAGAGTTTGCTGGATATAAAGACGAAAATCGGGCGATGATACATTCTTGGATAGAATAATCTCAAAGGAATCGCCGTCAATATCCTCATAACCCTCAAACACATACCAGCGGTCGTTGTTACTAACCAAGTCCCAGCCTTCTGACTTTAGATAAGAAACAGTCCGCTCTAATGGCGGTGGGGGGAGCAAGGCAATCATTGTGACGTCCTCCACTTACGAAATTCCGCCTGCCTTTGCCTAACCTGTTCGAGCAAGTTGATCACAGCTTGAGGGTCGAACAACTGCTCTTTGGGTATCCAGATTCGTTTGGTACTTGTATTGGCGACAGTCTCACCTGTAAGTAGCTTCCAGTAACAACAATGTCTCATGCACATTATATCTTCACTCACGTTGAGCCATTCATCCGGGTCGTCAGGAAGCTTAAAGAGTATTAGAATTCCGAACATATCCTCCAATTCGACAAGTTTGTTATAAGCATCTGCATCTAAATCGTATACGATTTGGTCGTTCTTATTCTCCCAATTAGTGGTGGCTTTCAACTGGCATTCGAATCCCACACTTGTTGGACCGGGTTTTCCGTTTGATCTTAGCTTTATGGCTGTTATCCTCGCATCTATACCGTAGTCGTCCTCATTGTATGGTCGGCAAGTTGCGCCTGCCCTCGCCACAACAGCACGTACATAGGCGAAGTGCAACCGTTCTTTCATGTGGTCGAGAGGTATGGCCATTCATAAGTCCTGATGATAGATACACAATAACGCGGCGAAATCGCAATCTTTTGTGAAAGTATAATTGTGCTATCTTGGATTAGCAAGAAAAGTGATTAATCGAATTTTCTCGTACGTCTGCGCCAAAATCTCCCAGCCCCGCACAGTCGCGCGACCCAGCGCATCGCGACGGGTGAATAAACCCCTTTGTGCCCTTCGTGTCTTTGCGGTGAAAAACCTCGGTGGAAATAAGCCCCTCCCTCCTTGTGGGGGAGGAGTTTGGGGTGGGGGGTAACTCTCACTCCTTCACGAAGCCGGCCGGCGGCTTGGGCGGCACGTCCAGGTGCGCCATGAGCCTGTCCAACTTTTCATTGAGTTCGGCGAATTGTCGCCGGGACCACTCATGGTTCGCCACGACTGTTTCATTCAGTCCTAGCAGCGCCTCTTCGTACGTGTCGATCCGGTCCAAAATGTCGTCCTGGCCGTCTCGCACACTCTGATATTCTTTTTCGATCCGCTTGAATCGAATGTCGCTTGTCGCCATGCCGCCTCCTCATGTTCACGTCCAGTATAATCGCGCCCTGCGATGCTGTCAAAATCTCTCTACGCTCTTGCGAACATCTGTGCTTTATCTCTACCCAAAATGATGATACACTCCCTCTATGGATAAATTGTCTCGCGTGTTCAATCTCGGCTCTCAGCGGATCCCATCCCGCATTTCCGCAATCGCGGACCGACAGAGGGGCTACCCCCCTACCCCCCCCCCGCCATATACATACTGTATCTATACATTTGTCAATTTCTTGGGAAAACAGGGAATATCTCACAGGAGAAGCCGCCGCCTGCGCCCAACCACGATCCACCCGAACTTTGTCCGCCATTGTCCCTTTGTCCGAAAAGGCTATTTCGTTGTCCGGACAAAAGGGACAATGCAATAGAAATTACTAAGAGAATCTCGCTATGAGAAGGCTGTGTATAATTCCTGTGCAGAACCCATCAATGGACAATGTCCTTTCGTAATTCTTAGGTCGTTCTGCCTCTGTGGTGAAGAAAAGGAAAAGACGATTTCGATGAGTGATACAAGCAAACGCAGCCAATCCTTCTTCAACGAAGACGGCGTCTCGGGCCTCACCCACCGCGCCTTCACCGCCGCCATGGGCTACGACAGCGCCGATATGTCCCGCCCGCTCATCGGCATCGGCAACACCTGGAGCGAGCTCAACCCCTGCAACAGCCACCTCCGCCAAATCAGCGAAGCCGTCAAGCGCGGCGTCCTGCAAGCCGGCGGTTTCCCGCTGGAATTCCCCACCATCTCCCTTGGCGAAATCCACCTCAGCCCCACCTCCATGCTCTGCCGCAACCTGGCGGCGATGGACACCGAGGAGATGATCCGCGGCAACCCCCTCGATGGCGTCGTCCTGCTCACCAACTGCGACAAGACCACCCCCGCCGCGCTCATGGGCGCCGCCAGCGCCGATATCCCGACCATCATGCTCAGCGGCGGTCCCATGCTCAACGGGCATTACCAGGGCGAAATCCTGGGCGCCTGCACCGATTGCCGCCGCTACACCGCCGAATACCAAGCCGGGGCCATCTCCGCCGAGACCTACCGCGAGGTCGAAGCCAACCTCGTGCGCAGCGCCGGCCACTGCATGGTCATGGGCACCGCCTCGACCATGAATTCGCTGATGGAAGCGCTGGGCATGGCGTTGCCCGGCAATGGCGCTATCCCGGCCGCCGATTCCCGCCGCCTGCGCCTGGCAACCGCCGCCGGAAGACAGATCGTGCAGCTTGTGGCGCGCGACATCCGCCCCTCGCAAATCCTGACCGCCGAAGCTTTCGACAATGCCATCACCCTGCTGCATGCTCTCGGCGGCAGCACCAACGCCATCGTGCACCTGCCCGCCATCGCCGGCCGCGCCGGGGTCGATCTGCCCCTGTCGCGCTTCGACGAACTCAGCCGCCGCAGTCCCCTCATCGCCAACATGCGCCCCACCGGCCAATACCAGATGGAAGACCTCTTTTACGCCGGTGGCATCCCCGCTGTGCTCAAGCAACTTCTGCCCCTGCTGCACAGCGACGCCCTCACCGTCACCGGCCGTACGCTGGCGGAGAACGTGGCAAAAGCTCAAGTCAGTAACCCCGATGTCATCCGCTCGCTGGACGATCCGCTGCAAAGCGAAGGCGGCTTGAGCATCCTGCGCGGCAATCTCGCCCCCGATGGCGCGGTCATCAAGCATGCGGCCGCGACGCCCGCCCTCTGCAATCATCGCGGACCGGCGCTGGTCTTCAAAGATGTCGCCGACCTCAAAGCGCGCATCCACGACCCGGCGCTGGATGTGACGCCCGACCATGTGCTCGTGCTGCAAAACAGCGGTCCCATCGGTGGACCGGGCATGCCCGAAGTCGGCAATCTGCCCATCCCGCAGAAGCTGCTCAGGCAGGGAATACGCGATATGGTCCGCATCTCCGACGCCCGCATGAGCGGCGCCTCCTACGGCACGATCGTCTTGCATGTCGCGCCGGAAAGCGCCCTGGGCGGTCCGCTGGCGCTGGTTGAGGATGGCGATGAGATTGAGTTGAATGTCGCCGAACGCCGCCTGCAGCTGCGCGTCAGCGACGGCGAGCTAGCCGAGAGAAGAGCCGCCTGGACGCCGCCTCCGCCCGCCTTCAGTCGCGGCTACGGGCAGCTCTACCTGCGGCACGTCAACCAAGCGCCGCTGGGCGTCGATTTCGACTTCCTTCGCGGACGTGATGCGGTAACAAGCATGGAGCAACCGAAGTTTTAACTCTGATAGAGAAACCGCCCATAGCCAAACGGCGCAAGCAGCTCCGGACGCTCCCCGCTCAAGACCCACTCCGCCATCAGCCGCGCGACCGCCGGCGCGATCGCCCAGCCATGCCCCGACCAGCCGACGCCCACCAGCATATTCGCCGCGCCGAGCAGCGTGTCGATGATGGGAATCCCGTCCACGCAGAGCATCTCGGCGCGATCCGTGTAGACTTCATCCACCGGCAAGCCCGCCAGCGCCGGGTAAACCGCGACCGCCTCCAGCCGATTGCCCTCGACCTGCTCCGCGATTGGGACGCCTGTTCCCAGCGCCTCATCCCAGCGTCCGCGCCAGCCGCCCGAGACCATGACGCGCCCGTCGGGCAGCGGCTTGATCGCCAGCGTGCGATGGGCGTGACCGATGAGGCGGGTCAGCGGCGGCGGGATATCCGCGCGCAGCGCCATCACCTGCGGCAGCATCCGCCAGATCGGCAGTTGCAAGCCCAGTTGCTCGGCGACAAAATCGCCCACATGCGCGTTGGACAGCAGGATGACTTGCTTCCCGACGGGGATATCGACCGCTTCGCTGTCAATCACCGCGCGCAAGCTGATGACGCGCTCGCCGCGTCGTGTCAGCCCAGTGACGCGCGCGCCTTCCAGAATGGTCGCGCCTTGGACCAGCGCCGCCACCGCCATCGACCGCGTGGTGGCGCTGTGATCGGCCACGCCGTCTTTCGGGCAGTAGATCGCGCCGATGACTTTGTCGCTGAGTTCCGGCTCCAGCTCGCGCAGTTCAGCCGCATCCAGCAAATGCGACTCAATCCCCTGCTGATTCTGCAGCCAAACTTGCGCGGGCGCTGCCGCCAGGTCAACCTCGCGCTCGATCAACAGCAAGTGCCCCAGGCGCCGGTAGCCAGTGTAGCCGCCGATGTCCTCGCGCAACGTGGGCCAGATGTCATAGGCCAGTCGCATCAAGGGCAATTCGCGCCGGTCGCGTCCATTGGCGCGCACCCCACGTTCGCCCAAGCCGCCGGATGCGCCGCCAGCGATTTGCGCGGCTTCCAGCAGCAAGACATCCGCGCCGCGCTTTGCCAGCTCCCAGGCGGCCGCGCAGCCATATATTCCGCCTCCGACGATGACATACTCAGCCATAGCCTACGTCTTTCTCATTGGCTGATAGCGTGATTTACCAATCCAGCTCGCCATCGGCCAAACCAGCCGGCAGAGGTTCGGGCCGCTCGATTGTACTTTGGATGCTGATATGCCGTCCCTGCGCGGCCGATTCTTCCAGCGCGCACATGATATCCAGCACATGGTAAGCCAGCGCGCCGCTCGCGCGGTGGGGCCGTCCGGATTGAATCGCGTAAGCCATAACGGCGACGCCGGCGCCGCGCCCGATGTTGGTCGTATGCGAGAAGGGCAAGGTCTCCCATTCGCGCGACCCCGCTTGCAGCAGGCTGACTTCGCCGTCAAACATATTCGGTTTCTGCAGAGAGAGCGACCCTTCGCTGCCGTGAATCTCCAGCGGCGGCAGGTGATGCCCCGAGATGTCAAAGCTGGCGATCAATGAGGCGATGGCTCCGCTTGCGAATTCTAGCGTGCCGGCGACATGCGTGTTGACCTCGACCGGCAGGGCGCGTCCCATGTGCTTTTCGCTGGCAGCGATGCGCTCGGGAAAGCTGATAGCCGCCGAGGCGCTGACCCGCGCGACCGGACCCAGCAAGTGGACCAGCGCGGTCAGGAAGTACGGCCCCATATCGAGGAGGGGTCCGCCGCCCCGCTGATAAAAGATATCCGGGTTGGGATGCCAGCTTTCGGGTCCGCGGCTGAGGAAGAAGGCCGTCCCCGCAACAGGCAGGCCGATGGCGCCCGCGTCGAGCGCCCGACGCGCGGTCTGGTTGCCGCCGCCGAGCAAGGCATCCGGCGCGCAGCCCAGGCGCAATCCAGCCGCAACTGCCGCCCGCATCACTGGTTCAGCTTCCGCGCGGTCAATAGCCAGGGGCTTTTCGCTGTAGGCATGTTTGCCCGCATTGATGATTTGCAGCGCGACTTCGGCGTGGGCGGCGGGCACAGTCGCGTTGATGACGATGTCGATATCGCCGCGCGCCAGCAGGTCAGCCACGCTTAGCGCTTTTAAGCCATGAGCGGCGGCGAAGGCTTCGGCTTTGTCATGCAGGAGGTCGGCGCAAGCCACGATATCAATGACATTGAAGGGGGCGCAGCCGCGTATATAGGCGGGCGCGATATCGCCTGTGCCTATGAGGCCGACCTTAAGTGTCTCCACAATCGTTCCTGTCTGACGATTCTATCGGACTGCGCGCGACGGTTTATGCGTCCAATTCGCCATCGGGCAAGCCGGCCGGCACCGCCAGCGGTTGCTCAAGCGCGCTCTTGATCTCGATATGTTGACCTTGCGCGGCCGATTCTTCCAGCGCTTGCATGATATCCAGCACATGGAAAGCGAGATCGCCGCTGGCGCGGTGGGGCCGCCCCGATTGAATCGCGTAAGCCATATCGGCGACGCCGGCGCCGCGCCCGATATTGGTGGTATGCGTCAGCGGGATATCGTCCCATTCGCGCGACCCGCCCTTGACTGCGGTCACTTCGCCATCAAAGCGGTTGGGATCGGGCACGGTCAAGGATCCCTCGGTGCCGTGAATCTCGATCCAGGGCAGGTGATGGTCCCAGATATCGAAGCTGGTGATGACGGTGGCGATAGCGCCGCTCTCAAATTCCAGCGTGCCGGCAATATGGGTGTTGACCTCGACCGGCAGCACTTGGCCCATCAGCGCTTCGCTGGTGGCGACGCGCTCGGGGAAGGTCATACGAGCGGAGCCGGCGACGCGCGCGACAGGTCCCATCAGATTGACGAGGGCGGTCAGATAATAGGGACCCATATCGAAGAGCGGTCCGCCGCCTTTGAGATAGTAGAAGCCGGCGTTGGGATGCCAACTTTCCGGACCGTGACTGAGGAAGAAGGCGGTTGCGGCCACGGGAGCGCCGATGAGGCCGTCATTGATCGCTTTGCGCGCGGTCTGTCCGCCGCCGCCGAGGAAAGTATCGGGCGCGCAGCCCAGGCGGACGCCAGCCGCCGCCGCTGCCTTGACGATCTTTTCGCCGTCAGCCCGGTTCAGCGCCAGCGGCTTTTCGCTGTAGGCATGTTTGCCCGCTTCAATGATTTGCAACGAGACTTCGGCATGGGCGGCCGGGATGGTCAGGTTGACGACGATATCGATATCGTCCCGCGCCAGCATGTCCTCGACGCTGTTGGCTTCCAAGTCATGCTCGGCGGCGAAAGCCTGAGCGCGATCAACCAGGATATCGGCGCAGGCGACGATCTTGATCACGTCAAAAGGCGCGCAGCCGCGGATATAAGCCGGCGCGATATTGCCGACGCCGATGATGCCAAGGTTCAGTGTATTCATAAGACTTCCCTTATGAGTTCATGGACGACCCATCAGGTCGCCCCTACATTTGTACGAGTGAGAAGGCGACTAGCAGAGTTGCTCCTACGGTTTCGCTGTCTATCGGCGGGCGACCTGGTAGATCGCCTCTACAATTCTAACGAGCGGCGGGAGTCGGCTTTAAGACATGAATTCAGGGATGTTGCCGCGGACCATCGGTGGATTCGAGACCGGCTTTGCCCAGTTGACGCCATTGGCGATGACCTGATGCACCACCGGCATGTGATAGATCGGGTAGGTCTCGTGCCCGGGGCGGAAGTAGAAGATCTTGCCTTGTCCGCGCTGATAACAGCAGCCGCTGCGGAAGACTTCGCCGCCCTCGAACCAACTGATGAAGACGAGGGTATCCGGCGGCGGGATATCAAAATGCTCGCCGTACATTTCCGCTTCTTCAAATTCGAAATATTCGGGCAGGCCGTCGCAGATCGGATGCGAGGGATCGACCACCCAGATCCGCTCTTTCTCATCGGCTTCGCGCCATTTCAACATGCAGCCGGTGCCCATCAGGCGGCGGAAGATCTTCGAGAGATGGCCCGAGTGCAGCACAATCAAGCCCATGCCATTGAGCACGCGCTCCTGCACCCGGTCGACGATCTCGTCGGAGACCTCTTCATGCGCCATGTGGCCCCACCAGGTCAGCACATCGGTATTATCGAGCACATCCTGCGTCAGCCCGTGCTCGGGCTCATCGAGCGTGGCGGTCTTGATATCGAAGCCGTAGGGCGCCAGCCCTTTCGCCAGCGCGCCGTGGATGCCGTCCGGATAGACGCTCGCGACATGCTCGTCGTGCTTTTCGTGTCGGAATTCGTGCCAGATGGTCACGCGTAATGCGCTCATGTTTACCCTTTCTCAGCCCAGCAAATGCAACAGCCCCGCATTATGCCGCGCTGTCGGACGATTTACAATTCAGATTTGCCGCTGCCAGGCGAGAATTCTCGAATTTGGGGGTATATAGCTTGGGCGCTGTAAGTGGCTTGATTTACTAAGTTTCCTCGAAGCGCACGCGGCGATAGACTTCACTGAGCGGAATCTCGCAGTCAAGCGCTGGTATGATCAGGCTGGATTCCAGCCCGGCGCATTCGTAGGATGACCAGCCGGCGCCGGAGCGCGTGTGGGCTTCGATCAAAGGCTTATCCTGCGCGACGAGGAAATAACCCTGCAACGATGGGATTTGCAGGTATTGCTCCAACTTCTGGCTGCGATCGTACATTTCCGTTGAGGGTGATAAGACCTCAAAAAGCAGCGTGGGATTCTCCAGCGAAGTCTGCGGGGCGCCAGCGCGAACCTTCTGTTCGCCGCATACAACCATCACATCGGGGTAGGTGTATGTTCCCTCAAGATTGACCAGTACGCCGACTTCAACGGCAAACACCTCGCATGCTTCACTGTGCAGTCTATCCTCAAGCGCGCGGGCAAGGTCCAAGATGATACGATTGTGCGATCTGCTGGCGCCTGTCATTTGATGGACCCTGTTGTTTATCAGTTCATGTCTGAAGGTTTGTTGACTTTCCCATTGCAGGAATTCGTCAACATTCAGCAGACGTTCCGCTACTTCAGCCACCATTACGTGCTCCAAGCATCAACATCATTTACACATCTAACATAACACATCTCGGCAGGATTTGTTCAACCGCCGTTAGATTTGCTCAGCCGTCTACAGGCGCGCCTGTATGCCCGCCATGGCTTCCAGCGGCTTGATGATGCTGTGGTTGCCATCGCCGCCCAAGCCCTGCGCTT
This sequence comes from Anaerolineae bacterium, assembly GCA_022824365.1. Lineage (GTDB taxonomy): Bacteria > Chloroflexota > Anaerolineae > Aggregatilineales > Phototrophicaceae > UBA6055. Next base: position 134,544 of record JAJEAA010000023.1, read on the forward strand.
GCAGGGTTCGATACAAGTTGAAGCAAAGCGCCGTGGCGATGACCGGTATGCCCATCTCGTCAGCCGCGCCCATGACCAGCCGCAGGTCTTTCTGCTGCAAATCAATCGAGAAACCCGGCTCCCAATAATCGTTGATCACCTGAGAACCGCGATTCGCCAGCATCCAACTGCCGGCCGCGCCGCCGGTCACCGCTTGCAGCATCTTGTCCAGGTCGACCCCGCCAGCTTTCGCGAAGAGCAGCGCCTCGCTGGCCGCCAGCATATTCACCACGCAGAGAATCTGATTTGAGAGCTTGACCGTTTGGCCGGCGCCAGCCTCGCCGACATGGGTAATGGTGCTGCCCATCGCCTCGAAGGCGGGCATGGCCCGCGCGACATCCGCCTCGCCCCCGCCGATCATGATGCTGAGCGTGCCATTGGCCGCGCCCTCACTGCCGCCGCTGATGGGCGCGTCGAGCATCGCGATGCCCTTGGCCTTGAGCTGCTCGGCGATCTCGACCGTATTCACCGGGTTGATCGTGCTCATATCTATCACCAGATCGCCGGCGGAGGCGCCGTGGATGACGCCGTCCTCGCCCAGGATGACCGCTTCGACATCGGGCGTGTCGCTGACGCAGATGATGATGATATCGCTGACTTCGGCCACCGCTTTGGGTGAATCAGCTGCTGCCGCGCCGCGCTCGACGTAGGGGTTCATGCGCTCCGCGGTGCGGTTCCAAACAGTAACGTCAAAGCCGGCTTTCATCAGGTTATCTACCATGCCGCGCCCCATGATGCCTAAGCCGATGAATCCGATTTTCTCGCTCATGTTGCTTGTCCTTGTTTGCTCTTCATTAGGGATACGCGGACTATGGTAACGCGGATGGCGGTTCGGTCACAGATTTTGTTTTTGCACGGTGTTTTCGCTGGCCAATCGGGAGGGCAAATCTCCGCTCGCCCCGGCCGATTCTTCGTGAGCTTCCCGCCTTTGCGGTTGAATTGTGATCGCGAAAGCCGCTACTCGTATCCCAGACCCCGCACTGCCTCCCAGAAGCGCTCCACATTGCCCAGCTTGACCTCGTCGTAGCCGCGGATCATATCGGGCAGCTCAGCCAGCTTGACCGCGCGCTGATAATTGTCCTCGCTCAGATCGTCAAGCGCGCCGAAGACCAGGCGCCGATATTGCGCGATGAGGTCGCGCTCGATCCGGCGGACGTGATGATAGCCGAAGAGGTCGAAGGGACTGCCGCGCAGGAAGCGCAGGTGACGCAGCCCGCGGTAGACGACATCGAACCAGCGCCCCAGCTTGATCTTGCGCTGCAAGCCCAGCGCCTTGAGGATCGGCGGCTGCAAGAGATAGTGGACGCGGGCGCGCTCGCCGAATTGAGAGGTCAACGCCGTCCGCGCTGCCGGCTTGAGGCTGAGGCGCGCCACTTCGTATTCGTCTTTGTAAGCCATCAGCTTGAAGAGGTAGCGAGCGACGGCTTCGCTGAGAGCGGTATTGCCGGGGCTGGCGGCTTGCTCCGCGGCGAAAACTCGTTTGAGGTCGTCAATATAGCGGCGGGCATAGGCTTCGTTCTGATAGGCGATGAGTTCCGGCACGCGAATCTCGACCAAGCGCTTGAGTTCCCCCGTCGCCGAAAGCGAATCAATCAGCGCCCGCCCCGCGGCTGAAGGCTCCGCTGATGCCTCGACCGCGCCCGGTCGTTTTAGTTCCAGGCTTGCCAGCCAATCGGCATCCGCCACCGCCAATCGACCGGCGCGGAAGGCATGCTGGTTGTCTTCGATCTTGACGCCGTTGAGAGCGATGGCGTCTTCGATGGCAGCGGCCGACATAGGCAGCAGGCCAGCTTGATAGGCGGCGCCGATGACGATGAAGTTCGCCATCATGTGGTTGCCGAAGAGCGCTTCCGCCAAGCCGAGGGCATCGAAGAAGACATTGTCGCCAGCGCGCGTCTCCCGATTGATGATCTCGAGCAGGCGATCCGCTTCCGGATATTCGACCGTGGTATCGCGGACCATGGCGCCGGTCGGCACTTTGCTGGTGCTGACGATGGCGACGCTTCGCTGTGGATTGGCGCGGATGAGATTTGCCCTGGCGGTCGCCGTCAGCGCATCAAAGACAAGGAAGGCGTCGGTCGCGCCCGCCCCGATTTTCGGCGCCATGTCGACTGGCTCGGCGGTGATCCTGAGATTGGAGACGACTGGCCCCCCCTTTTGGCTCAAGCCCGTCTGGTCCAGCGAGCGGACGTGTAAGCCGTCCAGGGCGGCGGCCGTGCCCATGACTTGATTGGCTGTCACCACGCCGGTGCCGCCGATGCCCATCATCAGGATATTTGCTGTCCCGTTGACTCGGCGCTGGGGTTCGGCAATTGTCTGTGTGACGCGGAAGGCGGGCGCGGCTTCCCTTGGCGGCGGCTCGGCCGGGATGACGCCCATGAAAGCGGGACAATTGCCTTCGAGGCAGGTGTAGTCTTTGTTGCAGGAGGATTGATGAATCTGCGTCTTGCGCCCGAATTCGGTCTCAACCGGCTGGACGCTGAGGCAATTGGAGACCGAGCCGCAATCGCCGCAGCCCTCGCAGATCGCCTCATTGATGACGATGCGCAGGCTGGGGTCGGGGGCGTAACCGCGTCGCCGCTTGCGCCGCAGGTTGGCCGCGCATTCCTGATCGTATACCAGCGCGGTCACGCCCGGGATATCGCGCAGGATCAATTGCGCTTCTTCCAGGCGGTCGCGTTCATAGACTTCCGCGTTGGACGCCCAGCGGGTATCGGGCGGGAACTTGGCCGGATCGTCCGAGATGACGATGGTCTTCTTCACACCCTCGGCATAGAGCAGGTGGGTCATCTCTGGCACGGGCATCAAGCCGTCAGCCGGTTGTCCGCCGGTCATCGCTACTGCCGAGTTGTAAAGGATCTTGAAAGTCACATTGGCGCCGGCCGCGGTCGCTTGCCGTATCGAGAGCGACCCGCTATGAGCAAAGGTGCCATCGCCGATGTTTTGGAAAATATGCTTGATATCGGTGAAGGCTTCCGCGCCAACCCAATTCGCGCCTTCGCCGCCCATTTGCGTGACGCCGGAGGTCTGCCGGTCCATCATGATCGACAGCGTATGACAGCCGATGCCAGCGCCAGCCATGGAGCCGTCGGGCACGATGGTCGAGCGGTTGTGGGGGCAGCCGGAGCAGAAATAAGGCGAGCGGGAGGCGATGGGGATGGCGCCCAGGTCGGGCAGGCGCTCCAGCTCCCGCAGTCGGCTTTCCAGTCGCGGCGCATCGATACGCCCGCGCAAACGCCGCGCCAGCACGCGGGCGACCTCATCGGCGTCCAGCTCATAATCGGCGCGGACGAGCCGCTGGCCCGATTCGTCTTTCTTGCCGATGATCAGCGGCGAATGCCCGCTGCCGTAGAGCGCTTCCTTACAGAAGGTTTCGATGAAGGCGCGCTTCTCCTCGATGATGAGGATCTCGTCCAGGCCGGCGGCGAATTCGAGCAGGATCTCGCGCTCGATTGGGTAGATCATGCCGAGCTTGAGCAGGCGGATGCCGGCGCGCCGCAGGGCCTCATCGTCCAGGCCGATATCGAGCAGCGCCCCGCGCAGGTCGTACCAGGTCTTGCCGGCCGCGATAATGCCCAGCCAGTCATCGGCGCTCGAGACGGCGATGTTGTTGATGCGGTTGACGCGAGCGAAAGCCAATGCCGCGTCCAGGCGCTCCTCGTGGACTGCCCGCTCTTGCTCCAGGCTGTGGGGCGAGAGCAAGGCGGTGTTCTGCTTCGGACGCCAGGGCTGTCCGTTGAGGCGGAAGTCCGGTTCGACGATCTCGACCCGATCCAAGCCGACTTCGATGCTGCTGTATTCATCGGCGACATCGGTGACGATTTTGAAACCCACCCACAAACCGCTGAAACGCGACAGTGCGAAACCCAGCAAGCCGAGGTCGAGGATCTCCTGGGCGCTGCCGGGATAGAGAATCGGCATGAGGGCGTCGTATAACGCGACTTCGGAATGCGAGGGGATAGTCGAGGATTTGCAGGAAGGGTCATCGCCGGCGGCCGCCAGCACCCCGCCGAATTGTCCGACGCCGGCCAGGTTGGCGTGTTTGAAGGCATCGCCGCTGCGGTCGACGCCCGGCCCCTTGCCGTACCAGATGCCGCAGACGCCATCGAATTTCGGCTCGGGCAGCAGGTTGACCGTTTGGCTGCCCATGATGGCGGTGGCCGCCAGATCCTCGTTGACGGCCGGGATGAAGCGGATATGATGCTCGGCGAGCAGATGGGGAATGGTCTCCAGCACGAAGTCCAGCGCGCCGATCGGCGAGCCGCGATAGCCGGTGACGAGGCCCCCCGTGTGCAATCCGCGGCGCTTATCAGCCCGGTGCTGGTCCAGGGGCAGCCTTGCCAGCGCCTGAATCCCGTTCATGACGACGATGCCGTCTTCGGCGGTGTAGCGATCTTCCAAGGTGAAATCCGCCAGTTCGGGCGAAGATGTCTGCGTTTCGGGAGGAGCTTGTTTCTCTAGCATAGCTGACCTGACTGCCGCGGATACGGTTACTTCCTTTATAACAGATTACGCGAGGGATGGCATATGTGTTCGCTGGTTGCGTATATCCCGATTTCTTGGCGCGCAGGCAATTTTCGACTCTTCGACGCAAGTGCTTGACAGAAGCGCGAAATGGGATTACACTACGAAAACATCCCATTAGAGGGGTGTTGTTTATATATCTGTAGTAAATTAGCGATTTGGAAAATACTGCCAGAATCGCGGAAACAAAGGTGCAGCAATGAACATCGAATCTTCACCCCCCCCCCCCCCGTAATATCATCTAGTAACACTCCGTCTCTTATTTTTCGCTCCACCGTCCCAATCACATCCGTTCTCATCGCCTTCTCGCTGTTTCTGCTGCTTGCCGCGCCCGCATTGGCTGACAGCGACCAGCCGAATTTATGCTTTGAGACCGAACATGCCGACTGGATGCCAGTAGACGCCACCGGTTTCCAGCACCTCAAGCAGATGTGCGAAAGCGAGGATGAAGACCAGCGTAACGCCGCCTGGCATCGCGGATGGGCTATGCACCCAGACAACGGCGTAGCTTGGCAACAGAATAGCAACATCGCCGCCAGCAGCACAAACGATGGCGAAGAGGAAACTCCAGGATGCTGGCTCAGAGTAAGAAGGGTTATAGAAATCGGGGGGCTGACCATCTATGAAGGCGAAGAGTACACGAACGAGCGCCCTCCTTCCGGCCTGCTAAGTCCCCTTCAACTCTGCGACGGAGCAGAAGTGCTGACACCTTCGACGCCTGACAATTAGGCTTTTTCCGTTGCCAGCCCTCGATTTCCCGATATCGCCCTTCATGCAACCGGTTCATTTGCCACGAAAAACAGATCTAGGTCATCTAGTATGCTCCTTTGCCGGCGAAATCGCTGAAATCCAGTCGTCGCCGGACAGCGCCAGCCGCGCCAGCGTCTGATTGCCCGACATGACGACCGCGCCGCGCTGGGCAGAGTAGCGATCTTCCAGCGTGAAGTCTTGCGTCTCGCGCCGCCTGCCCTTCAATCATGGTCGCTCCAGAGTATGCGCATGCCGCGCCTCTTCCCACTTCCTTTATAACTGATTACGCCGGCGGTAGCATTGATATCGAAATTCGTCCGGGCGAGCCTCAAATCGCTCGCCAGCAATCACAGTGGCCTTTCGCACAGCATATCGCCTTATCGCGAGTTTCAAATCAACTACTAACAAATCTCGGCGCCCTCTAATCCCTCGCTGTACTCGGTGGCAAAATGTGGACCAGTCAGCGCGCGGAACTTAGATGGCCGTCAGCCAGGCGCTGGTCCCCAGGATGAGCACAGCCAAAGCTGCGATAAGCCGGGTCAAGCGCTGTTCCCGCCCCCGCAGCCGCCGCCACTCGCCCGCATCGCCTTTGCCATGCTCGAGCAGCAGACTCGTCCGCTCCAGCGCCGGCGCGACGCCCAACTGCAAACCCAAGCCCGCCAGCGCCATGATGATGAGCAGAATATGCTTGATCAGCAGCGCCTGGCTCCAGCGATTGTTGAATTGCAGCAAACCCTCGTAATTCGGATCTGCCGACATCTGCAGCAAGCCGGTCACGATGAGGACAGCCAGCGCCAGATTGCCCAGGGGCCCGAAGCGTTTGTGCAGGCGCCGCAGCAGTTGATAGAGCGCCGGTTGGTCGGCGAGGACGCGATTCAATTCCGGGACGACCAGGAAGGTCACGAGCAGGATGCCGCCGATCCAGATGACAGTCGCGCCGATGTGGAAAAACAGGCTAAGCGCCAGCGCCGCTTCGCTCATGCAGAAGTCCCATCCCTCTTTATGGGGGAGGGGGTTTGGGGGTGGGGGCGCCCCGCCTTCAGCCAAGCCTCGTATTCCTGCTGCGCCTCGGCGTTGAGCGGGTAGTATTTCTCCAGCGGTTCGCCTTCTTCCAGCTTCATGCGCGAGAAGACTTCCCAGGCCGCTTTCTCGGTGGCTTGCTCGGCGATATTGGCGGCGAGGGCAAATGGCAGGACGACCGCGCCATCATCATCGGCGACGATGACATCGCCGGGCACGACGAAGACGCCAGCGCAGGCGATGGGCACATTCACGGCGTGGGGGAAGATATCGGTCTGGGTGTGGAAGTTGGGCGTGACGCCGCGGAGCCAGAGACCGAGATCGAGCTTTTGCGCCTCGGGAAAGTCGCGGATGCAGCCGTCAATGACCACGCCTTCGCCGCCGCGAGCTTTGAAAGAGGTCAGCATCATCTCGCCGAAGATGCCGCTGGACAGGCTGCCGCGGGCATCAACGACCACGACATCGCCCGGCTGACAGGCGATGATGGCTTTGCGGTGCAGTTCGCGCTCGGGGGAGGCGGCGTATTCGTCGCCCCAATGCACATCTTCGCGCTTGGGCATGAACTGCAGGGTGACGGCTTGGCCCGCGATGGTCTTGCCTGGATTGAAAGGCGTCAAGCCGACGAGATGAGGATTGCGGATGCCTTTCTTGGCCAGCGCGCCAGCGATGGTGGCTGTGCCGATTTCGCGGAGGCGGTTCAGCAAGTCTTGTTCAATGCGGTCAAATCCTGGTATCTGCGTCATATCGCTCATTCTGGAAGTGTCAGCCTACATATCGGATAGATTATAGCACCTGCATCGCAAGCGACGGAGCGGTTGGAATGGGATTTGTGGTAAGATTAGTTCAACGTTGAATTCACCGAGCCGGCAGCGACTTTGGGTCTTGGCGACGGTGTATGCGGCGCGTCAACTGTCAGCGTAGCCGCTTGGGCGATATGGGCTCGACCGGTTGCGTCGGCAGGCGTCCAGGACAAGCTATGCAATCTGATTCGCCCTTCGCTTCCCCGGATCTAAGCTTTAGCGATAAGTTAAAGATCTCTCTGCAACCAGCGATCTTTCTCCGCAGCCTCTTGGCCAGCGCCACTATCTGGCTGCTCATGGCCAGCGCGATGCCTTCTTACGCCAGTCTGATTTTCCACGGCAGGCTGGCCGGTTATTTTGCCGCCGGGCTGGGCATTGTGCTGGTAAGCCAAGTCATCATCATATCGGTTACCTCTATTTTCTGTTCGGATCATGCGACGCTGGTCATCCCGCAGAGCCCGACCGCGGTTATTCAGGGCTTGATCGCCAGCAGCGTGGTTGCGGCGGCGCCAGCTGAGATGTCGCCGGAGGCATTGTTTCCCTTGGTATATGGGATAATCGCGCTCTCGTCGATCTTTACGGCGGGCTTTCTGCTGCTGCTGGGCATTGCGCGCGCCGGGGGCTTAGTCCGTTACATCCCCTATCCCATCGTCGGCGGCTTTCTGGCGGGCTTGGGCTGGCTCATCTTTAACGCGGGCTTCGGCGTTGTCGCGGATTTCAGGCTCTCGGCGGAGAGCTTGCCCTTGCTCATGGAAGGCGGCGTTTTGGCGCGCTGGCTGCCGTCGGCGCTATTTGCCCTGTGCGCGCTTGTTTTGCAGGTGCGGGTCAAGAGCCCGCTGATTATGCCGAGCGTCATACTCGCGTCTCTCATCCTGTATTATGCCTGGGCCGCCCTTATCGTTGGCGATGCGAACGCCTTGGCGGAAGCAGGATGGCACCTGCCCATAGTACCGGATGCGCTTAACTGGCAGCTGCTCGATTTTGCCGCCATCAAACAGATTGATTTGTCCATGATCTCGGCCAGCGCCGGCGGCGTTCTGACCTTGATGGTTGTCTATACGTTGAATGTGTTTTTTAGAGCGGGCGCGCAAGAACTTGTCGTTGGCCGCGAGTTGGACTTCAACCGCGAATGCAAGGTCAATGGCATGGCAAATATCATCTCTGGCGCGGCTGGCGGCGGCATCGTGGGCTATCATGCCCCCGCGTCCTCCGCGCTGGTGGAGATCATGGGCGTTTATGGGCGGCTGGTGGGCGTCATTCTCGCCTTCATGTTCGGGTTGACGCTGGTCTTCGGCAGCGCGCTGTTCTCGCTTGTGCCGCGTTTCCTGCCTGCTGGGTTGTTGATGTTTTTCGGATTGCAGTTCATGAAAGAATGGCTGCTGGAAAGCTGGTCCAAACTGCCGCGCCAGGATTACATCACTGTCTTGGCCATCGCGCTTGCTACCGGGCTTTTTGGTCTGTTGCCCGGCATCGTTCTTGGTTTGGTAGTGGCGATTCTTTTCTTCGTCCTGGAATACAGCCGGATGAATGTCATCAAACAGGAGTTGTTCGGCGGCGTACATGGCAGCAATCTGGACCGATCGTACGCGGAAAGCCAGTTCTTGCAAAAAGAGGGTCAGAAGATCCTGATCCTGCGCTTGCAGGGTTATGTATTTTTTGGCAGCGCCTACCGTTTCTATGAGCGAGTTAAGTCTTTTATTTCCAATGTGGACAACCATCCCTTGGAATTCATCATCCTCGATTTTAAGTCCGTGCGCGGCTTTGATGTCTCCTCGATCAACGACTTCAAAAAGCTGAAGCGGCTGACGGACAGACATGATATCGAGTTGCTGATTTCGAGCGCGCGGCCGCATTTGCAGCCCGACTTGGCGCGTGGCGAAATAGTGGACGGCCGGCCGAACAAGCCGCAGTTCTTTGATGACCTGGAACACGCGCTTGAATGGTGCGAGAACAAGCTGCTGGAAGGCGCCGACTTGCTCGCCGCCGCCCGGGTTACAGTGGAGCAGCAGCTTGCGCAGCAGGCGATTATCGATAGCCGCGATGTGAGCGCGCTGCACAAGTACCTCGAAGTCATTGAGACGAAGGCGGGCGATGTGGTCTGCCATCAAGGCGACGAATCGGATGCGCTGTATTTCATAGAGTCGGGCCGCGTCGATGTCCTGCTGCAGGGCGATGGGCAAGAAGTCTTGCGCTTGCGCAGCATGACGGCCGGCACGGTGATTGGCGAGGTCGGCTTTTACCTGAATAAAGCGCGCACGGCGTCCATAGTTGTGACGGAGGCCGGTGTCTTGCAGCGACTGAGCCTTGATGCGCTCCAGCAAATGGAAGCGTCGGATCCGCAGACGGCGTCGACATTGCATGTGTTTATCACGCGCGTCTTGTCGGACCGGCTTTCAACGACCAATCGCGTGATTCAGGATTTGATGGATTGACGGAGCGCCGCGAGCCCGGCAGCGACCGATCGAGATTCCACCGCAGTCAATAATCATCGGATTATCGATGCTGGCGTGATATTCTCTTGTACAGTAATGACACAGTACCCTAAAGATCGACAGAGTGAGGGTGATTTATGAGCTTGAGCATCGGCATTGTTGGTTTGCCTAACGTGGGCAAGAGCACCCTGTTCAACGCCCTGACGCGAGCACAGAACGCGGTGGCGGCCAATTACCCCTTCAGCACGATCGAAGCCAACCACGCTGTTGTGCCCTTGCACGACGAGCGGCTGACGCGTTTACAGGGCTGGGTGGATGTGCCGGAGGCGATACAGACCCGCGTCGACTTCGTGGATGTGGCTGGTTTGGTCAAAGGCGCGCACAAGGGCGAAGGCTTGGGCAATCGTTTTCTCGGACGCATCCGCCACGTTGACGCCATCGCGCATGTCGTCCGCTGCTTTGATGATGAGAATGTCGTGCATGTGCACGAGGCGCCGCAGCCGGCCGACGACATTGAGGTCATCAATACCGAACTGGCGCTGGCGGACTTGCAGCAGTTGGAGCGGCGGCTGGAAAAGCTGGAACGCGAGGTCAAGGGCGATCGCAAGCTGCTGCCGCAGTTGGAGATGGCGCGGCGGGTGGAAGCTTGCATCAGCGCCGGGCAGCCGCTGCGCAGCTTCGAGGAGCGCGAACATCCGGACTTCGTCACGCTGGATTTCGAGATGCGTTTTCTGACGGCGAAGCCGATCATCTATGTCGCCAATATTGACGAAGAAGCGCTGCGCGCGGGCAATGCCTGGCTGGATTCCGTCCGCGAGATTGCGGCCGCGGAGGGCGCACAGCTCATCACCGTATGCGCGGGCTTGGAGCAGGAATTGGGGTCGCTGAGCGATGAAGAGCGGGCCGACTATCTGAGCGTCTATGGCTTGGCGGAAAGCAGCCTGGAAGTTCTGGTCCGCGAGAGTTATCGCGCGCTGGGTTTAATCAGTTATTTCACATTCAATGAGAACGAGGCGCGAGCCTGGACGATCCGGCAGGGCTGGACGGCGCCACAGGCGGCCGGCGTCGTGCATACAGATATGGAGCGAGGTTTTATTCGCGCCGAGGTTATTCCCTTCACGGTCTTCGCGGAGCATCAGGATCGCAATGCCATCCGGGCAGCCGGTCTGCTGCAAGTCGAGGGGCGCGATTATGTCGTGCAGGATGGCGATGTGATCTTGTTCCGCTTTAATGTCTAGCGGCAGAAATCGGCGATGAGATCGCTGTAGATCGCCCGGCATCGGGCGACAGATTCCAGATCAACCCATTCTTCGCGGGCATGCGCGCCGGCGCCGGCTGGCCCCAGCACGGCTGTGGGAATGTCTTTCTCGGCGAAGAGCGCCGAATCCATCCACCAACTGCTGCCGATCAGCGGGACATCGGCGCCTAGCTGAGCCTCGGCGATGCGCTTGAGCTGCCGCACGAGAGGATGATCCGGCTCAATGCTGAAAGGCGCGCGGCCGAAAGTTGCCGTGACCCGCGCTTTGAAGTCGGGGTCGGTCGCTGCGATATTGTCGAGGATGGCTCGCGTTTCCGCTTCGACGGTCGCCACGGTTTCGCCGGGGATGGTGCGCCGCTCAACGAGAAGTTTGCAGTGGGCGGGGTACATCGAGATCTCCTCGCCGCCGCTGATGATCGAGGCGTGCTGGGAGCCGCTGCTTAGCAGTTCATGCGTCGGGTTGGCTCGCATGGCGCGGTCATGATTGTCCAAGGCGACCAGCGCTTTTCCCATCTTGGCGATGGCGTCGATGCCGAGATGGGGAAGGGAGCCGTGGGCGGCGATGCCGAAGGTCTCGATCTCCAGCCAGACGAAGCCGCGGTGGGCGATGCTGATATTTAATTCGGTGGGTTCGGCGATGAGCAGGGCATCGGCGGGCCAGCGATGCCATTCCGCCAGCAGGGCTTCCGTGCCGATGCTGCCGTATTCTTCATCGACGACGGCGCTGACGTAGACATCGCCGCGCAGCGACAACTCCCGCGCCGCCTTTAGCGCCAGCAGGCAAGCAGCGAGGCCGCTCTTCATATCGTAAGCGCCGCGCCCATACATGCGCCCGTCGCGGATAGCCGGCTCGAAGGGGTCGTCCATATCGCTGACGCCGACGACATCGGTATGGGCGTTGAGCATGAGGGATTTGCCGCCGCCGCTCCCACGCGCGATCAGTATGATGTTTGGGCGACCAGGGCGGACCTCCTGGACATGGGTTTCCAGATGATTGTCCCGTCCCCAGCGCGCGATGTATTCCGCCAGGCGGCCTTCGCCAGCGCCGCCCGGAACGAGGTCGGGGTTGACCGAGTCGATGGCGACGAGGTCGGCGAGGAGGGAGTTGAGTTCGCTCATGGGCATGACTGACGGGCGCCTTATCTGCCAGAGTAATCTGGCGGGCGTCTTTCCTGGAACGAGGCTAAGCCTTCTTGGGCATCGTCACTATGGGCGGAGAGGGCGCCGGCAAGCGCTTCCAGGGTATAACCGGCCGCGCCTTGAGTATCGCTGTCGATGGCTTGCTTGGCGAATTGCACCGCCAGAGGCGCGTTCGCCGCTATCTGCCGCGCCAGTTCATCAGCGCGGTCGTCCAATTGATCGCGCGGCAGGACTTCGTTGACCAGCCCCCATTGTTCGGCTTGCGGGGCGGAAATGCGCTGGCTCGTAAATATCATCTGCTTGGCGCGGCCCTTGCCGATCAAGGCAGGCAAGCGCTGGGTGCCGCCCCAACCGGGCAGGGTGGCGATGGAGACTTCGGGGAAGCCGAGTTCGATCCCGTCGGCGGCGAGACGTATATCAGCCGCTAGGGCAAGTTCGAGGCCGCCGCCCAAGGTGAATCCGTTCAGGACGGCGATCACAGGCTGGCGCAAAGCGGCAATGCGCGCGAAAACGCGATGCCCGTCGCGTATCCAGCGCCGCCACATATCCATCGGCTCGAGGGAAGTCCAGTCGTTGATATCGGCGCCGACGCAAAAGGCGCGATCGCCGCTCCCGCGGATGAGAACGACGCGCGCTTCAAGGCTGCTGTCGATCCGCTCGACAGCTTCAGCCAGATCGGCGAGCATATCGCGATCAATGGCGTTCAGCTTTTCGGGACGATTCAACTGTACCTGAGCGATATGTCCCTTGATGCCGAAGTCGATCTTGCTCATGAAGAGCCTTTTTTCCTTCCGAGCCGCAGTTGCATCAGCGCCGGTGAAAAGAGCGGCGCAGCCATCTCCCGCAGATGGGGACTCACCTTCAGCGGTATATCGGCTTGCTGGAGGACGTCTTCTTCAAGGCGAATGCCGGGCGCGATTTCGGTCACGGCGAGACCGTCTTCCGTCAAGTCTATGACGCAGCGCTCGGTGATATAGGTCACCTTTTGGCCGATGTCGCGAGCGCGCGGTCCGCTGAAGGTGATTTCTTCAATTTCGGGCACAAATTTTTTGAAGCGCCCTTCCTGCAGAATACGAAGCTGTCCCGCTTCGATAGCGAGCTTGAGGCCGCCGGCGGTAAAGAAGCTGCTGAAGACGATGTGCTTGGCTTGGGCGGTGATGTCGATAAAGCCGCCGATGCCGGCGGTCACATGGGGTTTTGCTGAGAGGCGGGAGACATTGACGCTGCCGCCGGCGTCGACTTCCATGAAGGAGAGCAAGGTGCGATCAAAGCCGCCGCCCTGGAAGAAGGTAAACTGGTCGGGCGAGGCGACGATGGCTTCGAGGTTGGAGGCGCAGCCGAACTGAAAGTCCTGCAAGGGCAAGCCGCCGACCGCGCCTTGCTCAATAACCCAGGTAACCGAGCCGTGCAGGCCTTCTTCCAGCAGGATATAGGGTACAAGCGCGGAGATGCCAAAGCCGAGGTTAACCGTCTCGCCTCGTCGTAAGGTCATGGCGGCGCGGCGGGCGATGATTTTGGAGATATCCCATTCTACGGGGGAGAAGCTGGTCATGGGCTGGGGCAGCTCGCCGCTGATAGCCGGTTCGTATTGCGTTTGCGTGGTCTGCATTTGATCGGGATCCAGCACGATGTGGTCGACTAAGATCCCGGGCACGCGAATCGATTGGGGCGCGAGGCTGCCGGCCGGGGCGATGCGCTTGACCTGGGCGATCACGATGCCGCCATTGTTGCGCGCGGCCAGCGCTTGCTCCAAAGCCCCGAGGTAAGCGCCTTCGTGCTCCATCGACAAGTTGCCGTTTACATCGGCGGATGTCCCGCGGATGATGGCGACATCAACCGGTATTGAGGGGTAAAACAGCCATTCGTCGCCGGCGAACTCCACCCGCGCAACGATGTCTTCCGTGGTGGCGCGGTTCATCTTGCCGCCACGATGCGCGGGATCGACGACGGTATCCCAGCCGACCTTGGTCAGGAGGCCGGGGCGTTTCGCGGCCGCTTCCCGGTGCATGTGGAAAATGATGCCGCTGGGCAGGTTATAGGCTTCTACCTCGTTGCTGTTTATCATCCGCCAGATTCGCGGCGATTCCATTGACGAGGGACCACTGGGATAGGAGCCGGCGATGACGCGTTTGAGCAAGCCTTTCCTGGCGATGTGATCGATGCCGTCGATGCCATACATATCGCCGGCCGCGATAGGGTGGATGGTCGTGATGTCGCGGGGCGCGCCCGCTGTTTCGAAACGCTCTCCGATAGCCTTGAGTACCGCATCGGGGCAGCCCAAGCCACTGGAAGAGCTGACTGAGACGACGGCCTGATCCGGGATCAGTTCAGCGACAGCCGCGAGCGAAGTGAGTTTGCCTGTAGCCATTCAATGTTCCTGCTTCTGTGCTTGTCCCGAAACTTTGGCGCCGCAACGATTTTACGCGGGTAAGCTGAGCCGCTGGGCTGCTGCAACTGGCGGTTTGACAAGTAAAGATGATAGTTGGATAAATCATCGCTGTCAAAGGAGCGTCCTACTGGCAGTTGTCTGGCGATTAGCAGGCGCCGGCGCTTTGAGCTTTTTGGCACGCGGGATCGCGCCGAGGCTGGACTAAAGCGGCTCGCGTGCTTTACCCTACACTCATTCACGGCGGTTTGGCTCCGACAATTGGAGCGCAATGGGAAAGATCGTCCGGAGGAAATGTGATTCAAGATAAACAGGCATTTGCGCAGCGCATCCACCAAGCCCTGGAATTTGCCGGGCGGCAATTGCGGCGTTTGGTCAGCGCGCATCCGGATTTCTTCCCGATGTATACCCTCAATGGCAAATGGAAACATGATGGCGAAGCCTGGACAAACTGGTGCGAGGGTTTCCTCGGCGGGCAACTCTGGCTGCTTTTTTCTTATACGGGCGACTCGTGGTGGCGAGACAAAGCCATACATTATTCGCGCTTGATTGAGCGCCGCAAGACGGATAACAGCGTGCATGACCTGGGCTTTTTGTTTTGGTCGACCTGGAAGCGCTGGCATGAATACGCGCCGGAAGGTTTTGTCCATGATGTTTTGGTAGAAGCCGGGCGCACGGCTGGCTCGCGCTTTCGTGAGAGAGGGCAGTATCTGCCGTCTTTTGTAGCGTCGGAGAGTCTGTTCATCGACATCATGATGAATGTGGGCATCATCTTTTATGCGGCGCGGCAACTTGATGACCAGACCTTGTGGGAAAACGCGGCGAGGCATTGCCACACGACGCGGCGTTTTTTGCTCCGTGGCGATGGCAGCAGCGCGCACGAAGGCATATTCGACACGGAAAGCGGCGAATTCCTGCGCTGGAGCACGCATCAAGGCTGGCGGGGCGATTCGTCCTGGGCGCGCGGTTTGACCTGGGCGCTCTACGGTTTCGGGACCGCCTATCGCTTCACCGGCGACAGGCGCTTCTTGGGGACGGCGGAGGCTTGCGCCGCTTATTATATCGAAAATACGGCGGAGCATGGCGTACCGCCGAACGATTGGTCGGAGCCAAATCCCGCGTACGAATTTGAAAGTTCGGCCGCCGCCATCGCCGCGAGCGCCTTCTTGCAGTTGTCTGAACTGACGCCGGATTCCGTGCGCGCGAGTATGTATCAGAGTTATGCCTTTAGGATTCTGGATACGCTTTTGCAGCCGGGTTTCCTCGCCATCGAGACGCCAGCCTGGGAAGGCGTTCTCAAGCGCGGGATGTACCACGAACGCAAGAGTCTGGGCGTCAATGAAAGTGTCATGTGGGGAGAATATTTCTTCCTGGAAGCGCTGCTTGACGCGCTGCACAAACTGGGCGAGCGGGACGCGAAGGCATCGGCGCGGCCGAGCTGCTAGCGGGATGGCGCTGTTTTCGCGCGCGCCCTTAGTCATTTGCGCGCCGGTTGACATTTATACTCTTCGCGCCGTCGACTTGGGGCGCTGCCCCTAGCCCGATCGCGTCAACTGTGACATGCCCCTTGTCCCATAGGACTAGTCCCGCTTCGAGCTGCTCGATGCGAACTTGACCGTCGGGCAGTTCGAGCGTCAGGGGAGATGCCGCGGGACCGTGACAGGCGGCTGCCCATAAATCCGCCTCCGGCGCGCCCGTTAGCCAGGCGGCGCCCTTGCCCCAGGTCAAACGAGCGTCGGCAACTTCGATCAGACCCGAGCGATTCTGAAGGGCGAGGGGAGACGAGAGCATCGGGAAGCCCAGATCTTCCCCGTCCGCCCAGCGGCCTTGAATCCGCCAGCGCATGAGATCGACCTCAATGCCGAGCGAGCGCTCATCGCGACTGTAGGCGGCGCTGTACTTCCTTGGGCTTTGGCCGTCGAAGGTGCGCGGCAGCTCCAGATCTTCGCTCAGTTGCCCGCTGGCGACGGCTTCGTAGACATCATTTGCGCTGGTGTAGCTGTTTCGCGAAAAGACTTCGACATAGAATCCGTTGTGGACGTAGCCTTGGAAGAATGCGCCGGGATTGGCCAACTCCCAAAAGGTCTTGTCCGGACCCAGGTAGTTGTAGAACTCCAGCGCCAGACTGCCGCGGCGCTTCACGATGCGGGCGGGCGCCTGAGCCCCCAGTTTTGCCCGGTCCAGCGGACGAACGGCGATATAGACCTCCCCGCAGCCGACTACGATGAGGGTGCCATCAGGTACATCGGCCGGCAGATCGTCGATGCGCGAGCCGTCGACCCAAAGCTCGTCGACATCATCGGCACTGTCCCAAATCAAGGCGGCTTTAGCGCTGGAGCAGCGCGACCAGGCATCGATTTCGCGCGAGGTGTACAAGCCGATGGCGCGTGATCCCGCCAGCAAGCCGCGGAAACTGCCTTCATCGCGAAAGATATGGTCATTCGTGCGCGACTGCGTGGTCCGGTAATCGCCAAGCCACTTGTCATTGATGAGGTAACGAGAGAAGACCACGCCCGGTCGGGGCTGGTTGGCTCTGGTGTAGTGGATGGAGAAGACGTTGGATTGGTTGCTGATGAAGCGGTTGGACTGGGTGGCAAGCTCTTGAGACGCGACCCCGATGCTATAGTCGGCAGCCAGCGTGCTGCTGATGACTGTGCCGCTGGCGGCATCGGAGGTTTCGGTCACGGTCATTGGCATGTTCCGCCCCCTCCGCGCCGTCTCGAGCCAGGCGGGCAGCTTGCCAGCCGCGATCAAACGGGAGAAGGCGGTTTCTTCTGGCTCGGAGGCGCAAACGAGAGCCGGATAGTAGGCGCGGCAATGGGGCGGGGCGAGCCGGCCGGTTTCAGGATGCAGATGCAAGGCGATGCTCAAGCCGATGCGCGCGATGATTAGTTGCGCCAGCGTTCGCGCTTCAGCGTGCCCCGAATTGGCGACTATCTTGTGCAGCGCTTCGATCGACACGAATGAATAAGTGGGACTGTTGTATTCATGCGGGATGCCGCTTTGATCGATCATGCTCAGCCAGCGGCGCAGCTTGCCGACGCCGCGGTCTAGGTATTCGGGCTGATCCAGAAGCTGGCCGCCCAGGATGGAATTGGAGATGTCTTGAGCGACGATATTGGAGTAAATCGGTGAAACATCAATCCGGCGGATTTCCTCCAATCCGAGTTGGATGCGCGCCTTGACGCGCTTGACGAGGTCGGCCGACAGGCGCCCCGAGTGATTCAGCAGCAGTGGAATCAGCCGGACGAGCACGAATTGGACCGCGTTCAGGTCCTCAACCGCCAGATCTTCATGCTCCCATTTGAAGTTGCCGTAGTGTGGCGAAGACGGGTCCATATCCTGGCAATTGAGGACGGCGGCGATAATCGCTTCCGCCCGCTTGATCTCCGCTTGCGAGCCGCTCTCGATCAGGGCGACGGCGTACTCGGCCGACATCCAGGCGCTGTGAAACAGGCCGTTATCGATTGGGTTGCCAACGAGATGAACATCCGGGTCATAGAAAAGCGGGCTATCGGTATCGCTTCCGCGGGCGAAGATTTCAGCAGGTTCCAGCATTCTGATTAGACCTTTCGTCCAAAAGGGGCGGGCTAGTCATTCCGCCGTCGAGCCAATCGCTTCGAAGCCGCGCAGATCCAGCTCCTCAGCGAAATGGCAGGCGACCCAGTGATCCCTTCCGATTTCGCGGAAGGCCGGTGTTTCCGCCCGGCAACGGTCCTGGGCATAGCGACAGCGCGGATGAAAATAACAACCGCTCGGGGGATTGCTCGGGTCAGCCACTTCACCTTCGAGGCGGATGCGAACACCCTTGTTCCGCAGGCGCGGATCGGGTTTGGGCACGGCGGAAAGCAGCGCTTCGGTGTATGGATGCAGCGGGTTTTTGAAGAGCTCGTCGGCGCTCGCCAGCTCGACGATCTTGCCGACGTACATCACAGCGACGCGGTGGCTGATGTGCTCAACGACGCTGAGGTCATGGGCGATGAAGAGGTAGGTCAGGTCGAGCTCTTCTTGCAGGTCTTGCAGGAGATTCAGAATTTGCGCCTGCACCGAAACATCCAGGGCGGAAACAGCCTCGTCGGCGACAATGAGCTTGGGATTCAAAGCGAGGGCGCGGGCGATGCCGATGCGCTGGCGTTCGCCGCCGCTAAAGGCGTGTGGATAGCGCCGAATGTATTCCGGTCGCAATCCGACTCGTTTCAACAAAGACGCGACGCGGTCTTCCAGTTCTGATCCGCTGGCGATGCGGTTGACCTTGAGAGACTCGCCGACGATCTGCAAGATGGGCAGGCGCGGATTCAATGAGGAGAAGGGGTCTTGAAAGATCATGCGGATTTGGCGGCGGAAGGGCCGCAGCGCCTGGTTGTCCAGTTCCGCCAGGTCGATGCTTTCCTCTTCCGCCACCGCATAATGAATCTGACCGGCTGTTGGTTTGTAGACGCGGGCGATGCAGCGACCGGTGGTTGTCTTGCCGCAGCCGGATTCTCCAACCAGGCTCAAGGTTTCGCCGGAGCGGATGCTGAAGCTGACATCGTTGACGGCTTGCACGTATCCAACTGTCCGGCGAAACATGCCCCGCCGTATCGGGAAGCGCATGTGCAGATTGCGAACTTCCAGGAGCGGACGCATGTCCTCATCTGTCTGATTCAAATCTGAGCGCTGGTTCAAGTTGCGGGCTCCTCGTCAGGATTATGAATGGCCGCGGTCGGGTAGAGCAGGCAGCGCGCGCTATGGTCCCGGCTTATGAGCGCGCGTTGCGGGTCGATAAGGTTGCATTGCCCCGCGATGAAATCATCGCAGCGGGGATGGAAGGGACAGCCGGTCGGGCGATCAAAGGGGTGCGGCACCGTTCCTTTTATGGAGTACAAGCGCTTGTTGTCTCGGCTGTCATAGCGGGGGATGGATTGCAGCAACGCCCGCGTGTAGGGATGTTTGGGATCATGAAAGATGGCATCGACAGCGCCGCTTTCGACATCGCGCCCGAGGTACATGACAACCACTTCATCGGCAATCTCGGCCACTACGCCAAGATCATGCGTGATGAATAGCACGGACATGCCGCTCTCTTGCTGCAGATCGGCAATGAGGTCGAGGATATTTGCCTGCGTCGTCACATCAAGCGCGGTCGTCGGTTCGTCAGCGATCAGCAGTTGCGGCTCGCAGGCGAGGGCAATGGCGATCATGGCGCGCTGGCGCATGCCGCCGGAAAGCTCGAAGGAATAGGCGTCCAGGGTTTCGCTCGGGCGCGGTATGCCGACCAAATCGAGCATGGAAACAGCTCGTTTGCGCGCTTCCTGCTTGGTGACGGTCAGATGCAGCAAGATGGCCTCCATGATTTGACTGCCGATGGTATGCACGGGACTGAGCGCGGACATCGGCTCTTGAAAGATCATGCTAATTTCGCCGCCGCGAATCTCGCGAATCTCGCGCCCTTTGGGGTTCAACTGAGCCAGGTCGACCGTCCGGCCGTCGCGCTGCCGGAAGAGGATTTCACCGGAGACAATCTCGCCCGGCGGCGGCACGATGCGGAGTATGGAGCGGGCGGTGACGGATTTGCCGCAGCCGGATTCGCCGACGACGCAAAGGGTCTGGCCCCGTTTCAGGGAGAGGTTGACCCCTTCCACGGCTTTGACGACGCCTTCATCGGTGAAGAAATGCGTCTTCACTTCCTTAACTTCCAGCAAGACGTCGTCGGTGGCGGCAGCGGCATTAAGTCTGGTATGGGTCGGCTGCATCTCTCAAACCGTCTCCTAGAAAATTCATGGCCAAAACGGAAACCACGACCGCCAAGCCCGGGAAAAGCAGCCAGGGCGCGGTCGCGATGGAGCGCACATTCTGCGCCTCTTGCAGCAGCACGCCCCAGCTGACCACCGGCGGCCTCAGTCCGATGCCCAGGAAACTGAGAGCTGTCTCGGCCAGGATCATGCCCGGGATCGCCAAAGTGACGGAGGCGATGATATGGCTGGTCATGGATGGGACCATGTGGCGCAGAATGATCTGCAACTCGCGCACGCCATCCAGGCGAGCGGCGATGACGAAGTCCTCGGTCTTCAGCGAGAGAAAGCGCCCACGAACCTCGCGCGCCAGGGCGGTCCAGCCGATCAGCGACAAGAGCACGGTGATGGCGAAATAGACACGCACGGGGGGCCAGGTCAGCGGGATGGCGGCTGAGAGACCCATCCAGAGCGGTATTGTGGGCAGCGAGCGCAGAATCTCGATAGCGCGCTGGATCAAGTTGTCGATTAGGCCGCCGTAGTAGCCGGATATGCCGCCCAGGATGACCCCGAGCCCGAGGCTTAGCCCGACGCCGACCAGACCGACCGACATGGAAACCCGTGTGCCATAGATCGTTCGGCTCAACACATCTCGCCCCAGGCGGTCCGTGCCGATGAGGTGCACCGGGTCGCCATATTGCGCCGCGCCGATCAGATGCAGATCCAGCGTGAACAGACCCCAAAGCTCATATTCTTCGCCGCGGACGAACAAGCCAACCGGATAGGCGATTTCCTCGTCGACCACATAAGTGCGCTTGAATGATTCGGGATCGACTTGCACCTTGTGACCATAGACATGAGGGTAGAAGCGCCAGCCGGTCTCCGTCTGCTGGAAGAGTTGTATGTTTTGCGGCGGCAGAAATGTATGAGTCGCGCTATAAGTCCCGGCCGAGTAGGGCGCGATAAACTCGGCGAATAACGCGACCGCGTATAAGAGCAGTGTGACAAGGCCGGCAAACATCGCGAGACGGTGCTTGCGGAATTTCCACCAGATCAATTGCCATTGATTGGCGACGACGATGCGCGTTTCGGGCGCGGCCTCGGCCCGGTCGTCTACGGGTGGGGGAGTCGTGGCGCCGGTCATTGGAGTTGTATCCGGGGATCTATCCAGGCCAAGAGGATATCGGATACCAGGGTGCCGATGATGGTGAGCACGCTGACCAGCAAGATAAGGCTGCCGGCCAGATACATATCTTGCGCTTGCAGCGAGCGATAGAGCAGGGGACCGGTTGTTTGAAGATTCAGGACGATCGAGGTTATCGCCGAGCCGGAAACCAGGGCGGGGAAGATCCAAGCCATCGCGCTCACCAAGGGATTCAGCGCCACGCGCACGGGATACTTGAAGAGCAGTTTCAGCTCGGAAAGGCCGCGCGCTCGGGCGGCGTCCACGTAGAGCTTGGATAATTCATCCAGCAGGTTGGCGCGCATGACGCGAATGAGGGCGGCCGTGCCGGCGGTGCCAAGGATGATGACCGGCAGCCAGAGATGGCTGAGCAAGTCGAGTACGCGCTCAAGCGACCAGTCAGCCTCGATATACTCGGGCGAGAACAAGCCGCCGACGCTCTGCCCGAAGTAGCGGAAGGCGATATACATCAGCACCAGCGCCAGCAAAAAGTTCGGAATCGCCAAGCCAATAAAGCCGATGATGGTCACCAGATAATCGCCGATGGTGTATTTCTTGACGGCGGAATAAATGCCGATGGGGATGGAGACAATCCAGACAAAAGCCAGCGTGAACAGCGAAATGACCATGGTCAAGCCCAAGCGCTCCCAGATCAAATCGCTGACGGGTCGATTCCATTCGAAAGAATCGCCGAAGTCGCCCCGTGTGATGATGCCGCTGATCCACTTCCAGTATTGCACATAGATCGGTTCATCGAGGCCGTAGCGCTCGCGCAAGGCATCGACCTGGGCTTGGTCGACGGTCTCCTCGGCTTTGCTGATGAGGGAGGCGAGGAAGTCGCCGGGCGGCAGTTGAATCACGGCGAAGGCGATAACCGAGATGATCAGCAGCGTCGGGATGAGATAGATGATTCGTCGCGCAATGTACCAGATCATTGGTCAGGCAGTCCTTGACGGAAGACCTAGTCTAATAGCCCGCGTTCACGTAGTCGGCGCGCGCGTTCGGCCCGTAGCCCAGTTCATCCCGCCGCGCGCGGAAGCTGGCGAGGGCGGCGGCGTACTGAGGATCGTCGGCATAGTTGTTCGTTTCTTGCGGGTTGCGCGACAAATCAAACAAGACTTCCGGCATCTCCCGCCCATAGTATTGATACTTGAGATGATCGCGTTTGATCATCAAATTCTCGTAGCGATCGAAATGAGCCTCATGGCCTAGATTCGTGCCGCCATAGTGCGAAATGGATTCGTTGTTCCAGGCTGCGCTGTCGCCGTTGATCAGCGGCGCGAGGCTGCGGCTGTCCAAGCCGTCGACGGCGGGCACATCGGCAAGATCGCAGATGGTGGCGAAGAGATCGCACAAGTTGACGTTTTCCTCGACGACTCGGCCGGCGTTGGCGCCGCCGGGGGTGCGGATAATCAGCGGCACTTTGGCGCTGCCCTCGAAGAATTTGGTCTTTTCCCAGAGCGTGTGCTCGCCGAGCATCTCGCCATGATCGCTGGTGTAGATGATGATCCAGTCGTCCAGGTTCTGCCCCACATGTTCCAGCGCCTGGAGTACGCTCCCGTAGTCCTCGTCGATGCCTTCCACCATGCCGTAATAAGCGGCGGTGGCGCGGCGGATCTCGCGTTCGCTGACATCGATGCCGGGCCTGACCGCCATGCTGCCGAGGAAGGGATGATCAAATGCCGTCTCGTCGATGTATGGCGCGACGCGGTTCATGTAGTAGCTGAACTTTTCGCGCGTGGTGAGGAAGGGGACATGAGGCCGCACGAAGCTGACCATCAGCATGAGCGGACGCGCGGGCGTGGCGCGGTCGTAGAAGGGGGCGGCGAAGAAGTTCTCCACGAAGCGCAAGGCGCCGGTCAGCGTGTAGGCGTCCGCCCCGTTGATGGGTCCCTCGCCGATGCCGGCGCGTTTGACTTCCTTGGCTTGCGACCACTTATGCTCGGTGGCGAGGGGCAGGTTGCGAAAGGCTTCGGGATCGCGCCCCTCGATAAATTCGTGGCGCAGGCTCATGCTGTCGCCGATGCGACGCGTCCAGCCGCCCATCTGGTCTTGACCGTTGTGATGCAGCTTGCCGCAGGCGACGGTCGCGTAGCCGTATTGGGACAAGCGGCGCGCGAAGGTCATGTGGCCCGGGGGCAGATCATCGCCGAAGAGTTCGCAACCGCAGGTCCGCGGCAACTGGCCCGACGCCATGCTCTGCCGGGCGGGAACGCAGATGGGCGCGGGCGTGTAGGCGTTATTGAAGACGATGCCCGTCCGCGCCAGTTCATCAAGCACGGGCGTCCGCGCGACGGGATCGCCCTGGAAGCCGGCGATATCGGCGCGATGCTGATCGCTCATCAGGAACAGTATGTTTGGGCGTTGGCTGCTCACTGGGCTCTCCCTAAATCCGTGAAAGCTGTAGGGGCGGCTTATCGAGTCGTCCGAATGCGCAAGCCATCGCGACGTGGGCGACCAGGTTGGCCGCCCCTACAGTTCCTCTTTGCCGGAGATCCGGTCTAGCCCTCTATTCCTGGCCGCCCGCTTCAATGAAGAAGAGCGTGGTGTTGATCGGGGCGGGCCAGGGGAACTTCCACGATCCCGTCGATGTGGACGGCACATTGCGGAAGTAGTTCTTGGCGATGCCGTAGCCTCCCGGGTTCGAGTTTATGCCCATTACATAGAACTCTTCTTTCGCGATCGCCAGCAGTTCCCCCATCAGTTCGGCTTGCCGGTCGAGATCGCCGGTGGCTTTGATCTGGTCGAAGAGTTCCATCTGCTTCTTAGCGGCTTCGGGCGGTTCTTCGCCCGTTTCCGGATCAAAGTACCACTTGGTCCACAGCGGCGCGAAGGCGCTTTCGACCGGGTCGGACGGGAAGTACCAGATCGGCGTGAGGTATACATCAAGCCCGCCGGAAGCGCCCCAAATCGTGGCGTCATGCTCGCTGTTGATCTTGCGCGAGACGAGCAGCGAGCGGTCGATGATGCGGATTTCCATGTCGATGCCGACTTCCGCCCAGTAACCCTGGATCAATTCGAGGACATCGGGCCAATTGTTGCCGAAGAGGTCGGCCGCTTCGACAATGATGCTGATGCGATCCCCATCGGGACCCAGGCGGTAGCCTTCATCATCGCGGTCCGTGTAGCCGGCTTTGTCCAAGTGCTCGTTCGCCAGATCGACATTGTATTCTGTGTATTGGTAGGCGAACTCTTCATCATAGAAGGGCGAATCGGGATTGGGCGCGATCTGCTTTGGCTCGGCCTGGCCGAGGTAAACGATGTCGATGATCTCCTGGCGGTTGATGGCATGGGACAGGCCGATGCGGAAATCTTTATTCTGGAAGATCTCGCGCTTGACCGGATCCAGATGCGTGAGGTTGATGGCCAGGGCGGTGTTGCCCGCGCCTTCGCCAACGATATTGTAGGTGTAGTAGTTGCCGGCTTCGCGGTTGTCATACACAATCGGCCGGTTGGCCGCGGCGTTGAAGTGCCGCGCCATCATGTCGATATCGCCGTTGAGGACTTGCAATAGCAGCGTCTCCTTGTCCTCAAGCTGGTCGAAGATCATGCGGTCGATGTAAGGCAACTGATTGCCTTCGGGGTCGGTCTTGAAGTAGTAGGGATTGCGCTCGGCGACTACGCGGCCGGTCCCGCCGCCATAAGTGGAGGTCAGGCGCCAGGCGTGCATGGTGGGGATTTCGGTGGTCTGCCAGAAGCTGGTATTGGTCCAGAAGCAAGGCTCGACGCCGCCAGCAGCTTGGAAAACCTCTACCCAATCACTGGCGCCCGCCTCTTCAACCAGCGCGTCGATATCTTCTGCGTAGTCTTTGTGGAAGGGCTCCAGGTAGTGGCGGGGATAGCTGGTGGGTCCGCAGCCGAGTATGGATGCCAGATTCTGCAAGAAGAGACCGTTTGGCGTGCTGAAAGTGAACTTCACATTGAAGTCATCGATCTTCTCTACGCTCAGCGGTTCGCCGCCGGAGACGAGCCAGGTGGCGATCGTCGGCGTCAAGTCTTCATTTGTCAGGACATCTTCGTACCAGAAGGTGATGTCATCAGCGGTGAAGGGCGCGCCATCGGACCAACGCAGACCTTCGCGCAGCTCGAATGTGAACTCGGTCGCTTCGGCATTGCCGGAGAAGGACTTGGCGACGCCCGGCATCAATCCCGACCAATCCGGCGTGAAGCGGATCAGGTTTTCATAAGCCATGAGCCGGATCATCCAGATATGATCCAGGCCGCCAACCATCGCCGAACGCCATTCGCCGCCGTAGTTGCCGATACGTTCGTAGGGTGTGATCACCAGTGGCTCAGCCGGCAGGCGCTCCTCGACCGGCGGCAATTCGCCAGCCTCAACCAGCGCCGCCAGCATCGGCGCTTCGCCGTACATGGCATCCTGCGCGACTACGGTGGAAAGGCTGAAGATCAAGAGCAGCGTGAAAAGCGTAAATGTCATTACTTTCTTCATCAGAATTCTCCAGATTATTCGATGGTAATAGAATTGGTTGATGCGAGTATAAGATTTCGCCTACTCGCTGTCAAAGAACGTGATGATCACGAACCTGGCGCGGACCGTCTTGCGCTGTTGACGGCGTCCACCCGTCAACTCTGGATTTCCGGCTTGCCGAATTTCCCTCATGAGACGTCCTGACGTGGATTCCTCGACCCAGAATTTTCTTAGCTAGCCATAATGTTTTCTTGCCTTTCACCTCTGATGGTCGACCTGTCATGCGGTTTACGATGAAGCCCGAATGACCAGCGTGGATGGCAAAATCACCTGCTGTATCGGTCTGTCGGGCGTCTCAATACGTTTCAGCAAGAGTGCAGCGGCGTGTTGCCCCATCTCAGTTGGCGTCGCGGAGACGGTGCTCAGCGGCGGATTCCAAAGCGAGGCTTCGTTGACATCGTCAAAACCCACCACCGCCACATCGCGCCCGGGCTCCAAATCACAGGCGCGCAAACCCAACATCACACCGAAAGCCACCACATCGTTGTAACAGAGCGCCGCCGTCGGCGGGTCGTCCGAGCGCATGACCTGCTGGATGGCGGAATAGCCGGCGTTGCGAGTGACGGCGCAGGTGATCGTGAGCGATTCATCCAGCGGAATACGATGTTTTTCCAGGATGCTGACCAAGCCACGCAATCGATCTTGACGGGCGGAGGAGTCGTTGGAGCCGCCGATGAAGGCGATGCGCCGATGCCCCCGCTCAATCAGATGCTCAGTCGCCCGCCGCGCCCCCAACTCGTTGTCTGCGCCCACATAATCGACATCGACGCCGGCGAGATAACGCGCGATCAGAACCGTCGGCAGTTGGCGGGAGAGGCGCCGGATGGTTTCAGGCGGCGTGCCCGGGGCGGGGCAGAGAATGATGCCGTCGGCGCTGCGCTCGCGCATGGTCGCGAAGAAGCGCTCCTGATTTTGCAGCAGGTCGGTCGTGCTGCCGAGCAGGGCGATATAGTTCTTTTGCAGCAGGGTATGCTCTATGCCGCTGGTCAGTTCGGCATAGAAGGGATTTGTGATGTCGGTGATGATCAGCCCGATGGTGAATGATTGCCTGGTGCGCAGGCTGGCGGCGCGCCGATCGTAGACGTAGCCCAACTCGTCGACGGTATCGAGAACCCGTTGACGGGTCTCTTGCGAAATCCGCGGATGATTGCTCAATACCAACGAGACTGTCGATTTCGACACGCCCACAGCATCAGCAACATCCTGCAAAGTGATACGATGACCTGGAATCTGATTCATGCGCCTCCTATTCAACCGATTGACTTAATTATGTCACTGGCGATCGATCTTGTCAAGCAATTTGACGTTCGGGCGAGCTGCAATGCGGCATGAGCTCCACTCAGGCTGGATTCCAACTTGTGATGCAATGACTGGCGCAGATACCAGGTCGGGCGACCGGCGCAAGGAAATGCGGACATCCATTGGGGATCCGCCGGATCGAATCGTGTTGGAAAGACAGGTTTCGCGGGGCTCAGCCAGTTATATTTTGCGCGCCTCGGTTCGCTCGCGGACGCTCACGGCGATTCAGGTTCGTTTGAACCTCGCAAATAGATGAGCCAATAAACCGCGGCGACGAGGATAGCGCCGCCGATGATGTTGCCGATGGTCACGGGAATAAGATTGTTTAATAGATCGGTTAAACTGATATTGGGGAAGTTGACGCCCAGGCCGGCCACAAATGCCTGGTCCCAGTTTTGGATGAATTGGGCGATCGGGATGAAGTAAAGATTGGCGATGGAATGCTCGAAACCGGCCGCTACGAAAGCGGTGATGGGGAAAATGCAGGCGAGGATCTTGTCGGTTGTTGTGTGAGCGCCCATAGTGAGCCAAACAGCCAGGCAGACCAGGGCGTTGCAGAGCACACCCAAGGCGAGCGCCGGGATAAAGTCGAGTTGCGCTTTATGCTGGGCGATGGCCAGCGCGGTCGCGCCAATTTCGCCGCCGGCAAAGCGATATTGGCCGGAGAGGTAGAGCAGAACGGCGGTGGCGACGGCGCCGATAGCATTGCCTATATAGACCAGCAGCCAATTTCGCAGCAAGGCGCGGCTGCTGATGCGGCGGCTGGCCCAAGCCATCACGATGAGGTTGTTGCCGGTGAATAGCTCGGCGCCCGCCAGCACAATCAGCATGAGGCCGAAACTGAAGATCAGGCCGCTGAGCAGACGGGTGAGCCCAAAATGCAAATCGCTGCCGGCTGCAGTAGCAACTGTAGTGCTGGCGATCGCGGCCAATGCGACGAATGCGCCCGCCAGCACGCCGAGCGCCAGGGTGGAGAAAACCGACAGGTTAGCTTTATCAACCCCCACTTCTTCGGCTCGCCGGGCTACTTCTACCGGTACCAGCGCGTCCAGACTGATGGTTGTTCTATCCTCGCTCATTTCCGGATGCCTCTCTCATACCTTGCTACAAATATACCCCAAATACTCGCTTGCTGTACGATGGTATGATGGACCGTGAAATTGCTTCAAAAGAAATGGCCGGGCGCGGCCATGAAAGCCATCGTCATCTTATTTCGTGCAGGGCATACGCGGCTCAGTCGCGCCGAATCTGCCTTTTGACATCGAGCAGGCGCAACAAAAACTGGCGCGGGTCTTCCACTTTCGGCAGCGGCAGTTGACGCAGCGGCTCGATGAAATCTACCGGCAAGTCGCCCTCGCTGATGATGCGGTTGATGAGCTTGCCCACCTCGTTGTATTGCATGATGATGGCGTTGAGATACTCGTCGTTGGCGGTGACTTTCCACATCTCCGCCGCCGATAGCAGCGCTTCCAGGTTGTGCACCAACATGCCGATTTTGTAGCGGTATTCGGGCTCGTTGGTTTCGGCGCGGTCTTGAATGGCGTCCATGATAGCGGCGCTGGCGCGGATCAGGCGGCGCGCGTCTAGGTCGATAGGCAGGGCGCAGCGCTTGATGTAATCGGCGTAATCGAAGAAAGGCGGGCGGCGCGTTTCGCGGCTGTTGTTGAGGATCTGCTTGCCTTCCAGCGGCGCATAAGCCTTCTCGCTCAGGGTGCGCATCCGCCCCTCGATATCCCCCGTCTCGGTCGCTTCCAGGTAACGGCGCGTATGTTTGTAGGTGAGCAAGGTGTTCAGGGTGTAATGCCCGTCAAAGACCGGATAAACGAAGGAATCG
The DNA here is from genome assembly GCA_022824365.1 of Anaerolineae bacterium. Taxonomy (GTDB): domain Bacteria; phylum Chloroflexota; class Anaerolineae; order Aggregatilineales; family Phototrophicaceae; genus UBA6055. The sequence continues at coordinate 163,409 of JAJEAA010000023.1, forward strand.
ATGGCGTTGCCGCCGATATTGGAAACTTTGAGGAAACCTTTGGAGCCGGTCACCAGCAGATTCTGCGACAGTATCTCGTTGCATTTGAGCAGCAGCCAGGATTTCAGCATGATGCCATGAAATTGCAGGAAGGGGCTGTCGCTGAACGCCAGGGCGCGGAAGAAGGAGAAGTTGATCAGCGCCGCCTGCTGCGCCAGGTTGTACAGCTGGCGGAAGACATTGCTGAATCTGATGGGATTGTCGCCGAAGATAGACTTGCTGGAAAGATGCTCGATGGCGGCGGGCAGGGAATCATCCACCATTTTCACGCCCATATAGGCGCAGTGATACTTCGAGGGCAGCGCCATCCGCTGCAAGATTTCCAGCCCCCGCCCGGCCTGACCGATGAGAATGCCGGGTCCATCAATATCGAATTTGGTCAGCACCATGCTGTGCAGGACATGCGTTTCCAGCCGCTGCCAATTTTTCGTGCTGCTATGGGGCACGGCGAAGATAGACAGCGAGCGCGGACCATCGGCGCTCGGATCGACCTTGGCGATGACCGAGTGATAATCGGCATGATAAGAATTGTTGATCAGCCACTTCTGGCCCTGGATGTGATATTGCTTGCCGCCGGGGTCGTCGGCTATGGGCGTGGCGCGGGTGCGGACGCTGAGCAGGTCGGTGCCGGTATGTTCTTCGGTCCAGCTGAGCGTGAAGATCTTGCCTTTGAGCTTTGCCGCCAGTTCGTATTCTTCGGCGGCTACCAGCATCATATACGCCAGCCCGCTGGCGGCGCAGGCGGTCATATAACTGGGGTTGTTCTTGAAATGGCGGCTGGCGACCAGCATCGAGCCCATGAGATTGAAGGTGGGATAGACGTTGTCCAGCACATCCATCATGCCTTCGCGCAGGCGCTGATAATCGAGGATGTCGCCGAATTGCGGGTCTTTAATGGTGTCCATAATTTCAGGGTCGCTTGTCTTTATTTTGCGGATTTCTCTTGGTTGCATTTGCGGCAGAGCATTTGGCAGTTGGCTTCTTCTGTCTTGCCGTCGTCATGGTAGCCAGAGACGAGGTCGCACACCGTGAGGTCAAGCTGTTGGATTTTCATTCGACAACCTATTTCGGCGAATCTCGATGCGGGATTACTTTAGCTATTTCAGGGACCCATCGGCAAGCGCGGCCTCGTATAGTTGCGCTTGAGCGCCTGCGTGAAGTGATGTCTCTTCCAAAGCGATTAGACTTGAAACGGCGGGATTATCTTGATGAGGCCAAGCAATGCGGCGCTAATGACAATCATTCTAAATGTCAGATCGCTTTTCAGCTTTTCCAAATCAGCTTTCGTTGCCAGACGCGGACGTTCAGTCAATTTATTTTATCCAGCTAAAGGCTGTAGCCATCCGAGGTTGACTGCAAGATTGCCAAAACCTATCACCAGCGACAATATAAAGCCGATTCCAACCGCCGCGCCGATTGCTTTCGTCTGAGCGCTTCTAATCCCTTTGATCTCCTGGGTCAATTGGCGGGTTTGTTCGTCGATCTTCTCGGCCACGTATTCTTTGGTCGCCAGCCCTTCCAAACGCCCTTCAATATAGCCAAGCGCTCGCTGTTCATTGGGGTTAATGGGCTTATTGCTCTCTTGCATCTTTCACGCCTCTGCAAAACCGATTGCAGACTAATGACTTATCCAACTTGATGCTACCTAAATTGCGCTGTAATTTCAAGTCATGCCTATTCTTGCGTTGCCTTCTCTCGATGACAGGGCCTGCATGCCAGGCCACCCTCGCCGTCGTCATGGCAGCCGGCGACGAGGTCGCGGATGGCGTGGTCTAGCTTCTGGATTTTCACCTGTATATCCTTTGCTTTACTGAATATGGCAGGAATCTCAATATAGGAGAGTCTTCTATAAAATCCTTCGCTTTGTTGGAATGGAAAACACTTATCCATGCCAATTCTTCGGTGCAATCTTTCGCAAATTCGAAACGGTATTTGAGGGATAGAGACTGATCCGAGATGGCGGGTGGATTGCGAAACAACACAGGAAATAGGCCTGCTCTTAGCCTCCTATAATTTTCGTAAGACTTCTCCTTTTGGTACTGTATCATCGAGAGTCTTATACTAGGTCGTAGCGTATTTTCCACTTCCTTTCCTATGCGACTTCGCGCATTTGTATATGTCCTGTTTCGCAAATCTGCGTCTAGGCAAGCAATATATTCTTTAAGAACACGACTTTGAGGATTTGCAATCAGCCTTTCTAGTGCTTCATGAAGCTTTTGACAGAGATTACAATTTTGCTTTGATACAATAACCTTTCTTCGTAGAAGATAAATCCTGATTGGATAAAGTATCAAGCCAAGAATTGTTGTTGTTCGCAACCATTCGATTATTGGAGTAAACAACTGTTCTAACATTCATGCCTCTGCTTGGTACTGCCAATTATCTCGCTCATGTCAACTCGTCCTCGACCAGTTAGAATTGCACGTTTGCACGTTCCAGGCAACGGGAATTGTGATTTTGGCAAAGGGGCAATGCCAGCGATGACGGGGCTTGCAGAGCAAATCGGCGACCGATTGGCATTGGCGCGCGGGCAAAAGTTTTTTTGCGCCAATGGCCTGGATTGAGTCATGTTTTCGGAGTCCAGCTTTCCGAGCGTTTAGGGTATGGTATCATAGCTTTTGCGCTGGCGATAGACCAAGTGTTCGATGATTGCCTACTTCGCCACAGCCGCTTCACGCGGGGCGGCGAAACCCTGGGCGAGATGGTACAGGCGCAAGAGAAAGTCCCGCGGCTTCTCGACGCAGCACAGGGTCCGCTGCCGCATCAAGGGCAGGAAGCGGGTGCTCAAGGCGCTTTCGCTGATTACGGAATTGAATTGGTTGACGAAGGCGTTGTATTGCATGACGACGGCGTTGAGGAATTCGTCTTCGCCGGTGGCTTTCCACATCTCGCAGGCGGCCAGCAGCGCTTCCATCCAGTGCAGCATGGCGCCGAGTTTGTAGCGATGCTCCGGGTCCATCATCAGGTCGCGCTGCGCCAGTTCATCGGCCAGCGCTTGCATGGCGGCGACCACTTGCCGGGCGTCCAGGTCAATGGGCAGGGCCAGGTCTTCGATATAGCCGGCATAATCGAAGAAGTCGGGATTGCGCAGCTTCCGCGAGTTGGCTCGGATGGCGTCGCCGGAGCGTGATGCCGAGATGCCGTGACGCAAGATCGCCATGCGCTCGGCGACATCAGCGCGGCGCTCCGCCCCCAGATAGCGTTTGACGTGCTTGGCCGTCATCAGCGTATTGATGGTGTAGTGCCCATCGAATACCGGCAGCACGAAAGAATCGATGGCGTTGCGCCCGATGACCGACTCGGCCAGGAAACCCTTCGAGCCGACCACCAGCAGATTTTGCCCCAGCAGTTCGTTGGCGCGCAGCAGCAGCCAGGACTTGAGCATGACGCCGTGGAATTGCAGGAAGTTGCTCGCGCTGAACGCCAAAGCGCGATAGTAAATGAAGTTCAGCACCGCGCCTTGCAGGACGAGGTTGTACATCTGCCGCAGCACATTGCTGAAATTAATCGGATTTTCTTTGAAGATGCGCTTCTTGGAGAGATGCTCGATGCTGGCTGGTATCGCTTCGTTCAGCAGTTTGATGCCGACATAGGCGCATTGATATTTGCTCGGCATGGCCATGCGCTGGAGGATCTGCAAGCCATGCCCGACCTTGCCCAGCAGGCGGCCCGGTCCGTCAATATCGAAGGCGGTCAACACCATGCGGCGCAGGACGTGCGTCTCCAAACGTTCCCAATTCTTGCAGCTGCTTTGCGGCACGAGGAAGATCGAGAGCGAGCGGGGTCCGCTGGAATTGGGATCGGTCTTGGCGACGATCGTGTGATAATCGGCGTGGAAAGAATTGTTGATCAGCCACTTGCGCCCTTTGAGGTGATAATCGACGCAATCGGGGTCATCGTTAAGGGGGCTTGCGACGGTGGCGGCGCTCAGCAAGTCGGAGCCGATCTCTTCCTCCGTCCAGCCCAGCGTGAACAGGCTGTCCTTGAGTTCCTCAGCGATGTCGTCTTCGCCGGCCGCGATGATGGTCATCCAGGCTAGCATGCTGGCGCCGGCCGCGATCATCATGCTGGGGTCGTCGCCGTACAAATCCGTGCCGACTTGCAGGGACTTGTGCATATTGAAGTCCGGCAAGAGGGCATCGTAGAGATGGCGGATCGATCCTCTTAACTGGTCGAAGTCGACGATTTCGCCAAATTCCGGATGCTTAACAACCATAAAATATGAGTCCGTTCGCTCCCTGTCCGCGTCAAGCAGGCAAGTATAGTCCCAATGTCAGCTTATCTCAATACGAGGCTGACGGGGCGGGAATGCGAAAATTTTCACAAACCGCTATGAGTAAGAACACGCTGACGGGGGAAAAGCTACGCCTCGCGCACTTGCTGGACGATCTCCCGCAGTTGCCGGTCGAAGTTGGGGTCGGCCGCCTTGAATTCTTGCCCGCTGATGACCAGCGGCGCGCCGAAGACGACGATCTCCGCGCCCAGCGCCAGCGTCTCTATCGCCTGCGGCACGCTCAAACCACCGACGGCTTGCACGGGAATATCGACCGCCGCCAGCACAGCTTCAAGATCGTCCAGCGGGCTGAGCCCGGGGATCATATTGCGCTCGTCAAAACCGGTGTGCGCGATGATGTAATCGACGCCCATATCCTGCGCCTGGCGCGCCCGACCGGGTTTATCCGGGCAGAGCATGACATCGCACATGACTTCTTTGCCGTAGCGCTTCGCCATCTTGACCTGCTCAATGATGCTGGCGTCATGCGCCTGCCCCATGACGACGACCATATCGCCGCCGGCTTTGAACATCATCTCCGCCTCCAGTCCGGCGCCATCCATCGTCTTGAGATCGACGACGATGGGCGTATCGGGGAAGTCCCGCCGGAAAGCGCGCACGGCATGCAGCCCTTCGGCGAGCAGCAGCGGCGTGCCGACCTCGAGCCAGTCCACGCCGGCTTTGACCGAGGCGCGAGCCAGGTCGAGGGCTTCCTGCAGGTCGATGACATCAATTGAGATTTGGATTTTGGCGTCCAATTTGGCGTTCTCTCCTGTTGTGTGCGGTGGCGACCCAATAGCTCGCCCCTGCATTCATCGCGACGAAGGTTTCAGACAGCTAAGCCGGTACAAGGACCGATTTCACATTCTCCCCCGACTCCATCTGCTCGAAAGCCGCTTCCCAATCCCCCAGCGCGTAGACCCCGCCGATGATGGGCGCCAGGTCGATTTGCCCGGTTGACAGCAATTGCAGCGCCCGCTCCCAGGTATCGTACAGATGGCTGAAGCAGCCCTGCAGCGTGACGGCTTTCTGCACCAGCGGATCGAGATTGAAATCCAGCGGCTGCGGACCCCAGCCGATTTTGGTGATCGTCCCGTTCGGGCGGACCATCTCCAGCGCCGATTTCAAGGCGATGCTGACGCCGCTGCAATCGACGATCAAGTCCGCGCCGTAGCCATCGCCCAGCGAGCGCGCTAGCTCCAGTGGGTCGGCTTCATCGATGTTCAGCGTCTGCGTCGCGCCGATCTCGGCCGCCACCGTCAGCCGGCGTTTGTCATGGCGCGTGCCCAGCATGACGATCTCGCTCGCGCCGCGCAGCTTGGCTATGAAGAGCGCCATCATGCCGATGGGTCCCGGTCCCTGTATCACCACGATATCGCCCGGGCGGAGGACCGGCGTCTTCTCCACCAAGGCGTTGTAAGCGACGCAGATCGGCTCGGTAAGCGAGGCTTGCTCGAATGTCACGTTTTCCGGGATATGATGCAGGATTTGCTGGCGCGCGGTCACGTATTGCGTGAAGGCGCCATCGTAAAGCGCGCCGTAGCCCAGGCGATGCGGGCATTGATTATAATCGCCGGAATGGCAGTAGGCGCAATTGCCGCAGACCTCGGCCGCCGTCTCCACCGCCACGCGGTCGCCAAGCTTGAAAGTCTCAACGCCTGCGCCGACTGCCGCCACCGTCCCGCAGAATTCGTGGCCCAGCACCAGCGGCAGCTTGATCGCCCAGCTCTGATGATCGCGCCACATGTGCAGGTCGCTGCCACAGACGCCGGCCGCGCCCACTTCGACGACCACCTGGCCGGGCGCGGGGTCGGGCGGCTGCGGGATATCGCGCAGTTCGACATTTTTATCTTCGCGTCCGTATTTTATTAGAGCGTCCATTCAACAGGTTCCCTTAAAGGTAAAAATGTGCAAGACGGAGCAGGCTATTGCATGATTTAGATTGTTGGGCTTCGGCACGCTCAGGAGTTGGGGAAAAGCAAGTTTAGCTCCAGTTTGAAGCCGGGCAAAACCCCCTCGCCCGACAGGTTGCCATCTCGCCCGACAAATTCAATGTTCAGCCCGGAGTCTGCACTCGCGCGGCAGACATCCACCCCTTTTTCCGCCGGCAAAACGATCCATACCAGCGTTGTGCCATTAGCCAAGTACACGGCGGCTTTACGTCGGACTTCTTGCAATGAATCGGTAGGAGACTTGATTTCGACGGCTAAGTCGGGCATTGCCGGCACAAATTTCTTGGGAAATGGCTGTGGCGCCCTCGCTTTGCTGATAAAGGCGACATCAGGCCCCAACACGGTGTGGCGGTCATTGGGCGGATAATAGCCGGTTTCCACGGTACCTCTACCCAAGTCATGTTTCTCAAGAAACACCCGCATATAATACGCGATTTCAAAGGCTAGATTGCCGTGTTCTCCACCTGGCGGCATGGTCCAAACCAACTCCCCGTCAATGAGATAGCAGTCTCTGTTGGCATTTTCCGGGCGATGTGAAAGTTCCCAGACATCGTCGACCGTGTAAAGTTTCTCTTGGATCGCCATTGTGTACTCTTTGCTTAACGCCTAAGTTTCCCGAGTATAGCATATTCCTCAACGGCGCCGCATGAAGCAAGCGGCGGTGAGCCTGTTACTATTCAGGACTCAGGAATACTTGTCGCGCATCATGTGCAGGTACTCCAGCGACGCGCGCATTTCATCCATGCCGTTCATGCCGTCTTCGATGCTGACCCAGCCCGCGTATCCAACATCGCGCAGGATCGAAAAGATCGCCTCGTAGTCGTTCAGCCCCTTGCCGGTCACGCCATGTTGCAGCGCTGGCGAATAGCCTATTGACCCATCGCTGTCTCGCAGATCATCAAGCGTGTATCCCTCGCTCAGGTAGCGGTCGCTGGCGTGTACGCTCACCACCCTCTCCGCCACCGCCCGCAGCAATTCAAGCGGATCATCGCCGGCCACGATGGCGTTGGACGGGTCATATTGCACGCCGAAATATTCCCGCTCGGGAATGGCTTCAAGCAACTCGAGGAAGACATCCATCTTCTGGGCGAATTCCGGATACTGCCAGAAGCCGTCTTTGTAATGATTCTCCAAGCCAAGGATGACACCTTGTTCCCGCGCCACCGGCAGCACCTGCTCGATACATTCGACCACCCAAGCCAGCCCCTGCTCGCGCGGGACATGCGGGTAGCGCTGGCCGCTGAGCACACGGCAGACGGCGCCCTCGCCGCCGAGCAGGCGCGTCACGCGGATCATCGTCGCTTCGCGCTCGACGGCGCGTTGGCGCTCGTCAGGGTCGGGATGGGTGAAGTTGGGCGAGCAGCAGAGCATGGGCATTTCAAAGCCGGCTTGCTGTATCGCATCCCGCACTTGCAGGATGTAGGCATCGTCGAGGCTGGTGAAGAAACCCTCGTACATCTCCAGCCCCTCGGCCGGCAGGGACTTCGCCATCTCGATCCACTCGAATACCGTCATCGTCCGGTCGCCGGCGATTTTATCGAGGTAACACTTGGGAAAGGCGGAAATCTTCATAACATTAGCTTCGCCGGCAGGCTACGTTCCGCAGGCGCTGTATAAGACAATTCGCGTGGCTTTGCTGCCGTCCGGCTTTTCGATCTCTTCGATGAAGCGATCGGCCCAAGCCAGGCCGCGCGTCTTGCCTGAATTGAGTATCTCCAAGGTCAGGTCTTGGTAGAATTTCCGCACGGTTTCCTCATCGTCTTCGGTCTCCATAATCCAGCGTGTCTCGCCCAGGGCGCGCGGACGGAAAAGGTCATACTGAATGTCGCCGATAGTCTCAGCGCCCGGGTAGGGCTGCGCCCACCAATTCTCGATATCATAATTGCACTTGATATCGGCCAGCAATATTATGAGGGCAATAATGGACGCTGATACGCCAATGAGCACCGTAAAGAGCCGCGGCAGACTGGTCGTTTTGCGATTCGGTTCCCACATATATCAAGCCTCTGGTTGTCTGTCGAGCGCCGAATTGGGCGACGCCCGATGCAGCGAAGCATACAAGATTGCGCTGCCGCTGTAAATCCGACGAATTGCCGCGTATCGCTCGAATTTCGCCTATTGCGCGGCGCGGACGATGGTGTTATAGTCGCGCATTGTACATACATTTATGTACAAATCTAAAGTGCTTATTGCCGACCTACGTGGTCTTTATGCGCGATAAACTCGATAAGATCCGGCTGGATCACAACAGTTATATCTCCCTGCACGTTCAGTTGCACAACCAGTTGCGGCGTCTGATCGTCTCTGAGCGTTGGCGGCACAGCGAGCGCATTCCCACCGAAACGCAACTGGCGCGCCACCTGGATATCAGCCGTACCACCGTGCGTATCGCTCTTCAGCGACTGGAAGTTGAAGGCATGATCAAACGGACGGCGGGGCGAGGCACCTTTGTCACCTGGCAGCCGCAGGACCAATCCGGCAGCCGCTCCATCGGTTATATCACGCACAGCTTCCATAACGAGATCCACAGCATCTTGCTCGGCAGCGCCGAGACCGAGTTGCGCTCGGCCGGTTACCAGGTCATCTTCAGCAACGCGACGACCCTGGCCGAAGAAGCGACCATCCTCGAGCAATTGCTGGAAGAGAATATCGCCGGATTAACCATTTGGGCCAGCGCCCAGCCAGCTGAGGAGACCTTCGCCATCCTCCAGGAGTATCAGCGCCGGGCGATTCCCATTGTCTTTCTTGACCGCAGGGTCAACGGCATCAAGGCGGATTATGTGGCGAGCGACAATTTCGGCGGCGCCTACGATCTGGTCGCGCATCTTATCGCCCTGGGGCACGAGAATATCGTCCAGTTAATGCCAAATATAGAAGGACTCCGCCCGGTTGACGAACGCCATCGCGGTTATGTGGCGGCGGTGACCGACCATGATCTGCCTGCTTATGCCCCCTGGAAGATCAACCCGCCGGAACGACAAGAATTCCACGAAACCGACATCTATTCCCTGGTCGGCGAGCAGAGCCAACAGATCATCGAGCAAGTGGTGGAGCTGATGAACGCGGTCGAGACCAAACCAACGGCGATCGCCTGTGTCAACGACATTCTCGCAATCATCACCATCAGCGCCCTGCAGGAGATCGGCATCAAGGTGCCGGACGAGGTATCGGTGGTGGGCTTCGACGATATTAGCATGGCGTCGCATATCAGCGTCCCGCTTACGACCGTAGCGCAAGATGCCTATGAACTGGGCAAATCCGCGTCAAAGCATCTGCTTGATCGCCTGGAGGGTGATGATTCGCCGCCCCGCGCTTGCGCCGTTCCAACTCGCTTGCGCATCCGCGCGTCAACCGCGGCGCCCCTGGTGGACGCCGGCAGAATCTTATCGACCTGACGAAGGAGGCGCTATCGCAGAAACTTGAACCGCATTTCCCAAGGGGTTCCCGGGCGCCGCTGACGCGCCCGTCATCCCGCAAAGGATGACAAACCAATCCCGGAGTCGGCATTCGTTTCTTTTCATTGGCTAAGTGTGTAGGAGATAAACACATGAAAGCAAGAACACTTCTTCTCGTCCTTCTCGTCGGCGTCCTGGCCGTCTTCAGCCTTACGGCTGTGGCGCAAGATGTCGCGCGTGAAGATACCGTCGTCTTTGACATCGACGGTCCCGCTGGCGCAGTCGCCAACTTCGACCAGATGAACTGGATGCTGCCCAACAGCCACCGCAACAAGGGCTTGCATCAAGCCGTTTCCGAGCCGCTTTTCATCCTCAACTATGAAACGGGTGAAATCATGCCTTGGCTGGCCGAGAGCATGGAAGCCAACGACGCGCTTGACGTTTGGACCCTGAACCTGCGCGAAGGCGCGGAATGGTCCGATGGCGAAGCCTTTGATGCGGAAGACGTGCTGTTTACCATCAATCTGCTGCTGGGCGACGAGACCGGGTCGCTGAACAACGCTGGCAACGTCCAGACCTGGGTCGAAAGCGTCGAGGCTGTTGACGATCTGACCGTTCAGTTCAACCTGACGCAGCCGAACCCGCGCTTCCAACTGGACTTCTTCTCGGTCCGCATCTGGGGCGGCATCAACATGCTGCCCGAGCATGTCTGGCACGACAAGGATCCCTTCACCTTCAAGTTCTTTGATCCCGAACAGAGTTGGCCCCTCGGCACCGGTCCCTACGTCATCACCTCCGCCAACGAAACCACCTGGATCTACGATCGCAATGACGATTGGTGGGGCGCCAAGACCGGCGTCTTCAAGCTGCCAGAACCGCAACGCGCCGTTTGGGTCGTGACCGGCAACGATCAGATCCGCACGACCATGGCTGTCAACAACGAACTCGACAGCATCATGGATGTCACGCGGGGCGCTTTCGAAGCCATGCAGGCGCAGAACGACAAGATCTTCGCCTGGGTCGAAGGCATGCCCTTCGTATGGCTGGATCCCTGCCCGCGCCAGCTTTCCTTCCAGACACAGGTGGAGCCTTGGGACAACCCCGAAATGCGCTGGGCCATCAACCACGCCATCAGCCGCCAGCAAGTGATTGATATTGCCTATGAAGGCGTCACCATCCCTTCGCGTACCCTCTACGTCGAATATGGCGGCATGTTCCCCTTCATCGACGCCATTGAAGATGCCGGCATGAGCTTCAACACGGAAGCCGACCTCGACGCGGCTGCCGCGCTGCTGGAGAACAACGGCTACTCGCGCAATGACGACGGCCGCTGGGTCAATATGGATGGCAACGCCCTCAGCCTGGAGATTCAGGTTCATGAAGGCTTCATCGAAAAGCGCCGTATCACCACCAACCTGGTTGAGCAGCTGCAGACCTTCGGCATCGAAGCCACGGCTGGCGTCATTGCTGGGGCGACCTGGAACGACAACAAGCGTTTCGGCAACTACGAATCCACCACCGATTGGGATGCCTGCGGCTCCATCAACGAACCCTGGGCTTCGCTGGATCGCTACACCTCGCGCTGGTGGGTCCCCATCGGCGAATTTTCTTCGGGCAACAACCATGTCCGCTGGGATGGCGCGAACAACGAAGCCTATAGCGAGATCGTCGGACAGCTCGGTTCGCTGCCTCTGGGTCACCCGGACGCAATCGATTTGGTCGTGGAAGCTTATGGCTACCTCTACGAGGATCTGCCCTTCATTCCGCTGAACCAGGCGACCAAGCTGATCCCCTTCAACAGCACCTACTGGGAAGGCTGGCCCACGTCCGAGAACAACTGGAACCACCCGGCTACCTGGTGGCAATCGACGCATCAATTCTTCCAGGAGATTCACAAAGCTGGAATGTAATTGACCAAGTACGGTTTGAGGTTGGGGCGCAACGCCTCAACCTCATTCGCTTTCTCAGGCTTTCAAAATCACGATGTTCAATGATTTTCGTTTATTGTGTAGAGCCTGTAATTCTTAAACTTGGTTGACATCGCAAGCGACTATAGAGAAGGGCACTGGCATGGGAGGAATATCCTTAAATTATCTGGTCCGCCGCCTATTGGTTTTTTTCCTCACGCTATGGGTAGCGGCCACCTTGATCTTCATCATCCCGCGCCTGGCGCCTGGCGACCCTATCTCAGCGATGGTGGCGCGCCTGTCTTATCAAGCCGGTTTCGTGGAAAATTCCGATCAGATCATTGAAGGCTGGAAGGAACGCTTCGGCCTCAACGATCCGGTCTATGTACAATACCTTCGCTATATGGGCGGCCTGCTGCAAGGCGACCTTGGCTACGCCATGGCGCGCTTTCCATCGACCGTGACGGAATTGGTCGGGCGGGCCCTGCCCTGGACAATCGGCTTAGTCGGCTTAGCGACGGCAATCTTCTTCATTGTAGGGAATCTCTGTGGCGCGTTGCTGGCATGGTACAAGACGCCAAAACTGGTCAAGGTATTGATCCCAATGTCGATGGTCTTCACCTCGATACCACCGTTGCTGGCGGGTCTACTGCTCGCCTATGTCTTTGGCTTTCTCATACCGCTCTTCCCGCTGAACTACTCCTACGGTTTTGGTTTGCAGCCAGAATTCACCATCGAATTCATCGCCAACGTGATTCATCATGGCTTCCTGCCGGCCATGGCGATTGTGCTCGTCACCTTTGGCTATTGGGCGCTCGGCATGCGCGGCATGATGGTCACCATCGAAGGCGAAGATTATATGATCCTGGCGCAGGCCAAAGGCTTGAAGCCCTTCTACGTCCTCTATCGCTACATGATCCGCAACGCCATCCTGCCGCAGATGACGGCGCTGGCGGTGACCATCGGCACGCTTGTCAACGGTGTGGTGCTGGTCGAAGTCATCTTTAACTACAACGGTATGGGTACGCTGATTTTCACCGCTATCCGCGAGCAAGACTTCGGTTTGATTCAAGGCACATCCTTCATCTTGATTATGACGAGCGCCTTGGCGGTGCTCATCATTGACTTGTCGTATCCCTTGATTGACCCGCGCATCAGCCTGGAAGGGAGATAGACATGGCGGAAGACAGAAAACCCAAAGACGCTCCTGTCGCTGGCGGCACAAAAAAAGCGGGCATCTTAAACCGCTTTGACAATCCTTGGCTCAATTGGAAGTTTCTCACCGGCGCCGGGATACTCGGCGTTCTCTTCTTCCTGATTTTCTTGGGCTATCAATTATGGGATACTAATCTGGCGCTCTCGGCCCGCGCGCCTCTTAACCTGCCTCCGGTCGGCTTTACCAACTGGCGCGGACAGGAAGGCGTCCCGGAGCACCCGCTGGGAACGGAAAACAGCGGGCGCGATATGCTGGCGATGCTAATTGTCGGAACGCCAAGAACGATCATCGTGGGCGTGATTGCGGCAACGGTTGGTATGTTGGTCGGGATTTTACTGGGCTTCATGGCCGGCTTTCTGGGCGGTTTGTTTGATGATGTGATTCGATTAGCCGTCGACATCACCATCACCATCCCCTCGCTGCTCGTGCTCATCGTCATTCAATCTGTCTTGGGGCGGGTAGACCTGGTGGCGATGGCGCTTCTGATTTCTCTCTTCACCTGGGCGACGCCGACCCGCTACATCCGCGCGCAGGTGCTCAGCATGCGCGAAAGCGGCTATGTGCAGATGGCGCGGCTTTCTGGCGTGCCCGTGCGCGATATCATGTTCAAGGAGATCATGCCCAACTTGCTGCCCTACCTGGCGGCGAGTTATATCGGAAATATGGCCGGCGCGATCGTTACGGCAATCGGCTTGGAGGTGCTTGGCTTCGGTCCCCAGCGCATCCCTTCCCTCGGCGTGGCGATTTTCTTTTCCGTAGAAGCGGCCGCTCTGGTACGCAATATGTGGTGGTGGTGGGGCTTCCCGACCGTCATCCTGGCTATCGTTTTCATCGCGCTGCTGCTCATCAACCTGGGCTTGGACGAGATCGCCAACCCGCGCCTGCGCAAAGCCAACTAGCCCGAGGGAGCCACGCTACATGTCCCAGCAATTGAACCCCCACCCTAAATCCCTCCCCCAAAATGAGGGAGGGACTTCGAAACGAGATGACTCCCCTTCCCTCCTTGTGGAGGAAGGGGCTGGGGGAAGGGGGGTAAAAGACCGCGTCGTCCTCAAGGTCGACAACCTGCGCATCCATTACGCCACGCCGCAGGGCGATGTCATCGCCGTCAGCGATATCAGCTTCAATCTCTACGAAGGCGAGACGCTCGGCTTGGTCGGCGAAAGCGGCTGCGGCAAATCGACAACGGCTTACGGCATCTTGCAATTGGTCCAGCCGCCCGGTTATATCGTGCACGGCAGCATTGAAGTCGACGGCACCGAAGTGCTGAACCTCAGCGAAGAAGAGTTGCGCAAGTTCCGTTGGACCGGCTTGTCGCTTATCCCGCAAGGCGCGATGAACTCGCTCAACCCGACCATGCGCGTCAAAGATCAGATCATTGATGTCATCGAATCCCACGAGGGCAAAAAGCGCGACAAAGAAGCCATGCGGGAACGTATCTTTGAGTTGTTCCAAAACGTAGGCTTGCCCAACCGCATCTACAATATGTACCCCCATGAACTCAGCGGCGGCATGAAGCAGCGCGTCTGCATCGCCATGGGCGTGGCCCTGCACCCAACCGTCGTCATCGCCGACGAAGCCACCAGCGCACTCGATGTCGTCGTGCAGCGCATCGTGGCGCAGACCTTGATCAAAGTGAAAGATGAGATCGGCGTCTCGCTCATCGTCATCGGGCATGATATGGGGCTGCTGGCGCAGATCGTCGACCGCATCGCCGTCATGTATGCTGGCAAAATGGTGGAAATCGCGCCGGTCGAAAATGTCTACGCCAACCCCCTGCATCCCTACACGCAGCTTCTCATCGACTCCATCCCATCGATCAAGGAACGCAAACCCCTAAAAATCACCGAGGGTATCACTCACGATCCACGCAACCCTCCTTCCGGCTGCATTTTCCGGCTGCGCTGTCCCTTCGCCTGGGATCACTGCGCCGAGGTGGAGCCGCCGCCCATCAATGTGGAAGAAAAGCACGTCGTTGCTTGTCACCTCTTTGACGAGCAATTTGAAGAGAGGAGGGCGCATGCCTACGCCACTACTGCAAATCCGTGACGCCACCAAGGTCTACTACAGCGGTGGCTTCCTGGGTGAGAAGAAGTCTGTCGTTGCCCTCGACAATTTTAATATGACCATCGACGAGAAGCCGGCCACCATCACGACTATCGCCGGCGAAAGCGGCAGCGGCAAGACGACGCTGGCCAACCTCGTCCTCGGCTTCATCAAACTGACATCGGGCAAGATCATCTTCGATGGCGAAGATATTACCGATATGACCAGCGAACAATTGCAGGCTTATCGCCGCAATGTGCAAGCGGTCTTTCAAGATCCCTTCGGCGTCTACAATCCCTTCTACCGTATCGACCACGTCTTCGAGTTGGTCAACAGGCATTTCAGCCTCTCCGACAATAAAAGCGAATACCGCGATATGGTGGAAGCCGGCCTGAATGTCGTGGGCCTCTATGGCGAAGATGTCTTGCGCAAATATCCCCATCAGCTCAGCGGCGGGCAGCGCCAGCGCATCATGATGGCTCGCGCCTATATGATCAAGCCGCGGCTGATCGTGGCCGACGAGCCGGTGTCGATGGTCGACGCCTCTTTGCGCGCCTCAATTCTCGATGCGATGCTGCGCTTGCGCGATGAGCACAATATCTCTTTCCTGTACATCACGCATGATTTGAGCACCGCCTACCAAATCGGCGATCAAATCTACATGCTCTACCAAGGCACGACCGCCGAACGCGGCACGGCCATAGATGTCATCGACGCGCCGCAACATCCCTACGTGCAGCTTCTGATCGACTCCGTCCCCGTGCCCGACCCCACCGACAAATGGGATGTCAATATCAGCTTGCCCAGTGAAGAAGAAATGCGCACCGCCGCTTCCCAAGGTTGCCGTTATTATCCGCGCTGTCCTCATCGCATGGACAAATGCCTGGAGGCGCAGCCGCCGCTCTTCAAAATGGAAAAACCCAAACACGAAGCGGCTTGTTATCTTTACGAAGAAAACGAGATCGCGCCGATTGAGCCGCCCATGCTCGTGAACCAGCCATTTCACGAGGCGGCTGTGGCAGCGGTATCACACAGGAAACGCGACCGAATCATCGCGGCCGGCTTGATTGTGATTGCTTTCATCGCTGGCGCGCTCCTTGCCTTGACTCGCGAACCGGAGATTGTCGTCGAAACGGTCGTCGAAGAGGTGGTCGTCACGGCGACAGCTATTCCGCCAACTGAACCGCCAACAGCGACCCCGCCGCCCGTCGCCACGCCGGAATCGCAAGTGATTGTCCCCGCATTCGTCATCGAGCCGGAAGGCGCGAGCGACAAAGGCAGCATCACATTAGGCGCGGACACGGTCGGAGAGATCGAAAATGCCGACGAACGCCACAGCTATACCTTGCTTGGCTTTGAAGGCGCGACCGTGCAGATTAAGCTGATTACCGGCGGTCGCGGCTTGAGCGGCACCGGCTTCTTCGCCCCGCTGATGACCGTCTACGACCCTGATGGAGAAATCGTCTTCGCCTTCGATCGTGCCCGCCGCAGCAATCGCGGCGAGTTGACTTTCCCCGCGGACGGCGCCTATCAGATCGTCATCGGCGCGGACGATCGCGGACGTGGAGTCGAGGTCTATACCGTCACAATCGAAGGCGACATGCCAGAGCCGACGCCAATGCCTACGCTGGCGCCGCCGGCCTTTGTCGTCGAGCCGGAGGGCGCGGTCGATAAGGGCGTCATCGCCTTGGGCGAAGATGCCGTCAACGAGATCGAAAATGCCAGCGAGCGCCACCTATACCGCATCGAAGGCATCGCCGGGACGTCGGTGGATGTCAAGCTGATCACGGGCGGCCGCGGCTTGAGCGGCACCGGCTTCTTCGCCCCGCTCATGACCGTCTACGACCCCAACGGCGAAATCGTCTTCTACTTCGATCGCGCTCGCCGCAGCAATAGCGGCAGCTTCACCTTCGCCATGACCGGCGCCTATCAAATCGCCATCGGCGCGGATGACCGTGGACGCGGCGTCGAAGTCTATACCATCACCTTCGCCGATGCCTGAGGTAGATATCAGTAAGATTTCCTCGCTTCGCCCCTTCTCGCTTTATCGAGAGGGGGCGTCTTTTGACCCCCTAGCTCATTTGCCTTATCTCATCCATTCGCCGTTCGCTGACAGCATATAAAGGAGACCACATGCTCAGCCAAGAACAAATAAATTCTTTTCACGAAAACGGCTTCCTGCGCATCCCGCAGGTCTACTCCGAAGAAGAGACCGACGCGCTGTCCGATAGTCTCGACCGCCTCATCCAAGATTGGGCGATCACCAGCTCGGGCTGGTCCGGTCCCTGGCGTGATGTCTACTTCGACGAAGAACTGGAAAAACAAGTCAAGCTGACCGCCATGCACGATCTTCATCTCTACTCGGACGCTTGGATGCGCGCCGTGACCCACACGAAGCTGTCGGCCTGCCTGGCGCAGTTGCTGGATTCCACCGTCGAGCTGCACCATACCACCATGCACATCAAACCGCCCCAAACCGGACATCCCTTCCCCATGCACCAGGATTACCCCTTTTACGAACACGCCGACGGCCGCTTCATCGACACACTGGTTCACCTCGACGACACCTTCCACGAAAACGGCGAGATTCGCTTCCTGGCCGGTTCGCATAAACGGGGCAAGATCCCGCATGTTTTGGCTTATCCCGATGGCACGCCCTGTTCGCCCCACCTCGACCCGGCTGAGTTCAAGCTGGAAGATACGGTGCCGGTCCCGGCCAAACGCGGCGATGTGGTGGTCTTCCATCTCTATTGCATCCACGGCTCCTACATCAACCAGACCAAAGAACCGCGCCGGATGGTGCGCATGGGCTTTCGCGATCCGCATAACGATCAAGTCGCCGGGCAGAGCAACGGCCGGCCCGGGCTTATCGTGCATGGCTATCGCGAGCGCCGTGGCGAGGAAGAACTCTTGAAGCTGACCTAGCGCGAACCCGTCAACATGAGCATGAGCGGATCGCTGGTCATCGGCTTGGATATCGGCGCCAGCAAAACCATGGCAGGCTTGGTCACGCGCGACGGCCAACTCGTTCAGGCTTTGCAAGTCGCTACCGCGCCGTCTCCGCCCGAGATCTTGGCCGCCGCTCGCTCGCTCAGCCAGACGCTTATTGCGGCGGCCGACGCGCCTGTGCTCGGCATCGGCATTGGCAGCGCCGGCATGGTCGATACTGAGCGCGGAGTTGTGATTCACGCCAACGACAACCTGCCCGGCTATAGCGGTGCGGAACTGGCCGCCCTTGATGTCGACGGCTTGCCGGTCTGCGCCGAAAACGATGTGCGCGCCTTTGCTTTCGGCGAGGCTTCCATCGGCGCTGGCGCCGCTTATCGGTCGCTGCTCTGCGTCACCGTCGGCACCGGCATCGGCGGCGCGTTGATTATGAATGGCGAAGTCTGGCATGGCGTGAATTTCAGCGCTGGCGAGATCGGCTACCTGGTCGTCGACTGGGATGGCGAGCAGCCGCTCATCCTCGATCAATACGCCTCCGGTCCCGCCATTGAGCGCGCCTATCTCAATGCGACCGGCGGCGAGAAACCCCCTCCTCTCACCGAGATCAGCCGACGAGCTTTCGCCGGCGATGAGTTAGCGCGGGCGGTCATCAGGCAGAAGGCGCGGCGGCTCGGTTACATCCTGGCGGGTTACGCCACCTCCATTAATCCGGAAGCGGTGATTCTTGGCGGCGGCGTGCCAATGATCGGCGCGCTCTGGTGGGAGGTTTTTGAGGCGGCCTTCCGCGATTCCCTGCCGCCACTGCTGCGCGAGACGCCCTTGCTGCCGGCCGCTCTCGGCGTCGAAGCGATTCTGCTCGGCGCGGCCATGCTGGCTTGGCGCGAGGTCACTGTATGAAGGCGGAAGCATTCCTCGCTGCCGTTAAAGGCAAGCTGATCGTCTCCTGCCAAGCGCTGGAAGACGAGCCGCTGCATGGCGCGCGCATCATGGCGAAGATGGCCATCGCAGCCAAGATCGGCGGCGCTGTCGCTATCCGCGCCAATAGCCCGGCCGATATCCGCGCCATCAAACAAGCGGTCGACCTGCCCGTCATCGGCTTGTACAAGCAAGGCGCAAGTGGCGTCTTTATCACGCCCACCTTCGAGGCCGCTGCCGAAATCGCCGCTGCCGGCGCTGATGTCATCGCCCTCGATTGCACCGCCCGCCCGCGCCCGGATGGGACCCCGCTGCTGGACCTGCTCGCGCGCATCCACGACGAATTGCGGCGGCCAACCTTCGCCGATGTCTCGACCCTCGCCGAAGCGCAAGCGGCCGCTCAAGCCGGCGTCGCCATGGCTGCGCCAACGCTCTCCGGCTACACCGAAAACAGCCCGGCGCAAGACGGTCCCGACTTTGATCTGCTGACGCGCATGTGCCAGACGCTGCCCATCCCGGTCATCGCCGAGGGGCGGATCCACAAGCCCGAGCAAGCGCGTCGCGCGCTGGACCTGGGCGCCTGGAGCATCGTGGTCGGCTCGGCCATCACCCGCCCGCGGACCATCACTGCTCGTTTCGCCCGCGCTATCGCTGTCAACTTTCATTAGATGAATTTATGAGCCAGCAATTGGAGACAAAATGAAAACACTCGCATTCCTCGGCGTCGCCCATATCCACAGCCCGTCCTTCATCAAAACCGTGCTCGAGCGCCCGGACCAGTTCGCCATCAAGGCGGTTTGGGATGATCAGCCGGCGCGGGCCGCCATCGCCGCCAGTCGCATTGGCTGCCCCAGCATCAGCGATTACCGCGATATCCTGCGCGATGACGAAGTCGACAGTGTCATCATCTGCTCGGAGACATTCCTGCACCGCGAACTGGTCGAAGGCGCCGCCGCCGCCCGCAAACATCTCTTCGTCGAAAAGCCTCTCGCCATCAGCGCCGAGGACGCCTACGCCATGCAGCGCGCCATTGACGCCGCCGGAGTCCTCTTCCACATCGGCCATTTCATGCGCGGCTACCCGGTCCATCGCGTCATCAAACAGTGGATAGACGATGGAACGCTGGGCGCAATCACGCGCGTCCGCCACTGCAATGTGCATCACGGCGCTATCGGCGGCTGGTTTGACCCCGGCAATGGCTGGTACGATGATGGCTGGTATTGGATGACCGATATGCAGCGCGCCGGCATGGGCGGCTTCGGCGATCTCGGCGCTCACTCCCTCGATATCCTGATGTGGCTGATGGGCGATGTCCTCAGTGTCACCGCGCAGATGGATCGCTTGCTCGGCAAGTACGATTGCGATGAATACGGCGAGGGCATGCTGCGCTTCGCCAACGGCGCTATCGGCACCTTGGCCGCCGGCTGGGTCGATGTCCTGCGGCCGCAGACGATCCTGGTCAGCGGCGCCGAAGGAGTCGCCTATGTTCAGAATGGAAAATTGTTCGTAAAGTCGGATAATCTCTCCGGGGCGGATGGTGGCGAATGGACAGACCTGCCCGCGCCGCTGCCGCATGCCTTTAACATCTTCCTTGATGCGCTGAACGGGGAAAATATGCCTTTGATTTCGGCGAAAGAAGCGGCGGACCGCAGCGCCGTGATGGACGCCTTTTACCAAGCTGCGGCAACCAATACCTGGGTGCAACCCTTAAATGGAAGGAGCGAAACAATATGAGTACCTTGAAAGTCGGTGTGATCGGCGTCGGTGGTATCGCGCGAACGCACATGCCCGGCTGGGAAGCCTCGCCGCATGCCGAAGTCATCGCCGGCGCGGACCTCGTGCCGGCCGCGCTCGATCGCTGGGGCGAGCAATGGAATGTCAGCCGCCTCGAGACCGATAGCGCTGCCCTCATCAATGATCCCGATATCGATATCATCGATGTCTGCACGCCCAATATGTATCACGCCGACCTCAGCATCGCCGCCTTGGAAGCGGGCAAGCATGTCATCTGCGAGAAGCCGCTGGCGCCCACTCCTGCCGATGTCCAGCGCATGATCGACGCCCGCGACAAAAGCGGCAAGCTCTTGATGACCGCCCAGCACTTCCGCTTCGCCGGCGGCTCCAAAGCGCTCAAGGCGGAAATCGACCGCGGCGCCCTCGGCGATATCTACCACGCCCGCAGTTGGATGCTCCGCCGCGCCGGCATCCCCACCAGCCTCGCCTTTCTCTCTACCCAACACGCTGGCGGCGGCGCTTGCATCGATATCGGCGTGCACATCCTCGATCTCACCCTGTGGATGATGGGCAACCCCGAGCCGGTCTCGGTCACCGGCGTCGCCCGCCGCGAGCTCGCCAGCAATCCCAAAGCTTTCGGGCGCTGGCCCCGCTTCGGTCCCATTCCTGACGGCATGGATGTCGAAGAAATGGCGATGGCTTTCGTCCGCTTTGAAACCGGCGCCACCCTCGTCTTCGAGATCTCTTGGCTGCTGCACCACGACATCGACGGCGAAGATATGCAGATGTGGCTCTATGGCGCCGCCGGCGGCTCTCACTGGCCCAAATGCGAGGTCTACGACACCGATTACGATGCCATGCAACTTTACAATCGCAAGCTGAAGCTGATGCCGCAGGTGGCCGAGCCGCACGCGCAGGAGTGCATCGAATTTGCCCAGGCCATCGTCGACGGCGCGCCTTCGCCCGTTCCGGCCGAGCAGTCGCTGCAAGTGATGAAGATCCTCAACGCGATCTACGAGAGCCAGAACACGGGCCGCGAAGTGCTGCTCTAAATCACAATTTCTCCGTGGGGTGATTCTTTGTATTGTCTCACATCACGAAATCTGTAGGGGCGACCGACCTGGTCGCCCGTATACTTGTTATGAAGCCATTTCCCCAGTCATTCTTGCTGTCGGTTCCGGCCTTATGTCTGCTGATCGTCCTAACTGCCTGCGGTACGTTGGAGCCGCCGCCGGAACCATCGGCGCAAACGCCGCGCGCCGGTCTCTGGTCGCTTGAATACACCGGCGACTGCGCCGGGCGCGAAGCCGAGCGGCTGCAGATTACCCAGCTTGACGAGACCGCAATCGTCTTTGGCGACTTCACGCTGCTGCGCGATGCTGCGGGACAATACAGCGGCACGGCGGACCGCATCGCGCCCATGCCCGCCGATGGCCGCGAAATTGGCTACACCATCACCTATGCGCTGACGGCTGCCGAGGCGGCTGCTTTCGTCGGGACGGAAACAGTCGTCGAAGGCGGCGGCCACGGTCTCGACTGCCCGATCCAACTGCGTTACCTGGGCGGGGACTAGCCCGTGACCTGGCGCGAGTCGCCACAGCCCCTCCTGCCGCTGCGGAAACCAGAGCCGCCCGCCGGCCAGCCCGATATCTATCCGGGACATCCTCTCGTCTCCGGCGCGATTCAAGTCGGATACGCCGCGCTGGCGAGGGCAATCGCCGGGCATTCCCTCGTCCTCATTGATGGCTATATCGGCATCTTCTGGGAAGAGCTGCGCGCCAGCCTGGAAGCGGCCGGCTTGAAAGCGCGATGGCTCGCGACAGCGGACTTCCTCAAGCCGGAAGCCGAATTAGAGGCCATGCTCGCCCCCTTCCTCGGCGGAGACGACCCCCTCTTCGGCAAACGTTTCACCGGCGACCTGTCCGACTTTTTTATGTTGCCGCCAACCCCTCCCCACAGCCCCCTCCCCGAAGCATCAGGGAGGGATAGTGACGCTAGCGAATACCCAAATGCTATTGGGCAAGAAGTCTCCCCCCATCGCTATGGGGGGAGATTTAGAGGGGGTTGGATTTCCCGCCGGCCTCCACCACCATCATCTACGGCATCGGCGCATTCCTCTTCGCCGATGGCTACCGCGTCTATATCGACCTGCCCAAGAACGAAATCCAGTACCGCTCGCGGGCGGGCTGCCTGCGCAACATCGGCGCGCGCTCGGCGGATGATCCCAAAGCGCAGTACAAGCGCATGTACTTCGTCGACTGGCCCGCGCTCAACCGGCACAAAGCGTTACACGTTCGGCAGATTGACCTCTTCGCCGATGGCCAGGATCCGGCCCTGCCGCGCTTCATCGCCGGCGTTGACGCACGCGCTGCATTCGATCGCCTCGTTCATACCGCCTTCCGCGTCCGCCCCTGGTTTGAGCCGGGCGCCTGGGGCGGGCAATGGCTCAAGTCACATATCCCGGGCTTGGCGCAGGATGCGCCCAATTACGCCTGGTCCTTCGAGATGATCGCGCCCGAGCAGGGCATCATCCTCGAGGACGATGGCGCCTTGCTGGAACTGTCTTACGACTGGCTGCAATATCACGACAATCGCGCCGTGCTCGGCGATTACGCTGCCAACTTCGGCTACGAGTTTCCCATCCGCTTCGACTTCCTCGATACGGTCGGCGGCGGCAATCTCTCGCTGCAATGTCATCCCCGCCCCGATTTTATCCGCGAGCAATTCGGCGAGCATTTCACCCAGGACGAAACCTACTACATCTTTGCCGCCGAGCCCGCTGCATTTGTCCATCTCGGTTTCCAGCCGGGCATCGACCCCGCCGACTTCCGTACCGCGCTGGAAGCGAGCCAAGGCGAAGGCAGCCCCGTCGCCGTCGAACGTTATGTCCAGCGGCATCCGGCGCAGGTCGGCGACCTCTTCCTTATCCCGCATGGCGCGCCGCATTGTTCCGGCGCCGGCTCGGTCGTGCTGGAAATCAGCGCCACGCCCTATATCTTCACCTTCAAAATGTATGATTGGCTGCGCCTCGGTCTGGACGGTTTGCCCCGCCCGATCAACCTAGAGCGCGCCTTCGCCAATCTCGATTTCTCCCTTGCTGGCGATGCCGTCCAAGCGCTGCTGTCCCAACCCGTCCTCGTCCATGAGGACGCCGCTTGCCGCATCGAGCAACTGCCCACCCACGCCAAGCATTTCTACGACATTCAGCGCCTGACCCTCCGCGGCTCCATAGACCTGAGGACTGACGGCTCGCCCCAGGTGCTGATGGCGACGGCGGGCAGCGGCATCACGCTGGAGGCGGCCGGCTTGGATGCGCCGCTGCGCTTCCACGTCGCCGAGACCTTCATCGTGCCGGCTGCTTGCGGGGCCTTTCGGCTGAGCGCGCTGGGCAGCGAGCCAGCCGCCGTGATTCGCGCCTACCTGCGCCCTGCCTGGTTCCAGCGCGAGGAGAATCAATGGCTGACGCTTGACTGAAAATCGCCCGCCGTTTACTCCACCGGATAAGCCATCGTCGTGATCAAACTTTCGATCCGCCCGCCGCTGGCGTACATCCGCGAATACTGCACTACGATCGGCACATCGCTGCGCAGCCGGACGCCGTAAGGCACATCAAAGGGAATCTCGTAACCGCCGATCTGCTCCGGCTTGTCCAACCGCACATGCGGGCAGCGCCTCGCCGGCACGGTGATCGCGATGCCCTCGACCGCCTCGCGATCCTCGAAGTAGAAATCGAGCAGCACATTGGCCTCATCCGCCGTGACGTTGAGGATGCAGATCGATTCGTGATTCTTGTTCACCAGATCGTCATCGGCCGGCGCCGCCAAATAAGCATCCGGTATCAGCCAGGTCAAAGCGCCATTCGTGGGCATGGATTTCTCTTCCTCTCGAAAATCTTGATGATACAGTCGAAAAGTATAAAATCAATGAAGTCGCCCCTACAAGGCTTATCCGGCGCTCGGTCAAAGCCTTCATTCCTTGTCGCTCGTCGAGCAGTTTGGCGCTGCTTCAATGGCGAAAACAGCCCGCAGTCATCTACCTTAAAGCGCCGCTAAAACCCCTGAAGATGCCCTGAAAACGCCGGAAAATTCGCCGCTGTATTGATACAGTATACATATAGTATCGGGGGAGGGGTAGCGCTTGTACTTGAGCGACATAACATGCCTGGGGAATAGATGCTCTATGGGCGGAATGGCGTTCATGACAGGCAGTATAGCACAAACAGGCATGATATAGGCGATCAAATGTTCGCATATTGAAGCGAGACTGAAAAGCGGACTTGATCCGGGATTTCCAGTCGCGGACAAGCCTTTGTGTCTATGTGGTGAAAATGCGCTTCCTAGCCGTCGCCATCGACAAAGATCTTGCGCCGGTAAATCTCATCGGGCCGGCGATAGACATGCCAAACCTCGTCTTCGGGCAAGCGGGTCGGCGCCCCGGTCATCAGCGCGCCGAGGAAGATCCGCGCCGCCTTGACCGCCATCGCCGTGATATTCAGGATCTCCGCCGGGGTTTCGCCCAGCGCGATCATGCCGTGATTCTCCAGCAAGATCAGCTTAGGCGCTTCGCCATAAGCCGCCAGGTAGTCGCGCGCTTTTTCGCGTATGACCAGCGCCAGCGGCAAACCCGGATCGGCATAAGGAACCAGCGCCGATCGCGGACCGCATACAACCGCCTCATCGGGGAAGCGCCTTTGAAAAGCGAAGTCGGGCCCGTACTCGCTGCACAGTATCTGGTTGATGGCGGTGGGGTGGGTATGCCCGATGTAACGAACGCCGCATTCATGCAGCAGCATAGCGTGAAAACTGGCTTCGACCGATGGGCTGGGACCGCCGCTTTCGCCGATGACCGCCGCTTGCGTGATCGCCTTCTCTTCGCTGAGCGTCGCCAGCGGATTATCCAGCAACCCCAGCATGGGCGCCAGCCGCACCGTCACGAATCCGCTCGCGTCGATGCCCTGCATCCCGTGTCCGCTCGCCTTGACCGCGAAGCTGTCCTCATCCAGCCGCAGGGACGTATTGCCCTCGCCGACGATGACGTAATCCAGGCGCGGCTCGCCCAAGGCGCGCGTCAGTTCGATGAGGCTTTCGAGTGCTTTGGTCAAATTTCTACCCCCCTCTAAATCTCCCCCATGGCCATGGGGGAGACTTGTCTAACTGCTGCGTTCACCCCATTACTTGGTGGCCGCGCTCAGGTATAGCCCCCTCCCTGATGCTTCGGGGAGGGGGTTTGGGGGTGGGGGTGTTTCCCCTTAGAAGTCGAAGTCGTTGATGTTGTCCGCCGTGAAGACGAAGGGTGGGCCAAGCAAGACTTCGCTGCCATTGACGACCGTCAGATCGCCCAGGCGGCCAGCCGAGACCGACGCGTCGCCCGGTCCAAATTCGCCATCGACGACCGCGCGCATGACGTAGACCGCCGCGTAACCCAGATCGACCGGGTTCCAAAGCACGACATCGCGGACGCAGCCGCTGTTGACGTAGGGCTTCATGCCGTTCGGCGTCGCCAAGCCAACCACCGCCACATCTTCACAAGCATCCGCCTGCTGCACCGCATCGGCGCCGTTGGGCGTGGCGACCGAGGTCATCGCGAAGATGCCATCCAGATCCTCGCCGTATTTGTTGAGCAGAGTCTGCGCTTGCTGGAAGCTCAAGACCGCGTCTTCTTGCGCTTCAAGCGTTTCCAGCCATTCCAGATCGGGATAGCATTCGCCGGCGTAAGCCCACATTTCTGCGATCCAGCGCGCCTGATTCGGCGTGGTGAAGGTGGAGGTGACGATGCCGAAGGAGGCGTCCTCGCCCATCTGGTCGGCCAAGCTGTCGACCAATGCCTTGGCGATGCCGTTGAACTCGGCCTGGTTGACGAACCATTCGCGGGCATCCGGCTCGCTGTTGGCGTCATAACCAACCACGTGGATGCCGGCTTCCAGCGCCTTGCGCAATACCGGCGCGATGGCGACCGGATCGTTCGCGGCGAAGAGGATGCCGTCGACGCCTGCCGTGATGTAGCTGTCGATGACCTGGATCTGGTCGTCGATATTGGCTTCGGTCGGCGCGTCGGTGGTGACGGAGACGTTGCCCAATTCCTCGGCCGCTTGCTGTTGACCCAGCGTGGTCGCGGCGAAGTAGCCGATGCCGACCAGCTTCGGCACGTCAACCAGCGTGATGTCCATGCCGGCCATGTCATCGCCCATGGCTGCCATGCCGCCATCGTATTCCATCATCTCCATTTCTTCTTCCATGTCATCGCCGTCGTCCTCTTCCATCATCTCATCGCCCATGCCACAGGCCAGGGGATTGACATCGAGGTCGTCGGCGCCGTCCCAGCGTTCATGCCCGTCAGCGCTCAGCGGCATGCTCGCCAGCGCCAGCAGAAGCGCCAGGATCAAAGTGATTGCGAATGTTTTCTTCATGATTTAGCTCCGTCATACTGATTGGGTAAACGAAATTGAGAATCCTGATGTCTGTTCTTCGTTTTCCACCTCCTTTCGTCAGTCCTGCCCCCCCAGCCCCTTCCCCATTAAGAGGGAAGAGGAGCTAACAAATCCGGTCGGCTCTGAAATCAAGTTCCTCCCTCATTTCGGGATGCCCGCAATAGAGATTGCGTGAGGGAGCTTGGGGTGGGGGACATTCACTCGCCCCGCCGACTCTGAATGAAATTATTCACCAGTATAGCAAATATGAGCACGCTGCCGATAACGACTATCGTCGCATCGCTGGTCACGCCCGATAGCGTCAAGCCATTCTTCAGCAGTTGAATCAGCACGACGCCGATGATCGTGCCCGGTATCGAGCCGGTGCCGCCGAAGATGCTCGTCCCGCCCAGCACCACCGCCGCGATCACATCCAGCTCCATGCCCGTGCCCATATCCGAGCGCGTCGTGCTCACCCGCGACACGAAGATATAACCCGCCACCGCCGACATGAAACCGGAAAAGGTGTAGATGAAAAGCAAATGGCGATTGACCGTCAACCCGCTGAAACGCGCGCCGGTCTCGTTGTTGCCGATGGCGTATAAAGCCCGCCCCAGCCGCGTCCGCGCCAGCACAATGCCGAAGATGATCACCGCCACGATCAAGAGCCAAAGCTGCGTCGGGATGCCCAGGAACTCGCCTTGACCCAACTGAAAGAACCACTCCGGATAACCCCGTGCCGAGCGGGCTTCGCTGATGCCCTCCGCCAGACCGCGATACAGCGCCAAGGTCGCCAGCGTCATAATCAGCGGCGGCACGCCCACGCGCACGATGAACAAGCCGTTGACGAAACCGGCCAGCGTCCCGCTCAAGATGCCGGTGATGATCGCCAGTTCCAGCGGGAAGCCCAGCTCCTGCCAGGTCCAACCCAGCACGATGGCGGTCAAACCCAGAATCGAACCCACCGACAGGTCGATGCCGCCGGTGATGATGATATAAGTCATCGGGATGGCGATCAGACCGACCTCGGTCATGAAGCGGCCCTGCTGCAAGAGGTTGTCCACGGTCAGGAACTTGTCGGTGCGCGTCGCCAGGAACAAGACCGAGACCAGCATGATCACGAAGAGCACGCCTTCCTGACTGATGAGCAGATGGCGCAGCTTTTCGCTGACGGTCGGGTTGCGTGGACCAGGCTGATCGTCTCTAATCATATTCTGTGACTACTCTTTGTTTGAGTCCGAAGCTTACCTGGCTGCTGTCTCGAATTCTTGAGGCCTGCTGGAAAAAATGTAACACTTGTGCTATATTCTGAGTTGTACTCAAGGAGACGAGCCTTATGGACATTGAAGAGAATCTGAATCGGCACGAACGCAGCATAGGCAGAATCGAAGGCCGGCTGGATTCTCTGGCGACCAAGGACTTCGTTCGCAAGGAAGTCAATGAAGCAAGAACAGCCATTGACGCGAAAATCGACAAACAGACCGAGGTTATCGACAAACGCTTCGCCGACCTCAGCGACAAAATCGAACATGAGCGCCGCTGGCGTATAAGAATCACGGGCGGCGCCAGCGTACTTGCGCTTGTCTTCGTCGCCGTTTCCAGTCTTGTCACCACGCTTGTCAGCCTCGGCGTCATCACCGTATAGACGCTCACCGACTATCTCCTTCTCCAAAATCGGTTGCCAATTTACGTCCACTCCTCGCGTAATGTAGCTAACAGTTGTTGCATTCTATAGCCTTTGCCGCCGCCGCCGAATCAGATCGGCCAGCACCGTCGCCAGGATCAGCAAACCTTGCACCGCCTTCAGCCAGAAAGGCGAGACATTGATGAAGATCATCGCCGAGCGAATGAAGTTCAGCAGCAGCGTCGCCATTGTCGAGCCGATCGCCGTGCCCGTCCCGCCCAGGATGCTCACGCCGCCTACGACTGACGCTGTAATCACCGAAAGCTCCAGCGCCGGTGGCGGCGTCGCCTGAATGATGTTGAATTGCGTCGAATACATCACGCTCGCGACGCCGATGAATATGCCGTTCAAGATGAAGACCGTCATCAGCAAGCGCTTCTGCGATAAGCCCGAGAGCCGCGCCGCTTCCGCATTGCCGCCCAGCGCATAGAAGGCGCGGCCGGTAGCGCTATAGCGCATCCATAAGACCACGATGATCGTCAATACCGCCATGATGATGATGGGCATGGGAATGCCCAGCGGACGCATCTGCGAGAGGAAATACTCCGGCGGCATATCCCGCACGCGCTCGCCCCCCGCCCAGATGATGAGAATCCCCTTGATGATGCTCAACATGCCCAGCGTCACCACGATCGAGGGGATGCGCAAATAGGCGACCAGGAAACCGATGAACGCGCCGAAGCCCGCGCCGACGATCAGTGGCGCCAGCCAAGCTAGCGGCGCCGGCAGTCCCGCGACCACCAGCCGCCCGCTGATCACCGCCAGCAAGCCCACCAGCGAACCCACGGAAATATCGATGTTGCCGGTGACGATCACCATCGTCATGCCCAGCGCCGCTACCGCGATATAAGCGTTGCCCTGCAAATTGTCGGAGATATTGCGCTCCTGCAAGAAGCGCGGATTGGCGATGCCGATGATGAAGATGAGCAGCAGCAAGCCGAAGAGGATGACGCTCTCCTGATTGCCATAGAGCTTCATGATGCGGTAGCGCTCATCCGGCAGGCTCCGCGGGATCAGGATCTGCAAGATGGCCAGGACGCCGGCGACCAGCATGATCCAGAAGGCGATATCGAGGCTGGCCAAGATGGACCCTTCCCCCCATTCATTGGGGGGACCGAGGGGGGTGTCCCGGAAGAAGTTGATGTAATAAACCACGACCAGCAAGCCGGCCACGCTCATCAGCAGCGAGATGGCGCGGCTCGCCGCCGGCGTGATCACATTCCAGATGCCCAGCAGCAATATGCCCAAACCCGCCAGCGGGATGACTTCCAGACCCGTCTTGAACAGACTCAGTTCGTTCGCTTTCTTGCTCTCGGTCAAGACCGCCACGGTCGATGGACCGCGCTCCGGCTGCACGACGAAAGGCAACAGAAAATAAGCGCCGATGATGACCAGCGCCAGCGCGATGCCGATGAAGTGCACAGGACGACGCGGGACAGGCGTCCTTTTCGTCTTGCTCATAGACCCGCCCCCGCCGCTTGACGCAATTGCTCGCTCATCATCGCGTGGGCGACCAGTTCCTGCGTCGCCTCCTCGCGGGAAAATTCCGCCACCAGACGCCCCTCGCGCATGACCAGGATGCGGTCGCTCATGCCCAGGATCTCCGGCAGCTCGCTGGAAATCATCAAGATCGCCAGTCCTTGCTCGGCCGCCAGTTCGCTCATCAGGCGATGAATCTCCGACTTGGCGCCGACATCGACGCCCCGCGTCGGCTCATCCATAATCAGCAGTTTGGGGCTGCTCGCCAGCCACTTGCTGACCACCACCTTCTGCTGGTTGCCGCCCGAGAGTTTGTTCGTGATCTGGTCGGGACCGGTGGCGCGGATGCTGAGTTGCCGGATGGAATGATTCGCCAGCAAGCGCTCGCGCGTCCGGCTGATGAAGGTATTGTTCGAGACCAATTCCAGCACCGCCATCGATGTGTTCTCGCGGATGGTCATCTCGCGGATCAACCCTTGATGCCCGCGATCCTCCGGCACATAACCGATGCCGTGATCGACCGCTTCCGATGGCCGGCTGATCTTGACCGGCTCGCCATGAAGCAAGATCTCGCCCGATTCGGCTGGCAAGACGCCGAAGATCACCTGCGCCGTCTCGCTGCGTCCTGAGCCGACCAAGCCCGCCAAACCGACGATCTCCCCCGCCCGCACCTTGAAGGAGACATCGCGGGTCAGCGGCGGCCGATTCAAGTTGCGCGCTTCCAGCACAACCTCGCCGATTTCCGCCTCCTGTTTCGGGAAGAGATTCTCGATCGTGCGCCCGACCATCATGCTGATCAATTCGCCTTCGTTTGTGTCCTTGACTTCATGCGTGCCGATGTATTCGCCATCGCGCAGCACGGTCACGCGGTCCGCCAATTCGAAGACTTCATTGAGCCGGTGACTGATATATACGATGCTCACGCCCCGCTCGCGCAGCAGACGCACGATGCTGAAAAGCTGCTCCACATCGCTCTCCGTCAGCGCCGCGGTCGGCTCATCCATAATCAGTATCTGCGCATCCAGCGAGAGCGCCTTGGCGATCTCCACCCGTTGCCGATTGCCGACGTTGAGCGCGCCCACTTTCGCGCTGACATCCAAATTGCTGATGTTCAACTCCGCCAGCACAGCCGCCGCCCCCGCCTCCATCTGCTCCCAGTCAATCGCGCGGAAGCCGAATCGCTTCACCGTCGGCGCGTGCCCCATGAAGATATTCTCCGCCACGCTAAGCTCCGGGTACAAGCCGAGTTCTTGATAGATGGTGGCGATGCCGGCCGCGTGCGCCTCGCGCGGATTGTTGAATTCGACGCGCCGCCCATCAAGCATGATCTCGCCGGTATCGGGCTGATACACGCCGGAGACGATCTTGATCATGGTGGATTTGCCAGCGCCGTTCTCGCCGATCAGGGCATGCACCTCGCCCCGCCGCACATCAAAATGCGCGTCTTTCAGCGCATGCACACCGGGGAAATGCTTGTTGATCCCCTGCAATTCCAATAAAGCGTCGCTCATTTGCCGGTCCGCTGCCAAACATTCAGTGCGGGCAATTGTAACCGCCTAATCCAGCAAGGCGCAAAAGCGCGGATAATGCTCGTCCCAGGCGGCGCTGTCCTGCGGTTCATACAACCTGTTCTCATCCGATTGGCTGAGCAGCGACCGCGCTTCCGCCACGCTGCCCAACTCGCCGATGGCGATGAGCTGGACGATGGCGTTGCCGGTCGCTGTGGCTTCCGCCGGTCCGGCGATTACCGGACGCCCAATCGCGTTGGCTGTCATCTGGTTCAGCAGCGCATTGCGCGAACCGCCGCCGATGATATGCAAAACCTCAACCGACCGCCCCGATACAGCAATAAGCTGCTCAAGCACATAGCGATATTTATAAGCCAGGCTGACGTATACCGTCGCCATCACCTCGGCATCGCTCTCCGGCGTCGGTTGCCCGCTGCGGCGGCAATACTCGCGGATCCGCGCCGGCATATCCCCCGGCGGCAGGAAGAGCGGATCGTCCGGCTCGATGAAGGCTTTGAAGGGCGCCGCGCTTTCCACCATCGCCGTCAATTGGGCGAAGCTGTAATCCACCCCCTGCGCTCGCCAGGTCGCCCGGCACTGATCGGCCACCCACAAGCCCATGATGTTCTTCAGCAAACGGAAGCTGCCGCCATAGCCGCCTTCGTTGGTGACATTCGCCTCGTAAGCCGCATCGCTGATAATAGCTTCTTCCAATTCCAGGCCGAGCAAACTCCAGGTGCCGCTGCTCAGGTAGGCGTAGTTGTCGGTCGACGCGGGCACAGCCACCACCGCGCTGCCGGTGTCATGGCACGCGGGGACGATCACGTCAATGCCCTGGTATTCGCCGATGCGCGTCCCCGGCGGGACGATCGGCGTCAGCAAATCGGTCGGGATGCCAACCGCGTCCATAATCTCCCGATCCCAATCGCCCAGCCGCGGATTGTAAAGCTGCATTGTCGTCGCTTCCGTGAACTCGCAGGTCTTGGAGCCGGTCAGCCAGTAATTGAAAAGATCGGCGATGGTCAGCATGGTCGCGGCCTGCTCCAGCAGCGGGCTGCCATCGCGGAGGCTCGCCCCCAGCTGAAACAAACCGTTCAGCGGGATAAACTGTATGCCCGTGCGCTCGAAGATTTCCCGGCGCGGCATCCGCTCGAAGACCCATTCCATCGCGCCATTCGTCCGCGGATCGCGATAGTGAACCGGATTGGCCAGCAATTCGCCGGCGCTATCCAGCAGCGCGTAATCCACACCCCAACAATCCAGGCCGATAGAGGCGGCCTCCGGCGCCCCGCCGATGCCCGTCGTGATCTCATGCCAAAGGCGCAGCACATCCCAATGCAAGCGCGTCGGCGTCTGCACCGGGATATTGGGAAAACGATGGACCTCCTCCAGCCGCAGGCGCGCGCCATCAAAAGCGACATCCATGACCCGCCCGGAGGTCGCGCCGAGGTCGACCGCGATGACGCGTCGGGCGCTCACGAGCCACCCACGCCGATGTTATCCAATCTCAAGTATGGACAGTGACTTTCCATGAAAGCGCAGTCGAAGAACATGAATCATTAAATTAGTACCGCAATTATAAACGCGATGCCGCGGATTGTCACACCCGGCGGCGGGACAAAGGTCAGTCGGCGCGCTCAATCCGCCGCACCAGGTCGACCGTGAAATCTTCCAGCGTGCTAATATGCGCGTCCGCCAGCGCCAGCGCGTCGTCCGGCAAGGGGAAATCCGGGCTGGGCGCCGCCACCGCGTACATGCCGGCCGCCTTCAGCGAGCGCAAGCCATTCGCCGAGTCTTCAATGCCCAGGCTGGCTTCTGGTCGAACGCCCAATGCCTTGAGCGCCTCCAGATAGATATCGGGCGCCGGTTTGCCCCGCGGCACCTCATCGCCATAAATCATGACCTCGAAGATCTGATCCAAACCGGTAATGCTCAGCACCGCCTTGATGATCTCGGTCGGCGAGCCGGAGGCCAGCCCGACGCGGTAATGCTGCTTCATGTGGCTCACCGATTCCAAAGCGCCCGGGCGCGTCGGCATCCGCTCTTCATAATGCGCGATCACCCGCGCCTTCATCTCAGCGATGATCTGCTCGATGCTCTCGTCCAATGCCAGCTTGTCTTGCATCAGGCCCGCCCAGCCGACCGTGCTGCGTCCCATCGCCAGGCGCTGAAACTCCTCCGTCCATTCCCGGCCGCGATCGCGGGCGAACTCAACGCGGGACTTGTCCCAATAGACCTCGCTATCGACCAGGACGCCGTCCATATCAAAGATGATCGCTTCGATCGGCATGCGAGCTTCCCTCTGCGCCCTCTGTGTTCTCTGTGGTTAGAAAACCCTAAACCGCCTGATCCGCCGGCGGCGCCACCACACCGATGGTCAACAAGATATTGGCGTAGATGCGCTGCTCGCCGGTGGCGATGACCAGGCAGCAGTTATCTTTCTTGGCTTCATCATAAAAGGCGAAGCGCTCCAGCGGACTCAACTCGACATCCTCCGGCAGCAGGCGGCGGAAATCGGCATAGATGCTCGGCTCGGCGCCATCATCGCGGCGCATGACATGAGCCGCTTCAACCGGCGTCACGCTCAGGACCGCCTCCATCACATCCGTGACGGTCGCCAAGCCCGGCGCCAGATTGAGATATACGCGCTCGGCTCTCGGATGCGCGTTGGTGGCGACCGGGTAATTGCCATCGGGAATCAGAATGGTCGCGCCATGCCCGGCTTTGCCCAGGGCATTGAGTATCTGCGGATGAATCAATTTGGCGTCTATCATGGGTCTCTCGTTTCTCCGCTAGTCAATCATACCTAATCCATCTTACGGATGCGGTCGCCCACTTTGATGACGCCGTCTTCGATGACCCGCGCGTAGACGCCGCGCCGCCGCTCCAGCATACCAATATCGGACATGATCCACTTCCGCGCCGGACCGCCAAAGCGCCGCGCGAACTTGGTGCAGCCAGTATGCGGCAGCGGACTAATCTCCATCACTGCCTCGCCCAGCCGCAAGCGCGTGCCCGGCGGCAGATTGGCCTGCGATATATCCAGGTCGACAAATAGCTGATCGCCCGCCTCCGCCCAGCGCGACCGCTCCCCCGCCAGCAAGTGTATCAGCCGGCTGTTCATCAGCGTGATCTGCGCCTCCGGGTCTCCGCTGCGCCGCAGCCAGTCATCGCCCGTCAACCCCGCCTCCGCGGTGAAGGTCGCGCTCTCCAGCGATTCCCGCTCGTCGCGGGCCGGCCGCCGCACGATCATTTCTACGCGGCCTTCATCCTGTGGCGATGGCGCTATCTCCGCCCAGCGCGCCTCAATCTCTTCATAGCTTAATGTGGCTTGCATCGGTCTCTCCGCAACTGAATCCTTTATGCGCTAATGGCACTATACGACAGAATGGCGGAAATGTCTTGTGCCGTCTGGCGCAGTCGGCGGAGTAGGGGCGAGCCATTGGGTCGCCCTGCATTTCTTTGTGTCTTTGCGGCAAATCTGTCCTGCTGTTCTCGCCCGGTTTGGAATCAGCATGGCGCGATCGCCGCGGCATTGTTACCATACCCGACGTCGCTCGCTTATGACGCGCGACCAACAGGTTTATGAAATCTAGGGAGTTCACACTCAAATGGCGATAACACACCGACGTTTGGGACGGCATGGCGTCCTCGTCAGCAACCTCTGTCTCGGCACCATGAACTTCGGTCCTTACACATCCAAAGAAGACAGCTTCGCTATCATGGACCGCGCGCTGGAGCTGGGCCTCAACTTCTTCGATACTGCCGATGTCTACGGCCGAACAGCCGGACCCGGCGCCACCGAGGAGATTATCGGCGAGTGGTTCGCGCAAGGCGGCGGCCGGCGCGACGCCGTCGTGCTGGCGACCAAAGTCTACAATCCCGTGAGCCGCGCGGAATACCTGCCCGAGCCCAATCGCGATCAGCGCAACCTGTCCGCCTACAAGATCCAAAAACATTGCGAAGGCAGCCTCGAGCGCTTGCGGACCGACCGCATCGATATCTACCAGATGCACCATGTCGACCGCGATTGCCCCTGGGACGAAACTTGGACCGCCTTCAACAGCCTCATCGGCCAAGGCAAGGTCGTCTATATCGGCTCGAGCAACTTCGCCGGCTGGGATATCGCCACCGCCTGCCAGGAAGCCGCGAAGCGCAATATGCTCGGCTTGGTCAGCGAGCAGAGCATCTACCACCTCGATAACCGCGCCATCGAACTCGAGGTCATCCCCGCTTGCCGTCATTATGGCTTGGGGCTCATCCCCTGGAGCCCGCTCGGCGGCGGTCTGCTGGCTGGCGCGCTGGAAAAGGTCGAGACCGGCCGGCGCAACAACCCGGGCCTTATCGCCCGCGTCGAGGCGAAACGCGCGCAGTTGGACGCCTGGGAGGCGCTCTGCCGCGAAATCGGCCATCCGCCCGCCGAGGTCGCCCTCGCCTGGTTGCTGCACAATCCAGCCGTCAGCGCGCCGATTATCGGTCCGCGAACGATGGAACAACTGGAAAGCGCCGCCCGCGCTACCGAAATCACGCTGGACGCCGACGCGCTGGCAAAGCTGGACGAGATCTTCCCCGGTCCCGGCGGTGAAGCGCCAAAGGCTTACGCCTGGTAATCTCGCTGCCACGCGCTCCTCGGCTGAAAGTTGTAGGGGCGACCGGCGGGCTGTGTCTACGCGCCCCTTGGATCGCCCGAAAGCGCAAGTTGCAGCGGCAGCGGACGACCTGATAGCTCACTCTGCCAAATAACTTGGTATCCAGCAAATTCACCGCTCCCGCGTTAGAGCGCTTTTGCTTTAGCGGCGCTCACTTGTTATGCTTAGAGGGACTGTATACCATGTCTATAAGAGTTGAGAAACACAACTGGAGCGAGCTATGTTCAAGTTGACGAATGTTGCGAAAAAGCGCGTATTGCTCGCGCTGATACTGAGCCTGCTTGTTGTGGCTGCTTGGCCTGTGGCCGCGGCGAATATCTACATCGACTACAAGTGCATCTTAAAAGAAGCGCTCGAAGCCGCCAATAAAGATAAAGACAAGGACGGCTGCGAGAAAGGCAGCGGCGACGACGTCATCATCCTGACGCGAGATGACAAACCCCGTTCAGGAGATCTGCCATCGGTCAAAGAGAATCTCGTCTTTGAAGGCAATAACCACACTATAAACGCGGACAGAAATCAACCTGTCTTCGAGGTCAACGGCGCCCATTTGACGGTCAAGAATCTGAAAGTGGAGTACGACGGAAAAAGGAATCACGCGGCTTTTAGAGTCACTGACGGCAGGCTGACTCTCATCAATGTTGTAGTCGAAAACTGCAAAGAAGGCGTCAAACAGACAAACAGCCACATTACGATTAAGGGCGACTCTGATATCTGCGGTCTGCCGGCGGATGAAATTGTGGAAGGCAGCGGGGGGAGCATCGATATTACGTTGCCTGTGCCGCCTCCGGTGGACACCTGTTCCGGAATCGGCGGCGGTATTGTCGTGACGGCTACCTACGGCACGGGCAGCGGCGTGCAATGCACCAAGGTGGGCGCGGATGGCATCGGCATCCAGTCCGTGATTAGCGCGGGCTTCATCGACGCCGTTGATGTCTGGGGCTATGTGGAGCAGGGCGTCGAGATATGCTTCCCGCAACTCGGCTCGATCGCCTTCCTCGATGCGTCGACCTCGCCCCGCTCTGTCACAACGGTTTCGTCCTACCGCAAGGGCAATAGCGCTTGCGCCCATCTGACGCGCGCCGGCATCGTCGTCCTGACGCCAGGCCAAGCGCCGAGCGAGAGCCTGCCTGTTGTCAGCCCGCCAACATCGACCCAGCCGACCAGCGAAACCGGCGCCGCTCCGGCTTCCGCAGGCTGCCCGATCCATACGACAGGCCACCTTTATCTGCGCGCCGCCTCGTCCCTGCAAGGCGAGATTATCGGTCTCGTTCCGCGCGGCTCAAACCTGGTTTCGCCCACACGCACCACCTATTGGTACCAGGTCACTCACCGGGGGCGGACGGGCTGGATCGGCCACAAATACGTCAGAGCCAATTGCTAGCTCAGGTCCGCAAAAGCCATGCTGGATGTTCACGGATCTCCATCAGCCGATGGAGATCTCTTTCTATTTGGTCTCGCTGGCGGAGGCGCGACCTATTCCTCACCGGCTTGATGAAGCGCTTCCGCGATATGCAGCACGGGCAGCGTTTTCTGCTGGCGGGCGAGTTCTTGCCGCAGCTGCATGATGCAGCCGATATTGCCGGAGACGACCATGTCCGGCTCGGCGGCGAGTATGGAGACCACTTTGCGCCGTCCCAGCTCGGCGGCCAGTTCCGGCTGATCGATGTTATAAGTTCCGGCTGAGCCGCAGCACATGCCGGCGTCGGCGATGCTGACAAGGCGCAGGTTCGGCACTTGTTCAAGCAGCGTTCGCGGCTCCGATTGATGTCCCTGGGCGTGCAGCAGATGGCAGGCGTCTTGATAGACGACGCGGCGCTCGCGGTTGAAGCCGGTTGTTTCGCTTAAGCCCAGCCGGGCGAGATAGGCGCTGAAGTCCACCACTTTCCGTGAGAAGTCGCGGGCGCGCTCGGCATCGGGCTGGCTCTTAAAGAGCAGCGGATAGTCTTTCATGCCGGAGCCGCAGCCGGCGGCGGTGGTGATGATGGCATCGACATCGTCGGGGATGGCGTCGAAGTTGCGGCGGGCGATGGCTTGGGCGCGCTTCTCCTCGCCGATATGCAGCAGGATTGAGCCGCAGCAGCCTTGCCGCGGGGGGATATGCACCTCCAAGCCGTTGGCGGCCAGAACATGGGCGGCCGCGTAGCTGATTTCCGGCGCCAGCGCCTGCTGCGCGCAGCCGAGCAAGAGCGCCACCACCCCGCGTCGCTCGCCCCGCGCCGGCAGCAGGGATGGCAAGGGACGGGGCGGCGGGAGCGTCGCCGGCAGCAAGCTCAACATGGCGGCGAAGGCGGGCGGCAGGGCGGGCAGCAGAGCCTTGCCGATTTTGCCCGCGCGGGCAGCCAGGCGGAAGCGGCCGGGGTAGGGCAGCGTCTCGCAGACCAGCTTGCGGGCCAGGGCATCGAGCGGAGATCGTTGGCGGGCCGGCTCTTGCAGGGCGCGATAGCCGACCAGAAGATCGCCATATTCCACGCCGGAGGGGCAGGCCGGCACGCAGGCCATGCAGCCGAGGCAGCGGTCGATGAAGGGTTGGGCGTCTTCCGCCGTCAGTCGTTCTTCCAGGACATTCTTCATCAGGTAGATGCGGCCCCGCGGCGAATCCATCTCCTCGCCGAGCAGGCTGTAGGTAGGGCAGGCGGCCAGGCAGAAGCCGCAATGCACGCATTTTTCAATCGCTTCCGTCATTTCGGGGGCGCGTATGTCGTCACTGACTATCTGATGTCGCATCGTCTTTCCGCCGCTGCTTTCGCGCTGATCAAGTCATAAGAAATGGCTGAACAATTTCGCAGACAGGGTTTGCCCGATAGTTTAGCGTTTCTTTGTCGCGGTTGCTCCATTGTATTGTCAGGGGAGTGTTGAATTCTGCGGATATTTACTTTTCTAAGCCCACCCCCGGCCGCTCCCCAACGCTTTGGGGAGAGGAGCTTAGCTGCGGACGCAGGATATTGGACCACAAGGGCACAAAGGAATGTCGGGCAACGGCGCGCTTGGTCGCCGCGGGAATCGGCGAAAATGCGAAAGAGAAGTATGGAAAAAGTATGGTGAATGGATGGCGTCGGGATGGCGCGGGTATGGTCAATTGACATAGATTTACGCCTCTATATCGATACAGTATTGATATAGGACTGTTTTTCGGATAAAAGGTTGATTTGTCGATTTGATACAGTTTTGTTTTGGATAGAGGACATGATGCGGATCGTATGGGCGGAGCCTGAGAGCGGCGGATCGAAAGCTTTGTTGGAATTGTAAATCGGAAGGGCAAGAGTTTTTTCTCCGAGTAAAACGAATTTTCCAATACGACCTGGCCGCCGTAAAAGTTTTTTTGGCCATCTGGCCATCTGAGGCGGCGGGGGACCGTAGGAGCAGGGGGAGTCGGAAGTTGGGCGCAGGCGTTCATGGAATCAGCGTAGCAGATTCCGGAGCGGGATAGGCGACTATATGTTCGCGTATTGGAATTTTCTATCACAATAATACGAAAGCGTAACGGAGGCAAAGATTTTCGGGACCACTACATACCCCATCCCCGGCCCTTCCCCATTGCAATGGGGAAGGGTGACTTGTCCATGTAGATGGGATATATTTCTCAGAATAAAACCCTGATGAACATATTTTCTGCTTCATCCCCCGGCCCCTTCCCCAACGATTTGAGGAAGGGGAGCGCTCCTCGCGGGGTTGTTTTTCACGACTAACTTGGAACTACTGAGGACTATCACCAATCGAATCCCGCCAAACATGAGCGTTTTAGGGGCGCCCCGATGGATCGTCCGCCTAGACAGTTCGCTTCAGACATAGTTGCATGACTTACTTGCGTTTACTGAGGGCACAGAGATTTTTTGCAAGCGACATTGAAGCCGCCGCATCACAGGATTCACCGCTTCCCGGGGCGGGGGCAGGTTCAGACCAGCTTGGCAAGGGGATCAAGCACGGACTTCACCCGCGCCGCCAGTTCGTTCTCCAGCGGAGCGCCGATGGGCGCCGACTCGACCGCGCCCAGCAAGCACAATCCCGGCAGCCCCATCTGCCGCAGGGATGTATGCAGTGCCGCCAGATCAGCGGTCGCCAGCCAAGCCAGGTTGCCGCCGATGCTGTAGCGCCGCCGCGTTTCTCCCAGGGACCGGTCAAACTCAGGAATTTGCCGGGGCGGAAGGACCACTTTGACGACAGTTCCGCCGGTCAGTTCAGCCAGGGGATCCCAGAGGGTCGCGGTCTCGTCCAACTCGACGATATCAGAAGGCGCCGATTCCCGCCGCAGGGTCTGGCTGAAACGCTCGATGCGTGGCGGCAGGGTGGCTGATGAACCGGCCAGGCGCGCCATCAGGGACCAGCCCTTAGCGGCCGGCGCGAAGTCCAGGGCGTCGAGCTCGAATACACTTTGGTTGATGAAGCTGATAGCGGCGAGCAGGTCAGGCAGGGTCGGGTAATCGAGACGCAGGCTGCGGAAGCGCGGGGCATCGGGGAAGACTTTGAAGGTCAGCTCGGTCATGATGGCGTACTGGCCCAGGCTGCCGACCAGGAACTTGCTCAGATCGAAGCCGGCCGCGTTCTTCACCACCTTGCCGCCGACGCGGAAGGCGCGGCCCAAGCCATCGACGACGCGCGCGCCCAGGATAAAATCACGGATGCCGCCGTAACGGAAACGGCGCGAGCCCGAGAGGTTGGCGGCCACGGTCCCGCCGATGGTGGCGCGATCGGCCAGGAGCGGATCGAAGGGCAGGTACTGTCCTTTTTCCGCCAGCGCCGCCGACACATGCGATACGGGCGTACCCGCGCCGATGGTGATGGTGTATTCGCTGGGCTCATATTCCAGCACGCCGCTCAGAGCTTTGAGATCGGCGAGAGCCGCGCCATTCGCGCTGTGCAGGGCGGTCTTGCTGCCGTTGCCCTGGACGTGGACGCGCTCGTTTTCGCGCAGGAAGTCACTCAGTTCGGCGCTTGTAGCAATTGCGGTTGGGGTCATTCGCGCGAGATCACTCCTTGTCGCTCCAGCGGGTGCAAGCCTTGCTGCTTCAGAGCGGGGGCGTCGCCGCCGGGGAACATCTTGCCGCGGTTGGCGATTTCATTGGGGTCGATTGCCCGGCGCAGCGCCTGCATGATATCGATCTCTTCTTCGCTGAACATGGTCGGCAGGTAGTCGCGTTTCTCCATGCCGATGCCGTGCTCGCCGGTGATCGAGCCGCCCAGCGAGACACAGAGCGCCAGGATCTCGCCAGCCAGAGCCTCGGCTCTTTCCAGCGCGCCGGCTTCGCGGCCGTCATAGAGGATCAGCGGATGCAGATTGCCATCGCCGGCGTGGAAGACATTGGCCACATCCAGCCCGTATTTCGTCTTGAGTTTGTCTATAGCCATCAGCGCTTCGCCCAGGCGGCCCCGCGGCACGACGCCATCCTGCACGATGAAATCGGGGCTGAGCCGCCCTACGGCTGAGAAAGCGCCTTTGCGTCCCTTCCAGATGCGGGCGCGTTCTTCTTCGCTGCGGGCGACGCGCATTTCAAAAGCGCCTGAGGTTTGGATGAGGTCTTGCAGTTGCGCGAACTCGGCTTCGACCTGGAGCGCTTCGCCTTCCAGTTCCACGATGAGAAGGGCTTCGGCATCGGGATAGCCGGCTTTGACCGAAGCCTCCGCCGCCTTGATGGCCAGCCGGTCCATGATCTCGATCGCGCCCGGCAGCAGGCCGGAGGCCACCACCAGCGACACGGCGTCGCCGGCTGCGCCGAGGTCATTGTAAGCGGCCAGCACGGTGCGATAGAGTTCCGGCTGGGGCATGAGCCGCAGGGTGATTTCCAGCGCGATGCCGAACAAACCTTCGGAGCCGACGAAGAGCCCGATGAGGTCGGGTCCGATGCCGACGCCTTCGATGCTCTCGCTGCCGAATTGGGTGACGGCGCCATCGGCTAGGACGACCTTCATGCCCAGGACGTGATTGCTGGTCATGCCGTATTTCAGGCAATGGGCGCCGCCGCTGTTGAAGGCGATATTGCCGCCGATGGTGCAGATGGATTGGCTGGATGGATCGGGGGCGTAATAGAGATTGTAAGGCTGGGCGGCTTCGGTGATATGCAGGTTGATCACGCCGGGTTCGACGACGGCGATGCGCTGCTGCGGATCAATGCGTTTGATGCGATTGAGTCGATTCAAGGCGATGACCAAGCCGTCGGGGATGGGCAGGGAGCCGCCGGAAAGGCTGGTGCCGCTGCCCCGCGCCAGAAAGGGGACGGTATGCTCGTGGCAGAGGCGGACGGTCGCGATGATTTCTGCTTCGTCGATGGGCAATACAACCGCGCCCGGCTTGCTTTGGAAGGCGGTCAGCCCATCCGATTCGTAGGGCAGCAGTTCGACATCGCGGGTCAGGAGGCGGTCGGGCGGGTAGATGGTTTCGAGAGCTTGCAGAAAGGGATGGTTCATGGAAATCTACCCCCCTCTAATGTCCCCCCTCGGTCCCCCCGCCTCACGGAGGGTGGAATCCCCATAGCCATGGGGGAAACTTGCGCGCTGTCAGAAGTTTCGATTTGCATTCTGTACCCGCCATATGCGCTCCCCACCCCAACTTCAATGGCGAGGGGCTGAGCGAGGGATGAGCTATCCTGCGGTCGCTTCGAGGCGGGCTTCGATCTGTTTCGAGAGTTTGCGCAGAGCCTGCTTCGTGATTTGCTTGGCGGCGACATCAAGCAGGCGCTGGCCGACGGCTGCGATTTTGCCGCCGATGCGGGCGTCGCCGGCGTAATGCATGACGGTTAGCCCGTTTTCTTCCGCCAGGCTAATTAAGCCTGCGCCGCTGACGTGGCCGGCCGGTCCTTTGCCTGCGACCAGGAGGCGGTAGCTCTCCGGTTCATTGACATCGACGAGCTCGAAGCTGGCTTCGAACTTGCCGTTGACGGGACCGACCTTGACCGCCAGTTTGCTCTGGTATTTGTTCTCGCCGATTTCTTCCAAGCCTTTGGAGCCGGGGATGATGCTGCCGAGGACGTCGATGTCCATCAGCACGTCCCAGACCAGTTCGCGCTGGAAGTTAAAGTCGTAGCTGCCTTCAATGTGCATGACCGTTCTCCTTGCAACATTGCCTATCGATTTTTCTGAAGAGACTTGCCAACGCTTTTTCCAGGGACTTCTTTGCCTCTTTATTCACAGGACCAGGCATACTAGCTTTAACGCCAGCGGGCAGTTTGAAGCCTAGATTCAGGCGACCCTCATACCTCACAGTTGTGTCTGGCTCTTTGCTGAGTTCAAATTTGCCTTTGCTAGAGATCTGAATTGCTCCGTTTTTCCCTCTTACATATAATTGAAAATTCTTCGGCTTATCGATGTCTTCCAACTTGAAGGTAGTCGCCAATTTGCCCTTCATGGCAGGCATCTTCAGCGGCAGCTTCCCCTTGTACCTATTCCTGCCAATTTTTTTCAGACCCTTCCCATCGGCAATGATGCTGCCCAAGAGGTCAATGTCCATTAGCTTTTCCCAGACCTGTTCTGGTTCGCAGCATTTGAACTTATGCTTGCTCTTGATTTTCATGCTTGATTCCTTCTGACCGTATTGCGCTTATGATAATGAACTTCGGGCGAAATTACGAACCTGGCATCTGGATTGAAGCCTGGGCGCTGGCGAGGCGGTTTGTTTCCGCCGGGCAGTTTGGTAGAATAGCGTAATCCAAGACAAGGACGAAAGGCGTGAATCGCCATGGTCATGGAACGGCAGGTCATCAGCGCGGAGGGTTTCCTCGAAATCGTCGGCAGCCCGGAATATGTTGACCGCATCGTCGAGCTCGTGGAAGGGGAAATCGTCGAGATGTCAAAGACATCAGGACTGCATGGGCAGATAACCATGCTCTTAGGCGCAAGGATTTTCAATTACGTTGTAGAAAGAGGACTTGGCATCGTAACTGCGGCAGAAACGGGCTTCATCCTGGAACGCAATCCTGATGGCGGAGATACTGTTCGCGCTTTGGACATCGCGTTCCTGAGTAGCGGAAGCGTTCCGGCCGTACTTCCTGACCAATTGTTGGAGGTCGCGCCGGATCTTGCTATAGAAGTCATCTCGCCCAGCAACAAAGTAGCGGATATGCACCGCAAAATCCGGCAATTGCTAGCGGCG
Source organism: Anaerolineae bacterium (assembly GCA_022824365.1). Taxonomy (GTDB): domain Bacteria; phylum Chloroflexota; class Anaerolineae; order Aggregatilineales; family Phototrophicaceae; genus UBA6055. The sequence continues at coordinate 207,641 of JAJEAA010000023.1, forward strand.
GGGACGATGTTGGTTTGGATAGTTCACCCGGAAACGCGCACTGTGGAGGTCCACACGCAGGCAGGCGCGATCACGCTTGAAGATGATGATACGCTCAGCGGCGGCGATGTCCTGCCTGGTTTTGAAGTCCCCGTCCGCGAGATTTTCCCCGCCTGAGCGCCGACACGGAAATTTGATACAATCAATCTATCCTGGCAAAGTATTAAAGGCGCGAATCGCCATGGTCACGAAACGTCAGGTCATCAGCGCGGATGGATTCCTCAAGATCGTCGGCAGCCCGGAATACGCCGATCGCATCGTCGAGCTTGTGGAAGGAGAAATCGTCGAGATGCCATTGCCCAATGGAGAGCACGGCGAGGTGCTTGCTTTGCTTACGGTAAAGATCGGGAATTATGTGTTGGAAAATGGTCTTGGACGGTTAGCCACCGGTGACGCAGGCTTTGTCCTCGAGCGGAACCCGAGCGGCAGAGATACGGTACGTGGACTGGACTTGGCATTCATCAGCAAAGCTAAAGCGCCGGCGCCGTTGCCGAATACCTTGTTGGAATATGCTCCCGACCTGGCTGTTGAGGTCATTTCGCCCAGTAACGAAGCGGCGGATATACGTCTGAAAATACGCCAATTGCTCGATGCGGGTACGGGGCTGGTTTGGATCGTATATCCCGATTTACGCATTGTGGATGTCCATACGCTCGACGGCGCCACAACCTTGAACGTGGCGGACAGCCTCAGCGGCGGCGATGTCCTGCCTGGTTTTGAAGTCCCCGTCCGCGAGATTTTCCCCGCTCCCTAATCCGCTATTTAGTTCACCCGCAGGATGACCTTGTTAATGCCCGGCTCGTAAGCCAGGTTGCTGGCGTAGGCTTGGGCTGTGTCGCTCAGGGCGTAGCGATGCGAGACGAGTTCGTCCAGCTTGACTTTACCCGAGGTCGCCAGGTCGATCGCGCGGGGATAGGTGTGTTTCATGCGCCGGGACATCATGATGGTCAAGCCTTTGCGGCGGGCCACCGAGTGTTTGAGTTGCAGCTTGTCATCGGGCGGGATGCCGACCAGGACCAGCCGGCCGCCGTAGCGCGCCATGTCGGCCGCCTGCTGCACCGAATGATCGGCCCAAGCCGCTTCGATCGCCACATCAACGCCGCGTCCGCCGCTTAGATCCTTGACCACATCGGCCGGGTCGCAGTCATCGATGTTGAAGGCATGGGTTGCGCCCCAGGTTGTCGCCAGGCGCAGGCGCCAATCGAATTTGTCAAAGGCGAAGATCCGCGCCGCGCCCGCCAGCGCCGCCAGCCGCGTGATTAGCAGGCCGACCGGTCCCGCGCCCAGCACCGCTACTGAACTGGCGATGCGAATCTTGCTCAAGTCGGTGGCGTGGATGGCGACGCCGAGGGTCTCCAGGAGGGGACCGACCTCATCGCTGAGCGCGTCCGGCATGGGGAAGCAGTTGCGGGCGCTGACGGTCATGCGCTCGCGCAGGGCGCCGTCTTCGGGGAAGAGCCCGTAAAATTTGTGATTCGGGCAGAGATTGGGGTGCCCGTGTTCGCAGATTTCACAGCGCCAGCAGGGGACGGCCGGCTCGACGGCGACGCGTTGCCCGACACGCAGCGGCTGATGCTCGCCATCCAGGGCGTCGGCGCCGACAGCGGCGACCACCCCCATGAATTCATGCCCCAGGATAAATGGTTCGCTGGCGATGGTGTAGCCGATGCGTCCGGTCTCGTACATGTGCAGGTCGCTGCCGCAGAGGCCGACCGTTTTGATGTTGAGCGTGACTTCGCCGCGCCCGGGCGGTGGCGGGGCGGGCTCGGCAGCGATGCGGATGTCGGTTGGTCCATGCAGTCGCGCGACTTGCATTGATCTGTCCTTGCGCCTGTTTGCCTCGCATATCAATCTAGCATCATCACGCGGAAACAAAAAGAGGGCGATCTATCGCGACCGCCCTTTGTTGCTTCCTGAGGTTATTGCCTGCGATGGCTAGTCCCGAGCCGTTCCCAAGGTCGCCTGTTCTTCGGCGATGCGCTCTTCTGTGCACTCGAGCTCGGCTAGGAAAGCGGCGTCGTCCGCCTTGCGCTCTTCCAGCGACATCTCCGGCAAGCTGGGTGGCTCGCTGAGCACACTGAGCTCTCCGCCCTCGATCACCATGACGGCTGAATCCATTATGGAATCGGCAACGGTAATGCCAAATTCCTCGGCAGTATCGAGATTGACAGCCACGCCGATGTTTACCCGGGAGCTGATTGCGGTCTTGCTGATATCCACTGTGCCGTCAATATGAGCGGCGATCATCCGCCCGACAGTCACGCCTTCGCCGTAGAAGTCATCAAAGCCGGCGCCGACCACCGCGCCATGATGAATCATGCGAGGGGACACGCCGAAGACGGGAATACCGTAGTCTTTGGCCACACTAAGGACCGCCGGTATACCCCTCGACTCGGTATAGCCCGCGCCAATCATCAACATGTCAACGCCTTTGTCCGCCAGGCTTGCTGTCGCCTGCGGCAGATCAGCCGCCGATGCGATGGAGGCGACTTCAACATTCAAGCCGAGCGCTTCGGCGAATTCAGTGATCTGACTGACGCCATAAACGCTTTGCGTTTGCGCCGGATCGACTATAGTGCCGATGGTCTGAATATCGGGCTGTTGGACCTTGGACAAAGCCACGTATTGCTCGTAAGGAATCGTCACGTGGGAGCCGGTGACATGCGACATCTTGATGCAAGGCGAATCGGCGATGCCGGCGGAATAAGGAGCGCTGACGATGGCGAAGAACATAACCGGCGGGTCATCCATTTCCTTGGTGATGTTTGCCGTAATCTGGGTGACCGGCGTTGAAAATGTCAGCAGAATATCGGCGCCGCGATCCAGCGTCTTTTCCACCATCGCGTTCACATTGGTGACGTCGCTGGCCGCGTCCAGCCAGAAGACGTTGATGTGCTCGCCGTTCAAATCCAGGTTCTCATCCAGCAATTCGCGCTCGGATGGCGAAATCAACTCGTGAGCCTGCAAAACATCCCAGATGCCGGGTTTTGCGATGTCCTCTGTACCAGTGGACCGGTAGCGCAGGAAGGCGATGGTGGGATTGTCATCATCTTGCGCCAGCGCCGCCGGGGCGAGCAAAAGCGCCGCTAGCAACAGTCCTATCAGTATTCTCTTGTACATAGGTTATCCTCCATGTTGCTGCTTCTCATCGACAAGCGCGCTTTAAGATGACGCGCCTCTTCTTATCATATCATGAAAGCGCTTGCGTTACTAGTCCGCTCCAGCCAGCGCCGCTTGTTGCTCGGCGATCATCTCCGGCGTACATTCAAGCTCGGCGAGAAATTCCAGGTCGGCTGCGCGGCGTTCTTCAGCGGACATCGCCTGCGGATTCGTGGCGGTATCATCGACGTCGGCGGCCATGCCGATGGACCTTTCCCCGTCTTGAATGAGGAAATTCGCCATCGACAGCAGATCATCCGAGATTTCCAAGCCTTGCGCAGCGGCTGTGTCCAGGTTTATCGCCACCCCAAAACTGCGCGACTGATTGATAGCGATATTCGCGATATCGATATCGCCGCTGAGGTAGGCATTGAGGATGCGGGCCGCGATGAGGCCTTCTTCGTAGAAACTGTGGAAACCGGCGCCGACGGTCGCCCCGCGATACACTTGCTGGATGATGGGCGCGTACAGCGGCACGCCGTATTCCGCCGTCAGCCCCACCAGGACGGGCGTGCCTTGCAAAGTCAATGGGTTGATGACAAGAATGATGGCTTCCACGCCCTTGCTCAATAGACTCTCCGCCGCGATGTTCAGGTCCGCCGCGGAAACGGCAGAAGTTACCTCGACGGTCAAGCCAAGCGATTCGCCAATCTCGGTGATAATCTCAGCGCCGACAAGGCTGGTCGGTTGATCTGGCGATACGATGGTGCCGATAACTTTGATATCTGGATCCTGAACCAAAACGAGGGGCACATAATCGGCAAAGGACATCAGGGGCTGCGTCCCTGTGACATGATCCGGTTTGACGCAGGGCGCGTCAGCAATCCCGGTAGAGAAGGGCGTCGTGACCAGACTGAAGAGAATCGCCGGCGGGTCTTCCAGGTTGCGGGTCGCGTTCACCGCGATCTGATCCACCTGCGTCGTGACGGTAATCAATACGTCCGCGCCTTTGTCCAATACTTCTTCCACCATTAGATTGACCGATGGCAGGTCGAAGCCGGCATCCCGATACAAGAGGTTGATATTTTCGCCCTGAAGATCATAAGATTCATTTAGCGCGGCGCGCTCTGCGGAAGTCAGATAGCCGTAAGCCTCAAGAGAATCGAGAAGCCCGTCGGTAGCGGCCGTGACCGGGGCGGTGCCGGCGTAACGCAGAAAGGCGATCGTCGGCTTGTCAGCGTCTTGCGCCAGGGCGGCCGGGGCAAGCATCAATGTTAACAACACAATTAGAAGCATCATTCGTCTGAACATGCAGTTCCTCCAGTTTAGAATTGAGAGACCCAGGCGCGCCAAGGCGCCACTTTCATTATAAGTTGCTTATTAGGCCAGTCAATCAACCCCGCCGGGCGGCTCAGGAATCGGCATCTAGTTCTGCTTGCTGCTGGGCGATCATCTCGGGCGTGCATTCAAGCTCGGCGAGGAATTCCAGGTCGGCCGCGCGGCGTTCTTCCAGGGGCATATCTTCCAAGAAGGGATTCACCTCGGGTAGCCCGGGTGTCACGCCTTCGCTACTCTGCCCATTTTCTACCACGAAGTCCGCCACCGCCAGCAGTTCTTGCGAAATCTCAGTTTCCTGAGCGGCCGCCACATCCAGATTCACCCCCACGCTCATGTCGTTTTGCAAATTGATGCCGGCGGTGGCGATGTCGATTGCGCCCTCCAAATGCGCGATCAGCATCCGCGCTGCGATGACGCCTTCCTTGAAGTAGCTGTAGACGCCGGCGCCGATCGTCGCGCCGCGATAGACGGCATTCCCGGCAGTATACATGACGGGCAGGCCATGTTCGTTCGCGACTTGTATGATGGTTGGCAGGCCAGAGGCGACCGTGGCTTCTGTGGGGAGAATGAAGGCTTCTATGCCCTTGCTGACCAGTCCTTCGGCCGCAATGGTCAAATCCGCCACCGATACGATGGAGGCGCTTTCGACTTGCAAGCCCAGCGACTCGCCAATGGCCGAGATTTGGCTCGCGCCGAAGACGCCACTGGGTTCATTGGAGGTGAAGATCGTGCCCACCACCTGCATATCGGGGTTTTGCAGAAGCATCACGGGGACAATGCGATCGTAAGGCGCCAGAAACTGAGAACCGGAGATGTGCGCGGGTTTGATGCAGGACGCGTCGGCGATGCCGGCGGCATAAGGGTTGGACACGACGTTGAAGATCACAATGGGCGGGTCTTCCATATCCAGGGTGGCGTTGGCGGCAATTTGCGCCACCGGCGTGGTAATTGTTATCAAGGCATCGGGGTCTCTATCCAGGGCGTCGCGCACCATGAGATTTGCGAAGCCGATGTCGTAAGCGGCATCGCCCCAGAAGATGTTGATGCCTTCGCCCTCGAGGTCTTGCCGCTGGTCTAATACAGCGCGCTCCTCCTGATCAATATAGCCATAGGCTTGCAGCATATCGAGCGTACCCTTGACCGACAGGTTGACGTTGGAATGATACCCGAAAGACATAATGGCGATCGTGGGCTTTTCGTCAGCTTGAGCCAGCGCGGGCCCGGCGACCAAGACCGCTACTATCAGAAGTCCGATCAGTAATCTTGTATACATATCTTAATCCTCCGTCTTTGGCTGTTCTCATTCGATAAGCGCGCCTTTTCTCATCATATCATGAAAACGCTTGCGCTACTCGTCCGCTCCAGCCAGCGTCGCTTGTTGCTCGGCGATCATCTCGGGCGTGCATTCAAGCGCGGCGAGGAATGCCAGGTCGGCGGCGCGGCGCTCTTGGATTGGCATATCGGGCAGGGTCGTATTGACCTCTGGCGATTCGCGCGTTGCGCCAGTGTTGCTGACGCCGTCTTCAATGACAAACGCAGCCATCTCCAACAGTTCGTCCGGGATTTCTACCCTTTGCGCTTGGGCTGAATCCAGATTCACGGCGATAGCGAAATTCTGACTTTGATTGATGCGGATTTCAGAAATATCGATGTCCCCGTTCAGATGAGCGACGAGCATACGACCTTGGATGACGCCTTCGCCGTAGGTGTCATTGAAGCCGGCCCCCACCGTTGCGCCATCGAATGTAAACAAGGGGGCAAGCGCGAACAAGGGGATGCCATGTTCAGCCGTCACAGCTTGCATCAGCGGCGTGCCCACGAAAACTGCGAAACTGAAGGGATTGAAGATCGCTTCTACGCCTTTGTTTGCCAAAGCCTCGACAGCCAGGTTGATATCGCTAAGCGCGGTTACGGCGGCGACTTCCACCGTTAATCCGAGCTCCTCCGCCGCTTGCTGTATCAGCCGGCCGCCGTACACGCTGATTTGCTGGGCCGGCGCCACGATCATGCCAATGCGCTCGAGCTCCGGATTCCACAGCCGCAACAGAGACACAGAGTGGTCGTAAGGAATCAGAAACTGTGAGCCGCCCACATGATCCGGCTTGACGCAGGGCGCGTCGGCGATGCCGGCGGAATAGGGCGAGCCGACCAGACTGAATATAATGACCGGCGGGTCTTCCATCTCGCGCGTGGCGGTAGCGGCGATTTGCGTCATCTGCGTCGAGATGGTCAACATGGCGTCCACGCCACGATCAAGCGCGTCTTCGACCACGAGATTGGCTGTGGGAATATCGTGACCGGCATTGCGCCAGAGCACATTCAACTTTTCGCCGTAGAGGTCTTGCCCCGCTTCAAGGAAGGCGCGTTCTTCTTCGCTCAAAAAGCCATAGGCTTGGAAGACGTCTAATACGCCTTTGACGGATAAGTCCGTCCCTGAGTCATGGCCGATATTCAACAGTCCCACCGTGGGAATGTCATCATCCTGCGCCAGCCCCGTTAGACTGAGCGGAAGCGCCGCCATCAACAATGCAGCAAAAAGCAGTACTCGTCCGCGCATGAATCTCCTCCTCATGCAATTATTGAGTCTAAAGCGGTTTAAGACTCTTCGATTAGTATAACGTGATTATGGCGGGCGGCAATCATGCGGGCGGCGGCTGTCTCAGTTGGCGGCGTCGAGCGCGGCTCGCTGCTCGGCGATCATCTCGGGCGTGCATTCAAGCTCGGCGAGAAATTCCAGATCGGCGGCGCGGCGTTCTTCCAGGGGCATATCCGGCAGTTCGATGCCGATCTCGGGCAAGTCGGGCGTTACGCCTTCGGTGCTTGCCCCATCTTTAATCGTCCAGTCCGCCATTGCCAGCAGTTCGTCGGCGATCTCCACGCCCGCCTCCGCCGCCGCATCGAGGTTGATCGCGACGGTGAAGCCGGGCTTTAGGTTGACGCTCAGACGGGAGATATCGATGTCGCCGTTGAGGTGGCTGATCACCATGCGGGCGGCAATGACGCCTTCGCGATACATGCTGTAGAAGTCGGCGCCCACAGTCGCGCCGCGATAGACATGTTCCGCCACGATGGAAAAGACCGGTATCCCGCCGTGCTCTGCGGCAATATCTACAATTGCGGACAAACCGATAGACGTGGTATAGCCGGCGGGCAGGGCGATCGCCTCAACGCCTTTGCTAATCAGGCTGGCGGTCGCCAGTGACAAATCCGCAACTGCGACAACCGGAGCCGCTTCGACCCGCATCCCAAGCCCCTCGGCAAGTTTGGCGATTCGTTCCGCGCCGAACACGCTATTGGGTTCAGCCAGATTCACGATTGTGCCTATCGTCTTCATATCCGGGTCTTGCAGCTTTAGCAGCGGCACAAACTCATCGTAGGGCACATCGGTCTGCGTACCGGCGATGTGGCTGTCTTTGATACAGGGAGCGTCGGCAATGCCGGCGAAATAGGGAGCGGTGACGATAGCGAAAATAATAGCCGGCGGGTCGTCCATTTGGCGGGTGATGTTAGCGGCGATCTGCGACACGGGCGTTGAAAGCGTCAAGAGCGTATCGGCGCCCCGGTCCAGCGCGTCCTCCACCATAATGTTCGCCGTCGGGATATCAAAGTCCGCGTCGCTATAGATGATATTAATATGCTCGCCTTCAAGGTCTTCCGCCTTATTTAATACGGCGCGCTCCTCGGCATTCACCATGCCATAGGCTTCAAACATATCCAGAATGCCTTTTTCAGCCAAAGCCGTAAGGGAGGTGCCACCGTAGCGCAGGATAGCGATTGTAGGCTTGCCGTCATCTTGAGCCAGGGCCGACGGTAGAACTGAACACAGTAGCGCAACAACCACCAGCAATAGCAAGACGCGCTGTAACATGATGTTTACTTTCCAAGGGCTATTTTATGGATGCCCATCATCTTCATTGTATACGAATGCGGCGATTATGGAGGTTTGACCAGCGTTTGCCGCTATCCGGCTCATCCGCCCTCCAGCGCCGCTTGTTGCTCGGCGATCATCTCCGGCGTGCACTCAAGCCCGGCGAGGAAGGCCAGGTCGGCGGCGCGGCGTTCTTCCAGCGGCATTTCCGGCAGGGTGATCTCGACTTCGGGATACTGGGCGGAGACGCCTTGCTCCGTCTCTCCGTTCTCAACGATGTAGGCTGCGCCATCCAGCAGGGCTTGGGAAATCTCGACATCTTGCAAGTCGGCCGCGTCAAGATTGACGGCGAAGGCGAAGTCATCGCTTTCGTAGATGGCGGTGTCCGCGATGTCGATATCGCCGTTGAGATGCGCGATCAGCATATTTCCGGCGATAGCGCCTTGTTTGTAGAGGCCGAAGAAGCCGCCGCCGATCGTGCCGCCGCGATAAGCGTTCTGGGGGGCGGAGAAGAGCACCGGCAGCCCGTAGTCATAGGACAGGGACAAGAGCAGTTGAAAGCCCTGGAAGGTGAAGATGGGGATGATGATCGCCTCAGCGCCTTTGTCGGCCAGCTTCTCCACCGCTTGATACAGGTCTGGCGTCACGATGATGGATTCGGCTTCGACGGTTAATCCCAGCGAACCGCCGATTTCCGTAATCCGCGCGACGCCGACTTCACTGGCGCGCTGCTGCGGCGAATAGATAGCGCCGACCACTTTCATGTCGGGATCCTGCATCAGCAGCAGGGGCACGATGTCTTCATAGTTGGTGACGGGCACGGTGCCGGTGACAAATTCCGGTTTGACGCAGGATGCTTCCGCCACGCCGGTGATATAGGGTCCTGACGTCACGGTGAAGATCAGCTTGGGCGGGTCGATAAACTCGCGGATGGCGTAATAGGCGATTTGCGTCATCTGCGTGGTAAAGGTGACCAGGACATCAGCGTCTTTGTCGAGGGCGCGCTCGATGATGACATTGGCCTCGGTTCTATCAAAGAGGGCATCGCCATAAAAGATATTGATATTCTCGCCTTCGATGGAGCGCTCTTCATCCAGCAGCCGGCGTTCATCCTCGTTGATGAAGCCGTAGACTTGCAACATATCCAGGATGGCTTTTTCCGCCAAGCCGACATTGCTGGAATCGCCCCATTTCAGAAAAGCCACCGTGGGCTTGTCGTCATCCTGCGCTAGGGAAGCGGGAACGATTAGTAAGGCGATAACGATGACCAGCAGCAAAGCATTTCTCATTGCGTTGAGCCTCCTCGTTCCGGATTCAACAGGCGTCATTCCTTATCTGGCGTCTAGCCCATCCCCAACCCATCCCCGAATCATCAGGGAAGGGGGTCTCGCTGTTAAGGATGGAATACTCGGTGAAATTCGCATCATATATTTTGAACCACTTCCGCGCAGAGTGACGAACCTTTGCCCGGCGCGCGGACACGACATCCTAACAGCCTAACTGAGCAACTGCGCGTCGGAGAGTTCGGTCCCGTCCTGCAAGGAATGGAAGCGATCAATCAGGTCCGCAGGTTTCAGGTTTTTGCGTTCCTCGCCGGCGATTTCAAATACGATCCTGCCCCGATTCATCATGATGACGCGGTCGCCCAAATCACAAGCCTGCTGCATACTGTGCGTGATCATCACGACGCAGAGGTCATGCGCCTCGGCCAATTGCTGTGTCAGCATGATAACCTGCTCGGCCGCGTTGGGGTCCAGCGCCGCCGTATGTTCGTCCAGAAGCAGCAGTTTCGGCTTGACGAGGGTGGCCATCGCCAGCGTGATCGCCTGCCGCTGCCCGCCGCTGAGCAGGGCGACATCGGCGTCAAGGCGGCGTTCCAAGCCCAGTTGTTGCCGCGCCAATTGCTCGATGAACCAGGCTTCCTCGTCCGCTTTCACATCGCGGCGGAAGCCGGCTCGGCGTCCGTGAATGGCAGCCAGGGACAAGTTCTCGCGGATGGTCAAGCCCGGGCAAGTGCCGAGGCGGGGGTCTTGAAAGACGCGGCCGATATCATGCGAGCGGCGATACTCGGGCCAATGCGTGATGTCCCGCCCATCCAGTTCGATGTGACCGGCTTTGGGTTCCACCGCCCCCGATATCACGTTGAAGAGCGTGCTCTTGCCGGCGCCGTTGGAACCGATGACGGTGATGAATTCGCCTGCATCCACGAAGAGGGACAGGTCCTGCAAGGCGCGGACTTCATTCGGCGTGCCTTGGTTGAAAATTACCGATACATGGTCGAGTGAAAGCATAGTTTTGCCTAGTTGCTATGTCTTTGTTGGTAGCTCTTCCAGCGGCCATAGAGCGTCGGCGCGCCCAGCGCGGTCAAGACGACCAGGGCGCTGACGAACTGGATATCGGTGGTGGGCAGGTCCAGGGCGCTGAAGATCCAGGCGCGGGAAATATCGAAGATCAACATGCCCGCCGTCGCCGCCACCAGGAATTGGCCCACCGACCGGGGGCGCAGCAGCACCTCGCCGATGATCACCGCCGCCAGGCCGCGCACGATCAAGCCAAAGCCCAGGCTGACATCGGCGAAGCCGAATTGCTGCGCGACCAGCGCGCCGGAGACGCCGGCCAGTCCGTTGGCCGCCATCAAGCCAAGCGCGATCATCAGATTGTGGTTCAAGCCGGTGGCGCGGACCATCTGCGGGTTCTTGCCGGTGGCGCGTATCGCCAAGCCGATCTCCGAGCGCAAGAACCAATAGAGTATGACCAGCACAAAGATGACGATGGCGCCGAAGAGTATGATCTCGAGCAGATTGGTCGATTGCCGCCGCATCTGATCGCCGAATTGCTCCACCAGCCAACTGCGAAAATCGCGCGAGTAACGGCTTATCAGCGTTTCTTCGCCCAATAGCGGCACATTGCTTTTGCCGCCCATGATGTGCAGGGTGACGGTATAAGCGCCGGTGATGACGATAATGCTGGCCAGCAGACCTTCTATCTTGAAGATGATATCGATGAGAGCCGTGGCCAGGCCGGTCAGCGCGCCGGTGACAAAAGCCGCCAGGATCGCGACTTCGGGGCTTTGGCCGCCGACGATGAGCACGGCGCAGGTGGCCGCGCCGATGGGAAAAGCGCCATCCACCGTCAAGTCGACAAAACCCAGGACACGGAAGGTCAAATATACTGTGACGCCCGCCAGCCCATAAGCCAGCCCTTGACCGATCGCGCCGATATTCACATTGCCGAGTGACATGATAAAGGCGACGACCGCCGCCACGATCAGACCGCGCAGCAAGAACCGCAGGTTGCTACTAAGGCCGCTTCCGGTTTGGCTATCGACTGAAGAAGTTGCTGCAGCCATATTCACTTTGCTCCGTCGATTGTCACCCCAGGCAAAATGGAACGTATTCTTTGAGTATACTGTAGGACTATTTTCCTAACAAATGCTGTCTAAGTAAACGCAAGCAAGTAATGCAACAATCAAAAAGATAGTGCAGGGGCGAGTCTTGAGTCGCCCAAATGCAAAATGGCGATGTAACGGGCGCTCCAAGGCTCGCCCCTACAGATTTCGAAAATGAGAATCGCCGTCCTCTTTTGCATGATTTACTTTCACTTACTTATATTGGGGAGTGGTGAAAGTCGCGGATATTCCCACATTGTCTTAGTATCCAGCAAATTCAGCACTATTGCCGGTTTGACGGCGCTAGACCTTAGCGCGGCGTCCGCAAGCGCGGATCAATGACGTGATAGAGCATATCCACCAGCATGTTCATCAGCACGTAGGCGAGCGCGACAAAGATGATGCCGCCTTGCACCACCGAATAATCGCGCTCCAGGATGCCATCCAGCAGCCAGGTCCCCATGCCGGGATAAGAAAAGACGCGCTCCGTGATCACCGCGCCGCCCAAGATCGCGCCGAACTGCAAACCTTGCAAGGTCATGATCGGCAGCAGGGCGTTGCGCATGGCGTGTTTCCAGATGACCGCGCGTTCGTATAATCCTTTTGCCCGCGCCGTCCGGACATAATCCGAGCGCATCACTTCCAGCATCGCCGAGCGCGTCAGCCGGGCGACGAAACCGGCCGATGTCAAGCCGATGGTCACGCTGGGCAGAATGAGATGCCGCAGGTAGCTGCGATAAGCCTCCCAATTGCCCGTCACTGCCAGGTCGAAGAACATGAAATTGGTGATGACTTCGTAATCCACGCCCGGTCCGATGCGCCCGTTTGTGGGCGTCCAGCGCAAGTTGACCGAAAACACGATAATCAGCATGATGCCGACCCAGAAAATCGGCAGGGACAGGCCCAGTATCGACAGCGTCCGCACGCCAAAGTCGATGACGTGGTTGCCTATCGTCACGGACGCCACGCCGGCCAGCACGCCCAGCCCGCTGCTGATGACGAGGGAAACGACCGCCAGCTCGATTGTTGGCGGCATGCGCTCGAAGATCATCCGGCGGATGGGCACGCCGCTGCTCATCGACAAGCCGAGATCGCCCTGAGCCAGCCGCGAGATGAAACTGAGGTACTGCTCGCTTATTGGCCGGTCCAAGCCCCAAACGGCTTCCACCTCCGCCAGTTGTCCGCGGTCCATCACCTGGTTCTGTATCGTTTGAATGGGATTGCCCGGCACGATGCGCAGCGCCAGGAAGGTCATGCTGCTCACCGCCCAGAGCACGACCGGCAGCCAGATTACGCGTCGGAGCAGGTATTGAATCATGTCGCCACCCGCTCAAGCGCCTTGTCGGCGCAGCTTTGGGTCGAGGCGGTCGCGCAAGCCATCGCCCATATAATTCACGCTGAGCACCGTGATCGTGATCACCAAGCCGGGGAAAAGCGGCACATGGGGCGCGTCAAAGATCAGGCGCTGTCCCTCGGCCACCATCATGCCCCAATCGGGCGTGCCCGGTTCGACGCCCAAGCCGATGAAGTTCAGCGCCGAGGCTGTGCCTATCGCCACCGCCAACATGGCCGAGGCTTGCACGATAATAGGCGGCAGCATGTTGGGCAGGATATGCCGCCAGATGGTATGCCCGTCCGATGCCCCCAGCGAGCGCGCCGCCAGCACATATTCCTCGTGGACAAGGGTGATGACGATCGAGCGGACAAGGCGGGCGAATATCGGCACCATCGAAAAGCCGATAGCCACAGTCACGTTCAACTGGCCGACGCCCAATGTCGCCACGATCAGAATCGCCAGCAAGATTGAGGGGAAGCTCAGCATGACATCCATCAAGCGCATCAGCCCCGTATCCAGGGGACCGCCGATATACCCCCCGGCCACGCCAATAACCATGCCAAGCGCCAGCGCCGCGAAAACCGCGCTGAAGCTGGCCGAGAGGATGGGACGCCCGCCGTAGATCACGCGGGAAAATACATCGCGCCCAAGTTGATCGGTGCCGAAGATGTTGGCTGACGAGGGCGGGGCGAAGCGATTCTTGATGTTCCGGCCCATGGGGTCAAAGGGCGCGACGGCGGAGGCGAATATCGTGATGAGAAGGATGAAGGCGAAGACCGAACCGCCGACGAGGGCGATATCATAGCGGCGCCAGAATGCGCCGATCCGCGTAAAGGCTCTCCTCTCTCGTCGCATGATGAGATTAATCCGCGTTCGCACTGATTTGTGGGCTGCGTCTAGTCTAGTGGCTTACAAGCCCCAAAAGCAAATATGGCTTCTCCCGCTACAGAAGAAGCCATACAGTCAGTTGTGATTTATTCGGCGCTATTGCGAAAGCCAAGTTCCGCGCAAGTTAATGCGCCCGCCAGCGGTTCCGTAGGTCTCGACGTCTTGGACGCGTTGGTTGACGAAGATCGGCGGCGTCAGATAGCCGATATAGATGTAGGGCATCTCTTCCAGCATTAGCGCCTGGAATTCCCCGTATATTGCCGCCCGTTCTTCCGGGACAGCCGTGGTGATGCCGGCTGTAATCAGCGCGTCGATTTCGCCGACTGCCTCCAGCGCTTGATGCTGCGTCTGGCTGCCTTCGGCGCCGGCCCGCGCCATCAGGATGGCTTTTCCGTGTGGATCTGGCACGAAGGTAGAGCGCTGGTTGATGCTCAGTTGGGTCGCGCCATCGCCGACCTTGCCCCAGAAGGAGCCGGTATCCAGGCGGTCCAGGGTCACATCAAAGCCGACCGCTTCCAGATCCGCGGCAATAAGCTCCGCCAGTTGGGGCCAGAAACGATTGTTTTCGAAAGCGACTTCCAGCGGCACCGGCAGGTCCAGTCCCGATGCTTCCAGGTGCGCCCGAGCGCTATCCGGATCGTATACGCTGACAGCGCGTCCCGCTTCGTCAAAGCCGAGGTCCAGAGGACCGATCAAGCTGGCGGGCATTTCGGCGAATCCGTTTAGGCCAGCTTCAATCAATACTTCACGATCGAGGGCGTTGTTGACAGCCAGACGGACGTGCAAATTGTCCAGCGGCGCCGCGGATACATTCGCGCCGGCAAAGAGGTTGACCAAGGGCGCGCCCACCTCCACGCGGATGCTATCCGAATCTTGCAGGCGTGGCACCGATGTGAAGGGCGCGTAGAGCGTCATGTCGATCTCGCCGGCTTCGAGAGCCGCCAGGATCGCCGCTTCATCGGGGAAGGCGCGGATCACGACGCGGTCAACATAGGGGCGCCCAGCCCAATAATCTTCATTGGCGACCAGGACCGCTTCCTGCCCGGGCACGAAGCGCTCGATTTTGAAGGGTCCCGCCATCGACATGTTCAAGCCGACTTCCGTGCCAAATTCGTCCATCGCCTTCGGGCTGATGATGGCGCCATCGGGCCGTGAGAAGACCAGCAACTGGGTCGCGTTGGGCTGCATCAGGGTCAGCACAATCGTATGGTCATCGACGGCCTCGATCGATTCCCAATTGCTCGTGCCCTGATTGCCATACATATACATGCCTTCGATGTAGCTCGGGTCATCCGGGTTGATCGGTCGCGTCATGCTGCGCACGATAGCGCCGGCGGTGACCGGCTCGCCATCGTGGAAGGTCATGCCTTCGCGGATATGGAAGGTATAGACCAAGCCGTCATCCGATATTTCCCAGGATTCGGCCAAGCCGGGCAGGGCGCCGCCATTCTCGAAGTCAGCGCGGACCAAGCCCTCGCCGATGGAGTCGATGACGTGCACGCCGCCGAAGCCGTGCCAGAAGCCGATATCGAAGGAATCGCCCATCGATTCGGCGCCGAAGACTAAGGTCCCGCCGTATTGCGGGTCTTGCGCCGCTGCCGTCCCCAAGCTGAGAAGCAGCAGAAGCGCCAGAAGCAATCTAGAAATTGTAGTCAAGCGGAACATTTTCAAGAGCCTTTCTCCTGTCTATGAGCAGACATTTATGCCGCGTCATGCCTTTGGCCGGACTTTGCACATTGTGTACAGATAATCTACAAATTGTCCAGCGCTCAAGCAATTATAACGCGTCGCGCGCGCCTGTCAAAAATCCGCCGCTTTTGCATTTCGCTACATGTCTTGCTCAGTGACGCGTTATACCTTACTGGGAACCTGTGTGCTTCGCCTATCGAGTCACCCTTTCCAAAGCTTTGACTGAGGACGGGACAGTTTTTCAGCGAGCGGGATATCGTCGTATATCTTGTAATTTCGTGGGCTTTTTCGGGCGACCCAAGGGTCGCCCCTACAACTTTCAGCAAATTATGATGCTTGTGATTGCTGTCCCGCCGCTCTCATATACGAGCAAATCAAACCTGTCCTGTCCTCAGAAAGCTTTGGGGAGGGGCCGGGGTTGGCGTTGCTGAGTTCGGATCAAGATCCTTGCCGAAGTAATCCCGGGCGATGACGCGAGCCAGCCATTCGGCGATGACATCGTAGCCCTTGTTGCCGGTCTCGGCCGTGGCCAGCGCCGGGTCGCCGATATGGCCGTAGGGCGTATGATCTTTGTAGCGCCGGGTGGCGTAGAATATGCCGCCGCCGGTCTTGATATGCTCCGGTCCCTGTATCTTGCGCATGTCCTCCGGCGGGACGTGATGTTTGACCGCTTGCTCGAGCTTGACCAGTTGCGGATGCGTCACCAGGATGCGCGCCGTCTCGCCTTCGCCGCCGTGCCCTTCCTGCTTCTTTGAAGTCTGTATCGTATGGTAAACCTTGCTCAGCGGCGTCAGCCAGTTCAGCACCATCGCCTGGGCGTCGGGCGTCTGATCGACCAGGTCTTGAGCCGCCACCATCATGACCGGCAGGTTGCCATCATGCCCGTGCACCAGGGCGAACTTGCGAAAGCCGGTCTCATACAAGCTCAGGCAAACCTCGGTCAGCAGGCTGATCATCGTGCGCGAGCTCAGGCTGATGGTGCCGGCGAAACCCAGATGAAAGCTGGACGCGCCGAAGGGGATGACCGGCCCGATGATGACCGGACAGCCCAGGGACTCCAGCCGCAGCGCCGCCCGCCGGCAATTCTCGCGCGCCTCGAAGGAGTCGGTGCCCAGCGGCAGATGCGCGCCGTGAGCTTCGGTCGCGCCCACCGGCAGCAGCAACACATCGGTATGCTTCAGCGCCGCCTCGACTTCCGGTCCCGTCATTTCATCGAGCGTCGGCGGTCCTTTCTGCGAATACAGCGCCTCATGCTCATTCATGGTAGTGTATCCTTTTCGATTGAAACACAAACAGTTTTGCCACCGAGGACACAGAGTTAAATTGAGGGCACAGAGGTTTTGGTATGTTTTGACGTATTCTCAAAATCTGCCACCGTCCAGGGTAGTGTATCCATTTCGGTTGAAACTGAATCTGGCTCATTTGAATTTCAACCGACTTCAATACTCCACGCCATTCTAGGGCAATCGCTTCAAAATGATGACGCATGGGATGACGAAGAATCAAGCTGAAATTCAGCCACCGAGTACACCGAGTTAAAGTGAGGACACAGAGATATTAACAATTGCCGACTTTTCTCAACATCTGCCGCTGCCAGAAG
>JAJEAA010000031.1 GCA_022824365.1 Anaerolineae bacterium
CCGCGTCAGATAGCGCTGCACCATAGCGATGGTGAAGACGATGACGAAGAGGATGACAGAAATGGCTGCGCCTTCCGCCATATCCTGCTTGCCATAGCCGCGCTGCACCGCCTGATAGACCACGGATTGCGTCGTATCCAGGGGACCGCCGCGCGTCATCACATCAACTTGAATGAACAAACCCATGGCTTGAATCGTGATGACAATCAGCACCAGCACGGCCGTATTGCGCAAGCCGGGCCAGGTAACATAGCGAAACTTCTGCCAGGCGCCGGCGCCGTCCAGCCCGGCCGCCTCGTAAAGGCTCACGGGAATCGTCTGCAGGCCGGCCAGCCAAATGACCATGTGGAAGCCGACCGCTTGCCAAGCCGACATGGCGATCATGGCCGGCATAGCGGTATAGGGATTGCCCAGCCAATCGACCGGTTGAAAATTGCCGAAGGTGATCATGCCCAAGATGGTGTTGAGCAGACCGTTATTGCCGTCGTAGATGAAGCGCCAGAGCAGCGCAACGACCACCATCGAGACGACCACGGGCGCGAAGTAGATTGATCGGAAGACGTTGATGAACGGCAGCGCTTGATTGAGCAGAAGCGCCAGCAGAAGCGCCAAGCCACCCTGCAAGGGCGCGATGACAGCGGCGAAGATCAGCGTGTTGATCAAGGCGCGCAAGAAGACGACATCCGCAGCCAGAATCACCGTGCGGTTGTCGCCCGCTTGCCAGGAGGTGAATTCGCGCAGACCATCCAATTCCGGATAATCCGGGTTGTTGCGCGTGAAGTTGCGCAAGCGCGGGTAGCTCAAGCTCCCGTCGTCATCATAAACGAAAGCGCCGTTTTCGTCCCGCTCCGGCTCCAGCGTGAAGGGGCGGATGGTCAGCAGGCGCTCGAAGTTGCGCAGGCCGACCCATTCGGCCGGGTTGGGGGAGATGAGCCGTTGGTTGGTAAATGAAATGACAAAAGCCATCAAGAAGGGGATGACCAGAAAGACGGTCAAGATCAGCAACGCCGGGAATGCCATCAGCCAACCCATGACGGCGTCGTTGCGCTGATAGAGCGGCGCGTCTTTTGGCAGGAGCAGGCGCACCCAGAGCGGCGCGTTTCTGCGGGCAGTTGCTGCTGAAATCATAAGTCTATCCTAAATCACTATCTGGAGACGGTAGCGGTCTGCGGAGAAAGCTGCGAAGTAACAATACTAGTTGGGGAGAGCGAGCGCTTGTCTCGCCGAATATGGTCAGAGGCGCGGGCGACCCGGAGAGCCGCCCGCGTTTTTGGAATCGGTACGACTCGATTACATATCGAAGCCGTAGCCCATGTTGTCCTCGATGTCTTGGTCGATTTCGTCCACAGCCGCGTCGAGCGTGTCTTGAACATCAGCGCCGTTGGCGATATCCGCCAGCGCCTTCTCGAAGATCAGCGCCATGGTGGCGTAGCCGGGCGTCACCGGGCGGACCAAAGCCTGCTGATTGCTCAACTCGAAGAATGCTTCCATCTCGCCGCCTGGGCTGTAGTAGCGTGACCGTGTCGCAGAACCTGACGTCGACGGGATCAAGCCGATGTTATCGCTAAAGGCAGCTAGATATACGTCCTTAATGGCGAACTCAATGAAAGCGCTTGCGCCTTCTGGATGTTCGCTGCTCGAGGAAATACCAAACTGCCAGGAAGCGGCGCCGATAGTCGAACCGTTGCCGAAGTCGGGCGCGGGCAGGAAGAGCAGATCATCGCCGTGCGCCTCAAGCGCGGCCAAGCCATCCCAGTTGCCATTCCATTGCAGGGCATAACGGCCGTCGATGAAGCCGGTCGAACGATCGGCGCCATCCTGAGAGGTGCCGGGCGCCAGCCCCCGCTCAAACAGGCTTTGCCACCAGTTGCCGAAGGCGACGGCTTCTTCGCCATTCAAGGCGCCTTCCGCGGTCAGGTAGGTGGAACGGTCGATTATGTCGCCGCCGAAGCTCTGCAAGAAGGGCGAGAAGGCGTAGGGATACCATTCGCCGGTCCAAGCCATGCCCAGATCCAAGGCATATTCGAATTCGCCTGTAGCTTGCAGGGTTTCCAAAGCGGCATCAAATTCTTCGCCGGACCAAGGTTCGTCTAGGGTGGGGATTCGGATGTCATTCGCTTCCAGAACCGACTGGCGCGCAAACAGCGCAACCGCGGCGTCCCACAGGCCGACTGAATAAACCTCGCCGTTCCATGTGCCAATGGCGCCGGGCAGGAAATCATCCAACGCGCCTTCCGGTAGTTCGAGCGGCGTCATATAGCCAGCCCAAGCCCAACCGGGCATGACGGGACCATCGACATCAATGAGGTCCGGCAGGTCGTCAGCCAGCGCCGCCGCCACGATCGACGAGTTGTAAGATTCCTGCGGAAATTCTTCCACGACCACTACGTAATCTGATTGGGATTCATTGAAGTCAGAGATGAGCCCGTTCAGGACTCTGCGTTCGGTTTCATTGCCAGCGCCGTGATACCACAGGCTGAGCTCGGTTTGCGCGGACGCGAGCCCGCTAAATGTGATCAACATGATCACGAGAATTGAGATGGATAGTGCTTTTTTCATTTTTCCCTCTTCGTTTGAACTAGGTGCTGCCGAAAACTTGCAAGACGATCAACACAATCCCTGGCGCGCCTCCTTCACTCGCTTGACTCTTGCTTCTCCAAACTGGCAGACTTACCAGATTGTTGACAACTCCCATACATCCAGCTTCAGCACTGACGAAGGCGCAATCGCGCGCAGGCAGGCGCCCTCTATGCCAGCGGGATAGAAGCGGCTGGTGACGCGCGTCCGCCCGTTGGCGATGATCTCCGCCACCGAGCCATCAATCAGCACCCGCAACTGCAGCGATTCGCCGCCGTCGAGCGTGTGGACGATGCCATGCGTATCGCTATCGATTTCCGGGTCGTCCCGCTCATAGCGCCTTTGAACTTGCAGCGTCTGCGTATTCTCGTCATAAATGACTGCCAGCTTGCCTCCGCCGCACTCAAGTTCAATGCCGCATTGCGCCGCCGCCGTCGCATCAAACACCGCTTCTATATCCAGGGACAAGTCGTCGATCGCCACAACAGTATCGCCCAGATCACTCGCGGCGAAGTGGCGACGCCGTCTGCGCAGCGTCTCGAATTCCGGCACGGGAGCGCTAATCAGCCGGTTCTCAGCGTCAAGGCTCAAGACGCGCGGAATGGCTTGTACGCCGGTCCAGCCGGCCTGAAGCTGCAAGTCCTTGCCCCGCCCTTCTCGTATCCAAGAGTAGATCAGCCGGCGCCCGGCATCGTCCTCATGGCACAGGCTGGCGTAGCTGTAGCCGGCGTCATACACGCCTTCGTATTCTGGAATGAAGCGCTCGTTTTCGAAGCGGCCGACAAAGTACAAGGTCGTCGACGGAGCGTGGTCCAATTGGGATGAAACGATCAATACCCACTTTTCGCCTAAGGGAAAGAAGTTAGGGCACTCAAAGTTACGCCCGTTGCGCGCCTTGTCCCCGACGTAGAGCGGATGCAGATATTGCCAACCCCGCAAGTCGCGCGAACGGTAGAGCAAGACAGCGCCGCCGACGCCGACGATATGCGAGGCGAGTACCATGTACCAGCAGTCATCGCCGCGCCAGACGAAG
This sequence comes from Anaerolineae bacterium, assembly GCA_022824365.1. Taxonomy (GTDB): domain Bacteria; phylum Chloroflexota; class Anaerolineae; order Aggregatilineales; family Phototrophicaceae; genus UBA6055. The sequence continues at coordinate 3,611 of JAJEAA010000031.1, forward strand.
GGATCGCGGAAGTCGCGCGTTTGGCCCAATTCGGCCGGCGCATCGCCGATAACAGGATTGCCGCCGAACTTCTCCCAGGTCATGAGATCGGGGCTGCCCGCGGCGAGGCATTGCACCTGCACATCGTAGGTCTCGTTGACGCCGGTATAGATGGCGACCGGCGTCCCGTTATCGTTCACCAGGCAGCCGGAGAATACGCCGCCACGATCGGGCGAATTGGGCGTTGGCGCGATGGCGACCGGCAGTTCCCGCCAATGCACCAGGTCGTCACTGACCGCGTGGCCCCAGTGCATGTTGGCGTGGTAGGCGCCGTCGGGATTGTATTGGAAGAAAAGATGATAGCGCCCATCCCAGTGGATCACGCCATTGGGGTCGTTCATCCAGTTGGCGGCGGGCAGAAAGTGATAACGGGGACGATGGATATCTTCTTTGAAAGCGGTCTTGGCTGTCGTAAGCATAAAATCCGATTCCAAGATCAATTCATTCGCTGTTTATGGTAACGTTGCCAGATTCTTGCCAAAAAAGTTGCGCAGCCATATATTGTATTGGAATACTTTATATGGTATCGTTACCATAATATGAGTTTAGCTGATATTGGCAATAAATGCAAGGGGCAATATTTCCGGGACAAGCTCAATGGGCGGAGACGGACGCGGAAGAAAGACACAGGCTGATGGACGCTAAAGTCACTATAAAGGAAATCGCGAGATATGCCGGCGTCGGCACGACAACGGTTTCGCGCGTGCTCAACAACCATCCTTACGTCAGCGACGAGAAGCGACGCCGTGTCGAGCAGGCGATAGCGGCGCTGCATTACCGCCCGTCGCAGACTGCGCGGCACCTGCGAGGCGGCTCGTCCGGTCTCTTGGGATTCTTGACCGATGATGTGGCGACCACGCCCTACGCGGTCGATATCATTCGCGGCGCCCAAGATGTGGCCTGGGCGCATCACATGGTGCTGCTGGTGGCGGACACGGGCGGCAATTCGCGTTTTGCCGAGGCGGCGGTGGATGTCTTCCGCGAGCGCGCCGTGGAAGGGATCGTCTACGCGGCGATGTATCATCGCCCGGTGCGGTTGCCGGCGGGCTTGGACGGCCTGCCCACCGTATTGGCGAATTGCTTCCTCGAAGATCGGTCGGCGCCATCGGTGGTGCCGGATGAGGTTTACGGCGGCTATCACGCGACCAAAGCCGCGCTCGACGCGGGGCATCGGCGCATCGGATTCATCAATCTCTGGGAAGAGACTGAGGGGGTCACGCCGCCCTTCCCGGCCATATACGGTCGGTTGCGCGGTTATCAGCAAGCGCTGGAAGACCACGGTCAGGCCTACGAGGACGCGCTGGTCCGCTTCTCCAACCAGACGCCGCGGGAGAATTACCGTCATACGCGAGAGTTGATGGCGCTGCCGGCGCCGCCGACCGCCATCTTCTGCGGCAACGACAAGGTCGCGATGAACTGCTTCAGCGCCTTGGCTGAGTTGGGCTTAGACGTGCCGGGAGATGTCGCCGTGATCGGCTATGACAATATCGCCCACATCGCCGAAGGTTTGCTGCCGCAGTTGACGACCATGCAACTGCCGCATTACGAGATGGGCAAGTGGGCAGTGCAGTATCTGATTGAGAATCAGGGGCGGACGATGGAACCGGTGCAGATGGCGCTGCCTTGCCCGCTGGTGGCGCGGGAGTCGGTGTGAGGCCTCAGCGCGCGCCGCCCTACGTCCTCTCGACAATCTCGCGCGCCAACTTCAACAACTCCTCCCGCCGCGCCGCATCGACATCGCGGGCATCAAAGTAGCGCTCGAGCAGCTCCATCGGCGTCATGCCCTCGGGACTCTCGCTGAGACGCGTCCGCGCGCGCCGGTCAACATCCAGGCGCAAGCCGGCAATGTGGAAGACGCCCGCTCGCTTCAACTCGTCGACGATGAGCTTTTCGATGAGCCGGGTCTCGCTTTCCGGCGTCAGGCGGATCGCCAGCCGGACGACCGCTCCCGCCAGGTCCTGAGCTTTCGCCGCCGCCAGAACATCAGCCGTTGGATTGTCGCTATCGCGGCAGTCGATGCTCAACGTCAGCAGCTTGCGCGCCGCCGCCTCGATAAAACGCCAGCTCGTCGCGCCCCGCGCCAGCACCACCCAGCAGAAGCCCTTGACATCGCCCTCCTCGCCGAAGTCGATGCGCTCGAGGCTGCCGCTGTACACGACCGGCGGGAGATCTTCGCGGTCGGCTGTCAGGTTCTGATGCCGGTGGATATGCCCAAGCGCGACATAATCCCAGCCGCCATGCGCCAGCGCGTCCAGTTCGATGGTCACATCCCGGCCCAGCATGACGCTCCGCTCGCTGCCCCAGATAGCGCCGCTCACGCTGAAATGCCCGCAGAGCAAGCGCGCTGTATTGTCGGCCGCCTGCCGCTCGGCTTGAACGCTTAAGTCAAGCAGCCGCTCATGCAGGACGCGCCGAAGCTCGGCGTCTTGTTCGGCGATGGTCAAGCCGCGGGTCGCGACATCGGCCAGCAAGCGCGCGCGCAGCGGATATGGCGCCGCGCCGACGAGGACATCGCCCCGCTTGGTCGAGACTTTGAGCAGGGAGAAATCACGCGCCACCAGCACATTGGGCACCACGAGCGTGTCGTAGATGTCGATGGTGGAGGCTTTGGCGGCGTTCGCCGGCAGATCGTGATTGCCCACCAGCAGAATTGTCGGCGCCAATTGCGCGAGCGCTTGAACGCGGCCGGCGAATTCGCGCTGGTAGGTCTGATTGGGGCTGCGGCTGCGGAAGGCGTCGCCGGCAAAGATGACCAGGTCGACATCGCCATCGCGGGCGAAAGCGATCATGTCGTCCATCCGCGCCAGGAAGTCACGGACACGGCTGCTCACCCCGCTTTCCGGATCGGTCTTGCCATAATTCTCCATGCCGATATGGACATCGGCGAAGTGCAAGACGCGGATCGGTTCGCGCTCACTCGCGGGCGCGGTGGTCTTCATCGCCGGTGCCGACAGGCTCGTTGGTGGTGGTCACGCTGGTCCATTGGGGATAATCGCCGCGCAAATGTCCGAAGATGGGTTTCTCGTTGCGCAGGATATCGACGAAGGCGTGGATGTCGCTGATCAGCATGAAGATGGCGCCGCGCCGATTGGCGATATCCACTTGCGGATCGGGCACATCGCTATCCGGCGACAAGAAATAGACATCCAGCCGATAGTCCTCGTTGTCGTCGGCGCCGACGCCGTTGCAGCGAACCAAGCCCCGGATGCGGGCGGTAACGCCGCCAAAATCGCGTTCCTCCAACTGGCGCCAGATGACCATATAGTTCTTGATTTCAAACACAGCCACGCGCTGATCCGTCATCTTTATCTCCCCTCTCGCCAGGACATCCGGGCAGCTTGACCGCGCCCCAAGCGTCCCTCATTCTAACGGTATGTACGTTGCCGTACACATGGCGAATCTTTGTATCAGGCTTAACCAAGGCGTTACCAACTTCTCATAATCATTTTATTGAATCCAGGCAACAGAGCCCTTAGACTGATAAGTAGAATATTATCTTAGACCTCTCCATTATTAACGGTTTGCGGTTCGCATACACAGTATAAGGCATGCGCGCTATGCGGTATCTAGTTGTCTTTGTGTTGAGTCCGCTCTTTTTTGTCGCGCCCGCCTTCGCCTGCACTACGACGCCATCGGCGGTCTCGTCGAAGCGCATCTTGTCAGTCTCCACATGCCGCACTAGAATCGCTGCGATGATGACACTAATGCTTGCGCTCTATGCCCTCTGCGCCCTATCGCTCGGCCTGTATACGGCGGGACAAGCCGTCCTGCTCTGGCAATATTGGCGGACGCGCCGGGCAAAGCCATACGCCCCGCCCCTGGCTGATTTGCCGACGGTCGCGGTTCAGCTTCCGCTATACAACGAGGCTCATGTCGCCGTCCGCCTGATCGAGGCATCGGCCGCGCTCGATTACCCGCGCGATAAATTGCTGATTCAGGTCCTGGATGATTCCACCGATTCGACGGCGCGGCTGGTCGCGCGCAAGCTGGCGCAACTGGAAGCAGCCGGCTATCAAGTACAGCATCTGCGCCGGAAGGAGCGCCTCGGCTTCAAAGCTGGCGCGCTGGCGGCGGGGGTCGGACAATGCGACAGCGAGGTCATCGCCATCTTTGACGCCGATTTTGTGCCGAAGCCGGACTTCCTGCGGCGGACCTTGCCGCATCTTTTGGCGCAGCCCGATATCGGCATCGTGCAAAGCCGCTGGGGCCACCTCAATGCGGATGAAAACAGCCTGACGCGCGCCCAGGAATTGTCGATCGATACGCATTTCGTCATCGAGCAGACAGCGCGGAACCGCAGCGGCTGGCTCATTCCTTTTAATGGCACGGGCGGCGTCTGGCGGCGCAGTTGCATTGAAGCGGCCGGCGGCTGGTCGGCCGATACGCTGACGGAAGACCTGGACCTGAGTTACCGCGCGCAGATGCTGGGCTGGCGCTCGGTGTTCCTGCCGGAGGTGGAAGCGCCGGGCGAGATACCGCCGCAGTTGGCTGCCTACAAACTGCAGCAGGCGCGCTGGGCGACCGGCAATACGCAGTGCTTGCTCAAGCTGGCGCCGCGGCTCGTCGCTGCCCGGCTCAGCCCGGCGCAGAAGATCATGGCGATTCAGCATCTCTGCCAGTATTTGCCGCAGCCGCTGATGTTGCTGATGCTGCTGCTGACGCCGCCGCTGCTGGAGGCGCGCGCTTTGGCGGACCTGCCTCTAGCGCCCCTGGGTCTTTTGGGCTTGGCGGCGCCCCTGATGTACATCGCCAGTCAGATGCGCCTGCATCGCAATCGCGGAGCGCTATCCAGATTGACCGCCTTCCCCGCCCTGCTTTTCATCGGCACGGGCATGTCGCTGAACAACAGCCTGGCGGTCTTGACGGCGCTGCTGGGGAGCAAACGCGGCTTCCGGCGCACGCCGAAATTCCAAGGCGACTGGCGGCGCAGCCACTACGCGCTGCCCACCGATATTACCGTCTGGCTGGAGTTGGCTTTGATGCTCTACGCTTTGTGGGCGGCCTGGCTGGCTTGGGATTTGCAGCGCGAGCTCTTCGCCTACCTGCTGATCTACGCGCTGTCCTTTGCGTCGGTCGCCGGCTGGAGCCTGCGGGAGAGCTTGACTCTGCAGCTACGGCCTAGCCTTGCCATCAACGACATCAAGGACACCATTAGTAATCCGCTTGGTCGGCAATAGAACCGCCATCCCCATTTTCTGACTTATTTGTACCGAACTCAATTATGGCGCCAGCGGTCGCTCCGATAGCTGCTCCCGTCGCGGCGCTAAGAACAATGTGGACCAGCAGCCCCAATTGATTTGGGTTCACTTCTGCCCCGAACGCTCCTTCAAATTCCACCGACATCGCCATCGCAAATCCAAGTCCGGCCATCACTAGCGCACCCGCCAGCGCCGCGATTATCGCCAACACGAGTGTCGAAGTTCGCGCCGACAGCATCGAATTCACCTTACTAAACAGGACAATTACGGTAACGGCAAGGTAAACGATCACATAAATGCGTAACTCTTCCGGAATCAGCGACATAAGAGTCGAGATTACGTCGCCAGCGCTGCTCAGCACACCACCGTCGACAGTCTGCACCGAGAACAATGATTCCATGAGAGTTGCCAAGCCATATGTCGTCATGAACGCGCACAGACCGTAGAGTATGCTCAGAATCGCAGCGAGCTTGCGTTTCATATCGTAACTCTCCAATTGAAATGAATCTTCAATAATAGACCACACATTTCACAATACAGTAACACATTGATGTGCGTGTCGCAACGAATTGGATTCCACTGTGGCGCACGGCGAAGAGAACGTTTCTTTACCAAACACGCTGTGCCCCTAAACACATATCACGTCCTGTCGCATTGAATATCAAGCATCCGAGCTGCGCCTGAGTTTCGCGGCTGTCGTTTGCTTTCGTCGCCCGCTGGAGCCTGCGGGAGAGCCTTATCGTCTGGCGCAGGCAACTGGCCGCGGCTAAGCAGACCCGCCGGGAAGCCGCCGGAAACATCTAGTCCTGCGTGGCAATCGCAGCTTCACTCGCCCAACTCATCCACCATGGATCGCACCGCAGCCGTCGGGGCGCCAGGTGACGGGATCCACCAACTCCATCTCATCCAGACGCGCCAGTTCAAAGCCGCGCGCTTTCAAGCCGTCAATGATCAGAGGCAGCGCCTCCATCGTCGGGCGGGCGCGCGCCAGGCGGAGGCCATCGTCATCGGTCTCGCTGCCATCGTGCAGGTTGATGATCGAGCCGCCGGCCAGCGCCGGATGATTCAGCGTCGCTTCGACAATCTCTCGTGGATCCGTCTTGTCGAAGTCGGAGGGATTGACATCGGAAGACACGATCTTGATCTCCGGCGATAGCGCCAGCGGCGAGTACAGACAGGTGAAATGATTGCCGTAGGGGGCGCGCAGAAATTCGCTGGGGCGCCCGCTGAGATTCGTGATGACCGCTTCCGCCCGGTCGTAATCGCCGATATGCGCTTGGTGCGAGTAGCTGTGATTGCCCGCCAAATGCCAGCGATCAGGGATCCGCTTAAAGGCTTGCGGAAAGCGTTCCACCCACTTGCCTATGACGAAGAAGGTACCGCGGGTTCCCCGACTTTCCAGGATCTCCATGATCTGGTCCGTGCGCGGCGGATTGGGTCCGTCATCGAAAGTCAGCGCGACTTTCATCTGATCGCGCCGACCGTGCGTGTAAACCTTTAGCGCCATCGCTGCCCCCTGTTCTCTCGCGCTTTGCGCCTAGTTGGCGTCGCCGCCGAGCACATTGGTCTCTTCCCGCCAGGTTTCCGCCGCCGCATCCCAAGCCCGGCTGTAAACGCCCCAGGCGCGCCCGTTGGACCAGAAAGCGCGGAATGGTTTGTCTTTCGAGCTGAGCGCGGGGACGGGCGAGAAGGCGATGTTTCCGTCCGCCGGGTCGACTTGCGCGCCGCTGAGCGCGAGCAGGAGCGCCCAACTGGACATGCTGCGGGCGTAGTGATTGCCGCATTCCACCTCGTTCCAGGGATTGCGTCGAATGCCATCATGCCGCGCCCGCACCGCTTCCACGATTTTTAAGCCTTCATCCAGCCAGCCCTCGTAGATGAGGTGAGCCGCGACCTGATATTCAATGCCGGTCCAGACCTCGTCGGCATAGGGAAAAGGCAGATCGGGCCGACCCGCTCGGGGCCAGGTGCAGAGCAGCAGACCGGCTTCATCGTTCAGCGCGTATACCCGCTGGCAATTCACATGTTCGCTGAGGTCTGCGCGGAAATTGTGATCGTAAATGGCTTTCAGAGCTGTTCGCACATGGTCTTCCGGCAGCAGATTGCCCAAGCCCAGAATCCGCGCGTGCAGCTCGCCCAACAACTGGTCGGAAAGGCAACCGATGCCGTGCTGATATTTGTTGGCGTTCAACTCTTCGAGCTTTTGGATGTAGTATTCGCCATTCCAGAGCATGGCGTCCAGATTGGCGCTGCCGATTTCGAAAGCCTGGCGGCAGCGTCCGCTAAATTCCGGCTCGCCCATGATCAGCGCCATCTCTTCGGTCGCGCGCAATGCCGCCAGATAATAGATGCCGCAGAGCGGATTGGGTCCATGAAACTCGATGTCATAGGTGTTGTGCTGTACGCCGTCCAGGACTTGGTCTTTGTCGCTATCCCAGTAGGCGCTGGCGAAACCGATGGCTCGTTTAATGCCAGACCAGATTTCAGCCAAGAAGTCATCATCGCCGCTGAGTTGCCATTCGCGATAGGCGCGCAGGATCGAGCCCATCTGCCCATCGACCGCCGCGTCCACCCGGCCGCCCCAGAGAAAATCATCATGGAAGGTGCCGAAGCTGCGGAACTTCATGAAGCCGTCGTCGCCCGTCTCCACGTTGAACTCGATACGCCGCATCTCGCGCTCGAGCGACGGGAAGAGGCAAGCGAGGGTATAGGCGTAGCTCCAGACGTGCGTGCAACTGCCGGGGCAGCAGCCGATATCGTCAAAGCAGCCCTCCCAGCCATAGAAGCGCCCGTCTTCCAGCCAGAAGCAGGTCGTGCTGCGCAGGGGCACGATATTGGCCGAGATGGCGTCGAGGACGACGCCGGGCAAGCTGCTGCTGAAAAAGGCGTCGTGGAAGCGGCGGGTCTCGCTTTCAAGCCGCTCCCGGTTCCGTCCGACATAAGCAGCGACATCCCAGGCGTCCTCAAAACGCGTGGCGTATTGATTGCGAATGATGCCGACAGATTCCTCAGCGACGCCCAGCATGTGCACCTGGCGCAGGTCCCAGGTCGCCGGCCGGTTGGGGAAATGCCAGGTCAGGATGAAACGGAAGGATTTGCTTTCACCTGGCTCCAGCCGATCCGTCAGCCCCAGCGTTCCGGTCGCCATGCGGTCGCCGGGCGCATCATCGGCGGGGTCGCTCAGCAATCCGTCATCAATGATGTCATCCCAGAAATCGTGCAGGTAATCCCACCATTGACCGAGCAGCCAACTGCGCCTGTATGTGACGCTGTCGTGATCGGTAACCAGGCTGAGGCTGCCAAAATGGGGACTGTCGCTTTCGAGTCCGTCATTGGTCAGCAGCAAACCGCGCAGATCGCCGCCATCGCGGAAGGAGTTGATCTGAGTCCCGAACTCAACCCAAGAGCGGTTGCCGAATTTGTCGCGTTGCAAGTTGCCGACCGGGTTGGTCAGCGAGCCCAGCAGGGTCAGATCGACGGCGGCGTCCGTCCGATTGGCGACGGTGTAAGACAGGATAGCGCAGGGAATGCCGGAGTCTTCCGGATTCAGCGGCAGCAGCGGCGTATAAGCTTCAAGCTGCACGGCGACCGGCAAGCTGGCGTCTTCAAAATCGATGGCGGCAAAAGGATACTGACCGCGGAAGGTTGCGCCTTTGAAACGCGGCAAGCCCGCCACATTCATCAAAGGATGATAGCCGTGTGAGAGCGTGTGCGGGGGCTGCATCGGACCTTCGATTACCCGCGCCATCGCTTCGCCGCCAGCTTGTTGACAGCGGATGGCGAAGAAGGTCAGAGGCAGGGGCGGTCCCTTGGCCGGGAGGTTGAAGATCTCCCAATCGCGCAATTCGCCGCGCGCGCCCAGTGATACATTGCCGGTGCCGATGCCGCCGAGGGGGAAGGCCAAGGCGGTCGCCGTGGCGTCGAAATCGCGAATCTCCGGATGGTATTCCATATCGTCATGCCTCCTGTGCCCGAATGAGGGCGGTCGTCTTGTCGCAGCGGGTTAGATTATCCTCATTCGCAGTATGCTTGGCAAGCCAACCGAGGCACGACAGGCGAGGTATCGCAATAGAAACAAGAATTAGCCACCGAGGACACAGAGGAAAAAAGAGTTCACAGAGTCTGGATTGTCGGTTGGTATAGTCGAAAATGGCAGATTCCGCAGTACGTCGAGGGCGGATGTTGCGCTCAGGTCGAAAAAACACCGATACCTCTGTGTCCTCAGAATAACTCGGTGAACTCGGTGGCAAAGACTTGCGATTGCTCTCGCGGCAGGCGCGTGATGACGTACGACAGCCTGTCTCCCTTGGGCAGCCATTCAGGATGCGCGCCTGTCTGCTATAATTAGATTATGGGAGAGATGCTAAACGACAAACGCATTCGGCAACTGGTAATCGCGGTTTTGCTGGTCATCCTGGCGCTGGGTTTGCTGAGCCTGGTATCGACGGTGTTTCAGATGATCGTGCCGCTCGCCATCGTCATCGGCGGCGCCTTTGCCTTTTACAAGATCGTGCTCGAAGGGCGGGACGAGCCGGAAGCGATGCAAGATGAAATCGCCGAAAGCGCCTCTGCGGACGCAACCCTCCACGACGGCGCCTACCAAAACGCGAGCGCCGATATGGATGCGGGCGAGATGGAAGCGCAGCAGCGCCTCAGCGCGGTTGAGCGGGCGCGCAGCGAATTCCTGGAGAACGCCACGCCAGCGGAAGAAATCCTCGATCAATTGAAATCCCGCCAGCGCCGCCTGCAAGGAGATGACGACGCATGAGGCTGCTGTCGATTAACGTAGCGCAGCCAAAATCGGTAGATATCGACGGCAGGAGCTACCAGACGGGCATCTACAAAGTCCATCGCATGGGCCGCGTCATGCTGAGCCGACTGGGCTTGGACGGTGATGGGCAAGCCGACCTGAAAGCTCATGGCGGACCAAACCGCGCTGTCTACTGCTATCCGCACGAGCACTACGGCTACTGGGCAGCTCAGATGGAACGAGCCGATTTTCACTACGGCGCGTTTGGCGAGAACCTGACGCTGCTGGGTTTGCTGGAGTCGGCGGTTTGCATCGGCGATGTATTTCGTATCGGCGGCGCCCTCATCCAAGTGTCACAGCCGCGCGTGCCCTGCTACAAGCTGGCGGACAAGCTCGGCCTGCCCGGCTTTGAGAAGACCTTCTTGCGCGCTAATCGTTCCGGCTTCTACGCGCGCGTGCTTGAAGAAGGCGTCTTGGAAGCGGGCGACCCGATAGCGCAACTGGAAAAGGACGCGGTTGGTTTGACGGTGGCGGAGGTCAACGCCGCGCTCTATCTGGGCAAATGCGAGCGCGCAATTGCGGAACGCGCTGTACGAGTCGAGGCGCTTTCGCCGGAATGGCGGCGCTCCTTCGAGAAGCTCTTGACGCGCCTGTCATAAAGACCAGGCAAGTTCTGGCGGATCATCCAAAATCTATACGGACAAGTTGCTTGCAGTCTAGACGACAGCAGTGGCTTTCGCCTCCAACTCCTCAGTCCACAAGCCCAATGACGCCAGCCCGTTCATCTTGGCGCGGTGATAGAGGGCGGCTTGCGCGGATTGTACATTTTCATGACGATTCGCCCAGATACTCATCGGTTCGCGCTGAAGGGCGCGGGCGTAAGAGAAGCTCAGCTTCCAGGGCAGTTCGTAATTGGCGTTCATGGCGTTCAGATGCGCCGTCGCGTGATAGTCGCTTTGACCGCCGGAGAGGAAGACGATGCCAGGGATGGCGGCCGGTATCTGCCGCTTGAAGACCTTGACCGTCTGTTCGGCCACCGTATCCACATCGGCTTGCTCGGCGCATTCGTTCCCCGATAGCACCATGCTCGCTTTGACCAACGCGCCTTCCAGATCGACGCGATGCACATAGAGCGCCTCAAAGGTCCGGCTCAGCACCCACTCAGTGATATCGAAACAGCGCTCAATTGTGTGATCGCCCCATAGCATGACTTCCGGCTCGACGATGGGCACGATGCCGGCTTCCTGCGAAAGCGCGGCCACCTGCGCCATGACGTAGGCATTGGCTTCGATGGCGTAGTAGCTGGGCGTTCCGGGCCCGACTTGGAAGGCGGCGCGCCATTTGCTAAAACCGACGCCCAAAGCGGCGTATTCCGCCAACCGTTCGCGCAAGCCATCCAAGCCGCTGCCCACCGTCTCGCCATCGCTGCCCGCCAGGACAACCATGCCCTTAAAAGGCGATATGCCCGGGATCATGCCGCGCTCGATGACCTGGGGCAGCAGCGCTTCGCCACGGCTGTCAGCCATGCGGACTTGCTCATCGGTCATGATGATGCCGCTGACGCACTCGTTCAGGTTCGGCGTCGTGAAGAGCATTTCCGACCAATTGCGGTAGCTGTGCTCGTCGTCCGGAATGCCTTCCGCCTCGAGCAATTCCCTGAAAGCCGGCGAGGGGCGGTCCGCCGCCATGATGCCTTTGCCGGGCTTGACCAGTTGATTGGCAATCTCGTATAGGCTCATGCGTTATTGTCCATCTCATTAGTCATCCATTTTCGATTTCGGAGGATTATTCTCGCAATTTCGCACCCATCCTTCAAGCCCCGCCTGCCGCCCGTAACAAGCGCATAACGAGCTTAAACAAAAAGCGGGCAACCATCGCCCGCTTTGTCGTTTCGACGCTTGAGATTGCGCTGTCTATTCGCCGGCGGCATCCAATGCGGCTTGCTGTTCTGCGATCATCTCCGGGCTACAGCGCAGGCTCTGCAAAAACGCGGCGTCTTCGGCCATGCGCTCTTCCAGCGTCATCTCCGCCAAGGTCACCTCACCCGGGATTTCGAGCCTTGCGCCCTCGCCCATTCCACTCTCAACGATGTAGTCCGCCTCCGCCAGCAACGCTTCCGTGAGTACAACTCCCTGCGCCTCGGCTGAATCCAGGTTTACCGCAACGGTGAAGCTCGGGGTTGAGGCAATGCCAGTGGCAGCAATATCAAGATTGCCATCCAAGTAGGCAATCACCATGCGGGCTGCTTGAACGCCTTCCCGATACCAGCCTTCAAAACCGGCTGCTATTGTCACACCGTGGATGACATCGGATACCAGCGGAGAAAAGACCGGCACGCCAATCGCCGCGTCGACGATCGACGAGATGCCGCTTGAGGAACCGGTGCGGGGCGGCAAAACGATCACGTCAACATTTTTGTCCAGCAAGGACTCGGTTGCCAGGGCGTAATCCGCCGCCGATACAATCGTGGCGACTTCAACAGTGAAGCCCAATTCTTCGCCGACTTGCTGAACACTGCTTATGTAACCGGGCGTCGCCGGATCATCAGCATTTGCGAGGACGCCGACAGTTTGGAAGTCCGGGTCCTGCAAATAAGCCAGTTTGGAATATTCCTCATAGTCAATCTCCATCAAAGTGCCGGTCACATTAGGCGGCTTGATGCAGGGCGCCAACGCAAGCCCGGTTTCATAAGGCACGGTCACGATAGCAAAGATGAGCGCCGGCGGTTCTTCCATGTCGCTCATTGCCCCCACTGCGATCATGCCCACCTGAGTCGAGACAGTGAGCACCACATCGGCGCCTTCATCCAGCGCGTCCTCCACCATGAGATTTGCCGTGGCGAAATCAAAGCCGGCATCGCGATAGAGAATGTTGATGTTTTCGCCGCGCAGGTCATTGCCCGTTTCTAACTCCGCGCGTTCATCCGCACTGATGAAGCCATAGACTTCCAGCATATCCAGCACTGCCATATCGGTTAAGGCAAACGAAGGCGACTGCCCAAAACGCAGAAACGCCAGCGTGGGCTTCTCTTCTTGGGCGAGGGTCGGCGCGAGCGGCAAGAGCAGCGCGAGCAGCAGAATGACGAACGGCAACTTCTTTATGACGGATTGCATCGACTGATACACGAATCTCCTCCAGTCTTCTGTAAATTGCAAGCAACGATCTCGGAGCCTGTAAAAGGTCCGGTTTCAATACAATAATCAATATACTGTATCACAAATCAATCAAGACGAGAAGACAAAGCCGATCTCGCCCAGCGCCGTCTCAAGCGCTTCCAGCGGCAAACCGACCACATTGCTGTAACTGCCTTCGATTCGCTCGACCGGGTGAAAAGCTTCGTTCTGAATGGCGTAGCTGCCGGCTTTGTCCAGCGGATCGCCGGTCTCGATATAGGCATCGATTTCCGCATCGCTGAAGTGGCGCATGCGCACGACCGTCCGTTCCTGCCGGGTGATGACAGTTGCGCCGTCGCCGTGGCGGTGAAGGGTGAAAGCCGTAATCACATCGTGGGCGCGCCCGCGCAAGCGCCGCAGCATACGCCGAGCATCGGCCGCGTCAGTCGGTTTGCCCAGCAGGTCGCCGGCTTCATCGACGCCGATGGTATCAGCAGCGATCACGATCGTATCAGCGGCTAGAATCAGCGCCGATGAATTGTCCAGCGTCCGCGCAACCGCCTCGGCTTTTTCCCGGCTTAGCCGCCGGACATAATCGACCAGCAACTCGCCATCGCCTAGCGATTCGTCGATCTCCGGTTTGATGACCTCGAACTGCAGATTCAGCTTCGCCAGCAGCTCGCGGCGGCGCGGCGATGAGGAGGCGAGTATCAGACGCATGGACGCTGCTTCCCGTTGTATGAGCCAGCGCTTACTATAGCGTCGGGACTGCAGCGACACTATGGAAAATCTTGAGCAACATACGCTATACTTGTCTTGGAATACGAGGAGGAAGCTCGTGCGCGCTCGTCGGAAAAGCAAGATAGATGCTGGGCAGTCGAAGCATTCTTCGACGCCGCAGCGACTGGACAATACGCAGTTGAATGAGGCAATGCGCTATGTCTTCGCCTGGATGTGGGTGGGCATGGGCATCACCGCGACGGTCGCCAGCGCCTTGCCCGGCAACCTGGTCCCTCTGGATCTCGCGACCTTTGTCATCATCATCCTCGCGCATCTCACGATAGCCTTCACGTTGGATCGAAAGCTGCATCATTTTTCGCCGATCCAGGCTGGCGCGTTTTTTATATTCTACGCTGTGCTGACCGGCGCGACCTTGTCCGTTGCTTTTTCCATCCTCGCTCTCATATTTCCCAGTTTCAACGATGCTCTGGTCATCGCCTGTTTCAGCACCGCTTGCCTATTTGGCTTGATGACTTTGATCGGCTGGCAGACGCGGCTCGACCTCAGCCGTGGGCGCAGCTATCTCTTGATGCTGTTGCTTGGGCTTCTCATCGCCTTCCTGACCATCAGACTTCAAGCTGACGCGCCCTTCGAATATATCTTCAGCTTCTTCTCCATCATATACTTCAGCGCGCTAACCGCTTGTCATTGGGAACCCGCCGCTGTTTTGTCCGCCGATCCTGACTTGAAAATCGAGCCGACGGACAGCCTGCGATTTGGACTCCTCGCTGCTCTAAAGCTTTACCTGAGCGCCAACAATATCTTTGTGCTCGCGCTCTTCTCCAGCCTATCGAGGCGTTCGGCGTACAGCCACCATTATCACCATCTGCCCCATCATCAGCAGAACCATTACAGCGGCATCGGCAGTGGCTCTATCGGCAGTGGCTCTATCGGCGGGGGAAGCGGCAGCGTGGGCGGTGGTGGCGGGGGTAGCATCGGCGGAGGAAGCGGATCCTTCACCCCCTAAGCGCCGCAGGCAGGCAGCCTAAAGTAAGAAGCGCGTAAAATCGCAAAACCCGCCACATCCATTCGCCGCAGAATTCGTTATACTATCTGTAGCAATATATGAGTGTCATGCGCCGGGGTTCCGGCGCCTCTTGGAGGAATCGACATGAACATGAGAAACGACGGCTTCATCATTGACGCGCCCGGCAAGCCGCTCGACGGGATACAGTTGAACGCGGTCATGCGCAACGTCTATGGCTGGATGACGATGGGATTGCTAGTCACGGCCGCGATGGCGCTCGCCGTCAGCAACATGGGCTTATTCCCGTCGCAGGGGATGATGTTTCTGGCGATCTTCGCGCAATTGGGCATCGTCATCGGCTTGAGCTGGGCGATTAACCGCATCTCGGCGACGGCAGCCGGCATGCTCTTCTTCGTCTACGCCGCCGTCACCGGCTTTACCTTTTCCATCTTCTTCCTGGTCTTCTCTCTCGGCTCGATTGCGGCCGCCTTCCTGAGCACCGCCGGCGTCTTCGGCGCGATGACGATCTACGGGCTGACCACCAAGACCGATTTGACCAAGATGGGCAGCTACCTGATTATGGGTGTCTTCGGGTTGATCATCGCCAGCATCGTCAACATCTTCCTCGGCAGTTCGATGCTTGATTTCATCGTCAGCATCGCCGGCGTCTTGATCTTCACCGGCCTGACCGCCTGGGACACGCAGCGCATCGCGGCGATGGCGGCAACGCGCAAGATGAAGGTCGATTCCGATGATACGCTGAAGTTCAGCATCATGGCGGCGCTGACGCTCTACCTGGACTTCATCAACCTGTTCATCTTCATGCTGCGTCTCTTCGGCGGCGGGCGCGACTAAGCTCTCGTCAGACAGCCAGCATCTTTCAGGGCGGCCGCGTTAGGTCGCCCTTTTTGCTTTTCCGGGCTATGTAAGGCTCCTCACAGCGCAAATTTGTAGTTTCAAATGCGAATATGCTAGTATTCAGTTGTGCCGCTTGCATCGTCCCCTGCGGCACGAGACAGCAAATACTTGCACAAGGAGCAAAATCATGAAACAGTCTATTGTCAGAAGAATACTTGTTGTCATTAGCCTGCTGTTGCTTCTGCTCGTTAGCGTGGGCGGCGCGATCGCACAGGAGCCGGTCACCATCACCTGGTGGACGCTGGCTTCGGCGGAATCCCCCGAGCCAGCCATCCGCGCCGTCGTCGAAGCCTTTGAAGCTGAGCATCCAAATATCAAGATCGATGTGACGATCATGGCGGAGTCCGCCTATGGCGACCTCATGAACACCGCGATCGGCGCCGGCGAAGGCGCGCCCGATATCGCCTATTTCTGGGAAGCGCCCTGGCTGCCGCACACGCTGGACATCACCGACCACCTCGAAGCCGATCCCGACCTCAGCCGTGATGACTACTTCGAGGAATATTTCAATAACTGGGCGGTATGGAATGATCGCGTCGTCGGGCTGCCATTCACCGTTGGCGCCAACTTCGTCATGTACAACAAGGATGTCTTTGACGAAGCCGGCGTCGATTATCCCAGCGCCGACTGGACGCCCTGGGATTACATTGAGATCGCCAAAGCCTTGACCGATCCCGATAAGCGGCGCTGGGGCGGCGACCGGCCCCGCGGGCCCTTCCGCGCCGTCTGGCGCAATATCGGCGCTACCAAACCCTACAGCGACGACAGCACCACCGTAGAGGGTTACATCAACGGGGAAGACTCTGTCGCCGCCTATACCTGGCTTTGGGACCTGGTCGATAGCGGCGCTACGCCCACGCCGGCCGATATTGAAGTGCTGGGCACGGAGGGCACCGGTCCAGTTGACCTCTTCATCGCCGGACGCCTGGGCATGGCCACGCTCAACAACGGACACATGATCACGGCGGCCAATGCCGAGGTCAACTTCGGCATTGTGCCGGAACCGCATGTGCCGGGCAACGAGCGTTTCGTACACGCCTGGGCGCTGCGGGCCTCCATCTGGGCGGGCACCGAGCACCCTGACGAAGCTTACGAATTCCTCAGCTTCTGGGCCGGGCCGGAGGGCCAGCGCATCAACATGGAAATCGGCGCGCTGATGCCGTCGCTGCCGTCGGTCCTGGAAGATTATCCCGATGCCGAGGCGGATTACTTCCAGGGCTTTTTGGGCGTCCTGAACGCTACGCAGACTGCCGAGTGGCGCGCCACCCACCCCTGTTGGCGCGGCGCAGTCATCCGCGCCGTCAGCGATGCCTGGGACCTGATCATGCTCGGCGAAATCGAGCGGGACGAGGTGCAAGCCACGCTGGACGGTCTGGTCGAGCCAGCACAAGCCGCGCTGGACGAATGCGTGCCGCGACTGGGCGGGTAGCCCGGGCGCATCCATGGGGTCAGCGACCGGCTGACCTCTACAAGTATCACATGCGTTAAGAAATGTCGGGGCGGCCCGCACTGGGTCGCCCGCATCTAGCCCAAGACGTGATGTATGCTGTCTCTCTGGCGAAGCATGACAGCGCAAGAACGCCGGGACGCCAAAACAGGCTACCTGGCGTTGTCGCCCTGGATGGCAGGTTTCCTCGTCTTCTACGCCTTCCCGATCCTGGCCACCCTGTATTTCAGTTTCACGCAGTGGACGCTGGTTGACCGGCCGGTATGGATCGGGCTGGACAACTACATCCGCATGTTCACGCGCGATCCGCTCTTCGTCAGCTCCCTGAAAGCGACCACGCTTTTCGTCGCGCTGTCTCTGCCCTTGAAGCTGGTGCTGGGTCTGAT
Source organism: Anaerolineae bacterium (assembly GCA_022824365.1). GTDB lineage: Bacteria > Chloroflexota > Anaerolineae > Aggregatilineales > Phototrophicaceae > UBA6055. The sequence continues at coordinate 21,209 of JAJEAA010000031.1, forward strand.
GTTGGCGTTGCTGCTCAACCTCAAGATGCCGGGCATGAACGTCTTCCGCACGGTCTTTTTCATCCCCGCTGTCATCTCCGGCGTGGCGGTCTCGCTGATGTGGATCTGGTTCTTGCAGCCTGATACCGGCGTTGTCAATACGCTGCTGAGCTATGTGGGCGTGCAGGGCCCCTACTGGTTCTGGGATCTGCATTGGGCGCTGCCTTCAGTCGCCATTATGAGCATCTGGAAGGTCGGCGGCGCGGCGATCATCTATCTGGCCGGCTTGCAGAATATCCCGGCGCATCTTTACGAAGCGGCCGAGATCGACGGCGCCAGCAAGTGGCGGCGTTTCTGGCGCATCACGCTGCCGCTTTTGACACCCACCCTCTTCTTCCAGCTCATCATCGAGTTGATTGACGCCTTCAAAATCTTCACCGAAGCCTTCGTCATCACCAAGGGCGGCCCCTTGAAGGCGACATATTTCTTCCTCTACTACTTCTATGAGGAGGCCTTCCGCAATTTCAATATGGGCTACGCGTCGGCTCTGGCGCTCTTCTTGCTGGTCGTCATCATGAGCTGCACCGTCTTCGTCTATCGCACCTCCGGCAGGTGGGTCTACTATGAGAACTGAGCCCGAGCAAGCGCCTGCCGCGCTCTCCATTCAGCGGCAACTCCGCCGCAGCGCCGCCCGCCGCCGTGTCATACGCGCTATGGGCCACGTCCTTGTCTACGCTCTAATGATCTCGCTGGCGCTGCTCTTTATGCTGCCGATTTTCTGGATGGCATCGACATCGCTGAAGATGCCGCGGGAGATCTTCGCCTGGCCACCCGAATGGATCCCCAGCGAGCCGCAATGGGGCAACTATGCCGAAGCATTCGGCAAATACCCGCTCGCGCGCTACATGCTCAACAGCGCCATCCTGGTAATCGCCAATATCATCGGCGGGTTGGTTTCCGTGCCGATCATCGCTTACGGTTTTGCGCGCTTCGAATTCCCTTTCAAGCATGCGCTCTTTCTCTTGATGCTCAGCACGATGATGGTACCGGGGCATATCAAGCTCATCCCCCTTTTCTGGCTCTACCAGAAGCTCGGCTTGGTTGATACCTACTGGCCGCTGATTCTGCCAGCTTTCTTTGGGAATCCCTTTTTCATCTTCTTGATGACGCAGTTCATTCGGACGATCCCTCGCGACCTGGACGATGCCGCGCGCATCGACGGCGCCGGCGCCTGGGGCATCCTCTACCGCATCATCATCCCGCTGAGCCGCCCAGCCCTCACCGTTGTCGTCGTCTTCACCTTTGTCTGGGTCTGGAACGATTTTCTGGAGCCGATAATATTCCTGCGCGATTGGAACTCTTATCCGATCTCGGTCGGGCTCGCTTTCTTCCAGGGGCGTTACAGCGTTGAATGGCACCTGTTTATGGGCGCGACGCTCGTATCAATAATTCCCATTCTCGTGGTCTATTTTTTCGCTCAGCGCCATCTCATCGGCGGGCTGGCATCAATCGGCATCAAAGGCTGAGGCCCGCGCAGACCTCGCCACGCGCCCGCGATAGCTGAGCAAGACCACCGTGGCGAAAAGCCCGGCCGCCGCCCAGAGCAGAAAGGGCGCGTTCAAGCTGATCGCGCTCAAGGTATTGCCCAGCGGCGGCAGCAGGGAACCGCCTATATTCTGCAGCATGCCGCCGAAACCCAGCGCGCTTCCCACCAAAGCGATATCCAGTCCCCGCACTTCGGTGATCGACGCGCCCATCAGCGCCATGAAGCTGTCGAAACACAATCCGCCAACCGCCATCGCCAGTATGACAGTCCAATAGTTGTCACCGGCGAAGTACATCAACAGCGCGCCCAGCGTCATCATGATCGTCCCGAATGTCATCACCAGCCGGCGGCGGCCCAAACGATCCGACAAATGCGATATCGGCACTACGCCGATCAAACTGGCTAGGAAGAAAACCGGGATGGCGCTATCGGCATCGACCGCCGCCCAGCCGATCTCGCGCAGATAGGTCGGCACATAGCCCACCATGCCTTGCGCCAGCCCGACCGCGCCGAAGACCGCCAGCGCGATCACCCACAGCTCGCGGAAGCCGGCGACCCGGCGCGCTTTGAACAGCAACTGCCGCAGATCCAAGCTCCTGCTTCGCTCTCGCTCCACCGGCGGATGCGCCAGCGCCCATAAGATTGCCAATAGGATCGAGCAAAGACCGAGGAACACCAGCACCGCCCGCCAGCCCCCGAGCAGAGGCGATAGAAAGGTCGCGCTGAATCGCGAGCCCAGCATGGCGCCCATCGCGAAACCCAGCGACATGACCCCCGCCGCCAACCCCAACTGCCGAGAAGAAAACCATTCACGATTCAGCTTGATGAAATTCAGCGGCAATACCGGCTGCACCGTGCCGTATAGAAACGAGAACAGCAATAGCGACCAGAAGTCGACCGCCAAGCCGCGCAACGCGCTGAAGACGCCGGCCGTCAGGCACATAAACACCAGCGACCGCCGCGTGCCGAAATAGTCGATCAACGAGCCGCCGAGAAAAGACGTAAAGATGCCCATCACCATGCCCACGCCCCAAATTACGCCGATCTGAATCAGATCGAGGTCGAGGGCCGCGGCGATCTCGCTGAACAGCGCCGACAAACCGGCTATGGGGAATCCCATTGTGATGAAGCCCGACAAGGTCACCATCGCCAGAATCACCCAGCGATAAGGCGAATGCTGACGGGCGCGTAAATCTGCAGGCGGAGGCATCTGCGGGCTTCAGTCGGACATCTGCGCGGGAATTCCCCGAAAGGAATCCGCGGGAGGACAGCAGTACGGGCGCATGGCGCTAGTTTCTCACTGCGGCGAATGTTTCTTCCGCTTGCCGTAGCTCAAAAGCATCACGGTAGCGAAAAGCCCCGACGCCGCCCACAAGAGAAAAGGGCTGTTTAAGGCGTCTGTCGTCAGGGCATTGCCCAGAGGCGGCGTAAGGGTCGAGCCGATATTCTGCAATACGCCGACGAAACCGAGGGCGCTGCCGACGAAGACAATCTCCAGACCGTCGACCTCGGTCGTGTAAGCGCCCTTCAGCGCCATGAAGCTGTCGAAGGTGAAGCCGGCCAGCGCCATCGCCAGCATGACGCCCCAGAAATTATCGCCGACCAGATACATCAAGATTGTGCCGATGGTCATCATCGTCGTGCCGAAAGCCATGACGATGCGCCGATTGCCCAGCCGATCCGACAAGTGCGATATCGGCACCACCCCGATCAGACTGCAGAAGAAGAAGATGGTGATGGCGGTATCGGCCTCGACAACGCCCCAGCCGATCTCGCGCAAATAGGTCGGCACATAACCGACCAAGCCCCGCATCAAACCCAGTACGCCAAAAACCGAAAGCGCGATCACCCACAATTCTCGGAAGCGCATCACGTAGCGCAGGTTGCGGATGATCTGCCCGATGTCGATACGCGCTGAGGCGCGCCGCTCGGTCGGAGGATGGACAACTGCCCAAATCAGCGCCAGCGCAATAGCGCAAACGCCGGTTAAGATCAGCACAGGCCGCCAGCCGCCCAGCATCGGCGAAAGCACGGTGGCGCCCAAGCGCGAGCCGAGCATCAAGCCGGTGGCGAAGCCAGCCGACATCACGCCGGAAGCGAAACCCAACTGACGCGAGGCGAACCATTCGCGATTCAGCTTGACGAAGTTCATCGGCAAAATCGGCTGGACCATGCCGAATAACATTGAAAATAGGAAGAGCGACCAGAAATCGACGGCGAACCCGCGCAGAGCGCCGAAGCAACCAGTCGCCAGGCAGAGCGCCACCAGCGTCCGGCGCGTCCCGAATACATCAATGAAGGCGCCGCCGACCAGCGCCGTGAAGATGGCCATGCCCGAACCGACGCCCCATATCACGCCGATCTCGATCAGATTGAGATCAAGCGAATCGGCGACTTCGCTGAACAAAGCCGATAGCGATGTGGTCGGGAAGCCCATCACCAGAAAGCCGGAAAGCGTGACCATCGCCAAAATCACCCAGCGGTAGGGTGAATTCTGACGTTCACTTGGGTCTCTCGGTGGCGACCACCTGCTCATGCCGCGCGCCTCGCTGCGTCGCAATCCGCCCATGGTAGCTCAAAGCGGTGTGATGGCAAGGCATAGGCGCAGACGACATTATGTACAAGAGCATGGGATAAAAACTTGCCGCCAAGCGCACAGAGTTTTATAGAGCGCGCAGAGAACAACCCGATGTGTAACGCGGGCAGAGACACGCTCCCTCGTTCGGAATCGGCAATCGGCAGGTTTAGTCACATGAGTATCAAACCCTCTGTGTCCTCTGAATAACTCGGTGTCCTCGGCGGCAAAAATGGACGGTACGCTGAAGATATCCCTTGACATAAAGTTGTGAGATTGCGTTTTCTAACTATAATCTACTCTCAATTACTGACGTGGCGATGGGAAGTTAGATTGGAGACAGATTGCAACGCACTCCGTGTCAACAGCGCGCGCCTGCGAGCCGACTTTGATGCCCTGGCCGAGATCGGCGCGACCGTTGGCGGCGGCGTATCCCGCCTGGCGCTCTCGAATGAGGACCTTGAAGCGCGCTCCTGGTTCGCCGACCGCATCGAAGAAGCGGGCCTTCAGGTCAAGGATGACGAAGTCGGCAATTTGAGCGGCTTGCTCCCCGCTGAGGATGCGGAAGCCAAGACCCTGATGATCGGCTCGCATCTGGATACGGTCCCCAACGGCGGTCGCTACGATGGCGCCATTGGCGTATTGGCGGCGCTGGAGTGCCTGCGGCGGATCAAGGAAGCGGGCTTGAAGCCGCGCTACCACCTGGAAGCGATCGACTTCACAGACGAAGAGGGCACCTGGAAATCTTTATTCGGCAGCAATGGCGTCATCGGCAAAATCTCGGCGAACGATATCAGCGACAGCTTGCATGACAACATGGCTTTTCGCGCCGCCCTCTACCGCGCTGGCATCATGCTGCCGGAACTGGGTAACGCCAAGCGCGAAGCCGGGTCCGTCCTGGGCTTTCTGGAATTGCACATTGAGCAAGGCAAAACCTTGCACGAGCGGCGATGCGACATTGGCATCGTCGACCGGATCGTAGGGCGCACGACGTATAATGTCATCTTTTATGGCGAAGCCGCTCACGCCGGCACCACCACCGCCGAAGAGCGCCATGACGCCCTGCAAGGGGCGGCCGCCTTTATTATCGGCGCGCACAAGTGCGTCAGCGAAGAATTCAGCGAGGGCGTCGCCAATTGCGGCCATGTGAGCGTCAAGCCCGATTCCTTCAATGTCGTGCCGGCCGAAGCCTCGCTGCGCGTCGAATTTCGCCATCCAGATACGGCGACGCTGGGCGACATGGAAACGCGCTTGATCGAATTGGCGCAGCATTGCGCGCGGACTTACCGCCTTGAGGTGACGACCGAGCGCGTCATGCACCGCGCGGCCGAACGCATGTCGGGGTATCTCGTCCGCCAGATCGAAAGCGCCTGCCGCGCCGAAGGGGTCCGCTGCATGCCAATTGCCAGTTACAGCGGGCACAACGCGCAAATCATGAATCAGATGGTGCCGGCCGGCATGATCTTCTTGCCATCGGTGGACGGCATCAGCCATAATCCCCGAGAGTTCACCGAATGGCGACACATCGAGATGGGCGCCAACGTCTTGCTGCGGACGATTATGCAGTTGATGGTTTGAGCGCTGCTAGCCCTCTTGGATGGCTCGCAAAGCCGACTCAGCTATTCTCTTCCAGAACCGGCGCGCATGATTCACGGACGATGAGTTCCGGCTCAATCAAGATGCGCCTCTGCAGCGCTGGGTCCTCAGGGGAATCTATGAGAGCAAGCAACAGATCGACCGCTTCAGCCGCAACCTTTTCGATGGGGCGTCGAATGGTCGTCAGTTCCGGCTGACAGATAAAGCCTCCTTCGATGCCATCAAAGCCCGTTATCGACACATCACGGGGAACGCGCAAGCCTAGTTGCGCCGCGCCTTTGAGCGCCCCGAGCGCGAAGCCGTCCGTGGCGCAAACGATGGCAGTTGGCGGATTGGCTTGCCGCAGCAGCGCTTTCGCGTGGTCAACGGTGGAACGAAACAGCTTCTCGGATGCCGCAAAATCCTCCAGATTGTAAGGGAAATTATCCATAGTGGCGATGTATTCGCCGGGCAAGCTCAAGCCCTTGACCGCCATGCCCTCCTTGAAGAGCCGCAGCCTTTCGCGAACCAGAGGCCAAGCCAGGCTGCCCATGAAGGCGATTTTCCTGTGACCCAATCCCCACAGATAGTCGAGTAAGAGTTTGAAGCCGAGGGCTTCATCCGTGTGCGCCATCGGCACTTCGACGGCGATCCCCGCGGCGACGGAAACATGGGGTTTGTTCAGATTTCTTAGCTTGCGGGCTACATCGCGGTAATTCGGCAAATCGCCCAGCAGCAGAAAGCCATCAAAGAGCTGCCCCTGGAGGATGCTTAACTGAGCTTCCACACTGTCGGGCATGTTTTTCATGATGCCGACAAATAATTCAACATCGCGCCGCCGCGCAGCGAGTTGCACCTGCTGACCAAGACGCCCCATAAATTCGCCGCCTGGATTGCGGTTGACGGCGCCGATGATGCCAGTGCGCTTTGAACGCAGGGCGGAGGCCAGCGGGTTCGCCTGATAACCTAAGCGTTCAGCGATTTCGACAACACGCTCCCGCGTCTCGGCGCCAATGCGTACGCCATCGGTCTTGTTGTTCAGTATCTTGGACACGGTGCCGATTGAGACGCCGGCCTCTTCGGCAATATCTCGGATGCCTACTCTCGCCTTACGCATCTTGAAGTCAACCTCTTGTCCTTTCGCATACTCAATCATGATTATATCGCATTTTGAAAAAACGTTTGCGGAAAACGTTTTTTCAAGTTATGCTATACAATGTCGTTGAGAGATGCCCGATCAGAATTGGCGCGAGCGCGGCAGCAAATGGTCTTCTCCCAAGCGATATCCGAATCCCCTTTTACACTAGCACTATAATGCAGGAGGAAGAAATGAACGACAAGCTTCTTATTCGGCGCCATCGCCTGACGCAGATCTTGGCATTGTCGCTGGCGCTAGTCTTGCTGGGCGCAGGCTGGCTGACGCCCGTAGCGGCGCAATCCGAGCGGGGCGTTACTATCGGCTTAAACTCGGTCCTGGACTCGCTTGATGTCCACAGCGCGATCGGTCCGAACGTCATTGGGACGCGAGTTTATGCCTTGTTTCACGACCCGTTGCTGCAGCCCAGCCTTTCCGGCGAGCTCAAACCCATGCTAGCGACATCGGTGGAAAATGACGGGCTGGAATGGCGCTTTACCCTGCGCGATGGCGTGGCATTCCATGATGGCGCAATCATGACTGCCGACGATGTCGTCTACAGTTTTGAGCGCCTCCTCGACCCAGCTAATGAGTCATCCAATTTTGGGCAGGATTTGCAGCGCTTCGTCAGCGGCATTGAAGCCAGCGGCGAGCTAGAAGTCACTATCACCACTCACAACCTGGATCCGCTGCTCCCCTTGCGCGTCTCCAGCTATTGGGCGAGCATCGTGCCGCGCGCAGCGACCGAAGCAATGGATGCGGCCACCCGCCAGTTCATGCCACTGGGCGCCGGTCCTTACAAAGTTGTGGAGTTTGTCCCGGGCGATCGCCTGGTCTTGGAACGGCACGACGCCTATTGGGGCGGCGAGGCGGCGGCGAGCGATGTCGTCTTGCGCTTCATCACCGAAGACGCCACGCGAATCGCTGCCTTGCAATCGGGCGATGTCGACCTGATTTCGCAGGTACCAGTTGACCAGCTTGGCGCGCTCCAAACAGCCGGCGGCTTCACCATCGCCAGCGCCGAGACAGACAATCACATGGCGGTCCACTTCAATACGGTCAAGGGACCCACCGCCGATGTGAATATCCGCCGCGCCATGTCCTTGGCTATTGACCGCGAACTGATCGTCGAAGAACTTTGGCAGGGCTTGACAACCATCCCGCCAGATTACGTATTTCCCGGCGCCGTCGGCCATGACCCGACCTATCCGGGCTTCGCCTACGATCCAGCGGCGGCGCGCGAATTGGTCGCCAACAGCGATTACGACGGCGCGCCCATCAGTTTTCAGGCCACGGCCGGGTACTATGCCAATACCGATGTCATCATGCCGGTTATGGCGCAGATGTGGGAAAACATTGGATTGAACATCGATTATCAGCCGATGGAAGGCTCGGCTTTTCTCGATCTGTACTTCGCCGGTGACATAACGACCAACCTCCAGCAGTTCGCCGGCGCCGGCGATGGTCAACGGTTGTTCCAGACCTGGGCGGTAGAAAACATTTGGCGTCCCAATTACTATCAGCCGTCGGCGGAATACGACGCGCTCTTCACAGCTGTGTCCCAATCGGTTGATATGGCGGAACGCCACGCCAGCTTGCAGAGCTTGAAGCGGATCCTGGATGCTGATGTGCCGATGGCGCCGATCTACCGCAATATCGATATCTACGCCTTCAGCGACGCGCTTGACTGGCGTCCGGGTCCCGGCTTCATCATGGATCTCCGCCCGGACAATCTGAGGTTCTCCAATTGATCGCGCCCCGCTGGAGAACAGGTTTGCTGCGGTGTCGGCCCGATGCCGCCGCAAGCCCGGGCAATTCATCAGCATGAGTCGACTCGCGCCGCGCGCAATTAGGGCAGCCCTCACTTTGTGGGGGGTGCTCTTGCTGACCTTTGTGCTGGGCCGGCTGCAAGGCGACCCGGCGAAACTGCTACTACCCCTAACAGCGCCCGCTGAAGATTTTCACAATATGCGAGTCGCTCTCGGGCTGGATCAGCCGCTGCCAGCGCAATTTGTTGTCTATCTGGGCAATCTGCTGCGCGGCGACTTCGGTTACTCGATTGCCTCGGGACGCCCGGCTCTGGATGTCATTGTCGAACGCATCCCCGCCACGTTGGAATTGGGTATTCCCGCTTTCCTGTTATCGGTGGGGCTGTCGCTCCCGCTAGGCATCGTCGCCGCGCTGAAACGCAACAGCCTGACCGACCGCGCGATCATGAGCCTGAGCTTGATCGGCCACTCGCTGCCAGCATTCATCATCGGCATCCTGCTGATATTCCTGTTCAGCGTAAACTTGCGCCTGCTGCCAGCTTTTGGCCGCGGCGCGCCCGCTAATTTGATATTGCCGACCATCGCGCTCGCCGTCTATCCAATGACTATTCTTATTCGCTTGACACGCTCTTCCATGCTGGAGGTATTAAACGAAACCTATATTCGAACCGGCTATGCAAAGGGCTTGTCCGCTTCCAGGGTGATCCTGGTTCATGCGCTGCGCAACGCCTTTGCGCCGGTGCTGACGGTCGTCGGTCTCCAGATTGCAGGCCTCATCAGCGGCGCCGCCATCATCGAAACTGTCTTTTCCTGGCCCGGCATCGGCTGGCTGGCCGTCCAGTCGATTGGCAGCCGCGATTATCCAATCATTCAAGCCATCGTGCTCCTGTCGGCCTGCGCCTTTTCACTGACAAACCTGGCTGTCGATGCCTTTTACGCCATTCTTGATCCGCGCATCCGCGAGTAGAAGCCATGCCCCCACTGCGAAAACAACGAGCCAGGCCTGTCAATCGAGAATCTGGGCGCTTGCGCTATCTCCGGGAGTTGGCGAGTTGGTGGCGGCGCCACAGCAACTTTGCCGTCAATCTCAGCGCTTTTGTCTTGCTCAGCATCACCCTGATGAGCGCCTTTGCCGACAACTTGTCGCCTCACGATCCGAACCAGATTGACCTGCGCAGCCGCCTGGCGCCGCCGTCCTGGCTGGGCGAGCATCCCTTCGGGACGGATCGCACCGGGCGCGACGTCTTGAGCCGAACCTTGCACGGCGGCCGCGCCTCTCTCTTGATTGGCTTCATCGCTTCCGCTATCGGTCTCGTGGTCGGTACCGTATTGGGCTTGCTCAGCGGATATCTGCGCAGTTGGCTAGATCATCTCATCATGTACTTCATCGATGTTCAATTATCGCTGCCCTTCATCCTGCTGGCGATCGCTGTGGCGCTAATCCTGGGCAACTCCCTGATTGTGCTGATCGGTATCGCGGCGCTTTCCGCTTGGCCCTTCTACGCGCGCGTCGTCCGCGGCTGTGTGCTTTCGCTGCGAAAACGCGAGTTTACAATTGCCGCGCAAGCCTTGGGCGCATCGCAGAGCCACATCATTCGCCGGCATCTGCTGCCGAATGTCCTTTCGCCCATCCTGGTGATCGCAACCCTTAGCATCGCGCGGATTATTCTACTGGAAAGCGCCCTGAGTTTCCTCGGGATTGGGCTTTCCCCGAAGACGCCCTCCTGGGGCAACATGATCGATGAGGGCCGGGGGAACTTGAACAATGCCGCCTGGATCGCGCTGACGCCAAGCGCATTTCTGATGTCGCTGACAATGGCGGTCGGCACGCTTGGCGATTGGCTGCGCGACCTCACTGATGTCCGGCTTGAGTGAGTTAGAGCGCGCCAGATATGCCCCTGCCTGACAGGCGACCCTGGATCATCGCCCATCGCGGTGTTCCAGAGCAAGCGCCGGAAAACACCCTCAAGAGCTTCGCGCTCGCCATCAGCCAAGGGGCTGACCTGCTTGAAATCGATATACATTTATCGGCCGACAAACAGCTTGTCGTCATACACGATGTCACTGTTGACCGCAGTACCAACGGCCATGGACGGGTCGATCAACTGACTCTAAAAGAGTTGCGGACGCTGGATGCGGGCGCCTGGATGGGACCAGCGCATCGCGGAGAGAAAATCCCCCGGTTGAAAGAGGTCTTCGATATGACAGCTGACCGCGCCGGGCTGGTCATCGAACTAAAACATGGTTCAGATCGCTATGCCGGTATTGAGCGGCTGCTGGTACAAGCGATTGAGACTGAGCGGCGATTGAACGATGTCATAATAATCTCCAGCGACAGTCGCGCGATCAAAGCCATTAACGCGCTCAACCCGGATATCATGACGTTGGATTTTGGGAATCGGCCGCTTGCCTCGCCATATTGGCTGACCCGCAAGCCACTTCAATACCGCGGCAAACGTTTCCTTTTTACCAACGCAGCTGAAGTTGAGGCGGAAATCATCGGGCGCCTGCACGATCTGGGATTCCAGGTCTTGACCTCCGTCGTCAAAGAACAACTGAGTTGCGAGGCTCTCGAAAGATTACGGGCTGCCTGCATTGACGGGATATTCACCGAGCGCGTCCTGAAATTGAAACGGGCGCTTGCCGGTCCTCGCTAGCTGGACAGGCTGATTGGTAGTACTATCTCGGTATACGAGAGCGCGTAGCAATGCGTTCTGACGCAAGTTGAATAGCCAAGAGAAAACACATGTCCCACCTTCAACGCCGCGAAAAAGAACGACTGATGCGGGAAGCGGGCCGCCTCCCCAACGGTCAATCTTTGACCGAAAAATTTCCCGTGCTCACCTACGGACCGACGCCCAAGTTCAACCCCGCCACCTGGGACCTGCGGGTCTTCGGCGCGGTCAAAAGCGAGCGGCGCTGGACCTGGGCGGAGTTCCTGGAACTGCCGACGCAGCAGATGACAGTCGATATCCACTGCGTCACGCGCTGGAGCAAATTCGATACGACCTGGGAAGGCGTCATGTTCCGCGACTTCCTGCGCGAGCTTGAGCTCACTGACGAGGCGCGTTTTGTCATCGCCCACTGCGATTATGGCTACACGACCAACCTGACACTGGAAGCGATGGACGATGATGATGTCATGCTCGCCACCAAATACGAGGACCGTTGGCTGCATGAGCCCGAGTTGATCGAGCATGGCGGACCGCTGCGCACGGTTGTGCCCAAGCGCTATTTCTGGAAGAGCGCCAAATTCTTGCGCGCGCTGGAATTCAGCCCGGTGGACAAGCCCGGTTTCTGGGAAGCGGGCGCCTACCACAACGAGGGCGACCCCTTCAAAGAGGAGCGCTTCAACCGGCGGGGGTTTTAATCCTCATCCCTGCTGCTCAACCTCTATGCCGCCGGCAAACTCAAGCTGCGCGAATTGATCACGCGGACTTATCGGCTGGAGCAGATCAACAAGGCTTACGCCGACCTGGTCAGCGGGGTGCTGGCGCGGAGCCTGATAGTGTACTGAGTTTCTGCCGTGTGGCGTGGCGACGACCTATCAAGTCGCCAGAAATTCGCCATACATAGAAAAGGGCGACCCAATGGATCGCCCCTGCAAATCACTATGCTGGCGCGGTTCTTAGCCGGTCGCCGCGGCGATGGCTCGTCTGAGGAAGACGCCCGCCATCTGCTGCCGATAGCTCTCCGGATAGGCGATATCGCCCGCCAGCCAATCGCCGATATCGGCTTTGACCGCCTCGGCCGCCGCGCTAATGGCGGCGTCATCCAATGTCGAGCCGGCCAGCGCCGCCTCCGCGCCGGCGCATTTGACCGCCTTCACCGTCGCCCCGCCGACCGCGACATCCGCCTGCGCGCAAGTGCCGCCATCCATCTTCAGACAGACAGCGACTCCCACGATGGCGTAGCGTGAAGCGGGATGCGGGAACTTTACATAGGCGCATTGGCAGTCGCTACAGTTTGGCAGGCTGAGGCCAGTGATGAGCTCGCCATCTTCCAAGTCAGTCTCGAAGAGGTCGACGAAGAAGTCTTGCGCGCTGACACTGCGGGAGCCATCCGCGCCCTGGATATTGATCGTGGCGCCGCAAGCCACCAGCACCGTCGGCGGGTCGGACGCCGGGTCGGCATGAGCGATATTGCCGCCAATCGTGCCGAAGTTGCGCACGGCTTGGTCGCCAACTTGCCCGCAGGCGCTGGCCAGACCGGCGCACATCGCTTGCACATCCGCCGAGGCGGCGATTTCGGCATGGGTCGTGGTCGCGCCGATCGTGAGTCCGCCATTGGCGGAGATGCCGCGCAGGCTGTCGATGCCGCCGATATCCACCAGTTGCTCGGGCGCAGCCAGACGGAGCTTCATCACCGGCAGCAGGCTGTGCCCGCCGGCCAGAAACTTGCCCTCATCGCCGATCAAACTCAGCGCTTCATCAACCGAGCCCGCGCGCGCGTAATCAAATTCATTAGGCCACATATTTGTTTTCCTCCTCCGTTTGTCCTTGACGCGGGCGACCGAATCGCCCTACAGTTCTTGGTTTCCTGCGAGCGGTTCACCGGGTCGCGTAGACACTGACCGGGAGTCGCCCTACACATATTCGATTACGAGCGGGCTGCTTGAATCGCGCCCCAGACTTTCGCCGATGTCAGCGGCATATCAATCTGCTTCACGCCCAGCGGCGCCAGCGCATCCAGCACGGCATTGTAGACGGTCGGCGTGCTGGCGATGGTGCCGGTCTCGCCGACGCCTTTGACGCCGATGGGATGATGCGGCGATGGCGTCACCGTCTCGCCCAGTTCAAAATTAGGGAACATATCGGCTTTGGGCATGCAGTAGTCTTGCATCGTGCCCGTCAGCAGTTGCCCATCGTCGCTGTAGATCACGCCTTCGCAGAGCGCTTGCGCCGCCCCTTGCACGACGCCGCCGTGGATCTGGCCGGCGACGACCTCCGGGTTGATCTGCGGTCCGCAGTCATCGACGGCGATATAGCGCTGCAATTCAATCTCGCCAGTTTCGGCATCGACTTCCACAATCGCGATATGCGTGCCGAAGGGATATACGAAATTGGGCGGATCGTAGAACTGCGATTCTTCAAAGCCCGGGTCCATGCCTTCCGGCATATTCCAGGCCAGGTGCGCCATCAGCGCCACGTCCTGAATGCTCTGCGCTTGATCGGGCGAGCCTTTGACGGAGAAGCTGCCATCGGCGTATTCGATGTCGGCAACATTGGCTTCCATGAGATGCGCCGCCAAGACGCGCGCCTTCTCCTTGAGCTTGCGCGAGGCATGCGCCAAAGCCGCGCCAGTGACCGGCGTCGTGCGGCTGCCGTAAGTGCCCCAGCCCATCGGCGTCTCGGTCGTATCGCCGTGCACCACTTCGATGTCCTCAACCGGGAAGCCGAGCTCTTCGGAGATGATCTGCGCCAGCGTCGTCTCCGAGCCTTGACCGTGGGGCGATGCGCCGATCAGCGCTTGCACCTTGCCAGTGGGTGTGACGCGCACGGTGGCGCTCTCCCACAAGCCGCCCTGGAAGCCAACCGCGCCCGCAACTTGACTGGGACCCAAGCCGCACATCTCAGTATAAGCAGTGACGCCGATGCCGAGGTAGCGCCCTTGAGCCTGCGCGTCGGCCTGCGCTTGACGGAAATCCGAGTAGCCGGCCATGTCCAGCGCCTTCTCGAAAGCGGCCGGATAATCGCCGCTGTCGTAGGTCAAGCCCGCCGCCACATCATAGCCGTCTTCAAAGGCGGGGATGAGGTTCTTGCGCCGCAACTCAACCGGATCCATATCCAGCGCGCGCGCCACATTATCGACCATGCGCTCAAGCAGGAAGGTCGCCTCCGGGCGTCCGGCGCCGCGATAGGCATCGGTGGGCGTGCCGTTGGTCATCACGCCGATGGATTCGCAGTAGATGCTGTCGATCGTGTAAGGACCGACATAAAGCAAGCCATGCAAAATCGTGGGGATGCCGGGCGCCGCCGTGGACAGGTAACCGCCCATGCCAGCGTAAACGGTCGCGCGCACGCCAAGCAGCTTGCCATCGTTGCTGGCCGCCATCTCGACATGCTGCACATGGTCGCGCCCGTGGATGGTGATCAGATAATTCTCCGAGCGCGTCTCGGTCCACTTGACCGGTACGCCAAGCTTGATCGCCGCCCAACTGACCAATGCCTCATCCGGATAACAGGGGATCTTGCTGCCGAAGCCGCCACCGACCTCAGGCGCGATAACCCGCACCTTATTCTCGTTCAAGCCGGTCACGGCGCTGATGATGAAGCGGTGGATATGCGGGTTCTGCGAGGTGCACCATAGCGTCAATTCTTGCGTCGCCGGGTTGTATTGCGCCATCGCCGCGCGCGGCTCCATCGCCGTCGGCAGCAAGCGTTGCTGCAGGATGCGCTCCGACACAACCACATCAGCCGCCGCAAAAACAGCATCGCTGGCTTCCTTGTCGAATGGCGCCCACCTAAAGGCGATATTGCCTTCGACATCATCATGGATGAGTGGCGCGCCGTCTTGAGCCGCCTCTTCCGGGTCGATGACCGCCGGCAGCTCTTCGTACTCAACAACGACGGCATCAGCCGCGTCCTGCGCCCGGTAGCGGTCGTCGGCAAGCACGATAGCGACGCCATCGCCGACGTAGCGCGCCTTGCCCTTCGCCAACGCAGGATGCTCCGGCGTCTTGAGGTCGCTGTCGGGTATCAGCCAGGCGGTTGGCAAGCCAGCCAGTCCGTCGCCGATGTCCTCACTGGTATATACAGCGACGACGCCATCCATCGCCTCGGCCGCCGAGCTGTCTATGCTGACGATGTTGGCGTGGGCGTAGGGGCTGCGCACCACCGCCATATGCAAGACGCCGGGCAGCTTGATGTCATCGGTGTAACGCGCTTCGCCGGTGATCAGCCGCGGGTCTTCCCGCCGCTTGATTCCCGAGCCAAATATTCGAGTTGTCATGGCTCACCCCCTAGGCGCCGGCGGCGGAATCCGCCACCTGTTTGACCGCCTTGACGATGTTGTGATAGCCGGTGCAGCGGCAGATATTTCCTTCGAGGTAATGGCGGATCTCGTTTTCCGAGGCGCCGGGATTGTCCCGCACGAAGGCGGCGCTGGCCATGATCATGCCGGGCGTGCAGTAGCCGCATTGCAGGCCGTGGTTCTCCCAGAAGGCGGTTTGCATCGGATGGTGCTCGCCACCCTCCGCCAAGCCTTCAATGGTGGTGACTTCGCAGCCATCCGCCTGTACCGCCAGCAGCGTACAGGACTTCAGCACCTTGCCATCCAAGTGCACCGTGCAGGCGCCGCATTGGCTCGTATCGCAACCGATCTTGGTGCCGGTGAGATCCAGAGCCTCACGCAAAAAATGAACCAACAGAGTGCGGGGGTCGACATCAACTTCATGTGCGACCCCATTGACAGTCATTGATACTTGCATGAATCCCTCCATTTCCTCAACCAATACTCTCTCAGCGTCAATAAACAAACTTGCGCCGCAGCGCCATTATAACTTGCCCGCCGTGAACTTGTCACTCACTTAAGCGCAAGTCTAGTCTTGACGCGGGCAAATCTCTCTTTTGCGCTCGGCGAAATTGTAACTTGCTTCGCCGCGCCGCGCTAGCATTTGCCGTATGTAGCGGGTAGAGCGCTTTGGGCACTCTTGCCGCCGAGTATGCCGAGGGGGTTGAGGACACCAAGTATCAGGTTGTATAGATCTAGAAATGGCCTAGGTGAATCGGAGCCGGGCGGTGTGTTCGCGATGCGCCCAATGCGGAAATCATGCAGACGGGAATGCCAAGCCAGGAGCAATTCTCTGTGCCTCTGTGGTTACGCTAGCCCGCCAGGAACTCGGCCAAGTGATGCTTCCAGACTGCCGCCAATGTGTGCGTGCCATGTCCGCGCGTATGCTCGTCAATCGGCAGCAGGATGTAGCGCCCTCGCTTCACCCGCTTCATCGCCGCTTCCATGATCCCCAACTCCGGCGGATTCACCTGATCGTCGGCCGAATTGATCGCCAGCAGCGGCGCTTTGATCCGCTCCAGGTCCGGCGCCGGGTTGTAATCTTCCGAGGCGGCGAATTGGTAGAGCATGTCATTGGCGTCCAAGACACCGGCGTGAGCGCGGATTCGTTCCGCCAGAAAAGCGTCAGCCGCTTCTCGCGTCGGCGCTTCCTTCCGCCATTGCAGCGGGCAGCTCGTCATCACGATCAGCAGGTGAATCGCGTTGATTAAGCCGGCCGGCTGCCGCTCATAATCGCCGCCGTTCCAGGCGGGATCGGAGCGAATCGCGTCCATAATCATGGCGCGAATCATGCGGTTGCGCCCGGCGATCTCGGCCGGCAGCGATGCCAGCGGCACGAGATAATCCATGAAGTCAGGATAATGGATGCCCCAGAGCCAAGTCTGCATCCCGCCCATGGAAGTGCCCAGCACAGCGTGGAGGTGGTCAATGCCCAAGCCTTCGCTGAGCAGACGATGCTGCGCCCGAATCATATCGAGGTAGCCGTAACGCGGGAAGCGCATCCGCAAGCCATCGCTGGGCTTGCTCGATTTGCCGTGGCCGATGCCATCGGGCAAGATGATGAAGTGGCGCTCGGCATCCAGCAACTGCCCCGGCTGAAACAGTTCGCCAGCGAAACTTTCACGCAGGAATTGCGCGCCGCTGCCGGTTGTGCCATGCAGGATCAGCACGGCGTTGCAGACGCGCCCCGACTCATCACGCCGCGGCTCGCCCAGCGTATGATAATGCAGGCGCAGTTGCGTCAGGTCATCGCCGTCATCGAAGGCGAAATCGGAAATGTGAAATAGGCTCGACTGCGCGTCCACCGGCATTTGCTCAGGTCTACTCCGTGAGCCGCGGCAAGCTATAGCGCCGCACGAAGGTGCGATTCTCGCGGATCATCACCAGGTTGAAGCCGCCCGGCGTATCCAGATCAGCATCCGCCAATTCCATGCCCGGGTAACCGGTGAAGTTGAACCAGGTGGACGGGCAGCAGTTGTAGGTAATCCCGTCGCAGAAGCTAGTCACCACCTGATGGATCTGCCCGAAAAACACGCCGGCCACACGCTCCCGCTGCGCCGCCAGCAACTCATGCAGCCGCTCGCCGTTCTGGATGCGCGCTTCGTCATCGATCCAGGGCACACCCGTTCGCAAGAATGGATGATGCGCCGCGACCAGAATCGGCGCGCCCTGCGTCCGGCTGAGCTGCGCGGCAAAGTGGTCGATTTGCCCGTCCGGCAGGGTGGGCGTCAGCGGATCATCCGCGCCGCTAATGTCGACTGTGATTAAGTGATACCCGTTTATGATTCTGTAGTCATCGCCCAGCACCTGTCGACGTTCGCCGTCCGCCAGCATATCGCGCATCATCCGAGGCGAATCATGATTGCCCGGCAGCAGGTACAAGGGCTGCTCCAATCGGTCGAGCATTTCCCGCGCCTGATGATAATTCTCCGCCTCCGGCTCAGCGCAAACATCACCGGTATGCAGAATAAAATCGACCGGGAAAGACAACCCATCGATCGTCTTCAGCAGCGATTCCACCCCGCGATTGGGATGCTGCGCCGGATGGCGCTCGGGATCGGCGCTGATATGCGTGTCGCTGATGTGCAGAAATGTCAGCACAGCGGCTTCCTTCCGCGCACAATGGACAATAAACAGATTCTAGCCCCGCTGCCAGCCTTTGGCAAAATCCTCCCATCCCGACTGCGACTTCGTCGTAAGACGACTGGAGCCGCTCAGGCGATCGCCAGCGGATTCACCCAGGACCCAGTCGCGCCGGTCAGTTTCAAGGGCGCGATTATCAGCAGGAATTCGTAGCAGCCGGCGGCGGCCAGCTCATCGAGATTCAAGTTTTCCACATGCGTGATGCCCTTATTCACCAGCAAGAAACGATGCACGGAATGGTCCATCGGCGGCATCGCCTCGACCGCCATATTATCCGCCCCGACCAAGGTCATGCCCTGCGACGCCAGGAATTGCGCCGCCTCGAGGTTCAAGCCGGTCTGCGCATCGCGATAGATCGGGTCGCCCGCGCGCAAAAGCCGATACGAACCCGTGCGCACCAGCACAGCCGTATCCTCGCTGATTTGACTGCCCTGCCGCGCCATCGTCCCGCGGATATCATCGGCGCCAACCCCGTAAGCCGGCGGCAAGGTCTCGACATCTTTATAAGCCGCCACATCCAATAACACGCCGCGCGTCACAATCGGCGGCATCTGCTCGATGCTGAGGTGCCTCTGCCCGGCCGATGTCACATGATCGCTCGCGGCGACTGTCTTGCCATCGCCGGCATACAAGCGCGGCTCGCCAGCCGAATCGGCGTCGCCCGCCGCATTCTGCTTTTCAGCGATATGGCAGAGCGCATCGATATGCGTGCCGACATGGATGGACATGCGGATGACCTCGGCCGCGGCGCTGCCAGGATCGATGGCCGAAGGGTCGCTATGGCGCAAATGCGGCGCGATCGAATAAGACTTCATCGCCGCGCCCGGCGTCAACATGCCCTCCTGAAAATCTACGCCCAAACTGTAGACCTCGCCGGTCTTGACCAGCTTCAACAGTTCCGGCGTCAAACGCGCGATAGGCAACTTCCCGTAAGCGGACGCAACCATAAATCACCTCAGTAGCTATGACGAACCGCCAGTAGTGTAGCAAATATCGCGGGGCTTGCCTTAGCGAGATTAACGCGGCAGCGGATCCAGGGGCAGGCCGCTGGGCAACTCGGTCGGCGTGATATGGCTCAGATCGCGCGCGGCCGGATCGGTCAAGGCGGTCAAAAACGCGACCAGATCCGCCACTTCCGCTTCGTTAAGCGGCATGCCGGCGCGCATGGGATAAGCGACCGAATGCGCCTGCCGCTCAAAATCGTAGGGCAGCAAGGCATCGTGAAAATCCGGCGGCAGATGATCCTCGACCGCATAAACCATATTCGCCCGCCAAGGATCGGCATGGTGCCAGATTACCGCCTCCAGCGACCCATACGCGCCGCTATGGAAATAGGGCGCCGTCAACTCGACATTGCGCAAGCTCGGCGTCTTGAAGCGGTATTGATCGCGATAATCGAAACTGACATTGGCGCGACCAAAGTCATCGCGGTCGTCGATGCCGTTGTCCTTGCCCGGCCCCAACTGCGGCGCCAGCAGGTTATGAAAACGTTGATCGGTGAACAGATCGCCACTGTGGCAGGCCGCGCAATTGACCGCTTGATTGAGCGCGCCGAAGAAGAGCAAGCCGCCGCGCTTCTGCGCCTCGCTGAGCGCCTGCGTATTGCCGGCCAGGTAATCATCCCAGGGCGCTGCCGTGAAAATCAGTTGTCGCTCGAAAGCCGCGACCGCTTCCGCCAATTGCCGCAAGCTGATATGCGATGCGCCAAAAACATCGGCGAAACGCGCCGCGTAATTTGGATTCGCGCGCAAGCGGTTCAGCAAGGTCAGGCGAATCACCATCGGCGGAAAATCGGTGAAAGTCACGCCGGCCATTTCATGTTGGGAGGTTATGGGGAAGAGCACCTGCGCCATCAGCGCATCATTTATATCCAGATCGGTGATGGCGTCTTCCAGCGTAATAACAGTGTTCGACTCCGGATTTTCCTCGACCCGGCCATCCCAAAATTGCTTGCCCAGCAAAGCGCTGTTGATAATCGTGGGGCTGTTGCGCGGAATGAAGACATCGACGAAGGGGTTGACCAGCGTGCCGATGTGGTCGCGACCATCCTCGCTTCTCATGGCAATCATCGCGCGGAAGGCGCGACTCTCGCCCAAGCCATGGCCGCCAGCGCCAATCGGCAAGACGCGCCCGTCGGTCATGGCGAACTCCGGATGATGGCAAGTGGCGCAGGCGATATTCTGGTCGCCCGACAAGATAGGATCAAAGAACAGATCCCGGCCCAGCCGCGTCATTTCGCTCTCCGGCTTGATCAACTCGCGCCCGGGATAGGGCTTTAAGCCTTCCGCCGCGATGACAGCGCTCAAGGCGGCATCCAAATCGCGCGCATCAGCATAACTCGCGGCCGGCTTGCTATGAGGCGGGAAGCGCCGCGGCGCATCAGCGACAGTGCCGAATTGAATTTGCAGCAATCTTCCGGAATAAGCTTCCGTCACGTAAAGACTGCCATCGGGCATTGGCAAGACCGCAGCCGGAAAATGCAAGTCATCAATAACCGTTTCCAGGGCGCCCTCTGCGTTGATGCGGCTAAGCCGCCCGCTCGCCTCTTCTTCTTCCAACTCGTTGAAACACGCCTTGCCCGCCGGCGCCGCGCCATGCTCCAGGATCCAAGTCGCGCCCGTCCTGTCCCGCGCGACATCTATAGGCATATTCAAACCATCCACGATGGTGCGCTGCCGGCCATCGTCGGCGACCTCCACCAACTCGCCGCCATTGGCCGCATGCGGGCAGCCGCTGAACAGCGTCGCGTAGAAGGAATCGCCAATCCGCGCCAAGCCCGTCGGCAGCGCATCCAGGCGGACCCCGCTCTCTCGCGGATTATCCAGCGCCGCGAAGCGATGCAGGTAGCGGAGCGAGCCGTCCTCGCCCTCCAGCACCAAGCCATCGCCGGCCGCATCGGCGACGACCGGCGCGCCCGAGCCGTCAAAGGCGATATCGAAAGGATGCAAAAGAAAGACATTGCCCCGCTCGGATTGTCGCCGCTCCAAGTCAGCCGGGCTGAGCGCCCGCTCCGGCAGCCGGCGCGCGAAATCACTCGGCAGGCTGTATAATTGCGAGCCGCCAATCGCCACGATTATCTCAGCGCCATCGGGCGATACAGCCACCGCCGGCGCGCTGATCAAGTTGTTGTCGGAGAAGGTATTGGGAATGCCGGAGATTAAGCGGCCCAAGCTGCCGTCCGGTCGCAGCAAGCTAACGCCGGCGCTGCGTTCTCCATGACCGCCCGCTTCCGCGATCAAGACGCCGCCATCCGGCAGCAGCGCCAGCCCGGCCGGATGATACAAACCGGCGGCAACCGTTCGGATACTAACCTCGTCTTGCGCGTTTGTGACTATCGATACCAAGAAGACTGCGAAGATTAACAAGAACTCTTTCATACTTGCCTAACTCTGAAACTCACATCCTCTCTAACTATTAGAATATAATATCTGATAAGCGATAGCCAAATAAAACATAATAGTCATATTTTCAATAATCATATCATTATCTCAAA
The DNA here is from genome assembly GCA_022824365.1 of Anaerolineae bacterium. Classification (GTDB taxonomy): domain Bacteria; phylum Chloroflexota; class Anaerolineae; order Aggregatilineales; family Phototrophicaceae; genus UBA6055. The sequence goes on from JAJEAA010000031.1 coordinate 42,935, forward strand.
GGACTCCTCGACATCAGGTTCTCCCGCTTCACATGATTGGCAGGCGCATGAGATTGCCGGTGTAATCCTCCTTGAGCCAAGCGTAATCCGGATCGTCATAAGGCGGGGTCGACCGCGCCTCATCCAGCAATTCGCCCGCCAGATAATTCAGAAAGTACAGATTGGACCCGGGCGCGGCCGATGTCGAGTGAAAACCCTGCGTCACCAAAACCAAGTCGCGATCGCGCACGGCGAAGATCTCCTCAAAGTCCGTATCGCGCCGATAATTGCGATGCAGCGCCACGCCGTCAGCCGGGTCCGTGCGAAAATAATAGGTCTCGTCCAAATGGGCTGACCCGCCGTAGCCATCATGGCAATGCGGCGGATACCCCGACCAGGCGCCGCCCGGCACGTAGACTTCATACAGAATCAGCCGTTCGGCCGGCAGTGGATGCGCCAGGGTGTGATGCACCTGACGCCGCGCCGCGCCCCCGCCACGCAGCTCCGCCCGAATTTCGTCAGGTCCAAACAGGCGCGGAGGATACTTACCCTCGGCCGGCGCCGCCCCGATCGCGAACTCGAAGCTGCCCTCCGCCCGCACGACAAACTCATGCCCCGGCGGCAGGTACAAGACCGACGGCTTCTCCTGAAAGACGCCAGCCCGTTTCAGCGCGAAGTCGCCAGCGTCAGTCCGCACGACGCCGCTGCCTTCCAAAGGGACGAGCGCCAGTTCATTGCCTTCGGTTCGATGCAGATATACTTGCTCGCCGCCGAGGCGGATCACGCGATAAGACAAATAGGTCCATCCGGCCGATTCCGGCGTCACATCCAGCATGATCATGTCATCATGATTCGACTTCAGATGATTGCTCATTCCCCTGCCTTCTCTCTTTCCGCGATAAAATCTTCGACCTCATGCCAGGTCGGCAGCGCCCGCGCGCAGCCGTGCCGCGTCACCACCAGGGCGCCACAAGCGTTGGCGAAACGCGCCGCCTGCGCCCAATCCCAGCCGCCCGCCCGGCCAGCGATCAAGCCACTGGCGAAACCATCGCCGGCGCCAACTGTATTGACGATCTCCACCGGGTAGCCCGGCACATTGATCACATGGTCGCGGCGCAAGACGGATGCGCCGCGCGCGCCCCGCTTCACGATCAGCGTCAGATCGCTTTCGGCGCAGAGCTCGAGCAATAGCCGCTGCAAATCCGCGCGATCGACCGCTTTCTCGCCCGCCATGACCGCCTCGGGCGCAGGCGAAAGCGCCGCCGTAAACTCTTCTTCCGTGCCGATGACGACATCACAGAGCGGCATGACGCGCCGCATATTCAAGCCATAGGCGAGCGGGTGCGACCACTGATCCGGGCGCAGATCCAGGTCCATATAAGTCGTCAGCCCACGCTCTCGAGCCTGCTCCGCCAGGTACAAACTGACATCGCGCGTCCCCCCGCGGCTAAAAGCGGTGCCGGAAAGCTGCAGCGCTCGCGCCTCCGCCAGTGGCAGCGCCCGCGCCTCCTCTATCGTCAGGTGGATATCGGCCGGATCCTCGCGATAAAACAGCAGCGGAAAGCGATCCGGCGGCTGCACGCCAACCACCGCCATGCCGGTGCGATGTCCCGCTTTCCTGAGCACATGGTCGGTATTGACGCCTTCGCGCTCCAGATAATGCCGGACGAATCGACCCACTTCATCAGCGCCAACGGCGGTGAAGGCGACCGCCTTTAATCCCAGCCGGCTCGCGCCGATGGCGATGTTGACCGGGCTGCCGCCGACGCCCGTCTCGAAGGCAGTGATATCATGGAACTCCGCGCCGATATCACGAGCGAAGAGATCCATCGACACTCGACCGACCGTGATCAGATCAATGCTCATCGCGCAACCCGCGCCAGCAGATCCAGCAGGGCGCCCGCTTCAATCGCGTCCAGCGCTTCGACGATGCCCTCGATCAAGCCCGGCGTTTCGGAGAGATCGCGCCCCCATAGCCCAGTGCGGCTTAAAACTGTCCGCGCGAGCGCCCCGGTCGAATCCGCCTCGTCCCAGGCGCGCTTGAACCAAGCCAGCACATCCGGATCATCGTTCAAGGCGATCAAGTCGCCGCGATACAAGCGAATAAAGCCCGCCAACGCAACTGCCAAACGCGGCGGCAATTCGCCCCTCAGCGCCAGGTAGCCCAGCAGCGAGGGCAGAATCCGCTCCTTCACCTTGGCCGAGCTGTTCAGCGAGATCGTCTCCAGCCGATGATGGATATGCGGATTGCGGAAGCGATCAAATACATCGCGGGCGAAGCTCTCCAACTCGGCGCGTGAGACCTCGCGAACGGAGGGAATCACTTCCTCGAAAACGAGCTCTTGCAGGAAGCGACCGAGCGTCTCATGCTCGACCGCCTCTCGCACCGACTCAATCCCGAGCAATATCCCCAGCGGAACCATCGAAGTATGCGCGCCGTTCAGCAGGCGCACCTTGATTGTGCGATAGGGCGCGGCATCGTCCACGATCTTGACGTTCAGCGGCGTCCGCGTCTTGTCCACCGGGAACTCGTCCAGCAAGCGCGACGGCGCTTCAATGATCCAACTGTGATAAATCTCCCCCGCCACCAGCAGCCGGTCTTCATACCCCAGGTCAGCCAAGACGCGATCCGCCTCCGCTTGTGGAAAACCCGGGATGATGCGGTCGACGAGGGTATTGCAGAACAGATTATGCGCTACAACCCAATCGGCGAAACCGGGCTCAAGACTCCACAGTTCGGCATAATCGAGGATGATTTCTCGCAGGCGGCTGGCGTTATCCACAATCAACTCGGTCGGGATGATGATGCAGCCACGCTCGGCCGCGCCATCGAAATGACGATAGCGCTCGTAAAGGAAACGCGTCAGCTTGGCTGGAAAGGTTCCCGGCGGCTGATCCGATGCCAGGTCGTCGGCGGAAAAGGCAATGCCGGATTCGGTCGTATTAGAAAAAATGAAGCGAATCTCCGGTCCCCGCGCCAAAGCCAGATAAGCTCCAAAGTCGTCGTAGGGGTAAACCGTGCGATTAACCGCGCTGATCAGCCGCGTTTGCTCGACCAGCCGCCCGTCTTGAACGCCATGTAGATAAGTCGTGAACAAACAATCTTGCGCCTCCAGCGCATCGTAGCGACCCGGCGTCGCTTTCACTATCACAATGCCACTGCCGAAGCCGGTCTCTTCGTTGAGCGCATCGACAACCCAATCGACGAAGCCGCGCAAGAAATTGCCGCCGCCAAATTGCACGATCCGCTCCGGATAGCGCGCTTCATTCTCCAAGAACTTCCGTGACAAGAGTTCCATCGCCGTCATCCATCCAATCGGTAGGTCTGCTTGGCCAAGTCATAAGCCAGCGCGCGAATCATCTCGAAGGCGTCTTCTTCATCAATGAAGCCCCGGACGAGCTGCCCCGCCAGCCAATCAGCGCAGACCCGCCGCCAGACATCGTGCCGGGTCGGGATCGAGGGATAGGCGCGCGTATCGTCATTGAAGCCGGCCAGGTTGTAGATGCCGGTCGTCTCGACCACCGCGTCCAGGAAGCGCGTCATGCCCAGCCAACTATCGAAGAACCACCAGGGCGGTCCCAGGCGCAAGATGGGATAATGCCCCGCCAGCGGCGCCAACTCGCGGCTGTAGGTCGTTTCATCCAGGTTGAAGAGGACCAGCGTCATGTCAGGCTGATTGCCGAAGCGATCCAGCAGCGGCTTGAGGTTCTTGGTGAATTCGCTGCCGATGGGGATATCCGCCCCCATATCGCGCCCGTAACGCGCGTGGATCGACGGATTGTGATCCCGCCAGGAGCCGATGTGAAGCTGCATAACCAGCCCGTCCTCGCTGCTCATCCGCGCCATCTCGATCAGCATATGCCCGCTGAAACGCGCCGCGTCCTTCGCCGTCGCCTCGCCCGCCAACGCCCGCTGGAATATCGCCTCGGCCTCGCCGGCGCCCATGGACTCGGTGTATGCCGTCAGCGCCGCGTGATCGGTAGCGGTCGCGCCCATCGCTTTGAAGAAAGCGCGCCGCTCTTCCAGCGCCCGGATATAACTGCCGTAGTCGCTGACCGTCGAGCCGGCGACATCGCTCAAGCGATCGATGTTCTCGCGCCAAGCCTCGCCATTGATATTGACCACTGCATCCGGTCGAAAGGTCGGGATGATCCGCCCGCCCCAGCCCGAATCGCGTATCGCCTGATGCGCTTCCAGCCGGTCGGTCGCGGCATCCGTCGTCGCCAGCGCCTCGATATTGAAGCGCTCATACAGCGCCCGCGGCCGAAACGCGTCGCTTTGCAGCTTCTCGTCAATCGCGTCGTATATCGCGTCGGCGTTCTCACGCTTGAGTTTGAGGCTGATGCCGAAGACATCCGCCAGCTCATCACGGAGCCAGATGCCGGTCGGCGTCGCGCGGAACAGACGCCAGTTCGCGCAGACCAGCCGCCATATCTCCCGATGATCGCTCTCCACTCCGCCAGGCAAGTCTCCCCTCTTCGCGGGGGGAGATTTAGAGGGGGATAGACTGGGAATGCCAAGCTCGTCGAGCGCAATCCCCTGCGAATACAACATGCGGAAGACATAGTGGTCCGGGATGATCAAGAGATTGACCGGGCTGCCGAATTGATAATCCGGATCGGCAAACAGCCGTGGATCGACATGCCCGTGCGGGCATATCAGAGGCAGATTCTTGACGCTGAGATAGAGTTCCCGCGCGGCCGACCGCTGCGCTGGGTCCAAAGAAAAATAGCGATCTTGCATTGGCGCGTCCCGCCAAGTTGGCTGAATAAACGGCGCCATTGTACCGCATCGTCTTTGTATTACGAACACCAAGAGGCAACAGGAGTTGTTCCAGGAAAGAAATGTAAAAACATGATGAAGGAAAAAGCGCCCAAAATAATCGAAAACATTGTAGGGGCGATTCGGTCGCCCGCCTGCGTCACCCGCTACGGATCACTTTTTCGCATAGCCAACTTGGTTTTGCTTCTGTGTCCTCTGTGGTGAATCCCTGTGCGGAACTCGATAAGCCACCCAAGTTCTTGGAATTCACCACTGCTAAATACACCCGCATACATTAGAGTTGGGCATCGAGGAAAGGACGGAAATCTATGCAAAGTAGACAACTCGGCAACTCATCCCTCATGGTCTCCCCCATCGCCATCGGCTTCTGGGGCATCGTCGGCGGCGACTACTGGGGACCGCAAGACGAGAGCGATACCATCAGCGCCGTCAGCGCCGCGCTCGACGCCGGCATCAACTTTTTTGATACGGCCGAGGGCTATGGAAACGGCTACTCGGAGGAGATGCTGGGGCGGGCTCTGGGAGGGCGGCGGCAGGAAGCCATCATCGCCAGCAAAGTCAGCGAAGCCAATCTGGCGCCGGATGACCTCCGCGCCGCCTGTGAGCGCAGCCTCAAGCGCCTCAACACCGATGTCATCGACCTCTATCAAGTCCACTGGCCCAGCCGCGCCGTCCCCTTTGAAGACAGCATGAGCGCCCTGCAAGACCTGCAGCGCGAAGGCAAGATCCGCGTCATCGGCGTCAGCAATTTCGGCAAGCTCGACATGCCTGACATGCTCCAGCATGGACGCTACGACGCCAACCAACTGCCCTACAGCCTGCTCTGGCGCGCCATCGAATTCGACATCCAGACCCAATGCAGCGAGCACAACATCGGCATCTTGCCCTACAGCCCGCTGAATCAAGCGCTGCTCACTGGCCGCTATCGAAACGCCGACGAGATGCCCTACTCGCGCGCCCGTACTCGACATTTCCGCCCCGACCGCCGTGATTCCCGCCATGGCACAGCGGGCTACGAAGCCGAGACCTTCGCCGCCGTCGAAGCTATCCGCGAAATCTGCGCCGATATCGGGCAAGAGATGGTGCATGTCGCTCTCGCCTGGCTGCTGCACAAACCGGCCGTGACCTCGGTGCTGGCCGGCGCTCGCAATCGGCAGCAAGTGGAGAGCAATGTGATCGCCGGCAATCTCTCGCTATCAGCCGAGACGATGAGACGCCTTGATGAGGCCACCGCCGAGCTCAAAGCCAAGTTCGGTCCCGACCCCGACATGTGGGGCGTCGGCGAGCGCTCGCGCTACCGCTAGTTTCTTTCCCGCCACCAATGTAGGGGCGACTTATCAGGTCGCCTGCCTGTGCGCCTACTGTCATTTGTGTACAGACCAGGCGGCCGCATCGCAACAGCTATTGCCCTGATTAATGGCGCCAGTTGTTTTGCTAACGCTTTTTCTTAGGCGATGATAACTTGGTCGCGTCAGCGCGCGGCGCGGGCGTCTTTGCTGTCTTCCGATCTGGTCTCGTATCGCGATTCCCGCCAGGAATCTCGGCTTTGGGAATTGAGCAGCTTGTCGTGTACGTTACAACTATCCGCTCCATCATACTTCTCCTCTCAAAGCCTACCCGGTAACATGATTAGTGATGAATAGGCTGTTCCGTGAGATTTCGCCCCACCCAGCGTCACCCAATATTTCAACATGATACTCATAATGACCATCACCTACAAAGTCCAACTCCCTAATTTGCAGGCGATATACATACCGAAACGCTTCCCGAAAGTCGAGTTCAAAACTCGTCGCGCGCAGAACCCGATGATCGTTTGGCGCCAACCAGCGCGCGATCGCAGTGTACAATTTCATGTCAGCAGCTTCTTCTATAAGCCAGGAAGAAATCAGCCATACTGGCGGGTTCAGAATTAGCGTAGATTGCGACTCATCAGGAAGCTCGGTGTCGATATTTAACTCAGAGAAAACTCGCCATAAAGTTATATCGCCATCAGGATGCATCACATAGTCTCCACAAAACACTGACGAATCAATTCTGATCAAAACGCCTTCCTATCTTCTATATCGTACAAACAAAATATACACATACCGATAAGAAAATGCGATAAAGGCGAGTTTCGCGCCCTATACCGCCAATTCCCCGGCAGCTCCACAACACGCCAGAATACATCGGACGGGAAGTAAGTACCCAATGAGCGCCCGCAATAACGTTTCATCACTGGACAAAGTCCAATCTGGATTCCTGGATGACGACAAGATTTGGTCACGCTGCGTGCCAATAGGATCCGACCATTCGAGCATGTTGAAGGATTGGACTGTGAGCGGATCTAGGAGCAATATGGTAACTTTCTCAACCTGCTGACAAATCAAACAACTCCGCCACATCCACCATCTCGCCCGACTCGATCGACATATTCGCCGCAATCCCCACCAGAATCGAGGCCGCCCCATCCATAAACGAGGCTGAGCGCCCCAGCGGGTCCGGCGGCGGAGTCGGCGAAAATATCTGCTCCAGCATCAATGGATCGGCGCCGCCATGCCCGCCAGCCGCCTGCGGCACATCCACGACGTAAGGGTCGCCGAACATCGGAAAAGCGCGTATCTCCGTCCGCTTGAAAGCCCCCTTGCTCGCCGCCGCTGATTCGCCGTCGGTCTTCAAATGCGAGACATTCTCGATGATATCCATCTCGACGCGTCCGCGCGTCCCCGTCACCGCCACGCGCAAGCCCTCCCAAGGCGCATAAGCCACCAGGCAATAAGACAGCAGCGCGCCGTTGGCGTAACGCGCTGTGACCGTCATCGTGTCCTCCGCCGTTATCGGCTCGCCAAAGACATTGCGGTCGCGGATGTAGCCCGTCTCCGCCTCGGCCGCCAAATACAATCCACGAAACGCTTCCTTCCGGTCGAGGAATAGCGCGAAGGGGTCGTCCGCCGCCGCTGCCTCGCCCGTATAGCGCGCGTAATCATAATGCTCGCCGCGGGCCGCCGCGTTCTCCGCGCCATAAAACATCAGATCGCCCAGCGCGAATACCCGCCGCGGATAGGAGGCGATCCACCAATTCACCAGGTCGAAATGGTGCGTCGCCTTGTGCACCAGCAAGCCGCCGCTATTCTCCTTTTCCCGGTGCCAACGCCGGAAATAATCCGCCCCGTGGCTGGTATCCAGCAGCCAGGAGAAATCGACCAGCAGCGGCCGCCCGACCGCGCCATCGGCAATGAGCTGGCGGAAGCGCGCATAAGCTGGCGCAAAGCGATAATTAAAGGTCACGCGCAGAGACTTGCCGCTGCCCTGCAGCGCGGCCTCAATTCTATGCAGCCGGTCGAGCGTGGTCGTCAACGGCTTCTCGCTGATGACATCGCAGCCCAGCTCCAAAGCCCGCGCGATATAGTGATGATGCCAGGCGTCGATCGTCGTCACGATCACCGTATCCGGCGTCCGCTCCGCGATCATCCGCTCGAAGTCATCCGCCTGGTACATTGGCGGAGCCGACATTCCCCGCTGCTCCAGTTGCCGACAATACCAATCCATGCGCGTCCGGCTCAGGTCGCATAAACCGACCAACTCGGCAACCTCGGCGTATGTCGTCGTAATCGCGTCGACGAACATGCCAGCCCGCGACCCCGTCCCAACAATGGCGTAACGTTTTCTCTTGTTCATATCCCTACCTCATTAGCGCCCGCCGCCACATAACATCAGAACCCATAGGAGCGAGCCAGCGGGTCGCCCGCGAACAAAATCATTCTGTCAAACCATTGGCTTGCAGTCCAAACAGCCGCCAGCGCGATGCGCGCGCCGCGCCGATAGATTAATGCCACATCTCTGCGCCCTCGTTATACTCGGTGTCCTCGGCGGCATAAGAAAAACAAAGGAGCAAGAAAATGGCACATCAGCGTATCCTCACCAAAACCAGCAAAGGCGGCAATATCTTCCCCGATATCGATTACCGCACCTGCAAGGCGGTCCGCGCCGGCAACATGGTCTTCGTCGAAGGCCAGACCGGCTTGACCATGGACAACTCGGCCTTCGTCGGCGAAGGCGACCCGGCCGCCCAAGCCGATAACGCCATGAAAAACGTCAAGATCATCCTGGAAGCAGCCGGCGCCCGCATGGAAGACATCTGCAAGATCACGACCTACGTCACCGACGCCTCCTACCGCGACCTGGTCTACCCCGTCCTGGCGAAACACATGCCCGATGTCTACCCCTGCTCCACCGGCGTCGTGGTCAAAGCGCTGGGCAAGCCCTACGCCGATTTCGAGATCGATGTCTTCGCCGTCATTCCCGACGAGCGCGCTTAGCTGAGCGAGGGCGGGGTCATATTTCATACCAGGCGGCATCGTCGCCTGGCCTTTCCGCTTCCAGCCGCGCCAGGATTCCCGCCGCTTCTTCCGGCGTCGCCTGAAGGTTAGGAAGCCCGTCCAAGCCCTCATATACGGATCCGGTCGGGGACAGAATTGGACCAATATTGAACACATTTAGGACCCGATTGGATAAAAGATGGACATATACCGACCGGTAAATGGCGGGCGTATACGGGCGACTTGCCGCCGAATCCACCAAACCTAGCCGAAAAGCAACCGCATTCAAATCATGCCAGAGCGAGCGCAGCAGATCCGGCGGCGCATCCTGCGCTTCGTTCTCGTGCCGCGGCGCCGCGATCGATTGCTCGCGCTTCGCCTCAATCGCAGCCCGCGCCTCCCGCGATGGGACGGGCAGGATGAATCGCGTCCGCTCGCTCCGCAGCAGCGCTTCCGCCGCGTCATCGGCGCGCCTGACAATCTCCATGAAGCGCCCCCCGATCAATGGCGCCTCCCCGATGAGCATGTCGCCTTTGCCGCGAAATTCAGCCTCCCAGGCCGCGATGGCGCTGCGAGACCAAACCCCGACCGCTCTGATCACCAGCGGATGCGTCGCGCCGTTGCACAGGGGGTAGCGGGGCGTCTCGAAGGGTTGCCGCGCCACATCCCACTGCAGCAGATGAACGCGGCGTCCGCGCTGGGCTGCCATCAACGCCAACTGCTGGAGCAACAGGCTTTTGCCGACGCCCGGCAAGCCGGCGAAGAAGACCAGATCGGCGCTGTGGACAACATCGGCAAAGGCGGTGAAAAGCGCCGAGTCGGGGGGCAGGATGACGGCGGACATGGCGCGGTTCAGTTGGTTTGCGACGGGCGGATCCGCCCTTGGTCGCGAATGCTGTCAAAGCTGGGGGTATCGCCCATAGGCACATCGATAATGGTGGGGGTATCGCTTTTGAAGCCGTAACGCATCGCCTCGCGCAGTTGTCTCTCGGTCTCGGCGCGGAAGGCATTGGCGCCGAAGGCTTCGCCCAACTTGACGAAATCGGGATTGACCAGATCGCTGGCGATGACGCGTTCATCATAATCGCGGATCTGCATCTTGCGCACATTGCCGTAGGCGTCGTTGTTGAAGATGATCGTGACCAAAGGGATGCCATGCTGCACGGCGGTCGCGAGCTCGCCGGCGCAGTACATGAATCCGCCATCGCCGCAAATCGAAATCACTGGCGCGTCCGGCCGGGCAACTTTTACGCCCAAGCCCGTGGGAAAAGCATACCCGAGCGTGCCCTGGTAGCCGCTGCTGATACAGGTGCGCGGCTTGTATACCGGGAAGTTTATCCGCGCGGCGTAGGCCACCTGGGTCATGCCCATGACAGCGATGCCGTCTTCGCCCAACTCCTCGCGCAGAATCCGCGAATAGGTATTCTGCGGCTCCAGGAAGGCCATTTTCCTGGCGGCATCGGCTCGCAGTTCCAGCATCTGTTCGGCGCGCGATTCGCGGCGTCGGTTGTGCCGCTCCACCGCGTCGATAAGGGGCGGCAAGGCATCTTCCGCCCGCGCGACTATCGCCAGGTCGGGGGCTTGGATACGATGTATGGCATCGCTATCGACATCAAGGCGAATCACCGTCATGTTCTCGTCCGCGCCCCAGCGCTGCAAGGGGAGGCGCATATAGCTGCCGATGGCGATGACGCAATCGGTCGAACGGTAGTAGACATGCGCTTCGGGCGATTTCAGACTTAGCGGATTCCTGCTATCAAGCACGCCGTTGCCCGTGCGGTAGGCGAATACCGGCGCTTGCAGCATTCCAGCCAGCCGCGTAACTTCAGCGCTGACGCCCAAAGCGCCGCTGCCGACGCAAATCATCGGCCGCTCCGACTTGCCCAGGAGCTTTCCAGCCGCTTCTATCGCGCCAGCGTCCAACGGTGGCGCATTGGGCTTCCAGGGCGCGGGCGTCTCGGGAACTTCCGTCCGCAGCTTGAGTATATCGGGCGGGATCTCCAGCGCGACCGGACGCGGACGCCCGGAGCCCATCTCATAAAATGCCTGCGCCACCTTGCGACCGGCATCGGCCGGATGCAGCACAAGATCGCTCCATTTTGTCAGCCCGCGCAGCACCTCCGACTGCTGCGGGATTTCGTGAAGATCGCCCATCCCTTTTCCGATGCGCGCGCTATGGATTTGCCCAGCGATGCAGAAGACCGGGGCATTCACCGCGTAGGCGCTCGCCAAACCAGCGCCAGCGTTGAGCAAACCGGGACCGGGCACGACATTGAAGACGGCCGGCTGCCCGGTCGCCGCAGCGGCGCCAAATGCCATATAAGCCGCGCCTTCTTCATGGCGGGTGTGGATGACGCGGATCTGGTCGCGGTTATCGAAGAGGGCGTTGTATAGCCAGTCGTTTTGAACGCCGGGCAAGCCGAAGAGCGTATCAATGTCGTGGGCGATGAGGGCTTCGACAGTGGCTTCGCCGCCGGTCTTGATAGGCATGTTGGCAACTCCTGGCGCTGGGACATGGGCTGGTTTATTAAACCACAGCCGCCCGCAAGTCACAACTTGGCTCACAGAAATTAACGAAGCCTGTCAAACCGATTCCCGTAGGGGCGAGCCATTGGGTCGCCCGCTTACAACATCCACTACATTTCATTTGTCGCATGACTAACTTGGTTTTACTGAGATTATTTCTTCGCGGACGAGGGCTTTATGTCGGCCCGCTCATCCGCAATAGCCCTTTTTTGACAGCCCCAGCCATATTCGGTAGGCTATGCGCAGCGTCGGAAAGAATACGGCCGTATGCCAAAATCAATGGAAAAGGAGATTTACTGTGAGCTTACAAAAAGAACAAGTTCATGACTTCATCAAAAAGTATGGCGAGGGGCGCATCTCGCGGCGGCAATTCCTGCAGGCGGTGACGACCGTTGGCGGCGTGGCGCTGGCGCAATCGATGATGCCGGGCTTCCGCCTGGCGACCGCGCTGGCGCAAGGCAGCCCGAAGCAAGGCGGCACACTGGTCGCGGCCACCATCGATAAGCCGGTCAATATGGACCCGGCCTTCGCCGAACTCTATTCGTCGATGCAGGTCTATCAGAATGTCTTCTCCAAGCTGGTCAACCTGGACCGGAACAACAACGTTTTGCCCGGTCTGGCGCATTCCTGGCAGCAGCTTGATGACTCGACCTGGGAATTTCAAATTGCCGACAACGCCTACTTCCACAACGACGAGCACTGCACCGCTGCCGATGTCGTCTACACCTTCGAGCGTCTCTTCGACCCCGATCTAGGCGCGCCGAACGCTGTCTTCCTGACGCCGATCGAAGGCGTCGAGGCCGTCGATGACTACACCGTCCGCATCACTACGCAGCCGAACTGGGGCGGTCTGCTCGAGGCTTTGGGCGCCATCGTCGAGGTGGTGAACCGGAAAGGCATCGAGGAGAACGATCCGCGGCTGGTTCCCATCGGCACCGGTCCTTTCAAGTTTGTGCAGTGGGTCAAGGACGACTTCATTGAGTTGGAGCGCTGGGACAAGTACCACAAGCCCAACCAGCCCTATCTGGACAAGGTGATCTTCCGCGCCATTTCCGACGACACCGTGCGCTTGACCGGCTTGCAGACGGGCGAACTCAACTGGATTGAGCAGGTGCCCTTGCATCGGGCGGATGAACTGAAGGCGGGCGGCGAGATCAAAGCCAATCCGGATGGCGAGTTCTTCCCCGATATGTTCTTGATCAACTGCTCGAAGCCCCCCTTCGACAAAGTGGAGGTGCGGCAGGCTTTGCAATGGGCGCTGCACCGCGATTCCATCGCGCAGTTGGTTTGGTTCGGGCAAGCTGTGCCATCGGCGGAGCCGGTGTCGCCATCAAATCCCTGGTATTCCGGCGTGAATGTCTACGAAGGCGGGCCCGATATCGACAAGGCGAAAGCGCTCTTGGCGCAGGCCGGGTATGAGGATGGGCTGACCATCCGTTACGCCGCCCAGCCGCAGGTGCCGACGCAGCCCCTGGTAGGCCAGCTATTGGAGCAGCAACTTGCGCCGGCCGGCTTCCGCGTCGAAGTGGAATCCTTCGAATCGGCGCGCTGGTTCGAGGAGCTATTCACGCTGAATTACGAAATCACCGGCACCTATTGGAGCGCGACGGCTGATCCGGGCGAGCACTGCCTCTATCCGCTGTCTCATTCGCAATCGCCCTGGAACTTCGCCGCCTTCCGGGATTCGCCGGAGCTCGATAAAGCCTTGGACGACTTCCGTTTCACCCTGGATCCGGAAGCGCGGCAGCAAGCCTACAACAACGTGGTCCGGCTGCATCAGGAATTCTCGCCCGAGGTGTTCATGGTCAACTTCCGCCGCACCTATTGGACACAGCCGAATATCCACGGCGCGCAGACGCTGCCCACGCTGGAACTGCGGATGGAAGACATCTGGATCGACGCCTGATCCGAAATACAATGATGGGAGGCTCCGCGGCGTTCTTCTATCAGCGCGAAAATACTGAAGATACTCCCCTTCCCTCGTTCTGGGGGATGGGGATGGGGATGGGGGTCCATGCGATTATTGCGCTACATTGCGGGCCGCCTCTTGCTCTTGCTGCCGGTCCTCTTCGGTACATCGGTGCTGATATTTCTGCTGCTGCGGCTGATCCCCGGCGATCCGGCGCAGGTGATATTGGGTTTGCGGGCGACGCCGGAGCGCCTGGCCATCGTGCGCGAGGAATTGGGGCTGGATCTGCCAGTGCATCAGCAATACGCGCAGTGGCTGGGCAAGCTCTTGCAAGGCGATCTGGGCAAGGATTATCGCAGCAACGAAGCGGTGACCGCCCTGCTCAGCGTCCGCTTGCCGGTGACGATTCAATTGACGCTGCTGTCCCTGGCGCTGGCCATACTCATCGCCGTGCCCCTGGGCATACGCGCGGCGATCAAACCGGGCGGGCTTGCCGATCGCCTGTCGATGCTGCTGGGCTTGTTCGGCATCTCCATCCCCGATTTCTGGCTGGGCATCATGCTCATCTTGCTGTTTGCGCTTGGTCTGCGGCTTTTTCCGTCATCGGGCTATGTGCGCATCGAGGAAGACCTCATTGCTAATCTGCGCTCGTTTTTCTTGCCCGCGTTGACGCTGGCGGTCGGCTTGTCGGCGGTGCTGGTGAGGATCACGCGCTCGGCGGTGCTGGAAGTGCTGGAGCTGGATTTCGTGAAGTTCCTGCGCGCCAAGGGCTTGCGCGAGCGGCTGGTGATTTATCAGCATGTGCTGCGCAACGCCAGCATCCCCATCGTCACCGTCATCGGCTTGCAGTTCGGCTACTTGCTGGGCGGCGCGGTGATCGTGGAGGAAGTCTTCAGCTTGCCCGGGGTCGGTCGGCTGATCGTCAGCTACACCTTGGAGCGCAACTATCCAGTGGTGCAGGCGGGTATGCTGATGGTCGCCTTCATGTTCATCATGGTCAATCTGGCCACCGATGTGATCTACGCCCTTTTAAATCCGCGGATACGGGGCGGCTCATGAAGTCGAGCCGGGCGCTGAGAGACCGTCTGCGGTTATGGTACGCCGCGAGCCGCTCCGCCTTTCTTGGCGGGACGATCATCCTCGCGCTCGTGATTATGACGGCGACGGTATCGCTGTATTCGCCCTACAGCCCCGAAGCGATGGACTTCATGGCCCCGCTCGCCGGTCCGACTGGCGCGCATCTGCTGGGCACCGACAACTTCGGCCGCGACATCTTGACGCGCGTGCTATACGGCTATCAGATTTCGCTGGCGGTGGCGCTGGGCTCGGTCGGCTTTGGCTTGGCGGTCGGCGTGGCGCTGGGCCTTCTGGCCGGATATTACGGCGGCTTGATCGACAATATCATCATGCGACCCATGGATGTGCTGATGGCTTTCCCGGCGATCGTGCTGGTGGTAGCATTGACCGGCTTCGTCGGGCGCGAGATCTCGGTGATGGTCCTGGCGGTGGCGGTGGTCTATGTGCCGATCTTCGCCCGCGTGATGCGCGGCTCGACGCTTGAGGTGGTCAACGAACTTTATGTCGAGGGGGCGCGGGCTCGCGGCGCGTCGCATTTGCGGCTGATGCTGCGGCATATCTTGCCCAACGCCATCGCGCCGGTTTTGATTCAAGCCTCGATTCTGATGGGCATCGCGATCCTGCTCGAATCGGCTTTGAGCTTCATCGGCCTGGGCACGCAGCCGCCCGATCCTTCTCTCGGCTTGATGCTCTCCGAAGGGCGCTCATTCATGCAGCAGGCGCCCTGGATGGTGGTGGCGCCGGGCTTGGCGATCTCGATCGCGGTGCTGGGCTTCAACCTGCTGGGCAACGGCTTGCAAGACTTGCTGAACCCAGCGCGGAAAGGCGGGCGATGAATCTGCTTTCCCTGCGACATTTGACGACCGAATTTTACAGTGGCGGACGCTGGCTGGAGGCGGTCTCCGATGTCAGCTTCGATTTGCGGCCCGGCGAAATTCTGGGTCTGGTCGGCGAATCGGGCTGCGGCAAATCGACGATCGCTTACAGCATCATGCGTCTGTTGGCGAAGAATGCCCGCATCAGCGGCGGCGAGGTCTGGCTAGGCGATGTCAATCTGACCGAAGCGAATGACGAGCGCCTGCAAGACCTGCGCGGCAGCCGGCTGTCGATGATCTTTCAAGACCCGATGACAGCGCTGGATTCTCTCTTCACGGTAGGCCATCAGATCATCGAGACCTTGCAGGAACACCTCGATCTGGACGCGGCGGCGGCGCGGGCGCGGGCGCTTGAATTGCTGCGGCAGGTCGGCATCCCGGCGGCGGAAGAGCGCTTGAACGCCTATCCCTATCAATTCAGCGGCGGCATGTCCCAGCGGATTGCGCTGGCGATTGCGATCTCCTGTCAGCCGCAAGTGCTGATCGCCGATGAGCCGACGACGGCGCTGGACGTGACGATTCAGGCGCAGATCCTGCATCTGATCCGCCGCTTGATGGTGGAGGAGGGTGGCACGGGCGTCCTTTTGATCACGCATGATCTGGGCGTGGTGGCGCAGGTTTGCGACCGGGTGGCGGTGATGTACGCCGGCAAAATCGTCGAATTCGGCGCGGTGGAAGCGATCTTCAGCGATCCGTTGCATCCCTATACCCAAGCTCTGCTCAATTCGCTGCCGAGCCAGGGCATACAGCGGGGCGCGCTGGAGAATATCCGGGGGCGCGTGCCGAGCCTGGACGACCGACCGGCCGGCTGCCGCTTTCATCCGCGCTGCGCCCACGCGCGCGACATCTGCCGCGTGGAAGCCCCGCCCCTCGTGAAGCGCGATGGCGGGCAGGAGGTGGCTTGTGTCCTCTACGACTAAAGGAGCGGGTCCGCTTTTGCGCGCGGCCGGCTTGAGCAAGCACTTCCCGCTGGAGTCGGGCTTGCTGGCGAGCTTGCGCCGGGCGGAGGCGCGGACGGTCAAGGCGGTGGAAGCGGTGTCGCTGGATGTCTACGCCGGGCAGACGCTGGCCATCGTCGGCGAATCCGGTTCGGGCAAGAGCACGCTGGGTCGCCTCTTGCTGCGGCTGACGCAGCCGACGGCCGGGCGAGTGCTTTACAAAGACGAGAATATCTTCAGCATGAAACGCGGGGAGCTGCGCGCCTTCCGGCGGCAGGCGCAGATCATCCTGCAAGACCCCTATGCCTCGCTGAACCCGAGGATGCGCGTCGGGCGGATCATCCGCGAGCCGCTGGACATTTATCGCGAGGGCAGCCGCGCCGAGCGGGACAAACGCGCGCACATGCTGCTGGAACGCGTGGGCTTGACGAGCGGGCATGCCCGCGCTTACCCGTCGGAGTTGAGCGGCGGGCAGCGGCAGCGCGTCGGCATCGCGGCCGCTCTGGCGCTTTCGCCGGAGATCATCATCGCCGATGAGCCGACCTCGTCGCTGGATGTCTCCGTGCAGGCGCAGACGCTGAATTTGCTTTCCGAATTGCAGCGCGATTTCAACTTGACTTATGTGTTCATCACGCACGACTTGGGCGTCGTGCAGCATTTCAGCGACCGGGTGGCGGTGATGTACCTGGGCAAAATCGTGGAAGAAGCGCCGACCGAGACGCTCTTCGCCGCGCCCCAGCATCCTTATACGCAGGTGCTCTTCTCAGCCATCCCCCTGCCCGACCCGACCCGGCGGGTCAATTGGGACTTGCCGAAGGGCGAGCCGCCATCGCCGCTGGATCCGCCGCCGGGCTGCCATTTTCATCCCCGCTGCCCCAAGGTGATGACGGCTTGTTCGGCGGTTGAGCCGCCTTTGAAAGCGACGGGACCGGCGCGGCGGGTCGCTTGTCTGCTCTTTGAGGACGAGGCGGGTTTGCCGCAGACCAAAGGAGATTAAACATGTCGCGAATGTTCGTCCTCAGTGAGCATTCAGGCGAATGGCAGCGCGCTTGCCGCTTGGTCAATTATCTGCTGCGGGAAGGCGCGGAGCTTCGCTGGGCAACCGAGCCCTTCAAGGCGCTGACTTCGGAGGAGCAAACGCTCGCTTTGGCGCGCGGCGACTACCTGATTGCCGACCTCAAGCATGTGTCGCAGGCGATGCTGAACGCGGCGCAGGCGCGATACGGCATTCAAGCGCAAGCGGTCGATTCTCTGCGCGGATTCGTCGGTCTGCTGCTGCAGCCCTTGCGGATTGCCCTGTACGGGGGCGGTGGCGCGCCCTTCAATCACGCGCGCATTTTTGCGGAACTGGGCTTTCACACCGAGTTCATCAGCCCGCAGGAGGTCCGCGCCGGGATGCTGGACGAGTACGATCTGTTCGGTGTGCCGGGCGGCGGTGGACTGGCCATGATAGGTCAGTTGACGCCGCTGGGCGAAGACGGCTGCCGGCGGATCAAAGACTGGGTGCAGCGCGGCGGCATGTACATTGGCTCCTGCGCCGGCTCCTTTGACGCGGCGATCGTGGCTGAGAGTTTCCTGGAAGTCTGCCCGCAGCAAAGTCAGATGCAGCTTGTCAACGCCCTGATATGGAACCGCGGCGACACCGAATGGATCGGCCTGGAATCGCCCGGCGTCGGCGTCATCAAGAGCCGCAATTTGCAGCCGGATCATCCGGTGATGTTCGGACTGCCTGAGCGCTTCGACATCACGCATTACAATGGCCCCCTCTTCGACACCGATACGGCTGTCTTGCCCGATGCTTCGGCAGCGAAAGGCCTGGCGGCGGTCGCCGGCGCGCGAGACGACTTCACGCCGTCGGAGCGATTCCTAAGTTTCAGCCAACCCCGTCAACTCGACGCGACCCTGCTGGGCCGCGCGGCGAAGGAAGGACGCTTCAATATCGTCAGCGGTTACAACGGCTTGGGGCGGGTGCTGCTTTTCGGTTCGCATCCGGAGTTTGGCTACAATCTGGCGATGGACAATTGGGGCGCGCCGGCGCGGATGTTGGCGAACGCGGCTTATTGGCAGTCAGCCCAACTTGGCGCCGGACGTCCGACGATGGTCAAACGAGAACGAGGTATCGCGCAGTCCCATCCGCTGGGCAGCGGTCTGAGCCGGATCGCGGAAGCTTGCGGCGCTATCAACAACGCGGTCGAGGCATTGCACGACCTGGCAACGGACAACGCGACCTGGCTGGACGAGTCACATGCCATGTCGGTATTTGGCATGAGCGGACGCGAGGTCTGGCAACGAGGCTTGGGCGACTTTGCTGATTTGACCGGGCGGATGCATGTCGCGCTGGAGCGAGCGAATAACCTGCTCAAGCGAGCTGACGCCCTGCTCAATAATGACGGTGCCGACGCTGACCAGCGCAAGCAAGTGTTGAGCGACATGTTGTCCGCGCTTGAAGAGGCGGTGCATCATCAAACGCCGGCGGAATGGCGGCAGGATTTCGGCTATGAGGGCGTCTTGCAGATGCTCAAGCGGGCGGAATCGATGCTGCGGCGCGCAAAGGACAACGGCGACAGCGCCTTCGACGCCTCGGATAATCCTTATGCCTATTTCGAGTCGAGTCCATATCAACTGGTGGTCGGCTCATATCTGGCGGCTAATGGCGTCGCCCTGAACAGTTGGCAGTTGCTGCAAGCGCATCTGCTGCGAATTGAGGAGCAGATTTTTGCCATCGACGCGGCAGCCCTCAATTGATTCGTTTGTCCGCATGTAGGGAGTGGTGATTTTGGCGGATGTGAAACATTAGCATTGATATCGGGTTTCCGCAGCTAAGCTCCCCTCCCCAAAGCTTTGGGGAGGGGCCGGGGGTGGGGTAGAAAAGGCAATATCCGCAGAATTCACCACTCCGCGCATGTATGTACGTTTGACAAGGAGAAAGACATGAGCTACGGCAGAGCAAGCTCGGACGAAACGCTTGACGCGGCGGTCGTCCAGGCTTTGGCGAAGAAGATGGGCTTGGACCTCTCGGCGGAAGAAGCCGAGATGCTGACGGCGCTGCTGATGAATCAACTGGCGGCGGTCGAGTCTTTCAACGCTTTTGACCTGCAGGATATCGTACCAGCGCCGATCTTCCGGCTGGGTCGCGTAGACACTGACCTTCGAGGAGCGAGCGATGACTGACCTGAACGAACTGTCCCTGAGCGAGGTAAGCGACCTGCTTGAAGCGGGCGAGATCTCATCCGTCGAGTTGGTCGAAGTGAACCTGCGCGCCATCGAAAAGACCGAGCCGGTCGTGCATGCTTATGCCAGTGTGCTGGCCGAGGAAGCCTTGGAAGCAGCGCGGGCGGCTGACGAGGAAATCGCGGCGAGCGGGCGGCGCGGTCCCTTGCACGGCCTGCCCATCGGCGTCAAGGACAATATCTACACCGAGGGCCGCCTCACCGAATGCGGCTCGCGGGTGATGGCCGGTTTCCTGCCCGATCACAGCGCAACCTGCGTGGTGAACCTGGAGCGGGCCGGCGCGATCATCATCGGCAAGACGCATTGCCACGAATTCGCCTATGGCGTGAATACGCCGCCCAGCCGCAGCCCCTGGAATATGGATTGCTATCCGGGCGGCTCCAGCATCGGCTCGGGCGTGGCGGTGACGAGCCGCTCGTCCTTCGGCGCTTTGGGCACCGATACAGGCGGCTCCATTCGCGTGCCGGCCTCCATCAACAATCTGGTGGGCATGAAAGCCAGCTTCGGCCGCGTCAGCATTTACGGCGTCGTGCCGGTGGCTTGGTCCCTGGATCATGTGGGACCGATGACGCGCCGGGTCAAAGACAACGCCCTGCTGCTGGCGGGCATGGCCGGTTATGACCCCAAAGATCCGACCAGCGCGAATCAACCCGTGCCCGACTTTTGCGCCGATTTGGAAGCGGGCGTCGCCGGCTTGCGCATCGGCATCGAGCGGGATTATTTCTTCTACGATGGCGTCATCGACGAGATTCGCGAGTCGGTCGAGAGCGTCATCGCCGAGTATCAGCGGCTGGGCGCCGAGATTGTCGAGATCAGCCTGCCCGAGTTGGAGATCACGCAGGACGCGCTCTTCACCATCGTGCTCTGCGAGGGCAGCACCTGGCACCGCAAGTTGATCCGCGAGCAAGGCGACAAGTATGACCCGGCCACCCGCGCTATCGTGCAATTGGGCGAGCTACTGCCGGCGACGCATTATCTGGCGGCGCAGCAAGCCCGCTCGCTGTATCGAACTGCGCTCAACCGCGCCTTCCGCGAGCAGCGGCTGGACGCCATGCTTGGACCCACGATGCCAATCCCGACCGCGCCCCTCGATATGCTGAATGCGCCGCGGGCGGACGGCTATCCCGATACGCCGGTGGGCTCGATGTGTCACCACACCTTCAACGCCAATCTGGCCGGTCTGCCCGCGCTGAGCGTGCCCTGCGGGATTACCAGCGATGGCCTGCCCTTCGGTTTTCAGTTGACCGGGCGCGCCTTCGACGAAGCGCTGGTCTACCGGATCGCCTACGCCTACGAGCGCGAGCATGACTGGCATGAGCGGAAGGCAGAGATTGCGGGGCTGTAGTCAAGCTGCCAGGCCGAATCTATCGCGGCGACCAACTGGTGTCCTCCACGTCGCAATCCATATCGGTCAACTGCTGTATGGCGCTGCCATCCCGGCGCATTTTGAACAGTTGGCGAGGTTCCATGTCTTGACTGTAAGCGATCCACTCGCTATCCGGTGACCAGGTTGCGCCATGCGGCCTGCCAACCGTCAGGAGCCGCAGTTCGCCGGTCCCCATGTCATACAGATGCAAACTGCGTTCATCTGAATTTCGCTCCCAGCTCGTTAGCGCCAGCCATCTGCCGTCCGGCGACCAGACGACGCCGCTAACATTCAGCGTGAGCTCAATCTCAATGCGTTTGGCCATAACATTGTAGACGAGCAACTGGTCATCCGGGTCAAGAGCGACGCGTTCGCTATCCGGCGCCCAGACTATGCGATAGACGTCATCCTTAACCGCAAGCTCGACATCCGGCCCCCGGCCATGGAAGTTAACGAAACGAATCGTGTTCGCATCTCTGACATATCGCGGAAGCTCGTAGGCAAGCCAGCTTCCATCGGGAGACCAGGCGACCGGCGAGAAGCCGCCCCCTACGCTGGTAACATCTTTCAACCAATGTGAATCTCGCCCGTCCGCCGATACTCGATACATATTGCGAGCCACGACATAGTTGATGGCTTTTCCATCAGCTGTCCAACTGACATGCTCTTCCCGCTTGTGATTGAATGTCAGTCGCCGCCAAATTGATCCATCGAAGCGAACGATAAAGACTTCTGATAGATGCCACGCGCCCACGCCATAAAGCGCCGCTGCCAGCCACTCGCCATCAGATGACCAAACCGGCCCGTCGCCGAGACCGGTCGGATAGCCGCCGAAAATCTGCCGCAAGTTGCTCCCTTCAGGCTCGACAGTGTAGAGGCCTGTCGAGCAGGAAAAAGCGATCAGGTCCGATTCTTTGGCACTTGGAACCGCCCGGTTGGAGACTTGTTGAACTCGATACGAGAGCTGTTGAAATGGCACAGAGAGCTGGATATTCAACACCAGCCAGCCGATTCCACAGATTGCAAATGGTGCGATTACCAGCACTAAGAGCAGGCGCAGGCAACCGACGTGCGGCGGCCTTGGCGCGCGTTTTCGCTTTTCCTTCATCGCAATTTCACCGTCTCAAATGACATCAGTGCTACTCCTGCCCCACCTCCAGCGGCTCGCCATCGGCGACGACAAACAAGCCCCCGCCACGTCGCCGACCCCAGGGACTCGGCGCTGCACTGGCCGAACGCTGCCTCACCCGATGCTGCTCCAGCTTCTCCATATCAAACTGAATGCCGTTGCCCGGCCGGTCGCCCAGGATGATATACCCGTCCTCGACCCGGCTGTCGTGATCGAAGACGACATCGCGGCCCGCGTCCACCACTTCCATCCAGATGTGATTGGGCAGCACGGCCGCGAAGTGCGCCATATAATTGCCCGGGCAATTCATCACCGAGACCGGCAGGTCGAAGCCGTCGGCCATCTGCGCGACGCGCATCGCCCCGGTGATGCCGCCCGTGCCCACTCCGATTTGCAATATGTCGGCGGCCTCGTGGGCAATCAGCGCGCGGAAGTCGGCCGCGTCATCCAGGTTCTCGCCGGTGGCGACGGCCGCGTTCACCGCTCGCGAGACTTGCCGCAAGCCGGTGCTGTCCCAGCGCCGCGCCGGCTCCTCCGCCCAGAAGATCTCGTGCCGCCGCTCGAAATAGCGGATATGCTGAATCGCCTGCTTGGGCGACCAGTATTCGTTGGAGTCGATGAGCAGGATGGGCTCGCGCCCGGATGTCGCCAGCGCCTCCTTCATGATGCCGATGCGCCGCAAGTCGCTCTCGCGGTCCAAGCCGACCTTGAGCTTGCCGATGGCGATGCCGCGGGCCGCCTGCCTCTCGTAAAAGGCGCGGATCTCCTCATCGTCCAGGGGGAGATCAATGCCGCTGGCATAGGCTTTGACCGCCCGGCTGGAAGCGCCGAGAGTCTTCCAGAGTGGTTCGTCGTTGGCTTTGGCTTTGAGATCCCAGAGGGCGACATCGAGCGCGCCGATGACATCGGTGATGGCGCCGCGGTTGCCGCCTTTGAAAGCGAAAGCGGCCATGCGCCCCCACAAACCGACGACCCCCCGCGGATCGCGCCCGAAGAGCAGATCCTCCGCCATAGCGTGAATAGCCGCCTGCTCGCCCGGGTTGCCGAGCCCCACGCCGGTCAGCCCATTGTCGGCTTCGAGGAAGATTGCCAGCCCGGCGTTGAGGTCGCGGCCGCGCGGATTGTTGGCATCGCCGATCGGGCGCGCCATCTTGTGTTCAAAGAGAATCGAGCGGATGCCTGTGACTTTCATGTTTACCCTCACCCCAAACCCGGTTCCCCCTCGGTCCCCCGCCTCACGGGGGATGTATCCCATAAAGAGGGAGGGGCTTCTACATTCAGAATCTGTTACTATCCTCCCCTTCCCTCATTTTGGGGGAAGGGGCCGGGGGATGGGGGTTAACTTCCCATCCGCATACCATTGCCGCAGCGCTTTTTTATCCATCTTGCCGACGCCCGTCTTGGGGATTTCGTCGACGACCACATAGCGATCCGGCAGCCAGAACTTGGGAAAATGCTCCAGCAGATAATCGTTCAGCGCCCTCGGATCATAAGCGCCTTCGAGCGGGACCAGGATCGCCAGCGGTCGCTCGCCCCAGGTTTCATCCGGGATGGCGATGACAGCCGCTTCCAGCACATCGGGATGCGAGATCAGCATATTCTCCATATCCACCGAGGAGATCCATTCGCCGCCGCTCTTGACCAGGTCCTTCGTGCGATCGGTGATGGTCATGTAGCCGTTCGCGTCGATGGTGACGACATCGCCGGTGCGGAACCAGCCATCGGCGGTGAAGTGCTCCTGATCCTCTTCGAGCTTGAAGTATTGTCCGGCCACCCAATAGCCGCGCACTTGCAACTCGCCCATCGTTTCGCCGTCCCAGGGCAGTTCGCGCCCGTCATCATCGACGATGCGCGCGTCGACCCCGGGCACGAAGTAACCCTGCTTCGCCTTGATATCCCAGCGTCCTTCTTGGTCGAGGTCTTGATGCCGCGTCTGCAGCTTGGAAACGCTGCCGATGGGCGACATCTCGGTCATGCCCCAGGCATGCACGACATTGACATGGAAGTCCCGCTCATAAGCCTCGATCAAGCCGCGGGGCATGGCCGAACCGCCGACGACAAGTTGCGTGATCGACGAGATATCGCGCGGATTCTGCCGCAGTTCGTGGTACAAGCCATTCCAGATGGTCGGCACGCCGGCGGCGATGCTGACGCGCTCGCTCTCGATCATTTCCGCCAGCGGCGCCGGTTTGAGGTGTGGACCGGGCATGATGATGGTCGAGCCGACCCAGGCGCAGGCATAGGGCAAGCCCCAGCACATGGCGTGGAATTGCGGCACGACGGCCAGGACGACGTCAGCTTCGGTGGGTCCCAGCGCAGCCGCCTGCAAGACGCCGAGCGTGTGCAGCATCATGGAGCGGTGGCTGTAGAGGACGCCCTTGGGCATGCCGGTCGTGCCGCTGGTGTAACACAAGCCCATCGCCATATTTTCATCGGCGCAGCGCCATTCGAAGTCGTCGCTGGCTGCCGCCATCAAGTCCTCATAGTAGGAGACATTCGGCAGCTTGACTTCTCGGCTCTTGTCCGCATTGAAGAGCACAAAATGTTCGACGGTATGCAATTGCGCCGCGATTGGCTCAATGAGCGGCAGGAGTGTGCCATCGACGAAGATGACCTTGTCTTCGCCATGGTCGATGATGAACTTGAGTTGCTCATGCGAGAGGCGGATGTTCAGCGTGTGGACGACGGCGCCGGCGCCGGGGATGCCGAAATAAAATTCGAGATGCTGATAGTTGTTCCAGGCGAAGGTGCCGACGCGGTCGCCAGACTCCACGCCCAGCGCAGCCAGCGCGTTGCCCAGCTTTTTGACGCGCCGGTAGAAATCAGCGTAACTGTATTCGTGCCAGCCGCCATCGGGCAGTTTGGTCTTGATCGTCTTCTGCGGGCTCATGCGCTTGGCATGTTCGACGATCGTGTCCAACGTCAGCGGATAATCCATCATGAGACCGTTTAGCATATATGCGCTCCCCTTTCAGCTTCGAGACCTGCCCCGCGGCAATTGTCAGACATTATACGGGAGGCCGCGGCCGCTGTCATTCCGGCGTGACGTAGGCAGCGGTGATGCCGCCATCGACGAGGAACGCGCTGCCGGTGACAAAGGAAGATTCCTCCGAAGCCAGGTAGAGAGCGGCTTTGGCGATTTCACCCGCTTCGCCGAAGCGTCCCATGGGAATGTGGACCAGGCGGCGGCGTTTCTTCTCCTCGGTATTAAGATACTTCATCAGCAGTTCCGTGCGCAGCGGACCGGGGCAGAGAGCGTTGACGCGGATATTCTCTTGGGCGTGGATGACGGCGAGCTCGCGCGACATAGCCAGCACCGCGCCCTTGCTGGCTGTATAGGCGAGCTGGGGCGTGGCCGCGCCCAGAACAGCGACGAAGGAGGCTGTGTTGATGACGCTGCCGCCGCCGGCCCGCTGCAATGCCGGGATGCCGTATTTGCAGCCGAGGAAGACGCCCTTCACATTGACCGCCATGGTCATATCCCAGACGGCTTCGCTGGTGTTGACGGCGTCATCGTCGGCGGCGTGGCTGATGCCGGCGTTGTTGAAAAGGATGTCCAGCTTGCCATAGGTCGATTCGGCCGCGGCGATCATATTCTCGCAATCGGAAGCGCGGGCGACATCGGCATGGACATAGCTCGCCAAGCCGCCGGCCGCGTTGATCTCGGCGATGCAGGCGTCGCCGGCGTCGTCGTTGATGTCGACAGCGACGATAGCCGCGCCTTCACGGGCGAAAAGTTGCGCGGTCTCGAAGCCGATGCCGCTGCCGGCGCCGGTGATGAGAGCTACTTTGTCTTTGAGTCGCATGAGGAATCCTTGACTGAATTCTGGTGGTCCAATAGCCGTTGTCTTAAGCGCTTAACAGTCGATGAGAAAACAATTGCATATTGGAAAATAGCCTTGCCGACCTGGCGTCCAACAGCCGCCTGAGCGCGAGTCATCGCGATCAATCGAAGGCGTCTCTTGGCAATCCCGACTGACGGATGATTGAAGACAAAGTGCCCGGCCGCAATTCCTTGTGATTGGGCACGGGCACCGTTATCGTGGTTCGATCACCGTTTGGAAGCAGCAGCTTCTTCTGCATAACGATGTGACTGCCACGCCGCCTGACTTCTGAAAAGCCGTTCAAGATGAGAACACCACAGACTTCACGACCTGACAGAACTCTGCGTCTAGGCACTACCAACACTCAATTGTTCAATTTGACCACAACTTTCCAGGCGACTCTGGATTTCGTCTGGAGATGCGACTTCCAGGAAGAGGGACACGGCCTCTCTAATATTCTCTATAGCTTCAGTGCGGGTGCGTCCTTGACTCGCAATATCGTAGTCCAGACATTGCGAAACATAACTATCTTCATCCTTTATGATTCGTACCGTGATCATCGCCATCGCTTCACTCCAAGGACTCGCCTGAAGAATGCCTTGCCTCGCAACGCTCGTTAACAGCGCCAGGCGCTTACAATGCAGATTATATCTCTGAAATCGCACATTGCCAAAAGCGGCGAAGTTCACGTCCGGCAACTGCGAGCCGCAAAACACCCGCCCCTACGCCGACGTTGAGCGCAAAGATCCATGATCAAATCCGCTCGAAGTAACGCGCTCGCTCCCAGTCGGTGACGGCGCCGCGGAAACTTTCGCTCTCCAGCCGGAAGAAATGACTGTAATGCTCGACGACATCGACGCCGAAGGTTTCACGCGTGAAGTCGCTGCTCTCGAAGTTATCGGTCGCGCCCTCCAAAGTGTAGGGCACACGCGGCAGATGGCAGGCGGCATAGATATCGCCTTCGAAGATAGCGGGCGGCTCAATTTTATTGCGGATGCCATTTAAGCCCGAGGCCAGCGCGGCGGCATAAGCCAGATAAGGATTGCAATCGGCGCCGGGGACGCGGCATTCGATGCGCAAGCTGCTGCCCTGCCCCACGACGCGGAAGCCGGCGGTGCGATTGTCGTAGCTCCAGGCGATGCGCGTCGGCGCCCAGGAGCCGTCTTCATAACGTTTGTAGGAATTGATCGTCGGCGCGTAGAAGACCATCAACTCCGGCAAATGCGCCATCCAGCCGCCGAGGAAATAGCGAAAGATATCGGAGCCGGCGACCGGTCCCAGTGCCTGATCTCCGGCGAAGGCGTTGTCCGCGCCCTTGAACAGACTGAGATGAATGTGACAACTCGAGCCGGCTTGCCCGGCATAAGGCTTCGCCATGAAGGTGACGCTGCCGCCCTGCCCATCGGCAATCTCCTTGAGGCAGTGCTTCATCAGCGAGTGACGGTCGGCCATGCTCAGCAGATCGGCGTAACGGATGTTGATTTCGTGCTGGCCCAAGCCCCATTCGCCCTTGCTGCTCTCGACCGGAATGCCGGAATGCTTGAGATGGCGGCGGGCGGCGGCGGTGAAACTCTCTTCCCGCGTCCCTTGCAATAGATGGTAATCTTCCAGATACCAGCCCATCGGCTCAAGATCGGCATAACCCCGCGCCTGCGCTTCGCGGTAAGAATCGCGATAGATATAATATTCCAATTCCGAAGCCGCATAGACCTTATAACCCAGGCCAGCCGCCGCTTGAAGTTGACGGCGCAGGATGGCGCGCGGCGATACCGAGACCGGCTCGTGCGGCCTTTCGTTCTCGACATCGCAAAGCACAATCGCGGTTTTCTTCAGCCAGCTTGCCTGCCGCAGCGTATTCAGATCGGGCGCGAGATGAAAATCGCCATAACCCAGCTCCCAATTGGCGAAGTCATATCCGGGCGCCGGTTCCATTTCCATATCGGTGGTCAGCAGGTAGTTGCAGGCATGTGTGCCTTGCTGCGCCGCCTCCGCCAGGAAGAAGTCGGCATCGAGGCGCTTGCCCAGCAGCCGCCCGTAATGATCGCAGAAGGCGATGATAACAGTTTCGATTTCGTCCCCATCCACCAGGCTCTTAAGCTCATCCAGGCTCAATATCCCCCGTGACTCCTTCATCGCTCCCTCACTCGCGCAGGCCGAAGAGACCCGCCGCCTTCGTCTTGCTTTCCGCCCATGCCTTCAGATCGACCATGCCGTCAATGCCTTTGCGATAGACCGGACTCGCCTCGTCCAGCGGCAGGCTGACGACCCGACCGGTCACAGCCGAGGCGTATGCGCCGAGCACGATCTGCAGGGCGCGAGCGCCAGCGGCGGCCGGGGCGATAGGCTCCCGGTCATGGCGGATGGCATCGCGGAAATCGGCCCAAAGCTCAATGAAAGAGCGGGCGGTATTGTCCAGGTGTTCCTCGAGATTGGCGATGGCGTGGTCAGTCCGCTGCCAGTCGCTGTCGATGCTGTAAAGCTCAATCGGCTGATTGAAGCCGCCCGACTGATACTGCTTGTAGCGCATGCGGATCTGCCCCTCGCTACCGCTGATATCAGCGCCGCCGACGCCTTCGCCCCAGCCCATGTGGATGACGGCATAAGCGCTCGGGAAGGCGACTTGCAACAGAGCCAGGTCCTCGATGACGGGCCCCCGCTGAGCGTATTCCGGCGCGTCCACAAACGCCATGACCTGCTGCGCCTCCGCCCCGACCAGCCACTCAGCCAGATAGACCGCATGGATCATGTCCATCAGCACGCCGCCGCCGGCCGCCATCGTATGCCGCCAATCAGCTTGATATTCGGCCGCGCCGGGATAATCGATGACGCCCAGAAAATGCAGCGTGGCGACGCGGATATCGCCGATCGCGCCCGCAGCCAGCAGTTGCTTGATCTGGCGATATTCGGGCAGGAAATGATAATTGTGCACCATCGCCATCTTCAGGTCCGCCTCAGCCGCGGCGCGCGCAAGTTGGTCGGCGACAGCGGGGACATTGCTGATCGGCTTTTCGCTGAGCACATGCTTGCCAGCCGCGAAGGCATCCAGCACGATCGGCGGGCGGAACTTCTGCGGCACGGCGATGACCACCGCCTCAATCTCGTCGATGGCCAGCAGATCGCGATAATCGGCGTAGAGCTGCCCGTCATCGAGATTGAACCAGTCTGCCCCGATAGCGCGGCGGGCGGGGGTGATATCGGCCAGAGCGACCAGTTCGACATCCGGCAGCGTGGTCAGCGCCGGACGATGCCCATAATTGACGACATTGCCGCAGCCGATGAGACCGACTTTGAGTGTGTTGCTCATCTCGCTCCTTTCAAAACCTGGCGGAGAGAATCACCAATCCTCCAAACCCAGCAGCTTCTCGCCCAGCGGCGTCAGTTCGGCGGTGACGCCATGCTCGATTTCCCAACGCCGCGGATCGCCCGGAAAAGCCGGACCGACGCGCGGAGTACGATCGCGCCAGGAGTTGACGCGCTCCTGTCGTAATGCTTCGTCCTCCGGCGTCGGGAACATCGAAATGTATTGCGCCAGCCGCGGCTTGTCCGAGCTGTTGCGGCTCGTGCCATGCGGCAGCATGCTATTCCAAATGACGAGATCCCCCGCCTTCATCTCCACCCCGACTAATTCGTATCCGCTGATATCAGGCTTCCAGGGGTCGCGATCGGGCGGCTGCGTCTTGACCCATTCCTCGAACTCGCGATGGAAACCGGGTACTACCTGCAAGCCGCCCTCGCCCGCCTTCACATCGACCAGCGCCAGCACGCCTTGCACGCCGACCGGCAGCGGACGCAGCGACGTGTCAATATCCCAATGGACGAATCCCTGGAAATCCCAATCCATCCGCGCCGGCGGATTGAGGTTGACCCGGTCGATGGTCACCCAGAGCTTTTCCGTCTCCCAAATATCGACGAAAGCGCCGTAGACGCGCGGGTTCTGCCGGTTATCCCAGAGCGACTGATGATGATAAAGCTCGACCATGCCCGAGCGGCTCAACTCCACCATGCCGAATTCGCCCTGTGGCGCATGATACCAGGTCTCGGGATCGTCCCGATCCATCTCCAGAAACCGCCAGATCGTATCGACGACCGCATCAATGTTTTCTCGCGGCGCGGCCTCCCGCACGATGACGTAGCCATTTTCGCGCCAGAAATTCATATCGGCTTGGGAAAGCGCGCGCATGAGTTTTCCTCCCGGCTGCCTGTTGTGAGGGACTTTCGCCAGTGAGTATAAACCTTATGCCCGGATTTTGCTTGACAAGGTTTGCGGCGCGGAGCCTCAGGAATTGGTTGTGGCCCGCGCCAAGTTGCGTTACAGTATTCGTCGCCATACAGGAAGAAATGCGCAACCAGAGAAAAGGAGGCTGAATAGAAGGGGTGCGCATAAAAACTTATAGCAATTCTCTACAAGTTTACCGGGAGAAAGACAATGTTTCGCATCAAGCTTGTTCATGTAACGTTCATTCTTGCCCTGCTTGCCGCGCTTGTGGCTGGCGCCGCCAGCGCCCAGGAACCCAGGGACGGCGGCATACTCAACTATGCATATAGCCAGACACCTCGCAGCATGGATCCGCTGAACGGCGTCCAGGGCGTTCAATCGGATATTATGCGCTTCATATACAACACGCTGCTCGCTTACGACATCGGCTTCTTTGTCGACCCAATTCCGGTATTGGCGAATTCCTGGGAAGTTTCGGAAGATGCCCAGACCTTCACCTTCCACCTGCGCGATGATGTCGTCTGGCACGATGGCGAGCCCTTCACCGCTGATGATGTCGTGTTTACCTTGACCATCGCCGTCCACCCCGACAATACGACCTTCTGGGGCAATTCCCTGCAAGACCTTGCCGGGCTTGAGGACTTTGTCGCGGGAGACGCCGATAACATTGCCGGCCTGCAAGCGATCGATGACCATACGGTCAGCATCAGCGTGAACCAGGCGGCCGTCACCCTGCTCGATACCTTGAGCTACATCAGCATATTGCCGGAGCATGTCTTGGGCGATGTGGCCTATGCCGATCTTTCAGGCCATAAATTCTTCACCGAGAGCCCGATTGGCACAGGTCCATTCAAAGTGGCGGAAGCAAATCTCGACCAACTCATTCGCTTTGAGCGCAACGAGAATTACTTCCGGGGCGCGCCGCACATTGAAGGCATCAATATGTTCTTCCCCGATAGCTCCACAGTACCGGCCGGTTTGGAAACCGGTGACATCGACATGACGCAGCATGTCGGCGCTGACGATCTGCCGCGCTTCCTCGATAACCCGGACTTCCAGATCTTCTGGCAGAAGAGCAACGTATTCTGCAACGTATCCGCCAATACGACCCGCATTCCCAAGAAGGTGCGTCAAGCCATCTCCTTCGCCATCGACCGTCAGACAATTACCGATGAGCTCTTCCTGGGAAGTCAACTGGCGGAGCCCTTCTATCACCATTTGGGTCAGGAATTTCTCAAGCCGAATCCGCATGAACTGGATTATTCCTTCAATCCGGACAAGGCGCGCGAACTAATCGCGGAAGCGATTGCCGACGGCGATTGGGAGGCCGATCGCGTCATCGATTACGTCTTTGGCGGCGAGGAGCCAGCCAACGATCTGCTGTTCATCGTGCAGTTCCTGACGGATGTCGGTTTCAATATTGAACTGCGTGGCGCGGGTGATCGCACGAATTACAACGATGTCGTGCTGACGCAGATGGACTTCGATCTGGTAGCGATCTGCAATGCCTTTGGACCGGATCCGGATTCGGTAACGATCTATTACAAATCCGGTTATACGCTAGCCGAGGGCGGCTTCAATTTCACGCAGCTCAGCCATGAGCGCGTCGATGAAATCTTGGCGCAAGGGCGTATCGAGCCGGATCGCGACACGCGCATCGCGCTTTATCAAGAACTTCAGGGCATCCTGGATGACGAGGCGGCGATGATCCCGATCCGTTTGGGCAATCGCGCCTGGGTCTTGACGTCCAAGCTCCGCAATGCGACGCCGCAGTATTTCGGCCACTTGCCGAATTACAACGCGATCGAGACCTGGTGGCTGGCGGAATAGAGCGCTAAGGGCCAATCGCGAAAGAGCCATCCTGGGACCAAATTCGGGCTGGCTCTTTAACTTGCCTTGCGCGCCTCCGGCACAAGGTTGATGGCGAACGCGACGCGCGCTTGGACAGTATGTCGAATCCCTTGCGTGATCAAAAATAGCAGCAAGCGACAATGTCGAAATACATTATTCGCCGACTCGTTCTAGCGATTCCGATTCTATTCGGAATCACGTTGATCGACTTCATGCTCATCAACCTGGCTCCTGGCGATCCCATCATTGCCATGATTGACCCAGCGGCGCCAATCGCCCCCGGCGAGCTTGAAGTCTTGCGCGAGAATCTTGGTTTGAATCAGCCATTTTTTGTGCGCTATGTCATCTGGCTGCGAGAGGCTATGCAAGGCAATATGGGTTATTCTTTTGTGCATAGTGTGCCGGTGATGCAGCGCATCCAAGAGCGGCTGGGTCCCACGCTCATATTGACCGTGTCCTCCTTGGCGATATCGGTTCTTATCGGCATCCCTTTGGGTTTGATTTCGGCATTGAAGCAGTATTCGAAGCTGGATTACGCCCTCACTTTAGGTGCCTTCGCCGGCATTTCGGTACCGAATTTTTTCCTAGCGTTGGCCGGTATTTATGTCTTTGCGCTAAAGCTGGATATTTTGCCGCCTTTTGGCATGGTCAGCCTGCGCTCGGAATTGCCTTATACATTGGATCTGTTGCATCATTTGCTATTGCCGGCGACCGTGCTCGGCTTCGCCAACATGGCTTCATTGATGCGCTTCGCCCGCACGAGTTTGCTCGAAGTGCTAGATCAGGATTACGTGACGACGGCGCGAGCCAAGGGTTTGCAGCAGCGGCGGATCTTGTCGGTTCATGCGCTGCGGAACGCGCTCATTCCGTTGATCACGGTGCTTGGCTTGCGATTGCCCGGCTTATTTGGCGGCTCCGTCATCATCGAAACGATCTTCAATTGGCCCGGTATAGGCAAGCTGGCGATCGACTCCATAACCGACCGCGATTACCCGCAAATCATGAGTCTACTGCTCATCACCGCGATACTGGTGTTGGCGGCAAACCTGATCACCGATATTTTCTACGCCTATGCTGATCCGCGGATTCGCTATGCCGAATGAGACTTTGTGAGAATTGACCATGCGCGACGAGCATAAGGGACTTGGCCCGAGCCCAAAATCTCTTGATGGAGAAGTCGAAGGCGGCGGGTTTTTCCAATCGCGTTTCTGGCGGCGTTACCGGCGTCATCGGCTGGCGCTGCTGGGCGCGGCGGCTTTGCTCATTTTGGTCGGCATCGCCGTTTTTGCGCCTTTGATCACGAGTCATGATCCGCTGCGCGTCAACATGCGCGATACCAAAGAGCCGCCGAATGAAGTTTATGTGCTAGGCACAGACAAAGCCGGGCGCGATATGTGGGCGCGCTTGGCCTACGCCAGCCGGATTTCGCTGTCGGTCGGAGTTGTATCGGTATCGATTTACATCGTCATCGGCACCATATTGGGCGCCATCGCCGGCTATTACGGAGGCTTTACCGATTCGCTGATCATGCGTTTCACAGACACGGTGATGAGTTTTCCCGGCTTGATCATCATCATCACCGTGGTGTCTTTTGTGGGGCCGAGCATCTACAACGCCATGCTCGTCATCGGCTTGTTGGGCTGGCCCGGGACTTGCCGCTTGGTTCGCGGACAAGTGTTGCAATTAAGGGAGATGGAGTTCATAGAAGCAGCGCGCAGCATGGGCACGCCGGCGCCGCGGATTATCTTGCGCCATATTCTGCCGAATGTGGTTCCCTATCTGATTGTTGTGGCGACCTTGGGCACAGCCAGCGCGATTCTGATTGAAGCGGGCTTGAGCTTCCTCGGGCTGGGGGTACAGCCGCCAACGCCGAGTTGGGGCAATATGCTCAACAGCGCGCGGCAGCTAACCTTGCTGGAGCAGTTTCCGCATTTGTGGCTGCCGCCTGGTCTTATGATTGCGATTACAGTCTTGAGCATCAACTTCATCGGCGATGGCTTGCGCGACGCCTTGGACCCGCGCATGAGCCTTTAGGCAAACTTAGCCAATACGAAGGACAGAAGATGATGAGCATTCCCTTGATTGACCTGGCGGATGAAAGCGAGCGGCAGGTTTTGGTGGATCGACGCCCGGAACAATATCTCGGGCATGTCACCACTGTGCTGCTCGAAGACAACCGAACGATGTACGCCACCTACCCTATCGGCCATGGCAAGGGGCAGATTCTCTTGAAACGCAGCGATGACGGCGGGCTAACCTGGAGCGAGCGCTTGCCGGTACCGGACAATTGGTCAACCTCAAAGGAAGTGCCCACCATCCACCGGGTGGTGGATATGCAGGGTGTGAAGCGCTTAATCCTGTTTTCCGGCTTGTATCCGATCCGGATGGCGGTCTCCGAAGATGACGGAGCGACTTGGTCCCCGCTTGAGGCAATTGGCGATTTTGGCGGGGTGGTGACGATGTCTTGCCTGGACCGGCTCAAAAACGGCGATTACATGGCGCTATTTCACGATGACGGCCGCTTCCTGCGGAACAAAGGCCTCACCGAGCGCCCTTTTAAGGTCTACAAGACAATCTCCAGCGACGGCGGTCTTAGCTGGAGCCAGCCGGAAGCGATCGCGCAACATGAGGAGGCTGACCTCTGCGAGCCGGGTTGGATACGCTCGCCCGATGACGATCGCATCGCTGTGCTCTTGCGCGAAAACAGCCGGCGGTTCAATTCCTTTGTGATCTTCTCCGATGACGAAGGCAAAAGCTGGACGGAACCGGCCGAACTGCCGGCGACGCTGACAGGCGACCGGCACATCGGCAAATACGCGCCGGACGGCCGTCTCTTCATCACCTTCCGCGATGAAGCGAAGAGCAGCCCTTGGATGGCGGATTGGGTGGCTTGGGTCGGGACTTTCGACGACATCGTAAACGGCTGTGAGGGGCAGTACAAAATTCGGCTTATGCGCAATCACGGACGCAATCAGCGCGGCGACTTCATCTTCGGCGACTGCGCTTATCCCGGGTTGGAAGCGCTGCCGGACGGGACCTTTGTGACGACGACTTATGGGCATTGGACGCTGAACGAGCCGCCTTACATCATGAGCGTGCGGCTGACGCTGGCGGAGATGGACGCCAAGCGAAACGACGCGGCGGGAGCACATTGAATTATGTCCCAGCCCCAAAACGACGCTGATTTCTCTTTGCAGCCGGTCTTCGTCAACGGCCGCGAAGGCTACGCCTGCTACCGTATTCCCAGCATCATTCGCCTGGGCAATGGGGATTTGCTGGCGGTGGCGGAGGGGCGCCTGGCGAATTGCGGCGATCATAACGGCATCATCCGCGTCGTCGGCAAAATCAGCCAGGACAGAGGGAGGACTTGGGGCGGTGTTTTCACCATTGCGCGCAACATCTTGCCCGACGGCACAGAGCATGTGGCGCAGAATCCATCGCCGGTCCTGGACATGATGGATGCCGACAATCCCCAAGGGCGAGCCATCATCATCTACAACAAGACGGAATTCGGCGAACAATTCATCACCGGCGGCAGCGGCGTGCGGCGCGCCTGCGCCATCGAGAGCTTCGACCACGGACGAAGCTGGCTGAATGAGACGGATATCACCGCGCAAGTGCATAAACCGCTGAAGCCAAACTATACCGCGGTTTACGCCGATGCGGCCGAGCGCTACAACCACCCGGAAGACTGGCGCATGAACTTCCCGGCGACCGGGCACGGCATCCAGTTGCGCGGGGGCCTGCGCAACAGCCCGGCGACGCGCGGACGCTTATTCTATTGCGCTAAATTGACCAAAGGGGACCGGTCAGTCCGCCACGGGCAAAATTATGCCTATTGGAGCGAGGACCATGGGCGGAGCTGGACTATTGGCGGAGTCAGCGCTGTCCTCGGCAGCAGCGAGGCGATGGCGGTCGAGCTGGAATCGGGCGATATCATGGTGAACTTCAGGAACAATACGGGACCAGATGGCGCCCCTGTCAATTTCCGCGGGGTGATGATCCATCAGTTCGACGAAGACGGCAATATCTTGATGGCGGCAACTCATAGAGATGACGAAGGGCTGCCCGACCCCATCGTGCAAGGCAGTATCCAGCGCTATACCTGGAGCGACGAAGCTGAATACGGGAACAAGAGCCGCATCCTTTTTTCCAATCCAGCCAGCCAAAGGGCGCGGGAAAAGATGACCGTGCGCTTAAGCTATGACGAAGGGCGGACTTGGCCGGTGGCGAAGTTGGTTGACAGCGGCCCGTCGGCTTATGGCGACTTGACCGTGCTGGACGATATGCGCATCGGTTTGCTTTATGAGCAGGGGAACAGTGGCGGCATCGTTTTCGCGCGCTTTACCTTGGATTGGTTGAGCGCCGGGAAAGATTCGCTGAGCGGATAAGGCGGCGGGGAGCCATTCATAAAGCGGCTCTTCGTGGCGCCCCCTTCCATGCAACGGCGGGCGCATGATTGTCCTAATAATAATTCTCGCGCCCTTTGTTCGCCTCATAATCGACGCGGGCCGCTTGCACCGCCTCCATCTCCGAGACTTCCGCCACCGGCACATCCCACCAGGAGCCGTAACCCGGGACGCGCTGCCGCCGGTCAACCTCGGTCACGATGCAGACGGGACCGCCCTGATGCGCTTTCGCCTCTTCCATAGCGCGGGAGAATTCCTCGCGGTCGCGCGCGCGGATGACATGAGCGCCCAGGCTCTCGCAATTCTTGGCGAAATCAATCGGCAGGGTCTCGCCATCAAGCTGCCCCGAGTCGCTGCGATAGCGATACTTGGTGCCGAAGCCATCACTGCCGACGCTCTTCGACAGCGCCCCGATACTGGCGAAACCATGATTATCGACCACGATGATATTCACCTTGATGCCCTCTTGCACCATCGTCACGATCTCGGTGTGCATCATCAGGAAAGAACCATCGCCCACCATCACCCAGACCTCGCGCTCCGGCTCAGCCAGCTTGACGCCCAAGCCGCCGGCGATCTCGTAACCCATGGTCGAATAACCATATTCGAGGTGATAGCCCTTGCGGTTCCGCGTGCGCCAAAGCTTGTGCAAGTCGCCGGGCATGCTGCCGGCCGCGCAGAGCACCGTGTCCCCCGCGCCCGATAACGTATTGACCATGCCAATG
Organism: Anaerolineae bacterium; assembly: GCA_022824365.1. Classification (GTDB taxonomy): domain Bacteria; phylum Chloroflexota; class Anaerolineae; order Aggregatilineales; family Phototrophicaceae; genus UBA6055. The sequence goes on from JAJEAA010000031.1 coordinate 80,071, forward strand.
ACCTCGCCCTGGCTCAACATCGGCTCGTGCTCAAGATTATAAATGCGATGCACCTCGGCATCCCAAGCCCGGTTGCAAGCCTGGACGCGCGCGCGATAATCATCGGCGACGGCGTAATCCGAAAGCGCCGCCGACAACTCCTCCAGCGTGACGCGGGCATCGCCGATCAAAGGCAAGGCGCTGTTCTTGTAAGCATCGAACTCGGCGACGTTGATATTGATGAAGCGGGCGCCTTCACGAGCGAAGGCGGTGTTGGAGGCGCTGGTGAAATCGCTGTAGCGCGTGCCGATGCCGATGACGAGGTCGGCTTCGCTCATCAGCGCGATGGCGCCTTCCGTGCCGGTCACGCCGGCCGCGCCCAGGTTGACCGGATTGTCATACAGCAGCGCGCCCTTGCCCGCCTGCGTCTCCGTCACCGGAATGCCCGTCCGCGCCGTGAAAGCTTCCAGCGCATCGTGCGCATCGCTGTAATGGATGCCGCCGCCAGCCACGATGATGGGCTGCTCGCTCTCGCGGATCCACCCCGCCGCCCGCTGAACCGCCGCGACATCCGGGCGATTGCGCGGGATCTGCCAGACCCGCTTCTCGAACATGTCAGCCGGATAATCGTAAGCGTAGGCTTGTATGTCCTGCGGCAAGCTGAGCGTGACCGCGCCGGTATCGGCCGGCGATGTCAGCACGCGCATCGCTTCCGGCAAAGCCGTGATGATCTGTTCGGGCCGATTGATGCGATCCCAATAACGCGAGACCGGCTTGAAGCAATCGTTGACGCTGAAATCCTGACTGTGCTCGCTTTCCACCTGCTGCAAGACGGGCGCCTGAATACGCTCGGCGAAGATATCGCCGGGCAAGATGAGGACGGGGATGCGATTGACCGTCGCCACCGCCGCGCCAGTGATCATGTTGGATGCGCCCGGACCAATCGACGAAGCGCAAGCGAAAGCCGCCAGCCGGTTGCGATGCTTGGCATAAGCCACCGCAGTCAGCACCTGCGCCTGCTCGTTGCGGCACTGATAATAGCGCAAATCGGGCGCGTATTGCTCCAGCGCCTGCCCGACGCCGGCGACATTGCCGTGGCCGAAGATGCCCCACATGCCGGCGAAGAAGCGGTTCTCGACGCCATCGCGGGCGACATACTGCGCGGCGAGGTATTTGACCAGCGCTTGGGACATGGTGAGGCGGGTGGTGGTCATGGGGCAGTGTCCTTTCAAATCTCGGCTCTAAGTATTCTATAAGGTTCGTTAGCGCATTCCCAATTCTTGATGTTTTCGCGAAGCGATGTCTTAATAAAATACTCTTCTTTATACTTATTTCTCAACTTCCGTTCGAGCTTCAAACGGTCACAAAGTTCCTTGAATCTTGATGGCAAACTTTGTCCAAACACTGATTTGAACATAATCGGCATCAGGTACGCGATGAGAGCGACGGTGTCATGTCCTTGGCAGAGTTGTATGTTCGGCGTCTGATACTTGTCTATTGCTTTGAGTTTGGCGACTCCCGCTAATAGCTCCTCATGTTCTATCCGTTTGTCTATCACTCGATTCTTCCCGGCGTTATGGAATTCGGTTAGCCGCATAGCGAAGCGATCCCGACGAATCTGTATCGAGTCAATGTCTTCTGCATCAACGAATTCATCATAGGCATAGCGGCGACTTTTCCAAAAGTCCTTAAAATTGATGCCAAAACTCTTACAGTCATTGAGCAACCGAAAGTAGCCGAATTCCATTGCCAAACGCTCTGCTTCAGTCGTTACTACCTCTGCAAGCTTCTGTATGTCCGGATCGTCATCAAGGCCAAACTCCTTATTCAAAACATCCGTCAAGGTGGCTGAATTCAAGATAATCAGTTCCGCATCCGGATAGCATTCGTCATAAAGCAGGTCTTTCTGGCATAGTTTATCCGATTCCGTAATAAGCCAATAATCTGCATCTATAATACCTGCGAAACCAGATACCTTACGTTCCTGTCTAGACTTAAGACGGGATTTCACCTTTAGCTTGCCACCTACGCGCTCTAGCTTACAGTGGATGCACGAAAAAAATCTTCTCCAGAGCACCTCGTCCGCAGGCCCTTCAACAAAAATAGTCGCACGCTTTTGCGTCGACATCCTATGACGATTGGAATGATAATACTCAGTCTTTCTAATGGTCATCCCATGATCTCACTTTCGGGATATCCTAATCCGACCGTCCATTCCCACTTGTCATCAATGAGAGTCGGCGAGTGGGTCGCAATGAGTAAGTCAATGTTCCTCAACTCGACTATTCGTTGAATGTCCCTAAGGAAATGTTCCTGCCAGTCAACATGAAGCGACAACTCCGGTTCGTCAATGAATATCAAAGAGCCCGGTTGCGCCACAAAGACAAGATGATAGTAAAGAGCAAGCAAGTGTTTTTCACCAGACGACAGTCTATCCTCAGGGATTTCGCCCCCGTCACGGGCAAACAGTCTGTAATCTTTGCTGTATGCAGCGTCCTCATTGAACTTCAAGGATGCGAATAAAAACCGCCTGTTGACAATTTCTTCAAATAGCCGCAGTCTGGCATAAGAGTCTTCCGACGCCAACTCTATTGCGAATTCAAGTCTTGCCTCAATAACTGCATTACGATCTTGTATTTGCTGCATCAGCCGAAAGAATAGACCGTCGAACGGCCCGTATACCAAACGGAGAATGCCTTGAACGATTGACAACGGTAACGCAAAAGGTAGTACAAGGATGAACATAATCGCGACTTCTATTCTTTCCCGTGAATTGGCATTTTTGAGATTCCTTAAGAACAGTTGGATATCTTTATTTTCACTTTGGAAAAAGCCGATAGTGAATACCTGTTTTGTTATCCCCTTCCAAAGATCAGCCTCCCTTGGGGCTGTATCGCTCTGCAATCGTCTTGTCCCATAAAACTCTGTGCTAATTGCGTGGCTTATTTCACTAAACCATGGTGGGATCTCGCCATGAATTCTCTTATGCAATTCAGGGAAATCATTCAGAACCTCCTCTCTGCTAAGATAAACGCTCAATCGTCTTAGGCTAATCCAAGCTGGCTCTTCGGTGAATTTACGCCTAAGAAGGTCAAGTGGTCGAAGTGAATCTACTACTTCGTCGAAATTATCTTCCGGTACATATGGCGCGAACTCCGCAATAGTCCCATTGTCACGTTCAATTGATAAATAATCATCTCCATCGCCAAATTGAACGGTAATACAATCTTCTCCCTCCAGTTCAACTCGAAATTGCTCGAAATGCATAGTCGTGAATGGCTCATAATCATGGTTGAACAACCCATGCACCATCCTCAACAACACAGTCTTCCCCACCCCATTCGGACCATGAATAATCGTAATCCGAGACTCCTGATTCAACGGAATCTCGTGATCGAACATCCCAAACAAGCCCTTCACGGAGATCTTCGTAATCCGCACTTCTTAGCCCTTTCCTCTTGCATTGAAGCCCCTCTCCCCTTGTGGGAGAGGGGTTTGGGGTGAGGGGTTACCCCTCCATCCCATGATGCACAATCGGCAACCGCGGATCCAGGTACGTCCACGTCCCCTTCACCCACGCATACGCCGGATCATCGCTGTTCGCCAACGACTGCGCGCTGCCCGCCAAAAAATTCAAATAGTAGGTCGTATACCCGTGCGCGCTGACCACCGGATGATAACCCTCCGGCACAAGCACCGTATCGTGATTCTCCGCCATCATCACGCCGTCAATGCTGCGGTCGTCATTGTAAACGCGCTGATAAGCGTAACCGCCCGGATGATCGATCTTGTAGAAGTAGATCTCTTCCAGGTCGGCTTCCAGCAAGTTGCCCGCCTCGTCTTCTTTGTGTACATCATGCTTGTGCGGCGGATAACTCGACCAGTTGCCCGAGGGCGTATAAACCTCGACCGCCACGATGCGATGGCAGTTGAAACCGGGCGGCAAAATCCCGTTGATCTGCCGCGAAGCATTGCCGCCGCCGCGCAGTTCAATCTCGCTCATATCGGGACTCACCAGTTGCGTCGGAAAATCCTGATCGGTCGGGACCCAGCAAGAGGCGAATTCCAGCCTGTCGCTTGTCGCCCTGATTGTGAATCGCTTGCGCCGCGACATATACAGCGCCCAGGGCATGCCGCTGAAAACATCGGGCCGCCGCCCCACATTCACGAACTCGCCGTCCGATGTGACGATATCGCAAGTCCCGCCCAGGATGACGGTAGCGTTTTCGTGCTCGCGCGTCTCGACGCTGAAGCTCTCGCCCCGGCTCAGGCGCATCGCCGCCATGTTGAGATAATCCCAACCCGCTTGCCCGGCGCTGACCTCGGCGAAGATGCCCGAATCGCCGCTGTCCTTCGATTTAATCAGCATCGTCTCTGATGTGTATTGCATACGTTATACCTCCAAGACAAGTTCAAGATAATCTAACCACAGAGGGCACAGAAGTAGAATCAACAAAGTAATGAGAAAATATTGCAAGGTAAAGAGATTGGCAAAAACCGTAATCATTGTAGCTTACGACATCCACTACATTTCATTTGTCGCATGACTAACTTGGTTTTACTGAGAGCGCAAAGGGTTGATAGAAATAGTTTCTTTTCTCTGTGTCCTCTGTGATCTCTGTGGTTCAAAAAAATCATGCGCCAAGCCGCTCGACATAAGCCCGCAGGTCATCCACATGATCAGCATAATGCGCGAAGGTATTGCCCACCAGAAAATAAAGCAGCGGCATCCCGCGAATATCGCAGACCTCGGCGTCATTGATTTCCTCATCGCTGAGGCGGTTAATCAGCGCTTCCAGCGGCGGAAAGCTGACCTCGAACATCTCGAGCACGGTATTCAGCGGCAGGTCGCGATTGTCCGCGAAGACGCGGGCGTTGATCTCATCCGGCGTCTCCGTCCGCGCCAGCAGCTCGCCGGTCAAAGCCCGCGAGACCCAGTTGGTCGCCGTTTGCTCCCACCAGGTGATATGCGCGATGATGTCCTTGACCGACCACTCCGGATGCGGTCCCGGCCGGCGCGTCAACTCCTCGTTGTCCAAACCCAGCCAGAGCGCTTCCAACTCGGCCCGTTCCCGCCGCGCCCGCTCCAGCAGGTCATCGCCGCTCATATACGTGATCCAGCCCTCTTCGTTCGTCTCAGTAACCATAGCTATTTCCTTCCAGTATCTCCAAACCCCACGCGCATGGCGACTGCCCCCCTCCCTAATGCTTTGGATGCCCGCCATAGAGATGGCGGGAGGGGCCGGGGTGGGGGCTTGTCAATCTAGCCCGCCGTAAGGGGCGACGAAAGTTTCCACCTCGGCCATCGTCGGCATGAAGTTAGCGCAGCCATGCTCGGTGACGACAATCGCCCCGCAAGCATTGCCCAGCCGCGCCGCTCGATACCAGCCCCAGCCTTTGACCAGCCCGTAGATGAAGCCGCCGCCGAAGGCATCGCCCGCGCCCAGGATATTCGTCACTTCCACCGGGAAGCCCGGCGCCTCGATAATATCGCCGTCCCGCAGGTGGATGCGCGCCCCTTCCGGACCAATCTTCTCGACCACCGCTTCCGGTCCCATGCCCAGCATGAATTCGATGGCGCCCCGCGTATCCCCCGCCACTTTGGTATCGGAGACCTGCGAATGCGTGACTTCCATCTGCGAGGCGTCGCTGAGCATGGCGGCGTTGATCTCGTCTTCCGTGCCGATGACCACATCGACCAGACGCAGGACACTCCGCGCCACCACGCCAAAAGCGCGCACATCATGCCATTGGTCGGGCCGGAAATCGACATCGAAGACGACGGTCGCGCCGGCCAAACGCGCTTGCTCGGCCGCGAACATCGTCGCGCTGCGGCTCGGCTCCCGGCTCAAATTGGTGCCAGCGAATTGAAAGACGCGGCAATCCCCCACCGGCGCCGCCAGCGCATCATCGATATTCAAATTGATATCGGCGCAATTTTCGCGATAAAAGACCAGCGGAAACTTGTCCGGCGGTTCAATGCCCAGCACAGCCGCCGAGCTGCGATGCTCCGGCTTGCGCGGGATGAAGCGCGTCTCCACGCCTTCCTTGTTGAGAAAATGCAAGATAAAGTCGCCCACCGGGTCCGCGCCGACAGCGGTCAGCAGCGCCGTATTCAGTCCCAGCCGTTTCCCGCCGACGCTGATATTCGTCGGCGAGCCGCCGACATAAGCGGCGAAGCTGTCAATCTCGACGAAAGGCTCGCCGATGTCGTTGGAATACAGATCAATGGAACTGCGCCCCATGTGCAGGGAGTCGTATGTTTTGCTCATAGACGACCTCTACCCCCTCTAAACGCCCCCCTCGGTCCCCCCGTCTCGCGGGGGGAAGAATCCCATAGCAATGGGGGAGACTTGCCTGCGCTATTACCACACCGCGCTCGATGACTGAATTCCCCTCCCTGATGCCTCGGGGAGGGGCTAGGGGTGGGGTTAGAAAAGCGACATTCCCTCATCGTCACGCCTCCACCTCATCAAGCCGCACCGGCCGCCTCTCCGCCACTGAGCGCATGCCCGCCAGCGCCATCAACACCGGGACGCGCCCGTCATTGCCAACCACCGGCACGGTTTCCCCCGCCCCTATCGCCTCAACGAAAGCCATCATCTCAGCCGCGTAGCTGTCCATGTAGCGCTCCATGAAGAAGTTCAGCGGCAAGTCCCGCCGAACGTTGGCGGCATCGCTGATCGTGACGGCGTTGGGATACCAGTTGCCGCTGCTGACGGCGCCGCCGCTGCCGAAGACTTCCACCCGCTGATCGTAGCCATAGACCGCCTGCCGGCTGTTCTCGATCGTGCCTATTGCGCCATTCTCGAAGCGCAGCATCACCTTGGCTGTATCGATATCGCCCGCTTCGCCGATCGCCGGATCCACCATCACATCAGCCAGCGCGAACATTTCCTCGACCTCGCCCAGCAAGAAGCGGCACATATCGAAGTCGTGGATCATCATGTCCATCATCAAACCGCCCGAGACCTTGATGTAGTCGATTGGCGGCGGCGCCGGATCGCGGCTGATGATCGTCAGTGTATGCGCCTGGCCAATCTCGCCGCCCTCGATGGCTCCCTTGATGCGCGCGTGATTGCTGTCGAAACGGCGATTGAAGCCGATCTGCAACTGTACGCCCGCCTCGGCGACAGCAGCCAGCGCCGCGTCTATCTCCGCCAGGTCGAAGGCGATCGGTTTCTCGCAAAAGATATTTTTGCCCGCCCGCGCGGCCTCGGTGATGAAGCGGCAATGCGTGTCGGTCGAGGAGCAGATGACAACCGCGTCAATGTCGCCGCTGTTGATGATCTCGGCCGGCTCCCTTGTGTAATCAGGGATGCCAAAGTCCGCCGCGGCCGACTTGGCCGAGTCTTCGTAGATATCGGCGATGGCGAGCAGGTCCGCGCCGGGGACGCGCGTCGTCAAAGTGTCCGCGTGGACGCGGCCGATGCGCCCCGCGCCGATGATGCCTAGCTTGATCGTCATAGTTGCCCCCAGCCGCGCCCGGATAATGGCGCTTATCATAACGAATCTCCCCTTATTATTGAATAGCGCGGCCTGCTTGCGCTACAATTGTCGGGACGATGTGGGAGGCAAGCTATGAATCCCGACAAACTGAATCCGACTTTGCCCCAAGCGCCGCGGACGCTCGAGGAAGATGACGACCGCGAGCCGACGAAAGAAGAAATCATGGAAGATATTCGCCAGGGCCTGCGCGATGTGATGGCTGGGTACAGAGGCCAGGACGCGATGGAATTCCTTGACGAACTAGAACGCGAAGCTATGGTCGATGCCGAAAACAGTTGAGCATCTGACCGGACAAGGAGAATGAAAATGGACGGACCCAAGCTGAAGCCAGTCCCGCCGGACACTGTCGCAGCCGATGAAGATGACCGCGAGCCGACGAAAGAAGAAATCATGGAAGATATTCGCCAGGGCCTGCGCGATGTGATGGCTGGGTACAGAGGTCAGGATGCGATGGAATTCCTTGACGAGCTAGAACGCGAAGCTATGGTTGATGCCGACGAGAGTTGACACCCACCCGACATTTCGTAAACGAACTAGGAGGCTCCGCCGCCGGTTTCCCTCGATCCATCTCGATTTACGCCCTTTATTCCAGCGTCTCAGGAACGATGAACGCCCAGGCGATAGAATTCCCGGCATCGGCCACACCGTCTACAAAGTACGCCTGCCCAATCGCGCGGCGCAGCGGGGCAAAAGCAGCGGCTTCCGCGTCATCTATTATGCCCAATTCAACGACCGCGTCACCCTGCTCACCATCTATTCCAAGACCGACGACACCGACATCAGCGCCGCGGAGATTCGCCAATTGGCGCTTGAGGCGGATGAATAGCACAGGCCGCGAGCCCCTCGACCAACCGCTTTCTCGATGCCTTTAGCGATTCAATTCGCTATAGTCTGTTTACCCTGATCAGACGGATACGGATTGCGCCGCCAAGATGAACCAAAGGCATTGCCCCATCACAAATCTCAGCGCCGACTTCGACCCCCTCGACCTGCGCGACCCCTTCCCCCTGCTCGCCGCCGCCCGCCGCGAACAGCCCGTCTTCTACAGCCCGGCCATCGACTACTGGGTCGTCACTCGCCACGAGGACGTCAAAGCCATCTTCCGCGACCACGAGACCTACACCGCCGCCAACACCATCACTCCCATCCTGCCCTTTTCCGACGCCGTCCAGCGGATGCTTGCCGTCGGCGACTACACTCCGGAGCCGGTCTTGTCCAACAACGTCCCACCCAGCCACACGCGGATCCGCGCCCTGGTCAACCGCCTCTTCACCCCGCGGCGCATGAAAAGCTTCACGCCCGCCATCCGCGCCATCGCCGAACGAGACATCAGCCGCATTCGCGATAAAGCGCCGGTCGATATCGTCGCCGATCTGACCTACGAATATCCCGCTTACGTTTTGTTCCGCGTCCTGGGCGTGCCCGCTGACGATGTGCCGCGCGTGAAAGCCTGGGCCGGCAACCGCATCAAGCTCTATTACGGTCGCCCAAGCCCCGACGAGCAAATCGCCATGACGCGGCATCTAGTGCCCTTCTGGCGCTACGTGGTCGAGCTTGTCGCCGAGAAAGAACGAGCGCCGCAAGACGACTTGACCAGCGATTTGATCCGCCTGCGCGCCGGCGATGACGCGGTGCTGACGCTGAACGAGATCGCCAGCTGCATGATCACCCTGCTGGTGGCCGGGCACGAGACGACCACAGCCCAGATCAACAACGCCCTGCTGCATCTGCTGACTCATCGCGCGCATTGGGAGGCGCTGTGCGCGGCGCCGGAGCGCATCCCGCAAGCCCTGGAAGAGATGATGCGCTACGATCCATCGGTTTGCGCCTGGCGGCGACTGACGGTGAAAGCGAGCAGGATCAACGGCGTCGACATCCCGGCGGGGGCGAACCTGCTGCTGATGCTCCACTCAGCCAATCGCGATGAGGCCGTCTTCCCCGAGCCGGACGAGATCTTGTTTGAGCGCGGCAATCTCAAAGACCAACTGGCTTTTGGCTACGGCATACACTACTGCGTCGGCGCGCCGCTGGCTCGGCTGGAGATGGCGATATTGCTGGAGACGCTGGCGCGGGAACTGCCCGGTTTGCGGCTGGCGGACGGGCAAGAACTCGAATACACGCGCAATATCTCCTTCCGCGGTCCGGTTGCGCTGCGGGTAACTTGGTAGCTGCCCCCACCCCAAACCTAGTCTCCCCCATCTCTATGGCGATGTTGTCGTCCCAAATCATTGGGGAAGGGTGACTCGACGATGAAATTGACAATAAACGCGCAAATAGCACAAGATTGAGCATCAAAATCATCTACTCTCAGCGCGCTCCCCCTCCCTGATGCCTCGGGGAGGGGGCCGGGGGGTGGGGTTGGCTTTGAGATTCGCCCTATTGCTCTGGATGATTGGGACCGATCCAGATAATCTCCGAGCTTTCCGCCGGCTCGATATCGAGGTTGACGACAATGGCTTCCTGGTCGCTGCGGACGAGGATGCACTCCAGCGGCTGCTCCGGGTCGGCGTTGATTTCCTGGTGGGGCACGAAGGGCGGCACATAGATGAAATCGCCGGCCTCAGCCTCGGCGACATATTCCAGATTATCCCCCCAGCGCATGCGGGCCCGCCCGCGCAGGACATAGATGACGCTTTCGAGCTCGCCGTGATGGTGGGCGCCGGTCTTGGCGTCAGGCTGGATATTGACCGTGCCCGCCCAGAGTTTCTCCGCCCCCGCTTTGGCTTGGTTGATGGCGGCCGCGCGGCTCATGCCCGGCGTCTGCGGAGTGTTGCTATCGAGTTCGCCCGCTCGGACGATGCGGACGCCGTTATCGCGCCAGTTGGGTTTCTCGGTCATGCGCGGCTCCTTGTGTCTTGAGAACTTCTAGAAAGATTGTACCACCGAGCGCGCCCAGTTTATTGAGATTATCTTCGGCCGCCGAGAACAATGAATCCAGCCAGACGCGGATAAGGATGGTAGAATATCTTCCAGCCACTCTCTTGGAGAGATGATATGACATCTGACTTTGACGCTAAGCTGGAAACATATATCAGCAACATAACAGACGCCCATACAAGCCAACAACCCGAGCGGCAAATCAGTCACCTGTTTCTGGGTTTCATCAGCGATGCTTTTGGCGTGAGCTATGAAGATATTGCGCTGGAACATCACGTGACGATGACAAAAGTGCGGAAACATGGCTACATCGATGCCCTGCTGGGCGATCTGCTGATTGAATTCAAGCGCGACATCAAGACAGACCTCGGCGCCAACATCGACCAACTTGCCGCTTATATGCGCGTCATGCCGGAACTTCATCGTTATGTCGGTATGCTGACGGACGGCATCGAGTTTCGCGCTTATGTTTTGGATGAAGCCGAACAAGCGAAAGAAATAGATCAATTCATTATCACAAGCGCCGACGCTGAGGTCGCCTATTTATGGTTTGATTCTTACCTCTTCAGCCGCCAAAACATTGAACCGACGGCGGACGACATCGTGCAGCGTTTCGGCGTCAAAAGCCCGACATTCCAACTCGTTCAGCAGACGCTGACAAGATTGCTCGGCGAAATTGAAGACAACACGGAACTGGATGTTTGGCGCGGACAATGGAAGGCGCTGCTGAGTAAGGTCTACGGTTCGGATATCGCCGACGATAACCTGTTCATAAGGCACACCTATCTGTCGCAATTCGCCAAACTGCTGGTATTCGCCGCCCTCGAAGGCCGCCCGGACATTACCGATCTCCCCAGCATCGTCAACGGCGAAGCCTTTCATAAACACGGCGTCAGCAATATCGGCGAGAACGACTTCTTCTCCTGGTTGATGATGTCCGATATTCGGGCTGACTCTATCAACTTCCTCTACGGGCTGTCCGCCGAGTTGCAGGTTTACGACCTCAGCGCCATCCGTCAAGACTTGCTCAAACAACTCTATCAAGACTTGGTCGACCCGGAAACGCGGCATGATCTGGGCGAATACTACACCCCCGATTGGCTGGCGCAGTTGACGCTCGAAGAGATCGACTATCGCGCCCCGCAGAGTTTGCTCGATCCCGCCTGCGGCTCCGGCACCTTCCTCTTTAACGCCATCCGCCGATTGGCGGACAACGGCTTGACCGGACGCGAATTGGTCGACTTCGCTTTGAACAATATCGTCGGGACAGATATACACCCGCTAGCCGTTACCATCGCCCGGATAAATTATTTGCTGGCATTGAGCGAGCATCTGGAGATGGACAATCATGGCGGAGATCCGCCGCCTTTGCCAGTCTTCCTAGCCGACGCGCTGATTGGACCACTGACCTACCGAGGACCTGAGGCTGTCCCCATCGCCGTCGACCTGGAGAAAGACGAAGCCTTCCATATACCGCTTGAATCCGCTGTAGACGAAGACAAGCTGACAAAGACAATCGACTACATGGACGACTTTGCCAAACTCGCCAGCCCCGAAAAAACGGCGGAAATGGCGAAGGTTTTCAGAAGGTGGGTGCAAGACATTTACAGCGGCCTCACGAACCCGGCCTTTCGCAATCACTGGGCGAGCAATTTCCAACTGCTGGTCGAGTTAATCCGCGATGGTCGCGACAGCATCTGGGCATACATCCTCAAAAACCTCTCGCGCCCCCTGGTGCTGGCGGAAAAGGGATTTGACGTCGTGGTCGGTAATCCGCCCTGGCTGTCTTACCGCTATATCAACAGCCCTACTTGGCAAGACGAAGTGAAGGCTCTGTATATCCACTATCAGCTTATCGATTCGGGCGATGTAAAACTCTTCACGCAGATGGACTTGAGCACACTGTTCTTCGCTCACGCCAAAGACCGATATTTGAAAGATGATGGCACACTGGCATTTGTCATGCCCCGTAGTGTGCTCACCGGCGCCAAGCAGCACCGCCCCTTTCAGCGACAAGGCATGACTCGTATCCTCGATGTCGGCGATGTCAGTCCCTTGTTCAATGTGCCATCCGCCGTCATCATCTCGTCGAGTGGCCACATCGCCAAAGCCGACATCCCCACGACAACCTACCGGGCGGCTTTCGCTAAACACGAATTGCCGTTGGCGGAAGCGGAGCCGCTGCTGACAGTGGGCAAGACCCTCACCAACTTCGTCGACCCGAAAATCCGCAGCATCTACTATTACGAGCTTTTCGCCCAGGGCGCGTCGCTCGTCCCGCGCAACCTTTGTTTTGTGCGCCCGGCCGGTTTGCCGAACATGCCGATTGTCGAGACCGATCCCGAACTCGATAAAGACGCCAAAGCGCCTTGGAAGGGCATCAAACTGGAAGGCACGGTGCATAATCCCTACATCTACGCCACTCTGCTCAGCAAGCACCTGCTGCCCTTCGGCCACCAGAAACTCAATATGGTCGCCTTGCCAGCAAAACAAAATGAGGTGGGCAAACTTGAATTGCTGCATGACGTATTGGCTTTCGCCGTAACTGCCCATCACCGGAGTTTCACCACCTGGTTTGAGAAGGTGAGCAATATCTGGGACGAGCGCAAATCAGCCACCACGACAGAAACTCTGCTTGAGTGGTTCAACTATCGCAACAAACTGACCTCGCAAACCGTAAACGACAGGTTTCGCGTGATTTATGGCGGCAGCGGCACGAACATTGCCTGCTGTGTCTTGGATCTCGACTACGAGAACTTGAGAATATACCGGCGGAGAGTTCAGCAGTTTGTTGTCGATTACACCTGTTTTCATTACACTGCCCCGACTGAAGCCGAAGCGCATTACCTTTGCGCAATCCTCAATTCTCGAATTGTCAATGAACAGATAAAAACGCATCAGCCGGAAGGTTTGTGGGGCGCGCGGCATATCCAGCGCACCCCCTTCGAAGCCTGCGCCATTCCTATCTTTGAACCAAACAATCCCGATCATCTCGAACTCGCCCGCTTGAGCATCGCCGCCCACGAGAAGATTGAAGAGATGAAAGGCATGGAAGAAAACCGCTTGCTCAACGGCGGTCCTGGACGAGCAAGGGGAAGAGCGCGTGAAATCCTCGCCGAAGAAATCAGCGCGATTGACAAAATCGCTCGAAGAGTCATTGGCGATTAGCCATGATAACTTCTTGCCCCGCAAACGCCGCGCCCCACCCGCCACATCCTCCGCCACCGCAATAAGCAAACCATGCTCGACGATGCCGGCGCGGGATTCGATTTTGTGGACGAGAGCGGCCGACTCGGCGCATCGCCCATAATCCCTCTTCTCCGCGTCCTCAAAATAACTCGGTCTGCTCGGCGGCAAAAAACTTCCTGCCCTTGGTTATAGAAAATATGTACTTTGTGATAATTCCCCAATGCGCGAACATATAGTCGCCTATTCACCATCATTTTCTGCTACCCTCAAAATATGAATGCAAATCGCCAGTCCAACATAATCCAAATCCATGCCGTCCCTAATCCAAATTCCAACCTTAGTCCTCCAAATGCCGCAAATTCAGCGCCCGAAACCTCGCTGTATCAATACTGTATCAATATATTTCGGCGTTTATGCCCTGCTTCACTTCACTTTTATTATCCCGTTTATATCCTCTATGTATCCTTTTACGGTCTTTTGTGGACCTTTTCGTATCCTTTGCTTCACTGCCGGAATAATCTTGATCGGAGACCAAAGCCATGACCAAAGAAATGCGAGTCGCCCTCGGGCAGCATGCCTCCGCCACCCACGATTATCTGACCTTCGCCCGGCAACTGGGCGTCGGCGGCGTACAATTCAACATGATCGGCAAGGGCATCGACCTCATCCCGACCTCGGACGATCTCCCCGGCGACAAAGGCTACTGGGAACTCGCTGACCTCAAGCGCCTCAAGCAGCGCGTCAACGACTACGAGCTGGAACTGGAAGCGCTAGAAAATGTGCCGGCGGCTTTCATCCGGCAAGCCATGCTCAACGGACCGCGCCGCGCCGAACAAATCGCCAATTATCAGACCACCCTGCGCAACATGGGCGAGGCGGGCATCCCCATCCTCGGTCTGAACTGGATGCCGAACCTCGTCTGGCGCACGCCCGCCCAGACCGGCCGCGGCGGCGTCACCGTCACCGCCTTTGATATGGAACGCGCGCTGGCGGGCGAGGTGGTCACGGGCATTGTCGATGTGCCGGAAGCGGAAGACCGCGACTACAGCGAAGAGGAGATCTTCGAAAATTACGTCTCGTTCATGCGCGCCGTCCTGCCGGTTGCCGAAGAAGCCGGCGTCAAGATCGCCCTCCATCCCGACGATCCGCCCGTGCCCTCGCTCGGCGGCATCGCCCGCGTCTTCTACAAACCGGAAAACTTCAAGCGCGCCCTGGAAGCCGCCCCCAGCCCCAACCACGGCCTGGATTTCTGCATGGGCTGCTTCTCGGAGATGGTCTACGCCGACCGCTCCAACAATGAAGGCGTGCTCGACGCCATCCGCTATTTCGGCGCCCGCGGCAAAATCTTCTACGTCCACTTCCGTGATGTGCAGGGCTGCGTCCCCCGCTTCCAGGAATGCTTCCCCGGCGAGGGCAATGTCGATGTGGTGACGGCGATAAAGACCCTGCGCGAAGTCGGCTTTGACGGCTTCATCATTGACGATCACGTGCCGGAGATGCTGGACGACAGCGATTGGCGCCATCGCGGTCACGCCTATTCGACCGGCTACATCATGGCGCTGGTCGAGGCGGTCAAGAAGCTGGCATAAGCGTCAAGCCATCTTGGGCAGCGCTAGCTCCTCAGCCGTTGCCGCAGCAGTTTTAGCAGCCAGGACAATTCATGCAGCTTGAGCCAGCGCGCCGCCAAGACGAAGACAGCGCCGTAGAGCAGGGCGCAGACTGTTACCAAAAGCAATTCGTCAAAGACAGTAGCAGCGCCGATCCAGCCGGTAATGGACGGCAGCGTGAACTGCGCGATCGCCGCCATGACAAGCGATGCCAGCGCCGACTTGAACAATGTGCGCCGCAGCCGTTGCGCGCCAAAGCCATCCAGCCGCCGCCACAAAAGCACCGCGCTGATGGCGGCATGCACAAAATGCTTCACGCTATCGGCGACCATCAGACTGAACAAGCCATAACGCTCGAAGAGCAGCAGGGCGACGCCCATATAAGAAAGCAAGCTGACGATGCCGATCAGCGCCGGCGTCAGCGTATCTTTGCGGGCGTAAAAGGCGTAGACCAGCAGCAGATCGATGGCGGCGAAGGGCAATCCGATGAGATAGAGCCGCAGCGCCTGCGCCGTGATTTCCGTATCCGCCGCCAGGAAAGCGCCATTCTCAAACAGCAGCGCGATGATGGGCGTCGCCAGCACGAACAAGCCCGTCGCCGCGGGCAAGATCAGCGTGGTCGCCAGGCGCAAGCCCAGCCCCAGCGTGTCTTTAAAGGCGCGCTGCGCCCCCGCCGTCATCTGTGCCGACTGCCGCGCCAGGGTGGGCAAAATGGCGATGCTGATGGCGGTGGCGACCAAGCCCTGCGGGAACTGAACCAGGGTGGTGGCCCAGTTCATGATCGCGATGCCGCCATCGCCGGTCAGGCTCGCCAGCCGGTAGCTGAAGGGGCGGATAATCAGCGTGTCCATGCTCAGGGAAAACATGACCGGCAGGTATAGCAGGGCGATGCTCTTCAGCGCCGGGTGCCGCCAGTTGAGGCTGAGCCGAAGCCGACGCAAACGCAAGCCCGGCATCTGCAGAATCATCTGGGCGACCGCGCCTGTCAGCCAGCCCAGAGCCACGACCATGATGCCGGCGGCGGGCCGCGCGAAGATGAAAGGAAAGATCTCGACCCGCGCTGCCAGCGTCGGCTGCCAAGCCACCGGCGGCGCCAGAGCCAGCGTGACCAGCACGATGCAGCCGTTAAAGACGACGCCGGCAAAAGCCGGCAGCGTGAACGAGCGCAGCGCGAAAAGCGCCCCGCTGAAAACGGCGAACAGACTCAGGAAGAGCAGCGATGGCGCCGTCAAGCGCAGCAATTGGATCGCCAGGCGACGGGTCGCCAAGTCCGCGCCCGGCGCGACCAGGGGCACAATCTGCGGCGCGAAGACCTCGATGAGTACGACCAGCAGCGCCAGCGCGGCGATGACCAGGCTGACCAAAGCCGATACGACGCGCCACAATTCGTCTTTGCCGCGCAGGGTGATGACATCGCTGAGCACGGGGACGATGGCGCCGTTGATGTGGCCGCCGATCAGCAGATCATACATCGCCTTGGGCACGATGATGGCCACCTGCAGGGCGTCGACCGCGCCGGTCGCGCCGAAGAGGAATGTGAGCACGATTTCCCGCGTCAAGCCGAGGAGGCGGCTGCAGATATTGCCAAGGGCGAGGATGCCGCTGGCGCCGGCTACGCGGGCATTGGTGGTCTCCTGCTCATCCGGCAGAGCCTCATGCAGATCGGGGTCGCTGATGGCGATTGGCTGCTCCGCAGTCATCACTTGCGTTTCGCTCAGGGGGGCAGAGTGTGGCGCTGCCCCTCAATATACACAGGGGGCGCTGGTTTGCTCAAGCGTTATTGGTTTAGGGGGAGTGGTCGCGGGCGGGCGAGGTGGTATCGCGCCTCGACTAGCTCAATACGGGACCGATATAGCGCGCGCCGGCCATCAGCGCCAGGGAAGCAAGGGCAAGCCACATGCTGACGCGGCCGTTCCGCCGCAGCTTGCCTTGAAGCGCCGCCGCCTGGTCCGCGTCCGTCAGCGCGGAATAGGTCGCCGCCGGGCGCCACACGGCGAAGAAGCCATGCGCGAAAGCCAGCAAGCCCAGGAGCGCGCCCAGCGTCAAAACCACGCCCATGCCGCTGCCCAGCGCTTCGTGATAGGACATCATGCCGTACAAGAGCAAGCCGGCCACGGTGGTCGCCAGCGCGGATATGGGAAGCAGGCTGGGGAAACTTGTCTCGCTATATAGTCCCCGCAAGATGCGCCCCCCATCGGCGCCAGCTTTCTCCAGCGCCGGCTCAATGTAAAAGGAGAGGACGACGGCCGCGCCAACCCAGACCAAGCCCCCGACGATATGCAGCAGGCGCAGTACGGTGATGATCAACGCGCCGCCGGCTGAACTCAGATCCATGATAGCCTCCGATAAGCAACTAGTTTCTTAATGCCTTGAACTTCAAATCTAATCCAGAGTCAGCAGAAAGGCAATCAGATCAGCCAGGTCAGCCGGCTCAAGGCTTTCTTCATAGCGGCTGTACATCAGATTGGAGTAACCCGCGAGCAGATATTGGCCGGGCCGCAGGATGCTCCAATACAAGTATTCTTCCGCCGATTGCCCGGCGACGCGCCCGCCAGCCAGCGCGGCTATGCCCGCCAGGGAATTGCCCATGCCGCCGCTTTCGCCCGTGAGCGAGTGACAGGCGGAGCAGGCCGGCGCTTCGTTATTGGATTGGTTGAACAACTTCTCGCCGCTGCCGGCGTCTGCCAGGTCGAAGTCCAGTTCAGCCAGCGAGACGCGCGGCAAATCGGCGCTGCAGCTGCTTAGCAGCAGACTCAATTCAATCGCCAGCCAGACAAAGGGTCCGATTCTCATAGCATTCATCCTGGACGCCGACACTATCAGAATACCGCTCTTTTTTCCATAATACGCTACAGTGTCCGCCACTGTCGCATTCCAAACAGCCGGTAGAGGCAGTTCCAT
Source organism: Anaerolineae bacterium (assembly GCA_022824365.1). Classification (GTDB taxonomy): domain Bacteria; phylum Chloroflexota; class Anaerolineae; order Aggregatilineales; family Phototrophicaceae; genus UBA6055. The sequence goes on from JAJEAA010000031.1 coordinate 98,133, forward strand.
GTCAATTGCCCTGTCCCCGCTTCAACTGCGTCGACTGCGTCTGCAAAATCAGTTACTGTCCGAAAATTCCCGCTCGGCTTCGACAGCGGAAGTCGTCCGCCGGCTCTGCGCGCTGCAATCGCAGGAGTGGCCCTCGGCGCAACTTGCGATTCACGCTCGCGCGGGCGGTATCACCCAGGCGAGTGTGATTCAAGCCCGCGAGGTGGAGCGCGCCTTCGTCTTGACCTGGAGCCTGCGGGGCACGCTGCATCTGGTCGCGGCGGAAGATATCCGCTGGCAGCTCGCGCTCTGTGGAGCCGGCGCCATCCGCGGCACGAGACGGCGCTATCAGCAACTGGGCTTGACGGAAGAGTTGCGTGAGCGAGGGCTGAGGGAGATGGAAGCGATCCTCGGCCATGACGGTCCTTTAATCCGCTCGGCACTGGCGGAAAGGCTGGGCGCGCGCGGCATCCCGGTCGAGGGACAAGCGATCCATCATCTCGTTCGCTTCGCGGCTTTGCGCGGGCTTATCTGCCTGGGACCGGAAATCGACGGCGACTTGACATACGTCCTGCTGGATGACTGGCTGCCGGCCGGGAGAACCATTCGCAAGCCGACCAACCCCGCAGCGGAACTGGCGCGGCGTTATCTGCGGGCTTTTGCGCCGGCGACCGCGGAGGATTTCGCGCGCTGGTCGGGCTTGGGCAAAAGGGTGATCAAAGCGGCTTGGGGCGCTATCGCTGGCGACTGCGTCACAGTGGCGATCCCGGATGGCGAGGCGCAGATGCTCAAGACACAGCTTGAACAGCTTGACGCGGGGACGCCCGAAGCTGTCGTCCGCTTCCTGCCGCGCTATGACAATTATCTGCTCGGCTATGTGAGCCGCGCTTTTATGGTGGCGGACGAATATGCCAAGCAGGCGCATCCGGGCGGCGGTTTGATCCGCGCCTGCGTCATTATCGATGGCGAAGCGAAAGCACACTGGAAGCTGGAGAAACGGCGGGCGGCTATTCGCCTGGTCGTCGAGCCTTATGAGAACCTGAGCGGGGCAGAAGCGGCGTTGATGGAAGCGGAAGCGGGGTCGCTGGGCGGTTTCCTCAACACCAGCGCCGAATTGCGGATAGAGGACGCTTAGCGCTATTCAACCCCTCCCCCGGCCCCGCCTCAATGAATTAGAGAGGGGAGCTCTCCGAAAATTCTTGAGTAAGAACCGGCGAACCAAGGTTCGCCCCTACATTTTCCCGTCGGGCGCGGTTGCGCATGGAGGCGCTTGGACATCGCCGCGGAGGACCTCCACCGTCAGTTCTTCCAACTGCGGGATGACATGGCGGGCTTCGTGTTGAACGGCGCGGACGATTTCTCCGCTCGCTTCCAGCGTCGTGTCGGCGGGCAGGGCGATTTTCATCACGCCGTACATGCGATGGCCGACCCAGCGCAGGCGCAGCGTCTCAATCGCCAGCACGCCGTCCAGCCCCAACACATGCGCCTCGACATGCTCGACAAGATGAGGATCGACCGCGTCCATCATGCGATACCAGATCGCCTTGATGGCGTTCCAGGTGATGCCGACGATGGCCAGGGCGATGACGACGCCGATGAAGGGATCGAGGATTGGCAATCCGATCAGCGTGCCGATGACGGCGATGAGCACAGCCAGCGAGGTCAAGCCGTCGATCAGAGCGTGCTGCCCATCGGCAATCATGGCGTCCGAGCCGATGCGCCGGCCGACGCGGATCTGCATGACGGCGACCAGTTCGTTGCCGACGAAGCCGACCAGGGAAGCCAGGGCGATCCACTCCAGGTTTTCCAGGGGCAGGGGATTGAGCAGGCGCTGGATCGATTCGTAGAGGATGTAGGCGGCGCTGAAACCGATGGAGATGACGATGAAGACGCCGGCGATATCTTCCAGGCGGCCGTAGCCGTAGGTGTAGCGCTTGTTGGCGGCGCGGCGGGCAATGTAGAAGGCAAAGAGCAGCGGGATAGAGTTGAGGGCGTCGCCGAGGTTGTGCACGGTATCGGCGAGGAGAGCGACGCTGTTGCTGGCCAGGTAGATGACGATTTGCAGGGCAGTGGTCAAGCCGAGAGCGATGAGGGCGATCCAGACGGTGCGGACGGCGAGTTGGTTATCGAGGAAGGCGCGGTCGGCGGCGAGGTCGTGGTGGCTGTGGTCATGGGTGAAGCCGGGCAGGTGCAATGCTTGCGCGATTTTGACGAGGGGGTTGTTGCTGTGGTGGTGGCTGTGGTCGTGGGAGTGTGCCATGGGTCGCGCCTTGCTGATCCGTCGCTGGTTTTAAGTTAACCACAAAGGGGCGCGGGGCACAAAGATTTAATGCCACAGAGTACACCAAGAATGATGGGCGGGTCAGCGAGAGTCGATAAGGGGTGGCAACTGGATGTTCGCGAGTCTTTATTCCGCGCCTGGTCCAGTCTGGTGGCAACTAACTGGACGTGAGCATTCATAGCTCTCCAGATCGAACACCGGCATTTTGCTAGAGTTCCAAGTCGATATCGTTTTCGACTCTCAGTATCCCCTTTGGAGACAACGTTACTTCATTTGTATCCTTGTTAAAGAAAATTAGTTCGGACTGATGTAGCGGAGTTAGTACCTTACTCTTGAAGCGAGTGAGGTTCTTATACTCAATCGATTCTCGCAGAACCTCAACCGTCTGCTTATTTGTCGATTCGCTATACAGTAAGACCAGCACCTTATCTTTAGCAAGTAGTGTTCCCGACGAAGGTGAAAGTACTCGTTTGAAACCATCCACCTCCCAAATAAGAGGAATGTTCTTTGTAGACAATTCCTGTACCATCTCTCGCGCTTCCTTTAGCGATACGTGTGGCGATAATTTGTGTAACAGTCGGACAAGTTCTGCTACAACCCAGTCAACACTAGACCGCACCAGAGTTGCATCCATGAAGTTGGGGTCGACGTTGCCAGGAGTATGACCTACGCCGCGTTTGTTGCGAATATTAAAGATGGAGGCGAGGATATCTGGAATGTGGAATCGAATTGAATCGTCCAGACTCGAGTCGCTTTCGAATTTGCGAACCTTACCCTTGAAATTCTGGATATGAGTTCCATATGGGGTGAAATCATTGCTCGCACTTGTATGCCATTCCAGCAGACGATAGACGTCTTCACAGAATTTTGCACCATTCAACTCTGATGGCTCGTACATATTCAGAACATAATAGCGCTGAATCTCGAGATAATGCTTTCGCATGCGCCGCCGTATGTCGACGGGAACGGTTGCGAAGACTTGATCAAATCGATCGGTCATGATTCGTCGTTCTCGGAAAGCCACTTAGCGATTAGATTCTCACCCTTCGGAGCAAGCGTATAACCGTGCTTACGACTTTTCCTGTCCAAAAGGCCACGACTTTTCAACGTCCTTAGGGTAGCAGCAGCATCAGAGGGTTGCTTTTGACCGGTCGCTCTACATGCTTCAACTACAATCTCGGGAGTTATCCCGCTTTCTCTAAATTCGCCAGGACCGTGAATCTCGAAAACATACGCGAGGAAAGTGACGAAAGTCTGCTGTTTGGCAGTTTTCAGGTCTTTGTCTTTCTCGTTGGCAATCGCGAACATTTCTTGCCTGTAATCCCACTGTTCATCGACTTCCTCAAGTGCTTCACCTGTCGAAGCAGCCGCAACAATCTCCCGCCTGATTGAATCGCCGTTGGGCATGCTCGGATCCGACAGAAACGCCCTGCACAAGTTATCTACTATCGTAGGGCGTAGCAGCGGATCATACTTTTCCGCTACAGCCACTATGTCGCCCATTGCGTCGGTCAAAAGCTGACACTTGTCCTTGCTCATGTTTCACCTCACTTTTACAATCTTGCTGCCATCATCATTCTACGAATCAGACTGCTTCAGCAAATTGTTCTTCACATAATACTTGCCGTGGCCTGTTAAGCTAAAGCCATCGCGCTTGCCACCTTGCAGGTACTTCTTGTTCTTTCGCTTTGCATTGTTTAGCGCCGCCAGCGGATTACCTACCGAATGGCCAACCGTCAAGCATGCTTCCTCAAACTGTGCCAGCGTAATCGATTCCACTCGATGTCCCATCGGAGCCAAAACTGTGTAAAAGTACACAACCGCCGCTCCAAACTCCACTCCGTCCTTTTCTCGCAGGCCAAATTCTTCGGCTAACTTTGACAGCTCCTCGGCTTCATTCCAAACTGAAGCCTCCATTTGCACTGGTTCTCTCACGATGTCAGACACGCCAGGAATCTGTGATTCGCCATGGCGCTGGGAAGCAGCGCTAATGTCGTCAATGTCCACTACCCTGCCATCCATTAGAGTTGAATAAGCCGCACGGAACACATCCCTTTGAACATGCGATGGGAAGAGCTTTAATTTGGACGCAATTGGCGCTAGCTCTGTCATAAGCATGTCGTATTGTTCCTTACTCATCTGCATACCTCATTTTCTCTGATCTAGAAAGTTAGTCACAGTATAGCATAACGAAGAATACTTGCAAGACACAAATCGACAAACAGAAATCCAGCAATGCAATATGTACACAATTTGCGTTATCTCATACGTATCAGCGTTATTCTACCATGACTTCTAGACTTGTCAATTTCTTGGGTTTAGCCGCTCTACGATTCGCGGCGTGGGCGACCAGGGCGGCGATGTTGGCAAGATCGCCGCCGGTCAGGATACGCGTGGACTCTCCGCTTTGATTCCGTGTTATACTCTAGGCGACACAGGAGGACACATGGCCACAGAGAGTTTACACAATCGGCTGCCAGCGGTGGAGCAATCGGTCGCCCGGCTTGAAGGCGCTTACGAGCATGTGGCGACTAAAGCCGACTTGGGAGACGTTAGGAGTGAGATCGCGACATTGGCTGCCAGAGTGCAGCTATTGCAGTGGATCACCGGCATTGGTTTCACGGTCATCGCCGGTTTGCTCATCCATATGCTAGGAATAATTGCCTCGCTATAGCGCTTGCGCCGGTGCGGCGAAATCCCCCTACCCTCGGTATCAAATCAGCGAGCGACTCACAGGGGCGCGTAGACACTGCCCGTCAGTCGCCCCTACAATTGACACGCGGATTTCGGGCGACTCACAGAGTCGCCCCTACAAATCCTGAGGTTAAGCTGTACTACCCACCCCGCCCGTGGGCGTCGACGGCGGCGATAGCGACGATATCCTCGACATCATCGCCGGCAGCCCAGAAGCGCGCAAATTGACAGCTTTGAACCTGCTTGTTATATTGAGGGCGAAACAGGAGGACTCATGGCAGCAGAGAGCTTGGAAAGCCGAATTGCGCCGGTAGAGAGATCAGTCGCGCGGCTTGAGGGCGCGTATGAGCATCTCGCGACAAAAGCCGACATCGCGGCCGTAAATGCCAAGCTGCAACTCTTGCAGTGGATCACCGGCACCGGCTTCACCATCATCGCCGGCTTGCTCATCCACATGCTAGGAATAATTGCCTCTTAGCTTCGGCCCCGACGCTACGGGCGACCCAAAGGCCGCCCCTACATTTGATAGGTGGGAAGTCTGGCTACCCCTCCCGGGCGTGAGCATCCATCGCCGCAACCGCCGCAATCGCCACAATATCCTCAACATCATCGCCGGCTTGCAGGACGTGGACGGGCGCGCCCATGCCGAGCAGGATGGGACCGATGGCTTCGGCGTTGGTCAGGCGGGAGAGCAGCTTGTAGGAGATATTGGCCGCGTCCAGGTTGGGGAAGACCAGCACATTGGCGTCCTTGACCTGGCTGAAGGGATAGCGCTGCTCGATGATGTCAATGACGACGGCGGTATCGGCTTGCATCTCGCCATCGACCAGGATGTCGCCCCGGCGGGCGCGGACCTGCTCGACCGCTCGCCGCACCTTGTCGCTGAGGGGATGGGGCGTGGCGCCGAAGTTGGAGAAGGAGAGCATGGCCACGCGGGGATCCAAGCCCAGGGTCAGGGCGAAGTCGTTGGCCAGGATGGCGATCTCGGCCAGGGTTTCGGCATCGGGCTCGATATTGACGGTGGCGTCGCTGAAGAGGTAGCTGCGCCCTTCGATGACCATCAGATAGACGCCGGCGGCCCGGGTCGCCCCGGCGAGCGTGCCGAAGACTTGCAGGGCTGGCCGTATCACTTCCGGGTACTCGTAGGTTAAGCCGCTGACCATGGCATCGGCGTCGCCATTTTTGACCATGAGGGAGGCGTAGTAGTTGCGCTGCCGCACCAGGGAGCGGGCTTTGTGCAGCGTCACGCCTTTGCGCCGCCGCAAGTCATAGAGCAGATCGCGATATTCGTACTGATTACGAGCCAGATAGTGATCGAAGCAATTCGGCTCATAATTCAAGCCCAGGCTATCGATGGTCGCCTGGATGCGTTCGGGGCGGCCCAGCAGGATGGGTTCGCCGATGCCTTCATCTCGCACTTGCAAGGCGGCGCGGATGATTTTGGGCTCTTCGCCTTCGGGGAAGACGATGCGCTGACGCTGCCCGGCGCGAGCTAGATTGATGATATTCTGGCGTACTTGACGGCCGCTGCCCTGCCGGTTGATGAGTTCTTGCTTGTAGTCGTCGAGGTCGATTTGTCGGCGGGCGACGCCGGATTGCATGGCCGCTTCCGCCACGGCTGGCGCCACCCAGAGCATGACGCGCGGGTCCAGCGGTTTGGGTATCAGATAATCAGCGCCGAATTTGATGGACTCCTGGCCGTAAGCCATGAGTACGCTGTCGGGCACATCTTCGTGGGCCAGCGCCGCCAGCGCTCGCGCGGCCGCCAGCTTCATCTCTTCGTTGATGCCGGTGGCGTAGACATCAAGGGCGCCGCGGAAGATGAAGGGGAAGCCGAGCACGTTGTTGACCTGATTGACGTAGTCGCTGCGGCCGGTGCCGATGATGGCGTCGGGGCGGACTTCCAGCGCCAGCTCCGGCATGATCTCGGGCGTGGGATTGGCCAGCACGAAGAGCAGCGGATTCGGCGCCATGCCCAGGATCATCTCCTGCGTGACCGAGCCGGCGATGGACAAGCCGATAAGGGCATCGGCCCCTTGCAGGGCGTCATGCAGGGTGCGGGCGTGGGTGGGAATGGCGAATTCGGTCTTGTAGATATTCATGTTGTCTTCGCGTTGATGATGGATGACGCCGCGGGAATCAAGCATCAGGATATGCTCCCGGCCGACGCCAAGCTCCTTGAAGAACTTGCCGGTGGCGATCGCGCTGGCGCCAGCGCCGTTGATGACGACTTTGATGTCTTCGATGCGCTTGCCGGTGACCTCGAGGGCATTGATCAGAGCCGCGCCGGAGATGATGGCGGTGCCGTGCTGGTCGTCGTGGAAGACGGGGATATCCAGTTCTTCCTTGAGCCGCTCTTCGATCTCGAAGCATTCGGGCGCTTTGATGTCTTCCAGGTTGATGCCGCCGAAGGTGGGGGCGAGGGCTTTGCAGACTTCGATGATCTCGTCGGCGCTTTGCGACGTGATTTCGATATCGAAGACATCGACATCGGCGAATTTCTTGAAGAGCACGCCTTTGCCTTCCATGACCGGCTTGGAAGCCAGCGGACCGCGGTCGCCCAAGCCGAGGATGGCGCTGCCGTTGGAGATGACGGCGACGAGGTTGGCGCGGGCGGTCATTTCGTAGGCGGCGAGGGGGTCTTTGTCGATTTCGAGCACGGCTTCGGCGACGCCGGGCGAATAAGCCAGCGAGAGGTGCAGTTGGCTGTCGAGGGGTTTGGTGGGCGCGATCTGGATTTTGCCGGGTCGGCCGCGGCGGTGGTAATCGAGGGCTTCTTGGCGGGTGAAAGATGCCATGGCGGGATGCTCCCCAAAGAGATGGATGAGTTTACAGCATTATTCTACCCCAGCGCGGCGTCTCAGCGAAAACACGGTTTGAGCATTGAACTGTCAGAACCGACCGACAAAGGGTTCTCCCTATTAGGAAGGAGAACCCTTTAGAGTCTTTTGACTTGTTATGCGCTTACAATCAGCAGGCCGGGTTGAAGGGATCGACCTCGCAATTTACCGGACCGCCGCCGTTGCCGCCATCGTCGTCGTCATCGTCATCGTCATCATTGTCATCGTCATCGCCGGCTGAGTCATCGCCGGAGCCTTCGCAGTGCGCCTGCAAATATGGCGCGCCTTCATCGGGCTGATAGCAATTGTAGGAGGCGACGGGGCAGTTGCCCGCTTCTCTCACGGTCAGGTTCAAGCCCGATGCGTCGTATTCAGAAGCCAGGATCCACTGTCCGACCTGGTAGGGTCCGCAGCCTGTCGGCGCGTTTTCAACAACAGGCGGATCCGCAGGTTGCTGGGTTGTCGGCTGTTCTGTCGCTTGACTATAGTCGGCTTGGGTGGCGCCCAGCGCTCTATTGTCGATGGATGTTGTCAACGCGATAAGCTCGAAGGTCTCGGGGTGAAACAGCGCGAGGAAGACCAGGCCGTCGGGCATGGCGCTGGTACCTGGAACGCAGAGGGTATCCGTGCTGCCGCTCAACTTCTCGGTATCGCAGATGCCGTCTACTTCTTCTTCGTCGTATACCAGCAAGCCGTCATCGATTTCCCCGATAGCTTCAATCTGCTCGGCGAGTGTTTCGGCGTTTTGCAGGTCATCCAACTCCAGCAAGGTTTCACTGATCACGTGGCGAAAGGGGAACTCCGTGACATTTTCAATTGCGAGTTTGGGTTCGCCGGCTTCATCGCTGTTTCTGTAGCGCAGCCAGCCGGAGTCGTAAGTTCTGAATTCGAGGACAGTGAGAGCTGGCGGCGGGGCTTGCTCATCCTGTTCCTGCGCCAAGTAGATCCCGCCCGGCAGCGCAATCGCCATCAGTAAAACCAGCGCCATGAACCGGAGCAGGCGACCATAGGTTGTGGAATTAAAGTTGCGTGTTGCTGTCATCAGCGGTCTCCCTTCTCTAATAACCTACCTAATAATTTAGACCAAATTTCCCAGCAGGGAGAGAAGATGAAGGCTTAATTTGCTGTATATCGGATTATTGATACAGTATCATAGAGGAAGTATCAAAACGAGCAGGTGTAACAGCGCGGAATTGCTTGGGAGAGTCCCAATAGCGCGTTGGAGGTTCAGCCCAACTGTTCGCAGATGATATCGGCGGTGTAGTCGAGCGCCTCTTGACGGGTGTTGGGTCGTCCGCGAGCATACGTAGCACTTTGTCAGCGCTGCTAATGAAGTGAGTGGGAACTATCGGTCTCGTCGGATCGTATTCAAGAAAGGTTGATCGAGATCAACTCGTTCATCGGCGGCTTGCCATAATTCCCTGGCGTGGCTTCGCGGCTCGCCGGTGAATAGCCAGACGGCAATCCCTTCCCTCTTTGCCTCTTCAAAGGCAGGCACCATATCGCTATCGCCGGTGACGACCGCGGCGTGCCTGATGGAGCGCTTGGCGCTCAGCAAAGCGAAATCCAAACCCAGCAGTAGATCGACTTGCTTTTGTTGGTAGATCGGCTGTCCTTGATTATTCTTGCCACGATACTTAACGACACCCAATCTTACGGTAAAACTAGACAGCCGCTCTAGAGCGTCGTAGAACTTACGGCGGTTCTGGAAGAATTTTCTTTCATGTTCAGTGGGGCGATTACTTTGGTAGGGCAAGCCATTATAATAATATGTACGCAAGAGATCCATTGGCGCTGCTGGCGTTCGCGCGTTTACCCGTGTAAGTATCTCGGAAGAAAGTTTTTCGTAATCGACCCATACGTTAATCTTCTTGGCGACCTTCTCCAAATACGCTCCATCAACAAAAATCGCTAAACGAAACATCATTGATCCTTTGCCTTGGCTGCAAAAAAACGGAGAGGCTAGGAATTTTCGCTAGCCTCCCGCAAATTGCCTGACGAACTATCGTGAGGTCGCCAGGGGGTATTGTCACCCTACTGTACGCCAATAGACGGCATATGTCAAGTCTATAAGTCAGGCCGTGTTACTCAATCGGATAGCGCGGCCCGACCCTGCAATAGCGCACGCTTTTTGGGCGAGACAAGTCTCGCCCCTACAACTGTCGTGTGATCCGGAGGGGCGAAATACGGGATACGGTTTCAGCCCAACTGTTCGCAGATGATATCGGCGAAGTCGTCCGTGCTCATGCCGTCGGCGCCGAGGATATCGGCGGTGTAGTCGCCGCGGCTGAGGGCGGCGTTGACGGCGGCGTCGATGCGATCGGCGATAGCGGGCTGCTTCCAGTGGTGGCGCACGAGCATGGTCGCGCTGAGAATAACGGCGGTGGGGTTGGCGATGCCCTGGCCGGCGATATCGGGGGCGGAACCGTGCACTGGCTCGGCGACAGCCACATCATCGCCCAGGTTCAGCGCTGGCGCCAAGCCTAAGCCGCCGCCCCAGGCGGCCGCCATATCGGAGAGGATGTCGCCATAGAGGTTGGGCGTCAGGACGATATCGAAGCGGGCCGGTTCCTTGACCATCCAGTAGGCGGCGGTATCCACCAGCAGTTCATCGGTTTCGATCTCGGGATAGTCCTTGGCGATTTCGTAGGCGACGCGGCGGAAGAGGCCGTCGGTCTGGGGCAGGACGTTGCCTTTGTGCACGATGGTGACGCGGCGGCGGCCCTCGTTCAAGGCGAGGCGGAAGGCGGTCTGCGTGATGCGCTCGGTGGCGTAACGCGTGATGCGTTTGGTGGCGGTGCCGGTATCGCCGGCGTCATCGGTGGTTTCGTCGCCGATGTAGAGGTCTTCGGTATTTTCTCGCACGACAACGAGGTCGACGCCTTCGCGGGCGGTGGGCACGGGCAGGAAGCGGGTGGGGCGCAGGTTGGCGTAGGTCTCCATCGCGCGGCGCAGCTTGACGATGGGCGAGGAATAACCGGGCACCGGATAGGAGGGCGAACTGCAAGCCCCAAATAAAACGGCGCCGGCCTCATTGGCGATTTCGATGGTCTCGGCGGGGAGGGCGTCGCCCACTTCCTGGAATTTGTCCCAGCCGGCTTCGGCGGGAAGGATTTCGATTTGCGGCAGGACTTGGCGCAACACGCGAACAGCGGCCGGAACGACCTCGCGGCCGATGCCATCACCCTCAATAACGCATAACTTCACAGCAGCATCTCCTCGTCACGGCAGACGTCAGAAAGACAGTAAAGCTATTTCAAAGCAAAAAAGAAATGTCTTCGCGCAGCCGCGCCAGGAACTGCCTCTTGTTCATGCAGGATATGCGACGCCAGCAAAGATTGTTGCACATCACTGGAGATTTGTCGAATTTTTCCCCTTAGCAGCCAGGGCAATTGTCTTAAAATCATTATACGGCGTTTTCCAAGCAAGATTACGCAATGTAGAGGCGGCTCGGCGAGCCCGGGAAAATGACCTGTGATATGCGGGCGTTGCAAGGAAATGTCGCTACAAATTATTGATGCTGCGGATAATTTGTCATTATCGACGGCATTTCAATTTTGAAGCGATTGTCTTGGGTCCCGCGTCAGCGAGTTGCGTATTCCGAACGCCGGCGCTATCATTTCCATGTGAATGCGCGTTCAGCGCAAATTACCCATCTCACCGTTTCAATATCTGTACTTACGGAGGCGATATGTTCAGCAAATATCCTCGTACGCTTTTAGCTTTTCTTCTAGTCGCAATCCTTGCGTTTGCACTGGCGCCAGCGCAAGCGCAAGACGCCGTCGAAATCGTTATCTGGCACATGGAACAGCCGCCGCAGCGCGTTGAGCGGGTCCAAGGATTGATCGACGAATTCAACGCCGCCAATCCGGGCATTGTTGTCAGCCAGGATGTCCAAAGCTGGGGCGAAATCTATACCAAAGCGCCGGCATCCGTCGTCGCCGGCAACGCCCCCGACATCCTTTTCGCCATCCCCGACTTCACGCCGATCATCCGTGAATTGGGCGCGGTGCAGGCGGTGGACGACTTCGTTGCCGAGATTGACGAGACTCATGGTTATCTTGACGTCGGCATCGAGCCTTATACTTCCGATGGCCAGGTCTGGGCGATTCCGCTCTGGAATATGGCGCATGCCATCTGGTACAACGTTGACGATCTTGAAGAAGCTGGAATTGAAGAACCGACCACTTGGGATGAATGGGCGAGCGCCGTCGAAGCCTTGACCGGCGAGGGCCGCTATGGCATCGGCTTGCCCGCCAATCGCAATCTTTACACTGATCAGGTTGTTTACAACTTCATGATCAACGCTGGCGCATCCGCTCTATACAATGACGATGGCAGCCTGCGCTTCAATAACGAGCAAACTGTACGCGCGCTCGACTTCTATTCGCAGCTCAGCCAATACTCGCCGCCGGACAGCCCGAGTTGGGCTTGGGGCGAGGCGGAAGTCTGCCTGGGCAGCGGCACTTGCGCGATGGTCAATCAGTTCGCCTTTTTGCGATCCTATGAAGCCAATGGCGGGGACCCGGCAAATCTCGGCGTCATGCCCATGCCCGTTGATGAAGGCGTCGAAGATCCTGGGACTATTTCCTACGTCAATGCGGCGATGATCCTGACCGACGACGCTGCCAAGCAAGAAGCGGCTTACGAGTTTCTCCGTTTCATCTTCCAGCCCGAAAACTACGGCCTGTTCCTCAATATGGAACCAGGCTTGTTCTTGCCCATCACTGAATCCGGCTTTGAATCGGAATCGTATTGGAGTGATCCGCTGGTGGTCAAGTATCGTGAACAGCTCGAGACCGTCCTCGATTATTCGCGTTCGGGCCGGCTCTTCGGTTTCACTGGCGGCCAGACCTTCCCGAGCATCGCCCGTATTTCCGCTCAAAACTTGCTGAGCCAGGTGGGGCAGCTGGTTGTAGTGGATGGCATGGGCGCTACTGAAGCGGCTGAAGAAGGTGAATACCTGATGATGGAAGCGATCGAATAGATCGGCAAATGACAGTTTCCTCGGCGCGCGGCCGGGCCTCGCGCCGGGGAAGAACATAATCTTTATCGAAATCCCTGAGTAAGGCAGCGCCTGATCGGCCGAAAGCGCTAGTGTCTAGTACAGTAAAACCAAAGCGAGACGAAAGGCGTCGCCGACGGGCCTTATTGGGCATTTTCCTGGTCGCGCCGCTCGTGATATGGCTGGTCGCCACCATCGCCTACCCCATCTTCTCGCTGATACGCCTCAGCTTTCTCGATGTCGGCGTCATCGGCACCGGCGGCGAATTTGTTGGCCTGGACAATTATCAGCGTGTCCTGAACTCCCGCGCCTTCTGGCCCTCAATGGGGCGCAGCGTGGTTTGGGTGCTGGGCAACGGTCTGCTGCAAACCGTCTTGGCATTCGTGGCCGCGCTCGTCTTGAATCTGCCGTTCCGAGGCCGGGCGTTGGCGCGCACCTGGGTCATCCTGCCTTGGATCGTGCCAGCAGTCGTCGCTGTCATCGTCTGGAAGTGGATGCTGGGCACATCCGGCGGCGTCGTCAATATGATCTTGCTGCGCCTCGGATTGATTCAGGAGCAGGTCGGGTTTTTCAGTACTGGCAACACAGCAATGGCATCACTTGTCGGGATTAATTCCTGGCGTTTCTTTCCGCTGCTGACCATCATCATTCTCGCCGGCATGCAAGGCATTCCGAAGGATCGCTATGACGCCGCCGGCGTTGATGGCGCCAGCGCCTGGCAGCGTTTCATAAATATCACGATTCCCGGCTTGAAACCGGTGCTCTTTGTCATGGGATTGGTCGGCACGCTCTGGTCGGTCAACATTTTTGATGTCATCTACCTGGTCACGGGCGGCGGGCCTTCTCGCGCGACCTTAACCATGCCGGTGTTGATTTACGATATGGCATTTCTTCAATATCGTTTGGGGCGGGCGGCGGCGGCGGCGGTTTTGATGGCGGTCGCGGTCACTATCTTCACAGTCGCATTCATCTATTTCCTCGCGCCGGGCTCCGAAGAAGAAGACGAGGAATGGGGATGAACGAGGGCAAGCGGGGCCGCGCCGTCCGTTACCTGCTAGTGATCCTGGTGATGTTCTTTATCATCGCGCCCTTCTACTGGATCTATAGCTCGTCGTTGAAGGTATCTACCGAAATCGTCGCGCAGTCGCCGACGCTTTTCCCCGAGTCGATCACGTTCGGGCATTACGCTAACCTGCTTTCCTCGTCGGATTATCCAATTTATCTGACGAATAGCGCGATCGTCAGCTTCGCCACGATGGTGATCACGGTTGTCCTGTCGACATCGGCGGCTTATGGCTTGTATCGTTTGCCCTTCCCCGGTCGCAAGACGATTTATCGGCTAATCCTGCTTGCTTATATTTTCCCAGGCTCCCTTCTGCTCATCCCGCTTTACGTCATGCTCAGCAGATTGAATCTACTTGATACGCAACTGGCGCTTGTCATCATAAACGTCACGTTCGCGGCGCCATTTTCCGTCTGGCTGCTCAAAGCCTTCTTCGCCTCCATCCCTTTCGAGCTGGAGGAGGCGGCCAGCCTCGATGGCGCTTCCTGGCTGCAAACGTTGCTGCTGGTGGTGCTGCCGCTGGCATCGCCCGGGGTCGCCAGCGTCGCCATTTTCGCCTTTATCACGTCGTGGACCGAGTACATGTTCGCCTCCGTCCTCATTATCAGCGATGCCAACCGCACACTCCCCGTCGGCTTGGCCGGCATAATCGGCCAGTACGTCATAGACTGGGGTCTTCTCCTGGCGGGCGCAGGCGCAACCACACTGCCTATCATCCTGCTCTTCGTCCTCATCGGACGCTTCTTCGTCAATGGCTTGCTCGAAGGCGGCGTAAAAGCCTGAGCGCGCCGCAAGTCGTCGGGGAGACAATCTCATGAGCACAAGACTGGGCTTGGAAATCTTTCTCGACTCTTCAACCGATCTCGCAGCTGGCAAGCGGGTCGGTTTGGTCGCCTGCCCCAGCAGCGTCGATCGGCAGTTGCGCAGCAGCATTGACCTGCTTCACCGCCATCCCGCGGTCAATCTGGTCGCGCTATTTGGTCCGGAGCACGGTATCCGCGGCGATGCCCAAGCGGGCGCCAAGGTCGCCAGCGGCGTCGACCGGCTGACCGGGCTGCCCGTCCACAGCTTGTACGGCCGGTCGCAGAAACCCAGCGCCGACATGCTGCGCGACATCGATGCCATTATTATCGACTTGCAGGAGGCGGGCGTCCGCTTCTATACCTTCGTCGCCACGATGCTGCATGTCATGGAGGCGGCGGCAGGGGCGGGCATCGGGGTCATCGTTCTGGATCGGCCAGCGCCGATCAACGGGAAGCGCGTTGAAGGTCCCGTCCTCGACCCGGCTTTCAGGTCTTTCGTCGGTCCCGCGCCCCTGCCCATCCGCTACGGGATGACCATCGGGGAATTGGCGCGACTGCTGAATGAAAGAATCGGCTGCGACCTGCAAGTTATCCCAATGCGAAATTGGACGCGAGCCATGTGGCAGGACCAGACCGGGCTGCCTTTCGTCCCTTTGTCGCCCAACCTGCCGACATTGGATGCCGTCACGCTCTATCCGGGCACTTGCCTTATCGAAGGCACGAACCTGTCCGAAGGCCGCGGCAGCACCCGGCCTTTCGAGTATATCGGCGCGCCCTGGATAGACGCGGAGGCGCTGGCCGAGGAACTCAACGATTTGAAGCTCGCCGGTCTGCGCTTCCGGCCAGTTTACTTCGTCCCCACCTTCGGCAAGCATCAGGGAGAGCTTTGCGCCGGCGTCCATGTCTATGTGACTGACCGCGAGGGGTTCCAGCCGGTCAGCGCCATGCTGCACGCGCTGCAGACGCTCAAGCGCCGCTATCCCGATGACTTCGCCTGGCGCTCGCCCTGGATACCGGGCCGGCAGCGTCCGATCGACTTGCTCTGGGGCAGCGACCGCTTGCGCCGGCATATTGACGCCGATGAATCTGTCGCAGAACTCATTGAGAGTTGGCAGGCGGACATTGCGCAATTCCTACAATTGCGAAAGCGGCATATGTTATACTCTCCGTAAGCAAGCTACCTTTGTCCGAGTTAAAGCATAATTATTTGAGGAGAAAATGATGAAGTTCAAAACTAGACATTTCAGCCTGCTGTTGTTCGTCCTGCTATTGATTCTTTCCAGCTCGGTCACTATCGCGCAGGACACAACCTTGACCATGTTGACGCACTGGGGCACGGAAGATCAATTGGCGGCTCAGCAAACCATCATTGATGCTTACATGGCGGAGAACCCGGATGTCGCAATCG
Source organism: Anaerolineae bacterium (assembly GCA_022824365.1). Taxonomy (GTDB): domain Bacteria; phylum Chloroflexota; class Anaerolineae; order Aggregatilineales; family Phototrophicaceae; genus UBA6055. The sequence continues at coordinate 114,206 of JAJEAA010000031.1, forward strand.
AGTTGGTCACGGTCGACTTTGGCGAACTGCGAACAAAAATCATTACGGGCCGCACCGCCGGCATAAGCGCCGATGTCTACCACTTCTATCACTTGTGGCTGCCGGACTTTGTCAACGCCGGCGTCCTGGCCGAGCCGCCCCAGGATTCGCTGAGCTACATTGACGAGAATGTCGCCCAGGGCACAATCGACGCCGTCAGCACCCCCGATGGGCAAACCTGGGGGTATCCGACCGAGGTCAATCCCTACCTGCTCGTTTACAACAAGCGTTTGCTAGCGGAAGCGGGTTATGAGGCGCCGCCGGCGAATTGGGAGGAACTCAAGGAAATCGCGGCTGCTATCACGCAGGTTGATGACACGGGCGCCATCAGTCAAGTCGGCGTCGGCGTGATGCCCGGTTGGGACTCCGGCATCGTGCATCCCTTCAGCGCTCTGCTCTTCTCGAACGGCGGCAATTACCTGAGCGAAGATCGCACGGTCGCCGAGTTCAACAGCGCGGAAGGCGTCGAGACGCTGCAACTTTATGCCGATCTGGTCGCTAGCGGCGGCACTGATCCCAGCATCAACGGTTTGGGCGATTTCCCCAGCGGCACTGTCGGCATGGTGATCATGGCGCCATGGTGGCGGGCGACGCTGCGCGCGGCCGAAGGCATCGACTTTGATACCGAGGTTGGCGTCGCCGAGATTCCTGTGGGACCGAGCGGAGACGCGCCGTCGAGCATCGCCTATACCTGGCTCTTCGCCGTCGATTCCAATTCGCCCAACAAACCGGCCGCCTGGGACTTCATCCATTGGATGAATGCCGAGCATGAAGCAGGCGCTGGTTCCGCGATTGGGGACTTCCTCGTCAACGCGCTTGGGGCCATCCCGAGCTTTGACCATGACCAAGCCGCCTTCGCCGAATCCATGAGCGATCACTATGTCTCGGCATTCGTGGCCGCCTCCGCTTATGCGCGGCCGGAACAGATCGTCGCCGGCGGTCAGGAGATCAAGACTCTGCTACAGGTCGAGATCGAAGCCGTTCTGGCGGGGATGACGACGCCGGAAGACGCGCTGGCATCGGTGGAAATGCAAGCGAACGCCATTTTGGAAGAGCAAAGGATGATGGCTGAGGAATAGGCTTTACAGGACCACAAGCCAAGCGAGGGCCTGGTCAAGCCTGCTCGCTTTTCAAATCAGCTATCGTATATGCTGAGCAAGCCTGAAGACGCCCCTCCTCATTTACTCGGGGAGGGGTTGGGCCGGGAATGCTAATGTCCTCCCATGCCTCAAAGACCGCCTGGTGGCTGCCGGAAATCCCCAAGAGCGCGCTCATGCGGCGGCGTATGCTTTGGGCTTATGTCTTTGTCTCCGCGCCGATCTTCGCTCTGCTCGTATTCCTCTTGGGGCCGATTCTGTTTTCCGGCTGGGTGAGCCTGCACCGCTGGGACATGCTTTCGCCCGTCAGTGACATGCCCTGGCGGGGCTTGAGCAACTACAGCTACTTGCTGACCAAAGATCCCGTCTTTCTCAAGTCACTGGGCAACACATTTCTCTTTGCCATCGGCGGAGTGGGCGCCAACACCGTACTCGGTTTGGGCTTCGCGCTGCTGCTCAACAGCCGCATTCGCGGGCGGACAATATGGCGAGTGCTGTATTTCATGCCGGTCATCACCGCGCCTTTAGCGCTGGCGGTTATGTTCTCCTTTATCTTCAATCGCAATTACGGCGTAGTCAACAATGTCATCACCGCCTTTGGCCTGCCGCGCCAGCCCTTTCTCAGCGGGCCCAGTCAAGCGCTGATGACGCTCGTCTTCATCGCCATCTACCAGTACGTCGGCTACTATATCGTGATCTTTCTGGCGGGTTTGCAGGGCATCCCGCAAGATTATTACGATGCGGCGCAGGTCGATGGCGCTGGCAAATGGCAGGAGTTTCGCTTCATCACGCTGCCGCTATTGCGCCCGGTGATGCTTTTCGTCGTGGTGACCAATACCATCGGCGCTTTACAGGTCTTTGATCTCGTCTTCGCCACTACTGGCGGGGCGCCGGCCAACAGTTCGATGACGGTTGTCTTGCACATGTACAATACCGCCTTCAAATTTTCGCGAATGGGGCGAGCTTCGGCTATGGCTTTCATCCTTTTCGCTATCATCATGTTGATCACTATCGCGCAGGTCCGCCTCTTAAGGGACCGCACTTACCAGGACTGAAGGCGATGTCGGATCATTCATCTCGGCTGCAGCCGATGGGAGCAGTTGTCAAGTACCTGGTCTTGTTCGGGGGCGCCTTCGTCATGGTCTTCCCCTTTGTTTGGATGATCATCGCCTCGCTGATGACCGCCGGCGAGATTCAACTGCGTCCGCCTGTTTGGCTGCCGGCCGAGCCGCAGTTTGGCAACTATATCGAATTGACTGAATCCATTCCCATCGGCCGGCTCTATTTCAACAGCCTCTTCACCTCGGGCTTAATCGTCTTCGGTGTTCTACTGAGCAGTTCGCTGGCCGGCTTCGCCTTCGCCAAGTACCGCTTTCCGGGCCGGGAAGCTCTCTTTTACCTGATACTGGCGACCATGATGATTCCCTTCTTTGTGACGCTCATCCCGGTGTTTTTTATCGTGCGGCAGTTGGGCTGGATCGATACGTATCAGGGGCTGGTCGTGCCCGGGCTCACCTCGGCTTACGGCATCTTCTTGATGCGCCAGTTCATCGTCAGCCTGCCGGACGAATTGATCGACGCCGCCCGCATCGACGGCGCGTCCGAATTAAGAATCTTCTGGCGGATAGTTGTACCGCTGGTCAAACCGGCTTTGGCTACCCTGGGCACGTTCACATTCATCGGTTCCTGGAATGCTTTCCTATGGCCCCTGTTGGTCATCAACAGCCGCGAACTGATGACCTTGCCCCTCGGCATCAATTCGATGAAGAGCCTCTATGCCGATAATACCAACTTGCTGATGGCCGGCACGGCCGTCGCCGTCATTCCCATGCTAATTGTATTCATCTTCTTGCAGCGCTATTTCATTAAGGGAATCGCGCTCACAGGCTTGAAAGGATAATGGACGCTTATGGATATCCGACCATTCCAGGGCAAAGACGAATCTGAACTGCTGGATGTATGGCATCGCGCCATGTCCAGCGATCGCATCAGCGACAGTCTCTTCCGCAGTCAAGTCTTGCTCGATCCCAACTTTCATCCCGACTACGTTCCCGTGGCTGTCGAGGACGGGCGCGTGGTCGGTTTCATTCTCTGTCTTGTGCGGCGAGTCCCTTATTTTCTGCAAGGCATGGACCCGGCTGAAGCCTGGATCACCGCCTTCGGCGTGCATCCGGACTACCGCGGCCGCGGCATCGGCAGCGCTCTCTTTGCGTACATCATCGACAAGCTGCGGGGGGAAGGGCGGGCGAATGTCGATATCTCGCCTTACGTGCCGAATTATTTTGTGCCCGGCATAGACAGGCGCGCCTACCCCGATACCATCCGCTACCTGCAAGAACGCGTCGGCTTCAGGACCTTGTACCACGCGATCAGCATGGGGGCGGACCTGAGCGGCTTTCAAATCCCGGCCGAGATCCAGGCTCGCATCGACCGCAGCGAAGCCGAAGACGGCCTGACAATCCGCCCGATTGAAGCCGCCGATATCCCCGACCTGATGCCTTTCCTGGTCGAGCACTTCGGCTGGGACTGGTTTCGGCACGCCCAGAGTTACCTGCTCGAATACTTCGGCGATAGTCCGCATCGCATTTCTTTTTTGATCGCGCGAGAAAAGGGCGAGGTGGTGGGCTTCTGTCAACAGCGCAACGAACGCTATGGACCCTTCGGCGTGCGCCCGGATTGTCGCAATCGCGGAATCGGGAGAATGCTGCTCTTCAAGTGCCTGGAGCAGATGAGCGCCAAACATGTCTTTTTCGCCTATTTCCTCTGGACAGACGAGGACGCGGCGCGTTTGTATTCGCTGGCCGGTTTCGAGCGTCGGCGAGAATTCGCTGTGATGCGCAAACTGCTATAGAGACGAGATAAGGAGAGAAAAGTATGTCCGGACATCTGATGGTCGTAGGCGGTCACATATCCGACGCCGAAAATATGGCGGGCGCCGTCATGTTGAAGCACAAGAAAGCAGGCTGGGATATCACCATTGTTCACGCGACGACGGGCGAAAAGGGCCACCCCACGCTCAGCGCGCAGGACTATCTCAAGATGCGGCTGGCGGATGCGCAGGCTTCGGCCGAGTTCATCGGCGCCAACATGGAACTCCTGCCTTATGGCGATGGCGAGTTGCCGGTTAACGATCGCTCGATCTGGCTGATGGCGGATCTCATCCGCAAGTACAAGCCAACGCTGATCATCACACATTGGAAGGGCAGCTTCCACATCGACCACAACAATACCCATGACGTGGTCATGAAGGCTTTATTCCGCGCCGGCTTACCCGCCTTTGAACGCGAAGAGCCGGCGCATTCGCCGCAAGCCGTCCTCTTTTCGGAAAACTGGGAAGATATGGAGGGGTACAACGCTGACATTTATCTCGATGTCAGCGATGTCTTCGACGACTATCTCAAGCTTTTGAAGACGCACGCCCTGATGCGGGAGAGTTATTCCAGCTTTCGCTATTGGGATTATTACAAAGCATTGGGAGAAGCTCGGGGCGCCCTCGGCGGATATGACCGCGCCGTGACCTTGATGCGTCCGCGCAGCCTGTACTCTTTCGAGCGCAAGAGCGGTCTCTTGCTGGAGGGCTAAACACAGGTCATTCCGACCACTCGCTCAATGTCGCCAGCAGTTCATCACGCGCCGGCGGCTTTTTCAAGTAGCCGTCAGCGCCCAGCGACAGCGCCAGTTCCTCCATCGCCAGCACGGAGCAAATGAGCACCGGTATGTCCGCAGTAGACGGATGATTTTTGAAGCGTTGCAAGATCTGCCAGCCATCCGCGCCCGGCAGCATCACATCCAAAATGACGCATAAGAGCGGCAGGCCCTGCGCGATGCTCAGCGCCTCGCCTTCTTCCCGCGCCGCCAAGAGTTGATAGGGCTGCTTGGCCAGATAGCGCTTGAACAAAGCAATGGTGTCCGGATTGTCATCCACGATCAAGACCCGGTGGACTTTCCGCTGGAATCTCAGCATCAGCCGCGACGCCTCACATTCCAAACGCGCATTCACACTCTTCATCAGCGCCATCGCGGTGCGGTCGCCGCCAAGCCGCTGCCAAGCGTCCTGCGCCGCCGCCATGCTGGAAAAGGCGATCGTCGGCTCGCCCTCTTCCATCGTCAAGGCGATGCTGATCTGACCGCCGGGCGGCATCCCAGCCATGAGATCGTTCAGCAGGTAGATCACCAACTGGCGGAAGACCGGCTGCGAAATTTGAAGTTGAACCGGCGCGCCCGCCCCCTCGGCGCGAATGTCGATCTCGCGCTGCCGGGCGATCGCTCCCGTCGAACGCAGCGCCGCCTGGATTTCGGCTTCGGCGTCAAAGCTCGCCTGGCCTCGGTCGACGCTCAAGTATTCGAGCTCGCCAACCAGCGAAAGCATTTCGGGAGCCTGCGCGCCGGCAAAATATTTGTCCCAGATAACGCGGCTGATCGTTTGCAGCGCCCGCTGATGCTCGCGATAATACTGTCGCTCGCTCAATGCCAGCCGATTCAAGACTGCGTTGGTACCCTGCTCCTCGATATAACGCAGCAGCAATAAGTGATAAAGTCGGTTCCGCCGTGATGCCGGGCTGGTGGCGCTCCCCCGCCGCAAGTCTTCTATCGCCGCCAATACCGCGCCGCGAATCGCCCCCATGCGCTCTTTGCCGCTATGCCCTTCCGCCAGTTGCCGCGCCACCGGATTCTCGACCAGCTTCAAGTAGTCGTAGAGATTGCTCAACAAGTCGCGGATATTATCTTCGAATTCGCGGCTATAGATCGTCATCGCAGACCGAATATGGCAGGAATATGGCAGTCCAACGCCAGTATCGCCCCGTTACATTTTAAGCAGGTGGGAAAGACTATATCAAAGAGCAACAGGTTTTATCAAACGGGCGACCACCACAAGCAATACATCAGCCTCGCCAGGTCGCCTTTCACGCAAATCTGTCCACCTTGCGCTATCATCTGGAGGAGGGAGGCTTCGATTGACGCTACAAGTTTCACAAATTCGTTCGCTCTACTGTTAGTAATCGAGGTGAAAAATGCTCCGCCAACGTAAATTAGTTACGCTTCTGGTCGTTCTGGTCTTGCTGCTTGGCGCCGTCGCCAGCGCGCAGGACGATGGCTTGAAGCTCACCGGCTGGCCCTACGAAGTTGATGTCGTAACCGAGAACCTGGGCCGTTTTACCGATCAATCGGGTCATGGGGCTGTGTTCTTGCCCTTCCCCAGCAATGAGTACCGCGACAAGATGGTCGCCAGTTTCGTGGCCGGCACCGAATTTGATGTCGCCTACGTCCGCGACAGCTACCTGGCGGAATGGGCATCGGCTGGCTGGATCGTGCCGATAAGCGGTTTGGAAGGCGCCGATGAACTGCTGGCGGACTTGCCGGCGGGCATCATCGAGCAGATGTCCTACGATGGCGAGGTCTATGGCCTGCCCTACTATTCCGGCGTTCAGACGATGGCTTACAACGCGGCGCATCTGGAAGCGGCCGGCGTTGATGGACCGCCCGAAACCTGGGACCAGATGCTGGAACAGGCGCAGATGATCAAAGACGCCGGCGTGGTCGAATACCCCATTCTGATGCAACTGCGCAGCGGCGAGAACTACCTGCTCCGCGAATGGGAGACGCTGACCGCCTCACGCGGCGGCCGCCTCTTTGACGAGGACTTCAACCCCTTGTTCCATCTCGAAGGCAGCGCGGCTTGGGAGGCGCTCGATTGGCTGACGGAAGGCTTGGACGCGGGCCTGATCGATCCGGCCTCGATCACCGATGATGACGGCACGCTGTTGATGGCGGCCGGCACCACATCGTTCATGACCACCACCGACTACACGCTCAAAGCGATGAACGATCCGGAACAGTCCAACGTGGCCGGCGATATCAAGAACGCCCTCGTGCCCGGCACCGATGAGGTCCGCAGCGGCACCTGGGGTTACGTCCGCCTGTACGCGATTACCAACGGCGCGGAAGACAAGGACGCCGCCTGGCAGTTGGTGCAATTCCTCGGCGGCAAGGACGCCACCGGCGAATACTATGTGCCCAAGCGCTGGGCGCTGGAATTTGGCCTGGGCTTCTCGCCGGCGCCGCTTTACGAAGACGAAGATGTGCGCAACTCGCTCTCCGGCTGGATTGATCCCGATCTGCTGAGCGAGCAATCCGAATACGCCATCTCGCGTCCCTACCGCTTTGTGCCCTTCTTCTCCGATTGGGAGATCGGCAGTTGGGGTCCGCTGCAAGCCGCCATCCTCGGCGATGCCGACAAGGGCGATGTCCTTAACGAGTTGGCTGAGGAATGGAACGAGCTGAAGGAAGATTGGGGTTACTAGAATACCCCCATCCCCCAGCCCCTTCCCCCACAAGGAGGGAAGGGGAGCAAAGGGGCAGATGAGCGGGACCGAAAAAAGTCCCTCCCTCATAATGGGGGAGGGATTTAGAGTGGGGGAAAGGAATCATCAGCGTGCAGATCAGGCGCGAGACACAACAAAAGGAAATGTCACAAGGCATGATGGCGCTGCTCTTCAGCGCTCCGGCCGTGTTGATCATCGCCGCCACCATCCTCGTGCCTTTTCTCATAGCGGTCTTCCTCAGCCTGCACAACTGGAATCTCAAGCGACCGGGCCGCGAACGCTTCATCGGCTTGGAGAATTACACCGACTGGCTGACGGACAGCGATTTCTGGGAGCCGCTGCAGACGACGTTCACCTTTGCTATTGGCGCTGTCGTGCTCATTGTAGTCGTCTCGCTGCTGATATCTTTGCTTCTCAACGAGAAATTCCCCGGGCGCGGCGTCCTGAGAGCGCTGCTCCTGGTGCCTTGGGCCATCCCCTCCGTGGTGAACGCCCTGCTTTGGAAGTGGCTGCTCAATCCTCAATATGGCTTGGTCAACGCCATCGCTTTCGAAATCGGAATCATCACGGAATATCAGAATGTGCTCGGCAGCATGCCCAGCGTGATGATCTGGCTTGTCATCGCCTATTCCTGGATCCATATCCCGCTGGCAACCTTGCTTCTGCTATCCGGCTTGCAGACCATCCCGAGCGACATTTACGAATCCGCCATCGTCGACGGCGCGGGCGTCCGGCAGCGCTTCCTCTTCATCACCCTGCCGATGCTGCGGCCTATGCTCTCCATCGTCATCATCTTCGAGATGATTTTTGCCCTCAAAGTCTTTGACATTATCTTCGTGCTCACCGCCGGCGGACCAGCCGACGCCACCAATGTGCTGGGCTGGACAATCTATACCGAGACCTTCCGCAAGCTGGACTTCGGCGCGGGCAGTTCCATCGCGATGCTGTTGGGCGGGATCACGCTGGCGCTCGCCATCTTGTTCTACGTCTTCCTGGACAAGGGGGTGGAGCGATAATGAAGCAGCGCGCGCGCATCCGCCTGATCGTCATCTACATCTCGGCCGCCATCGTCTTGTTAGGCACAGTCGGTCCCTTCCTCTGGCTGGTCAGCTCCAGCTTTCAGTACGAGCGTCAACTGCTGAATCGGCCGCCGCAATGGCTGCCCAACCCGATCGTGCTCGATAGCTACCGCGAGATCTTCGAGGGCGCCGTCCTCGGCGAAGCATCGGGCGTGCCTTATCAATCGCGGATCTTTCTGCGCTCCTTTGCCAATAGCTTCTTCGTCGCCGGCAGCGTGGCCGCCATCGCCGTCTTGACCGGCGCCTATGCCGCTTATCCGCTGGCGCGCCTGGATTTTCGCGGCCGCAGCACCTTGCTCTTCGGCATCCTCGCCAGCCGCTTGATTCCGGCGCTGTCCCTCGCTATCCCCATCGTGCTGGTCGCCAAGCAGATCGGCATGAGCGACAAGATCATTTCGCTCGTCTTCATCAACCTGTCATTCATCTTGCCCTACGTCATCTGGCTGCTGCAATCGTATTTCAAGAGCATCCCGATGGAACTGGAAGACGCCGGGCGCATTGATGGCTGCAGCCGTCTGCAAGTGGTGCACAAGATCATCTTGCCGCTCTCCCTGCCCGGCTTGACCTCGGCCGGCATCCTCGCTTTCTTGCTGACCTGGGGCGAATTCCTCTTCGCGCTGCTGCTTTCGGAAAGTCCCGCCTCCTACACCAGCACGGTGGTCGTCTCCCTCTTCGCCACCGATGTCGATGTCAGCTTCGTCAGCATCATCACTGCCGGCGTTATCTCGGTGATTCCGCCCATCGCCTTCGCCCTCATCTTCCAGCGCTTCATCATCAGCGGCTTGCTCTCGGGTTCGCTGAAGGGGTAGCTTCACCCCAGTTTGACGGAGCCTTACAAGCGATGGCGGAGTTGGACCGTCGTATCGTTCCTATCTGCCAAGCGCTTTATGTTGCTCTACTTGAGCTTGCGCTTGAACAGGCCTACAAAATCTTACAGCTATACCAGTCAAGGCAACCTACCCATTTCTTTCTGCCTTCCGCCTGTTTTTTTCCGCCATCTTTACGAGCGTAGAGGCCTCCATCTCCAAGGCCTCCGCCAAAGCAAAGATGATATGCAGCGAGGGCGACTTCTCGCCTCGCTCAATTTCACCGATGTAGTTTCTGTGGCTGCCACAACGAAACGCAAGCTTTTCCTGGGAAAGACCCAACTGACGCCGGCGCTTCCTAACCGCATTCCCGAAGGATTGACCTAAGTATCTCATCTCTGCACCTGTATCTGGTGCAAAGATTGTTGAGGCTTTGAGCAATCTGGCTACACGCTATTGCGGGTAGAAAAGTTGTGTGGTATAGATCATAGGAGTCCCCGGGGCGGAAACAGAGTTGGCCGCTCACCCGCCCCGGAAACCTTGCGATGCAGAGAGCGTCACTTTCTGTCACCGATCGTGCCGCCCTCGCGTGCATTGTATACATAAGCTAGAGAAGGGAGTAGAGCCAATGCTATTCGTTTTAGTGGCGCGTGTCTTGAGGAATTATATGTGTCGCGCAGGACGGAACATCTCAATTGTAATTGCGGTCATGTCTCTGCTGCTTGGCGGGGTAGCGCAAGCCCAATTTCCGCGTTCGACAGAAAGGAGCAAAGCAAATGGCTGAATGTGAAGTAATGACTGAATGCGAAGTGTGCCAAACGAAAATGATGGTCAATCGGGTGCTTCGGTCAGGATGGAAGATCGGACTGGTGTTGTTGGTAGCGATCGGACTGGTAATCGGGGGGAGAGCGCAGGCGCAATTTCCGCGCGGGTTTCCGCCGCCGCCTATTCCGGAGTTGCCGCCATTCGAGCTGGATACCGGTATTCCTTTGGCCCAGATTTTCATCCCGTACTCCCTGCCCGTGATATTGCAGGATGTCTCGCCCACGCTCGGCGACGTCACCATGATATTTCGATTGGGGGCGGTGGCGATCACCGGTCTGTTCGATGCCTTGGCGCCCTACCATCCAACGGCGGTTGGGGTCTACACTCGGATTGAACGACGGCCGCCGGAAGAGCGGACGCTGCGGAATATGAATATCGCCTCGATATATGCCATTTATCATGGGGCGCGAGGTCTGATGCCGCATCGGGAAGACGTGTGGCGCTCGATGTTAACCGATCACGGGCTGGATCCTGAGGCAGGCATGGATGACCTGACCACTCCGGCCGGCATTGGCGCGGCGGCGGGCAAAGGCGCGATCGCCGCTCGCCTGCATGATGGTATGAATCAGGCTGAGGGCTACGCCAACAGCACAGGATATGCGCCAGTGAACACGGCTTATGAGCTGGTGGATGCCTCGCGCTGGCAACCGGCGATCCGTCGGCGGGGCATGGGCTTGCACAGCGTTCAGCAATTTGTCACGCCGCAGATGGCGAATGTTGAACCCTTCTCCGATTTCGACCCTCGCGATTACCGCATCGCCGCGCCGACGGCGAGCGATCCAGAGAATTGGGACGCTTACAAGGCGCAGGTCGATCATGTGCTGGAGGTCTCGGCCAACCTGACTGACGAGGACAAGATGTTGGCTGAATTTTACGACAATAAGATCGTGTCCTTCGGCTGGTCCTTGGTTCAAGCCGTGGTGAACAATCGTCTTTCGCCTATGGAATTCTCGCAAGTGGACTGGCTGACACAGGTTGCGGCATTCGATGCGATGATTTTCACCTGGCAAGAAAAGGCGCGTTACGACGCGGTGCGCCCATTCAGCGCTGTTGCCCATGTCTATGGCGATGAACCGGTCACGGCTTGGGGCGGTCCGGGCATGGGAACGACCGAGATTCCCGCGAGTAGTTGGGAAAGCTACATCAATGTCGCCGACCATCCCGAGTATCCCTCCGCTTCAATGTGCGCCTGCCAAGCGCAAGCACAAGCGGCGCGGCGCTATTTTGGCACGGACGAATTGGGGCTGTCGGTCACTTATGGGGCGGGCTCATCGCGCATTGAGCCGGGCATTACGCCGGCCGAAGATGTGACGTTGCATTTCGCCACCTGGACGGAATGGGAGGACGAGTGCGGGCGAAGCCGCGTTCTAGCTGGGACGCATTTTCAGGCGGCTGTTGACGCAAGCGCTGGGGTCTGCCGGGACTTTGGCGATCACGTCTATGAATACTTCGTTACGCTGATGGACGGCACGGCGCCCGAGCGGTCGTCCGCTCAACCACTGGCGCCAGATCCGAGGCGCGACGATCGCGCGGACAGGCCGGGCGCTGGCGATTCGGTGGCCACTGCTCTCGACTTGGAAAACTGCCAAGTCTCGCCGCGAGTTGACTTGCGTTTGCGAGACGCGCCATGGGGCGAGGCGCTCGGTACTATTCCCAGCGGTACTGAAGTAGCGGCAACAGCCCGCACCGAGTCCTGGTTCAAAGTCACCCATCTGGAGCAGGATGGTTGGAGCGCTGCCTGGCTTGTTGATAGCGAAGGCGACTGCGCCTGAAGCAGTTAACGAGGTTAAGGCCAGCCGCGCCGCGCGCCATGCGGCTGGTCTCCCCCATTCCGAGTTCGCTTCGCCTCTCCCCTTCTTATTCCCAATGAAGTATGTGCCCGCCGCGCCGCTTTGGTTAAAATGCTTCTCAACTTTCCCGTTTTGCTAGCCGAGGCGAATCCATGCCCTTCAACATCAAGAAACGCGGCAAACTCACCTATTATTACGAAGGCGATGACCCGGTCCTTTCCAACCTGGTCGTCGAAACCCTTCCCGATGGCGACCTGCGCATCTGCTTCGCCGGTTTGACCGGCGGCTTCTCGGCGAGCGGCATCCTCAAGCTCGATACGGTCGCGACGATGGCGCCGGAGATCGAAATCCCGCTGGTCTTCCAATGCTGGGAATTGTGGCTGCGGGAAGCCGGCATCTGCGATTCCATCGCCGATATCGACTTCATTGAGATGCAGGCTTTCGGCACGCAGCCCAAAGCGCCCAATCCTCAGTTGGACCCGGTCGGCTACCAAGCCGAACTGGAACGCTTGCGGGCCGCCTACGCCCGCGCCTATCGTAACTTCTTCAAGGAACATTGCCCGGATAACGGCGTGCCCGCCCGCTTCACCGTACACGTCGTGGATGTGCCCGACCAAGCGGCCAGCTACGAATTTTACGCGACGGGGCTGTATCAGCGGGGATCGCGGGACTGAGCCATGCCTGTCGGCATGTATAATGATTACCGGCCTTAATCATCGCCGCCATGAAGCGATTCATGATATAAGGAAGCTATTGGTGAAAATCAAGTATCTCGCAACAATAATCGCAAGTTTTCTTCTCTTCGCTGTCGTATCAGCGCAGCCCTATTCCATCCGCGCAAATAGAGGACTCAACTTGAGAGCAGCGCCCAGTCTCAGTGCCGATATTGCCGCGACAGTTAGGATGGGCGCCATTCTCAATGTCGTGGGCCATGCGGGCGGCTGGCTGAAGATCAACAGAGACGGAAACGAAGTCTGGCTGGCGGATTGGGTCAATTTCAGCCGTGTGAACGGCAGCCAAGAGACATCATCCGCGACTGGTACAACTTCTGAGATTGACAACTGCTGTTTCGTTGATCGTGAATGCGCCACCGACCATCAGTGGGTAGACGGGTATTGGGCATATCAAAACGGACATTGTGCCACAGAGACATCATCACAACCGATGAACCCGACTACCAGCGAAACAAGCGTCATCGACAACTGTTGCTTCGCCGGTTGGCTTTGCAGGACTGACCAGGAGTGGCAAAACGGTTATTTTGCCTACCAATACAATCAATGTGGGCAAGGGGCGCCGACGGGCTTCGTGTCCAGTTGCTGCCAATCGGGCTGGAATTGCAGCACGGAATTAGACCGGTGGCTAGGAGATAAAGTCATCAAAGAAGGTTTTGAATGCGACCAGCCCAAACAGGTCGCTTATGGACGCACTGTGATTGACGGCTCGGAGACATTCATCCGGCAAATCACCGCCTCGCTCGAGTACCTCAAAGCGAGGACGCCGCATTGGTACGCATACATCGTCAACGGTGTACGCAAAATACGCGGCGGACCCTGGGGGCCCGGCACTTTTGCTTTTCAGGACTCCCTCAACATCGCGCCGCCTCATGCCAGGGAAGCCACGATTGTACTTGCCGGCACCCTTCTGCACGAGGCCTGCCATGTGAACAGGATCATGGAGGGATCATTTTTCACCACCAGCGGATATGACACGGTAGAAGGCTTTTCCGTTGAGGAAAACATTTGTGAAGTCCTGCGTGAAGGCGCTTTGACAGAGGCCAATCCTCGCCGACCGACCAACCCGTGGCTCGAAGCAGCTCTCGCGCATTACTTCAATAACGGCGGCCAGTTTGACTTTCAAGCCGCCGCCAACGGTCAGCGAGACCGCGCCTTTTGGCTGCTTTCGCAGGGCATCTAAGAACCGAACGTGGACCATGACCCTCGACATTCTCACCATCGGCGAAGCGCTGGTCGAAGTCATGCGAACGGACATTGACCAGCCGCTGAGCCAGCCCGGTCCCTTCAGCGGTCCCTACCCCAGCGGCGCGCCTTTCATCTTCGCCGCGCAAGCCGCTCGCCTGGGCATGACAACCGCCGCTATCGGCGCGGTCGGGGCGGATGCCTTCGGCCAATGCCTGCTGAAGCAACTGGAGGCTGATGGCGTCGTCGCGGACGGCGTCCGCCAATTGCCCGACCAGACAACCGGCATCGCCTTCGTCGCTTACAATGCCGATGGCTCGCGCGACTTCGTCTTCAGCTTGGGCGCGGGCGGAAAGCTCAGCTCGGACATGCTTCTGCCCGAATTATTTGACGGACTGCGCTGCTTTCATGTCATGGGTTCGACCTTGTCGATGAGCGCCGAGGCGTTGCAGGTCTGCCGCGAGGCTCTCCGCATGGCGGTTGACGCCGGCGCGCTGATCAGCTTTGATCCCAACCTGCGGCCTGAACTTATGCCGCCGGAAGAGGCGCGTATCGCTTTCGCCGACTTCATGTCTTCCGCCGGGATTCTGCTGCCGACTGCCGCCGAATTGCTGGAACTTACCGCCGCCGATAATCTCAATCAAGCGGTCGATATGCTGCTGGCCGAGCGCCCCGACCGCATCATCGTGGTCACACGCGGGGCGGCCGGTTGCACGGTTTACAGCGGGGACGGGCAGGTCGATGCGCCGGGTTACGCTGTTGACGAGATCGACCCCACCGGCGCGGGCGATTGTTTTGACGCCGGCTTCCTCAGCGAGTTGCTGGCGGGCAAATCCCCGGTTGAGGCGGCGCGGCTGGCGAATGCTTGCGGCGCGCTGGCTGTCACAGCCAAGGGTCCGATGGCGGGGGCGATGACCCAGGCCGAAGTCGAGCGCTTTATGGCGCGTCAGCGGTGATCCTGAAAGAGATTGCGCGTCTGGTTGGTGCTCTCGATGCGCCAGTTCAGCAACGCGTCCAGCAAATCGCGCTTGACTTCCGCCAGCGTCTCATCATCCCAGCGGTTGTCTTCCTCGCCCGGATCGGCTTCCAGGTCGAAGAGTTGGCCGTAGTCCTGATTGAGAAAGTGCACCAGTTTATAACGCTCGCTCCGGATCATGGTCATGTAGGGACCGCCGTAGACGCCATCGGTAGGATGCTCGGCGAAGACGAGGTCGCGCCCGCTCCAGTCGTCGCCCTGCAGCGCGGGCAGCAGCGAATCCGCCTGCATGCTTGGGTCCGGCTCGATGCCCGCCAGTTCGAGTATCGTGGGCCCGATATCCATCCACTGGCATAACTCCCCGAAGCGCCGTCCGCCAGAGAAGCGACCGGGCGCCCAGAAGATGGCCGGCACACGGGTGATGATGTCGTACATCGTCCACTTCTGGATATGGCCATGGTCGCCCAGGCAATCGCCGTGGTCGCTGGTGAAGATGACGATGCTGTTTTCGAGGTAGCCCTGCTGCTCCAGCGCGTCCATGATGTTGCCGACCTGCGCGTCGATCATGCTGACGTTGGCGGCGTAATAGGCGCGCAGGCGTTGCAGTTGCAGGCGTGACGGCTCGTGCAGGTGCACGATGGAGTCGTGATCGACTTCGGTGTTGTGCTGGCGCAGTTGCTGGAAGGGCGGCGGCTGTCCATCGAGGTCGGCTTGCGTCACGTCGGGCAAGGGCAAATCGCGGTCGATGTATTCGGCGGCGACATCGGGCGTAGGGTCGTAAGGCGGATGCGGACCAGGGAAGCCGATTTGCAGGAAGAGCGGCTGCTGCCGGGGGCGGTTCCGCAGCCAACTGCAAGCCAGCCCGCCGACGAAGTTGTCCGACTGCGTCTCGGGCGGCAGGTCCCAGCTGAAAGCGCCCATGCGCTCGCGGTAATCCTCGCGCTGGCGGTAGAGCACGCGCTGCTGCTTGACCAATCCGCGCGCCTCCAGCGCTTTGTCCCACTGGTCCATGTACTCGCGCCCCTCCAGGTAGCGATCTTTGTTCTCCACCACGTAGCGCTCGTGGAAGCCCATCGGCGTTTCGAAGGGCTTGCTGTGCATCTTGCCGATATTGACGCAGTGGTAGCCGGCCGCGTTCAAGTCCTCAACCCAGGAATGCCGCCAGCGGTCGGCGTTGCGCATGATGCCGGTGACGTGGGGGTAGTAGCCGGTGAAGAGGCTGGCGCGGGCCGGAGCGCAGGAGGGCGCGGTGATGTGGCAGTTATCGAAGCTGACGCCCTCGTGGACGAGGCGGTCGAGGTTGGGACTGTCCATGTACGGGTAGCCGAGCGCGTTGATCGTGTCGTAGCGCTGCTGATCGGTGATGATGAGGATGATATTGGGCTGGGTCACGGGCTAACTCCTGAGCGTTTGGTTTTCACCACCGAGTACATCGAGTATAGAGAGTACACAGAGGGATTTAACCACAAAGATTAGAAAGGCGCGAAGGGTGGCTTTGGCGGAACGTAGAGGGGGCGTTGGGCTGGGCGTCAAGCAGGGCGCGGGAAGTGGCATTACGATGGGGCGATAAGACTGTAACGGAGAATCTCATGCGCAAGTTTCTGTTTCTGTCCCTGTTTTGCGCAGTGTGTCTTATGCCATTGCCGAATATCAGCGCATGCGTTAGCGGCGAGTATGAATTTCTTCAGTCAATCGAGGAAATAACCCGCTATGATCTCATTGTTTCCGCCACCGTGCACGACATTGATGATGCGGGAATCGGCGAAATCCTTAGAGTTGATCGTTATTTCAAAGGCTCGGGAGGCGAGTTTCTGGCGAGTATGCCCGTTCCCCCCGCGCTTCAGGTCGCGACACACATCCGTAGTTACGACACAGGCTGCCTCTACGACGGCAGAGCAGGAAACTCTAGGCAAATTCATGACTTTGGATACTTGGGAGTATGGGCAAATGCTGATGGGACATACGGTGTTGGCGTGATTTACAGTCCGAAAGACGGGCTCGTCGAATTCTATAGCGAGGATACTGGTTTCACGGAGCTAACAGTCCGCGAGTTTGAGCGGCTTCTGCTAAAATATAGTGGGCAAACTGAAGCGACAGCGCCGCTCAGCAAGCCCTATCCCTTGATGCGGTTTCTAAATATCACCACTGAATCAGGTGAACGTTATCGACTCAATCCAGACCGCTCTGTCACCTGGCTTGATCCAAGTACACGGCCCCTTGCCATCTCAAACGACGGCAGTCATGTCGCGTTTCGCCTCGATGATGAAATGCTCGGATTCCAGTACCTTGCGACCTCGAAAAAGCCTCTTGCGCCTTGGCTCCAAGACGAAGAGACAGGCGCGACAGATGAGGAAACGCCGCGCAATACGGCAAAGGGTCTGGCCCGCTACGGCTGGATGCATACCGTACCGGGACTCTACGCGCAATTTTCACCGAATAGCGACTTCGCCGCAGTACAGGACAAGACTCGACTTGCGGTTTACCTGCTGTCATCTGTGATTGGTGAAGACGTCTTTGTCGGCTATGGTCACCGGATGGTAGTGCGTGAAGTCGCCAGCTTCAATGTTACTTGGCGTGATTTCCTGGAGCGGCAACCGCTTGTTTGGAGCGCAAATAGCGTGGCCATTGCCTTCCAGGATTCGCAAGGCATTTGGCTATGGTATTTTCTTGAAAACGCCGAGCCGCAACTGGTGGTTGCAACGCAGGAAGGTCAGGAGCTTATTGACATTTCAGCTACTGGACGCTATCTGCGCTACGGACGACCGGCGGAATGGATGCTGCTTGATGTACTGACAACCGCGACATGGAAAGACTCGCTGATTTCGCCCGACGAAAGCCGGCTCGTTCACTTTCTATCTGATGGGCCGGAAGACCTTGACCAGCGAAATCGACTAAGGAATTGCAGTCTTCCTCTCATGTCGTGCCCACTAGTGGTTGTTCAGTCACCACATACCGGGGTAGGCTCGGAGAAGCCGCCGCAGAAAGTCTTCTGGCATGAAAGAGATTTGCTGGGGCTTGTCTATCGAAACGGTATTCAGAGTATTCGTTGGTCCTACGCTTTGGAGGACGTGTTCTGCGCTTTTCGGCTCTGCCACGGCGTAGACACGCCGGAAATCAGCGCGTTTGACTACGATTCCCGTTATAGACGGCCGGCATTTGCGTTCGAGGAAACCAGAATCGGTTTCGGCTTGCGTGAAAAGGACAATTATTACGACAGCGTTGACCTCAGCGAATATCTCGACAGCCCGATCGTCGACCTGGAATGGGGGCAGCCGATCTTCTAAGAGGGGCACTGACGGACAACGCTAGCCGTACTTGGGATTGTCCACCACCACCGCCTCTCCATCGCGCAGCATGATCAGCTTGCGGAAGCCATCGCGCTCGATCGTGCCGTAGTCGTGACCGGCGCGCGCTTCCCAGACAGAGAAGAAGACGAAGTCCTCCGCGCCGATGTTGACCGTTCGGTGCGCCCAGTAAGGCGGCACGTAGGCGGCGCTGCCGGCGACCATCTCAAGCTCGCTGGTATCGCCGTCTTCGGTTTGCATGAGCAACAGGCCGCGCCCGGACAAACCGAAGTAGACCTCGCCTTGTTCACGGCGGGCGTGATAATGCCCCTTGGTCATGTGGCATTCGCCGCCGATATCGCCGGGCAAGATGCGCGTGCTGCAATGCGGGATCTGGCCTTCTTCGGCGGGCAGCTCGATGCCTTGTACCTCGTAAATCAGGCGATCGCCTTCTTCCGTCAAGATTCGCGTCGCTTCGTCCCTATCCGCATACATTTCCGTCATATCGCTTAGCTTTCGTTCAATGACATAGCCCGGCGACGAAAGCGCGCCTGATAGGAAATCGACTTCAGTGACAAAAGGTTGGATTAGGGTCATGGGATGCTCGCTCCAAATGCGCTAAGGACCGTATGAATTAAGCACAGAAGTAAAACCAAGTTAGTCATGCGACAAATGAAATGTAGTGGATGTTGTAAGCGGGCGACTCACAGAGTCGCCCCTACAATGATTACGGTTTTTGCCATTCTCTTTACCTTGCAATATTTTTCTCATTAATTTGTTGGCTCT
>JAJEAA010000024.1 GCA_022824365.1 Anaerolineae bacterium
AAAGCCGAACTCGCCGTAAGCCACGATGCGATCTTCGGGCACCAGACCCGATGCCGCTTCAAAATTGGTGGTCGCCACCTGGACGCCGATGATGAAATCGCCCGCCACAAAGTCATCCACGCCGGCAAAGCGGTCTTCATCCACGCGGACCATAAACTTCTGCGACAGGTCGATATAACCCATCGAGTAATCGACGATCTTCGCCCGCTCCTCGGTAATGGTGATGCCGTCAGCCGCCATATCGTACTCGCCGTTTGATACCGCGACGATCATGCCTTCCCAACTGGTTTCGATGAAATCCAGTTCGCAATTCAGCAGCTCGCAGATCAAGCCCAGCGTGTCATAATCCCAGCCAACCGCTTCGCCCGTCTCCTCATCAATGACATTGAAAGGCATATAAGCATTCTCGACCGCCACGGTGACGACCCGCCCTTCAAGATCCGGCAAATCAGCCTGAGCCGCCAAAGGCATAGCCACAAGCAACAGCAGCAACAATAGAACCAACCGCTTCGTCCGGTACATAAGCATCCTCCACTGATAGCCTCTTAGGCCGTTTGACGTAGACTTCAAGCTAGCACATTCTAACATCTTTTCAGCCCCCGTCCTAGAAACTCCTGTGCCGGCGCAAGGCATCGCTTGAAATTATTCCCCCGCCGCAGAGACACAAAAAACGATCCGTAGGGACGAGCCACCGGGTCGCCCGCCTCTGCGCACTCGAAAAAACTCGGTGTACTCGGTGGCAAAAATTCTCTGCGCCCTCTCTCATAATGAACTCGCTCACAACGAAACCCGTAGGGGCGACCCTCGGGTCGCCCGCCTCTGTGCCTCCGTGCCTCCGTGGTGAAAAATCTTTCCGACACGCCCGCCCCCGCTGCGACGTGTGGCTCTAAACCAAATCCCGGTGTAAGCGCTCCCCTTCCCTGATGCTTCGGATGCTCGCCATAGAGATGGCGAGAAGGGGCCGGTAGAAAAAGCCGAATATCACACATCCAGCGTCAAACTAATCGGACAATGATCGCTGCCCATCACATCGGCGTGAATCTCCGCCGCCGCCATCTTGTCCAGCAGGTCCGGCGAGATGAAGAAATAATCAATCCGCCAGCCCACATTCTTGGCTCTCGCCCCGCTGCGCATCGACCACCAAGAATAGGCGCCCTCTTTATCCGGATTCAGATGCCGGTAGCTGTCGATATAACCCTGCTCAACCACCTTGTCCATCCAGTCCCGCTCCTCGCGCAGGAAGCCCGAATACTTGGAGTTCGGCTTGGGATGCGTCAGATCAATCTCGTTGTGCGCCGTGTTGATGTCGCCGCAAAATACCACCGACTTGCCCGCGGCGCGCAGCTTGTTCGCGTAATCGAGGAACACCTCTTTGTATTCCATCTTGTAACGCAAGCGCTCCTCGCTGGCTTTGCCATTCGGCAGGTAAGTGCTCATCAAAACGAATGCGCCATAATCGGCGATGATGGTCCGGCCCTCGCTGTCGAACTTCTCGATGCCCAAGCCCAGCTTGACCTCCAGCGGTTCCCTCTTGCTGAACAAGCCGACGCCGCTGTAGCCCTTGCGCTCGGCGCTGGACCACCAGACATGATAGCCCTCCGGCTGCCGCAGCTTGGCGTCAAGCTGTTCCGGCTGCGCCTTGGTTTCCTGCACGGTCAAGACCTCCGGCTGCTCCGCGTGCAGCCAATCGAGGAAGCCCTTCCTCTGCGCGGCGCGGATGCCGTTGACATTCCAGGAATAAAGTTTCATTTGAATCTCCATCGACTATTGCCGGACATTTGGAGGGGCATTGTAGTGCAAGAAAGCAGCCGCTTTAAGGTGGAATCGCAACATTCCTATTTCCGAATGCGCGAACATTTAGTCGCCTTTCTCGCCCCGTTCTGTGCTAGCCTTGTCACTATGGACACTCGACTGCTTCGCCTCAAAATCGCGCCTGAATCCGCCTCAAGCGCCGCGAAATCGAAAATCTCGCTCCGTATACCCACACCCCCCCCCTCCGTATACATACAGTATCTATACGTATACCAATTTTCCGCGCCCCGCCTTTTATCGCCGCCCGGTATCGGGCAAGCCTTGTAGGGGCGACTCTTGACTCGCTCGAAGTCTGTAACCAAGAGGGAGTAACATGATGCTCAAAATCAACGAAGAGCGCCTGCTCAGCGATCTGAACGAACTGGCGCAAATCGGCGCGACCGCTGACGGCGGCCTGCATCGCCCGGCGCTAACCGAGCAGGATATTGCCGCGCGGGCCTGGTTTCAGCGCAAGATCGCCGAAGCCGGTCTGGATTACGCGATGGACGGCGCCGGCAACCAATCCGCTATCCTGCTCAGCGATCCGCCAAGCGAGAAGCGCATCCTCGCCGGTTCTCACCTCGATAGCGTCCCAAACGGCGGACGCTACGATGGCGCGCTGGGGGTGTTGGTCGCCTTTGAGGCGCTGCGAACGCTGAAAGAAAATGGCATCGCGCCGGCGATCACGCTGGAAGCGGTCAACTTCACCGATGAAGAGAGCGCCATCATGGGGCTGATGGGCAGCAAAGCCGTTGTTGGCCAACTGACCATGGCCGACTTTGAACGCAGCCGCGTGGATGTGGATGAGTTGACGCGCCGCTTTTCGGCTGTCGGCATCACCCGCGAGTCAATGCTGGCGGCGACGCGCGACGATGTCCTGGCTTGGGTCGAATTGCATATCGAGCAGGGCACGCGCCTGGAATCTTCCGGCGTCGATATCGGCGTCGTCAACGCCATCGTTGGGATACGATCCATACATGTGTCATTTCGCGGCGAAGCGGCGCATGCCGGCACGATGCCGATGGACCTGCGGCGGGACGCGCTTTGGGGCGCGGCGACCTTCGTACTGCGCGCGCGGGAGCATGTGATGCGGAATTATAGTCCCGGCGTTTGCAACATCGGGGTAATCAGCGCTGAGCCGGGCGCTTTTAATATCGTGCCGGCACAAGTTTACTGCGCGCTTGAATTCCGGCATGGCTCCGATGCTGAGATGGATCGGATGCAGGCTGACTTGATAGATCTGCTCCAAGAGTGCGCGGCGGAGTTTGACCTCAGCGTCTCTTATGAAGCGACGCCGCCTGTCATTCCGGCGGTCATGAGCGAGATGGTGATGGCGGCAATCGAACGAGCCGCCGACCAATTGGAACTGTCGCGCGAGCGCATGCTGAGCTTCGCCGGGCACGATACCCAGAATATCGCGAATATCGCGCCTTCCGCCATGTACTTTGTGCCGTCGGTGGCGGGCATCAGCCACAACCCAGCCGAATACACGACCGACGCCGATTGCGTCAAAGGCGCCAACCTGATGCTGCATACCTTGCTCGAACTGATGGGTTCTCTTGCCAAGTCCCTCCCTCGCCCTGGGGAGGGAGCGTAGAGTGGGGGTCAAGCGCCGGTCGGGACCCAGATGTTCTTGACCTGTATCGACTCATGGAGGAACTCCGCGCCGGCGCCCTGAACGGGATCATGCCAGTCCCGCGCCGCGCCATAGCTGACCCAGGCGCGCTTGATGTTGTGGGCGGAGCGCGCCTCGACCTGGCGGCTGCCCTCGGCGTCGCCGAAGTACCAGACGCTATCGACATCGTCATGTTCGACCAGCGTCTTGACCAGGTGGTCGCGCTCGCCGGTGATGATGTTGACCACGCCGGCCGGCAAATCGGAGGTATCGAAGACTTGGTAGAGGTCGGTCGCGCTGAGCGGATACCGGGGCGAGGGCAGGCAGACGACCGTGTTGCCGCGGGCGATGGCGGCGGCGGCCAGCGAGACGAATGCCAGCAGCGGCGGCGCGTCCGGGCAGGCGATGCCGATGACGCCCACTGGCTCGTGTATCGCGGCGACAAGGCCCCGCAGGGTGGTCTCCTGCACCGTCCCGCCACACTTGTCGGCGAAGGCAGCCCAGTGGAAGAGGCGCTCGATCGAAGCGGCGACTTCGCGATCCGCCTCTTCTGGCGGCGCTTCAGTCATCGTGACGATACGCTCGGCGAATTCCGTTTGCCGCGCCGCCAGATTCTCCGCTATGTAATAAAGGATTTGGGCGCGGTTGTGCGGTGCGTAATACGCCCAGTTCTTCGCTTTGCGCGCCGCTTCGACAGCGTTGCGGATGTCTTTGCGATTGCCGTCGCCGGCCTGCCCGACGAGGACGCCGGCGGGCGAAAGCACGGGCATGGTGTAATTGCCGTCAGGACGCTTTTGCGCGCCGCCAATATAGAGCTTGGCTGTGCGGTCGATGCTCGCGCGTTGCTGCGCCCCGCCCAGCGCCAGCGGCGTCGGCGGCACTTGCGCGCCCCAGTCAGACGGCGGCTCGCCCAGATCCGGCTTGGCTCGCGCCTGCCACTTAGGACGCAGGTAGGCGTAGAGCCCTTCCTTGCCGCCTTCGCGCCCGAAGCCGGATTCGCGATAGCCGCCGAAGCCGGCCGCGGCATCGAAGAGGTTCGTGCTATTGATCCAGATGCTGCCGGCTTTGACCTTTCGCGCCGTCTCCAGCGCCAGGCTGATGTTCTCGCTCCAGATGGAGGCGGCCAGCCCATAGCGCGTATTGTTCGCCAGCGCGACCGCTTCGCCCGGGGTGCGGAAGCTCATCGCCACCAGCACGGGACCGAAAATCTCTTGCTGGGCGACCGCCGCCGATGCTTCGAGATTGGTCAGCAGCGTCGGCGGGTAGAAGCAGCCCCCGTCGGCATCCGGCGGCAGATCTACCTCCGGCTGATAGACATCGGCGCCTTCGCTAATGCTATTCTGCACCCACTTGTCGATCGCCTCGTATTGCACGGGGTCGATGACGGAGCCGATATCGATGCCCTTGTCCAGCGCATCGCCCAGGCGCAGGCGAGCCATGCGCGTCTTCAAGCGGGCGATGAAAGCATCGGCGATATTCTCCTGCACCAGCAGGCGCGAGCCAGCGCAGCAGACCTCGCCCTGGTTGAAGAAGATGGCATCAACCAAGCCTTCGATCGCGCCATCCAGATCGGCGCCATCGTAGACGATGAAAGGCGACTTGCCGCCAAGCTCCAACGTGAGTTTGACGCCCTTGCCAGCGGTGGCGCGGCGGATGATGCGGCCGACAGCGGTCGAGCCGGTGAAGGCGATCTTGTCCAGGTCCTCATGCGCGACCAGCGCCGCTCCCGCTTCATCGCCGCCGGTGATGATGTTGACGACGCCCGGCGGGATGCCGGCTTCGGCGATAATCTCGGCGAAGAGCAGGGCGGAGAGCGGGGTGTATGGCGCCGGTTTGATGACGACCGTGTTGCCGCATGCCAGCGCCGGCGCGATTTTCCATGCCAGCATCAAGAGCGGGAAGTTCCAGGGGATCACCTGCCCGACGACGCCGAGGGGCTTGTAATCGCGCAATTCGCTATCCATCAGTTGCGCCCAGCCGGCGTGGTGATAGAAGTGGCGGGCGACCAGCGGGATATCGATATCGCGGGATTCGCGGATGGGTTTGCCGTTATCGAGGCTTTCCATGACAGCGAGCAGGCGGGCGTGTTTCTGAATGTTGCGGGCGATGGCGTAGAGATGGCGCGCGCGCTGATGGGGGCTGAGGCCGGACCAGGTCCGGTAGGCGTCGCGGGCGGCGGCTACAGCGGCGTCGATGTCGGGCGGACCAGCGTCGGCGACGGCGGCCAGGGTTTCGCCACGGGCGGGGTTGCTGACGGAGATGGTGTTGCCGTCGGCGGGCGGCGTCCACTGATTGTTGATGAAGAGGTCGAAGCGGCGGTTGCGGTTATCGAGCCAGGCGACGGCGGCGGCGGCGGATTCGGGCGCGGGTCCGTAGGTCATGGCGTGGAAGAGTTCGGCTATTTGGGGCATGGTGGTCACTTCGTTGAACGGCAGATTTTATGGTTGAAAACACACCAGATTATGCAGTCCGAAAATCAAGTTCACGGATAAGATCGAAGGTGTCAATACAACGGATGTCTAACTTTCGGCATACGAATGGAATCTTTCTCTTATGTCGTTTCATCGCGTCTGTGGCATTTTTCTGTGTGCCCTCAAGCGTCACGATACAAGTAGATTGTTGCGCCAATGCGTATGCGATGAGCAATGGATCCTTTCTTACTTTGTTTAACTCGTCAAGTGATGGCTGCGGCAGTTCGTACCCTTCTTTGAAGACTCGATTTACGGCCAGTTGATCGGCGCTTGCGTCAAGAAGTAAGTCTTTCTCATGACTGTTCGTCTTGAGCCATCTTAGCAATTCGTCGTCTTGATTTGCCGCGTCTCTTTTGAGTTGTCCGGCTTTCACTTCCTCCAGCATCTCAAAGGGCATCTTGATCTGACCTTGCTTGGCATGAAAAACTATCCATTCCCAAAATTGCGGGATCCGATCAATCGGATAGTAATCATCGTGAGCTGTGATGAGCACGTTTGCATCCAAGAGGTAGAGCACTTATGTCTCCCGTCGCAGACGTTCCGGATTGAGGAATGATCGCACCTTTCGCGGGTTTACTCCAAGCAATGTGCTTGCTCTGGTTGGCGTCAATGTGCCGCTCGCAACTGAACGGCGAGCAAGTTCGAGCAGCGGGTCGCCCAATGAATTACGCCTTACAACATTGGCGTCAATCGGCGTAGTTTTGCCACGCGCCTTATCAAGTTCTCGCTGCTCCTTTTCCAGTCGCTCGCGCGCGGCATGCTCACGTAATAGCCTTTCATTAATTTGATGCCACGTATGCTGGCTGATGCGCTCTTCAAGCTTGAGATTGTACGCGACCATTGCCCGATTTAGGTTTCTGTAGTTGGCAAACTCCGAAATTTTCTCAAACGCCGTTTCAAATGAGACATTGCGCAGCGAGGACAGTTCAGACAATTCATGACGTGGCAGTAATATACTGCCTGCAACACGATTACAGAACTGTTCCAAACTGGAATTAGCATCATCAATCATGCCTGAAATTCCACTTGTCCCCAGCCACAGGTGCGCTACTTCATGCAAAGCAGTAAATGACTGTGCGCGTTTACTATCCTTACGATTGATAATAATGTATGGAGCGATCTTATCGGCAATGGCGAAACCGCGAAAAACTGAGACCGGAATTGTAGTGGTCTGAGGATGGCCAAGGTCACTCATCAGCAGAACGAAAACGCCTATTGATTGAATTCGAGATCTAAGATAATTGAATGCAAAACTGGGTTGGCTTGGACGTCGCCGGTATTGCTCAAGGTTGAACCCTAGTGCTTGAACTATTTCGCTGGCGACTCGGTCGACACCCATCTTGGTTGAAGCCGAAGACACGAAGCGGAGCGGTTCTGCGTCTTCATCTTCCAGGAGATCTCGGGTGATACTCTGACGTGCTTTGACATTGCTTAGTAGGATTGCCAAATGAGCATTGGCAACTGCGTCCTCCGACCTCTGTGGAAGCGTACGATAATCCTCTCCGATGTCGCTCTTACGCGGCTTGGAGTCTAGATAGAACGCAACAACTGGTACACGATAGATATTCGCCATTTTGCTCAGTTGCGGCTGCGTCGGAGGTTTGTCGCCACTTTCAATTCTTTGGAGCTTTTCGACAGCAGTGCTCTTGCTTGAACTTGAAAGTCCAAGTTTCTTGGCGGCATCTGCAATACTTAATTTTGCAGCATTACGCGCCCATCTCAGGTTGGAGGGATTAACCGTCACCATGCCACCGCACCTAACTCACCTTTTAGGATTATAGTCGTAGTATGAGTCTTGTCCAATCAATCTGCTTTGGGGAACCGAGCCAAGTATCAACACCACTCTACCTTCGCCCCTGCTCATCTGCTACCCTCCTCACTTCACACCAACCCAACCTTACAGGAGCCCATCCCATGCCCAAGCAATACGCCAGCCCGCCCGCCATGCAGATCGACCCCAAGAAGACCTACCGCGCTCTCATGAACACCAGCAAGGGCGCCATCACGATTGACCTCTTCGCCGACCGCGCGCCGATCACCGTCAACAACTTCGTCTTCCTGGCTCGCGACGGCTTCTATGACGGCATGATCTTTCACCGCGTGCTCGATGGTTTTATGGCGCAGGGCGGCGACCCGACCGGCAGCGGACGCGGCGGACCGGGCTATCGCTGGGATGACGAGCCGGCCGCGCTGCGTATCCGGCATGACGCGCCGGGCACGCTCAGCATGGCGAACGCCGGTCCCAACACCAATGGATCGCAGTTCTTTATCACCTTCACGCCGACGCCGCACCTGGATGGGCGGCACGCGGTATTCGGCCGGGTGGCGGATGCCGCAAGCGCGCAGGTGCTGGATTCCTTGCAGCGCATTGATCCGCAGCGACCGGATCGCGCGGTTGTCGCCGACCGCATAGTCTCCCTCACGATAGAAGAAAGTTAGAGGCTGCGTCGGCCTCATGCCCTGCGTCGTTTGCGTGAAGACATTCGATCCACGCTCCTGACATTCCAAGCGCAGGACTGAAATTAATCCTTAATTCAATCCTGCGGCGCGTCTGGCTCGAAAGGGTCCAAAGATGCGCCGCAGGCTTTGCTATGACTTATGTTCCTCAGTTTTGACTAAGTGATAAATTGTAGGTTATCATAATGCCTGCTACGGAACAGTTCGCGTATTACGTTCAAGACGCGATCAGGGTGATTGAGGCAAGCGAGGACAAATCGCTTCTTGGGCTTCGTCTCAGGGGAATGTACTTTCGCCGTCATTATTGAACGAGATATGATAAACTTGCTGCTAAAGGTGTATCGGAATTTAATGGCAAACATCGTTCAGTTGAACTCGCGCCTCATAACCGGCGAAAGGTCGCGCAATGTTATCGCAAGAAGTCACTAATATTTCCTTTGATTCGTTTAAGGCGAGTTCAGACGGAAAGAAGGTTATCCTTCTATATCCTTGGACGAATTATCGAAATGTTTTTCTGAGCTATTTCATCAACGGCGCGTCGGAAGGATTGCTCTATTACCGTATCGCTGAAGGCGACGCGGATCTCTCCGCCTGGGTGCGGAGCCTGCTGGAAGAGCTTCGGCTTATTAAGGCGGACTTTGGCGGACAGCTTGAGAGCGCCCTGGCGGGCGGTGACGCGGCGGAAGCGGGAGCGGCTTTGGCGGCGGATATGGGGCGTCTCAGCGGCGAACGCGTCATTCTATATCTTGATGAGTTGGACCGAGTAAACCAAGACGCGGATTTCCGGCAATTCATTACCGCCCTGGTCGAGAACCTGGATGAGAAATCTCAGTTGGTTGTGAATTCGCGGCTGTTAACGTATGACCCCTGGATTCAGTTGGTCAACCGCGATGTGGTTGCGGTGATGGGCACTGCCCACCGCAGCAACAATCTTCTGTTTATGAAAGAGGTCGCGTTAAAGCCGCAGCTCGAAGCCTATGCCTTTGGCCGCGGGCACGCCGTCTCCAATGGACGGGAGATCAAGAGTTGGGACGGCGCTTTGCCGCGGAACTTGTTCTTCTACTTCATGGACAATCCCTTGGTGACGCGGGACCAGATATTTGAGATTTTCTGGCCCAAGCTTTCTATTCGCGACGCGACCAACGTCTTTCATGTGACCAAACGCAAGATTACCGAGCGCATTTCGATAAATGTGGAAGACGGCGAGAACTACGAGCTAACCAATTACTCGACCGGATTCTACGTGCCGGGCAACAAGATTATCCGTCATTATGATGTGGCTGATTTCGAGCAGGCGATGGAGGGCGCGTTGCTTTCCACTGATGCGCGCGAGCGGGAAACGCTCTACCGTCAAGCGATCGACATCTACAAGGCGCCCTTCCTTTATCCATTAAAGCTGCCCTGGATTCAGGCGAGGCGCAAGCAATTGCAGGCGATGTATGGCGAGGCGCTCAATGGCATGGCGCGGCTGAAGGCGGATGAGCAAGGCTGGGAAGAAGCGCTGGGCTTCTATATGCGCGCGCTGCGGGAGCTGCCGCAACGCGAGGACATTCACCGCGGGGCAATGCAGATGTATATCAACCTCGGCCGCAATGCCGATGCCAGGGAACATTATTCCCTGCTCGAATCGCTGCTCAAGCGCAAGTTGGGCGTCGAGCCTTCTCGGGATACGCAAGCGCTGCTGGAGAGATTGACCTAGGGTGGGCAAATCGGCGGCGAGCAAAATCCCCATTGCCCTGCGCGGGACATGCTCATATATTGTAATCGTATTACAATGCGCCTAATGAGGTGAATGTGATGATTGCCAATCGCTCTAATGAGCGCCAAAGTCGAGGCTTGTCGCGCTGGTCAAGCGAGAACCCGGCGGGCGAGCAGCGTGGCGTATTGCTGGCGGCTTTGCTCATGTTCGTCAGCGGCTGGGGCGGGTTGGCCTACCTGGTCATGACGACGCGGCCGCGGATAGGCGGGGAGATCTGGCTATTTTTCATTCTATTGCAGATTGCGGTGACCGGCACGGCGATCCCGATTGTTCGCTGGATCAGTCAGCGTTTGGGACCGGCGCCGGCGGATGCCCCGCTGACGGGCGTCATCGTGCGCCGCAGCGTCTGGGCTGGCATCATTGTGGTGACCTGCGCCTGGCTAATGATTCCGCGCTATTTGTCACTGCCAATTTTCCTTATGCTGGTTCTGCTGTTCCTGGTGGTGGAAGGCTTCTTGCGCAACCGCGAGTTGGCGCATGAACGATAAGGACGCCCGGCTGCGAAGCTTGCCATCGGTGGACGCGCTGCTTGCTCAGCCCCCAATACAGATCTTAATTGAGACATATAGCCGCGACCTGGCGCTTGAGGCGATTCGCGCGACCCTGGATTCGACGCGGCAGGCCATCCTGCGTGAAGGGGCGATTGACCTGAGCGAGGATGCGCTGGTCGCCGGCGTTGAGAGCCGCCTGCGTCAACTGCTGCGGCCGAGCCTGGTCCCGGTCATCAATGGCACGGGTGTCATCATTCATACCAACCTGGGTCGAGCGCTGCTGTCGGCGGAGGCACAAGCAGCTATTTCGGCGGTTGCGCGAGCCTACAACAATCTGGAGTTTGATCTGGATAGCGGCCGGCGCGGCAGCCGCTTGAATCATGCGGTAAAGCTGCTGCGCGAGCTAACCGGGGCCGAAGACGCGCTGGTCGTCAACAATAACGCCTCGGCGCTGATTCTGATACTGAGCGCCTTGGCCAAGGACAGCGAGGTCGTCATATCGCGCGGGCAATTGGTGGAGATCGGCGGCGGCTTCCGTATACCGGCGATCATGCGCGAGAGCGGGGCGCGGCTGGTTGAAGTGGGCACGACTAATCGCACGCGACTGGCTGATTTTGCCGAGGCAATAAACGACGAGACGGCCATGCTCTTGCGGGCGCATGCCTCGAATTTTAAGCAGCTCGGTTTCGTGGAACAGCCCCCGCTCGACGAATTGGCGACGCTGGCTCACGACCATGGCTTGCTGGCGGTTGACGATTTGGGCAGCGGGACGCTGATTGACACCGCGCCCTTCGGCTTGGATCATGAGCCGATGGTTCAGGAGAGCGTAGCGGCTGGCCTCGATCTGGTCTGCTTCAGCGGGGACAAGCTGCTGGGCGGGCCGCAGGCGGGCATTATTGTCGGGCGCGGGGACGCGGTCGCGCGCTTGAAGCGGCATCCGCTGGCGCGGGCGCTGCGCGTCGACAAATTGACCTATGCCGCTCTGCTGGCTACCCTGGCGCATTATCGCCGCGGCGAAGCGATCGAGCGCGTCCCGGTCTGGCGGATGATCGCCCAGCCCTTGGCTCATATCAGAGCGCGGGCGGAAGCCTGGGCGGCGCAAACGGGCGGGATGGTCTTGCCGGCTGAGTCAGCGGTTGGCGGGGGCAGCTTGCCGGGCGCCGTACTGCCGACAGCCGCGCTGGCGATCAAGCGCGACGCTCCCGATCGCTTGACCGCGCAGTTGCGTCAGGGACAGCCGCCGGTGATCGCCCGCATCGCCGACGGACGAGTGTTGATTGATCCGCGCACGGTTTTGCCGGAGCAGGATGCCGATCTCCTGCGCGCGCTGAAGACTGTGTTGTAAGTCTCCCGCTCGGTGAATAGTCATTTGCGTTTATGTGAGGAAAGAACCTTATGAAATCAGATCTTGACCGGCTGATGCTGGAGCGACAGTTAGACGCGATCGTTGTGCACGGCGGCGAGGAATTCAACCCAGCCCGCTATTATCTGAGCAACGGCGCGCAGATTACGCACGGGACGATATTTAAGTTGCGTGACGGACGGGGCTTGCTTGTTTGCAGCCGGAATGAAGTGGAAGAAGCGGCCAAAAGCGGACTGGAGGTGAAGACTGATGTCGAACTCGGTTATCACGTCCGGTACAAGGAGGCGGAGGGCGACAACATCAAGGCGACCCTGCTGCACTGGTCAGACGTCTTTAAGCATCTCGGATTGCATGGCGGGCGTATCGGCTTGTATGGCGTCTGGACGATAAACCAGACGATTTCCTTGTATCGGGCCTTAGCCGACGAATTGCCGGCTTTCGAGTTTGTCGTGGACGAAAAGCCGACCTTAATTGAAGAGGCGATGCTGACAAAGGACGCCGACGAGATCGCCCGTATCCGGTCAGTCGCGGAGCGTACGAATGCCGTAATGGAATTGGCTTGGGAAAGAATTTCAAGCTTGCGGGTCGATGGCGATTTCTTGCTGGACGAAAGCGGGCGGCGGGCGACCATCGGCGATATCAAGGATCTGGTGCGGCGAGAGCTGGTAGCGCGGGACCTGGAAGACACCGGTATGATATTCGCTCAAGGACGCGACGCCGGCTTTCCCCATAGCCGCGGCGAGGCGGAAACGCCATTGCGGGTCGGGCAGGCGATCGTATTCGACTTGTTCCCGCGCGAGTTGGGCGGAGGATATCACCACGACATGACGCGGACTTGGTGTATCGGCTATGCGCCGCCTGAGGTTCAAGCGGATTATGACACGGTGATGGAAGCCTTTGACATCGCGATAGAGGCATTCGGTTTGAACAAACCGGCGCATTTGATGCATGAGGCGGTAATGGATCATATTGAGAAGGCGGGGCATGCCACGACGCGCACCGCTCCGGCTACGACGGAGGGATATGTGCATGGCTTGGGTCACGGCGTCGGCATCGAGATTCATGAGGAACCGTCAATTACGCATTTGCGGCGAGACGATGTTTTGCAGATCGGGAATATCTTGACCATCGAACCGGGCTTGTATTATCCTGAGCGTGGCTACGGTGTGCGGGTGGAAGATATGTTTGTCGTCGATGAAAGCGGTCAGTTAGTATCGCTGTCACCCTTCCGCAAAGACTTGGTCATTCCGCTGAAATGCGCTGACGGGAAAACTCAATGACAAGAACTGGCAGCATCGACTCCGAGATACGCGTCGCGATCATCGGCTCAGGTCCATCCGGCTTTTACGCCGCGGATCACCTGTTGAAACAGACTGAGCCAGAGATTCATGTGGATATGTACGAGCGCTTGCCGACGCCCTTTGGCTTGGTGCGAGGGGGCGTCGCGCCCGATCATGAGAAGATCAAATCCGTGACCAAGCTCTACAGCCGCATCGCCGCCCATGAGCGCTTCAGCTTTTATGGCAATATCGAATTCGGGACCGATGTGACGCGCTGGGACCTTGGCGATCATTACCATGGCCTCATATACGCCACCGGCGCGCAGACCGACCGAAAGCTGGGGATACCGGGCGAGGACTTGCCCAACAGCTACGCCGCCACGGAATTTGTCGGCTGGTACAACGGGCATCCGGATTATCACGATTATGACTTCGACCTGCGCGGCATCAAGCGGGTGGCGGTCATCGGCGTCGGCAATGTGGCGATGGATGTGGCGCGGATACTGGGGCGAACGCCGGAAGAATTGTATGAGACCGATATCGCCGATTATGCTCTCGAAGCGCTGCGGGATAGCGAGGTTGAGGAGATCTATATTTTGGGGCGGCGCGGTCCGGCCCAAGCGGCTTTCAGCAATCCCGAGATCAAAGAACTGGGCGAGCTGGCTGATACCGATATCATCGTCGACTGCGATGACGCCTCGCTGGACGAGCTTAGCGCGACCCGCTTAAAGAAAGCGCGCGACCGCAGCGCCATACGCAATGTCAAAATCTTGCAGTCCTACGTTGATCGCGGCGCCACCGGCAAATCCCGGCGCATCATCATGCGCTTCCTGGTTTCGCCAACCGAGATCCTGGGAATCGAAAGAGTGGAAGCGATGAAGTTGGCCAGGAATGAACTCTACCTGGATGATCACGGCAACTTGCGCCCCCGCGCGACCGGGCAACATGAGGTGCTGCCGGTTGATATGGTGTTCCGCTCGGTGGGCTATCGCGGCGTGCCGTTGCGGGATGTGCCTTTCTATGATCGCTGGGGCACCATCCCCAATGATCGCGGTCGGGTGCTGACCCGACATGAAGGCCGCGAAGCGGTAAAGGGTAATTATGTCGTGGGCTGGATCAAGCGCGGTCCGACCGGCATCATCGGCACGAACAAACCCGATGCGATAGAATCGGCGAATTGCTTCCTGGCCGATTTGGCGGCGGACGCCGTCCTGCAACCGGTCGATACGCGAGAAGCCACCATCATCAATATGTTGCAGGCGCGGAAGCCGAGGTACATTACCTTCGATGATTGGAAGATCCTGGACGAAATCGAAATTCAGCGCGGCTCCGCTATTGGACGCAGCCGGGTCAAGTTCACGACCGTTGAAGAAATGCTGGAGGCTCTGGGCAAAACGACTGAATTGGTCGGCGCGCCGAAATAACGTCAAAGCGAACAGATCAAAGTAGAGATTTGTTCAAAGTTTGGCATGAATTCGGTTTGAACTTCTTGACGGGCTGACTGTGATTTGTTACGATTTTCGTAGAAATTAGACTTATTATAAGCAGATTTATTCCATCCCCCAACACCCCGCGCCCTGCGGGGTGTTTCTTTTAAGTTTAGCTCCCCCTCTCGAAGCGCTGTGTCGGCGGCCTGGTGGCTGTCTACGCGACCTACGCGCGCCCTTTGTGCTGAGGATAGGACAGGTTTGATTTACTTGTATATGAGAGCGGCGGGACAGCAATCACAAGCATCATATTTGCTGAAAGTTGTAGGGGCGAGCCTTGGCTCGCCCGCTCATACATCTCAACTCCGCCACACCAACCTGCTCGTAGGGGCGAGCCATTGGGTCGCCCGCCTCCAACCCCCATCTCTCCTTGTGGATTGACGGCCGGGGCGTCGAGGGATGAGAAAACGACCGTCACGCCACACTATCAGACAAGCCCTGAATGCGCTAAGCTTCAGGCGCGGTCATCAGAGTGAAGACGAGGAGAGCCGATGGACGGCAGAGCGATTATCCTTGACCATTTAAGCGAAAATGACGAAGAGTTGACCTATATCGCCAAGGAGATATGGGATCATCCCCAGGTGGCGCTCCAGGAAGAATTTGCCTCGAAGCTGCTGGCCGATAAGCTCGAAACGGCCGGCTTCGCGATCAGTTGGGGCGCGGGCGGGATGCCCACCGCCTTCATCGCCGAGTGGGGCGCTGGCGCGCCGATCGTTGGCTTTCTGGGCGAATATGACGCCTTGCCCGGCTTGTCGCAAGAATTGACGAGCGAGAAATCTCCGATTGAAGCCGGCGGGCCCGGGCACGGCTGCGGCCACAATCTCTTCGGCACCGCCTGCATGGGCTCGGTGCTGGCGCTGAAATCGGCTATGGAGCGGCAGGGCATTGAAGGCAGGATTCGCTTTTATGGCTGCCCGGCGGAAGAGACCTTGGTCGGCAAAACATTCATGGCTCGCGATGGCGTCTTTGACGATTTGGACGCGGCTATCAGCTGGCACCCGGGCGATACCAATATCACCTGGAATGGCTCGTCGCTGGC
The DNA here is from genome assembly GCA_022824365.1 of Anaerolineae bacterium. Taxonomy (GTDB): domain Bacteria; phylum Chloroflexota; class Anaerolineae; order Aggregatilineales; family Phototrophicaceae; genus UBA6055. The sequence continues at coordinate 15,754 of JAJEAA010000024.1, forward strand.
GATGAATTCCTTCAAGGTCAACTTTTACGGCGTGGCGGCGCACGCTGGCGGCTCGCCCTGGCTGGGGCGGAGCGCGCTGGACGGCGTGATGTTGATGGACGCCGGCGTCAATTATATGCGCGAGCATGTCCCGCCGGAGTCGCGGATTCACAGCGTCGTCACCAGCGGCGGACAAGCGCCGAATGTCGTGCCGGCTTTCGCGCAGGTCTGGTATTTCGTGCGGGCGCCGCAGCGAGCCCAGGTCGAAGAGATCTTTGCCTGGATGCAGGATATCGCCAAGGGCGCGGCTTTGATGAGCGGAACGCGGTATGAGATCGAATTCATCACCGGCTGCTACGACATCCTGCCGAATGCTGTCATGTCGGATTTGCTCTATGAAAAGATGGCGGATGTTGACGACATGCGCTTCACGGAGCGGGAGCGTCAATTCGCGCGGGAGTTGCAGGCGACCTTCCCCGAAGGCTCGGTCCAGCGGGGTTTTGACTGGATGCAGCTATCGACGAGCGCCGCGCTCGATCCAGGGACTATGGAGGATCCATTATGGGAAGGCGTCTACCCGCATTCGCCGACGCCTCCGTTGATGGGCGGCTCGACCGAAGTCGCCGATGTCAGTTGGATCACGCCGACCGGGCAGATCACGACGACCTGCTGGCCCCTGGGCACGCCGGGCCATAGTTGGCAGACGGTGGCCTCCTCCGGGTCGAGCATTGGCGCGAAGGGTATGATGTTCGCGGCCAAGACGATGGCGCTGGCTGGGCTGGATCTGTTGGCGAAGCCAGATTTGCTGGCGGCGGCGAAAGCCGAATTCCAGCGGGCGCGGGCGGGGCGGACCTATGTCACGCCGCTGCCGCCGGACGCCACGCCAAAGTAAATGAACTTGGAAATCAGTCCACAAGGCGTCATCGCGGGCAGCATCCCCCTCTTCGCCGGGCACCCGGCCCGCGACTTGCTGCCCCTGGATGGCATTCAGGCGGCGATTGACGCCATCTGGCAGGACGAGAGCGTCACGCGCCTCTTCAATTACGGCGATGAGCAGGGAAACCCGGAATTGATCGACTTCCTTGTCGAGCGGCTTCGGCGGGACGAGGGGCTTGAAATCGGGCGCGAGAACCTGATGATTATCGGCGGCTCGACCTGGGGCGTCGATATGATTAGCGATCAGTTGACGCGGGCCGGCGATGTCCTGCTGGTGGACGCCCCCTCCTATCGCGACGCGCTGCATATTTTCCGCGATCATCGGCTGGAACTGCGGGATGTGCCTATCGACGACGGCGGCATTGTTATCGCTGAACTGGAGCGGACCTTGCGCGAACTCGAAGTCGAAGGGCGCGCGCCGAAGTTCTATTATGTCGTGCCGAATTTCCAGAATCCATCGGGCATCACTATGCCGGAAGAGCGCCGAATGGCGGTCATCGAATTGAGCCGGCGCTACGGATTTGTCATCGTCGAAGATGATGTTTATTGCGATATTCGCTTTGGCGACCAGCTTCCGCCGAGTTTTTACGCCCTGGCTCGCGGCGAGAACGTCCTGCGGCTGGGTACATTCTCCAAGACGCTTGCGCCCGGCTTGCGCATTGGCTGGCTGGTCGGGGCGGCGGACCGGATCGCTGACTTCGTCGGCAGCGGCTTGTTGACGATGGGCGGCGGGGCGAACCCCTTCACGGCCGCGATCGTGGCGCAATATTGCCGCAGCGGGGCTTGGGAAGCGCATTTGCGCTGGTTGCGCGAGCAGTATAGAGCGCGGCGCGATATCGCCTTGGGGGCGCTGGATTCTGTTATGCCGGCTTCCGTGACATATACGCGGCCGAGGGGCGGCTATTTCATCTGGCTGGGATTGCCCCCCTCGCTGCGGGTGGATGACCTGGCGGCGGCGGCAAGCGAGCGGAATGTCTACTTCGCGCCGGGCGCCGGTTTCTTCGCGGATCCGGCTGACGGTTTGCATCATCTGCGCTTGTCTTTCAGTTTCTTGCCGCTGGAAGATTTGCGCGCGGGCATTGAAGTCCTGGGCGATCTTATCCGTCAGATGAGCCGCTAGCGTGAGCGGAATATCCTGCCTTCGCGATGTTCGGAGCGCGTTGAAGACGAGCGGTTATTGTCGCCTGCGCGCCGACGAATTGCGAATGACCGATGAGATGCGCGAAGGCTGGTTGAGCCTGTCGATTGACTACAGCGATTTGCCCGCCGATGAATACCTGCCCGGCGGCGGCAAGTATCGCTTCCGGCGCTATGGACGCTTTTCCTTCTCGCCGGAAAGCGGGGCGTTGAGTCGCCTGCCGCACGAAGATTATTATCAGAGCCCGGATATAAATCAGGTGACGGGCGGCTTCGTCCGCAAGTTCGCGCCTCTACTGGATACGACTTTCGAGAACCCGTTCTTGCGGGAACTCATCCGCTTTGACTTTTCTCAGTTCCCGCTGGACGCGGCGCTGCCGGCGGGAGCATGGGAAGTGCACGCGCATTTGATCCGCGTCAAGGCGAATGAGAGCGAACCGGGGGAGCCGACGCCCGAAGGCATTCATCGCGATGGCGCGGAATATGTGATCGTGCATTTGGCGGAGTTGGCCAACGCGGGCGGCGGGGACGTCTCAATATATGACGATGACCGCAACCTCCTGTCCACATTTCGCCTGGAGCAAGTGATGGATTGTTATCTCTTCCATGACGCGAGCCTCTGGCATGAGGCGGCGTCGATTTATCCGCTTGCGCCGGCGCATGAAGCGATTCGCAGCATCCTGACTTTCGACTTTCATCCGCCGGCCCGGCGCTCAGGCGATTAGTCGCGGCGACATAAAGAGCCCGCGCGGTCGGGCTCCGGGTCTTGCGACGACAGGGAAGAAAGGACTCGAACCTTTAACCTTGTGCTCCAAAGGCACCTGCTCTGCCGATTGAGCTACTTCCCTAATTCTCTATCCTGTATTGTAGCAAAACGCGCGCGAACCTCAAGCGCGAAACCGATGCGCGCAAGCCCCAAAGTCTGACGATTACAAAACTCTTTGCAAGGTTGCCGCCGTTGCGGTACACTCCACTCTTTATTCGTCGCGGCGAGAGATTATCTGTGAAGTTTAAGTGTGTTGCAATCCTTTTTGCATTCGGTATGGTCATCGCCCTTGCGTCGGCGCAACCTTATTCTATTCGCGCCAACCGGGGGTTGAATTTAAGAGTTGCGCCCAGCCTCAATGCCGACATCGCTGACACTGTGGTATCGGGCGAAGTTCTACACGTCGTCGGCACGTCCGGCAATTGGCTGAAGATCGACCGCAATGGTCGGGAAGTTTGGCTGGCGGATTGGGTGAATTACAGCCGCGTCGACAGCAGCGCGCCAAGCGGATCTCAGCAGCCGACAACGCCTATCGACAATTGCTGCTTCGTTGATCGTCAATGCCAAAGCGATCAGGAATGGATCGACGGCTACTGGGCTTACCAGAACGGGCAATGCGCCGCGCCCGCTCAGCCTCAGCCTTCAACGCCCGCCCAGCCGGTTGCCAGCGCGCCAGCGAACGTGGACAATTGCTGCTTCGTTGATCGTCAATGCCAAAGCGATTGGGAATGGACTGAGGGCTATTGGGCGTATCAGACCGGGCAATGCTCTGCGTCTGCCCAGTCTCAGCCAGTGACGCCCGCTCTGCCCACGGCCAGCGAATTGGCAACAGGGGGCAATTGCTGTAACTCTGTTTGGGAATGCTGGTTCGAAGAGGAAAGGGTGCAGGGCTATTACGCTTATCAGATTAATCAGTGCGCGGGTCTGCCACAGACTTCCGCGATCACGCTTACGGGACCCGTGCCCAGGATAGAGGGTTCGGATCAATTTGTTCAACACATTGTAACGACGCTTAAATGGATGAAGAGCATAGCGCCGGCCTGGTACAACTATGTGATAACCGGCATAGACTTGATCGTTGAAATCCCCGTCCCCTTTACGTATTTCGAGCAAGACTGCACCGCGCGCGCTCATAGCAGCGAGAGGAAAGTCACCGTGGAGTCTTGCTGGGTAGTTCCTCCGTCAAGATTGCCATTCATTGAGGCAGATCTAGACTATTCGGCTGCGATGCTTGCCCATGAGGCTTGCCATATACATACACATGAAGAGGGGAAATACTTTGCGAATCAGGAACACGAGGAAGCGGAGTGCAGGAAATTCGGAACGGGCGGATCGGTACTCATTTACAGCGCGCTTGCAATTGGTCTTAACCCGAGGCGTGGGACGTTATACTGGCATAAGGATAATGCATTGAACGAGCTAAGAAGTTTCTGCTCGCATGGGTACAGAGCAGATCTATTTTGTCCGACGCTTCAAAGGCTGGAAAGCGATTGGCTCAATGTGCCATACGCCGTCTTTCCACCTGGCGCGCCCGAGTGGTGAGCTTTAGCCATCCCCGTTCTCATGCTGGCGTACGCCGATGGTCTCATCCAGAGGCACAACGAAGGCGACGCCATGCCGCGGCTCGGTAAGCTCGCCCATGACTTCCCGCGCTTCCGCCAGCATGGTCGGCACCATTTGCTTGGGCATGACAGACAGCAGCACATGATTGGTGTGTTCCATCCCGCGTAATACATGCGCCATCGAGCTAATCATCGACCGTCCACTGTGCATGGGCAATTCAATACTCTGCTCTTCGACGATCTGTTGCAGGCTGTATAACCCGATGCTTTTGATCAGGGTGACGCCCGGGGCGCCGGCCGCTTGCCAGCGCCTAGCGACATCAAGACCGTTTTCCATATTGGAAGTAATCAGAATAACCAGTTTCATATCATTGACCTCTCGCGCTACTGGCGAGGGCGGTGCGGCTGCCTGCGCCTTCGTTCGCGCCTTGGAATACCCAGCGGACCATGGGCGGCGTCAAGACGGTCGTCAGCAAGATGACCATAAAGAGCGACGCGTAGAGTTCGCTGCCGCTATCGAGGATGCCGCTCGACAAGCCGATGGAAATGATGATGAGCCCGACTTCGCCGCGCGAGACCATGCAGACGCCGACGCGCAGGGATTCCCGCAGGTCGAAGCCGCCCATCCGCGCTCCGAAACCAGCGCCGAAGACCTTGCTTATCACCGCCATCAGCAGGAGGACAAGCATGAAGGGAAGGGCTTCCAGCGGGAAGTTGCCGAGATCCGTCTCCAAGCCCACATCGACAAAGAAGATCGGCACCAGGAAGACGTATGCCAGGTGGCTCATCGACTGCTCGATCTCATGTTTCATGCCGGCTGACGGCAGCTTGCTCAAGCCGACGCCGGCGATGAAAGCGCCCGTGATTGCGGCGACCCCGCCCAGATATTCAGCCGACCAGCCGAAAAGCAAGGCGCAGATTAACGCGAATATCGGCAGGCCGTAGGCTTGCGACAGTTGCGGGCGCCGCTGGATCCAGACCAGCGCTTTGGGCAGCGCGTGCCAGGCGATCAGGAAAGCGATGGCGATGTAGGCGGCCATCTGCACGATGATGACCAGAAGCTGGCTGAAGTCGGCGCCGCCTTCCGCGCCGCTCGCGCCGGCCACAACCAGGGTCAAGGACACCGCCAGGATCGCCAGGACATCATCGATCAGGGCGGTAGCCAGCAGGGCGTTGCCCTCTTTGGTATGCAGGTAGCCCAACTCCAGCAAGACTTGGGCCGAGATGCTGACGGAAGTAGCGGCCAGCGTCACGCCAGCGAAGAGCGCGGGCATCCAGTTGTAACCGGCCGGGACGGCGACGACGACGGTAAAAGCCACCGGCACCACAACACCCAGAACGCCAGCGAAGACCGCCACTTTGCCGACCTTCGCCAACTCGCTGAGGTGCACCTCCAAGCCGATGTTAAACATCAGCAGCAGGACGCCAAGCTCGGCAAATTCCTTAATCGTATGTTGCAGGTCGGCGCCTTGCAGAATGCCCCAATGCAGCATGTCGAGCACGGTGGGACCCAGGATGACGCCGACGATCAGTTGCCCGAGGACGCGCGGCTGATTGAGCTGACGAGCGATTGCGCCGCCGGCGCGCGATGCCAGCAAGATGACGCCCAAGGCGAACATCAGCGGGATGAAGGTATTCACGCCTCCGCTTTGCTCTCCTGTGCTTGCGGCAAAGACCGGACCCGTAAAGAGCAAAAACAGCAAGCCAAATAGCAAGGCTGGCAAGAGCGGACGGCGACGAAATTGTCCGCGAGAGCGCTTCAAGGGGCGTCGCCTTTCTCTATGTGTCTGGTTAGTACTCATCGCTTCATTATAATCAATCTGACGGATACGGCGAATTGAGTAGAACCAAGTTAGTCATGCGACAAATGAAATGTAGTGGATGTTGTATGCGGGCGACTCACAGAGTCGCCCCTACAATGATTTCGGTTTTTGCCATTCTCTTTACTTTGCAATAATTTTCTCATTTCTTTATTGGTTCTACTTGGATGCGGGCTTGGGAGTGCTGATGCATCGGTCTTCGACGGCAAGGGTGGCTTCCTGATTTGTCATGAGGCTACTCAAGGCGGGAGGCGTCAACCGCGCCGGCCGACCCGCCGTTGAGAAGCTTGTCCACAGCCCGCTCCGCGGTGGCGCCGGCCAGCGCCAGACCGTGGCCCGTGAAACCAACGGCGAAACCGATCCGCGGCCGGCCCGGCAATGTGCCCGCCAGGGGCAGCCCGTCGCTGCTGAAACCCATGATGCCGCTCCAGCGATGCGCGACCGGCGCTTCCACATCGGGAAAATACTTCTTGAGGTAATCGTCCAGGCAGGCTTGCACCTTGGGATTCAGGCGATCTTCGGTGGTGTCGTCTTCTTCGTCGCGGTAGTACTGCCGGCCGCCGCCGAGGAGAAAGCGCCCGTCAAAGGTGCTGCGGTAATACATATAGCCGTAGTCGCTATAACCGCAGTAAGGCACCGGGACATGGTCGAGCGGTTCGGTGACCAGGCATTGGGCGCGAGTGGGCAGGACCTTGCCGACAAAAAAGGGATCGATATTCGGCGAATAAGCGTTGAGGCAGAGCATGACGTATTGCGCTTTGAAAATGACTTTGCGGGTGTGCGCGCGGACATAATTATCGTTATGCTCCAGGCGATAGAGTTCGTTGTTGGGTATAAATTCCGCGCCGCTTTGAGCCAGGATGGATTTGACCAGGAGATAAGGCTGCACGCCGGCGTCCAGCGGCTGTTCGATGCCGGCCAGGTAGCCGCGGCCGAGGGGATCCCGGCTGTAGTATTCGATGGCGATCTTGTCCTCATCGAGAGCGCGCGCGGCCAGCTCCAATTCTTTCGCTTCTTCCCGGGTTTCCGCCAGCAGCATGGAGCCGCAGTTGTCGATGGGGACATCGAAGGGGCTGTTCTCGATGAAATCGCGCCAGAGTTGGAAGCTGCGCTCGGACATCCCCCAGACTTCGCGGGCGACCTCGCGCCCGTAGCATTCGATGGCGCGGTGGTAATAGGTATCCAGGCCGCTGATCATGAAGCCGGCGTTGCGACCGCTGGCGCCGAGGGCGACATCGCGGGCATCGGTGATGACCACATCGCGCTTGTGCGCCCGCTCCGCGATATAAGCGGCGGTGCAGCCAGCCAAGCCAGCGCCGATCACCAGGAAGTCAACCTCGCGCTCCTCTTGTTCAGCTTGTTGCCAGTGCGAAACGGTCACGACAGTCTCCCGTGAACAAAGTTGGAATATTGCATTGCCGCTTTCAGGGTCAGCCTCAGGCGAGCCTCAGTTCGCGCTCGACATGGGTCCTCAGCATTAGAACCTTGTCCCATTCCTTGTCCGTGCCATCGTAGATCAAGGCGATATGCCCGCTGAAGTTCGCTTCGCGCACCAGCGACAGGCTGCGCTGAAATTCCGCCACGTCGAGGGTATCGCCGGCGAAGTTGCCCTTGCAGTGCAGGGAGCTGGCTTGGGGCAGCAGGGCCCGCATGGTGGCGTATTTGTCGCTGGTCTTGGCGGCGTTGCCGAAGTCGACGCAGAGTTGCAGCGGACGATCGACCGCGCCCATGATTTGCAACAGGTTTTCGCTCTCGACGCTGGTCTGGCGCCAATTCTCGGTGGTGGCGGTCAAGCCGATGCTCGCGCCGTAATCGACCAGTTCGCGCAAGGCTTTCACGCTGCGCTCGATGGCGCCGGGACTTGGCGCTTCCGTGCCGCAATCGAGGCGGACGCCTTGCGCGCCCAGCTTGACCGCGATGTCCTGCCAGTCTTTGGCCGCGTCAATATCGGCGCGCCAGGCAGCATCGTCCGCGGCTGACAAGTTGCCGGTATCAATGAGCAGGTTCACCAGCGCGACGCCGTTGTCTTCCAGGGCTTGGCGCAGTTCCGCCAGATAGTCGTCGGCGATGGACGGCAAATGAAAGTTGCAGATTTCGAGCAGCTTGAAGCCGTCGGCGGCGACAAAGGCGGGAAGTTCGAGCAGGGTCAGTTCGGCGGGCTGCGGTTCTTTTGTGTTGATCATGGTTCCGGACGCGTCGGGCAGATACCAAGGCGCGCCCAAAGCGCCGTGCACTGTCCAGGAAGATATCGCAAGTTCTATCATCTCACTGTCCCCTTTTCTCGACTCTCGTATGAGTCAGCTTGCGCCAGCTTCTTATTGATAATAGACCGCAATCATGAATTGTCAAATGAGGGGCGGAAGGATTTTGGCGCGTCATGTGTGCTGTCCGCGGGGGCGGCTGGCGTTTTGAAAAACAGTATAGATAGAGTATGTATATGCGGGGGGGGGGGGTGGGGGTGCGGAAAGATTTTTTGCCATCAAGGGCAGGAAGATTTTGCCACCGAGTGCACCGAGTTTTTTCGAGGGCACAGAGGCGGGCGATCCAATGGCTCGCCCCTACACCGATTCGTATGTGGCGGGGTGGGGTGGACATCAGGCGAAGGCGAGGCGGGGGCCGGTGAAGTTTCGGCCGTGCCAGGCGAGGGCGG
>JAJEAA010000028.1 GCA_022824365.1 Anaerolineae bacterium
TGACGCGATGGGCGCGGATTTCACCGTGACATATCGCGCGATTCAGGCAGGCGAGCCAGTTGGCGATATTCAACTGAAGACAAGCGCCCTCCGCGGCATTGAGATTGGCGGCGAGACGGTCGTGCGCATGATCGATGAATTCCCGATTTTGATGGTGGCGGCGACGCAAGCCGAGGGTGAAACGCTGGTGCGCGACGCTCGCGAGTTGCGTGTCAAAGAGACCGACCGCATCGCTGTGATGGCGGCGGAGTTGCGTAAGCTCGGCGCGGTCATTGACGAACGAGAAGACGGATTCCGGATTGTCGGTCCGCAAAGCCTGACCGGCGGGCAGGTGGACGGCCACGACGATCACCGCATCGCCATGAGCTTGACCATCGCCGGCATGATAGCGGCTGAAGGCGCGGTCGTCACAGATGCCGCCTGCGCTGGCGACAGCTTTCCCGGCTTTGCGGAGACCTTTATCGGCAGCGGCGCGCGGCTACTGCCAGAGTAGCGAAGCGTACGACGCCAAATAGAATTCGTAGGGTGCGAGATGGCAGTGAAACGGGTGGGGGTGATTGGCTTTCCGGTGGAGCATAGCCTGAGCCCAGTCATGCACAATGCGGCTTTTGAAGCTCTGCGCATGGACGACTGGTATTATGACGCTATGTCGATCCCGCCGGATATCCTGCGCTTGGGCTTGCGCGAACCCAGAAACCACGGCTACATCGGCATCAACGTCACGGTGCCGCATAAAGAAGCGATCATGGAATATGTGCGTCCGGACGAAAAGGCGCGGGCGATCGGCGCAGTGAACACCGTCGACTTCCGTAGCAATATCGGCACCAACACTGACGCTGACGGCCTTATTAATGATTTGGTCGCTAGTGACGTGCGGATCCGCGGCGAGCGTGTACTGGTGCTTGGGGCGGGTGGCGCGGCGCGCGCGGCCGTTTATGGGCTGCTGCGCGAAGGCGCGGCCGTCGCTATCGTCAATCGCACGAAGTCGCGCGCGGACCGGTTGGTGGCGCAGTTGCGCGCCTCGTCGGGGTTGGATGGCGCCGAAGTTATGACGCTGGATCAAGCGGCCGATTGGGGCATGAGCCTGATTGTCAATTGCACATCGGTCGGCTTGCATCCGAATATCAAGCAGTCGCCCTGGATTCATGGCCTGCCTTTTCCGGAAGGCGTCACGGTTTACGATATGGTTTATCGCCCGGCGAATACGGCGCTGATGCAGCAATGCGTCGCGCATGGCGGGCGCGCGATTGGCGGCCTCGGCATGCTGGTGCGGCAAGGCGCGATCGCCTTTGAACTATGGACCGGCGTTGCGCCGCCGATTGATGTGATGTATGACGTCTTGCGGGATGCGCTGGAGCAAGCTACAAAGGACTAATATGCCCATTCGATTTTTCACCGCAGGCGAAAGCCACGGACCTGGACTGACCGCCATCCTCGAAGGCATGCCGGCCGGATTGCCGCTTGCCGGCGAAGACATCAACCTCGACTTGCGTCGCCGGCAAAAAGGCTACGGATCCGGCGGGCGCATGCAGATCGAGAAAGACGGCATCATCATCACGTCGGGTCTGATGAATGGCAAGACGACCGGCGCGCCCATTGCCCTGCACGTGCAAAATCGCGACTTCAAAAGCTGGAAAGAGCGCGATATCACCCCGATCACCACGCCGCGGCCGGGCCATGCCGATCTGACCGGCGCCGTGAAGTATGGTTATCGCGAGTTGCGGCTGTCGCTGGAGCGGGCGAGCGCGCGGGAAACTACCATGCGCGTCGCCATCGGCGCGATCTGCAAGACTTATCTCCGCCAATTCGGCGTCGCCATCGATGGTTATGTCTCGCAGCTCGGCGACATCGTGGCGGACCTGGATGATATGCCGCTGGACGAACGCATCGCCCGCAACGAAGACAACGATGTTCGCTGTCCCGATCCGGTCGCGGCGGAAAAGATGCACGCAGCCATTCGCCAGGTCAAGATCGACAAAGACACTCTCGGCGGGGTCTTCGAAGTTGTGGCTCGCGGCCTGCCGCCCGGCTTAGGCTCGCACGTGCATTACGACCGCAAGCTTGACGGCAGGCTGGTCGGCGCGATGGTCAGCATCCAGGCGATGAAAGGCGCGGAGATCGGCAGTGGCTTCGAGAATGCTGGCAAGCGTGGCTCACAAGTCCATGACGAGATCATCATCGACGACGAGGGCCAACTCTCCCGCGCGACCAATCGCGCCGGCGGCTTGGAAGGCGGCATTTCGACCGGCGAGCCAATCATTGTGCGCGTGGCGATGAAACCGATCTCGACCATGCTGCGCGGCGCCGGCTCGGTCGATCTGGCGACTGGCAGGCCGAACCCGACCGTGTACGAACGCAGTGATTTTTGCGCCTTGCCGCGGGCCGTCCCGGTCGGCGAGGCGATGATGGCGATCGTGCTGGCGGACGCGCTGATGGAGAAACTCGGGGGCGACAGCATTGAAGAAATGCTGCCTCGCTTTGACGCGCTAAGGCGCAACCGTCTGGAAGATCTTCCGATGGACAATGTCCATTGGCGCTTTGGGTATGACGTGTGAACACGCAAAAGAATATCGTCATCACTGGTTTCATGGGCGCCGGCAAAACGACAGTCGGCGAAATCCTGGCGCGTAAACTCAACCGGCGATTCGTCGATATGGATGTTGAGATTGAAGCGCGGTCCGGTTTCACCATTCCGCAGATTTTCCGGCGTCACGGCGAAGAGGGCTTTCGTGAGATGGAACGGCGCTTGATCCGCGAATTGGCGCTGCGGCATGGCCTGGTTATCTCGACCGGCGGCGGCGCTCTTGTAGACGACGAGATGAGGGAGATGATGGGACGGCATGGCCTTATCATCTGCCTGAACGCCAGCAAGGAGGAGATACGCGCGCGGCTGGCGGAAAGCCTTGACCGTCCGCTGGCGGCAGATTGGGAGAAGCTGTTTGATGCCAGGCAGAGCGCCTACGCCAAAATCAGCCATCAGATCATGACCAGCGGCAAAACCCCGAGAGAGATCGCTGCGGAAATCGCTGCCCTCGATGACGGCGCTTTATACGTCCGGACGCCCGATGGCGGCGGCTACCCGATCATCATCGGCAACGGCTTGCTGCGGTCGATTGCGCAAGAGGCTGAGGAGTTGGGATTGGCGGGCCATGTGGTGATCGTCAGCAACGAGACAGTGGCTCCCCTCTATGGCGAGCGGCTGGCGGCGACATTGCCGCGCGCCGACCTCATCATCATGCCGGATGGCGAAGCGCACAAAAATCTCGACACGGTCCGCCGGATTTACGATGAGATGTTGACTTGCGGCGCTGACCGGACAACGACGCTTGTCGCGCTGGGTGGCGGGGTCGTCGGCGATACCGCTGGCTACGCGGCAGCGACTTACATGCGCGGCATTCAGCTTGTGCAGATTCCGACCACCTTGCTTTCTATGGTCGATTCAAGCGTGGGCGGCAAGGTCGGCGTCGACCTGCCGCAAGGCAAGAATCTCATCGGCGCTTTCAAACAGCCGCGCAGCGTAATCATCGACACTGAAGTCCTCGAGACCCTGCCGCCATTGCAGTGGCGCTGTGGCATGGCCGAGGTGATTAAGCACGGCTTGATCGGGCAGCCGGCGTTGCTTGAACCCGACTTATGGCAGCCGGAGCAGGCGGCGCAGTTGGTGCGTCAAGCGGTGCAGGTCAAGGTTGATGTGGTGGAAATAGATCCGTATGAGGCGGGCATCCGCGCGCATCTTAACCTGGGCCACACCTTCGGCCACGCGATCGAAAGGGCGACGCATTACGGGGTGCCCCACGGGGAGGCGGTCGCCATCGGCACTGTCAAAGCCGCTTTGCTCTCGCGAAATCTCGGTTTCATCGATGACGAACTGGTCGCCCGGATTCAAACGATTATGTGGCAAATTGGCTTGCCCACCAATATCGCGCTTGATTCGCATCGCTGGTACGCGGCGATGGCGACCGACAAGAAATGGCGCTCAGGCAAGTCGAGACTTGTTCTGCTGCGCGCGTTGGGCGAAGCAACCATCGTCGAGGGCTTGCAGCGCGAAGAAATTATGGCGGTACTGTGACCGAAGGGCTCTAGCGTATGACCAAAGGCATCCTCTTATTACACGGTCCCAATCTCAATCTGCTCGGATCACGACAGCCCGATGTCTATGGCAGCATGACGCTTGCAGACATCAACGCCGCTGTCGAGCAACATGTTGCCCCCTACGATGTCGAGTTGCGTACGGCGCAATCCAATCATGAAGGCGCCTTGATCGAATTTCTTCACGAGGCGCGTGACTGGGCGGATGGAGTGGTATTTAATCCCGGCGCCTACACACATACGTCTGTCGCCCTGCGCGACGCGATAACGGCGGTTGAATTGCCGATTATCGAAGTGCATCTCTCGAATGTGCATGGCCGCGAGGCTTTTCGTCATAAGTCTCTGCTGGCTGGTGTCTGTCTGGGCGCCATCGCCGGCTTCGGCTGGCACAGTTATATCCTGGCGATTGACGCGCTCTTGCGCCATTGGGACCTGCTGCGTGACTAGCTGGTTAGAATAGCTGAATAGTCACAGCAGGTTTTAGCTATCTCGCCGATACCCCGCGTGCGCGGCTTGGCAATATAATCCCCATTACACAACAGTATCACGGAAGAAGCATGGCGACGGAATCCGAAATCTTAGAAACTGTCCACGAGGAGGGCGTCCAGTTTGTGGCGCTCTGGTTCACCGATATCACTGGCTTGGTCAAGAGCGTCATGATACCGGCGGCCGAGCTGCCCAACGTCTTCGATAACGGCTCGCACTTTGACGGCTCGGCTATTGAAGGTTTTGCGCGAGTCGCCGAAAGCGATATGGTGCTCGCCCCCGACGAGTCAAGCTTTGTGATCCTGCCCTGGACGGAAGGCGGGGACAAGACAGCCCGGCTAATTTGTTCCGTGCATACGCAAGATGGCGACCCCTTCATTGGCGATCCGCGCAGCTTGCTTGTCAAGGCGCTTGACCAGGCCCGGGAAATGAATCTGCGCTTCAAGACCGGGATGGAACTGGAGTTTTTCCTGTTCCCGCTTGACACCGCCGGCTCTCCGATTGTCGGAACGCATAGGGACATTGCCGGCTACTTTGATATACCCGACGATCCGATACGCTCAATCCGCCGCAGTATGTTAACTGTCCTGCGGGAACTGGGCATCAAGGTCGATTCGACCCATTCCGAGACTGGCCAGGGGCAGCACGAAATTGACTTTCAGTACGATGACGCCTTGCGCTCCGCCGATAATATCCTTACCGCGCGCATTGCTTTGAAGACCATCGCCAGCAAGTATGGCTACTACTGCAGTTTCATGCCGCGGCCTCATGTGGACTTGCCTGGCTCTGGCATGCACACGCACCAGAGCTTGCACGATCTCAAAAGCGGCGTGAATCTCTTCGCGCACAGCGAAAGCGAGTATGGTTTGTCGGAGACGGCTTCCTATTTTCTCGCGGGACAATTGGAGCATGCCCGCGCCATGTGCGCTGTATTGGCGCCCCTGGTCAATTCCTATAAACGCCTGGGCACCAGCTTCGAGGCGCCGGTCAACGTCACCTGGGCGCATGTCAATCGCAGCGCTTTGATCCGCGTGCCCAGCACAGCCCCGGGCAAGGAGTATCACACCCGCCTGGAACTGCGCTGCCCGGACCCGACTGCCAACCCCTACCTAGCCATGGCAGTGATGCTGCAAGCGGGGCTGGATGGCATCCGCCATCAGATGCCGCTGCCCGATCCCATGGAAGAGACGCTGATGCAAGGCGCGCCAGGCAGGATGCGGCAGATCAAAGTCTTGCCGAACTCTCTGGAAGAAGCCTTGGATGCGCTTAGCGACGACGATGTCATCTTGTCGGCGCTTGGTCCTTACGTCAGCGACCGTTACATCGCGGCCAAACGACAGGAATATGACGAATACAGCCGGCAAGTGTCCGAGTGGGAAGTTGAGCGTTATCTCAGCCGTTTTTGACGATGAATTCGTGGATGCGCCGCACAGCCTCGCGCGAACTTTGCAAAGGTAGCGCCAGCGTCAAACTGCTGTTGGAGGCGCCAAGCGCAAGCCCGTAAATCTCAAGATCAGTCAGTGTTTCCAGCGCTTCCGCGAGAAGTTGTGGGGCGCAATGCAAATCGGCGCCAATCGCGGTGACAAGCCCAACAGCCTCGATCGCCCAGGGCATCTTTTCCGGGTATTCCGCCATCTTCGCTTTCAGAGCCCGCTCCAGGCGATCGACGCCGTCGATGCCGATGCTGGTGGGTATGACCAAACATAAGAAACTGCTGTTGGACGACTGCGACGCGATCAATACTTCGCTGCGCATGCCTAATGTTTTGAAGAGCGTATTGCCGACCAAGCGCGTCACGCCGGCCAGTGAGCCGCTGGCCGGGCGCCTTAGCGATAAGCCCTGCGTCGATGTCACGGCTTTGAAGAGGGACTCGTCCGCGCGCTCTAAGCTAGAGACCAGCGTGCCGGTCTGCTCGGGCGAGGCGATGTTCTTTATACGCAAAGGCAGCGCTCGCTGGGCCAAGGGCGCGATCATTCTGGCATGCAGGATTCGAGCGCCGAAATAGGCGAGGTCGGCTGCTTCAGCGTAGGTCAAAGTCGGGATGACACGCGCATTAGCCAGTTCACGCGGGTCAGCCGACATCATGCCATCGACATCGGTCCACAGCCACAGCTCGCCCGCCTCGAGCAAGGCGCCGAGCACAGAAGCGGTGTAGTCTGTGCCGCCCCGTCCCAAGGTGGTCGTTTCCCCATTTTCAGTCGCGCCGATGAACCCGGTCACAACGGGAATGATGTCTCGTTGCAGCATTGGTTTAATAACCTGGCCGACGCGCCGCGCTGTCAAATGCAGGTCGGGGTTGGCGTTGCCAAAAACTTCATCGGTGACCAGCACATCCGTCCCGTCCACGGCCGCGCTCCGCAGCCCGTTTTGACGCAGAAGCGCGGCGATGATGCGCGCCGACAGCCTTTCCCCGACTGCGACAACCGCGTCACTGCTTAAAGGCGACAACTCGACATTTAAGCTCCCGGCGATTTGCAAGCAATGATCGAGCATCTCCGACAACAGTTGATCGATATCGGCTTCCAGAGTATCGCGCTCTGGGCGGTCCAGCGGTAGTTCTTCCATGATGGCGAAGTGACGGCTGCGTAAATTCGCGGCGATACGGCGGTATCCGCGCTGGTTGGCGATTCTCGCGAGTTGCGCCGCGTCCAGCAGCATGTCGGTAACGCCGTCCAGCGCGGAGACAACCACCAGAACCCGGTCCCACTGTTTGGTCTCGCGAGCGATTATCTTCAAGACCTGCGCTAACGCTGGCGCTGCGCCAACGGACGCGCCGCCGAATTTCATCACGAGTGTGGACATATTGTACGGCAAGCGCCTCCAGTACTCCGAAATCGGAAAGGTCAAACAGGATTACAGCGTTGATGCCCCAATGCAATTTTAGCAACTGTGGCGACGAGTTGACAAACCGCGCCTGCGAATCGGCAGGCGTCTATATTGCGTTCGTCCATAATATCGAGTAGAGTGATAGGCGTTTGAGCGATAGCGACAATATGACCTCTTAACAAGCGAGCGCAACTATATTGTTTGCGCAAAGGCCGAATATTCATGGTAGCTCCCGCAATTGAAAAGAGTGACTTGGTAGCTGGTGTCCGGTTTCAAAAGATCGGCAAACTCTATCACTTTGACTTCAGCAATCACCCTGAATTAGAGCAAGGCGACTACGTAATTGTTGATACGCGGCGTGGACGCCAGATGGGCCAGGTGATGGGTTTTACCGAGCCCGACGAGCATCGGGATGTCCGCCAGATTCTGCGGCCCGCCACCCCCCGCGATCTGGTCTTGAAACAGCATTGGGAAGCGCAACAGGCTGAAGCGCTGGAGGTCTGTCGTGAGACGGCCGCCGGCTTGCGGCGAATGTCTGAGGTCAAGTTTGTCGCGGCGCAATACAATTATGATGGTAGCGCTATCACCTTTCTCTTCAGCGCCGAACAAAAAATCGACACGGCCGTGTTGCGGAAGCGCTTGCAACGGAAGTTCGAAGCGCGGGTTGAAATGAGGCAGATCGGCCCGCGCGATGTCGCCAAGTTGCTCGGCGGTTTCGGCGCTTGCGGCATTACGCGCTGCTGCAGCACCTTTCTCACTGATTTCAGCCCCATCTCGATCAAGATGGCGAAGGCGCAGGGCGTCTCGCTGAATCCATCAGAAATCACTGGCATGTGCGGGCGCTTGCGTTGCTGCCTCGTTTATGAATATGAGCAGTACGTCGAGGCTCGCCGTCATTTGCCGAGGCGCAACAAGCGCGTTGGCACGCCACACGGCGAGGGCCGCGTATTGGACCAACTGCCTCTGAGAGACGCGGTTTTGGTGGATATCGGCGATGGCGTGCGTAAAGTCGTTGAGCGGGAAGAGATTATTCCTCTGGAAGAATTCCGCAAGCTGGCGGAAAAGGCGCAAGCGCCCTGCGACAAGCATGGCGACGGCAGTTGTGATTGCGGCATGCCAGCCGGCCAGCGGCAAGCGGACCGTGTCAATGCGCAGCGGGATCTGCCGAAAGAATCAAAAGAAACCAATAGCGCAAAAGATGAAGAGCGACCGCGTCGTCGTCAGTCGCGCAGGAGCCAGGGTGATTCGCCCGATGGTTCCCCGCGCTCAAGCCGTCGGCGAGGCCGGCGTCGGGGCAGACGGCGCTCCAAGCGCAATGCCAATCGCGGCGGAGAAGAATCCAAGTCATGAGCGAAAAAGCAAACGCGGCCAATGGCGCAATTGGTCGGGTGCTTGGCGTCTTTGCCCATCCGGACGATCCCGAATTCTTCGCCGGTGGCACCTTCGCCAAATGGGCGGCTGATGGCGCCGCGATCACCTTCCTCATCGCCACAAGCGGCGACAAGGGCAGTGCTGATCCTGAGATGACGCACGATCGGCTGGCGGCAATCCGCGAAGAAGAAGAGCGAGAAGCCGCTGCCGCGCTTGGCGTGAATGATGTCGTCTTCTTGCGCTACAAGGATGGCGAGCTCTTCCCGACCCTGGACTTGCGCCGTGATATCACACGGATTATCCGTATGAAGAAACCGGACATCGTCGTGACGCTGGACCCGACTGTCTTCTGGCGCGGGGGCGGCGGAATCAACCATCCTGATCATCGGGCGATCGGCGCTGCTACCTTGGAAGCGATATTCCCAACGGCGCGCGACCGCCTCAATTTTATCGAGCATGAACGCGACGAAGGCTTGGAAACGCACAAGGTCAGCACTGTCTATATCGCTGGCGCCGCGGAACCAACACATACGGTGGATGTGACAGATTCGGTCGAACGGCAAATCCAATCGCTTCGCGCCCACAAGAGCCAGATTTCTGATATGGACAAAATGGCGGAACGCATTCGCGAGCGCTCGCTCGATCCCAATTCGCCGCCGGAATATCCCCGGCGTATAGAGAAGTTTCGTGTGATTAAAATGAGGTAAGCAATCCATGCCGATCGATTTTTTGACTGAGGCCGAAGCGCTGCGCGACGAATTGATAGAGAGACGCCGGGACTTTCACCGGCATCCGGAGTTGGCTTTTCAAGAGCGCCGCACCGCCGGCATCGTCGCTGAGGAACTGCATCAGCTAGGTTTGGAAGTGCAGACCGGCATCGGCAAAACCGGCGTCGTCGGCATCCTAGAAGGCGCTGCCGACGGACCGACTATCCTCTACCGCGCCGATATGGACGCGCTGCCGATTCAAGAGGAAAACAGCGCTGATTACGCCTCGCAAACAGCGGGGAAGATGCACGCCTGCGGCCACGACGGACATACGGCAATTGGCCTCGGCATCGCCAAAGTCTTGTCGAAGCACCGCGCGGAGCTGGGCGGCCGGGTCAAGTTCGTCTTCCAGCCGGCCGAAGAAATGGGCGGCGGCGCGGCGGCGATGGTCGCTGACGGCGTCTTGGAATCGCCCGCTCCCGATTATACGCTCGGCATTCATCTCTGGAACGATCTAGAAGTCGGCAATGTCAGCGTCGTCTCCGGGCCCGCCATGTCCGGCGCTGGCGTCTTTCAAATCACGGTCACCGGCAAGGGCGGGCATGGCGCAATGCCGCATCAAACGAGAGACCCAATCGTCTGCGGCGCTCAGTTGATCCTCGCCTTGCAGACCATCGTAAGCCGGAATGTCGATCCGCTGGATATGGTCGTGATTTCTGTCGGCAAGCTGGAAGGCGGCAGCGCTCGCAATATCATCCCGCAGACAGTTTCCCTCAGCGGCTCCTTCCGGTTATTCCGCGAGGAAACGCGTGAGTTGATCAAGCGGCGCATCCGCGAAGCGGCCGATGGCGTGGCAAGCGCGCACGACTGCCGCGCCGATGTCGATTTTCCTTTGGGCATTGGCGCTGTTATAAACGACGCGGCTGTGGCCGAGCGCGCTCGCGATGTCTTCGCGGGCTTTGACGACAAGCTGACTGTGGTCGACAAGCCTTGGATGGCATCGGAAGATGTAGGTTTGCTCATGCAGCGCAACCCCAGCGCATACTTGCTGGTCGGCTCGGCGAGCCATGAACGCCAACTCGATTACCCGCACCATCATCCTCGTTTCGACATTGATGAAGCGGTTTTGCCGCTGAGCGTCGGTATGATGTCCGCGCTTATCGCCGATTACCTGGGAGCGCAAAGCTAGATGCGAGAGATCGCGCCTTTTAGCTGGGCAGCGGCCAGCGGCTGGTTGGTGTTGTCCGGCAGCGCAGATTCGCTGAGCGAAATTCGCGCGCGCGCCTTGAGCCGTTGCGACGCCAGCGGCGCTATCGCTTATATATCGTTCGCGGACGATCTTGGCGACGCGCTGATGGACGACATGGCGGAGCTTGGCGCCACCAGCGGGTACCTGGTCGATCTTGAAGAAGGCGACAATAACGAAGTCTACGAACGCTTAAACAGCGCCGCGATGATTGTGATCGAGGCGGACGGCGCCAGGGATGAACTCTGTCGGTTGATACGGCGAACGGCAGTGCACGCTATGAAGGACGCCTTGAACCGTGGCAGCTTGATTCTGCTGGAAGGCGCGGCTGCCGCCTGTGCTGGCGAATTCATGTTGGACGCCGCCGGGCAGACCGCTGCTGGGCTTGGCTTTGTACAGAATGCCTTGATAGCGGCTGATACGCTCAGCCTTAGTGAAAACGCAACGCTGCGCGCCGTTCGCCTGCAAATGCCTGATGCCGCTTTCATCGGCTTGGCGCCGGGGGCAGCGCTTGCTTTGGGTCCGGACCGCGCGATTGAAACCTGGGGCGAGCGGCAGGTGTCGATCAGCTTGGGCAATCTCGCCCTGGCCACGGCGGAATACGAAGGCTAAAGAACATTCGAGTAGGGTGCTATGCCAATTACCATTTTGATAGGTGCGCAATGGGGTGACGAAGGCAAGGGCCGCGTGGTTGACTGGCTGGCGGCGTCGGCGGATATCGTCGCGCGCTACGCTGGCGGCGATAATGCCGGGCATACCGTTGCCTTGAATAGCTCGGTTTACAAATTGCACCTGGTGCCCTCGGGTATTTTGCACAGTGATGTCGTGTCGATTATGGGGAATGGCATGGTCATCAATCCGGTTAACCTGGTCCGCGAGATTGAGTCGCTGCGCAAGCTGGGCATGGAAATCACGCCGGAGCGGCTGGTGATCAGTTCGCGCGCGCATATCATCACGCCCGCCCATATCGCCCTGGACAAAGCTAATGAGACGGCGCTTGGCGATTCCAAAATTGGCACGACCCTGCGCGGCATCGGCCCGGCTTATCTCGATAAAACCGGGCGCGCTGGCATCCGCACCGGCGATATGTTGCTTGATGTGGAGGAATTTGCCGAAAGACTGATCTCCACCATAGAATCGGCCAATGCAAGACTCGCCTTACAAGGCATGGAAACACTTGATCCGCATTCGGCCGCCGAGAGCTATCTCGAGGCCGCCGCGGTATTAAAGCCATTCATCAAAGACACATCCATTTATTTGCATGCGGCGTTGACCGCTGGAAAACATATCGTCTGTGAGGGCGCGCAGGGAACGCTGTTGGATATCGACCATGGCAGTTATCCTTTTGTGACAAGCTCGTCGCCAACGGCGGGCGGCGCGCTCACTGGTCTGGGCGTGGGACCGCTTTTTGTCGATCGTGTCCTTGGCGTGGCCAAAGCATTTAGCACGCGCGTCGGCGGCGGACCGATGCCAACCGAGTTGGAAGGCGAGATCGCGGGACGGTTGCGCGGCAGCGGCGATAACTTTTGGGATGAATTCGGCACCACCACCGGTCGTCCCCGCCGTTGTGGCTGGCTCGATATAGTGATGCTGCGTTACGCTGTCAGTGTCAACGGCTTTAGCGAAATGATGCTTACGAAGCTGGATATCCTCTCCGGCCTGGATGAATTGAAGCTGGCGGTGGCTTATGAGATTGACGGCAAACGCCACGAGTACCCGCCTGTCAATAACGAAACCCTGGAGCGGGCGACGCCGATTTACGAGACCTTGCCCGGCTGGCCTGAAGATATCAGCAATTGCCGCGCCTTTTCGCAGTTGCCGGCGGAGGCGCTGAACTACATCGAGGCTGTGGCGTCGCTTTGCAATGTGCCGATCAATTCTGTCAGCGTCGGTCCGGAACGCGATCAACTTGTGTTGCGCTAAAACTCTCGAGTCCGGCGTGATCTTGCGTCGCTTTGTGATGAATAGTAAACTTGAGTCGGCATCAAGCTTGCGAGGAGCGTCTCAATGAAGGCACTGGGAATAGTTGCGCTGGTATTGATCGTGCTGCTGGCTGGCGGCGCAATCACCTCCAATTTGCTTTCTTCGGACCTTGCCATACAGCAGACGACCGACCCCAGTGGTGATTTTCTGACTGCGACTCCCGATCAAGCCGCCGCCTTTATCCTGGTCACCGGCTTCATCGTCTTTAATGTGATCGGCGCTGGCTTGACGCTGATGCTGGTCTTCTGGCTGCTGAACCGCCAAGTGACCGCAGCGCGTCAGGAAGCCAACGCCTCCTAGCTGCGCCGACGCTGGCGCGGACTCACTGACGGCTGCGCGCTTCATGACCGATAAGCCACCCCCTACTAGAGCTCCCCGTTTTCGCGCCATCGCTGGAATAGCACTGCTTGCCCTCATTGTTTTTATCGTAGTCCTTGTCACAGTAATATCCAATTCCGAGCCTGGCAGTAGTGAGATTAACGCTGAATCCTACGCTGAAGAAGTCGCTGCCGCCCTCGCAAACGCTGATATCGAAATCGGCGGCGACCTGGTCTATGAGTTGGAATGCAACCTCTGTCACCTGCAAGGGGATGGCAGCTTGTCGCCACTATTTTTTGGCCTCGCCGATTTCGCCTCCGAACGCCGTCCGCCGCTCCCCGCCGAGCAATATCTCTACGAAGCGATCCTGTATCCCGGCGCGCACCTGGTCGAAGGCTATACCAACGCAATGCCGAATAATTACGTCGAGCGTCTGTCCCAACAGGAGGTCGGCCACATTATCGCCTATTTGATGACCTTTACTGATGAAACAAACGGCTCGTGAGCTTTGACGCTTTCACCATCTCCGCGCTGGTTGACGAGTTAAGCGCCACCATAGTCGATGGGCGCGTGCAAGACGTTATCGATGTTGACGACATGGGCATCGGGCTGGAAGTTTACGCCGGTCGCGCGCGCCACTACCTCTATCTCAGCGCTGATCCGCGCTTGCCCCGCGCGCATCTTGTGGGCGCGAAGTTGCGTCGTGGCTTGGCGAAGCCCGCCCAACTCGGCTTGCTGTTGCGCCGTTACGCGCAAGGCGGCCGCCTAATCCGGGTCAGCCAACCGCCCTGGGAGCGCATACTGCAACTTGATATTGAAGGGCGCGAGGGCGCTGTCAGCCTCATCGCCGAGCTCATGCCGCGCCGCGCCAACGTCCTGCTCATACAAGCCGGTCTCATACTCGACTGTCTCAATCGCGTCGGTCCTGAAGACAACCGTTATCGGCTCAGCCTGCCGAATCATGATTATGTGCCGCCACCACCGATTCAGGGTCAACTTGACCCGGCCCGCGTTACGGCGGCGTATCTGGCGCAGTTGCTGGATAGCGCGAAGAAAGACTCGCAGCAGGCGCGGCGGCTTTTGCCGGGACGAATACACGGTATAAGCCCGCTCATGGCGAAGGAGATCGTTTTCCGCGCGACCGGTGATCCGCAAACGACCGCGCGACACACGGACAGCGCCTTGCTTTATGCTGCGCTGCAGGAAGTTATCGCGCCTTTGCTGCGGCGAGACTGGCAGCCCGGCATCGGCAGCAGCAATGACATTCCCGCCGAAGTCAGTGTCTTCCCCCTGCGTCATCTCAAATGGCAAAGCTGCCAAACCATCAGCGGAGCCATTGACCAGTTCATCGCCTCGTTCAGCGGCGCCGATGCCTACAAATCGGCCAAGCAGCCGGTAGCTGCGGCCATAGAGGAGACCAAGGCGAAGCTGTCCGCCAAGCTGGCTTCCCTGCAGCGTGGCATGCGTGATGACAGCGAGCTTGCACAACTGCGGCAGTCGGGCGAACTGATACTTGTCTACCAATACGCTATCGTCGATGGGCAAGAAGAACTGCGCGCCCGCTACGACGTGAACGCGCCGGCGCTAGTCATAGAGCTTGACCCCAAGCGTAGCCCTTTGGAAAACGCGCAGGACTATTTTCGGCGCTACGAAAAAGCCAAAGGCGCTTTAGAAGCTGTCCCCGCGCTGATCGCCGAGACGCGAACGGAACTGCAATACATTGAGCAACTGGAAAGCGACCTCGCGATCGCGTCCAACTGGCCCGAAATCGATGATGTGATCCAAAGCCTGCAAAGCCGCGGACATTGGCAAGGCAAACATCTCAAGCGCCTGGGCGGCGGCGGGCGACAGGGTCCGCTGCGTCTGGTCAGCCGCGATGGCTACGTCATCTTCATCGGCCGCAACAGCCGACAGAATGAAGCGGTCGCCTTCAAGTCGGCGAACCCAAACGACATTTGGCTGCATGCCCGCGATGTGCCGGGCGCGCATGTCGTCATTCGCAACGACGGACGGCGCATTAAGGAGGAGCTTATCGCCGAAGCTGCCGCTGTCGCCGCCTATTACAGCAAGCTGCGCCAGGAGTCGCGCGTTCAAGTTGATTATACGCGCGTGAAATACGTCAAGGCGATCAAAGGCGCCGGACCCGGCATGGTCGCTTATCGCAACGAAAGCTCGGTCCTTGTCCATCCACAAGATGAAAGCATACTCAAATGATCCCCGCTCGCTTCAGTTGGCGAAGTCGCTTAAAGCGCGGGTCGTCGCCTCGAGGACTTGCTTGATGCTGATTTCCCGCACGCAGGGATGGAAACTCGGTTCGTCATGCTGCCAGTCGAGGATGCGGCAGGGACGGCAGCCAATATCCGATGACACGACAAGGTGACGGCGCGGGTCGCCCCAGGGCGCGAACTCGCCGGGATCGGCCGGGCCAAAGAGAGCGACCGTCGGCGTATGCGTCGCCGCTGCCAAGTGCATCGCGCCGCTGTCCGGTCCCAGGACGGCCGCTGACCGTTCGTAGAGCGCCGCCAGCTGGCCGATGCTGGTAGCCCTGGCGATGATTGCGGAATCCGTCTTCATGTGCGCAATGATCTCAGCGCGCATATTCGACTCCGCTGCCGTGCCTGTATAGACGATTGCGGCATCGTAGCGCGACGACAACTCGTCGGCCGCCGCCGCCCAATTCTCCGCGCGCCAGATTTTGCTGACGCGGCCCGAACCAGGATGGATACAAATGAGTGTCCCGTCCAGCGGCAGATTCCAAGCGCGCAGCCTCCCTTCGATGAAGTCGCGGTCAGCCGCTTGTACCGGATAACGCAGTTGAATATCGCCCGGTCGCATCTTGTCCGTCCAGCCTCCCGCCAGACGCATATTCTGCTCAACAGCATGGCGGCGCTCAAAGGAATATGCGGTAGTCAGAAAGGGCGCGACATTGCTGATGTCATAACCGACTCGCTCTTTGATGCCGGCCAGATATGCCACCAGCGCGCCCCACCAATGATCCGGTCGCATGATAATCGCGCTGGCGTAGCCGATCTGCCGCAGCAATCGCGCCGTCTCCAATGCCAGCCGCCAAGGTCCCTTTAATGGCTTGTTCTCGCGCTGGAAGCCCGGGAAGACTACGGTCAGGACACGGTCGATTTCCGAGTAGTTCGCCAACGCTTCCGCCGACCATTCGCCACAGAGAACATGAATGCTGGTTTGCGGATGGCGCCGCTTGATCGCTTGAATCGCGGGTGTGCACAGCAAGACATCGCCTAGATGATCGGGCCGGATGATCAACAGTCGTTGGCTGTTCCCGCCAGATGGGATGACCGGCGTCCTGGCCGCTGCCGCCAGCAAGCTGTTCCGCAGACGCTGCTTTGCCGTCGGGCGTCGAAGTAATTCAGCCATTCGCGCATTGCGCCGGGCGAGCGACTCCCTATCCATCGCACAACCTCGCATACAACTCAAGCAGCGTCGGCATCAAAGCCTGCCAGTCGTAATGCGCCTGCGCCTGCCGCTGGGCCAGTTCTCCCATGCTCTTGCGCCGGTTTTCATCCCCCAGTAACTTGACGACTGCCGCGGCGAAAGCTGAGGCGTCATCGGCGATTACGATTGCTTCGCGCGCTGCCTGGTTCAAACCAGCCGCGCCGATTGAAGTCGAGACCACCGCACAGCCGGCCGCCATCGCCTGCAAGATCTTGAGCCGTGTGCCGCTGCCCATGCGTAAAGGCACGACATATAAAGTCGCCTCTTGCAAGTAGGGCAGCACCGACTCAACCCAGCCTGTCAGTTGGAAGTCCCCCGTTTCCGCCAGCGCCAGCAGACGCGGATGCGGATTGCGGCCGACGACCTTGAGTTGAATCTCCGGCAAGTGCTGCCGCGCCAGAGGAAGCGCCTGAGCGCAGAACCACTCGATCGCGTCAACATTTGGCCGATAATCCATCTTGCCGGTGAAGACGAGTTGCTGCCGCGCGCGCCGATTCTCGGGCGACGGACGATAGTCTTCCGCGTGGATTCCGTTGGACATCACCGTGATGGGCGCCCCGGCGTAGCGTGTCAATAAGGCACGGTCTTCGTCGCTGACGGCGATGACCGCGTCGGCACGCCGGCATATGCGCTCCTCGAAGCGGGCGAGGCGACCCGCTTGCGCCCGTGAATACAATGTCGCGGGCAACCGGCGGAAGCTTCGGCTATCGACGTTGGCAATGACGCGTTGTAGATCCGCTTCGGCGTTTAGCGCATCGTAGACCACTTTCGCGCCGCCCTTTTCGGTCAGAATCGCATCCAGATAACCGCCTAGTTCCAGACCGGAAAACTGTACGATGTCGTACGATTCAGTTCGCAGCAGCTTCCGCAAAACCGTTTCAAATTGCGAGCTCGCCAGCCGGGATTCCATATCCGCTAAATTACTCGTTATGAGTTGGATCAATCGAGCGCCTTTGCCGCGTTTGGGCAACGCTATGCTGTGGACCGCTCGACAGCGTTCCAGGAGCGGCTCAGATCTGGCGCCCAACACGCGGTCGGTGAAACTTAGCAGCGTCACTTCATGTCCGGCGGCGGCCAAACCGCTAATGATGCCCCAGTTGCGTATGGCCGCGCCCGATTCGCTGGGGAAGGGGATGTCGGGACTGAGCAGCAGGATCTTCATCGGGCGCTTAATTCAGCACCGCATCGTAGCAATTCAGCGCGATGCGCGCGCTATCGATCCAGCGGAAGCCAGCCGCCCGCTTCAGCGCCGCCGCTGCTTGTCGTTCGCGCCAGTCGCTATCGCTGAGAACCCGCTTCATCGCGGCTGCGATCGTCGTCGTATCGTGCGGATCAACTTTCGCGCCGACCGTTCCTACAATCTCCGGCAAGGACGCCACCTGACTGACGATCGGCACTGTGCCGCAAGCCATCGCCTCCAGCGCCGGCAGGCCGAAGCCCTCGTAGAATGAAGGCATTAGCAAGGCAACCGCATGATTATACAAGGCCGGCAACTGGCTATCTGTTACGCTATGTCGGATCAAAATGTCAGCATCCATGCCGGCAGCGCTGACATCGCTCATGACCTGTTCAAAGTGCCAGCCGGGCCGCCCCGCCAAGACTAACTTCGGCGCGTCCGGCAGTTCCAGCTTTAGCTCGCGGTATGCTCGCGCCATGCCCGCCAGATTCTTGCGCGGCTCAAGCGTGCCAACAAAGAGAAAAAACGACTCAGGCAAGTCCAGGGCTTGGATCGCGCCGGCGCTCTGGCTGGACGGGAGCGGCTTGAACTGCTCGTCGACGCCGTGCAATTGCACCGTGATCATCTCGGCAGGCAGGTCCAGGATATCCATCAGATCGCGCTTGGTCGCTTCGCTAACCGCCAGGATATGATCCGCCCGCTGCGCCGACGCGGCGATCTGCCCGTTGTAATAGTTGCGGCTGGCGGCGGTGAAGTATTCGGGAAAGTGAATGAAACTGAGGTCGTGCACGGTGATAACATGGCGCTTGCCGCCGCGGATCGGCGCGATGAAATCCGGGCTGTGCAGCAGATCGAAGCGATGCCGCCAAAGCTCCACCGAGAGCGCCGCTCGCTCAAGCGGGTGATGCGGCGGCGTCCATACCGGCGCCGACTTGAAACGCTGCGAGAGCCGCTCGCTCGACTTACGGCTTTGCAGCAGCGTGAGTTCCGGCGGAGCTTGCAGTTGTTCAAAGGCGCTTACAAGCGCTGTAATATATCGGCTGGTGCCACCAACACGATAGTGAGTGAGCCGGGCGTCCAATCCGATACGTGCCATAGCGCGAGTATAGCGGTATCATTTTTGCCATGCCAGCCAAAAAAGCGCCGTCTAAAGCCGCGCAAAGGGAGTGCAGCATGACAGGATACGATGTGGTGACTCTGGGCGAATCGATGATGCGTTTGACCCCGCCAGGCGACCTGCGCATTGAACAGACGCGCTCCTTCGATATTTGGGTCGGCGGCACAGAATCCAATACTGCCGTCGGCTTGACGCGGCTTGGCATGGATGTCGCCTGGTTTTCGCGGCTGCCGGCTTCACCCCTCGGTCGTTACATCAGCAATCGCATCGCGCAATACGGCGTGGACGTCAGCCAGGTCGTCTGGGCGGACGATGAGCGCCTGGGCATCTACTTCCACGAAAAGGCGCAGCCCCCGCGAGCGAGCGAAATTATCTACGACCGCCGCGATTCCGCCATGAGCCGCATGGCTAAAAGCGATCTGCCCACCAACTTGTTTCGGGCGGGCAAGGCAAAGCTCTTTCACACCACCGGCATCACCCTGGCGATCAGCCAAACGGCGCATGAAACAGCGCATGAGGCGATGCGATTGGCGAAAGCGGCCGGCTGGCGCATCAGCTTTGATACCAATTATCGGGGCAAGTTATGGTCCGGCGCCGACGCCGCGGCCAGCTGCGACGAGGCTATGCAACTGGCCAATCTGATCTTCTGCCCCATGGGCGATTACCAGATAATGTACGGATCTGCCTCCGCCGGCGAGGCTATCGCGGACTTGGCGGCGCGCTATCCCGATACGCTGATTGTCATGACGCTCGGCAAAGATGGCTCGCAAGCAATCACAAACGATGGCGCTATCATGCGGCAGCCGGCCATTCTGGCGGGCGAGGTCGGGCGAATAGGCGGCGGCGATGCTTTTGCGGCCGGCTTCATATACGCCTGGCTGCGCAAGGGGGATGTGGCGAACGCTTTGCTATGGGGAGCGGCGCTTTCATCGCTGAAATACACCATCCCGGGCGATCTTCCATTGGTGGATTATGAGGCGGTGGCGGCGTTGGTCGCCGGTGGCGAAGGCGGCGGTCTGATCCGCTAGGCAGGCAATTTGATGTAGCCGCGGATAATCTGCCACAGGCATCGCATCTGAAAAGCGCTAGCCATCAGCATCTATAGAGAGAAAGACTAGGCGTTGTTGACATTGAGGCTGAGCGCCCTGGGGACGCTATTATTGAGGTCGGCGGCGCGGATGGCGGAGCGCGCGAGGCGGGCAGAGAGCAAAGTTAGATTCCGGTTAGACAATTGCCCGTTTTGTCCGATTGTCGGACAAAGAAAAACTTTTTTCGGACATTAAGCGTATTTTCGGACAAAGTTTGGCGGTTTCAGCGGAGAGCGACGGTTTGCATTGGGTTTGCGGGGCTGGCAGCGGAGCAGATGGCGGACGGGGATATGTGGTTGTTAACGTGCGAGTGTTGAGAGCATTATAGCATGATTGGAGCGCGGGGCGCTAGACCAAATGTTCGCGAGTTGGGATTTTTCTTTTCTTTCTCCTTATTCCCTGTGGCATCTGCCACCGTCGCCAATGCGAGTAGCGGCGTCTAAATGATTTCCTTGCGATGCTAATCCTCTTTCGAGAGACTCGGCGAACTCGGCGGCAAAGAAACTGGCGCGAATACTCCGGATATGCCGTCTCTTAATATGGCGGACGCGTCCCAATTCCTCTATAATCCGTAGCTTATGTGCAAAATTTTTTGCCGCGCCGAATATGACCGCAACAACTAATCGTCAAAATCCCTTCGTTCGCCTGCTGAACTATGCCACCGCTTACAGACGCCGGGTCGCGCTGGCGACGTTGTATTCTGTCCTGGGCAAGCTCTTCGACATCATGCCGCCGGTCCTCATTGGCATGGCGGTGGACATCGTGGTGGAACGGCAAGATTCGCTCCTGGGGCGCTGGGGCGTGGAAGACCTGTCGCTGCAGCTACTCATTCTGGGTTTCGTCACTTTGATCGTCTGGCTGCTGGAATCTGTTTTTGGCTACCTGCAGCGTATCTATTGGCGCAACCTGGCGCAAACCATGCAGCACGATCTGCGCGTCGAAGCTTATGATCATGTGCAGCACCTGGAAATGGCCTACTTCGAAGATCAGAGCACCGGCGGTTTGATGTCGGTCTTGAATGACGACATCAATCAGTTGGAGCGCTTTCTTGATATCGGCGCCAACGATGTCGTGCAGATCCTGACGACAGTGATCGCCATCGGCGGCATTTTTGTTTTCATCGCGCCCAGCGTCGCCTGGATGGCTGCTGTGCCGATTCCCCTGATCATTTGGGGCTCGCTGAAGTTTCAGAAGCTGTTGGCGCCGCTATATGCCAATGTGCGCGAACAGGTCGGCGTGATCAATCATCATCTCTCCAATAGCCTGAGCGGCATCGCGACCATCAAGAGCTTCACCGCCGAAGATTATGAGGCGGAGCGCTTGCGCATCGAAAGCAATGAATACTTGGAGCGCAACCGCCGCGCCATTCGCCTGGGCTCCGCCTTTACCCCGCTGATCCGCATGGTCATCGTCACCGGCTTTATCGCCATCACCGTCGCCGGCGGGCAACTAGCGCTGGATGGGGTCTTGGAAATCGGCGCTTACAGCGTGCTCATCTTCATGACCCAACGCTTGCTCTGGCCCCTGACCCGCCTCGGCGAGACCTTTGATCTGTACCAGCGCGCCATGGCTTCGACCAATCGCATCCTCGATTTGCTCGCTATCAAATCGTCGATCATTGACGGCGACTTGCATCTTCCTACTCGCGAAGTGCGCGGGCATATGTGGCTCGACCAGGTCGAATTCGCCTATAGCGATGGCCGCGAAGTGATCAAGGGATTGTCGCTTGATGTGCCGGCCGGCGACACGGTCGCGATCGTCGGGGCGACCGGCGCCGGCAAAAGCACCGTCATCAAGTTGCTGCTGCGTTACTACGATGTCACGGGGGGGCGGGTCATGCTTGATGACTATGACCTTCGCGAACTCAAACAGGAGGACATCCGCAATTCCATTGGCCTGGTCAGCCAGGACGTCTTTCTTTTCCACGGCACCGTCCGCGAGAACATCGCCTATGGCGACCCCAGTGTGCCCGACCGCCTCATCATCGAGGCGGCCAAGGTGGCGGAGGCGCATGAATTCATATCCGAACTTCCGCAAGGGTATGACACGGTCGTCGGCGAACGGGGACAGAAACTCTCCGGCGGACAGCGTCAGCGCCTGTCCATCGCGCGCGCCGTGCTAACCGACCCGCCGATCCTGGTCCTCGATGAAGCAACCTCGTCGGTGGATAACGAGACCGAAGCCGCCATTCAGCGCTCGCTTGAGCGTATCGTCATCGGTCGCACGACTATCGTCATCGCCCACCGCTTGTCCACCGTGCGCAATGCCGATATGATCTATGTCTTGCAGGACGGCCAGCTTTACGAATCCGGCCGCCACGAAGACCTCTTGCTGCAAGATGGACTTTACGCCTCGCTATGGCGCGTGCAGACGGGCGAGCGCGTCTTGGCCGGCTTGACGCCCTAACGCGCCTGCGCCAGGAGCGCGTCAACGACGACCATGTTGTTGACCGCGTCCGCTGGCGCAAATCTCGGCGCGCGCTTCTGGATCAGCGCATCGGCAAAGTCCTCGACCATCAGTTGATAATGATCAATCGCCGGGATGACATGCTCGCTGTAGTCGTCGCCCTGCCAATGCTGCACGATGGTATCGGCGGTCTTGTCCGGCACGAAACTAGTCGGCACGGTAATCAAGCCGGCGCTGCCCTTCAGCGTATAAGAATGCTGCCGATAGGCGCGCAAGCCGCACTCAAAATGCCCGATCACGCCCGAGGGGAACTCCAGCGTGCCCGCCAGCGCTTCATCAACGCGCGTCGTCCCGCCGATTCGCGCGCTCGCCGTGACGCGGGCCGGCTCCTCGCCGGTCATGAAACGCATCAGATTGACGCAGTAGCAGCCGACATCCATCAACGAGCCGCCGGCCAGCGGCTTGCTCAAGCGGATGTTCGCCTCATTGCTCAGCGGGAAAGTGAAGCTGCTATTGATAAACTGCAACTCGCCGATACCGCCGGCCGAGATGATCTCCTTGACCTTGGCATGCTGGGGGTGGAAGCGATACATGAATGCTTCCGCCAGTGGAACGCCATGCCGCCCAAAAGCGTCGACGATGCTCTGCGCTTCGAAGGCATCGCTGGCAAAAGGCTTTTCGCACAAGGTCGGTATGCCCGCCTCAGCGCATTTGACGCTCCACTCGGCGTGCATGCTATTGGGCAGCGGAAGGTAGATCGCATCAACGTCACTGTCGGCGAGCAAGGCTTCGTAGCTGCCGTATGCGCGCGGGATTCCTTGTTCGTCGGCGAAGGCTCGCGCCCGCTCCAATGAGCGGCTGCAGACCGCCAGGACTTCGCCGTTATGAGAAGCGTGTACCGCCGGTATCACGCGTCGCCCGATATTGGCCGTGCTTAATATGCCCCAACGGATATTCTCGCTCATTGGATGCTCCACTCTAGAACCATTTTGCAACGATTCTAGCGACTTCTCCGCTCTCTTTCAAAGTGCTTAACGCGCGGTCGACCAGCTTAAAAGCCTCATCGCGGTCGATTCGGACGGCGATGGCGTATGGCTCGCGGCTGACAAACTGATGCTGATATTGCCACTCTCGGCGCTCCCTCGCGTAGAGCCGCAAGCTGATGGCGTCCACTAATGCCGCATCCGCTTGACCCAGGCGCAAAGCGTCCAGCGCATACGTGGAAAGTTCATAAGGCATCCGCGCGATCACATGCCCATCGCTCTCCCAGCGGCGAATCCGGCTATCGGCGCGGCTGGCGAATTCATAAGCAATCGCTACCCCTGAAAGGGCATCCGCGCTGATGGGCCGATTACCGGGCGCGCTGACCAAAACCAGGCCATCATCAAAATATGGCTCGGTATACCGCGCAGCATTCGTTCGCGCCGGGTCGACGCGCAGCGCTGCGATCAACAGATCAACCTCGCCCGTTATCAGCGCGTCGTATAAGCCGTAAAAGCTGATGTTGACATATCGGACCGGCAAGCCGATCTCCCCCGCGATCGCCTCGCCCAGTTCGATATCCAGGCCTGCCAGATTTCCCGCCTCATCAAAGGCAAAGGGCGGGTAACTCCCATCAACGCCGATGCGGATCTCGCCGGCAGGGAAGGCGATGTTGCGGTTCGGCGGCTGATAATGACGCCAGACCGCCGCGAGCAAGACTAACATTACCGCTGCCGCCGTCGTCCTGGCCAGCTTGGTGACATCGCGCTGAGTCATTCTGTCTCCGGCGGCGGCAGCCACAAGGTCCCCTCCCGCTCCCAGCCGCGCGCATAATCTTGCAAGGCGTAATAGATCGGCTTCATCACGAAGTCCGCGCTGACCAGGGTGTAATTGTCCGGATAACTGTTCAAGTCGGCCGGATACCGAAACGCCCATAGGCAGAGGCGCTCAAGCCAATCCCAATTCGCCTCGATATATTCAAAGGCTTCAACGGTGAAGGCGCTGCGCTGTGATGGACGCACGGCATGCGCCCAGCGCGGATGATCATTCCAGCCGCCTTCTGTGATGCTGGCTTGCTTCTGCCCGTCGCCATTCTCCAGCATGATCTGGCGCAGCAGCTCGGCGCGGCGGAAGTTCAGCCGATTTTCAGCCGGTTCGGCCGACGGCGGCTCCTTCAAGCCGTAGCTGTGAATCGCAAGCGCGTCAAAATAATCGCCCCCGCCGGCCGCATACATATCGCGCAGGAAGTCCAGGTCGTTCAAACCGGCGCTGCTGCCGCGCTCTTCGAGCGTTGGCGCGAGGGCGCCCGCCAGCACCACCGCCGCCGGGTTCGCCGCTTTGATCGCTGGATAGGTCTCTTGCAGCAACCGGACATAGCGCTCGGCGTTAACCGGCTGGTAACCCCATTCGAAGCTGAGATTGGGCTCATTCCAGATGATGATCTCATCGACCGTGCCAGCGTAACGCGCGGCAAAGGCGGCCGCATATTGGGCGAACTCGGGATCGTCTCTTTCCGGCAAGGTGTTCAGCGTCGCGTCCGGGTCATCATTCAACCAAGGCGGCGCCAAGCCCAGACGCGCGATGACTTGCAGTCCTTGTCGTTCGGCGTGTCGCACGATGCGATCAAACCGGTCCCAACTGAAATGTTCGGCCCGCGTTTCCGCATAAGCCCAGGGGAAGAATTGCACGATGGTCGTCGCGCCTAACTCGCGCACAAGCTCAAGCGAGCGCAGGATCTTTTTCTCTTCGACTTCATTCTCCAGCAGAGTATGCGCGCAGACATGCGGTTTCGCCGTCTTGACCACGCGCGCTTCGGCCGGCAACAGGTTTCTTGGCGCTGGACGCAAGCGCAAAACCAGCGCGAACAACATCAGCAAGCCGATGATGACAAGGATACTCTGCCTCTGTCTCTTGGCAGCGTCTTTCACCGGCGACGAGAGGCTTGATTTTGCCGACATTGGAAATGACAAGGCTCAGGCTATTGGGTACAATTACCGCAGCTTGGCGGCGCTGCAAATATAATGGCAAGCGGCGCGTTCGAGCAGGGTCAAGCAAAGGCGGAGCGGCGAGGGAAGCAATCCGGTGACGCAGCGAATCATAGCCATGTGGTCAGGACCGCGCAATATCTCGACGGCGCTGATGCGGTCATGGGGCAGCCGCGCCGATACTTGCGTCATCGACGAACCCTTCTATGCCCACTACTTGCAGCGCACCGGTTACCGCCACCCCGGCGCGCAAGAGATCATCGACCATTACGAGACCGATTGGCGCTTGATCGTCGAGCGCTTGCTGGAGGATGGAAGGAGTGAAAGCATCTTCTATCAGAAGCACATGACGCAACACATGCTGGCGCATATCGACCGGAGTTGGATGACGGAGGTATCGAATTGCTTTCTGATACGCGATCCCCGGCGAATGCTGAAATCCTTCGCCAAAGTGATTCCCAACCCCCACCTTGACCAGACCGGCTTGCCGCAACAGGTCGAACTCTTCAACTATATTCGCGACGCCTCAGGCGAGGTTCCGCCCGTTATCCGCGCCCGCGATGTCCTGCTCGATCCTGAGGCGGCGCTGCGTCAGCTTTGCGTGGCGCTGGCTGTACCCTTTGATCCCGCCATGTTAAGTTGGCCCGTGGGCGCGCAGGCCAGCGATGGCATCTGGGCCAAGCACTGGTACGCTAGCGTGGAACGCTCGACCAGTTTCGCGCCTTATCAAGCAGATGATTCACCCTTGCCGGCGCATCTCGACGATATGCTCGCCGAGTGCCAGGCGCTCTACGATCAGATGGCGCCCTACTGTATCTTCGAGGCAGTGCAATGAAACAGAGTTTCAATCCCAAAAACAAGGATCTGCTGATCAATATCAACGGGGAGTTGTATCACCGCGATGTCGCCGGCATCAGCCCCTTTGATTCCGCTGTGCAAGGCGGCGACGCGGTCTGGGAAGGCTTGCGTTTATACGAGGGACGGATCTTCAAATTGATCCCGCACCTCAATCGCCTGCGGGATTCCGCCAAAGCGATGGCATTTGCTGAGATACCGGCGCATGACGAGATCATCGCTGAAATCAGCAAGACGCTTGTCGCCAACCAGATGACTGATGGTGTGCACATTCGTTTGACCTTGAGCCGCGGCGTCAAATACACTAGCGGAATGGATACGCGCTTGAATACGCAGGGACCAACGCTGATTGTGCTGGCGGAGCACAAACCCCCCGTGTATGACAAGAGCGGCGTCCGCTTGATTACATCGAGTGTGCGGCGCATCCCGCCGGATTGCGTCGATCAAAATATCCATTCCTGCAACCTGATCAACTCAATCCTCGCCAAGATTCAGGCCAATGCCGCTGGCGCTGACGATGCCTTGATGCTGGATTATCAGGGCTATCTGGCGGAAACCAACGCTACGCATGTCTTCATCGTCAAGGACGGCGTCGTGCTGACATCGGATACCGGCTCTTGCCCGGAAGGCATCACGCGGGCGACGGTGCTGGAGATATGCCAGCGCGAAGATATACCGCATCAGGTGAAGGACATTTCCTTGACCGAAATTTACCGCGCCGATGAAATGTTCTGCACCGGCACGATGGGCGAGTTGGCGCCGGTGATTGAACTCGATGGCCGATCCATCGGAGACGGCGCTGCCGGTCTCATGACGCGGAGATTGAGCGACCTGTTTCGTAGACGCACGCGCAGAGAGGGGTATCAAGTGGTGGACTTCGCGTCCATCGGTTAACATTCATTCCATCACGACTCACTATCAAAAGGAGAGGCGATAAATGTCAGACTTATCTTATGTAGGCCTGCCAACGCCGTTGATTGATGGCCCCGCCAAGATCACCGGCAATTTGAAATTCACGGGCGATCTCAAGCTGGCCAGTATGCTGCATGCGCGTTTCGTCTTGAGCACCTACGCCCACGCCAATATCAGCGGCATTGACGCTTCGGCGGCTCTGGCGGTTCCGGGTGTGCAACGTGTGCTGATGGCGGACGACCTGCCCGCGGTGACGCCATCCTCGCGCGCCAAGCTCATGCTCGCCCGCGATCGCGTGATATTCGTCGGGCAGCCGATCGCGATGGTCTTGGCGGATACGCCGACGGCGGCCGCTGATGGCGCCGAACTGGTCGATGTAGATTATGAGCCGCTGGAGGCGGTGACATCGATTGACGCGGCTTTGGCGGATGGCGCGCCCGTGATCTGGCCGACCGGCATCCCGACCGGCGCGGAGGACGAAGGGGCGCATGGCGCGGATACCGGCGGCGAATCCGAAGAAGACGAAGGCGAAGCATCGAACATCGCCGGCAAGACGCACATGGAACAAGGGGATGTGGCCGCCGCGTTTGCCCAAGCCGATGTCGTTGTCGAGCGGACCTTCGAGACGCCGATGGTGCATCAGAGCTCGATCGAGACGCAGGGCTGGGTGGTGCAGCCTAATCCTATAAACGGCGGCGTCACCATGTGGGGCAGCCTGCAATCGCCCTTTGGCGCGCGCCAGGATGTCGCCAACACGCTCGGCGTGCCCGAATCCGATGTGAATGTATATGGCATGCCCGTGGGCGGCGGCTTCGGGGCGAAATTCGGCTTGTACGAGCCCTTGATTGCGCTGGTCGCCGTCACCGTAGGCCGGCCCGTCAGTCTGATTTTGACGCGCGGCGAAGAACTGCTGACGACCAATCCGGCGCCGGCGCTGCGCGTTGAAGCGAAGTTGGGCTTTAGCGCCGATGGTAGCCTGCTCGCGATGCAGTCGAATGTAATTGCTGATACGGGCGTCTATCCCAGCGGCTTGGGCGGTTTTGCCGCCATGCAATTCGCCAGCTTCTATCGCTGCGAGAATCTGCTGCTGGAATCGACCAATGTGGTCACGAACAAGCAGTCGGTCGGAGCCTATCGCGCGCCCACATCGCCGACCGCCTTCATGGCGGTGGAGACGCTCTTCGACGAGGCGGCGGCCGCGCTCGGCATTGAGCCGGTCGAGTTGCGCTTGAAGAATGCCGCGCGCGCGGGTGATCCGGCGCCGGGCGGTGGCGAATTCCCCGTCATCGGCATGGTGGAGACGCTCGAAGCCGCGCGGGAGCATCCGCTTTGGCGCAACCGCGAAGAATCGCGGGCCCAAGGACGCGGCGTCGGCATCGCCATCGGCGGCTGGATGGGCGGTTTGGAACCGGGCGCTTCGGTCTGCAAGTTGAACCGCGATGGCGTCCTGCAAGTTCAGATCGGCACGGCCGACCTGTCCGGCACGCCAACCTCCTTCGCGCTCCTGGCGGCGGAAGCCTATGGCGTCGAGCCGGAGCGAGTGCGCTTTGTCTACAGCGATACCGATAGCGCGCCCTACGGCGGCGGCGTCGGCGGCAGCAAGACCTTGTACACGCTAGGCGCCGCGGTGGTTCGCGCGGCGGAAGAAGCCCGCAGTCAGACCCTGGCGATCGCGGCGGAAGAGTTTGAAGTATCGGCTGAGGATCTCGAGATCGTCGATGGCCGTGTGCAGGTTCGCGGCTTTCCCGATCGCTCGATCAGCCTGGGTGAACTCGCTGGCAAAGCGATGACCTTCGACGGCAAGTATGAGCCGGTGCATGGTAATGGTCGACAAGCGATTACCGACCGCGCTCCTTCCTTCTGCGCTCAGATCGCCGAGGTCGAGGTGGACGAGGAGACCGGTGATGTCAGCCTGCTCAACCTGGCGGTGGTGCAAGATGTTGGCCGCGCCATCAACCCGCTGGCGGTAGAAGGGCAGATGCAAGGCGGCGCCGTGCAGGGTGTTGGCTGGGCATTGCTAGAAGAGATGCGCTACGATGACGACGGACAGTTGCTCACAGGTTCATGGATGGATTACGCCATGCCGGATGCAGTGCAAGCGGCGCCGATTGATACCCAGATTATCGAAGTGCCATCGGTCAGCGGTCCCTACGGCGCGCGCGGCGTCGGCGAGCCGCCGGTGATACCGACGGTGGCGGCGATTGCCAATGCAGTCGCGCATGCTACCGGTGTAAGGATGACACAGACGCCGATGACAGCGCCGCGCGTGTTGACAGCGCTTCAAGAGCGTTAATCCGGCCAGACTCTCAGCCGCGCATCAGTATTTGGAATTCGATATCCCCTTGCATCGCAGGGGGATGTTTCTTTCGCCGGAGCCGCTAATTCGAGAGGCCGAGGACCTCCCGGCTCAGGATGTCTATAGCTTGCTCAGCGGCCCCCATCCACCGAAAGCACTTGCCCCGTAATCCAATTGGCGTAGTCGGAAGCGAAGAAGAGCACGCCGTGAGCGATGTCTTCGGGCTTGCCGAGCCGCTTGAGGGCGAAGCGGTTGATCAAGGCGCGTTGGCCCTCTTCGCCGTAAGATTCGAATTGGCGGATGGAATTGGGGTTGGAGAGGACGAAGCCGGGGGCGATGTTGTTGACAGTGATACTCCATTCGCCGAGTTCGTGGGCAAGCTGGCGCGTCAGGCCGATTTGGGCGGCTTTGGCGGAGGCGTAAGCTTGAATGCCAGTGAGGCTCACGCCGAGTCCTGCGCCGCTTGAGATATTGATGATGCGGCCATAGCGCTGCGCCTTCATGCTGGGCGCGACAGCTTGCGCGAAATAGAATGCGCCGCGGGTGTTCACCTCGAAGATGCTGTCCCAATCCTCTTCGCTGATGTCTTCCAGCGGACGGCCGACCTGGCCGAGCACGCCGCCAGCGTTGTTGACAAGGATATCCGCCTTGCCCGCGGCAGCCAGGATTTCGTCCACAAAGCTGAAGACGGCGCCGCGGTCGCGCACATCGACGACTTTGACTTGGCAATTGCCATTGAGGTCCCGGCAGATTTGGCGGGTCTCTTCGAGTTCGTCGGCGATCACATCACAAGCCCAGACGGATGCGCCGCGGACGGCGAATTCGCGGGTGATGGCTCGGCCGAAACCGTGGGCTGCGCCAGTGACGATGACCGTTTTGTCTACAAATTGGATATTCATGAAAACTCCGCGTTCAACTCGTCAAGATTGGACAAGGTTTGTTCGCGCGCGCCGTCTTCAATCTCGTGAATCATATCAATCCAGCGGCGCGTCAGAGGCAGGGCGAGGCCCGCGTTTTCCGCCTGCGCCAGCAGAGGCTCGTACATGATGACTTCGGTCTTGCGTTTGCGAATGGCGAGGTCGCGCCAGATGCCGCTATGCGTCTTGGCGGATAGTTTGTTGAAGGCGACCAGAGTATCGAGCGACTTGTTGATGCCGCCCATATCATCAGCGAGAAAGACTGAGGGTTCGAAGCCGTTGAAGCCGTAAGCCTCGATGCCGAGCTGATCAGCCAGGCCGAGGATCTCCCCGGCGGCGCGGATGTAGAGATCACGGTAGCGCTCGTCGGCAAGCGCTTCGGCGATGGATTGCTGGGTGAGGGCGGAGACGAAGAGCATGGCGCCGTAGGCTTCTTTGCCCCAGAGGTAGCCCCAGATATTGTTGGTGGTCAGGGTGTTTTCGTCGAAGTCGCGAAAGAGCGCGGCCAGACGCTGGAGCCGCGGGCTGATGACGCCGTCAAGCTCGCCGAGGACGACAGCGCCGCGACCGCCGAAGAGAATCTCGCCGGGCGCGTGATAATCAGCGCTGAAGTTGACAAAGCAGCCGATGACGCGCTCCATGCCGAAGATGTCACGAAGGAGGAGCTCGTTCAAGCCGTTCTGCGCCGAGACGACGATGCCATCGTCGGCCAGGAAGGGGGCGAGGCTTTCCGCCGCCGTTCGCGTATGCTGTGATTTTGTGCAGAGTAGAATGGTCTGATATTGGCGCGTCAGCGTTGATGGTCTGCGCGCCGACGCTTGCACGGTGAATTCATCGACCGGACCGGTGATTGTCAAGCCTGTCTCATTGATGGCATCCACATGATCGCCGACGATATCGACGAAGAGGATGTCGTGTCCCGCGCGAATCAGGTAAGCGCCGAGCGTACCGCCAATGGCGCCAGCGCCCCAAATTAATGTGGTCATTAGTCCCAGCCTCCTTCGAGCAGGTCAAGCGTTTCGTCCAAGGCGACTTGCCATATCGCCAGCATTTCTTCGTCCGCGCGTTGATAGACGCCGCCCATATTGCCATCGACCAACTGTTCGCGGGTTTGCTGCGGCGTCATTAGGGGAAGCCTATCCAGATCGGTAAGCGGCTTTTGATGGGTCGGCAGATCAATGCCGGCGAGGCGCGTCCAAGGGAAGTTTTCCATCCAGGAGGCGTGCGAGCCGATGGGATCCGTCTCGATCACTTTTTGCCAGGTTTTGGGCGCGTTGTACCAGTTGTGCCATTTGACTTTGCAGTCGGGGTTGTCCATCATCCATTCGCGCAGCATGCCTTGGGCGGGCGCGTTGCCGCCATGGCCGTTGATCAGCAGGATGCGGCGGAAGCCGGCCCGCCGAATGCTGTCGAGCACATCACGGATCAGGGCGAGGTAGGTTTGGATGCGCAGCGTGACTGTGCCGGGGAAGGCGGTCCATTGCTGCGCCAGGCCATAGGGAATGACCGGATATACGGGGACATTGGCGCGGTCCCCGACTTCGCGGGCGAGGCGGGAAGAGAGAATCGTATCGACGCAGAGGCTGAGATAGGCGTGCTGTTCGGTGCTGCCGCTCGGCAAGATGCAGCGATCGTCCTGCTTCAGGTATTGCTCGACTTGCATCCAATTCATTTCGGAGATCAGCATATTTTGACCTTTATTTGTTGGCTTTGGTTGTTGGATGACGATTCGGTGATAATATACGCTAGCATGTGGAATTCCAAGTTTCTGGCCTAGCCGGCACAGGCGCGCGGCGACCATGAGAGAGGTGAAGGTTGTGGCTGATGAGATTCTGCGTTACTCGACACTGAGCGAAAACGAGATTTACTTCTACCGGACGAGCGGCTACTTGTCGTTGCCCGGGTTGATCAGCCAGGCTGACGCGGCGAACTTGGCTGAGGAAGTCACCCAGGTGATGGAAGGCTTGGGCATCCAACGCAAGGCATTATGGCGGGCGACGACTTCAAAGGACAAGCTGCGTCAGAGCCGGCAGTATTTGGCGGAATGGACGATGGCGCGGCTGATTCACAGCGAGAGATTATGCGCTATTGCCGCGCAATTGATGGACGGTCCATCGACCTTGTACATGCCCTTCACAGCGGTGAAGAGCGGCGGCGGCGGGGGACGCTTCCATTTTCACCAAGACAATCAATACACGCGCTTTGATGGTCCTGGCATCAATATCTGGTTCGCGCTGGGGGAGATGTCGCCGGAGAACGGCTGTTTGCAGATAGCGCCGGCATCACATCTGAACGGCACGCTCGACTCGGTCGAGAGCGAAGATCGGGATGGGCATCGGACGGTGGCGGTCGAGCCGGAGGACTTCTTGCCGCTGCGCATGATGCCGGGAGACGCGGTGGCTTTTTCCCGCCTGACGCTGCACGGCTCGGGCGCGAACAGTGCCGATCAGCCGCGTTTGGCTTATGCCGTTCAGTATCATCGCGATGATGTGCGGGCGTCGCGGGCTGGCGAAGACCTTGGACTGTTGAAGGAGAATCCGCGTTATGTCATCGCGCCGGTAGCGGCGATTTCGCCAGCGAATGAATGAGAGAGCTGAAGTTGGGATAGAACGAGAGCAGAGGAGTTTGGCATGATGGAACAAGCGCAAGAGGCGATTGACCCGCGGGCGATGATTCGTCCGAGGCGGCGGATCAGCGGCATTTCGGCGATTTTATTGCCCTTTGAAGACAACTTCGAGATTGACTGGCAAGGGCTGGCGGATCA
The DNA here is from genome assembly GCA_022824365.1 of Anaerolineae bacterium. GTDB lineage: Bacteria > Chloroflexota > Anaerolineae > Aggregatilineales > Phototrophicaceae > UBA6055. The sequence continues at coordinate 32,990 of JAJEAA010000028.1, forward strand.
TGTGCGGCGGACGGCGGAGGCGGGTTTGACGCCGGCGGTGAATATGGACACTGGCTACGCCAATCTGATCAGCGAGGACGAACGTCAGCATGTCCTGGCATTGACGCGAGATGTTCTGGGGGGCGGAGAGTTTGTCGCCGGCGCCTTCGTCGCCGATGAGCCGGGCGCCGCTTTTGACCCAGATGCCTATTTCAGCCAGGTTGAGAGCATTCAGCGCTATGGCGGCACGCCGATCATCTTTCAGTCTTATGGCTTGACGCAGCAATCGGGGGCGGGCGTCATCCGCGCCTATGAGACGGTGGCGGAGAAGACCGACCGCTTTATCGCCTTTGAGCTGGGCACGATGTTCGCGCCATTTGGCGCCATCTATGATCTGGATACCTATCGCGGCTTGATGGGCATTGAGGCCTGCGTCGGCGCGAAGCATTCGTCTTTGAACCGGCAGTTGGAATGGGAGCGGCTGCTGCTGCGCGATGCCGCGCGTCCGGATTTCAAGGTCTATACGGGCAATGATCTGGCGGTCGATATGGTGATTTATGGCAGCGATTATTTGCTGGGGCTGAGCACCTTCGCGCCCGATCTCTTTGCCGAGCGGGATGCCATGTGGCTGGCGGACGACCCCGGCTTTTATGAATTGAACGACTTGATTCAATATCTCGGCTTCCTGGCTTTCCGTCCGCCGGTGCCGGCCTACAAGCATTCGGCGGCGCAATTCTTGAAGCTGCGCGGCTGGATCGGCTCGGATCAGACGCATCGCGATTCGCCAAGACGGCCGGAAAGCGATGTCGCGATCCTGCGCGATATTGCCGAGCGACTTGACGTCTTGGGAGCGGGCTAGACGATGGCCTACAAGCGGGTTGCGCAACTGCGGACTTATGAGCAGTTCACCGATTATTGCGAAGCGATCGGCGCGGACTTGCCGGTCGATCCACTGGCGTCGCGCGGGGCCGAGTCGCCTTTGGCGGGGACCTACCAATATCGCGACCGTGACTTAAGCAATCGCTTTGCGATACTGCCGATGGAAGGCTGGGATGGGACGGCTGATGGCAATCCGTCCGAGCTGACGCGGCGGCGCTGGCAACGCTTTGGCCGCAGCGGCGCCAAGCTGATATGGGGCGGGGAGGCGGTGGCTGTCCGGTATGATGGGCGCGCGAACGCCCGGCAGTTGGTAATCAATGACGCGACTGCGGCTAGCCTGGCCGCTCTGCGTTCTGACCTTCTTGAGGCGCACGCGGAGCAGTTTGGCGCGGCCGACGATCTTTACGTGGGCTTGCAGTTGACGCATTCGGGCCGCTTTTGTCGGCCCAATGGTCCGGCGCTGGAACCGCTGGTGCTGTATCGGCATCCGATCCTGGATAAGAAGTTTGGGCTGGATGACGATGACTGCGTCATGAGCGATGCGGAAGTCGAGCGGCTGATCGCGGACTTTGGGCGGGCGGCTGTGTTGGCGCAGGGGGCGGGCTATGACTTCGTCGATATCAAGCATTGCCACGGCTATCTGGGTCACGAGTTTCTGAGCGCGGTTGACCGCAGCGGGAAGTACGGCGGCAGCTTCGAGAATCGGACGCGCTTCCTGCGGGAAACGGTGGCGCTGATACGCGAGGTTGCGCCAGGGCTGGATATCGGACTGCGGCTGAGCGCGGTGGACTGGATTCCCTTCCGACCGGGGACGGACCGGGTAGGCGAGCCGTCGCCTTACAACGGCGAGCGCTATCCTTACGCCTTTGGCGGGGATGGCACGGGCGTCGGCGTCGATCTGGCGGAGCCGATCCGCTTCCTGGAGTTGCTGCGGGCGCTGGATATTCAGCTTGTTTGCGTCACCGCGGGCAGCCCCTACTACAATTTTCATATTCAGCGGCCCGCGGTCTTCCCGCCCTCGGATGGCTACTTGCTGCCGGAGGATCCGCTGGTGGGCGTGGCGCGGCAGATCAAGATCACAGCCGAGTTGAAGGCGGCTTTCCCCGACTTGACCATTGTGGGCTCAGGCTATTCCTATTTGCAGGATTGGCTGCTCAATGTAGCGCAGGCAACTGTGCGAGACGGCATGACCGATTTCGTCGGCTTGGGACGGATGGCGCTGAGTTATCCGGAGTTGCCGGCCGATTTGCTGGCGGGCCGGCCCGCTCAGCGCAAGCGCGTCTGCCGTACCTTCAGCGATTGCACGACGGCGCCGCGCAACGGCATGGTATCGGGCTGCTATCCGCTGGACGAGTTTTATAAATCGCGCGATGAGTACGAGCAGTTGATGGCGATCAAGAAGGAGACGGCGCCGTGATGACGCCGTCCTGAAATTGCGCGGCAGGCTTTAGAGCCAGGCGTATTCATTCGGACTGAAATTGATTAATGCGCCGTGGTAGTAGGGTACGGTGGCGCGTTCGGGTTCGGCGAGGGCGTCCAAGCGGTCATGGTCGTCGGCGGACAAGTCGACATCGGTCGCGCCGATGTTGTCAACAAGATGCGCCATGGTGCGCGGACCAATGATAGGGCTGGTGATGCCGGGCTTGCTATTGACCCAGGCCAGCGCGATCTGGCTGGCGCTGGCGCCTTTTTCCTCCGCGATTTCCTGGACGAGATCGAGCACATCAAAAGCGCGGTCGGTGAAGTGTTGATCGCGTCGGCGCTGGACGGCGTCGCCGCGTCCGGAATCAGAGCCGAAGCGGCTATCGCCCGGAATAGGCTCGCCGCGTTTATACTTGCCAGTGAGGAAGCCGCGCGCCAGGGGCGACCAGGGTATGATGCCGATGCCATAAGACTGCGCCATGGGCACCATCTCGCGCTCGATGCTGCGGTCGAGCAGGTGGTAGGGCGGCTGCTCGCTGACGAAGCGGTTGAGCCCCAATTCCTTGGCGACCCAGAGCGACTCCATCACGCGCCAGGAGGGGAAGGTGCTGGTGCCGATATAACGGACCTTGCCAGCGCGGATCAGATCGTCGAGGGCGCGCAAGGTCTCGTCGATGGCTGTGTCGGGTCGCGGGCGGTGTAGTTGGTATAGATCGATGTAGTCGGTTTGCAGCCGCTTGAGCGAGGCATCGCATTGCTGGATGATGTGGCGGCGGTTATTGCCAGCGGCCAGGATGTCGTCATCGTCCATGCGCCCGTGGACTTTGGTGGCGAGGACAATGCGGTCGCGTTTGCCATTGCGCTGCAACGCTTTGCCGACGACGGTTTCACTGCCGCCGCGCGAGTAAACATTGGCGGTGTCGAAGAAATTGATGCCGGCGTCAATGGCGTAATCGATCATGTCAAAGCTGTCGGATTCGGATGTGGGACCGCCGAAGTTCATGCAGCCGAGGCATAGCTCGCTGACCATGACGCCGGTGCGGCCGAGAGAGCGGTATTGCATGTTTTTCTCCTTTTTTGATAGCGGTTGCGGCTCATTGTAGCTTGTGTTGGCGCGGCTGTTAACCGGAAGCTGTCGCAGCGGCGGGCGCTTTGCCGGACAGATATCGCTAGCGGGAGGTTCGCTGGCAGCGAAGAATGCGCTAAGATTGACGGATATTTTCTTGTGGACGGGAGGTGATTTAAAGTGGAACCCTACGGTATGACAGCGGATGGCAAGCCGGTCGAATTATATATGCTGTCCAATGCGGCGGGCATGGAAGTCAAGCTGATTACCTATGGCGGCATCTTGACCGCGATTCACGCGCCGGATCGCCAGGGTCGATTCGCCAATATCGCCTTGGGATTCGACAGCCTGACGAAGTATGAGGCTGGTCATCCTTATTTCGGCGCGATCACAGGACGCTATGCCAACCGCATCGCTGGAGGCAAGTTCACGCTGGACGGGGTCGAGTACGACTTATTCAAGCAGGATGGCGAGTGCGCGCTGCATGGCGGGGAGGTCGGCTTCGACAAGCGTATCTGGCAAGCGCGGGAAATCGAAGGCGGTGTTGAGCTTGGGTATTCCAGTCCAGATGGTGAGGAAGGTTATCCAGGCAGGCTGGATGTGAGCGTACGCTACAGCCTGAGCGAAGACAATGCGCTTCGGATCGATTACGCCGCGGAGACCGATGCGCCGACGGTGCTGAACCTGACCAATCACAGCTACTTCAATTTGATGGGCGAGGGCGAGGGCGCGATTTACGACCACATCCTGACTGTGAATGCCAATTATTATACGCCGACGGACGCGCGACAGATACCGACCGGCGAGATCGCGCCGGTGGAAGGAACGCCCTTTGACTTTCGCCGCCCCAAGGCGATTGGTCCCGGGCAGCGTTCCGCCGATCCGCAGATACTGATGGCAAAGGGCTATGATCACAACTTCGTGTTGAATCGCGTAGGATTGGCGGAGGGCGACCTGGGTTTGGCAGCCTGTGTATATGAACCGCGTTCAGGGCGAATCATGGAGGTATGGACGACTGAGCCGGGCATACAATTCTACGCTGGCAACGTCCTGGATACGACGCTGGTCGGCGCAAGCGGGCGCTTGTATCGACAGAGCGACGGCTTGGCGCTGGAGACGCAGCATTTTCCGGATTCGCCGAATCAGCCGCATTTTCCGTCGACGGTCTTGCGGCCGGGCGAACGCTTCGAGTCGACTACGATTTATCGCTTTTCGACCGATGTCGGAGGCTAGTCGGTGGCGGTGGGGTCGAAGGCATCGCGCAAACCATCGCCGAGGATGTAGAGGCAGAGCACGACAATTGTAATCAGGAGGCCCGGGAAGATCATCAGGTGCGGCGCCTTGGTGATGAATTCCCGCGATTTGCTGAGCATGTTGCCCCAGGTGGCGGTGGGCGGCTGGACGCCCAAGCCGAGGAAACTGAGAGCGGCTTCGATGAGCATGACGATGCCGATATTGCGGGCGAGGGTGACGATGGTCAGCGAGAAGACGTTGGGCAGGATATGGACTTGCATAATGCGAAAATGCGATGCGCCAATCGCTTGGGCGCTGACGATGTATTCGCGCGAGCGGATCGAAAGTGTTTCGCCGCGGACGAGCCGCGTGGTTGGCGTCCAGGTGATGAGGACGATGATCAGGATGAGCGCTTCGGCCGTTGGCCTGAACACGGCTGAAATGACAATCAGCAGGACTAGCACCGGTATGGAATTGAGCGTAGTAATGATCCAGTTGACGACATCGTCGATGATGCCGCCGAGATAACCGGTGAGGATGCCCAGGGTGACGCCGATGACGAGGGCGAGGAAGGCGGACATGAAGCCGATGAAGAGCGAGACTTGCCCAGCGTACAGGAGCCGCGCCAGATGATCCCGCCCGAGGTTGTCGGTGCCAAAAATGTGGCCCTCGCTGAACAATGGCAGGTACTTGGATTCGGATGCGTCGGTCGTATTGGGATCGACGCCGAGGGCGCCTGTGATGAGCGGCGCGGCGGCCGAAGCCACGGTCAGGAAAAGCAGAATGAAGATGGCGATCATGGAGAGGCGATCCCGCCACAAGCGAGCGAGAGCGAGATCGGTCAGCGATTTACTGCGTTGCAGGGCGACCGCTTCGGCTTTTAATTTGGTCGATTCGATTGCCATCGAGGGCTCCTAATCAAGCCGAATGCGCGGGTCAATAAGCACGTAGAGAATATCGGACAGCAGAAAGCCGAGAATGGTGGCAATGGAGGCGAAGATGACGATGCCCATCACAACGGGATAATCTTGTTGTATGGCTGAGGTGAAGGCGATGCGGCCGACGCCGGGCCAAGCGAAGACGGTCTCTATGATGATGGCGCCGGCCCAGACATTGGTGATGATGGGACCCAGTAAGGTGGCGACCGGGATCATGGCGTTGCGCATGGCGTGGCGGAAGTTGACCACTTGTGGCGACAAGCCTTTGGCGCGCGCGGTGCGGATGTAATCCTGGCTCAGCACTTCCAGCGTTGAGGTGCGGACGTAGCGCGAAAAGAGGGCGATGAAGCCGGCGGCGAAAACGAAGGTGGGCAGTATCAGATAGACGAGACGACTGTAAAATGGCGGGCAGACGCCGTAGAGATTCGGGACGCAGCGGCCGCCGATGGGCACGAGACCTAGCAGTACGCCGAAGATATAAAGAAGAATGTAGCCCAAATAAAAGTTTGGCACAGCATCAAAGATGACTGCCATCACGCGGGAGGTATTGTCGAATAAGCGGCCGCGCGTGACGGCGGAGATGACCCCGACGGGCACGCCAATCGCGAGCGCGGTGAGGATAGTCGCGACGCCCAGTTCAAGCGTGGCGGGCAAGTTCGCCAGGAAGATATCCAGCACCGGTTGTTTCTTTACGAATGACCGGCCGAAATCGCCGCGCAGAATGCCGTAATTGTCGCCGGGCGGTTCCGGCTCGCCATCGCCGTCTTCGTCCAGCGGCACGAGCAGCGCAAATGATCCATCGGCGAGGCCATCGCCATCGGAATCCCAACGGAGCCAATCGTCCCCCGCCAACCAGCGCAAGTATTGGATATGGAAGGGATCGTCGATGCCCAGTTGGGCGGCGAGGCGCGCGCGGGTTTCCGCTTTGATGTTGGGCGCCAGGTAGAGGCGTTCGACAACGCTGCCCGGCGCCAGCCAAAGCAACAGGTAGGAAAGCACGGTGATGCCAAAAAATGTCGGAATGGATTGTATAAGCCGGCGAACAATGTATTTGAACATCAATTGAACTCGATAGTAATTCAGCCGCTAGTGTGACAAGAAGGAACGCGCTGGCCTAAAGCCAGCACGCTCCTGTTGTTTACTCTGCCCGCAGGCTACGAGGATATGACCAGGTCAGCCATGTTGGCATAGCGCGTCTCGGCGTATGGGTGCCAATTCTGCACATCGTTGGATTCGGCATACATGGAGAAAGGCGCGAAGAGCCACCACCAAGGCAGTTCGTCATGCAGGATCTGGCTGATCTCGTGATAAAGCGCCTGACGCTCGGCCAAGTCACAGCCGGGCAGGGAGAGCGCCTCATCATAGAGTTCGGTGACGCGGTCATTGCGGTAGGAGACGAAGTTGAATCCGCCGCCGACCGTATCCCCAACCGGCGTGAAGACATTGCGCGCGTCCGTGTCTTGAGCCAGATTGGTGAAGCCGATCATGATGGCGTCAAAGTCCTGGCCCAGCAGGAAGGTGACGAGGGCGCCGAATTCCTGGGTCTGGAAATCGACGTCAATGCCGATCTGCCCCAGTTGATCCTGGATGATCGTGCCGGCTGCCTCACGAACCAGGTTGCCGGAGTTGGTCAGCATTTCAAAGCTGAATTCGGTTCCGGCTTCGGCATAGAGGGCGTCTTCGGTAGCGACCAGGGGCGTGGACGAGTCGTCATCGTGATCGACAAAGCCGGCCTCCGCCAGGAGCGCCAGGGCGGCATCCGGATCGTAGGGCCAGGGTTCGATGCTGGAATCGTAGCCCCAGAGGGCGGGCGTTCCGAAGCTGTTCACCTGGATCGCTTCGCCTTCAGCGGCGCCTTCAATGATGTCGTCATAGTTCACCGCTTGGGCGATGGCTTGACGAACGCGGACATCGCCGAAGAGCGGATGTACGCCTTGGTCGATGGGATTGCCGTCTTCATCCTGGCCGTTGGCCGGATTGTTGCGGTCGGCGAGGTTGAAGCCGACGAAGGTCAAACCGTCATCGACATATTCGAAGGTCTGGAATTCCCCTGCTTCGGAGCGGTCGCGGAATTCCTGCATACGCGCGGCGGGCACGGAAGCCGAGCCGGCGGTGCCGACGGAGTTGACCTCGCCAGCCAGGAACTGCTCAATGCCCACAAGTTGATCCGGCACATTGCGGACGATGTAACCTTCGGGGGAGACGGGCATCCGGTGGTTGCCGTTGCGGATCAGACTGGTCTGTTCGTCAGGCACGAGGGCGCCGAAGTTGAATACGCCGGAGGTGACGTCCGGGTTCTTGTTGTATTCAAGATCGTTCATGGTGGCGAAATCGCCCTCAAGCAACGGTTCAATGGCGTGCTGCGGCAAGATGCCGAAGTCATCGAGTTCATCAATAGCGCGGCAGGAGGCTAGCTTGAGCGTGATTTCGAGGGTCGTGTCGTCGATGGCTTCGACGCCTTCCACGCTTTGCAGCACGCTCCCGCGAGGCGACGAGGTTTCGCCGCTGGCCAAGGCATCGAAGGTGAACTTGTAGTCATGAGCGGTGACGGGCGCGCCATCGTTCCAGGTGACATCGTCGCGCAAGTTAAAAGTATAGACGAGGCCATCATCGGAAGCAGTCCAATCAAGGGCGAGGCCGTTGTCCTGGTCATTGCGCCCGGCTTTCATCGGCGCGCGCGTTTCGGGGTCAATATTGTAGAGGCTGGGGAAGAGAAACTCGACCAGATTGAGATCAACGGTATTGTTCGTCAGCAGGGGATTAATCGTGGTGGGATCCCCGCCGAAGTTGGTGCCGATTAGAATGCCTCCATCTTGCGCGCTCGCCCCCACCGCGAAAAGCGAGACGAATACCGCGAGAAAGAGGATTCGTGCCAATTTATTCATGTTTCGCTCCTTTTTCACTAGCTTGCTTATTGAAGAGATATGCTTCGCTTGTGCGCAAGTATACCAACATTCTCGGCACTTACGCCATATTCGAACGAAGATTAGATTAATCGGCTACGGGCGTTTAGCATGACGGTTTCCGCCGGTCAAAAGAGTTGAACGGTCGGAGACCATTCCATATCCGCGTCAAAGGGATAACAGGGGCGGCTGATGCGCTTGAACGAAAGGGCGAGCAAATCCTGGTTGACCGCGCCCGGCGAAAGCGCGAGAGTGTTCTTCTTCGCCATGGCTTTTAGCTCAGGCACAAGATAGCCAATCTTGACGGCGATGATCTGGCGCTCTTCCGGAGTGATGTTCAAATCGAGGAATTGCTGCCGGCGCTGAAAGGATGCGCGCCGAGCCGTCAGAATCACGCGGATGCCATTGGCATTCAGCAGAACTTGGGGATTGCGCGGATCGGGCTTGATGAATTCGACCGCGCCGGTGATGGATAGCGGCTTGGAATTCAGATGGTCCAGCTTGCCGCCGATGACGAGGTCCACGGTAGCGCCTTGTCCCGCATCGAGGCAGCGCTGGACAGCAGCCGCGTCGGTTATGGCGGCGTAGACGAGGTCGGCCGGCTGATGATGCAGGGCGCGCTCGAGAAAGTCGGTGACATCGCCGGCGCCGCCAGCGGTGATGTTGTCGCCCGAATCACTTATGATTACGGGTCTGGCGGTCTCCGCCATTGCCCGCCGGAGGCAATCGTCGATGGAGAGCGCCTCGACGCCGAAGCGGAAGTCGGCGCGCCGCTGCCAGTAGAGCGCGGCGAGGTTGCTGGCGGCGGCTGAGATAGCTTTGTCGTCCTGGCCAATAGCGATGGCGCAGGCGGTCATCCGTGGCTCATCAGCCCAGACGTAGCCGACCTGGATGGTGGCGTCCATAACGGCGTCGCCATCGATTTCCTCCGGGATCGCGGCGTAGATCGATTTGCCGGGTTCCCATTCCGTACTGGTTTTTTCGCCGGGCAGGCCGACCGGAATCTTGACGAAGGCTTTGCGCGGGACTATCCCCTCGCGCAGGCAGCGCAGCAAAAGCGAGACAGCTCGTTCGCGCGTCTCCACTGTGTCGATATGCGGCGCGGTTCGGTAGCCGGTGATGATATCGAGTTGGTCCATGATCCGTTCGGAGACGTTGCCATGCAGATCGTAGCTGGCTGAAATGAGGCAATCGGGACCGACAAGCGCGCGGATGGCGCTGATCCAATCGCCTTCGGCGTCGAGCATATCGCTGACGTAGAGCGCGCCGTGCATATCCAGGTAGACGCCGTCCAGCGGGAGCAAAGCGCGTAGCCTTTCGAGCAGTTCAGATTTGATGGCGGCGTAGGCGCTGGCTTCGACCGGTCCGCCAGGCAGGGCTTTGGCTGTTACCGTGCCGAAGAATTCGGCTTCGGGAAAGGCGGTCAGGAAAGGGTAGAGTTCGGCGAACTGCGGGTCTTCTTGCCGCAGGAGGCGAAAGTCTTCAAGCCTGGTCGGCAGCGGCGAAAAAGTGCAACTCTCGTTGGCGATGCCGCCAATTGCGATTCTCATTAGGGCTGTCCTTCGTTCTGGTGATACCAGACTAATGCGGCGGCGCCAAGCGCGCCGTCAACAAGCTGCGAGAGTGAGATGCTCGTCGCTTCATAGTTTAGCGGCAGGCTGCGCGCGCGCAAAACCGATAGCGTTCGCGGCTCGAGCAGATGCCAGGTAGCGTGGATGAGACCGCCGCCGATGACGAGCAGCTTCGGATTAAACAGGTTGACGCACCAGGCGCAGGCGATGCCAAGGGCCTCAGCTGCTATGTCCAGGATGTGAGTCGCGAGCGCGTCGCCCTTTTCGGCGGCGCCTATGATCGCGCGGGTTGAGAGCGCCTCAGAGGACAAGCAAGTGTCGACGCCCCCCGCAAGATGTTGACGCGCGTGGGCGATCAGAGCTTTGCCGGATATCGACATTTCCAAACAGCCCCGCTGCCCGCATGTGCATTGACGACCGTTAACCGGATCCAGCGATACATGGCCGATCTCCATTTCCGAAGCCGAGGCGCCCCGCAACAGGCGATTGTCGATCATCACCGCGCCGCCCACTCCCGTTCCCACAGTGAGGTAGACGAAGTTCGCCACACCCTGCGCGCGGCCGTAGCGCTGCTCGCCGATTGCGCCGACGTTGACATCGTTGGCGATATAGATCGGCGGCGATTTGGTCAAGCGCGTGGATATGGCGTCGCGGATAGGAACGCCTTCCCAGCCGAGGTTGGCGGCATGCAGAGCGATACCGCGCTCGGCATCCACGGGACCGGGTAGGCCGATGCCGATGCCGCAGATCATGCTGTAGGCCTCCAGATAGGGATTGAGCAAGCTCGCGATACGATCGGCGGTTTTGTCGAAGGAGTCGTCCGCCGAAGTAGGCAACGTGTCGGAGGCGAATACTCTGCCAGCGCGGTCGGCGACGACAAAAGCCATCTTGGTGCCACCGATATCCACGCCAATCGTCAACTCAGAAGCCACAATGTTATCCTGTCGTTGAGTCCCGCTTTGATCAGCGGTTGATAAACCTGGCCGTCAAAGCGACGAGAAGGAGAAGTATTGCGCCGACGCAGATCGACATAAGCGTCACGAAGTATTCGGGCGAGTCGGGCGGGACGATCAAGAGCAGTAGCAGCGACGCGCCGATGATGAAGCTGGCGATGGTGTAAAAGACCTTCAGCATGTTAGGCGTCATGCAACACCAATTCCTGGCCCCGTTCAAGCGGGATGCAAGCGACTTCCGCTTCCGATTTCGCGGCTGGTAGTGAAATTAGCTGTGGGATGGTCTCGTCGCAGACGCCTTCGACAAACCAGGGGCAGCGCGGATGGAAAGAACAGCCAGGCGGCAATTCCGTCAGGCGCGGGATATCTTCGCTGCGGAGTTGAATATGCTGTTTGTTGCGCGTCTTTTCCGGATCCGGCTCGGGAATGGCGGATAGCAAGACTTTGGTATAAGGATGCTGGGGATTGCGAATGATCTCTTGTGTCTTGCCAAGCTCGACCAGACGCCCGAGGTACATGACGCCGATGCGTCCCTCCCAGGCGAAGTATTTCGCCAGCGCCAAGTCATGCGTGATGAAGACGATAGTCACGCCTAGCCGGTCCCGCAAGTCCATCATCATTTGCAGCAAACCGATGCGTATGGACACATCAACCATGCTGACGGATTCGTCGGCCACTATCAGCGACGGCTCGGTGGTCAGGGCGCGGGCGATGCTCACGCGCTGTCGCTGACCGCCGCTGAGTTGATGCGGGTATTTGTCGATGAAGTCTTCGACGGGCGTTAAGTCAACCAGATCCAGCAATTCGTGGACCCGTTGCCGCAGGCCCCGGCGGCCGCCAGCGAGGCCATGTGTGAGCAAGGGATAGCTGAGCGTCTCGGAGACCGTATGCGTCGGATTCAGCGAGGCGTAAGGGTCTTGGTGGATGATCTGAACCGAGCGGCGAAAGCGGCGATATTCCGCGCCCCGTAACCTGGCAACGTCTTTGCCTTCGAACTCAATCGCGCCGGCGCTGGGCGGAAGCAGGTCGCAGATGATCTTGCCGGTGGTCGTCTTGCCACAGCCGCTCTCGCCAACTAGGCAGAGGAATTCCAGATTGTTCACGGCGAAGTTGATGTCTTGCAAGACGGGAATGACTTCGCGCCCTCGTTTGAAGCTGCGGTATACATGTTTAAGTTCCAGGATGGGCGGGGGCATTAGACCGGCTCCTTGCGGCTCTCGAGCAGGCGGTCTTTGTGCCAGCAGGCGGCCAGGTGCGTACCGATGTCCTGCTCCAGCGGCGGGTCTTCTTTCTTGCAGGCATCGGTGGCGAAGCCGCAGCGGGGATGGAATTTGCAGCCTGCCGGCGGATTGATGAGGTTGGGCGGCGAGCCGGGTATGCTCTGCAAATGGTCTTGCATGTGCCCCAGAGTCGGCACGGAGGTGAGCAGGCCGTATGTATAGGGATGCAAGGAGCGATAGAAGATGTCGTTAACGGGACCAATCTCCACGATTTCGCCGGCGTAAACCGTGGCGACAGTATCGGCCATTTCGGCTGCCAGCGACAAATCATGACTGATGAATATGATGCTGAAGCGCAATTGACGCTGCATGTCGTTTAGCACATCAATGATGGCGCGCTGGGTGAGGATGTCGAGCGCGGTCGTCGGCTCGTCGAGAATCACAATTTGCGGATTGAGCAAGACGCCCAGCGCCAGCAATGTGCGCTGTTTCATGCCGCCGCTGAGCTCGTGCGGATAGGCGTCGTAGACGCGCTCCGGATCGAGGCGGACGAGCTCCAGCAGCTTCAAGGCGCGTTCGCGGATGGCGGCTTTGTCCGTCCAACCATGGGATTGGGCGGTGTCTTCAAATTGCCGCCGGACCTTGAGCACAGGATTAAAGGCGTTTTGCGCGCCCTGGAAAACCATGGCGCAGTCCTTCCAGCGAAATTCCCTCAATTGCCGATTGCTCAGCTTGAGAACATCCTGGACGCTGCCGTCCCGCTGGTAGTGGATATGCCCGCTGGTGATGACGGCATTCTTTGGCAATTTGCGGATCAGCGCCAGGCTAATGGTCGTTTTGCCGCTGCCGCTTTCGCCGATCAGCGCCAGCGCTTCGCCGGGGTGCAAATCAAAGGACGCCTGGCTGGTCGCCTTGACATCGCCGCGTTTAGTGCGATAGACGATCGAAAGATCTTCAACCCGCAGCACTGCCTCATGCGCTTGCTCGGACATTGCCGCCCCTTTACACCGCAGCCCGAAGGCGGGGATCAAATACTTCTTCCAGGGCGCGCGCGAAAAGCACGAGACAGACTTGGAAGAAGGCGATGGCGAGCACCGGTGAAAGCGCCATGCTTGCGCCGTCCACATTGTAGAGCGTCCCGCGGGAGCGCCCGAAATAGAGCATGACGCCCCAGGTGTAGTCGTCAATCGGCGCTAAACCAAGCACCAGCAGCGCAATCTGCTCATACATGGCGAAGGTGATGGCGAAGATAAAATTGATCATGACGTAGCTGATCATGTTGGGCAGCATTTCGCGGAACATGATGTGATAAGTACTGAGACCCAACGAGCGCGCCGCTTCGACGAAGTCTCTTTCGCGCAGGCTCAGCACTTGCGCGCGGATGGCGCGCATCAGCGGGGGCCAGCCCAGCAACCCGATCATGAGGCCCAGGAAGAGTGTATTCTCAAAGCGGATCAAGCCAGCCAGAACAACCAGCAGGATGAGGCGCGGCACAGCCAATATCAGATTCGACAGCGCAGTCATCGCAGCGTCGAACGCGCCGCCAATCATCGCGGAAAGCGAACCGACGACCAGGGCGATCAAGGTTGAAATCACGCCGCCGATGACTGCGGTCAGAATCAGAATACGGCCGCCATGCACAATATGCGTGGCGATATCGCGGCCCTGGGTATCGGTGCCCAGCAAATGCGGCGGTCCTAACTCGGGATTGGAGATGACGATATGCTCGGCGAGCAGGGCTTGCAACTCGGGGTCTTCAGAATCCGCTCGCAGCTCGGCGACATTCTTCGAGAAGATGAGCATGGCGTCGATTTCTTTATTGGCGAGGTCGATCAGGGCGGCGCGCACCCCCGGACCAGCGCGGCGGCTGGTCCAGCGATATTTCTCGATGTTGATGCTATCGGCATATGGCGCTATCAAGCTGGGTCCCCCGGTTTGATCGACGACGCCGACCGTCTTGCCAGCCAGGTCCTCAAAACTGCGCAGATGGTTGTTATCGCGGTGGACAGCCAACTGAATCCGCGAGCCGACGGGTCCCGCGATCTCGTCGAGATTGACTTCGCTGTCGAAGGGAATGAAGTACGGCATGATGAAGGTCAGAATGAAATAAGCCAGCAAACCCAGGAAGCCGATAAAGCCGGCTCGGTTGGCGCGCAAGCGGTTGATGAAGCCGAATACCGCGAACAAAACTGTGAAAGGCAGCCGCAGCAGGCTGAGGAGCGGATGCGGCGCTGCTTGAACCTTGCTGCTCATTTCTCCCCCGAGATGCGCACGCGCGGATCCAGCAGACCATAGGTAAGATCCGCGAATAAATTGCTGAAGACAAAAGTGGACGAAAGAATCAAGACGGCGCCTTGAACGCTGGTATAGTCGCGAACAGTAATCGCCTGGAATAGATAATGACCGAAACCCCAATAAACAAATATCTCTTCAATAACGACGCCGCTGCCGAGTACAAAGCCGATACTGATGCTCAGCTGCGCGAAAAGCGGCAGCATGGCGTTGCGCCCGACATAGGCGGTGATGATGCGCCGGTCTTTCAAGCCGCGCGCTTCAGCGACGTTCACGTAGTCGTCGTTGAGCACGCCGGTTGTGCTGCTCTTCATACTCAGCATCCAACTGCCCAAGGTGGCGAGCACATAAGTAATGATCGGCAGCAACGCGTGTTCGATAGCGCTGCCGATGAATGCGGCATTCAGTCCAGGCGTCAAACCTGGGTCATATGTGCCGCGCGCCGCGCCGACATCAAACCAATTCCAGGAAATGCCAGGTCCGATGATGATCAGCAAGCCCCAGATGTAATTGGGCACGCCGGTGAAAAAAGATGAAACCAAAGAGAGCGTATGGTCAAGCGCGGAATCGCGATAATAAGCCATCATCATGCCGAGTATGATGCCGAGCACAAAGCTGATTAAGAAACCGGAGCCGACGGCGAAGATCGTCCACGGCAGAAAGCGCGCGATTTCATCAATGATCCTTGTGCCGGGAGATGTAATTGATGTGCCCAGGTCGAGACGCAGCAGATCCCCGACATAGTCGACATATTGGTCCAACATCGTGGCGTCAGGGTCAAAGTTAAAGCTGGCGGCGACGCGATCGTAGGCTTCCTGGTAGGAGATGCCTTCCTGCGTGAGGATCTGTTCGATCAGGACATCGATTGGGTTGCCGGGCATTTGGCGGACCAGGAAAAATGTGACCGTCAGGACCGCCCAAATCGTCAGGATCGCCTGTACAAATATGCGAACGTAATAATTCTTGTGAATGGGGTAAGCGGCAATGAACTGCTGCACGGCGGCAACTGGACTTTGGACGCCGCTTCTATTGATTTCCAAGTCGCTGTTGGGTAAGGCCATCAAGAGACTCCGGAACCGCGCGAGCGAAGGCGCTTTCAAGATGAGGGGCGGGTCAATGACCCACCCCCTGCAGCGCAGATCGAGGTCTGCGCAACGGTTGCAAACCTACATATCCGCCGGTGCTGTGACGCCGGTCAGGATGAGGGTGGTCATCCAGTTGTCAGCGCCGCCGCCAAAGTTGGCGAAGATCGAATCGCCCGAATCCGGCACCATGATGAAGTTCCGGTTCAGCGCGTTGTTGGTGTAGCGTTCCCAGAGCGGAATCGCCGGCAGCAACTCATTGTAGGAAATTGCCAATTGCGTGACCAGTTCCGCTTGCGCGGACTTGTCAACGCCTTGCGAGCTTTGGTTGGACAGGTCGAAGACATTGACCATGCCGCCGCTGTAATCGACATTGTTGTCGAAATTCATGCCGGCCCCGCCGCCTTCACCCGCCAGGTCGCCTTGCCCGTTGTAACGGTTATAGGCTTGCAGGTAGCTGCGCCCGGGGATCGGATCGCCCAAGCCCCAGTTGCGGATCGCCATCTCGAAGTTGCTGGCGTAGATATCCTGCGGATGCTGCTGGAACTGAACGCCGCGCGCCGAGATATCGAAGCCGAAGTCATTGAGCTGGGCGGTGGCGTTTTCAGCCGCGGCCGACCAGTCAGCGAATTCCTGCGGGAAGGTCAACTCGAAGGACAGGGTATCGCCGTTATCGTCTACCCAGATGCCGTCATCGTTGCGGCTGAAACCGACGCTGGTCAGCAATTCTTCCGCCTTCATCAGGTCATGCTCGTAGGTGTTGAGCGAGTCGAGCGTCTCATCGCTCAGCCAGGCTTCGGACAGACCATCGCTCATGCCGGTCATGTATTCGACTGCCACGCCGGATTCGCCCAGGCTGACAACGCCGTTTTGGATCCGGTCCACGGCGTAGGCAATCGCCTGACGCACCTCGACCAGGTTCAACGGGTATACGGCATGGTTGACGTACAAGCCCGGACCGTTGTTCATGCCGGAACGCACGATGTCGATGCCGCGATTGGCGAAGTCCTCTTCGGTTGTGGGCGGAATGCCGTGGGTGATGTAATGGAGTTCTTGATTGGCGACCAGCGGCGTGACCACTTCCGTCTCGCCATTCCACATGCGCACCATGTCATAATGCTGAATATCGCCGGCGAAACCGCCAGGATTCAACTCCATCATCAGGTTGGCTTCCGAGATGGTGTCCGGCAGGATAGTGTAGGGACCGCCGGAAACGGGCGACTCGGGGCGGAACTCGGTCAGTTCCTGCAGGAGCGCGTCCCAGCCGTCGCCGCCGGCGTCCATCATGGCGGCGCGGTCGGCAATATCGCCGAAGACGCTGGCGGGGCGCAGGTTGGTCGTCAGAATGATGCGCTCAGCCAGGCTCGAGGGCGAATCCATGACAAATTTGACGGTGGAGTCGTCGACCTTTTCGATGCCGCTCATATTGGCCCAGACTGTATCACCGCGCAGGCGGAAGATATTGAAGGTCGCCATCAGGTCGTCGGCGGTCATGGCGCTGCCGTCGCTCCAGCTATTGCCCTCGACCATCTTGATGACATAGTTGCCGTCATCGTCCCAGCCAAACTCTTCAGCGACCATGCCCGCATAGTCGCCCGTCGCCCACATCAGAACAGCCAAGGGCGGCTCGTGCAGATCCTGGTATTGTCCCAGCGCGATGCCGCCGGAGGCGAAGGTGTTGAAATGGCCCGTTGGCGGTACTTGATAGGGCCAAGCCACGTTGAGCGTGTTGCCCTGCGCTTGAATCGGCGCGAATGCCAACGCGCTCAGCGCGAACAACATCAACAGTACGAGAAAACGCCTATTCATTGTTAAATCCTCCTGAACTTGATCGATTCGATTGAACCACGTTACCGCACTAACATCGCTTCAATAGACTGCTCCTTTACCCTAGGCTTGCGTCATTTGATTCCGAGATTTCAAGATAACTGTCACAGGCTCAAGCTCAGAGACGGTTCGACAAGAATCGTGTCGAAAACCCTGGCTACAGCGCCAAGCAGCGCCGCATCCGGCTGCAAGTCCGATATCCGCAAGTCAATCCCCCCGGGCGGGATCACTACAAGATGGCGCTCCAATTCCGCGCGTGCCTCGCCAAGGAAAGGACCAAACTCCCCGCCCAACTCGCCGCCGAGAACGAAGACAGGAATGTCGAAAGCGTTGTAAAGGCTGGCAAGACCGATCCCAAGATTCCGGCTCAATTCCGACATAGCGGCGCGCGGCGCTTCATCGCCGGCATGCAGCGCCTCAAGCAGACGACTGAAGTTTAAGCCTTCTGGGTCAAGAACCGTCTGGGGATCTGATTTGATGTGCCGCTCTGCAATCTGCATGAACCTTGGAATGTTGACCATCGACTGCCAGTTTCGCGTGTTGGCGTAGCCGGTTCCGTTTCCCTCCAGGAAACTCATATAACCGACTTCTCCAGCAAAGCCGTATTTGCCCTGATACAGTTGATTGTTGATGACGATTCCAGCGCCAGCGCCATAGCCGATTTCAATGTACATGAAGTGGCTGTCGTCTGCCGCAAGCCCATAGTGATTCTCCCCAAGAGCGGCCAGGCTGACGAGATTGTCGACGCTCACCGGCACGGCAAACTCCTCTTCCCATTCAGCTCGAAAGCTGACGTTGCGCCAATCCATAAACTTGGAATAAATGACCTCGCCGCTCTCGCCGATAAGGCCCGGTGAAGCGGCGCCGATGCCAAGCAGCGGTCGCGCGCCGCCGTTGACCTGAAGCGCGGATTGGATTAGCTGGCGGCAGATACCCAGGACGTATGACTCTTCCGTCGAATCGATGGGCGTCAATTTGTACCAGTCAATCTCTCCAGCGAGATTGGCGAGGGCGCACTGTACGGAGGAGGCGTTGAATTTGATGGCAATCACGCCGGCGCCTTGAGGATTGAGTTCGAGCAAGATGCCGCGGCGTCCGCCGGTAGACTCTTCGTAGCCCACCTCTTGTATCATATCGTTCTGGATGAGCTCATCAGTGAGATTGGAAATGGCGCTGCGTGTAAGCCCCGTGTGGGAAGACAGTTTCGCCCGAGTCAAGGAGGGCTTCTCGCGCAGGCTGCTCAAAACGAGCGCGCGATTGATCTCGTGCATCACTTCGTGGTTGACAGCTGAACGCCGACGTGACATACCTGTATCGTTCACCCAACTTAGTATACGAGTTAAGTTCCCAGACTTTGTAAAAATATTATATTAAGTGTATACTGATAATATAGCTTTGTCAAATAAAAGAATTATCTTCATTGGTGGAGGCGAGTATATGACCCCGATTGATGCGATCGTTGTAGGAGCGGGCGGGCGCGGTAACGCATACGGCAATTTCGCCTTGGAACATCCGCGGGAGATGCGCGTCGTCGGCGTGGCGGAGCCGGATCCGATCCGGCGCGAGCGCTTTGTCCGCCAGCATGACATAGCGCCGGAGTTGGTCTTCGACGACTGGCAATCCTTGTTGGCGACCAATGAAAAGAAGGCCGCCGCCATTATCAATTGCACGATGGATCGTTTCCATTTCGAATCGACGCTGCCGATGCTTGCGCTCGGTTATGATGTGCTGTTGGAAAAACCGATGACGCCGGTGCTGGCAGAAAACGCGCGCCTGGTGCGGAAGGCGGAGGAGCTCGGGCGCGTTCTGCAAATATGTCATGTCCTGCGCTATACGCCGTTTTGGCAGGCGCTGCGCCAGGTCATTCAATCCGGCAAGATCGGGCGGGTGATCAGCGTGACGCATCGCGAGAACCTCAGTTATTACCACATGGCGCATAGTTTCGTTCGCGGCAACTGGCGTAGTGAGGCGACATCGGGTCCCATGATCTTGTCCAAATGCTGTCACGACTTTGACATTCTGCTATGGATACTGCGGAAAAATGTCGCGCGCCTCAACTCCTTCGGCTCCTTAAGCCATTTTCGTCCGGAGCACGCGCCGGAGGGCGCGACCGAGCGCTGCACCGATGGCTGCCCGGCGGCCGACGCATGCAAGTATGAGGCCACCCGCTTGTACGCCCGCGATGGCGCCGGTTTTCCTTTGAACGCGGTCTCCTGGATACCGACCAAGGAGGCGCGGCTCGAGGCGCTCAAGACCGGCTGGTACGGGCGCTGCGTCTACCAATGTGACAACGATGTGGTCGATCATCAAACCGTGAATATGGAGCTGGAAGACGGCGCGACTGTTACCTTGGTGATGAACGGGCAAGGCGACGAAGAATGCCGCACGATGCGCTGGGATGGCGCGAAGGCGACCCTCTACGGCAAGTTCTCAGCCCGCGGCGATGAGATTACTGTGCATCATCATTTGACCGGCGAGGTGGAAGAGATCCCGATCATCGCGCGTGACAGCAGCGGGCACGGGGGCGGCGACTACGGCATCATGCGCAGTTTCATCAATACGGTGAGCGGCAATCCGGACGACAGCGTCACGACGGCGCGTGAATCTTTGGAGAGCCACCTTCTGGCTTTCGCGGCCGAAGAAGCGCGCTTGAACAAGACTGTGGTCGACATGAACGAATTCAGAGCGCGCCTGGAAACTGGAGCGCTCGCCTAAGGCAGTCTACATTCCGCTTCTTGTGCTGGATCGGCATATCGCTATCAGCACCCCCGACAGGATTCGAACCTGTGCGCCTGGTTCCGGAAACCAATGCTCTATCCCCTGAGCTACGGGGGCGAATAACGCTTATCTTAGCAGAATGCGCGGCCCGCCACAAGTCCGCCGCGCCAGAGCAATCGCACTAGATATTTTGCCACTGAATATGCAGAGTTGTTTCGAGGGCACAGAAGGTTTGATATTTTTCTGCCAAGCCTCACGCTCTTCCGCCGTCCTTGGGCGGAAACTGTCGCCGCCAACTAGCTATCGAAACATCTTTCCTCGGCGCCCTCTGCTTTACTCTGTGAACTCTGTGGCAAAAAATCCCCGCAATTGCTATCCTCGCCGTCGTCACAGTTGATATAATGTGGCATGGTTTCCCAATCCCGCTGATGGCGAATCCGCAGGCCTCAATATGCATTGGCGCAAATCTCGAGTGGCTCGTTTTTATTGCCTCACGGCCATGCTCCTCTCGGCGGGCTGCCAGGCCTTGAGCGGCAACGATTCGGTCGCCACGATTGACGCGGATCTGACGATGTACGCAATGGAAAGCGAGGCGATCCGCGCTGCGGCCACTGAGGAACAGAACATGGCGCGAGAAACGATTGTCGCGGCCAGCACGCGTGTTGCGGAGCTTTCGGCTGTGAACGCGGCATTGGGCGCCACCTTGCGGGCGAATCACACCAGCACGCCGGAGTTGCGAGCGGTTGTCGTCAGCGCTGAAGATATGGGCAGTTCCTTGGAAGATGACATGATGGATGACGCGGCGTCGAGCGCTGAGACCGTGGCTGATACTAACGTGTCGAATCTGTCGACGGCAGCCGGGACAGAACGCGACAGCGGCTGTTCAAGCGGCGCGGTAAGCCAATTCCGCTCAACCGCCGAACTCATTTATGTCACAGCGGAAGTGACAGCTCTGCGCGCCGGCACGACCTTCAGCCTGGATTGGTTCTATGGAGACGAACTGCTGGTTGATATGAGTTGGCAAGCGGATTACTCGAAGTCTTTTGAGTGCATCTGGTTCTACGCCACACCAGAATACTTCCAATTTGCGCCGGGCGATTACTCAGCGAGATTGTATGTCAATGGCTTGGAAGCGGGCAGTACGAGGTTCACCATTCTTGACAACTGACGGGAGGCAGCTTTGCCGCGAGCGCGTGGATGGCGCGGATCAGTTTTAGTTTTGCTGGCGTCGCTCCTGGGCGGAATTGTCGCCTGGGGGCAAGGTCCGCCGCTGGTAGGTCTGGGTTCTCAACTGAGGCCGGATTCGGCGAACAATGCCGCGATGGCGCAGGTGACAGCGACGGCGATCGACGACATTGAGCCGAGCGAGCATAACATTCTGCACCGGCCGATAGCGCTGTCGGATGATTACGCGCACTGGGCCGATCGCAGTTACGCTTACGGCAGCACGCAATGGGGTGGGCGCGCGGTTCACCTGGGCGTTGAATTTGTCAATCCGCGCGACACGCCGGTTTACGCGGCAAAGGCAGGCGTCGTAGTATTCGCGAGCGACGACGCCAAAACACTCTTGGGACCGCGGCAGGACTATTATGGCAATGTGGTCGTCCTGGCGCATGAAGAATACTCCTTGGCCGGGCTTCAAGTCTTCACCTTGTACGGTCATCTCGAGGAAGTTGAGGTTGTCGCCGGGCAGGCGGTGGAAGATTTGGATCGGCTCGGACGCATCGGGTCAACCGGCGTGGCGATAGGACCGCATTTGCATTTTGAAGTGCGGGTGGATGATCCTTACGATTTTCGCATGACGCGCAATCCGGAGCTATGGCTGCAGCACTATGTCGACCGGGGCATGATCATCGGCGCCCTGCGCGATGCCGATGGCGAACTCGTATATGGCAAACGGATTTCGGCGCGTTCGGATACCCTGAGTCGGGAGGTCGCCAGCTATGGCGGCGACATTGTTAATCCTGATCCGGTTTGGCAAGAGAACTTCACCATAGGCGACTTGCCGGCCGGCGACTATGAGCTTGTTGTCTTGAGCGATTCCGGTTCAGTCGCTTATGCCGAAACCGTCGCTGTCGAAGCCTACCGCACAACCTATGTCGAGATTGTAGTGGCTGAAACCTAGCGAGCTTTTCTTGGTCTAACGGTAAACCCGGTATTCGACCGCGACCGAGCCGTTGCGCGTCGCATTGCTGAACCGCATCGCTACCTGGGGCAACTGTCGCGGCGCGTCCCCCACTTGATTTTACGTCTCGCGCTGACTATACTCGCGCGACAGCTTGACCCGTACTCAGTTATGGCGATCAATCATATTCATGCAGCGTGAGCGCATCACAGATCAGATTTTTGTCTTCCGCAGCAATCTGTATGCCCAGGTAACAGCCGGCGTCGTATTGACCAGCGAAGGCGCTGTGCTCATCGACACCCTGCTATATCCGGAAGAGTCGCTGCGCATCCGCCGCTTCATTGAAGTGGGCTTGGGCTCGAAGGTTCGCTACGTGATCAATACCCATTTTCACGCGGATCATACCACGGGCGCCTGCCTCTTCCCGGACGCGCAGGTGATCGCCCACAAGCTCTGCGCCGAGATTCTTGCGAACAGAGGGCGGGAAAGTTTGCAGCGGATGAAAGCAAGCGGACCAGAATTCGAAGGCGTTTCATTGGCGCTGCCAAATATTACTTTCGAAGATGAACTTGTGCTTGAGCTTGGCGAGAGCCGGTTCAGGCTGCGTGAAAGCCCGGGACATAGCCCGGATTCGATCGTATGTTTGGTCGAGGGCGAAGAGGTGTTGTTCGCGGCTGATACCGTGATGCCAATACCCTACTTCGTTGATGGCAACTCCTTTCAACTGGAGCAGTCCCTGGCGCGATTGCTCGAGCGAGATTATGAGAATATTGTGCAAGGGCATGGCGACATTATCCTGCGCGGCGAAGTGCCGGAAAAGATCAAAAGCGACTTGCGCTACCTCCATTGTTTGAAGAATGCCGTGGCGCAGGCTCTGGATGCGGACCGGCCGGATATCGAAACTGCGATTCCATTGGAAGATTGCGGCAAGAGCCAGGTATTGCTCAATGGCATCGTGACTCAATTGCATCAATTGAACATCCGCGCTCTGATCAAGGAATTCCGGAGCGACCCCAATGAGCTTGCGAGCGACGCAAGCGAGAAAGCAGAAAGAAGACGAGAATGGCAGCAGAAGAAACTTATTTGACTCGCGATGGCGAAGACGCGTTGCGGCGCGAACTCAAGCAGCTAATCGAGACGCGGCGTCCGGCGCTGGCGCAAAAACTGAAGGAAGCGGCCGCCCAGGGCGACCTCAAGGAAAACGCCGATTACCACGACGCCAAGGAACAGCTTGGCTTTATAGAAGGGCGCGTGCAACATATCGAGGCGATTTTGCAAAGCGCAATCATCGTGGACGATTCGGGACCGAGCGATGAAGTGCGCATCGGCTCAACTGTGATCATCGAGGAAGTCGGCAGCGGCGAAGAAGAAGAATTCAAGATTGTCGGCAGCGCCGAGGCGAACCCGCGGGAGCGTAAGATCTCGCAGAAAAGTCCGATTGGGGCGGCGCTAATGGGGCAGAAGGTCGGGGCGAAGGTGGAGGTCTCGACGCCGGACGGCAAACTGCGGTTCAAGATAATCGACATCCGCTAGGTGGAAAACGACCGGGAAACACAGGCGACATTAAAGACGATAAAAAACCCCGCGGCAATCACGGGGCTTAACATTTTCTAGGAGTAGGGCATGAAGTTGCCCGTCCCCCCAAAGGGATCTTCCTCGTTGTCTTCCGGGCGCTTGGGCGCGAGCGGACTGTTCGAGGGGCGTGGCGCGCTGCTCCCTCCGGTTGTAGGCGGCGGAGACGGCGAAGTTGTTTCTGACGGCGCGCCAAACTGCAAATCGGCATATTCGTTAAATGGCGATGCGGCGGGCGCGGGATATCCGTTTGCCGGCAGGCCCGAAGGCGCGCTCTGCTTGTGCCAAGCGATTAATTCGATCTGCAGGGTCTCTATCGCGCTGTTGGGAGTGCCGCCGCCGTAATTGCATACAACCGTCTTGATTGTCGCCTGAATGTGGATTGATCCGCTATCGAGCAACAAGGTCGCGCCCGGCTCGGCCGCAATCATATCCGCTGTCGGGTCTTTGACGCGGTTTGCCAAAGTCGCTTGCAGAGCCGGGTCGCCCAGAGCGGCCGGCGCCGCGAAGACTTTGGTCAGCGTCTCCTGTGACCCCATATCGAATCCCCAGACTTCTACCGACTGCAGCTCGTTGCCCACCAGCGTCGCGGCGGATACGCCGCATTCACCGAGGAATTGGCCCCCTAGCTCCGGGCTCAACTCAATCGCGAAGGAGTCATCAAAGTTGCGGCTCTTGACATAGTTGGAAAGCGTATGCAAAACCGCGACGCCGTATTGCGGGTGGATGGTATTGCTCCGGTCGGTTTCGTCGTCGCCCCAGGGCGCGGATGGCGGCGCTTCCGCGTAAGCTTGATAGTGTTCCGCCGACTGATTCGCGTTGGGCGCTGCTTGCGCCTGGTCGGCTTTGGACTGACGAAGTTCACGACGCTTTGCCGCGTCGCTTGAATTGCGCGCGGGTAGGACTGTCCGGCCCGCGATGACCAGGATCGGCGCGCCAATCGCCACAACAGCCAGCGACAGGATGACCTGCAGGCTGCTGCCAAAGACGCCCGGATCTTCCGGCGCCAATGCGCCCGCGAGCTCGGCGAAACCGGGGATATCGGCCAAGTCATTGAGCGCCGCGCGTTCCGCCGCCGGGATACTGACGCTGTTTGCCAGGTTGCGGACGACGCCTTGCGGATTGGGGATCTGATTTAATACGATTAATGCGTTTGCGTCATCGTAGTGTATTGCCTCCGAATGTCCGACAGCGATCATGCGCGCCCACTGCTGGATCGCCTGCTGGCTCATATGCCGCGGCGATGCGCCGGTGAACTCCGTCGGGATGATGACGTAGGCGGTTATCAAGCCGACTGCCATGCCGAGCAGGATCAGCATGACCGTCGCGCGTTCAGGCGCCGATGCCATCAAACTCTGTATGCGCGGATTGGACGACGCCCCTGCAAGCCCGGGAAATCTGCCCGCCGCGTCGCCCTGCCCATCGGCTGAGCCTGCCAATTCAACTCTCTGCGCAGGATCTGGATTCTGACCTTGAATACTCATGAGCAGCGCCCTTTCGCGTCTGCAAATTGCACACCTATCGAGAAGTATACGATAGGTATTTCAACGCCACAAACGCATAGCGCGGCAACTTTTGTACTGGATTAAGCCTCGCCGCAACGGCGCGCAGGCGGGAAAATGCGGGCTTAGGTCCTGGACAGTTCTTTGTCGTCGTCGCTGTCAGGCCGCGTATCAAGCGGTTCAAGATCTTGCGGCAGCTTCCAGGCCGCGAATTCGCAATCCGGATAGCGATTGCAGCCATAAAAGGTGCGACCCTTGCGAGAGGTCCGTTCGACGATTTCGCCCCGGTGTTCCTGTCCGCACTGAGGACAGAGTTGTCCTGTTTTGTAAGGCTCAGTATGGCGGCATTTGGGATAGTTGGTGCACGATATGAATCTGCCGCGCCGCCCTTCTTGGACAACCAATTCGCCGTCGCCGCACTCCGGACACGGCAATCCTGTTGGCCTGCGCTTTGTAAACGACTCGGTATGCTCACAATCGGGGTAACCGGCGCAGCCGATATACTTCTTGCCCCAACGGCTATACCTGACGACAAGTTCGTTCTCGCCGCACTCGGGGCATATCCGCCCGACTGGTTCCACGACTTCCCGCTGCGGCATTTCGGTCTGAGCGTGTTTCAAGCGCAGCTCAAATGGCTGATAGAACTCACCAAGCATCGGCCGCCATTCCAGCTTGCCTTCGGAAACCGCATCCAGCTTTTCCTCCATGTTGGCGGTGAATTCGTAGTCCATTTCGTCCGAAAAGTATTCAGTAAGCAGTTCACAGACTACTCGTCCTATTTCTGTCGGCTTGAGGCTGCGGCCCTCCCGCGTGACGTATTCGCGTGTTTGAATGATGGTCACAGTGGGCGCGTAGGTGCTCGGGCGCCCGATACCAAGTTCCTCCATCTGCCTAATAAGGCTGGCTTCGTTATAGCGGGGCGGCGGCTGCGTATAATGCTGCTCGGGGATGATCTGCTTGCGGTCGAGCGCTTCGCCGGGCGTGAGATCCGGGAAGTCTTGCTGCGTGTCGTTGCTGGCATTCGCCGCTTTGGGGTCGACGGCCAGGTGGCCCGGAAACTTCAACTTGCGACCGGAGGCGCGGAAGAGATAAGGCATATCCGAATTGGATAGGCCCGCTTTCACCTCGATGCTAAGCGTGTTGTATACAGCGGGCGTCATCTGACTGGCGACAAAACGATTCCAAATCAGGGTGTAAAGTTGCAACTGGCGTCGATCCAGTTGATTCTTCAACGAGTCCGGCGCACGCATGACGCTGGTAGGGCGTATGGCTTCATGCGCCTCTTGCGCCGATTTCGAGCGGGTCTTGTACTTTGGCGGCGTTTTGGGCAAATACGCTGAACCGTGCTTCGTCTTGATGTAGCGGCGGGCTTCCGCTTGCGCCTCCTTTGACACCTGTACGCTGTCGGTGCGCATATACGTGATAAGGCCAACTCGATTTCCATTGCCGAGATCAATGCCTTCGTAGAGCTGTTGAGCGATGCGCATCGTGCGGCTGGCGCGGAGGCTGAGGCGGCTGGACGCTGCTTGCTGCAATGTGCTGGTGGTGAAGGGCGCTCTCGGTCTGGATTGGCTGGTGCCGCGCTTGACGCTGTCCACCACAAAGGCGCTTCGGTTCAGCACATCCAAATGCGGCATCACGGTCGCTTCGCTATCCAAAACAGGCGGCTTATCGCCCTTGGTATCGAATACAACGCTCTTGTCATTGATACGCGCGAGGCGCGCTTTGAAAGGCGGCGGAGTCTGGTCAGAATTGGTCAGGCTGGCGTCGACCGTCCAGTATTCCACTGGCTTGAAAGCTTCGATCTCCTGCTCGCGTTCGACCACCAGGCGCAAGGCGATGCTCTGCACGCGACCGGCTGATAGGCCGCCGCGCACTTTTGACCAAAGCAGCTGCGAAACCTGGTAGCCCACCAGGCGGTCGAGGATGCGGCGCGCCTGCTGCGCATTAACCAGGTCGATGTTGATTTGCCGGGGATGCGCGAACGCTTCCGCAACGGCGTTGTCGGTGATCTCGTGGAAGACAACGCGGCGGACGTTGCTCGGCGGCATTTCTGCGGCGGCGACCAAATGCCAGGCAATAGCTTCGCCTTCGCGATCCGGGTCGGTGGCGAGAAAGATTTCTTCCGCGCTTTCCGCCGCGGCTTTTAGTTCCTTGACCACTGCGCGCTTGTCATTTGGCACGCGATATTCCGGCTCGAAGTTTTGCTCAACATCGACCGATAGCCGGCTCTTGAGCAAGTCGCGCACATGGCCGACGGACGACATCACGGTATAACCAGCGCCGAGAAATCCGCCGATGCTGCGCGCCTTCGCCGGTGACTCCACGATGACTAAACGCCCGATGTTTCGACGCTTGGCAGCGCGCCGCCCATTGGACTTGGCGGACCGCTTGCTTCGGGCCTTTTTCTTTTTTGTTTTCGCCTTCTTGCGCGCGGGTCGCTCAACTTTCTCGGGTTTAGGGATGCCCTCGTGCGCAGGCGTCGCGCCCATGCGGAAGAGCTTCGTCCCGCACTCCTTGCAAGTCCCGCGTGTGCCCGGCGTGCCGGTCTTGGTGTAGACCGCTTCCGGGTCTCCCATATCGCGCTTGACGCGGCACTTAACGCAGTAGGACTGCAAAGTTGTAGTCTCGGTATCCGTCATATCTCATCCTTCTCAATGCGCGGCTTCATCAGAGATATTCTTCGTTTCCGTTTTCCCGCAGGTAATCCACAACTTGCTTCACATCCTGGGTCCGGTCTTTGTGGCATACGAGCAGGACATCGTCGGTATCAACCACGACGATGTCTTCGACGCCGATCGCCACGGTGAGACGGTCGCTGAAGACCAAAGTATCACGCGTGTCCAATATGACGCGGATATCGCTTGATTCGCCCTTGATGCAATTGCCGAAGCTGTCTTGCGGCAGGATGTCAAACAGAGAGGCCCAGGTGCCGACATCGCTCCAGCCGATATCGATGGGAATCACAGCGATATTGTCCGCCTTCTCCATGATGCCGAAGTCAATGGACAGATTGGGCATCGTCTCCCAAATGTCATCTAGTTTGCTGTCGTAATCTGGCGAGTCGTATGCCGATTGCAGGTAGCTGCACATGGCGTAGATCGCCGGCTGGAATCGCTCCAGAGCTCGCATGGCGCGGTCCACCCGCCAGATGAACATGCCGGAATTCCAACTGTATTGGCTCGATGCCAGGAACTGGGTGGCGCGGACGATATCCGGCTTCTCGGTGAAGCGCCTCGATTGGTAGACTTTGAAATTGTTGTAGTCGCCTATGAAGGCGCCCTGCTGGATGTAGCCGTAACCGGTGGCGGGGTGGGAGGGCGAGATGCCGAGGGTGACAATCTGGTCCTCCTGCGCCACTTGCCAGGCCGCCTCCAGGACAGCGCAGAATGTCTCCTGGCGGGCAATATGATGGTCGGCGGTCAAGATGGCGACGGTCGCCTCGGGATCGCGCCTTTGAATCGCCGAAAGCGCAAGCGCCAACGCCGGCGCGGTATTCTTGGCGTAGGGTTCAATGATGAAATTGTCCGCCGGGATTTGCGGCGCCTCGGCTCGCAGATCTTCCGCCAATTCGCGCCCGGTGACGACGAAGATGTCTTCCGGCGGGAAAATCGACCTGATGCGCGCGACGCTTGTGGTGAACATGGAGTCATCGTCGATCAAAGGCAGCATCTGTTTCGGCAGCTTCGCCCGGCTCATCGGCCAAAGCCTGGTGCCGTGCCCGCCGGCGGCAATTAGGGCGTAATAGTGATCCATGGCTGAGTTCTTCACTCCGGAGAAAATCGCGCACGGCAGTATTGCATAGGTCCGGCGCTCTCGGCAAGCCCCTTTAGTTCCAGCAGCGTCAGGGTGCTGGTGACCGTGGCGGTCGGCAATTGTGTCTGACGCACGATGAGATCGACATGAATCGGGTCCGCGCTTAACTGCTGATAGATGACGCCTTCCAACTCATTCGCCGGTTGAATCTCCTGGACTTGGATTCGCGTCCGGACATTCAAATGCGACACATCCAACTCATCAAGAATATCCTCGACATCAACAACCAATTTCGCCCCGTCTTGTATGAGCTGGTTGCAGCCTCGGCCCGTCGGGCTGAAGATATTGTGCGGCACGGCGAAGACATCGCGCCCCTGATCAATGGCGTGCGAAACGGTATTGAGAGCGCCGCTCCGGGCGGGCGCTTCCGCCACAAGCAGCGCCAGGGACAGCCCGCTGATAAGACGGTTGCGCTGCGGGAAGTTTTTCGCCAGCGGCGCTGTGCCGAGCGGCATCTCGCTGATGATTGCGCCAGCGGCGGCGATCTCCTCAGCCAGTTCGGCGTTCTCCCGCGGATACATCCGGTCGATGCCGGTGCCTACAACCGCGATCGTTCGTCCGCCGGCGGTCAGCGCGCCTCGATGCGCGGCCGCGTCGATGCCTTGCGCCAGGCCCGATACAATGGTGATGCCCTGCTGCGAAAGTTCCCCCGCGAGTTGATTGGCGACATCCCAACCGTATCGGCTGGCTTTGCGCGTGCCCACGATCGCCAGGCATTTTTCGTCAGCCTCAGTGAGCTCGCCGCGGACGTAGAGGACCAGCGGTCGGTCGGGCAACGAGCGCAATAGCTGAGGATAATGAGCGTCCTCTAACGTAATCAGCGCTGCCCCCGCCCCCGCGACCCGGTCCATTTCCCGCGTGAGATCAATCTCGCGTCGGCCCCCGCAAAACTGACGCAGCAACGAACGAGGCAAATCCAGGCGCATCAGGCTGGCTTCGGGCTCGCGCCATAAGGCTTCCGCCGACTCGAAGTGCGCGAGCAAACGGTTCAGTTTGACAATGCCAAAACGCGGGATGAGCTGCAATCCCAGCCAATAGCGTTGATTATCGATTGACTGCATAAAGGTCCGTTAATGAAGAGTAATCACGACCAGCATATCAGCAACAGAATTTTCTTGTCAAGTCTGCTGCGCCGGTTGAGAAAACAGTCGAAAAGATGCCAAAACCTCTGTGCCCTTAAATTTACTCGGTGTAATCGGTGGCAAAAATATGGCGCGATTGCTCTGACCGGACTCACTCAGGAAGCAAGCCTTCCGGCAGAGTCATCGAAACGATCTGCGCCTCAAAATCTATGCTGACGATTGTTTCATCATGCGCCGGGATGAGCAACTCGCCATAGATATCGCTATCGACGATATAAACATCATTGGCGCCGGTTTGCAGCACTTCCCTGATCGCGCCCAACTCTACGCCTTCAGCGACCACGCGCATGCCCACAAGTTGGAAAAGATAATACTGACCCTCTTCCAGCGGCGTCGCCTGTTCAATGTCGATTAAGACGAGCTTTTCCCGCAGCGCCTCAGCTTCATCGCGACTGTCGACGCCGTTAAAACTCAGGAGCGCGTAGGCTTTGTTGAACCGCAGGCTTTTAAGGTCGAGTCTGTTCTTGCCTTTATCCGCCGGTGAATCCGCCAGGTAGACATATTCCAGCGACGGCAGATCCTCGCGATTGTCGGTGAGCACGCGCATGCGCACTTCGCCGCGTACGCCGTGAGGGCGGAGCACTTCTCCGATGACCAGATGATCCGGTCTGTTGGGATGTCGCGTCACTGAAGCCTTATTCGATTTCGAGGATCACGCGGCGGCGGCGCTCGCGACCGCGTTCATCGGCAGGACCGGCCGCCCGCAACAGCGCGCGGATGGAATTCGCCACCCGGCCGCTGCGCCCGATGACGCGGCCCATATCGTCCGACGCCACCGACAACTCCAGCACGACGTTCCTGCCGCTATCCTTGCGGCGTATGCTGACTTCCTCGGGCGCGTTGACCAGGTTTTCGGCGATGTATTGAAGCAGTTCTTCTTCGACCATGGTTCCCCCGCCTAGCTTTCTGCTTCGGCTGATTGTTCGGCGGCTAACCTGGCCGCTTCACGCGCTTTGATCTTGCTCTCGCCATCGCCGGGCGCGGGATAATTGGTCTTGGGGCTCGGCAGCTCGCCGCGGTTGGCTTCCGCCTCGGCCACCAGATCTTCGAGGCTTTCGCCGGCGCGCAGCCGCTGAAAGCGTTCCCATGTGCCCGTGTGCTCCAGCAAGCGGCGGACGGCATCGCTGGGTTGCGCGCCGACGCTGAGCCAGTAAAGCGCTCGTTCTTCCTGGATGATTTCGGTGGCGGGGCGGGTGCGCGGATTGTAATGACCGATGTTTTCAAGGTAGCTGCCATTGCGCGCCTTCCGCTGGTCGGTGACGACAACGCGATAGCTGGGCTGACGTTTCAAGCCTTGACGGCGCAAACGAATACGAACCATGGTAACTCTCCTCTTTGCCGGCTCAAGCGGTCAAGCCGGGGATATTGGGTAACTTCCCTCTGCTGATTTGATTCATGAGTCGGCTCATCTGCTGGAATTGCTTGAGCAACTCGTTAACATCTCGGACTTCGACGCCGCTGCCGCTGGCGATGCGCTTCTTGCGGCTGGCTTTCAGGATACGCGGGTGGCGGCGTTCATGCGGCGTCATTGAATTGATGATCGCCTCGACTTTTTTGATGCGCTTCTCGACATCTTCGTCGTTGAAATCACTTTGCATCTGCAATTTGGACATGCCCGGGATCATGCCGAGGACTTTGCCCAACGGTCCCATGCGCCGGATTTTCTGCAATTGATCCAGGAAATCCTGCAAAGTAAATTCGTTCTTCATGATTTTACTTTGCAAGCGCAGGGCTTCTTCTTCCTCGTAGAGCGACTCGCTCTTTTCGATCAGCGACATGATATCGCCCATGCCGAGGATGCGCTGGGCGATGCGGTCCGGGTGGAATAACTCCAACGTGTCGGCGCTGACTTTTTCCCCCGTGCCCATGAACTTGATCGGCACGCCGGTCACCGCCCGCATCGATAGAGCCGCGCCCCCGCGCGCGTCGCCGTCAACCCTGGTCAAGACCAAACCGGTGATGCCCAGGCTTTCATTGAAGCCGCGCGCGATGTTCACCGCTTCCTGGCCCGTCATCGCATCGGCGACCAGAAGAATTTCGGCCGGCGAAGATATCCGCTTGATATCCTCCAACTCGCTCATCCGCGTGTCATCAATTTGCAGACGGCCCGCGGTATCGATCAGAACAATATCGCAATCGAGTTCTTTCGCGCGTTTGAGCCCCCGCTTGACGATGGCGGGCGGCGAATCGGAAACGCCTTCTTCGTAATAGGGGACATTGATCTGCTTGGCCAGCGTGACGAGCTGGTCAACAGCGGCCGGTCGATAGGTATCGGCCGCGATCATCAAGGGCTTCTTGCCCTCGCCGCGCAGGTGAAGCGCCAGCTTCGCCGTATTGGTCGTCTTCCCCGTGCCTTGCAAGCCGACCATCATGATGACATGCGGTTTGCTGCTGCCGCTGTAATTCAGGCGCCCGGCCTCGCCCAGCATCTCCACCATTTCTTCGTGGATGATCTTGACGACCTGCTCGCTCGGTTTCAGCGCTTTGTGGACCTCCTCGCCGAGGGCGCGCTCGCGCACCTCTTTGATGAAGTCCTTCACGATCGGCAGGGCGACATCGGCTTCGAGCAGCGCCATGCGCACTTCCCGCATGACTGCCTTGACGTCAGCTTCCTTGACAGTGCCGCCTTTGCGCAAGCCTTCAAAAGCCGTATCGAGCCTTTGTGAAAGCGTTTCGAACATGTTCACCCCTGATGAAAAGGACGCCGAACAATTCTATGGCAGGCGCCAGTAATAGTCAAGACGAGGCTTTACGCGGGAGTAGTGAATTTGCTGAATACTAAGTCGCCCGTCTTTCAAGCGCGAAAACCATCGGCGCGCTCCCTCGGTCGCCGGCAACTCACCGTATGAAAATTCTAACGCGCGAACATTTGTTCACCCATGCCTGTTCTTTTTCTGCTACCCTGATACCATGAACGCCAAATCGCCAATCCAGCATCTATCCGAAACCATGCTGTCCCTAATCCAAAATACAACCTTTGTCGCGCCAAATCCGCAATTCTCGCACCCAAACCGCCGCTGTATCCATACTGTATCGATAGAGACCAGCAAATTTTCCATCCACTGCTTATGCTTTACTTTAACTTTTACGGCTTCTGTTGGTACTGTATGTATCCTTTGTGGGTCTTTTTTTATCCTTTGCTTATCTGCCGGAATGGTCTTAAAAGGACACAAAAAGTGCTGAAACATTCTCGGCGCCTCTTCCCGAGCTCCGCAAGCGCGGCGGACGAACCTGCGGCTGCCAGCGGTCAGAGCCGCTCAGGCTGCGCTCTGCCCGTCAGACGGCACAAAGCGGCGCATCACGACGAAACCGACCAGACCAATCAGGCCCGCCGCCAGACCGATGACCAGGAAGTTGCCGTCGCTGAACTTGTAAATGAGCGCGCCCAGCGCAGCGCCCGAGACGCGCCCCAGCGAGTGAGCGCCCATATTCGCGCTCATCATCACCGCGCGGGACTTCGGCATGATCTCGGTGAAGAGCGGCAGGGCGGCAACGATAGCCGTCTCAATACAGATGAACATGATGAATATGCCGAACATCGCCAGCGGCAAGCTGAAGTCCAGATAGGGAATGATGAAGAAACAGAGCGCCGCTACAAGCATGCCGTACATGGATGTCGGCTTGGTGCCGAAGCGGTCCGCGACTGTGATGACGATGAACTCGCCGATGACCTCCGCCACCGCGATCACGATGGTGATAGCGCCGAGGGCGGTCAGCAGCAAGCCGAAGGAATCTTCCATCCACAAGCCGTAATTGATGAAGAAGATTTCATGCGACAGCGTCAAGCAGAGGGAATAAACCAGAGCGGCGACCGCGGGACCGTGGGCGCTGACGGCGCGCATGGCTGTTAGCGGATTGACGACGCGGATAGGATGGTCCTGGTCGTGCTCCCGGTCGGATTCGACCACGAGCCAGATGGCAAGCGCGCCCGCGCCCAGCATAATCGACAGGAACAAGAATACTGCTTGCAGGGAACTGGAGTCGAGCAGGAAGCCGGCGACAGGGGCGGCGATCAAGAGCGAAAGCGCCCAGCTCAACTCGGCGAAGCCCATGACGCGGGCGCGGCGGGTGAAGTGGATGGTATCGCCGAAATAAGCCTGGATGGTCGGATCGTAGATGATCTTGCCGACGCCGAGGGCGAACATGACCACGACGAAGATGCCGTAATCGGCGAAGACCGCGCTGAGCAGGCTCATGCCGGACATCATCACGAGGACGCCAACCATCACTGCCTTGCGACCGTAATGCGCGAAGATCGTGCCGAGGATGGGGCTGAGCAAACCGGCGCCGTTCGTCAGCGCGATGACATTTTGAATGCTGTCGGCGGAGACGCTGAAGCTCGCGCCGATGGCGGATACAAAGGGATAAGGAAAGCGCCGCGAGATGTTGATGACCAGACGGCCAAATATGATAGCTAGGATGGACCAGACAAGTCGGTTCTTCACTGCGGCTCAATTCCAGCGAGTTGGTTCAGGCATGATGGAAGAGCATTCTATCACAGGCGGGAACGAAGTCAGTGAGGCTTGTGAAACCTTCCGCGAATGCCTTTGCCCGCCCGCCAATGACGACTGTCGGCACATTGTTCAGAGTATGGCGGCGAGTGCTGAGGTCTTCCATGTTGCCGTGGTCGCTCGTGATGACGACCAGCCCTTCTGTCTCATCCCACTCATCCAGAAAGCCGCGGAGAACGGCGTCAAATTGTTCGAGCGTTTCAACGCCGCGCTTGAGCGTGCCGCGATGGCCGATGCGGTCCGTCAGCCAATGAGAGTGGAAACTGAAGTCGTATTGACTTGCGAGCCGCGCCAAAAGGCGTCCGGCATCACGCGCGGCATAGGCGGGCAGGTCCGGCAACTTGAGATAGTTGCGCCAGCTATCGGTCGTCCATTCCGCGGTCAAGGCGCGCTGATGGATGACATCGGCGAGCGTGAAGTGGGGCAGGCCCGAAGCAAAGGCGGCTTGCTGAATGCTGGAGCGCAGCGTCTTGCCTCGCTCAAAGTCCGAAAGCAGACGCGGCGGATAGGCGGTCAGCAGACGCGCGGATTTGCCGCGTTCTGTCAGGCGGCGGAAGTAGCTGTGCTCGGCGATGATTTCACGCGTCTTGGCGTCTGGTTTCGGTCCGTAATGGCGGCCGACCAGCTTCGGCAGGTTCAAGCCGGTCAAGAGGCTCGCTTGTCCGGTGCCGCTTTGCGGGCGCCCGGGCATGCCGAGCCGCGCGTCGGTCGGGATGAAGATGGCGCGCGCGCTCTCTTGCAAGCCGGTAGTCGCCAGCCAACGCGCCTCGTTGCTCAGGCTGAACATGGTTGGCGTATCGGCGGCGGCGAATGGATTGGTTTCGGGATCGTCTTCACCCAAGCCGATGCCGTCCAGGAAGAGCGTCAGGATTCGCATTGGGCGGCGAGTCTAGGGTCGGCCGCCATAGGAGAGCAAGAAGGGATTGCTTCGCCTTTCCCGCCCGATGGTCGTCCCGCCCATGTGGCCCGGCAAGACCTGCACATCATCGTCCAGCACCATGATCTTTTCGAAGATCGATGCCATCAGCAAGTCGTGGTCGCCACCGGGCAAGTCTGTCCGGCCGATGCTGCCGGCGAAGAGGCTGTCGCCGCTGAAGAGAATCTTCTGCTCGGGCATATAGAAGCTGAGATGCCCCGGCGCGTGGCCGGGCGTATAAAGGCTGTGAAGGCGGATCGCGTCTTGCGCGATGACTTCCGGTTCGGTTTTGAGAAGGCGATCCGGCTTGGCGGCGGCCGGCAATTCGCCCAAGCCAAAGAACAAGCCTTGCAGCGGGATTTCATCCAGCAGCGTCTCGCAGTCTTCGTGGATGTAGAAGGGAATGTCCAGCGCCTCCTTGATCGCCGCGCTCGCCAGGACATGGTCGAGGTGGGCATGGGTCGCGATCATCAGCTTGATGGTCCAGCCTTCGGCGGCGGCCGCCTCCAGAATCGCCGCGGCGTCATCCACCGGATCGATCAAGACGGCGTTAAGCGTCTGCGTATCGGCGACCAGATAGGCGTTGGTGGCGAAAGGACCGAGCGTCAAAGACTTTATTTTGATGGTCATCTATATCCTCGTTATGATGCGCGGCGGATGACAATTTGCCAAAGCTCCGCCAATTCTCGCATTCGCAGGAGCAGAGCCGCCAGCATGAAAATAGCCAGCCCCAGCACAGCTTCAACCGCGAGCCGCGCGATAGTGACGGTCAAACCGGCTTGGGGAAGGACTTGCTCCCAGACCGCGTCGACAGCGACAATGGCGGCAGCCATTATGAGCGAGGCGGCCAGCGTCTTTAACAGGCAAAGCGAGAGCGCGTGCTCATGGATGCCATGCCAGCGCCGGCGCAGAATGTAGAGCAATGATACCACCTCGAACATAACGCCGAGGGAATTGGCCAGCGCCAGTCCGCTGACGTTGCCGACTTCTGGCTGCAGAGCCAGGCTGGGCAGCGAGCGGGCGACCGAATTGAGCAGGCTGTTGGCGCTGACGGTCTCGACATCGCTGAGGGCGAGGGCGAGCGCGAAGTTTATCAGCGCGCCGCCCAGCGCGGCGAATAGCGGCGTCAGTGTGTCTTTGTCAGCGTAGAAGCTGCGCGCTATGACTTCCAGCGTGGAATGTACGATGAGGCCGAGCGTGAACATGGTCAACGTACTATAGACCAGAGCTGAGGCGGAGGCGTCAAAGGCGCCGCGTTCCAGCAGGCTGATCATCGGACGGCCGAGCACGATCAAGCCGATGGCGGCGGGAATACTGCCGACGAGGATGAAGCGCAGGGCGCTGGTCATCGCGCCGCGTTTGCCCTCGAGATCGTTCATTTCGCTAAGGGCGGCCAGCGTAGGGAAGATGACGATGCCCATCGCTGTGCCGATGAGCGTCTGTGGAATCTGCATCAGACGCCAGCCCCAATCCAGCGCGCTGACCGAGCCGACGCCGAGCCGCGAGGCGATATTGTTCATGACCAGAAAGTTGAGGCTGAAAACGCCCAAGCCGCCGATGCGGGGCAGCATCAAGCGGATGACGCGCCACAACTGCGGATCGCTCAAGCCCAACTCCAGGCGCCAACGCATCTTGTAACGGATCAAGCCCGGGACCTGGATGCCGAAGTGCAAGGCGGACCCGATGACGGCGCCGACGGCGATACCATGGATGCCCAGGCGCGGCAGCAGGAAGATCACGCCGAAAAGGATGCCCAAATCGAACATGATAGGCGCCAAGGCCGGAAGCAAGAAATGTTGGTGCGAATTGAGGATGCCGCTGAAAATCCCGCTCACGGCGAAGATGATCGTGCTCAACAGCAAGATTCGCATCATATCGACCGTGTCATTCGCGGCGCTAGCGTCAAAGCCGGGCGCGACTACATTGGCGACCAGCCAGGGCGCGGTAAGGAATACGCAGATGCTGATGATAAACGCCAGCGTGAGGATCGTGTTGATGAGGTGGCTTGAAAGTCGCCAGGCGGATTCAAGATCGCCTTTCGCCAGGAAGCCGCTGAAGACTGGGATGAAGGCATGGGTCAAGGCGCCGCCGGAGATCAGAATGACGATGAGTTCGGGAATGCGGTTGGCGGCGACATAGACGTCAAGCTCGCGCCCGACGCCAAAAGCCTGCGCGATGATGATGGTCTGCAGCAAGCTGATGAGCTTGGCCGCGCCAAAGGCGATCATGACCGTCAGCGTGGAACGGGCGATGTGACGCGCCATTTCGCGTTGCGACGCGTGTTTGCCTTTGTCGGTTGCCATTCAGCGCCTTAGTTCAAGTTTTCCAGCGCGGCGCGCGCGTCAGCGTAATTGGGGTTGTAAGCCAGAGCGCGACGGTACAGGCTTTCGGCGCCCTGACGATTGCCTTGCGCTTCGCGGACGCGGCCTTGCCAGTAGTAGGTCTCCTCAAGCTCGCTGGAGTTGTTCTGATTTATCCTGGCGAGGCTCAAGACATCATCGTAGCGCCCGACCGCAAAATAAGCTTCAAAGATGCCGAACTGATACCAGAAGATACGCCAGGGCAGTTTGCCGGTGCGGTTCGCTTGATCAAAGGCGACGGCGGCTTCGTCGTGCCGATCCAGCGCGACCAGCGAGGTTCCCATATTGAGCCAGGCGAAAGCGTTCTGCGGCTGTCGGCGAGCTTCTTCTTGGGCGGCGTCGAAGGCGAATTGCGCCGCATCCCGCTCATCCCAGTGGGCATCCAGCAAGGCGCGCAGCAGGTCCTCGCGTTGCGGCTCGTAGACGACGATAAAGGTGCGGTTGAAAGCTTGCCAGCCGCTATCGACCTGGGCGTAGCTGATGGCAACGCCCTGCGCGCCAGCGCCGACGCCGAGGAAACTATCGAAGAAGTAGAAGAGTTCCAGGCTGTCGTCGTAGGCGATCAGGACGCGATAATGCCCGATCCAGTCATAAGCCTCGAACATTGCGCCCGTCTCGATGATGACGGGAAATCCTTCGTTCACCAGGCGCTTCAGCAACTCGAAAGTGCCGCCCATGCGCACGATCGCTTTCACGAAGGTTTCCTCGGCCACGAAAGCGGCCAGTTCGTGGGGGCTGACATTTTTGTCTTCGCGGTTGGGTTTGAGCCGTGAGCCGGCGTAGGCTTGGTCCTGCTGCCAGCCGTAGTAGCTCAGCGCCATGGTGATCGTTGCCGGACCGCAATTGTTCCAGGTTTGCTGCTGGTGGCGCACGCCTGAAATGCGGGCGGCGCTTGGCAAGGCATTCGCTGGCGCGGCCGCGGCAATTCTTGTCGCTGCGCTGGCGCCGGGCTCGGCTATTGTTTCGGTTGTCTGTTCGCTTGCCGCAGTCGGGGGCGGCTCGTCGAGGACTGCGGGCCGGGGCGTTTCTGTTGGCGGGGCGAGGGTCGGCTGGGGGCTCGTTGGCGTGATCGCTGCCGCCGGTTCGGTAGCGGCGGGCGCGGCGATATCCAGCGGCATATCCAGCAGGGCGAGGGCGCTGTTGTCATCGGCGACGACCGCCAGAGTCGGGAAGACGCCACCGGCCGGCGTCGGACGCCGCAGCGCGCTCATGAAGGGAAGTTGGTCTATGATGCGCTGCTGTTGCGCTGGTTGCAGGACCTCGCGAAAACCAATGACTACGCCGGCGATTCCCGCTACCACCAGGATGAAGATGAAGATAACGCCCCAAAAGAGAAACTTGGGCGGCGCCGGGGGACCCGTATCCCGGGGCGGATAGTGATAGCTTCGGCTCGGCTGAGTGTCATGCAGGTCGGGCACGGCGGCGGCCTCGTTCTCTATGCCTGGCGTCAATATAGCGCCGCCATTTCACTTTCCCAGCGATTGGCGCGGCGCTTTACACGTCACCTACTAGTATAATCGTCTATTGCTATGCGCAAATGTCCTGTGGAGGAAACGTAGCGGAACCACAGCTTAGGGCGTCCAGAAATGATTGCAGGATGACACGCGCGGCGAGGTCGTCAATGCGCGCGCGCGGGTCGCGCCTTTGCGCTTTTGCCAGTTTGCGCGCTTCATCGCTGGTCAGGTATTCGCTGATTTCCACGATGGGCAGGGGCACTGTCTTTCGCATTTGCTCTATCCATTCGCGCACGTGATCGGCCTGAGTACGGATGCCAGCCGGCGCATTGGGATTCAGCGGGACGCCAACGACAATGCCGGCGGCGCGTTCTCGTTCGGCGATATCGCGGATGCGGGCGAAGTCAGCCTCGGGACCGCGGCTTTCGATAATGTCGAACTCGCGGGCGCTGATGCCGAGGGCATCGCTGATGGCTAGGCCGATTCGCTTTTCGCCGTGATCAACCCCCAGCAAGCGCCCGATCATCGTTGGTTCCTCGCTTGGTCTCTCACTTGCACATCAATTCGGATCGCCAATTGGGGCATCCGCCCTAACCTGGAAGGAAAGACTTCAATCAGCGGCGGATCGGCCGTTGAGATTTCGGCTTTGCCGGCGAGCAATTTTCGCGCCTGCTCGAGAGTCGCGCCGGCCAGTTGCTCGCGCAAATCGTCACTGTCTATTTTGGCGATGACGGAAGCGATGCCGTGGACGGTGAAGCTGATCTGTCCGTCGGCGCGGCTCTGCGAGAATGGTCCGCGGACATAAGCCACTGAGTCAAGCTGCAATTCTTTTTCCGCTGGCGCCGCCGCTTTTAGCCGGGCGAGCAGAAGTTGCCTGCCATAGCGATCGTCAATCGCCAGTCCGGAAACAACCGCGCGCATCGAAAGCGAAAGTTCGCTTGCCATCGTGCCGACATCGGCGGAGAAATTGATCCATTCCTTGCGTTCGTCTTCAATCTTGATCGACTCGATGATGATGATCTGGCTTTCGGAGAGAGCGCCGCGCATCTGCTCGTAAGCCAGCGATTGAAGCTGGATACGCAAGATTTCGAGCAATTTGTCTTGATCGGCGACCGAGACCGATTTCACTCGACGGTTGCTGCCGCCGGCCGCGGATGTCAAGTTGATGACGGATACGCGCTCGGCCAATCCGCCCAAGACCGAGTTGATCATGCCGGGACCGACATTGCCAATGCTGCCGCGGTGGCTTTCCGTTGCTACGACCGCGCCGTCAGCGCTCTGCCCAAGCCCGCTTGGCACGAGCACATCGGCGACTGTCTCGAAGAGGATGGGCTCCCCCGCGCTGGTGCCGAGTATCGTTCCGCGGGGGACCACGAGGCTGTTCCCGCCGAGATTGGTGAAGGTGACGGCGGCGACGGCCGAAACGCTATCGAGCCGGATGCTGCCAGTGGTTGGAAGGGTCGCGGTCGCTTCGACCGTCGCTCTTATGGTTTCGGCTGGGATGATCCCTTTGGCGGCGTCAACCGTCTTGACTTTACGATCGGCGACAATGTCGAAGACCAGGTTGATATTTTCTTCGCGCAAACTGATGCTGACCACCGCGCCCGGCACAACTGTGTACAAAGCGGCGGTGACAGCGGCGAAGAGCAGCGCCAGGGCGATCAAGCGCTCGAAGAAGGTCCGCCAGGGCGAGTGACTCTGTCGCCTCGCGCGCATGAACTCCAGATCTTCCGCCAGAAGATCGGCATCCGGCCTGTGATAACGCGGAAGGAAGACTTTATGTCGGCCCCGTTTCCAGCGTTCGCGTTGGCTGACTTCTATCGATGGGAAGCAGCTGATATTGAGTTCGGCGGCGAAGAAACGGAGGCTTGGCTCTTGCGAGACGATGGCGAGTTGAATGGCGCGGCGATAAGCCTCGCGCTGTATCAGCACGAGATCGAGCTTGCGCCGCAGGTTGCTGCTGCCCTCGGGCCAAATCAGCAGCACGCGCCGGCCGCGCAGACCGGACAAACGGTCGCGGACGGTGACGATGGTGTCGCTCGCCTTGAGTTGGACTTGCTCAACTTCGGTGGACATCAAAGTGAAGTATACGACGACTTTGTGAAGCGCGATGGCGACGAATCGGGATTATGCCTTGGCGATCAAATCTCGCGCGGTTTGCAGAGCGTCCGCGATTTTGCTGCTGTCTTTGCCGCCGGCTTGCGCCATCTGCGGGCGGCCGCCGCCGCCACCGCCAACGACCTTGGCGATAGGCTTGATCAAGTCGCCGGCGCGCAAGCCCGTCTTGACCAGGGCATCGGAAACCGCCACCACAATTTGCGGCCGTCCGTTGATATCGCTGGCCAGGACCATGACGCCCTTGTCGACGCGGTTGCGGAACCAGTCGGTCATTTCTCGCATGGTCTCAACCGGCGTATTTTCAAGCTCGGCCAGCAGCGCTTGTTTGCCGTTCAGGCTCTCCAACTGCTGGTCGATCATTTCGTCGAAGTTGTATTTCGCCTGTTTGCGGCGCAGGGCGTCGGCCTCGCGGCGAGCGTTGGCCAAATCGTTTTGCAATGCAACTATGCGGCCGACTGCTTGAGCGGGAACGGCGCCAAGCTGCCGCGCGATATTGTCAAGGGCGCTCAAGGCGTCGTTCAGATGGGCATTGGCCGCCTGTCCTGTCAAGGCTTCGACGCGTCGTATTCCGGCGCTGACGCTGCCTTCACTCGTGAATACAAAATTGCCGATCTCGGCCGTGGAGCCGACATGGACGCCGCCACAAAGCTCGTAGCTGTAGCGCCCATCGCCGGCGCCGATGATCACCGTCCGCACGGTCTCGCCATACTTCTCGCCGAAGAGCGCCATCGCGCCATCGCGCCGCGCTTGCTCCAGCGATTTGGTCTCGTCGCGCACGGTTAAATTGGATAGAACGGCGCTGTTGACCTCGGCCGCAATCTGAGCGAGCTGTTTCGTCGATACTTTTTCGGGATGGGAAAAATCGAAACGCAGCCGGTCCGGCGCTACCAGTGAGCCCCGCTGCTGTACATGATTGCCCAGTTGATTGCGCAAGGCGGCGTGGAGCAGGTGGGTGGCGGTGTGGTTGCGCGTGATGTCTTTGCGGCGGGCGCGGTCAATTGCGGCGATGGCGCGGTCGCCGGTGGCGGGATTGCCCTCGACCACCTCGCCTACATGCACGATCATGCCCGCAAGCGGCTGTTTCATGGCTTCGACTTCGATAACCCAGTTGTCGCCGCTGATGACGCCCGCGTCGCTAACCTGACCGCCGGCTTCGACGTAGAAGTTGGTTTCCGCCAGCAGGACTTCGACGGCATCGCCGACGATGGCGCTCTCCAGCGGCGCTCCACCCTGAGCCAAAGCCAGCACCGCCGTCTCGACAGGTTCAACGGAGTAGGGATTGTAGGCGACGCCCTTTTGAATCGCGCCATTGGCTTTTAAGTCGGCGAGCAGTTCCCGGTAGAAGTCGGCGCTTTCGATCGCGCCCATCGCTTGTCCGCCGCCGCTGATGCGCGCGTGCTCCACTTCGGCAGCGTTGAAGCCGGCCTCATCAACCATGAAGCCGCGCTCCTCGACGATGTCCTTTGTAACTTGAAAAGGCAGGCCGAGCGTCGCCTTCAGATAAAATGCCTGGTCGCCGGGCAGCAAACTACCGGGCTCAAGGGCGGCGAGCATAGCGTCCAATTCGTGGAGTCCGCGCTCCATCGTGCGGTGGAAGCGCTCCTCTTCCAAGGTGATGGCGCGCTTGATGCTTTCGGCTTGGTCGACCAGATCGGTGAAATGCTCGCCCATCACGTCAAATACGACATCGGCGATCTCAGCCAGGAAGGGGCGGTCGAAACCGATCTTGCGGCCGAAGCGGGCGGCTCGCCGTATCACAATGCGGGGAATGGCGGCGCGCCCCTTGGCGCCGGGCATAACGCCGTCACCGATGAGAAATACGGCCGCGCGGATATGATCGGCGATGACGCGATAAGGCACGATGTCCGCGTCCCGCTCGGCATCGCTATGGCCCGTCAGTTCTTGCGTGCGCCGGATGATGGGCATGAAGAGATCGGTTTCGTAAGTGGCTTCGACGCCTTGCAGTACGGAGACAATTCGCTCAAAGCCCATGCCGGTATCGACGCCGGGCGCGGGCAGCGGCACATCCCATTCGCCACTGTGCTCCGGATCGGCTTGTTGGCGATTGAACTGCATGAAGACGAGGTTCCAGATTTCCAGGAAGCGGTCATCTTCCGCTTGCAGCATCGGTATGATGTCGTCATCGCCCAGTTCGGGCTGACGATCCCAGTGGATTTCCGATGTGGGTCCGCAGGGACCGGTATCGGCCATTTGCCAAAAATTGGTATCGGGTCCCATGCGGGCGACGCGCTTGGGGTTGATGCCCAGGTTCGTGACCCAGGCGTCATAAGCTTCGTCATCGTTCTCGTATATGGTGAATACCAGCCGATCGGCCGGCAGCTTGTAGACTTCGGTCAGCATCAGATAGGCGTACTTGATAGCATCCTGCTTGAAGTAATCGCCAAAGCTGAAGTTGCCGAGCATTTCAAAGAAGGTGTGATGCCGCTCCGAGGGACCGACGTTTTCCAGATCGTTGTGCTTCCCGCTGACACGCATGCACTTTTGCGAGGTGGTCGCGCGGGAATAGTCGCGTTTGTCCAGCCCGAGGAAGACATCTTTGAACTGGACCATGCCGGCGTTCACGAAGAGCAGCGTGGGGTCATCCGCCGGCACCAGCGATGATGAGGCTACCGGTTTATGTCCCATTTCCTCAAAGAAATCGAGAAAGGCCTGTCGTACTTCCGCGCTGCTCATGGTTTCCATATGTATGTCCCGTGCGCCAACTTCGTGGCTAATCGCATTCGTCCGCTCTCCCCGGCG
Source organism: Anaerolineae bacterium (assembly GCA_022824365.1). Lineage (GTDB taxonomy): Bacteria > Chloroflexota > Anaerolineae > Aggregatilineales > Phototrophicaceae > UBA6055. The sequence continues at coordinate 77,349 of JAJEAA010000028.1, forward strand.
AATCGATGCGAATTATAGCGATCGCGTCCGCGCCTGAACAGGGGCGTATCCCTATGGTATACTGGCGCTGCGAGAGTCAATCTGAGGAAATGGGATGAGGTAATGGCGACCATTGACGATCAAGTCGAAGTGTTGATGTCCGGCGCGGCTTATGGCGATCCGGAGACGCGGGAGAACATGCGCAAGGATTTGCGCGAGCGTCTGCTTGAGTGCGAGCGGGAGGGGCGACCTCTGCGCGTGTATTGCGGCTATGATCCGCGGACTTCCGATTTGCATTTGGGTCATACCATCACGATGCGCAAGCTGCGGCAGTTTCAAGACTTCGGGCATGATGTGACCTTCCTGGTCGGCACTTTCACCAGCTTGATCGGCGATCCCTCCGATAAGGAAAGCGCTCGCGATCAACTGACCATGCGCAATGTGGAAGACAACGCGCGAACTTATGCCGAGCAGGCTTTCAAGATTTTGGATGAAGAGCGCACGCGCGTTCGCCGGAACGACGAGTGGCTGGCGACGCTCGATTTCGCCGACATCATTCGCTTGGCGAGCCACTTCACCGTGCAGCAGTTTCTCGTGCGCGAGAACTTCGCCAAGCGCATTGATGATGGCAAGGCGATTTATCTGCACGAATTCTTCTATGCCTTGATGCAAGCCTATGACGCGGTAGCGCAGGAAGCCGATGTGCAGGTCGGCGGGCAAGACCAACTCTTTAACATACTGGTGGCTGGCCGCAAGTTGCAGACCGGCTTGGGACAGAAGCCGCAGATCGCCATTATCATGGGCGAGAGCCTGCCGGGCACCGATGGGGAAATCAAAATGTCCAAGAGCCTGGGCAATCATATTCCGCTGCTCTCGGAACCCTGGGATATGTTCGGCAAAATCATGAGCTTGCCCGATAAAGCGATGGGCGTTTATCACAAGTTGATATTGGGCTGGACGCAGGCGCAAGTTGACGAACTGGAGGCGAACCTGCGCAGTGGTAAAGCGCATCCCAACGAAACCAAGATGGCGCTCGCCCGTGAAATCGTGAGCATCTTCCACAGTCCGGCCGATACCGAGGCGGCGCTGGCGCGCTGGAACGAAGTGTTTCGTGGCGGCGGCGGCATCCCCGATGACCTGCCGGAGGCGGAACTGGCGGCCGAAACGGAAATCCGCGATATTCTGGTGCGGCTAAAAATGGTGAGCAGCCGCGGTGAAGCCCGGCGTCTGATTCAGCAGAATGGCGTGCGTCTGAACGAAGAAAAGGTCGAAAGCCTGCAAGCGACGGTGACGCCGGAGATGCTGCCTGCCGTCCTGCAAGTGGGAAAGCGACAGTTCGTGCGGCTGGTGAAAGCCAACGACGGGGGCGAATAGCGCTTTGCCCGCCGCGTCCGATTACACGATTGACGAGCTGATCAGCGTTTGCATCTCGCGGCAGGTGCGGGATGGCGATGTCTGGGCGCAGGGCATCAACACGCCGCTTGTCTCAGCCGGATTGATTCTGGGCAAGATTCGCCATGCGCCCAAAGCCCGCTTTACCTCGGCGATCGGCCAGGCATTGGTGCAAGATTGGGGTCCCCTGGGCATCTCCAATATCGAGGATTTGTGGGTGGGTAAGGGGCTGATCCATTTAGGCTTCGCCGCCGGCGCGGCCGAGATTTTGCCCAAATTCCGCCCCAAGGAATTCTTCCGTCCGGCGCAGGTGGACCAACGCGGCAATACGAACAATATCGCCTTCGGCAAGGATTATCAGCGGCCGCGGATGCGCTTGCCCGGCAGCGGCGGCATCCCCGATGTGACGCCCCGCTACGATCATACTTACCTCTACGTGCCGCGTCACACGCGCCTCACTTTCGCTGAGAAGATCGACTTTCTTAGTGGATTGGGGCATGCGCCGGGGCGCAAGACCGGTAGTGGACCGCGGTACTTGATTTCCGATTTGGGGCAGTTTGACTGGCATGAGGGGAAAATGCGCTTGACGAGCCTGCACCCCGACGTCGATATGGAGCGCGCGCAGCGCAAGACCGGCTTCGACATATTGCTCGCCGATGACCTGCGCGAGACGCCCCCGCCGGACGAGGAAGATTTGCGCTTGCTGCGGGAAGAGATTGACCCTCTGGGCACACGCAAGCTGGAAACGTTGGGCGGCGCGGCGCGCAAGGCGCTGCTGCGTGAAATCTTGCGGCGGGAACGGGCCGGCTAGCTGGCGGCGGTGGCGGGACGCCAATGCTGAATGCCGCGAAAGCGATCGGCCGGGCTGGTCATATAGCCGAGTTGGATGCCTTCAAAATCGTCCCGAACGACAAAGGTGTAAACCGGATAATATAGCGGAATGGCGATCGCCTGCTCGGCGAATACCTCCTGAATTCTCTGATAAAGCAGGGCGCGGCGCGCTGCGTATATTTCGCCCCGCGCGTTTTCAAGCAACTCCGAAAGTTCATTGTCCGATGCCGCGCCGAAATTGGCCCCGCCATTGGACTGGGCCGGATGCCAGAAGCGAAACAGGTCAGGAGCGGCGCCGATGCTCTGCGCGACAATGGCGGCATCGAATCTTCCCGTGTCCAGGCGGTTTCTGAAGCCGGCGGCGTCAAGCGGCTCGATGACAAAGTCCAGCCCCAGCAACTGCCACTGGGCGGCGATCTCCTTCGCCAAGCCGCGCAGATTCGCGTTGTCTTCTATGATGAGAGTGTAGGGCTGGCTTTGCTCAGTTGTGGAATCGTTCTCATCCGTGTCATCTTCGTCGCTCTCCGCGTCGGTTGCCGACGAGTTCAATAGCGTCCCCGCTCGCGTCGGATCGTAAGTCGACCAGAATTGCTGCGGTTGATACAGCGACGACCCGGGCGCGTAAGGACTGTCGGCGTAGGCGGCGGCCGCGCCGAAGCGCGTCTCTACCAGCTGAGGCAGGTCCAGGCTCAGCGACAGCGCCTGCCGGACGCGGCGTTCCTCGAATGGCGCTTGGTTCCAGTTGAATATCAAGATGGCAAGCGTCGAATCCATTTGCCGATAGATTTGACTTTGCGGCAGCGAAGCCAGCTCGGTCAGCGGCGCCAAAGCCGAAACTCCGTCCACATCGCCAGCCAGGTAGGCAGCCATGACGGCATCGGCATCGCTGTATAGCTGGAAATGCAGCTCGCGCAAGAGATAGCCTGATTGCGCCTCCGGGCGTCCCCGATAAGTCGGAGACAGCGCCAACCGCAGACCTGAAATTCCCGATCCGTCTTCGTAATCCAAGGCGGCCAGTTGATAAGCGCCTGTGCCAATAGGGGTCAGATTGAATGGATGTGCCGCGAGTTGCTCGATAGTTGTGCCGCGCAAGGCGTGTTCCGGCAGTATGCCCATCGTCAGCAGATTTGGAAAGCTGCTGTAGGGTTGGGCCAAGCGGAATCGGATCAGGTCCTGGCTTAGCTTTTGCGTTTCCACCGTTTGCCAGAAGACGCCAGCGGGCGATATCTCGGCGTATCGCGGGTCACTCGTCAGCGACATGGTGTAGATGACATCGTCCGCGCTGAATGGCAAGCCGTCCTGCCACAGGATGTCGCTACGCAGCCGGACAACATAGTCCAAGCCATCGCTCGAAACAATCAGTTCAGATGCCAGCCCTGGCACGGTCTCGCCATACTCGTTGAGCGCGAAGAGCCCCTCGAATATCAGACTCGTGATATCGCGGTCGGGCGGATTCAAATGCGCGAACAAGGGATTCAAGCGTTGGACGCTACCGACTAAACCTTCGCGGTAGACGCTGGCGCTGGCTTGAGCTGGCGCGTTAACTGCCATGGCTGTGGCCGGCGCAGGCGCGCTGGTTTGGGTCGGCGCAAAGGTGGCGGTCGGCGTCGCTTCCGGCTGTGGCGCGGGAGCGGATTGCCGGCTGAGGCGGAACAGGGCGGCGGCGGCAAATAACAAAAGCGCGACGACAAACACGATCAGTTGCCAGCGGAAACCCCGGAACATAGCGCGCCTCGCTAAACCAAAGGCAGCGCCCTGTATGACTTACAAAACGCTGCCCCAGAGTTTTTCATCATCTTGCTTGGCGGGTAATCGGCCCGCTTCTAGCCCGGCGTCGATACGGCGAAGAGCGCGATGCCCAAAAACGCGATGGACAAAAATATCGTGATGCGGAAGAGAGTCTTCTCAAGGCCGCGTCGTGTCCGCGCGATGCCGCCGCCAGCATCCCCGCCCAGCAAGCTGCCCAGCGCGCCACCCTTGACCTGAAGCAAAATCAGGACAATTAGCACGACCGAAATGACGATTGACGAGATTTGCAGGACTGCGCCCATGATTGGACTCCCGACATAATTGCTAGTTCAAAACTAAAATACTATAGCATCACCCCGGCGATTTGAATAGCGCCAACTGCTGAACCGATGCGCCGTCTTGATAGTGTATACGCGGAAAGGGCGGGCTAGTCGCGCAGTGATTCAAGATAGGCGATAGCCGCCTGCAGCTGTTTGTCGTCGGCTTGCTCTTCTTCAGATTCCGGATTCCACTCGACTAGGATATTCGGCGTGATGCCTTGTCCATGAATCCAATGGCCATTTGGCGTGAGCCAGCGACGCACGGTGATGCGCAAGCAGCCGCCGTTTGAAAGCGGCGGGATATTCTGCACTGTGCCTTTGCCGAAAGTTTTTTCGCCCATGATAGTGGCGACGCCGTAATCTTGCATTGCGCCGGCGAGGACCTCGGCTGCGCTCGCGCTGGTTTCGTCCACGAGGACGACGATCGGCGCCTTGATATCAGCGTACCCGCCACTGGTGCGGGTCACTTCCTCGCTTTGGTCACGCGCGACCTGGCGCAGCAAGACGCCATCTTCTATGAAGGCGCTGCCGATTTCGATCGCGCTCGCCAATGTTCCGCCCGGATTGCCGCGCATGTCGAAGATAAGTCCGCTGGTCTCGTTGATATCGACCGCCTCAAGCGCGTCATCCAACTGCGCGCGCGACAGGTCATTGAAATCTACCATCGTAATGTGGGCGATGTTTTCGCCAACCAAGGCATACGACACATTGGGGACGGGAATGATTTCGCGAACGATCTCGAAGGTGACCAGTTCGCCATCGCGCCTGAATGTGATGGTTACCGCGGTGCCGCGCGGTCCCGGAACAAGGGCTGATAATTCCGCTTGCGACAACCCCGTTACGCGCTGGCCATCAACTTCATAGAAAACATCGCCCGGCATGACCCCCGCCTTTTCGGCGGGCGAATCCGCTATCACTGATACGACTTCGATATCGCCGCTTTCCTCATTGGTTTCGATGATCACGCCGATACCGGTGAATTCTCCGGAAAAGTCGATGCTTCGCTTGCATGGCTCGGGGCGGATATAGCCGCTGTGCCGATCGCCGAGCGAATCGACCATGCCGTCGATAGCGCCGTCCACGAGGAGCTCGACTTCGACCTGATCAACATAACGCGACTCGATCAGCGAGAATGCGTCCCAGAAGGGCTCGAAGGCTTCATCAGTATCGCTGAGGGCGACGATGCGGTTCTCCGCTAGTGTGCCGACGACAAAGCCAAGCGCAAAAACGACCAGCGTCAGGAGGATAGAACCTGAATAATTGCGGGCGCCATTTTGTGGCCGAGCATTAGTCATCACAAGACTCCAAGTAAATGTCGAGGTTTCCCAGCAGTTAAAGTATACGCTATTATGTTGGCGCTTCGTAACAGCATAACCTGCCTGATGCGGAGCAAAATCCGGTCCATCGCGCTTTATTGAACGACAGGCGAGCGAAAACTGAACATGCGAACGAATCGTTATGTGTCCATGGAAATGGCTGCCGCTGCTGTCCACGATAGCGCGACGCTGGCGCTTGGCGGTATGACTTTGTATCGGCGTCCGCTCGCTTTTGTCAAGGCGCTGCTCCGGCGGGAAGAGCGTCCGCGAGATTTGACGCTGCTCAGTTTCACCGGCGGCATCGAATCAGACTTGTTGATCGGGGCGGGCTGCGTGAAGGCTGTGCGCTCAGCCTACTTTGGGCTGGAGGCTTTTGGTTTGGCGCCGATGTTTACGCGGTTCGCGCAGCAGCAGCAAATTACCCTCATTGAAGAGACCGAAGCCAGCATCGTGATGGGCATCCGCGCGGGGATCGCCGGCAGCGGCTTCTTGCCATCGCGCGCTTGGCTAGGCACGGAACTGCCCAAACTTCGTCCCGATGTCAAGACAATACGTGACCCGTATAGCGGCGAGGAAATGCTGGCTTTTCCGGCGATAGCTTGTGATGTGGCAGTGATACACGGGCTTGCCGGCGACCGGCTCGGCAACGTGCTCGTCAATAATAATTTGGGAATAGACCTGGAATTGGTCTACCTCGCCGATAAGGTAATTGCCACAGTTGAGCGGGTCGTGGACGAAGTGACGCGCACTACCGACGGGGTCATCATTCCGTATCCGGGTTGCGATATGCTCGTTGAAGCGCCTTTGGGCGCGGCGCCTACCAGTTGTTACCCGCTCTATCCTTTGGACGGGGAGGCGATCCTCAGCTACACCGAAGCCTGCAATGCGGGCGGATATGAAGACTTTCTAAAGTCCTTCACGGATTCGTAACGCCAATTCGTTGCCGTAAGTTACGCGGCATAGTATAATCTTTATTGACCACATATGTCTTGACTTGGGGAGCTCGCGGGGCGGGCTGAGAGGGCGACTGCCGACCCATATACCTGATCCAGGTAATGCTGGCGTAGGGATGTCTGCAATACCCTCGTTTTCGCCACCCCTGTACACACCCCGACAGGGGTGGCGTTTTCTTCACAACTGCGGCGCTCGCCCGGTCACGACTCTAGATTGAAGGGAGATCTGTCATGTACAGGCGAGTTGTTGCGGCTATTCTGTATGCGCTCTGGATACATCTAATAGGGAGCGCTTTTGCCCAGGAAGGCGAGACCCTTGTCGTGCTGACGCATGACAGCTTCGCAATGTCTGAACCGGTTCTGCAAGCGTTTGAGGAATCAACTGGATTTACGGTGGAAATCCTGCGCTCCGGCGATGCCGGGCAAATGGTGAATCAAGCGATTCTGAGCAAGAATAATCCCTTGGGCGATGTGCTATACGGGGTGGACAATACCTTCCTCAGCCGTGCTTTGGACGCCGAAATCTTCTCGCCCTATGAATCGCCCCAATTGGAATTTGTGGCTGACGCATTCCTGCCGGATGACAGCTATCGCGTGACGCCAATCGACTTTGGCGATGTCTGCCTCAATTACGACATTGCCTACTTTGAGGAGCATGAGCTTGCCCTGCCGCAGAGTTTGAGCGACCTGGCCGAGCCGGAGTACGCCGGTCTGCTGGTGGCGGAGAATCCAGCGACGTCTTCGCCGGGCTTGGCCTTCTTGCTGGCGACCATCGCCGAGTTCGGCGACGAGGGCGAAACGACTTACCTCGATTACTGGCAGTTGCTGGCGGATAATGATGTGTTGGTGGTGGATGGCTGGACTGACGCCTATTACGGCGAGTTCACCGTCGGCAGCCGCGGCGTCGGCGCGCGACCGCTGGTGGTAAGCTACGCCAGCAGTCCGCCGGCGGAAGTCATATACGCTGAAGATCCTGAGGCGGGCGCGGTCACCGGCGCCATCATCGGAGACAATATGTGCTACCGGCAGATCGAGTACGCGGGCATCCTGGCCGGCGGGGCCAATCCAGATGGCGCCAGGCAGTTTATCGACTTTATGCTCAGCCCGGCCTTCCAGGAAGAGATGCCTTTGAATATGTTTGTCTTCCCGGTGGTGGAAGGCATCTCGCTGCCGGAGGAATTCACGGACTACGCTGAAATACCGGAGAATCCGGCGGCGCTGGATCCAGCGCGGATTGAAGAGAATCGGGAAGCCTGGATTCAAGCCTGGGCGGAGGTCATGCTGCGTTGACGAGGGGAATCCGCCGCGCGGCCAGCCTGCCGTACCTACTGCCGCTCATCTTTCTCGGCATCTTCTTCCTCTATCCGCTGCTGGCTCTGTTTGACCTAAGCCTGCGACCCGGCGGGGCGCTGGACCTGTCGGCATTTATCCGACTCCTGTCCAGCGATTATTATATTGGCGTCTTGATTTTCACCGTGTATCAAGCGCTGATTTCGACAATAGCGACGGTTGCGCTTGCGCTGCCTTGCGCCTTCGTGTTTGCGCGCTTTCGATTTCCGGGCAGGTCGCTGCTGCTGTCTCTCGCAACACTGCCATTCGTATTGCCAACCGTGGTGGTGGCGCTGGCTTTTGCTGTGGTGCTTGGCGACGGCGGCTTGCTGAATGACCTGCTGCGCGCGCTGTTTTCGCTTGACTACAGCCCAATTCAGCTTGAGCGCACGCTGACGCTGATCATCATTGTTCACGTCTTCTACAACTTTGCGATCGCGCTGCGCATCATGACGAGCTACTGGTCATCGATTGGATTCGCGGCGGAAGAAGCGGCAAGAACGCTGGGCGCGAACGAGCTGTCTCTGTGGCGCGATATTCGCCTGCCCATGATTCGCCCCGCGCTTCTGTCTGCCGCGGTGCTGATCTTCATTTTCTGCTTCACCAGCTTTGGCGTCGTCTTGATCCTGGGCGGCATACGCTTTGCCACGCTGGAGGTGCAGATCTATTATCAGGCGGTCAGCATCTTCAATTTGCCGTTAGCGGCCGCCTTGTCCCTGGTGCAGATTCTGTCGATGCTCTTCATGCTGATCATCTATACCAATACGCAGCGTCGGCTGCAGGTCTCGCTTGCCAGCGGCGCTGCCATCGCTCGCCGTCCACGCACGCTTGCCCAGCGCTCAGCCGTCTTCGCTTGTGTATTGTTGATTGCGGTCATGCTCTTCACGCCATTGCTGGCGCTGCTTTGGCGCTCGCTCTTTCTCACCGGCCAGCTTGACTTGAGCGGCTATCTAGGTTTGTCGCAGCGATCGCGCGCGTCCCTGCTCTTCATCACCCCGCTGGGAGCCGTCTTTAACTCGCTTCGCTACGCACTGATGTCGATGACAATCGCCCTCGCGCTGGGCCTGATCGCTTCGCATATGATCAACCGCCGTGGGCGCTGGTCCCGCTTTAGCGATCCGCTTTTCATGCTTCCCTTGGCGACAAGCGCAGTCACGCTCGGATTCGGCTTCATCATCGCCCTGGACGAGCCGCCGCTGAATCTGCGTTCCTCCTGGCTCATCATTCCGATTTCGCATACTTTGGTGGCGCTGCCCTTTGTAATCCGCAGCGTATTGCCCAGTTTGCGCGCGATCCCGCCGACCATTGGCGAGGCGGCGCGTGTGCTCGGCGCTCGTCCCATCGTGAAGCTATGGACGATTGACGCGCCCCTTGTCAGCCGCGGCATCGTTGTCGGCGCGACCTTCGCCTTCACGGTCAGCATGGGCGAGTTTGGCGCATCGCTGTTTGTGGCGCAGCGCGAATCCGTGACGATTCCCGTCGTCATCTATCGGCTGATAGGCGACCCGGGGCTGGCGTCGTATCGGCAGGCGCTGGCGATGAGTGTAATCCTGATGTTAGTCTGTGCCGGCGGCTTCCTCATTATCGAGCGATTGCGCGCCGCTGGGATCGCCGAGTTCTGATGTTGAGCATCAGCAATATCTTACATGCCTATGGAGAGCATGTCTCTCTCAAAAACGTCACCCTAGAGGTTGAGCCGGGCGAAATTGTTTGCCTGCTTGGTCCCAGCGGTTGCGGCAAGACCACTCTGCTGCGCATCATCGCTGGCTTGGAAGCGACCGCGCAGGGCCAGATTATGTTTGCTGGCGTCGATATCGGCGATACTCCGGTACACCAGCGCCAGTTTGGGCTGATGTTTCAGGACTTTGCGTTGTTTCCCCACATGAATGCCGCTGACAATATCGCTTACGGCTTGAGGCGGCGGGGCTTCCCTAGGCGGTTGATCGCTGGCGAAGTCGAGTCACTGCTGGAGCGTGTTGGATTGGGGGATCTGGGCGATCGCGACATCTCGTCGCTCTCGGGCGGGCAGCAGCAGCGAGTGGCTCTCGCGCGCAGCCTGGCGCCCAAGCCACGCCTGCTGATGCTTGATGAGCCGCTCGGTTCGTTGGATGCGCGATTGCGCGACCAATTGGCGCTTGAATTGCGGCAGATCATCAAAGACGAAGGCTTGAGCGCGATCTACGTGACTCACGATCACCGCGAGGCTTATGCGGTCGCGGACAAAATCGCCGTCATGAATATTGGCAAGGTAGAGCAGGTGGATACGCCGCGCGGCTTGTATCGACGGCCGAAGAGCGCTTTTGTCGCTGAGTTTTTGGGCATGCGTAATATCTTTGATTCTGAGCGCAGCAGTTTCGCTCGGCGGATCGCGTCGGAAGCTTTGCTTCATGACGCCAACACTAAGACGGTCTTGATCCACCCGGCTGGAATACAGATTGAAAAGGCGACTGCGAGCAAGTCCTTGCGCTTTGATGGAGTGCTCACAAGCGCGGTTTTCCGCGGCGATTATTTCGATGTATGCGTATCGCTCCAGGACGAAACGGCCCTGCGCTTTTCCAATCCCACGCTCCCGGCGCAGATAGGCGAAGCGGTTTCGATAGCGATTGCTCTGGACGCCGTGATTGCGCTGGAGGGCTGAGTCCCAATCCCTTCCCTGTACCGCGTCTGTTATGACTACTATAATCGCTGTATTGTCGCAAAAAAGTTTAGTCATGAGGACTTGACATGCCAAGGGCTTTATTCAGCGTATCAAGCAAGCGCGGTCTGCTGGGATTTGCCAAGGAATTGATTGGGCTCGGCTGGGAAATTGTCGCTAGCGGCGGCACGGCGCAGACCTTGATTGATGCCGGGGTAGCGGTCACAAGCGTGGAGCGCGTCACGAGGCAGGCGGAAATGCTGGGCGGTCGCGTCAAGACACTGCATCCCGCTATCCACAGCGGCATCCTCGCGCGCGACACGGACGCTGATATGCAAGAACTTGCCGACAATGGATTCGCGCCAATCACAATGGTCGTCTGCAACCTCTATCCTTTCAGCGAGACGATCAAGCAAGCCGATGTCCGCCTCGAAGACGCTATCGAACAGATCGACATCGGCGGCGCAACCCTGCTGCGCGGCGCGGCCAAGAACTTCGCCCGCGTGACAGTCCTTTGTGATCCGCTCGATTATTCCGAAGTCATCGTCGCATTGAAGACGGACGGGACGACGAGTTTGCAGCAGCGGCGCGACTTGGCGGTCAAGGCTTTTGGTCATTGCCGCGAATATGATACGGCGATTTACGCCTACCTGAGCGAGTCTGATATTGCCGAGCCCGACGAAGGCGATGTGCCTGATAGCGTCGCCTTTGGCGCCCAGCGAAGCCACGACCTTCGTTACGGAGAAAACCCGCATCAAGCGGCCGCCTACTACAGCCGTGGTGAGGTTGGCACGCCATTAGGCGCGGAACAGCTGGCCGGCAAACAACTCTCGTACAACAATATTTTGGACGTGGATAGCGCCTGGCGCGCGGTCAGCAGCTTTGAAGAGCCAACAGTCGTTATCGTCAAGCACCTGAATCCGACCGGAATCGCCAGCGCGAGGTCGGTCGCCGAGGCTTTCCCGCAAGCGCTCGCCTCCGATCGAATGTCATCCTTTGGCGGGATCATCGCCGTCAACGCAGAAGTGGACGAAGAATTCGTGCAGTCCCTGGGGACCTTGTTCGTGGAAGCCATCATCGCGCCATCCTACAGTGAGGCGGCGGTCGCGCTCTTGCAGAGCGGCAGGCGGAATTGCCGCGTGCTGCGCATCAAGGAGCCTTTTCGCGGGCGCGGGTATGAATTCCGCAGCGTGATGAATGGGCTGCTCATGCAGCGATATGATCTGGGAGACCCCGCGGGCGCAACTATGAAGACAGTGACCAGACGGGCGCCTATCGACGAAGAGATGGAATCGCTGGTATTCGCCTGGAAAGCGGTCCAGCATGTAAAGTCAAATGCGATTGTCCTGGCGCAGGGCAAGCGCACGGTCGGTATCGGCGGCGGCTTGCCGAGTCGGGTGGATGCGGCCGAGTTGGCGATCAAGAAGGCGATGGGCGAGACGACCAACGCAGCAATGGCGTCGGATGCTTTCTTCCCGTTTCCCGATAGCATTGAGTACGCAGCGCGCGCTGGTGTGACCTGCGTGGTGCAGCCGGGCGGCTCAATCCGTGACAGCCAGGTCATCGAAGCGGCTGACGGTTTTGATATGGCGATGGTATTCACCGGCAGCCGACACTTCCGTCATTAAATACGCGGACAGCTAGGCGGACTCCGGCTCCAACTCCTCCATCGGCGCGTCCCGGCCGAGTATCGGCAGTTCGCCTTTTTCCCAAGCGACCAAAAGCGGCACCGCCGTGAAAATCGACGAGTAAGTGCCGGAAAGCAGGCCGATGAAGAGAATCGCGATGAACTGCTTCACCGTCTCGCCACCGAAGAGCAGAATCGCAATCATGATGAAGAAGGCATTTAACTGAGTCGCCAGCGAGCGGTGAATCGTCTCCCAAATGCTGCGATTCACGATCGTTTCGTATGGCTCGCCCAGATGTTTCGGGATGTTCTCCCGGATGCGGTCGAAAACCACGATGGAGTCTTGCACGGAAAAGCCGACCACTGTCAGCACGGCGGTGAGGAAGAGCGCGTCGATCTCCCAGCCGAGCAACAGGCCGAATAGCGACATCACGCCCATCACCACCAGAATATCGTGGATCATGGCGGCGATTGCGCAGACGCCGTAGCGAATGGCGTTTGGCACCTGCCGGAATGCGATTACGATGAAGCCCGTGATGACCAATGCGCCAACAGCAACAGCCGCCAGCGCCGAGCGCGTGACTTCTTGCCCGATCGTCGCCGAGACTGTCTCCACGCGGAAACTGCCGCGATCGATTGGCGCCAATTCACCGAGACGGGCAAGGATATCGTTTGTGACGCTGACATCATGGAAGCTGGCGCGGACAGACCAGCGCCAGGCAGCGGCGCTTCCGATTTGCTGGATGATGACGCTATCATCGCCGACCGATGTGAAGACGCGACGGATGCCATCTTCTGTCGCGCCCGCATCGTTGAATTTTAACTCATAGATGCTGCCGCCTAGGAAGTCGATGCTCAAGCGGAAGGGCGCGCCGGTTGAGACGGTCGAGAAGATCATGATGGCCAGCCCCGGCACGATGATTAAGGCGGAGAGAAGGAAGAACCAGCGGCGTTTCTGTACGATGTTAAACATGGCTCTCTCTACCCTAGGCGCCGAGGATCGCGCGATTGTTGGCGACGGCGCCGCGGAAAAGGCCGACGAGAATATACAGGAAGGTGCGCGTTACGATTACCGCGGTGAAGAGGTTCAGCACCAAACCGATGGCTAGCGTGACCGCGAAACCGGCGACAATGCTCGCGCCCGGCGTCTGCCCGAACATGAATAAGATGCCGCAAATGATGATGGTGGACAGGTTAGAATCTCGAATAGATGTCCAGGCGCGGTCGAAGCCGGCTTTAAGCGCCGCCTCCAACGGCAAGCCGGCGCGCAGTTCCTCCTTGATCCGCTCAAATATTAGAATGTTGCCGTCAACCGCCGTGCCAATGGATATCAAGAAACCGGTGATGGCTGGCAACGTGAGCGTCACGGGCAGCAACTTGAAGACGGCGATATTGAGGAAAATAAAGACGACCAGCGCCAGATCGGCGGCCAGGCCGGGCAGGCGATAGTAGATGAGCATGAAGGCGAGCACGACAATGACGCCGACCACGCCGGCCTGCACACTGAGGCGGACGGATTCCTGGCCCAGCGTCGCGCCGACTTCCTGAGTGCTTTCGATACGCAACGGAATGGGCAAGGCGCCGGAACGCAATTGCAGCGCCAGCGTATTCGCCTCGTCTTCGGTGAATTGACCGGTGATTACGCCACCGGTCGAGAGCTGCGCCTGAATCACCGGCGCCGATAAGACCTCGCCATCGAGCACAATCGCCATTGGCTCGCCAATACGGTCCCGCGTGAAGCTGCCGAATATGTCCTGAAACTCTTCTTTAATCTCGAAATTGATCATCCATTCCGGCCCGCCTGTGCCCTGCGGCGGCGCCAAGACTGCGCTGGCCGCCTGCAAGCCGGCGCCGGTCATAACGGTGCGGAAGGGCAAGCCATTGACCGGGTGCGCGCGGCGATTCGCCAGCGGGTCCTCTTCCCCTTCCGCCAGCACGGCGTCTTTGCGCAAGTCCACCTGTTCGCTGGTGACGATCTCGGCGCCGACGAAACTCCGCACTTGATTGGACAAGCCGCCGAAATCCACAAATTCGAGCAAGGCAGTCTGCTGTATGGTTGCGATTGCTTGGGCCGGGTCGCGCACGCCGGGCAGCTCGACCAGGATGCGGTCGCGCCCTTGCACCTGCACCGTCGCCTCGCTCAAGCCGAGCGCGTTGACGCGGCGAGATACGTTATTTGCTGTTTCGTTCAAATCTTCCGGCGTGAAGTTCTCCGCCGATATATCCGCCTGCAAGAGCACGCGCAAGCCGCCGACCAGATCCAGCCCGAGGCTCTGAGTGATGTTCAGCACGAATTCGTTTACGCCGTCGCCGTTTGTATCGATTTCCAGGTTTTCCGTGCATTTGAGATTGCCTGGCTCAGCGCCTTCCAGCGCGGCGCAGGCCTCAGTCTGCACGCCTTTGAACTCGGGCGGCGTGGCGACCCAAACGCAGAAAGCGCTCAATAATACGATAAATGCAAGCCAGCGATCATGGCTGCTCATTCGGGGCTTCCTCCCTCTCCATCAGTCAACTTCATGACGATGTCCGCTCGGTCTGCGGCTTCTTGATGCCGATGCCGGCGTCATAGGCGAATTGGTCCGGGTCATACACCTGCTGCAAGGCGGCCGTCAGCAGCTTGATTCTTACGCCTTCAGCAATCTCGACATCGGCTATGCCTTTGTCCGCATCAATATCCATGATCTTGCCAACGATGCCGCCATAGGTCACGATTTCGTCGCCGACATGCAGTGAGCGCACGATTTTCTGCTTGTGCTGGAAGGCGCGCTGCTTGGGAAAGACGACCAGCGCCCAATATCCGCCCAGTACAAGCGCAAGCACCGCGAAGACCAAAACAAACTCTGCCATCAGTCTCGTCCATATTTTAGGCGCAACGCGAACATTATAGTGACACTACCGCGCATAAGCCAGTCCCTGTCGCTTGCTTGACCAATAGGTGAATCGAACCTACAATACCTATTGATGATTCTCAAGGCAGTCGAGGTGGAATGAATCATGCGCAAGACACTGAGTCGCCATATGAATGGGATGAGACTGTTGATTTTAGGTGCTGTGTTGGCTTTATTGATAGTGTATCCCACGGCTGCCGGCGATACCTTATTGAGCAACAACATCGGCGACGGCAACGCCGTTTTCTTCATCGAGGGCGAACCATCGGTCGTGATCAACGGATTCGACCTGACGCCCTTGGGCGTGACGCTGCCGGTGGCTCTTGACGCCGTCAGTATTTCGGTCGAGACGATAGCGCCGGGCAGCAATATCGACTTGCTGGTCTACCAGGATGGCAACGGCGGTTCGCCGGCGGACGCTTCGCTGGTGTACCGGCAACAAGTCGGCATCGGCTTAACGGGCCTCAACAGAATTGAATTGGCTGAGCCGGCTATCATCACCGAGCCGGTCGTATGGGTCGGCTTCAACTTGCCGGTCGGCTTTGAATTCCACGCCGACACCTCCGGTTCATCGGTCCTGACATATTGGGCTTGGACCAGCGGCGGAACTTTCGACCTTGCGTCTCTTGGATCCGCAGGTGTATTGGGACCGGGCGACGGCAGCGAACCGGTCAACATCGCCATGGACGGAATCGCGCGCATCACAGCGGAATTGCGGACGGCGGAATTCGAGGAGGTCGCCGCTGGTATTCCCTTGGGCCGCCAGATTGTGCCCAGCGTCGCGCAGGATACATCAATCATGCGCGCCTACGACGATTGCGGCGGCTTGACCTTCGATCCTGAAGACATTGAAATCTCGGCTGACTCGTCCTTCACGCTGGACTGCTACGTGGAAGGCGGTTTCCACTCGCCTTCAGCCGTTGCCCAACCCCAAGACCAAATGCTTGAATTGCTGCGGATGGGCATATTATACAAATTGTTTGCCGAAATCCCCCCGGAATTGCAAGCGAGCGAGGCGGTCAGTACGCTGCCAGTGCCAGTAACGCATTGCCTGCGCGTTCCGGACGAAGATCTCAACGTCGCAGTCATTGGCGAGGTGCGGGCGGCAATCCCGCCGGCGCAAAGACCCGAGAATTGGGTCATCCTGCCGACAGTGCGTTTCGGGGAGTTGATTTGCGCCGAAGTTACAGTGGCCAACTATATCACCTACTTCGTGCCGGAAACCCCAGAGTCGCCGCAGAACGTGAATCTGGTGCTGGGTTGGACGGAGGTTTATCCGCATCCGTTGTATTGCGGTGTTGACGCCTCTGTTAAGGTGCCGGTTGTTAATACGGGCCAGGATTGGTTCGACACGGAAGACAGCCACATCACGCTCACGGTCCAGGATATTCATGTATCCTCAAGCATCGTCACCGAGATGAGAAGTTTCGATATCGGCACCAGCCAACTGGGGCCGGGCGCTCGCCAGTTCTTCGAACTTGGACCGGTCAACATAGACGCCTATATCGACGAATTGCATCGTCTCCAAGTGACGGTCGACGGTGGTCAAGAGGTGGATGAAATCGACGAAGCGGACAATACCTGGTTTACCGAGTACGTATTAACTTTTCCGCCGGGGCGCGACAAGTGCGGGCCGCCGCCGCTGGAAGGGAAGTTGTTCGGTAGCTGCAGGTTCAGGTTCAATGACGGATACGAAGGCGAAGACGAAGACCTGCACGCAGCGATTCGGGACCTGGAAAAAGCCTACATTCCTCCTAGGGGTAAGTTCGCGCTTACAGACAATGACGGCAGGGGACCCAAAACCGATGACCTTGCCAACTATGTCATAGACGCTGTCTCTTCGCATAAATGGGAAATACTCGAAGGCTGGTTCTTCAAAACCCGCGGCAGAATTGCCGACGCGGTAGCGGAATCGATGAAACAGCGCATCGCCAGAGTATTAGACTGCGAACGTGAAAATTGATTTGACTTTGGGGCTAAGGCCGGTATCTGACACAATAGTTGAGGCATAGCAATGCGTATCGTGACAAACAAGAAGCTCGTCCGGCGCAATCGCAAGATCACGAATTATCTGTTTTTTGGCACCTTCGGCGCTTTGATCCTGGGCTTCATCGTCATTAACGCCTCGCTCTTTACCAATGAGACCCCGGATACCTTGACGCTTATCGCGCAGTCGGCGGTCTTGCCAATAGCCTTCGTGCTGACGATTATATCTGTCCGTATGACCAACTTATGGGCGCGTGTTCCGCGTCCGGAAAAAGCGATCGAGGATGGCTTAAAAGGGCTTAGCAACAAAAGCGTCTTGTACAACTATTACCACTTCCCGGTTCGCCATGTCTTGATTTGCCCCCAGGGCGTATTCGCGATTGTCACTCGTTGGCACGATCAAAAGTTTCTCCTGCGTGATGGAAAGTTTCGCAGCAAGCGCAGCATCATCAGCAAGCTCTTCTCCGCGATTCGTTTTGACGGCATCGGCAAACCCTTTCGTGAGGCCGAAGTCGCGCGCGAACATATCCAAAGCGCTATCAGCGAAGTTGCGCCGGATGTGCCCGTGCGAAGTTTGATTGTCTTCATCGACCCGTCGGCGGAAGTCGAATTTGAGTCCGAGCCCGAGGTTCCGGTTCTCTACGCCGATCCCAAGCGGGGACCCAACCTAAAAGAGTATATGCGCGATACCAAACGCCAGCTTGCCGAAGCAGCCGGCGACGCCAAAAACGCCAGCTTGATGCCTCTAAGCGACGAAGAAATCGAAGCCTTCGAAGAAGCTACCATCTGAACGCGCATGGCTTTGCTGCGCGAATACAGCCTGCTTGTCATCGTTATTTTGCTCGGATTCAGCCTGCGAGCGCACGATCTGGAAGCAGTGCCGCTGCGGGGCGATGAAGCCTTCAGCGTACTCTACTGGGCGGACTTGCCTCTGCAAGAATCGCTTTCCGTCATCGCCGCGTTAGACCCTCATCCTCCATTGGCATTTGCGCTATTTCGATTCTGGCGGCAACTTGTGGATGGGATAGATAGCTCGTTCGCATTGCGATATCTGGTAGTACTAGGGAATATCATCGGGGCGCCGGCGATGTTTGCGCTAGGCTGGCGTCTCTCGCGGAAACCTCATGTAGGAATACTATCTGCTCTGATGTGGGCTTTGCATCCGCTCGAGATCTGGCATAGTCAAGATTTCCGAAATTACGCTATTTGGGCTGGGCTGAGCGTAACAGCGCTTTGGCTGGGAATACGACTTTTCGATCATAAACGGCGCGTTGACTGGTATGCCTATGGCATCGTATCGCTGATGGCGGCCTTGGTTTTCTATGCTGAATTGCTTATCTTATTAGCGCTGTCGACCTTTGCTATTTTCAGTTGCCGAAACGAATCCAGTTTTCTTCGACGATTCTTGGGGCTGAATAGCATGGTCGCTGGAATAACAGTTATCTTCTTCATTATTGCTTCGGCGTCAGAGATCGTTTCGGGAAGATACAGCGGCAATCTACAGGCTTTCGCGGTACAGGACTACTTGACGCGTTTTGTGCCGGCGCTCGTGCTAGGGGAGACGATGCCTTTGGCGTCGCCCGGTCTCTCCGCCCTTATGACCGGGGTTCTGGCGCTGGCTATGTTCGTCTTGTTCCGCGTTTCAACAAGAAACTTTTATTTTGTAGCGGCGCTGGTTATTCTCCCGCTTCTGTCCCTTGGTTTAATCGCGTCTTTCCGCAACGTTTTCCATCCTCGATACGTCCTGGCGGTAGTGCCAGGCGTTATCCTGCTGTTGGCTCTTGGCGGGGACATCACGGCCAGCTATTTGCAGCGCTACGCGAAATTCGGTCAGGCAGCTTTGTCTCTGCTTTTGCTGCTGCCCTGGTTCGCGCTTGCGATCTTGACACTCGACGCGCACTTCAACGATCCCGCGTTTCGTAAAGCGCCCGCCTGGGATGAACTGGGCGCCTTTCTGAATTCGCGCGCGGCTGCCGACGAACTGGTGATTCAGCTGGCGGTGGATCCTGCCTTTGGCTATTACTACAACGGAGCGGCGCAAGATATCGGCCTGCCAATCAAGCCCTACCAGGACGCGGATGAAATCAAGTCCGCGCTTGCCAAGTATAGTGCTGAATTTGCGAGCATTTACGTCGTGGCAAGGGAGCAGGCGGGCTGGCCGAACGCCGGCGTGGTTGACGAGTGGATGCGGCAAAACATGCAGGAAGTATTAAGTACGGATGCTGCCGGGCTGCCCATTCGACAATATATGAGCTGGGACGCTCCTGCCGACATCGGCGACGAATTGGCGCGATTTGACGAGGCGGTCGCTCTGCTGGCTCCCGAGAATTGTCCTATGCTCTTGCCAACAGGAGAGTTTGTATTGCGCCTGTATTGGATGCCTCTGTCGCGGACGGCCGGTTCCCTGAAGACCTTCGTTCACGCCTATGGCGAGTTTAATGCGGCGACCGGCAGCGCCCTCTGGACGCAAGTTGACCAGTTCCCGCAGGAGGGGCGCCTGGATTCCACTACCTGGGCTATAGGCGTCGCTTTCCGCGATGTTTATTACATGCCCGCGCAAGACCTCGCCCGCGGCCGCTATGAAGTCCATGTCGGCTGGTATGATCCTGTCAGCGGCAAGCGACTTGAATTGCCGGATGGCAGCGACTCCTTCGCCCTGTGTTCTGTTGAGATTGGCGGCGCCAATTGATACTATGTGATAATTAAAACTTGATTGGCGCGTTTCAAGGCGCGGCAGTACACTGTTTTGTATAGAGAATTGTTGATCTTTCAAGGCGTATATCATGCTTCGCCTGCGTACAATAGCGATCATTGCGGTATTAGTTTTTGCGTCGAACATATTCTTGCAGGCGCAGGAATCAGATTCCGCCGGCAGCGCTGCTGACTCGCCTGTTGATTTGCCCGCGACTTTCGATACTTACATCGTGCAAAGCGGGGACTCGCTCTATACTCTGGCGCAACGTTTCAACACCACTGTAGACGCCTTGGCGGAGGTGAACAACATACAGGCGCCGAGGCAGTTGCTTGCCGGCCAGAAGATCCTGGTTCCGACGGGCGCAAGCTCTTATGTTGCGGTCTATGAAATCCAGCCCGGCGATACGCTATTCAGCATTTCCAAGCGCTTCAATACCAGTATCGGTTTATTGCAGGGGCTGAACGATATCGCGGACGGACGACGCATCGTTGCTGGTCAGACGCTTCTTGTGCCCTCCCTGAATCAGGAGGAGCTGCAAATACATGTGGTGGGACCCGAGGATACGCTATCCAGCATTTCGCGGCGGTACAACACGGACCTTTCAGTGTTGATGTCGCTGAACGGCATCGCGGACGCGGGCGACCTGCAAGTGGGCGCCGGAATCCTCATTCCCGCAAATGATGCGACCAGGTATGAAGTTTACGAGGTTGCCGCTGGCGATTCCTTGTATAGCATCTCGCGGCGTTTCGCCACGACCGAAGAGAAGTTGATCACGCTGAATGGCTTGACCGGACTGCCTGATTTGGAGGCGGGTCAGACCATCCTCGTCCCGCGTATAGACGAGACAAAATACGTGGTATACGAGATAAAGCCGGGCGACAGCCTGTTCAGTATATCGCGTCAATTCAATACTTCCGTGGCGCAATTGCGCGCGCTGAACGGCATTGGCGGCCGCCTCGACCTTCCCGTTGGACGCAGCATCATCGCGCCGCGGGTCGATGATGCCATCTTCGAATCGGTTGTTGTTCAGACGGGCGATTCGCTTTTTGCTATTGCGCAACGCTACGGTGTCAGCGTCGCCGTCTTGCAAGCGCTCAACCGCTTGGCGGATCCGCGAGACATTCAAATTGGCCAGGCGATATTGGCGCCAATACTGGAAGATGCCGTTTTGGAAATCCACGTCGTGAAACCGGGCGACAATCTGACGAAGATTGCCGAAGCCTATGATTCGACAGTGGAATTCCTCCAATTGCTCAACGGCATCGCCGATCCCAGCTTGATACATCTTGATGACACCATTCTTGTGCCAGTGGTCAAGGGCAGTCTTGCGCGGCCTGGCTTCGGCTTTGGTTTGCAGGTCTTCAGCGATCGCGCAAACGCAACCGCTTTGGCGGAACAGGTTTCTGAGCTGGGCGTCGACTGGGTCAAGATTGATGTGCCCTGGGCGGAGATCGAGCCTGAGCCCGGCATTTATGATTATTCCGCTCTGGACGCGACAGTGGCCGCGATGGAACTCCAAAACGTCAACATCCTGCTGAATGTCTTCGCTGCCCCCGCATGGAGCCGCGTCGCCTACACTGAGAAACTCAACAGTCAATTGCGTGATTACGGCGGACCGCCGAAAGATCTGAATGACTTCGCGACATTCTTGGCCAATCTGGCGACCCGCTATGCCGGGATCGTCGACGCTTACGAAATATGGAAGTCGCCTAATCTGCTCAAATTCTGGACGGTTCCTATCTACGAACGTGAGCCGGAGCTAAACGCGGACGGCGATTATGGGATTCCTGACGGAGTTCAATTGGGCGCGCGCTTCTACCTGCCATTGCTGCGGATTGCCTTCGAGACGATAAAGTCGCATGACGAGGAGGCTCTGGTCATAAGCGGGGGCTTGGCGCCGGTCGGCTTCTCCGATGGCTACAATTCCATCGACACCGGCAGCTACTTGCAAATCATGCTGGAAGCGGGCGCGGCCGATTATAGTGACGCGATCGGCGCGGTCTTCAGCGCTTCCGCCGTGCCGCCCACGCTCCGCTGCTGTGACAAGCCGCCCGGCGTCGAGTCTCATTATGAGTCCTTCTTGCAGTATTTTCTCGAGCTGATGGAGTTCTACGAAGAGGTGCTCGCGGAGAATGACCTCGCGGGCACGCCAATTGTGGTAACTCAGGTGGGTTGGGGCACGCGTGACGGCGTCAATATCGCCATCCCGTCAAGCGGATTCGAGTGGCTCAATTACACCAGCGAAAACGAGCAAGCCCTTTATGTGAAGCAGGCTTACGAACTCGTGCAGGATATGGAAAGCATCTCGGCGATGTTCTTGTACAACCTAAATGGCTGCGCGGTCGCTGATGAAGAGGCCTGCTTCTTTAGTCTGGTGGACGCCGCCGGGACGCAGCGGCCCGCTTACGCCGCTTACGCGGACGCGCCGAAATCCGCCGACGCATGACATAGATATTCTGGAAGCTCGGTCAAGAGGATGTTGTCGCAGGTCCCTCGGCGAAGGAGTGCAACACTCAGTGTCAGCCGCCGAGCCATTCGAAACTGCGCCATTCCCCTTCAGCGCCGACGTAGTTGTACACGCCTTGCGCGTTTGATCGCGCCACCGAGACGCGCCACTGAATCAAATGCGTTTGACCGTCAGCGGCTAAGAAGGCGGCAGGCACGCGGAAGGAGTTCGTGCGGGTTACCTGGCGCAGCGATTGATTGAGCGTTTGGTCGACCAGTTCTATCAAGTATTCGTCCGTCTCGTTGATCCCGGCGAGGCCGACCCATTGGATCAGCAGCGGTCCCGCCGGCACGATGGCGCCATCAGGCGGGTAAAGCAGGCGCGGCGCCAGCTTTGTCGCCGTGGGCGTTGCCGTTTCGTCGCCGGTTGGCGTGGGGAATTTGGTGGGCAAGGGCGTTGGCAAGGGCACGCGTACGCATTGGCCGATGCTGAGATAAGGCGCGCAGTTTTCGCCGCCGCTCGGCAAGGTGAAGTTACAGCCGAACCAGTTAAGATCGCGGTTCAAGCCATGCAAGATCTCCAATGTCGTGTTGTGCTGCACGGCCACGCCGATGATGGCGTCGCCGGCTTCGACCGTGTGGCAGCCTACCGTGGCGCCGGCCGGCAAGACCACGCCCGAACTGTCATCGGCGCCGATGGTGGCGAGGAATTCTTGCGTCGATTCCGCGCCGAGGGGTGTTGGAATCAGCGTCGGGCGCGGTATTAGAATCGTTATCCCGCCACGAACCGAGTCCGCATCGGGAATATTGGCGTTTAAGGCGACGACTGTCGCGGCCACATTCGGCTCGTAGCCATAGCCGTGCTGTGGCAGTTGCAGGATGTAATACATCGTCTCGCCCTCATTCACCAGATACTCGAAGTAGATCGAGGTCGCTGTTGGCGAGGCGGCTGGCGTTGCCGGCATCGGGGTATCGCTCGGCGCCTGGGTTGCGATTTCCAGCGGCGCAATCATTGATGTTGGCGCTGGCGAAGGCATGCGAGTTGGCGGCGCTTCGGTCGTCGAGATTATTTCGATGACGTCAGTCGGCGCCGGCGGCTGTTCCGGCTGATTGATATTGCAGCCAATTGTCGTCATCAGAGCGGACGCGAGTAGAGCGAGCATCAGTCGACGCATCATGCCTCAGCCTGCCCGGTGCCTTGCCAGACGAATGTTCGCAGCCCAGTCATATAAGCGCTCGTGTTGTTAACCGTATTCAATACGCGGACCTGCCAGGAATAGCGATGGCTTTCGGCATCCTGGCTCTGCCATTCCGCCGGGACAATCAAGAAGAGTTCACGCGTATCGGCCTGGAAGCGCTCGCCGCTGTCCATATTGCTGAAGTCGATTCGATAAACTTCGTCCGCTTCCAGCCGGCCCGTCGCCACCCAGCGCAATGTCACCTGCTCGAAGGGCGAAAAATAAGCTTCGTTCGCTGGGCTCTGCGCGATTGGGGCATTGAAGGTCGCGGTCGGTCGCGGCGTGGCTGTCTTGCTGCCGATCGCGATCGGTGTCACCGTTGCTGTAGGCGCTGGCACCCGCACATGCTGATCTACGCTCAACTGTATGGTGCATTCCGGTCCCCCGAAGATCTCGCCAAAATCGCAGAGAAGGAAGTCAATCTCCGGGTTGAGATCCGAGAGCTCTTTGACATTACTGTCATATACCGCCGCGATGTAGATCATATCTTCGTCCGGTTGCACGACATGCCACATCAGCCCGGGCAGCAGCGTCGGCGTCAAAGTAGGCGCGAAGGGATCAAATGCCAACCGTTCCAGTTGACCCTCGTCCTTCGCGGCCGCGGCTGAGTCGCTGGACGCATCGGCGTTGGCTGGATCGACAGTCGGCGATGGATGCGGCACGATGATCTCCTGCCCGATCTGGATCTGCGTCTCATCCGTGATTCGATTCAGCGCCATTACCGTAGGCAAGATGACCAGACTGTTGTGCCCGCATCGCGAAATGATCGAAATCAGGGAATCGCCCTGGGCAACTTTCCGCACACATGGCGCCCGGGTAGGCGCCAGCGTCGGGATCGCAGTCGGCGGCGGGCTGACGGTGAAAGTGGCTGTTGGCGTCCCGGGCGTTATCGACGGACCCGCTTGCCGCGTCGGCTGGACGGTATCCGCGGGGCGCGCGATCGCCGCGTCGGCGTCCCCCAGGCGCGGCGCCAAAGCCATGGCCGCGACAATGCCAGCTATGACCAAGACCAAGACGACCAGCACGACGCTCCCAACGCGCCCTCTAAATGCCAGGGACGATTCCGCCAGGTCGGTCTCGCCATAACGATAATCGTAGACTTCGCTGCGAGCATCAACCTCATCGGAGTCTTGCCTCGGCGCGACATCGGCGATGGTCGTGCCACAAGTCGCGCAAAGCGCCGCGTTGTGATGGTTGCGCGCTTCGCAAATCGGGCAGACCTTGTATGTTGTTGTCAAGCGCAGCCCTCGAAAATCCGATTCGCGTCCAGCCTATTATAGCGGATAGAAGCGGCGGATTTACGTCGCCGTAGGCGAAACGGCAGACAGCAACGCGAGTTTCCTCCACGCCGCTATGGGCACAAGCTCGCGAGCCGCTCTTGAACCTGCGCGCTCGCCGCTTCAAGCTCGGCCAGACGTTCGCGCTCGCGCTGCACCACATCCGGGCGGGCGCGCTCTACAAACTTCTCGTTGCCCAGCATCTTCGCTGTGCGATCAAGTTGCCCTTGCAATTTCACCTGCTCATCAGCCAGACGCTTGCATTCGGCCGCGATATCCAGCATGCCTTCGAGCGGCAGAAAGAGCGTCAGTTCGCCGACGACAATGCTGGCGGCATTAGCCGGTTCGGCGTCGTTCTCCGGTATGAGCTGCAGTTCATCCACGTTGCAAAGCCGCTGCAATATACAGGCGTTGGCGGCCAGGTCCCGCGTCATAGGCCGATCATAGGCGATGGCTTCAATGCGCCGGCCCGGATCCACCTTGTATTCGCTACGCGTATTGCGGACCTCGCGGACAAGCTCGAGAAATGAGTGCATACGCGCCTCGACCTCATCGTCGATTAAAGCCTCATCCGCTCGCGGCCACTCCGCCATGATCAGCGCTTCGCCGGCCTGCGGCAGATAGCGCCAGGCTTCTTCCGTCATAAAGGGCATGAAAGGGTGCAGCAGACGCAGGCAATTGTCTTGAACATGCACCAAAACGCGCCGCGCGCTATCGGTCTGGGCGGCGTCGCCCTGATACAAAGCTTGCTTGCTGATCTCCAAATAGAAGGGCGCGAACTCATCCCACATAAAAGCCAGGATCTGATTGCCCGCCTCGCCATACTGGTAAATGTCAAACAGATACTGGACATTGGCGATCAGGCGATGCAGTCGGCTCAGAATCCAGCGGGCGGACAGATCCAGACTTTCGAGCGGAGGCAGGCCCAACTCCAGTTCGCCATCCAGGTTCATGTTGATGAACGAAGTCATTTGCCAGATTTTGTTGATGAAGCGGAAGCTGTGATCCAGCCGTGTCTCATCCAGGTGGCAGTCATTGCCCGGCGTGCCGCTCGTTACAAGCGTGAAGCGCAATGGATCCGCGCCCAGCTTGTCGGCGACCGTCAGCGGATCAACCGCGTTGCCCAGGGTCTTGCTGAATTTCTTGCCGCCTTCCGCCCGAACCAAACCGTGCAGGTATACCGTGTGGAAGGGCGCTTCATCGGTGAACCACAAGCCCATCATGATCATTCGCGCCACCCAGAAGAACAGAATGTCATGCCCTGTTTCCATCACCTGGGTGGGATAATAGCGCTCCAGGTCCGTGGTTTCTTCGGGCCAGCCCAGGGTGCTAAAAGGCCACAAGCCGCTGCTGAACCAGGTGTCCAGGACATCTCGCTCCATCACCCAGCCATCGCCGGCCGGCGCTTCTATGCCGACGTAGATTTCGCCCTCTGGGTCGCCATCCTTCTCGCGATACCAAGCCGGAATGCGATGCCCCCACCACAACTGACGACTGACGCACCAATCCTGAATATTCTCCAGCCAATGGAAATAGACTTTCTCAAAGCGTTCGGGCACGATCTTTATCCGTCCCTCTCGCACGGCCGCGATGGCTTTGTCCGCCAAGGGTTGAATGCGAACGTACCACTGCGTGCTCATCATAGGCTCGACGACTTCGCCCCCGCGTTGACTGCGCGGCAGGCGTGTTGTGTAGGGCTCGGTTTTGATGACCAGACCGGCCGCATCCATATCCGCCCAAAGCTGCTCGCGGCAGTCATAACGATCCAGCCCGGCGTACTTGCCAGCCTCGGCGTTCATGCTGGCGTCCTTGTTGAGAATGTTGATTATGGCCAAGCCATGCTTCTGCGCCAGTTCATAATCGTTGAAATCGTGCCCGGGCGTCACTTTCAAGGCGCCGGCGCCAAATTCCATATCGACGTACTCATCGCCGATGACGGGAATCGCCCGTCCGAGGATCGGCACAAAAGCCTGCCTGCCGATCAAATGCCGGTAGCGTTCGTCGGCGGGGTGAACGGCCACGGCTGTATCGCCGAGGATGGTCTCCGGCCGGCTGGTGGCGACCGGCAAATGCTCGCCGCCTTCGACCGGGTAGCGGAAATAATAGAGCGTGACAAGCTCCTCGCTGCTTTCGACCTCCAGATCGGAGACGGCTGTCTGCAAACCCGGGCTCCAGTTGACCAGCCGTGGCCCCCGATAGATCAGTCCCTGTTCCCAGAGGGTCACGAAGGCTTGCAAAACCGCCTGCGACAAGCCGTCATCGAGGGTGAAGCGCTCGCGATCCCAATCGCAACTGGCGCCCAAGCGCCGCAACTGACTGATGATCTCGCCGCCATATTCTTCTTTCCACTGCCAAGTGCGATGCAAGAATTCTTCATAGCCGACCTCCTCGCGGCTGGTCCCCTCTTCGCGCAGCAAGTTCTCCACTTGCAATTGCGTCGCGATGCCGGCGTGGTCCGTGCCCGGCAACCACAAGGCGGCTTTCCCGCGCATCCGCTCGTAGCGGATTATCAAGTCTTCCAGCGCGGTGAAGAGGGCATGCCCGATATGCAGGCTGCCGGTGACATTCGGCGGCGGCATGCTGATGACAAATGGCTCAGCATTGTCGCCGGCTGCTTCCGGCTTAAAATAGCCATTGCGCGCCCACCAGTCGTACAGGCGCGGCTCGGCTTCCGCGAAGTCGAAATTGCGCGGCATATTCGTTTCGGCGCTTGCTTTCATCATTCCTGCCTCCAATCCCCCAAATAAAAAGCCTTCCATCCCACACAAGGACGAAAGGCTGTCTTCCGCGGTACCACCTTGTTTCAACGGACGAGCGTCCGCTGCGCTCAAAACGCGATGACGGGCGTGAACCGGCTCGAGTCTACTGGCTTGCGCGTTCTTTCGAGCAACTCCCGGGCGACTTTCGGCGGTCTACTGTCAGCGGGCTTCCAGCCAATGGCCCGCAATCTCTATGGACATGTCGATCCGCTTACTCTTCCCGATCGCTGTTTTTGGGTATTCAATTGTCGGTTGCGCCAGCGGTTGATCGGCGGCGCAGAGCCACCCATGGGACTTGAACCCATAACCTATCGCTTACGAAGCGATCGCTCTGCCAATTGAGCTAGGGTGGCGCAATCACGCTCGGCAGTATAGCAGTTGCCTTCGCGGCATTCAAGGATTGGATCAACCGGGGAGCGGTGTAATGGCCGCATCGTGAATACGATAAAGCGTATTGCCACAGCCGCTCGCAAGTTGCGACTTGGCTCACACAAAATAACGATCCCAAAAAGATGTGTATATGTAGGGGCGAGCCATTGGGCCGCCCGTCGATGCCAGAATAAAGAATTTGGGCTCCGCAAAAGAGATTTACAGAGCAATCAAGGGAAAAGACTTTGCGCCTTCCGGTATTTGTGGTCCATCTTTTCCATACGTGAACATATGTTCACCCATCCTGCCCCGGAATCTGCTATACTTATCTCGTGAACACATACGCCCATATCGCGATCGTTCGCGACTTACCCGCCTCGCCTCTGGCTCAGATGGCCAGATGGCCAAAAAAACATTTCCTTCGGCCATGGCCGTTCCGCTATTGGAATCCATTGGAGAAAAACTATTCCTTTCCGAGACTTTCAATGACAATTCCAAAACGCCATGCCTCACTTCGCCCGCTTCCTTCAAGCCAGAATCAAACGCAATCAACATGAAATATCAACTAATTTGTCTGAAATCAGAGCTGTATGCATACTGTATCGATATAGCACGGAAAAACTATGGCTCCACTTTATCCTCTACCGGTCCTTTCCCTATCCTTTTTGGTCCTTTTCTTATCTTTCTTTGTAGCCCGGGCTTATGGTTTGCGCTTGACTTCCCGCCTGCAGCTTCTCTGGCTCGCTTGCTTCGGCTTTCCCTAGAAGCCTGCCGGACTTGCGCGTAAAACAACGGAGCCAACACGGCTGTTACAAGCTAAACTATAGGATAGATCGTATTCTCCGAACGGAATGGCGCAAAGCGAAGAATCAGGCGAATGCCAATACAGATATTGCCGGATGAGGTGGTGGCGCGGATTGCCGCGGGCGAAGCGGTCGAGCGCCCTGCGTCGGCCGTCAAGGAGTTAATTGAAAACGCCATTGATGCCGGCGCGACCTCGATTCACGTGGAAGCCAGCGGCGGCGGGCGGCGACTGCTGCGCGTCAGCGACAACGGGACGGGCATTCGTTCCAGCGAAATCGAGCTCGCTTTCCAGCGTCATGCCACCAGCAAATTGCGCAGCGCCGAGGAGTTGCAGGCGCTGACGACGCTCGGCTTCCGCGGCGAGGCTCTGTCAAGCCTGGCGACGGTCAGCCAGGCGACCATCGTCACGCGGCATCGCGCTGAATCCATCGGCGTCATGCTGAAGTCCGTCGATAGCAGCCTGAGGCAAGACCCGATCGGCGCGCCGGCCGGCACAGTCGTCACGATTGAGCATCTCTTTTATAACACGCCCGCTCGTCTGAAATTCCTCAAGAACGAAAGCACCGAGAAGCGGCATATTCACTGGGTGGTCGCGCGCTACGCGATGGCTTATCCCGCTATCGCCTTCGTCTTGAAGCAGGATGGCCGCGAACGGCTGCATACCTCCGGCAGCGGACAACTCGCCGATGTTGTCATGACCGCCTTTGGCTTGCCGGCTTTCAAGAATATGCTGCCGGTCCAGGCTGTCGATGAAGCCCGCGCCGACCGAACGAGAATCGGCGTGGCAGGTTTCGTATCGCGGCCCGAGCTACATCGCGCCAGGCGGGACCGGATCATTCTTTTTGTTAATGGCCGCGCGGTCCAGGACAGCGCCTTGACCCATGCCGTCATCCAGGCTTACGACGGCCTGCTGAAAGCGGGCGCTTTTCCGTTGGCGGTCTTGCTGATTACCACGCCAAGCGATTTTGTCGATGTCAATGTGCATCCGACCAAAGCTGAAGTCCGCTTTCGTGAGCCGCAGCAAGTTTTCCTGGCGGCCCAGCGCGCGGTCAGGGAGGCGCTGCAAACCTCAGGCGATACCAGCGCGGCGCCCGATCTCTGGTCGGAGAGCGGCTTTACCGATCAGTATCTGGAGTACGCGCGGCCGACGCCCAACTGGCAGCGTTATGACCGGGACGATCTCTTTGACCAGGCTCGCTTGAGCCACATCCCGGATCTGGCCGAGGAGCCGGCCAAGCCGCGAACCCTGCCGATTTTGCGCGTGGTGGGGCAGGTCGGGGCGACTTATATCGTCTCCGAAGGTCCCGCCGGCATCTACCTCATAGATCAGAACGCCGCGCATGAACGGATACTGTACGCTGAGATCTGCGAGGAATTGAGCGCGGGCAAATTGGCGGGGCTGGCGTCGGGCGAGAGCCAGACGATTATGCTTTCGCCGTCGGATGCCGAATTGCTGGGGGCGGTTGGCGAGATCTTCAGCGCGCTCGGTTTTGAAGTGGAAGTGTTTGGCCCCAACACCTTTGTCGTCCGCGCGCTGCCGAGCTATGCCGCTGGCTTGGGCGCCGCCGATATGATCCCGCGCATGTTGGAGCGTCTGCGACATTCCAAACGCGAACTCAGCGACGGGGTCGCCGCGCTCGCCTATGCCGCGGCCCTGCGTCGTGGGCAGGTCTTGCCGGACGAAGAAATGCGCGCGCTAGTCAACAAGCTGGAACGCTGCCCGGATCCGCTCGAATCTCCCAGCGGCCGGAAGGTGCTCATTCATTTGAGCAGCCAGCAACTGGCGGACGAATTCGGGCGCGGCTGAAATCTACAGTAGCGGGAAGACCCCGAGCAAATAAAGCGGCGCCAAACCCGCCACCGCGATGAAAGCCAGGATGACCAGGATAATCGTGACGATATCGGCGCCCTCCCGTTTGGCTTGTCGCTGCGGCAAGAAGGGACCGCTATAACCGCCTGTCGCGTCGACATTGATGGTGCCATCCGGGTTGAAGAGCGGGTTTGGGGGAGCGGGAACGGCTGGCGCTTCTCCCGTGCCGCTTCGGCCTGCGGGCGGGCTGCCGATTGCGGCGGCCGGCTCTCGACGGACCGGCACGGGCGGCGGCGCTATCTTTGGGGACCGGGCCGGGGCGGCTTGTGGACGCGGGGACGCCCCTTGCTGCCGGACCGCTGTAGACGGCGTCATCCGTTCGGCGGCGATTGCAGCCGGCGCGGCGCGGCGGCGCTCGCGAATCTGCTGCAAGATATGACCAAGCTGATCGGCATGTTTGTAGCGGTCGTTGGGGCGCTTGCTCATCACCTTGACGATCACATTGCTAAGCTCGGCCGGCAACTGCGGATTGAGATCCGCCGCTCGCGGCACATCCGCCTGTATATGCGCCAGCGCCAATTCGCGCTGGGAACTGCCGACGAAGGGCAAGCGCCCGGTGAACATCTCGAACAAGACGACGCCGATGGAATAGACATCGGAAGCCGGCGACGGCTTTTCCCCGCGGGCCTGCTCCGGCGCGAAATAATGCGGGCTGCCCCAGACCACTTCGCTGCGCGTCTGCGGCATTGTATCGGTATAAGCCTGGGCAATGCCGAAGTCGGTGACCTTGACGACGCCATCGCGGTTGATGAGGATGTTCTGCGGCTTGACATCGGCGTGGACCAATTGCGAACGATGGGCAAAGCCAAGTCCGGCGCAAATCTGAATGCCGAGGTCAAGCGCCTTTTCGAAGGACAGCGCGCCGCGCGTCTTGATCAACTTCTTCAGATCATCGCCTTCGACCATCTCCATGACGATATAATGCGTCGAGCCATCGCTGCCGACATCATGCACCGTGACGATGTTCGGGTGCGACATCCTGGCGACGCTGCGCGCCTCTTGCTGGAATTTCTCGAGGAAGGCGGGATCTTTCGTCAGAT
The DNA here is from genome assembly GCA_022824365.1 of Anaerolineae bacterium. Lineage (GTDB taxonomy): Bacteria > Chloroflexota > Anaerolineae > Aggregatilineales > Phototrophicaceae > UBA6055. Next base: position 108,851 of record JAJEAA010000028.1, read on the forward strand.
TGGGTCGCAATATCTTGACGGCGACCATGCGGCCGAGCATGCGATCGAGGGCGCGGTAGATGACGGACATGCCGCCCGAGCCTTGCTGCGCGACAAGCTCATAACGCTGATTCAGAAGGGTTTCGCCTGGCATGCCTTAACCTCGATCAAGGTCTGGTAATCGGATCAAATAGCTGCTGGAATTCCCGCAAGGCGCTGCGGTCGGTCAGGCTGGCGATATAATCGGCGACCACGCGATGCGTCGATTCCTCCGCCAATTTCGTGCGATAAACTTCCGGCAACTGGCGCGGCTCTTTGCAATAGCTGCCAAACAGCCCTTGAATGAAGTGCTTGGCGCGCGTCTGCATGCGCACGATCCGATAATGTCTATACATGGCATGGGTGAGAAAGTCTTTGAGTTCGGCGTTCAACTGCTGTTGCCCGGCGCTGTGGCGGACGAGGGGTTCACAATGCTGTTGCACCTCAAGCGATGATTTCGGTCCCAGCGCGTCGAGGCGGCGCTCGGTCTCGCATAAGACATCATCCACCAGCAAACCGACCAATTCACGGATAATCTGATGGCGCGACACATCATCGAGGCGCTTGCTCGTCCAATCCAGCCGCTCCGCCACCTGGCGCCACAAAGCCAACTCTTCCACTTGCTCAAGGCTTATCAAGCCGGCTTTTAAGCCATCGTCGAGGTCATGCGCGTTATAAGCGAGCTCGTCGGCGATATTGGCAATCTGCGCTTCCATGCTGGCGCCGGTATCGGTGGCGATGCCGCTGAAGGCGCGCCTGTCGTAACTGCTCTCGTGCTTGGCGATCCCTTCGAGCGTCTCCAAAGTCAGGTTCAGCCCCTGCCACTTGGGGTATCTCTGCTCCAGCCGCGTGACCAAGCGATAGCTCTGATGATTGTGGTTGAAACCGCCGCGCTCCTCCATCAACTCATTGAGCGCGTCCTCGCCGGCATGGCCGAAGGGCGGATGGCCCAGGTCATGCGCCAGGCATATCGTCTCGACCAAGTCCTCGTTGACGCCGAGAGCCCGCGCCAGCGTGCGCCCGATCTGCGCCACTTCCAGCGTATGCGTCAGGCGCGTGCGATAATAATCGCCGGCGTCAGCGACGAAGACCTGCGTTTTGTATTCCAGCAGGCGAAAGGCGGCCGAATGCAGGATGCGGTCGCGATCGCGCTGGAAGGCAGTGCGGTAACGCGGTTCCGCTTCGTGATGCAAGCGCCCTCGCGAATCGCCGCTGAAGAGGGCGAAGGGCGCAAGCGCCACCCGCTCATTCTCTTCCAGAGTATGACGACGGAAATTCATAACATCTCCTCAATAACTCTATTCTAATAGTCGCAGCGGAATCGCGCATCTCAATGATCAAAGGGTTCGCGCCGCCATCGACGCGGGGCGTGATGATTCCATAGTAAACAGGCTGGCGGGATAGAGCGAGAGGAAAGCGATCAGCCGAGCAGAATTTGACACGGGCGCGCTAATGTGTTCCAATCCCGCGCAAGTGAATAAGTGTTTGGAATATAGGTTTTTGTGAGCGATTCGATTATCGCGCTGAGGCCTCGCATCCAAGTCTATCGACTGCCACAACCAAATCAAAGTCAGGACTCCGGCGATTGGTTGCCCTCGTGTTTTCTTTGTAATTCGCGGTTGGGTGTCAGATATGGCGTGGAGAGGTCGATCAGAGAAAGGACTCGCCTATGTAAAATCATGAACGCGTGTAAAGCGGGGTTGACAACGATCTGACTTTCACGCCACCGCTTCGTGATTTATCGGCAATGTTTTGAGACTCAAAGGAGAAACTGAAATGAAGAGATACATGTTTGCGCTGCTTATGATTCTGTTGCTCGCGTTTTCGGCGGGCATCGCGGCATCACAGGATATCACGCTGGAATTCCAGCAATGGTGGGAGCCGGAACTGCCGGAAGGTTCTTTCCGCGCGATCTTGGATGAGTTTGAGGCGGCCAATCCCGGCATCAAAGTTGAGACGATCAGCGGTCCGTACTTGACCACGAAAGACCAGATCATCGCCAGCGCGGCCACCGGCACGATGGCTGATGTCGTGGGCTTGGATGGCGCCTGGGTCAACGTCCTGTGGAAGCAAGGCGCTTTGGCAAGCCTAACTCAGGCCATGGCGGATGCCGATTACGATGACAGCGAGTTGGCGGCGCAGATTAAGCTCGCCGGGGAGACATACATGATCCCCATCGCCAACTTCATCTATCCGGTCTTCGTCAATCTCGACATGCTGGCAGCAGCCGGTATTGATCCGCCGTCGACGCGCGCCGAATTCGCCGCTGCGGCAGAAGCCTTGACCGATCCCGACAATAACGTTTACGGCTGGGCGCAGCCGCTTTCGCTGGAACAGCCCAACGGCATCCAGAATGACACCATGTCCTGGCTCTGGGCTACCGGCGGCAGCATGCTCGATGACATGGGGCAGCCCAACCTGGTCGGCAACGAGCAGTTGGCCGAGACGATGGCATATATCAAGAGCCTGCACGATGCCGGCGTGGTCGCGCCTGGTTCCTTCGCCATGAAGGAAAATGAAAAGGTCGAAGAATTCGTCAACGAGCGCGTCGCCATGATCATCAACACCCTGGCTCACTTCACACTGATCCGCGAGCGCAACCCGGACCTGAACTTCGATATTACCGCGCTGCCGGCCGCCGAGGGCTATGATGGACCGCGCGGTCTGCCTTACGCCTCCTGGGGCATTGGCATCAGCGCCAACACCGAGCACACCGCCGAAGCCTGGAAGCTGATTGATTTCTTGACCAGCGTCGAGGGCAACTCCAAACTGACATCGATCGCCAACGCCTTCCCGGGCAATGTCAACGCGACGCCGGACTTCATCCAGACGGATGAACTCTTTATGACAGCCTTCGAGATCTTCCAGGCTGGTTACCTGGCCAATGAGTTCACCGGGCTCCCGGCCGCGGAAGAGCTGATGCGCCGCTTCGACGAGCCCTTCCAACTCTATCTGGAAGGCGACATGGAGCTGGGCGACTTCCTGGATGAAGCGCAAGCCGAATGGGAAGACATATTCTCTTAGGTTTTCCAACCCCCACCCTGTATCCCTCCCCCAAAACGGGGGAGGGATCTCAAAGCGATAATCTCCCCTTCCCTTTATGTAGGGAAAGGGGGGAGTTTATCCGGAGCCGGCATGGCTACAGCCACGCAAAGCCAAGTCGTTGAACCCGCCAATATCGGCTGGGAGCAGCGGAAACGCAAGCTGCTGCCTTATGGCTATCTGTCACCGACCTTACTGCTGCTCGCGACTTTGACCGTTGTGCCGATCGTGACGGTATTCCTCTATTCCCTGTTCGACAACGTCATAGTCAATCCCAATCCGCCGGAGTTTGTCGGCCTTGAAAACTATATCAAGGCGCTTTCTCATCGCAAGTTTCGCGCCGCGCTAAGCAATACCATGTACTTTGCCACCGCGAGCGTTGTGGCGCATTTTGTCATCGGTTTGTCATTCGCGTTGTTGCTCAATTCGCGGCTGCTAGCCGCCAACGTAAAGGCGCTCTTCCGCGTCATTTATATTCTGCCCTGGGTCTTCACGGCTTCAATCATCGCCATACTCTGGCGTCTGCTGCTAAACCCGCACGGCGTCGTCAACTTTGTGTTGCTTGAAGTCGGGCTGGTACCGGAGTTGTTGGAGTGGCTATCCGATCGTGATTTGGCAATCCATGCGGTGACTTTCATCAATATCTGGTCGGGCTATCCATTCTACCTGGTGAGTTTTCTGGCTGGCTTGCAGGGCATTCCCGATGACTTGTACGAAGCGGGGCACGTTGACGGCGCCAACAGCTGGCAGTTGTTTCGTTTCATCACCCTGCCGCAGCTTCGGCCAATCATCATTAGTTTAGCGCTGTTGGATTTCATCTGGACGCTTCATCAGTTCACTTTGGTCTGGATGACCACCGGCGGAGGAAGCAACTCTGAGGTATTGAGCACTTATACCTACAAGGCAGCCTTTAGCTCGTACGAGTTTTCGGAAGCCTCCACGTTAGCGATGGTAATCTTGGCAATGTGCACCTTTTTCGGCATCTTCTACGTGCGCAGTCAGCGAATGACGGACGAATGAGATGATAGGCAGTCGCAGGCAGATTCTAGTCAGGAAAACATTGCTGTGGATTGCGCTTATCCTGGGCGCCTGTTTCGCCGGTTTGCCGGTGCTTTGGATGGTCTCGTCCTCGTTTAAGTCCAATCTGAAGATCTTCGCCTATCCGCCCGCGCTGATTGACGAATCGTTTTCGTTTGAGGCCTACCAAGCCGTGCTGGGCGATCCGGGGCAGCTGCGCTTCTTCTTCAACAGCTACCTGGTGGCGATCCTGGTCACGATTTGCACGGTCGTCACCAGCATCATGGCGGGTTACGCATTTAGCCGCTACGACTTCCGCTTCAAGAAGATACTGAATCTGGTCATTATTGGCGTGCAGTCGGTGCCGCCTATCACGCTGATGATCCCCTATTTCGGTCTGATCGTCTGGCTGAAAATCTACAATACCTATACGGCGCTGGTGCTGACGTACATGGTGTTCACGCTCTCCTACGCCATCATCATGATGACCGGTTACTTCAACACGCTCCCGCGCGATCTGGACGAGGCGGTGATGATCGACGGCGGCGGCAGTTTTGTGACGCTCTGGCGGATTCTCGTGCCGATATCCTTGCCCGGGATTGTGGCGGTCGGCGTCTATACGTTTATGCTGGCCTGGAACGAATTCCTCTTCGCCCTGACCTTGACGCGCACGAACGACATGCGCACTGTGCCCATCGGCATTCACTTGCTGATGGGACAGCATTCCTTTGAATGGAACCAGATGTTGGCGCTTAGCGTGCTAGGCTCGCTGCCGGTGCTCATACTATTCCTCTTGTTCCAGCGCTATTTCATAGCCGGTATGTCCGCTGGCTCGGTTAAGGGCTAGAATCTGCGACCAGGATAAATTGACCAGCAGAGGAACGATAAAGCCACAATGTTACTGAATATGAAGGACCTTCTGGCGGTGGCGCGCGCCCACCGCTTCGCTGTGCCCGCTTTTAATATCAGCAGCAATATGCTTCTGCGGGGCGCGCTGGAAGCGGCGGAGGAGGCCGAAGCGCCCGTCATCATCGCTATTCATCCCGACGAGCTGGCCTTTGTTGGCGCGTCATTTGTAACGATGGCGCTCGAAGAGGCGCGCAAGGCATCGGCGCCGGTGGTGATACACTTGGACCACGGGTCGTCGATTGAGCAGATTATCGGCGCCATACGAGCTGGCTTCACATCGGTCATGATGGACAAATCGATGCTGCCGCTGGAAGAGAATATCGCCGCTTGCCGCGAGGTGACAACGCTGGCGCATTCGGTGAACGTGTCGGTCGAAGGCGAGTTGGGCACCATCGGGGAGCTGGACGAAGAAGCGGAAGCCGGCGCCGATGAAGTTGTTTTCGTCGATCCGGACGAAGTCAAGAAGTTTGTCGACGCCACCGATGTCGATACCCTGGCGGTGGCGATCGGCACATCGCATGGCTTGTATCCCAAGCACATGAAGCCGGAAATCCGATTGGACCTGCTGCGGGAAATCAGCGCAAGAGTCGATATACCGCTGGTGCTGCACGGCGGCTCCGGCAATCCGGACGAAGAGATCGCGCAGGCAGTTGCGCTGGGTATCTGCAAGATCAATATCTCGGCGGATATGAAGAGCGCTTTCTATCTAAAAGCGCGTGAGGTACTAAAGAACCCAATTCTTCGTGAGCCCAGCAGCATCTATCCTGAATGCATCGACGCCATGAAAGTCGTTTGCCGGCAGAAATTCGATCTCTTCAGCACAACAGGCAAGGCGGCGCTGTATTGACGATTCGTTTCACAAAGCCCGTTCCCCTTTGGAGAGCAGTGTGAGCGAAAAGATCGCCCTCGGCTTCTGCAACAACGTCGACTATGAAATCGTTTGGAATGCCGAAGTACTCGAAGATCTTGTGAAGCGGTACAAGATCCGCGCGGAAGAACTGACCGCCGCCGGGGAGGTCAACAACGAACGCGACCTCGTCGTCTCGATTTTGGGATTCATGAGAGATTCGGCCGGTAGCGAGCGCTTCATCGCCAACTCGGCGCTGATCGAACGATTTGCCCGTCGCTTCGAAAAGAAAATCACGCTGGGCGGGACCTCCGTACGCGCCGCCATCGCCATGCGCGCGCTCGGTTATACTTCCGCCCTGCATCTCATCACGCAGAACGACCACGTTCGTCGGCTCATCCCGCCGGACAGCCCTTATGTCTGCAGCAATGAGCGCGACAGCGAGTATCCGCATCTGATTGTGCAGTTCCCCAAAGACGCCCGAATTCGCGCGGACGCGATCGATATCCGCGCGCGCCAGCCAAACCGCCTCATATATCATTGCAATGCCGACCGCATCGCGCTGAAACTAAACGAAGATTTCGCCGACCTGATCACCGAAGCGAAGGCGCTTCTGATCTCCGGCTTCAATGCGATTCAGAGCGAGCGCAGGCTCGCCGATCGCCTTCACGCAGTTGGTCGCATGATCGAGGCTTTGCCCAAGAGCGCCATAGTTTTCCTGGAGGATGGCGCATACTTTGACCCCGGTTTCCGCCAGTTGATCTTTCGGAGGCTCGGCCAAAAGATTGATATATTCAGCCTGAATGAGGACGAGTTGCGCAGCCATCTCAAGCGGCCCGTCGACTTCCAGGACGCGGATGAAGTGCGTGCGGCGCTGGCGGACTGGCGTCGCGGTTCGCCCGTTCGCACGCTTGTCCTGCATACGCAGGATTGGGCGCTGGCTTATGGAGAAGGCGCCAGCCGATACGCCGCGGCGCTGAAGGCAGGCGTGACGATGGCGACAACGCGTTTCCGCTACGGCGATGGCTTCTCGATCGAGGATTACCGCGAGATTGAGGGCAGCCCGCCGCTTGAACGAAACGCCAGATTTGCGCGCGCCATGAATGCCGCCGGCGACGAGATAATCTGCGCGCCCGTCGCCGCGGTGGAGCAGGTGAACGCGACGACGATCGGGCTGGGCGACGCCTTTGTCGGCGGCTTCTTGCCGGCATTGCTTCCGTGAAATGTTCTTATAAGTTCCTGCCAGCTTTGCGGACATCGCCGACGCGCTGGGTGATGCCGAGCGAATCAAGATGTTCCAGCACGGCGATCGCGTATTTGCGCGAGGCGCCAAACATATCGCGCACGGTTTTGGCATCGACCTCGCCCTGCGATTTGATACGCTCGCGAATCCCGTCGACCATCCGCTCGTAGTCGACGGCGGCAAAGGCGATCGTGTCGCTGACGTTGACCAGAACGCGCATGTCCATCAGCGCGCGGACGACTGCCTCGCTTGCCAACTGGTTCATGTCGGCGATATTGGGCGGCGTGAAAGGGGCTGCCGCGAGGCTCTGACGCAAGCGCTCCGCCTTCGCTTCTTGCTCGGGGCTGAACACAATGGCATGCTCAGCCAACTTGATAAAGTTGCCAGTTGCCGCCAGTCGGTCATCGTCTGCGACAGCCCGATCCAGCAAGCTCAGCTTCAAGCCCAGCCGGCTGCGTAATTCGGCGCGCAGCATACCCAGCCGCAGTGGATTCGCTTGATGATAGATACTCAACTCGGCAATGATCGTGTGCAAAAGCGATTGCCAGGATTGCGCCGCCCAATACATCTTGGCGTCAAATGCCACAATCAAGCCCTCGTCCAATGCCTCGTTCAGGGCGGAGTCCAACTCCTCGCCGCTATAGCCCAGCTTCTTCTGCAGGTCGGCCAGTCTTAGCGGTTCAGCGCCGATTGCCGCCTGAGCCAGCCGTTCTCCGGGCGAGCCGTGAAGGCGCGTTTCCAGATCGCTGATGACCTCGGGCTGGTAACGTCTGTGCCGGCGGCCCGGGTGGGCGTTGACGATCAAGCCGCCGCCGATGGTTTCCGCCGGCGAGGGATAACGCAGGATGAAACGATTCCCGCGCGCTACCGGCATGGGATCGCGCAGCCGCAACTGCAGCCAGCCGGTCTCGCCGGCTCTTATCGTCTCTTTGTCGATGAGGCGAACATTGGCGATCGATTCGGCCGCGCCGCAGAAGACCTTGACCTCGGCGTTGTGCTTCAGCGGCCGCTCGACATCGGCCAGTTGATTGAAATGGACATCAGCCAGCAGGGTAGGCTGGATCTGTCCTGGATAGGCAAGGACATCGCCCCGACCCACTTGGGCGCCGCTGATCCCGGCGATATTCACCGCCACGCGGCTGCCGGGCGAAGCTGTCTGCACGGGGCGCTTGTAGCTCTGCAAACCGCGGATGCGGCCGATGCGGCCCGATGGCTGCAACTCGATGTTATCGCCGACGGAAATCGCGCCGCCCGATAAGGTGCCGGTGACCACCGTGCCGAAGCCGCTGACAACAAAGACGCGGTCAATTGGCAGCCGCGGATGATGGTAGTTGGCCTGTACTGGCAGGTCGTCAAGCGCCGTCTGCAGTGACTGGGTAAGCTTGTCCAGGCCGGCGCCGCTATGGGCGGAAACCGGGATGACAGGCGCGCCGTCCAGCGCATGCTGAGCCAGCAAATCCTCAACTTCTAGCTGTACCAACTCGAGCCATTCCGGGTCGTCGATGAGGTCAATCTTGCTCAGAACGATCAGGAGATTCTTGATGTCCAGCAGTCGCAATATGGCGAGGTGCTCGCGCGTTTGCGGCATGATGCCTTCGTCGGCGGCGATGACGAGCAGCGCGGCATCAATGCCGCCGACGCCCGCCAGCATGTTTTCGATGAAATCTCGATGGCCGGGCACATCCACGATGCCGATGGTTTCGCCGGAGGGCAGGTCTAGCCAGGCGAAGCCAAGATCGATGGTCATTTGGCGGCTTTGCTCTTCCGCCAAACGATCGGGATTGATGCCGCTCAGTTTTTCAACCAGAGTGGATTTGCCGTGATCGACGTGCCCGGCAGTCCCAATGACGCGCATGGATTATGCGCCGCCGAGGCGGCTGGCGGGTTGGCGACTGTTGGCCAACAAGCCGTCGGCCGCATCGCTGGTGTCATATTCGTGCAACATGGCTTGGTAGCGCTCGCGGTATAGCTCGGCGCGCGCGCGCTCGAGCAGCCAAAGCCGGTCAATGTGGCTCTGCAAGCCTGGCATGAGGCGCTCGACTTCGCCGACTCGCTTGATGAAGGTCTCAAATTCTTTGTCGTGGTTTCGCCAGACTTCATCGCTGGAAAGCGTCAACTGTTTCCAGCGTTTTTGATCTTCATCGCGCCAGTCATTCCATTCCTCGCGGAATCGTTCTTCGCTCAGGCGCTGCATCTCGGAGGCTTCGCTGATGCGCCGCTCCAGGCGGTCGCCGATGCGATTGAAATCGTCAATGATGCGTTTCATCTCGCGGTAGGCTTGCGCCCATACTTCAAAGCGCTCGATATTCTTTTGCAGTTCTTCATCATGGAGGCCGAAGCGCCTGGTCAAATCCTGCAACTGTTGATCGCGTTGCTGCGCGAGCAATTGCTGCTGATCGATGAATTGTTGAATCTGCTCACGGCGCTCGCGGTCCACATTCGTGACATCCTGCAACCGGCGTTCATTACGCACGGCAAGTTCTTCGATGAGCGCCAGCTTGGGCTGGATGCCATCCACCGATTTCTTGTATTCCGGTAGTTCAGTTTCGATCTCGGCCAAGCGCCGCGCGTCTGAGCGACGTTGTTCCTCGAGAAAAGCCAGGCGGCGGTCGGGCCCTTCCAGCTTCTTGCTCAAGTCATCGATTTCCTGATTGAGCAGGCGCATGGCATTAGTCAGGCGGTCGCCTTCGGTTTGCAAGTCGCTGATATTAGCCAATTGTCTTTCGAGACGTTCGGCTTTATCTGATACCTCGCGAACCGCGCGCTGGAAATTCTCGCGCTGCAGCTCGATGCGCCTCTCCGCTTCACGTTCAGCAGTGAGCCGGCGCGCCTCGGCATTCTCGAGCATTTGCTCGGCTTCCTGGCGCATTTGGTCCAGAATATCGCGTTCTTTGGCGGCTGGCATGACTTCTTGCTTCATCACCGCTTGATCAGATTCCACCGCGTTGACGCGGCGCTGCACGGAGTCCATGGAATCTCTTTGCTGCGCCAGGCGCTCTTCCAAAGCGGCAATAAGAGCCTTGTCCCGGCGGCGCTCCTCATCGAGCCACTCGATCATGCTGGCAATCTGGTTGATCTCCACAGCGACAACTCCGGACGCCACGACCACGCGGCACAAGCTACGGATTATGATGATTATATCACTTCGCCGTTGTTGCTTCAATCAGGGCGGCTCGGCGGCAAGTCTCTGCTTGACAGCTGAGGGGCAGCGACGTATACTGCGGTTGGTTGACATCATGAGTGGTCCGATGAAAACTTTTCAGCATCATCATTGCCTGGTCCCGAAAAGAGCGTTGCGCAGCGCTTAGTGTTTTGCTTGCTTATCAACTTAGTGCTGCCTCGCCAAAACGCGGGGCTTTTTCTTTTCTGTTCGTTTGAGGCGGTGGAGGTTTTTTATGCTCGCAGTCATTGATTACGGCGCCGGCAACCTGCGCAGCGTTTTGCATGCTTTGAAGCACCTCGATGCCCGCGATTTGCGTCTCGCGCGACGCCCCGAGCAATTGCAGGGCGCGAGCAAAATCATCTTGCCCGGGGTGGGGGCTTTTGGCGCTGGCATGGCGCAAATGCGAAAGCAGGGGCTGATCGAGCCATTAAAGGCGGCGCTGGCGGCGGGCACGCCCTATCTGGGCATCTGCGTTGGCATGCAGATGCTTTATGAAGTCGGCGAGGAAATGGGCGAGCACGAAGGCTTGGGCATCTTCGCTGGCCGGGTCCGGCGCTTCCCGCATTTCAGCGACCGCAAAGTGCCGCATATGGGCTGGAACCAGCTCAACATCAGGCGGCAGTCGGCATTGCTGCGCGGCTTGGATGAACGCAGCTATGTCTACTTCGTGCATAGTTACTATTGCGCGCCGACGGACGAAGACAGCGTCGCCGCTTCCGTCGACTACGGTATCGATTACGCCGCCGTGATTCAGCGCGACAATATTTACGGGGTGCAATTCCACCCGGAGAAGAGCCAGAGCGTTGGCTTAAGAATCTTGACGAACTTCTTGAGACTTTAGGAGCGCCGATGATTATCTATCCGGCAATTGACCTGCGCGCGGGCAAGGTCGTCCGCCTGCGAGAAGGCGACCCGCGGCGGCAAACGATTTTCAGCGATGACCCAATATCGACGGCGCAAGCCTGGATCGATCAAGGCGCGCGTTGGCTTCACATGGTCAACCTAGACGGCGCATTTGCTGAGGCGAATGACAATCTGCGCATTCTTGAAGCTGCCGCCGCTTTGGACGTGAAGATTCAGTTCACCGGCGGTCTGCGGGATATGGCTGGGCTGCGCAGCGCGCGAGACGCGGGCGCGGATCGGTTGGCTATCGGTACTATGGCGGTACAAGATCCAGCGTCCGTATCCAAAGCGATAGAGTTGCTTGGAGCCGAAGCAGTCTGCATAGCGCTAGATGCCAGGGACGGGAAAGTTGTTACGCATGGCTGGACAGCGCTATCGGATTATACGCCTATCGAGCTTGGAACTCGGCTGCGGGAAATGGGCGCCCGGCATGCGCTGTACACCGATGTCAAACGCGATGGCGGTTTGTCCGGCGTCAACATCGCCGATACAGTAGCCTTGGCGAAGCAGACGGGCTTGCAGGTTATCGCATCGGGGGGCGTCCGCTCATTAGCCGACATAGAGCAGCTCGCGGATAGCCGGGCAGTAGCGGGGGCGATAATCGGCATGGCGCTTTACCAGCGCAAATTCACGCTTGCGGATGCGCTCAAGGCGGCGCAGGGAGGTTGATCATGTTGGCGAAAAGAATCATCCCCTGTCTGGATGTGATGGACGGGCGGGTTGTCAAAGGCGTGAATTTTATCAATCTCCGCGATGCTGGCGACCCGGTTGAGCAGGCGATAGTTTACGATCGCGAGGGGGCGGACGAGCTGGTCTTTCTCGATATCACCGCCTCGCACGAAGCGCGCGCAACGGTGCTGGAAATGGCGCGGCAAGTGGCGGATAGCATCTTCATACCTTTCTGCGTCGGAGGCGGCATCCGCACTATTGATGACATCCGCGATACCTTGCTGGCCGGCGCCGATAAAGTTTCGATCAACAGCGCCGCCGTGCGCGATCCTGAATTGATTACGGCCGGCGCTTGGGGTTTCGGCAGTCAGTGTATGGTGGTGGCGATTGATCCGCGCCGGGTCGATGGCAAATGGGTCGTGCATATTAACGGCGGCCGCATCCCGACGGATAAGGAAGCCGTGCCCTGGGCCAAGGAAGTTGAAGAGCGGGGCGCTGGCGAGATCCTGCTAACGAGCATGGACAAGGACGGGACGAAGTCCGGCTACGATATTGAGATGCTGCAAGCGGTGGCTGATGCCGTATCGATTCCGGTTATTGCCTCAGGCGGCGCCGGGGCGAAACAGCATTTTGTCGAAGCGCTCACGGATGGCCGGGCGGACGCTGCCCTGGCGGCTAGCCTGTTCCATTTTAATGAACTTCGGATAGGCGATCTAAAGGAATATCTGCATGGGGCCGGCGTGCCGGTACGCCTGAACGGCTGGGAGGCTATTGATGAAACTTGATGCCGATGTGTTGGCCGTATTCAAATGGGATGACCAAGGTTTGATCCCGGCCATCGTTCAAGACGTGGAGACGCGTGAGGTCTTGATGATGGCCTACATGAACGCGGCATCGCTGCAGCGGAGCCTGGATTTGGGCGAGGCGGTTTTCTGGAGCCGGCGGCGCGGCGAACTTTGGCGCAAAGGCGCGACCTCCGGCAATACCCAGCGCCTGGTTGAAATACGCGTCGATTGCGATGCGGATACGCTGCTGCTGCTGGTGGAGCCGGCGGGACCCGCCTGTCACACATTGGAGGAGACTTGCTTCTTCCGCAATCTCGATGAATTTGCCGCGAAGCCGCAGCGCTTCTGATCAGGAGCAACCAATGGCCGATATGCTTGACACCTTGGAATCGATCATTCAAGACCGGCGGAACAATCCGCAAGCCGGCAGCTATACCACCTCGCTTTTCGATGCCGGGCGGGGCAGGATCGCGCAGAAGGTGGGCGAGGAAGCGGTTGAGGTCATCGTCGCCGCCTTGAGCCAAGGGCGTGAAGCGCAACTCGACGAATTGGCCGACCTCTTTTACCACATGATCGTGCTCATTGCCGAGTTGGACCTGACGCTTGCCGATGTCAAGCAGCGCTTAAGCGAGCGTCACCAGCCGCCGGCATAAGCTTTTAGGGCTGATAATCGAACTCGCCGTCCATGTACTCGCTGTATGTCAGATAGCCCTTCCAATGGTCAAAGGGTGCCGCGCCGAAGGCCTCCGCAAGCAGTTCTTCGGTCGCGTAGATGGCTGAGACAACCGGCGATGACTCCGCGAGTTGGCCGTCCACGCCTGGAACAACGACGTAAAGCAGCATGAAGCGCTCCGGATAATAGAGCATAATTACCGCTTCTTTATCGCTGAAAGGCTGGCCGGTGACATACTTGGGCTCGCCATAAAGCGTCAACACTTCGCCGAGTTCCGTTTCAGGAGCAAACTGCAGCAGTATTGACTCGACGATGCCGGCGTCCGTACTGGCGATTTGGCAGCAAGGTTCGCCGTTACCCGCCTGGAATACGAAGCCAGTATCGACCGCCTGCGCGATGTTGAGATTTTCCAGCGCCGAAACGGAATCCAGCGCGGCCGCCATGTCCGTCTCGCCTGGCGTGATATTCTGCCAGCAAGGCGGCGCGCAGGGCTCGCCACTGATCAAGCCGGAATCGCGCAGGAAACCGTCATTCAGCAGGCTGTGCTCAGGCGCGCCAATGGTTACGCCATTCGCGCCTTCCACCAAGGCAGTTAACATTTCCAGCGGCAGTCCGCCACGGTCATGCGGCTGTTGGCCGGTATAAATGACGTCCATGTTCCCTTGGCTTTCGCGCGCGCGGACGGCTGGCGTACCGGTGACGCTGGCGCTTTGGCCCAAGCGGGTGTCCACCAGAAACTGCATCGCCCGGTCCAGGCAAGCGCTCAACGCGTCCGCATCCAGTTCAAGCAGATTTGCCAGTTTTGCCGGCACATCGGTCAGATTGCCGCTGCCGGCGAACTCAAAGAGCAGATCATGCGCGTCCCAGAACAGACGCAAATCCTGCGCAGCGACGCATTCCGCTACCTTGACGAAAGTCGTCGAATACTGCGGGTTCACCAGCGGATAGAAGCGAAACTCAAAATTCGCCTTGCCGGCGCGCACCTGCTCGTCGATGAATTGCTTCACTGTCGCCGTATACTGCTGGCAATGGGGACAGAGGAAATCTTCAAAGGCGACAATGGTCAAGGGCGCGTCCGGATCGCCGAGTACGAATCCGCCATCGGCGCGCCTGTAGGTCTGTAGCCCGGCGTAGTTGCCTAATTCTATCGATACTGGTTCCGTCGATTCTGGTCGTATCGCGTTCACAATAGCCGGATAGTGCTCCGCCAAGGGCAAAGCGATCGGAGTCGGCGCGCTATTGCCATACTGGACAAATAGCGTTGGCGTCCCTGTGACACCGAGGCCAAAACCGTAGGCTGCGTCTACCGCGTGCTGTCCTGCGTTGGCAGCGCATCCCCCCAACGCAGCGGCGTCAAGTTCCAGCGCAGCGGCAAGTTGCTCTGCCGAGTCCGCCGTGAATCCTTCTTTGATCGCCATGTCAAACATCAAGTCATGCGCGAGCCAGAATGAGCCAGGCCGCAGCGTATCGGCGCACTCGACCAGGCTGGCGCTTTGTACGGACAATATTGGGTCAATGACAGGGAAGATGCGGTATTCAAATTGCGCCTGTCCGGTCATCACGTAATCCTGGATGAAACCGGAGATTATTGGTTCGTAATTCTGGCAGCTCCCGCACAAGAAATCAGAAAACTCAATCAATTTGACGCTGGCTGCCGGATCCCCCAATATGAATCCGCCATCGACCGCGCGCGACTTTGGCACATCGACGTAGGGGTCAACGCTGTCTTGCGCCAAAGCGAATGCGGAACTGAGGCTGATTATGACAATTAGGACCAGACGAGAAAGATTCTGCATTAGATTTCCTCTTTACATTCCTCATGCCTCAAGTCTTGCACAGATAACAGAAGTTTCAAAGCTTGTATCTGGGCCATTGCGAGCAGTACACTATCTTGGCCGAAAGCAGAGTTGTGAGGCTGCGATGCCGCCCGATAATCGATATGTAAGCGAGATTATTTTCCATGTTCGCTACGCCGAAACGGATAGCATGGGTTTTGTGCATCATGCGGCATATCTGGTGTGGTTTGAAGAGGGACGCAGCGCATTCATACGAGAACACGGCTGGAGCTACGCCAAGATTGAAGCATCTGGTTACTTTCTGGCGGCGACCGATCTGGAAGCCCGATACCTGCGAGCGGCGCGCTATGACCAGCAGGTCACAGTGAGAACCTGGATCGTCGAGGCGCGCAGCCGCGCAATCACCTTCGCCTGCGAAATCGTTGCCACCGTCGATAGTCAAGCGCTGTTTCAAGCCACGCTCACCTTGATTTGTTTGGACTCCGCTGGGCGACCCACTCGCATTCCCGAAAGCTGGCAAGCCTGGCTTGCAGGATGACGGTTTCTAACCGTCGGTAACAATCCTTACTGTGCGAAACGCACGAAATTCACGCGCATATTAGCATGTTGCGCAATAATATGGATTATCGTCAGTATGAAGGATTTCAAATCTTCAGTCGGCGTGTTACGTAGCTCATTGAGGAAATGAGCTATACTTGTTTTGTCGCGCAGTGTAAGGATATTTCGAAAGCGAAAGTGAATGGCAAGTTACGCCGAAAGGCCTTGGACCAAGAATTATGATGTAGGGCTTCCGACATCGCTCGAATTCCCCGAAGTTCCCTTGCATCAGTTCTTGAAGGACACCCGCAATCGTATTCCGCACCGGGTGGCGCTGATTACGCCGGCTGAGTTGCCGGTCATTGGTCGCGTTAGCCGGTCGGTAACATACGAAGAACTGGATCGAGCGTCAGATGCTTTGGCGGCGGCGCTAGTGGATCTTGGCTTAAAGAAGAGCGACCGCGTCGCCATTGTCATGCCAAATTCTGTCGCCTTTGTCATCAGCTTCTACGCCATTCTCAAGGCAGGCGGCGTGGTGGCCGCCACCAACCCGACATATCCCGCCGACAAGATGGCGCACCAAATCAACGATTGCGATGCCGAGTTTGTTTTGACCATGACGCTCTTCTATGACTTGGCCAAGCGCGTCCGCCCGAAGACGAAGGTCAAAACCATTATCGTCGCCAACATTAAAGAATATTTGTCCAGCTTGGCGAAGTTCCTCTTCACGATCGCGAAAGAAAAGAAGGAAGGTCACTTTGTTGCCGAATTGGAGGCGGGAGACTATTGGTTTCAGGACTTGCTGCAGAAATATGATGGCAAGCGGGCGAATGTAGCGGTGCAGCCGGATGACCTGGCGATCTTTCAGTATACAGGCGGCACCACCGGTGTGCCTAAGGCGGCAATGTCCAAGCACCGGGCTGTGGTGGCCAACATGCTGCAGACCGAGGGCTTTCTCGATCTCTTCGATATGCCGGTCGAGGATCATATTTTCCTGGGCGCCATTCCTTTCTTTCACGTCTATGGCTTGGTCACTGTTGTCAGCACAAGCGTTTATCGGGGCTGCAAGGTCATTTTGGTGCCCAACCCACGCGATATCGACGATGTGCTCGGGAATGTCGAGACCTTTAGCACGACTTTATTCCCCGGGGTGCCGGCGCTCTACAATGCCATCAATAATCATCCCAAAGTGAAAGCTGGCGAAATTAACCTCAGTTCGCTGCGCCTTTGCTTGAGTGGATCAGCGCCCCTTCCAGAAGCGACCAAGGCGGAATTCGAGCGGCTGACCGGCGGCACGGTCAGAGAAGGTTTTGGCATGAGCGAAGCGCCAACGGCAACTCATGTGAATCCCATCTACAAGGAGAACCGGCCCGGTTCCATCGGCCTTCCCTTGCCCGAGATGGACATGAGAATCGTTAGCTTGGAAGACGATGAAACTGATGTGCCGGTTGGCGAGATTGGCGAGCTGGTCATGGCTGGTCCAAATGTCATGGTTGGTTATCACGGTATGCTGGAAGAAACTCAGAACGTCCTGCGTGAGAAAGATGGCAAGCGCTGGCTATATACCGGCGATATTGCGCGTATGGACGAAGATGGCTATTTCTACATCGTTGATCGCAAGAAGGACATGGCTCTGATAGGCGGTTACAACGTGTATCCCACCGCAGTTGAAAACGCCATCGCGTCTCATTCGTCGGTTCTGGAGGTCGGCGTCGCCGCGATTCCTCATCCAGAGCGCCCCGGGCAGGAAGCGCTAAAAGCATGGATCGTTATAAAGCCGGACCATAGTCTTAATGAAGAGGAGATCATCAACTTTCTAGGAGAGAAACTCGCGCCATACGAGATTCCCCGTCGGATCGCATTCATTGATGAATTGCCGAAGTCCGCGGTTGGGAAGATCTTGCGGCGAGAATTGGTCAATGCAGAAAGGAGTCATGGATGACGCCAGGTTTATACGCGCCGAGATTTGTATTGTCGGGCTCGGAGCCTCAGCGCTACTGAGGCCGCTAAGTTTGATCGCGAAAGATTTTCAAGATTCTCTTAACATCAGTTTGTTAAGCCAATATGATATATTTTCTCTAATGTGGTATACTATCTTTCTTATCCGCAGTATGAAACTATTAAGAAGTTAAGGAAATGAACATTCAAGCTCACATCCTGCCTGCCGTTGAAAAATTACAGTATTTCTCCAGCCAGTCGAAAATCATTTTGCTTCATCCGGCCAGCCGTTATCGATCGCTAGTGGTGTCTCGATTGCTGAGCGACGCATCGAAGCGGACCTATTATTATGCGCTGGATATCGACGACATCAATCTCTATAATTTCTTGACCGGTTTGATGAACACCTTGGCCAAACAGCGCGCGACCTTTGGCCGCCACCTGAACTTGCTGTCCCAAGACGCGCTGTATGAACCTTACAAGCATCTTGACCTGGTGCTGGATACCTTCCTCAAGGAATTGGCGGAAATTGGCGACGGCGACTTCTTCCTCATCTTGGACGAATTTGATCGCGCCGATGCCGCCGACGATGTGCATCGCTTTGTCGAGCGCTTGTCCCACCTGATGCCAGACCGCTGCACTATCGTGCTTAATGGCCGTACGCTGCCGCGATTGCCCTGGCTGTCGATGATGGCGAAGCGTCATGGATTGATCCTACGGGACGACGAACTGGTCACGAAAAACATCTACGGCGCGCATAATTCCGAAAGCGCAAGCCTCAAAGTGCTTTCTTTGGGTCCGGGCTATGTCTTTCTTGACGATTATCTCGTCGATAATTGGGAAGGGCACTTGCCGCGCCTGCTGCTCTTCTTCGTCATGGACCGCCCGGAAGTCACGCGCAATCAGATCTGTGAAACATTCTGGCCCGACCTGAATATCGACCAGGCGGTCAACGTGTTCCATGTGACCAAACGGCGACTTCACAAAGCCTTGGGCATTGATATCCTATCCCACGACGGAACCTACTACCGAATCAATCCCGATGTCAGTTTTTACTTCGACGCCTTTGATTTCGTGGAATCTCTGCTGGCTTGCCGCCACGAACAGCTGGAAGACGAGTTTGCGCAATGGCAACGGATCGCCAAGCTCTATCGCGGTCCCTTCCTGCATGGGCACCATGATGGCTGGATTGAAGAGCGCCGCTCTGCTTACAGCCTGGCTCATATCGAGTCATTGTTGCGGATCGCCGAAATCTGGACGGAACGCGGCAACGAAGAGCTTGCGCTGCTCACGCTGGGCCGAGCGATAGATGCTGATTATTCGTTGGAGCCAGTGCACCTGCGTTTGCTACGGCTCTATGTGAAATTGGGCCGGCGCGCCGAAGCCGTCGCGCATTATCGTGAACTGGAAAAATGGGCGAAGTCGAAGCGCAGGCCGCTAGGCAGCGAGGTTCAGCAACTCTTCGCCGACATCACCGCTTGAGTTACTCAGGCATCTACAAGGCAGAAAGCGCAAAAGCGCCCCTGGCAGGACTCGAACCTGCGACCAACGGTTTAGAAGACCGGTGCTCTGTCCACTGAGCTACAGAGGCAGACAGCAAAATTGTAGAATCTGCTCCCTGCGCTGTCAATGGTTTACGGCGTATTTTGCCCACTCTTCGGATTGTCTGTCGCCCTTGCCTGTAGTAAAATACAAGTATAGATTCAGGCGGCAATCTCAAATGTTTCGCTTTAGTGAGATTGTATAAGTCGATCATATTACTACTTGGGAAGCCGACATCTCTCAATTGTGATTGTCAGGAGACACAATGGCGAAAGATCGTGACCTCGTCGCCCATCAGGAAAGCAATTACAACGCCAGCAATATTCAGAAGCTTGAGCCGCGCGAGCACATCCGCCGGCGGCCGGGCATGTACGTGGGCGGCACAGATGAGAGAGCCTTACATCACCTCATATACGAAGTGGTTGACAATTCTATTGACGAAGCGCTGGCGGGCCGATGCGATCGGATCGAGGTGACTTTGCACAAGGATGGGTCGGCGACAGTTGCGGATAACGGCGTTGGCATCCCGGTAGACAAGCATGAATCGGGTAAATCCGCGCTGGAGCTGGTGATGACCGAGGTCGGCTCGGGCGGCAAATTCGATAATGAAGCCTACAAAGTGAGCGGCGGTTTGCACGGGGTCGGGGTTTCCGCGGTGAATGCCCTATCGGCGCAGTTGACAGCGACCATCTCACGCGATGGGCATGTCTGGCGGCAGACCTACAGCGAAGGCATCGCCACCAGCAGCGTGGACCCAATCCGCCCCTTAGAAGACAGTGAGGAAACTGGCACAGTAATTACCTTCGTGCCGGACTTCACGGTCATGGACGAGAACGAATTCAGCTTCGAAATCTTGATGACCCGTTTTCGCGAGATGGCCTTTGTGACGCGCAAGGTAACAATCTCGCTTCGGGACGAACGAACGGAGCCGCTGCCTCGCGAGGTCAGCTTTTACTTTGATGGCGGCTTGCGATCCTTTGTGCGTTTTCTCAATCGAAACCGGCGTGAAATCCATCGCATCATCCATGTCGAGCGGGATATTGAATACGTCGACCGCAACGACAGTCCTTATCTGATCGGGGTGGAAGTCGCGTTCCAGTACGCTGATGTCAGTTCGAATATCGAGCTGGCCTTTACAAATACCATCAACACGCCCGACGGCGGCACCCACATCACGGGCTTGCGCTCATCAATCACCGGCGTTATCAATCGCTACGCCAGAAAGGCGGGCTTGCTAAAGGATAAAGACGGCAACTTTTCCGGCAACGACACATTGGAAGGCTTGACGGCAATCGTCAGCGTCAAACATCCTGATCCCCAGTTCGAGAGCCAGACCAAAGTCAAATTGCTTAATCCGGAAGTCCAGGGCGCGGTGTCGCAGGTTGTGACGGAAGCCTTCAGCGAGTTTCTCGATACGAACTCGCGCGAAGCCCGGCGGATCATCGAGAAGTGTATGACGAGCAAACGGGCGCGCGAGGCGGCGAAAAAAGCGCGCGACCTCGTGCGTAGCGGCCCGAGCTTGCTCGAGAGCAGCACCTTGCCCGGCAAATTGGCTGATTGCTCGGAGCGGGGCGACGGCGCCGAGATCTATATCGTCGAGGGCGATTCGGCCGGCGGCAGCGCCAAACAGGGGCGCGATCGGCACTTCCAGGCGATCTTGCCCTTGCGCGGCAAGATCTTGAATACGGAACGGGCGCGCATCGACAAGATTCTCGATAATAACGAAATCAAGGCGCTAATCTCCGCGCTTGGCACGGGCATCCATGATGAGATGACCATGGAGCGCCTGCGCTATGGACGAGTCATTATCATGACAGACGCCGATGTCGATGGCAGTCATATTCGTACGTTGCTGCTGACATTCTTCTTCCGCCATATGCCCCAGGTCATACAGCAAGGGCACCTCTATATCGCGCAGCCGCCGATCTTCCTGCTGAAGAATGGCAGGCAGATGCAATATGTTTACCCGGCGGCGGGCTTTACCGATGAACAGTTGCTGAAGCGCTCGCTGAAAGATTTCAAGAATCCTGACAAAGTCACGGTACAGCGCTATAAAGGCTTGGGAGAAATGAATCCCGATCAACTGTGGGAAACGACGATGGATCCCGAGAAGCGCACGCTGTTGCAGGTGACTGTCGAGGATGCGACTGATGCTGATCGAGTTTTCGATATGCTCATGGGCGCCAGCGTGCCACCGCGGAAGAAATTCATTCAGACGCACGCCAAACAGGTGCGGAACCTCGATATCTGATACCAGGGCTCGCCAATTACAAGCCGGAGGACCTCGCGTCTTCCTCGGTCCAGCCGCGCGCTGCTTCGGCTCGTATGGCGCGCGCCATCGGTCCGCGCTCAACCAAGGCATGCAAGAGCGCGAAGAGGTAGCTGCCTAAGCCGAGAGCCAGCACCGCCAGGATCAGCGGATGCCAAATGATGCCAGCAAAGATCACGTTTTCCGGGCGCAGAATGATCACTATTATCAGCACCGTGGGCAGAATCCCCGCGAAGCAAGAGGCCGACAAGTAGTTGAAAAGCGATGAGACCGCGCCACCGTGAATCAGCCGCTGTGATGCGGAGCGCTTGTGCACCTCCCGACCTAGCAGGAGGCCTATGGCGATCATCGCGATTAATGCGCTCAATTCAAATGTTGAAGCGTTCATACCTGCCACTCAAGCCATCGGACGGTCTATCATTTAGAACAAGGTGTAGATAAAGGCGCCCGCCGGGCTGGACCCGCCGAGTACGATCAAGAGCGCGAAGACCAAAAGCGTAATCACCATCGGCAGCATCCAGTAAAGCTTGCGCTTCCACAAGAAAGCCAGTAGCTCGCCGAGAACGCCAAGCCGCATGAAGAAGTCCTGAAGCGCGCCCGGGGGACCGCCGCTGTTTTTGGATTTTCTTGTCATGGTCAAAGTCAACCTCGCTGCTGTGGTTAGCTGGATTTCCGCACGATGTGCGAACCTAGCACAAGCATGTCAATATCGCTGTTTCGAAAAGTATTGTATGCCTCCCGCGGCGTATTGACAATCGGCTCGCCGCGCAAGTTGAACGAGGTATTCAGAACAACGGGTACGCCGGTAGCCTCGCCGAAGGTCTTGACAATATCGTAGTAGCGCGCGTTGGTATCGCGGTCAATTGATTGCAGCCGGCCTGTGCCTTCGTGGTTGACGGCGTGAATCTCCTGCTGCTTGTCTTCCTTAATCGGCGCTACCATAAGCATGTAGCGCGGACTGTCATGTTCGGCTACCTGCGGGTAATCAAAATACTCCGGGGCGCGATCTCTGAGAATGACTGGCGCAAAGGGGCGAAACGGTTCGCGGAATTTGATCTTGGTATTGACGATCTCTTTCATGTCAGCGCCGCGTGGATCCGCCAAAATGCTTCGATTGCCCAACGCGCGCGGTCCCCATTCGAACCGGCCTTGGTGGAAGCCGATCACCCGTTTGCGCGTCAGCGCGTCAACGATGGTCTCAGTCAGCTTGGCTTCGTCGTCAAAGCTCTCATACTTCAGCCGCGCGTCATCAAGGAAGGCGCGGCATTCGTCGTCGCTATAGCTCCTTCCGTAGTAGGCATGCGTCTGCACCCATTTCCGCGGCTTGCCCAGCAGGGAATGCCAAGCCCAAAGCGCCGCGCCCAAAGCGCCGCCGTCGTCCCCGGCCGCCGGTTGGATCCAAAGTTCTTCGAAAGGCGATTCATTCAGTATGCGCCAATTAGCTTTAGTATTCAGCGCCACGCCACCCGCCATCACCAGTTTGTTCATCCCGGTGCGCCCGTGTAAATATGCCGCGATCTTGACCAAGGCGTCTTCCGTGAATTGCTGGATGCTCGCGGCGATGTCGGCATAATACTGATTGGTTACGATGGCGGCTTTCTCGGAGGAACGTTCTGGATTGGTATTTTGGGTAAAGAATTCGGCATCGGCATCGCGCCGGTCGCCGAAGAGTTCGATAAATTTGCGGCTGTAACTCCGGGTCGTCGAGCGATGGAAGTCGAAGTAGTCCATGTTCAGTTGAAAGGCGCCGCTCGCCTCGTCAAGCGATACGACCTTATAAATCTTGTCCATATAGCGCGGCTTGCCGTAGGGACTCATGCCCATTACTTTGTATTCGCCGTTGTTCACGCGGAAGCCAAGCCAGGCTGTAAAGGTGGAGTAGAGTAATCCAAGCGAGTGAGGAAAGCGCTGCTCTTCAAACAGTTCGATGGATGGCGCGGCGTCACTCGGCTCACCCAGAGCGCTTTTGCCCGCGCCGAGCGTCGTGGTGGTCCATTCGCCGACTCCGTCAACGGTCAGGATGGCGGCATCCTTGAAAGGGCTGGCGTAGAATGCGCTGGCGGCGTGGCTCATGTGGTGATCGCAAAACAAAACTTTCTCGTAAGGCACGCCAATGCCGCGCGCCACATGGCTGCGCACCCAGAGTTTGTCGCTCAACCAGGTCAGCATGGATTCGCGCCAAAAGCCGGCTGAGCGCGGGAATGTGTTCAGAGCTGTTTGCAGGATGCGCTCGAACTTGAGTAGCGGTTTCTCATAGAAGACCACGTACTCGAGATCCTGGGGCATGATGCCCGCTTGCTCCAGACAAAAGCGCGCTGCCAAACGGGGGAAGCCATTATCGTGTTTCACCCGCGAGAAACGCTCTTCCATCGCCGCGGCGATCAACTCGCCATCCTTGATTAGCGCGGCGGCTGAATCGTGATAGAAGGCCGATATGCCAAGTATGTACATTGTCATCCTTGTTCTCTGGCGGAGGAAATGTCAGTTGGCAGGGGGGGGCGCTCCAACCAGCTGTTTTCAGCGCGTTTGCGGTTTAGCGGATCCATGAAAACTGTCGAAAGCAATCCAAACGGAACAAAGATTGTAAAGTAGAACAAAGTCGCTATGAAGCGGCCGTTGAGATCGGCGACGATAGCAGAGTTGATGCTGAAACGTTCCCAGGCGATTTCTTTGATCCGCTTCACGGCTCTACCCCTCGACTACCCAAACATTTACGAGACTGCCAGAATTAACTTGATGGCTATGAATGTTGAATCACATATCAAGGTTAGGCTGATTCAGGCGCTCTAGCAAGGCGATTCGCGCGATATTGTGCCCGACCTGGTTCCAGTGCGTGTCGGCGAAGAAATAAGGCTGTTGTCCTTCGGCGATGGCTGCGGCCAAGGGCGCGGTCAGATCAAGAAATTCAATGTCCAACTCGTCGGCCAACTCTCGCAGGAGCACAGGCTGAACAGACAAGTTGGCGTCGATGTTCTGGAAACCTTCGATTTCGTATTCCGACTCAAGCTGCGACGCGATAGATACCTTGCTCTGATCGCTCAACAGCTCCCAGTAGAGTTCGGCTTTTTGCGGGATGTACATCAAAACGAATCGTCCGCCGCGCGCAAGCTGCGACGCCGCCATCTCAGCAATACTTACACCGGTTAAGCGAAAGGACTCACTAGCGCGCATGACCGCATAGTCCAGCGCCAATACGGGAAGGAACTCGTCATAGAAGGCGACCGGCGTCGGCGGCTCTGTCAGGGCCATTTGCGGGTAATGGCAGGGTCCCGCGCCGGACCGGGTCGCTTTGCGCAGGTATAGCGCAAGATTGAACAGCACCGAGTAGTCGAGCGGATTCTTGCCTTTATGCGCCCGTGTCGTGAATGTTTCGCCTAATCTCAGCATTTCTGCGAAGTCGGAAGCGTCGGACAGATCGTTCCCGCCGAAGTACGACAGCACAACAGTTTCCGGCTCACGCGCGGCGGCGAAATACTCATAAAGACGCTGCTGCTCCAATGTGCCGCTGCCGGGCAAACCCAATACCAGCGAGGCCCCGGACAGATCGCCCCAGAATGGAACATTAATCGCTTCCGCTGCGACGAAGGAATCACCGATGATGGCCAACTCTACGTGATCCGGCCACGGTTCCTCATTGCGGAAGCCATGCGCATCGCGCCTGAACTCGACGCGATACGATTCGAAAGGGGGCGCATTTTCCGGTAACAAACAAGTCAGCCGATACAAGTCACCGCTTGTCCTTGTAATCTCGTAGTTGACTGTTTGCTCCGCCGGATATTCCCGCGCGCCATGCGCAGTCTCGAGGCGAAATCCGCTGCGCTCCAGGTACTGGGGCATCTGCTCAATCAACACCTGCGGCAATTGGAGAAAAGCCAATTGCAGCGCGCCTTCCAAAACCAGCAAGGTGAGTAGCGCGACGACGCTGAGAATTGTGAGGGTTCTAGCTAGCCTGCGCAATCTCTGTTTCCTCAAGGACCTGCTCGCTGTCTAGGCGGCAAACAGATCAAGGTCGTGGCGCGTGTCATCATAACATGCAACGCGAAGCCTGCTTGTGTCGGCTCAATTGCGCGAAAAGGATCCTATATTGAAGTCCTCGCCCGGAGGCGAAAGCCGAATCTTCAACAGCATCGTCTCAAGCCGATAAATGTCGACCAAGTTGATCAGCAAGTTAGATAGGCTGTCCATCGTCAACAGTTCTTGTTTCTGCCGGTTATCGGTTTGCAGCAGAATCGAAGCGATCTGCGCGACCGCCCTCGGTTGCTGCGGAAGCTTGCTTGGGTCAAAACGCGAATCGGATGACGCGGCCAAGATATCGACGTAGCGCAACAGAAGCGGACGCAAAACCTTGCTGTATACATGCGCCAACCTGGGCCGATCATCAGCCGGCGTAAAATATTCCACATCCCCGATAAGATAAGGCTGACTCCTGTCCAGCGCTCTGATTCGAAATCGCTTCTTGCCCGTTGTGACAATGTTCAGGCGTCCCAGCGGCAGGCGTTGCACTGTCGTAATATGCGCAGTGCAGCCAACCTCATAAGGTGTAGCGCTGGGCCCGTCTGCTGCGGGGCCGCGCCGGATCAAGACGACGCCGAATGGTTCTTCCGCATCGATACAACGGTTGATCATGGTCTTGTAGCGCTCTTCGAAAATGTGCAGCTTAAGCTGCATGCCAGGAAAAAGCACAGTATCAAGTGGGAATAGAGGGAGCTCCGCCATCACTATTCAACTTAGGTCACCGAATTCAAACGTTTACTGGAACAATTATAAAGCGGCTTCTCACATTGAGACAGATTAGAGCTTGAAGCTGTGGCGCCGCTCATGCGCCGTCATAAAGAACTCATGACTGTTTGCCAATCGGCGCGCTGCGTTTGACTTCCTCCTCAAACAAGACTCGGCGCAAAACCTTGCCGATGAAGGAACGCGGCAGCACCTGTCGAAACTCTATCTCCCAGGGCACGGCATATTCTTCCAGGCGCTTCCGGCATAACTCCAGCAACTCCTCCTTGGATAGCGCGGTATCCGGTCTCGGTACAACAAATGCCTTTATCTTTTGCTGGCCCGCCTCATGCCCGACGCCGACTACCGCCGCTTCCAGCACCTTGTTGTGTTCATAGAGCACTTCTTCAACATCGCGCGGATACACGCTATAGTCGCCGGTGAAAATCGTATCGCGCTTGCGACTGATTATTTTGAAATAACCGTCATCATCCATGACCGCCACATCACCAGTATGCAGCCAGCCATCTCTTAATACCGACTCTTCGTCCTCCGCCTGCCTCCAATAGCCGCGCATGACTTGCGGACCCCGCAGGACCAGCTCGCCGATCTGCCCGGTCTCCAGATCCGCGCCGGTCAAGAGGTCAACAATCTTGGCGTCGGTATTTGGCAAGGGCAGGCCGATAGAACCCACTTTGCGTAAACCGTAAAGCGGATTGGAGTGCGTCACCGGACCGGCTTCGGTCAAGCCATACCCTTCCACCAGTCTCCCGCGCGTCAGCTTTTCGAAAGCCTCTTGCACTTCTACCGGCAGCGGCGCCGCCCCGCTGATGCAGGCTTTGATCGATGAGAGACCGTAGCTGCGGACGTTCTGCGCCTGGTTGATGAGCGTGAACATCGATGGCACGCCCGGGAAGAGCGTAGGCTTGTAGCGGCGAATATGCTCCAGGACCTGCCGCAATTCAAAGACGGAGATGATGACGATTTTGGCCGCGATCACGATCGGCAGATTCATAGCTGCTGTCATGCCGTAACTGTGCTCAAAAGGAACCACCGCCATGACAACTTCTTTGCCATACGTGATCTCTTTCATCCAGTGCCGAGTCTGCAGCGCGTTCGCCACTAAATTGAGGTGCGTCAAACAGACGCCCCGTGGTTCGCCCGTAGTGCCGCTGGTATATGAAATCACCGCGAGGTCTTCAGGTTGGACATCGGCAGGGGGTGGACTGCCATCCTGCTTGTCCGTAATTTCCGACATAAAACGGCCGATTCTGCGCGCTAGCGTTTCATCTTCTTCGCTGGGGTGTTTGTGCCGGCCGAATGCCGAATTGCTGCTCGTTGTTACGTGCTTGCCGATGCCGGTGAATATCACATCATGCGTGTCGCTGGTCTCCTGGATCAGTTGCGCCAACTCGCTGAAGGCGCTCAAGGTGACCAGGACCTTCGCTTCGGTCTCGCGCGCATGGCTCACGATCAGCTCGGCATTGGCATCGGGATTGGACAATACGACAACGGCGCCCAACTTCAAGATGGCGTAATAGGCGATGATGAACTGTGGCGTGTTCGGCAAGACGATCTGTACGCGATCGCCCTTGACGATGCCCATATCGCGCAGGCCGCGCGCGAATTGATTGACTTTCATCTCCAACTCGCGATAGGTCAGCGTCTTACCGTAAAACACCGTGGCAATTCGCTTCGGCGCCCAATCGGCGGCGCTCTCCAGAAAACGGAATAGCGGCTGCTGCGGGATCGGAATCGAATGCGCCGTGTCCCGGTCGTAATGACCAAGCCAGGGGCGCCCCTTCGATAATTCGTCAATAGCCGAGGTGGAGCGCCAGGTAGCGCTCCGCTTGGACTCGATGAAGCGCTCAATGGCGCGGTTCACCGCCTCATGCCGCTCCAGTTGGACCTTGTGTTTGGCTGTGCCGACATCTTGCACATCGGCGCCCGGGATCAGCTTGGCGACATCATCATAGACATAACGCGGGAAATAATTGTCGCGCTCGCCAGTTATCACCAGCGTGTCATTCGAGATATTTCGCAGTTGGGACCAAGCCTGCCAGCCATACATATTGTTAAGGAACATATTCTTGAGGGCGTGATATTCGGCGTCCCATTTGCGGCGATAGCGCCAAAAGGGCAGGGCGATATGCACTGGTATATGGAAGAGCAGCGCGGCGATCTTCGGTAAGGGATATTCACCGGCGCTGGCGACCAAAATCAGCTTTTCAATTCGCTCCGGATAGGCGTTGGCGAATTCTATACAAACCGCTCCGCCAAACGAATGACCGGCCAAAACCAAGCGGTCCGGGGCGTTCAGACTCTCAATCACATCGTGCATATCTTGCACCAGTTCCGGCATGGAATATGCGCTATGAGGCGCATCGCTTTGTCCATGCCCGCGCAGATCAGGCGCGATAACCCGGTAGCGATTTGCGAAATGAGCCAGTTGATATTCCCATGACTCGGCGACACCCGCGAAGCCGTGTTGAAAAAGTATCGTCGTCTCGACGCCTTGCGGATGCAGGTCAATGACGCTCAGATGTTGTCCGACATAGTCTCTTATCGGGACCCTGACACGATACAAGTTGAAATCAAGATGAGTGATGGAGAGTTTGTGCCCGCGGATTCGTTTCTTCATATGCCAGTTTCTTGATATTTGCGGGACCTCGCGCAGGCTCAGCTTGTGACACAATCATTCGCCACTTCGCCAATTGTCTGTTACGAGATCACGATGCAGGCATTATATCTGAATCTGCGCCTATAGAAAAACGATGCCGCACTCGCCTGCGCTGGCAAAGCTGAGTAAAATCAAAATATGCGCGATAGCAAAAGTAAGAGGAGTCGAGCATGCCATCGCCCCTTGTGACAACCGGCTGGCTGGAAGAACATCTGAACGACGCCGATATTCGCATCATCGAAATTCGCGGCAAGGTCCTGCCGCCGAGCGAGCCGCCTCCGCATTACTTCACCGACCGCGCCGGTTACGAAGCCGCGCATATTCCCAAGGCCGTTTTTGTCGATTGGCAGGTCGATATTGTCGAGCCGGGTTCAGAGTCAAACGATATTGCCTCGCCAGAGCGATTCTCGGAATTGATGGAAAGCCTCGGCATAAGCAACGATTCCGTTGTGGTCGTCAGCGATGACGCGGCCAGCATGTTTGCTTGTCGCCTGCGCTGGGCGCTGCGTTATTATGGGCACGAAGCGGTCTACGTGCTTGATGGCGGCTGGACGAAGTGGTTGGCGGAGGGGCGGCCGGTCAGTTCAGAGATACCGCAATTCGCGCGCGGCAAATTTGTAGCTGAGGTGAACGCCGACTTGAAAGCGACGTCGCAAGATATCCTGCGCGGACTTAACGCCGGGGCGACTCAGTTGGTGGATCTGCGCTCTCCGGCCGAATACAAAGGCGAAACATCACGAGCTCGGCACGGCGGGCATATCCCATCCGCCATCAACCTGCCGCGCAAGACGATGGTCGCTGTTGACATGACGCTGAAACCCGCCGCCGAGCTTGTCGCAATTCTGCGCGATGCTGGTGTTGATCTTGACGCGCCGGATACTGTATTATACTGCAATTCCGGTGTATCCGCGACATTTGGCATGCTCGCTATGGAGGCGGCTGGCGCGTCCAACCTGCGTATCTACGACGGCTCGTGGAAAGAATGGGGCAACGATGACAGGACCCCGAAGGCAATATGACTTCCGGGCAATAGGGGCGCGCCAACGGTTGACCAAATTGGTAAGGTTCGCAGGCGTCGCAATGTCTCAGAAATGGCAACTTACGCGTAACAATCAATGAGGGATCGGACCTAAGGTGGATCTCTGCGTCTATAGGCAGGCAAAGGCATTTGACATTTTGGCGCTTGAATGGAATTCGCTGCTGCAGCGGGCGCCAATAGATCAGATCTTCTATACATGGGAGTGGCAAAAGACCTGGTGGGAGGCGTATGAACCAGGCGAGTTACTCATTCTTACTTGTCGCGCGGATGATGTATTGGTCGGCATCGCTCCGCTCTTCATAACCGGAACAGCCAATGAACGCCGCGCGCAAATCATCGGCTGCGTCGATGTGACCGATTATCTCGATTTCATTGTCGACGAGGCGCATTTGCAGGCTGTTTATTCCGCATTTGCCGATTTCTTTGCCGCCAATCGAACTGAGTTTGACATCCTCGACCTATGCAATATTCCTTTTGATTCTCCTACGAGGCAATGGCTGCCTAACTTGCTGGAGGCGCGTGGCTTCCAGACCAGGGTTGAGCAGCAGGAAGTCTGCCCGGTTATTGAATTGCCCGGCAATTGGAAAGGCTACCTCGGCCTGCTCGACAAGAAACAGCGTCACGAAGTTCGACGCAAGATCCGCCGCGCCCAAGGCAGCGAAAAAGTGATCGACTGGTATATCGTCAACGGATGCCACAATCTGGACGACGAGGTATCTCAGTTTGTCCGCTTGATGGCGGCCAGCGACAAAGAAAAAGAAGAATTCCTGCAAAACAGCAAGAACTTGCGCTTCTTCAAGAACATCGTTCCTCTGCTGCAAGAACGCGGCTGGCTGCAATTGAATTTCCTGACCGTCGATGACGAGCGCGCCGCCGCATATATAAATTTCATTTATGGCGATCGTGTTATGGTCTACAACTCCGGGCTTGATCACCGAGACTTCGCCGACCTAAGCCCGGGTATCGTCCTCCTCGCCTACAACATCAGGCATGCGATAGAGCAGGGCTATCAGTTCTACGATTTCTTGCGCGGCGATGAAGCCTATAAATATCGCATGGGCGGCCGCGACACCGCCGTGATGAACATACGGGCGAACTAAAACTCAGAAACGCTCGCGATGGAGTGGGAATGCCCATCGAAAGAATCGCGTTGATCAGCGTTCACACCGGTCCCCTTGCTCCTATGGGCGGGGCGAAGACGGGCGGCATGAATGTCTACATTCACGAACTTTCGCGGGAATTGGGCAAGCGCGGCTACCAGATCGACATCTTCACACGGCGCTCTCATGAACTGGAGCCGGATACCGATTCGTCCATCGGTGACAATGTGCGGGTTATTTATCTCGATGCCGGCCCTGCCGCGCCATTGACGCCTGCCGGACAATATGAATATCTCTCCGAATTCGCCGCTGAGTTGATGGCTTACGCAACGCTGCACAGTCTCCGCTACGATATCGTTTACAGTCATTACTGGCTTAGCGGATGGGTCGCGGCCAAGCTCAAGGAAGCCTGGGGCATACGCTTCGCGCACATGTATCACACGCTCGGGCATATGAAAAAGCGTATCAAAGTGAACGCCCATTACCAGCCCGACCGCCGCATTTTGACTGAAATGCGCATCCTGGAATCGGCGGACCGCATCATCGCTGCCACGCCGGCTGAACAAGCGCAACTCCGCTGGCTCTACCGCGCTTCACGCCGGCAAATTACGGTCATCCCACCCGGCGTTGACACCGCGCGTTTTAGCAACCCGATGTCCCCAAGCGAGGCGCGTCAGACGCTTGGCATCAAGCCGAATAGTAGCGTTCTGCTCTTTGTCGGGCGCATCGAGCCGCTAAAAGCCGTCGACACCATACTCGAAGCCTTGTACGCGCTGAGGGATCGCGCGCCGGCGCTGCTTCAGAAGCTCCACTTCATGATTGTCGGCGGAGACCCGAAGAGCAAGAGCGACCGAGAAATGGCTCGTCTGCAAGACATGAGCATTGAGCTTGGCATCGACTCGCTCGTGAGTTTTGTCGGCGCCAAAGAGCAATCCGAGTTGCCTCGCTATTATGCCGCCGCCACTGCTGTCATCATGCCCTCTGATTATGAATCTTTTGGCATGGTCGCGCTTGAGGCGATGTCCTCCGGCACACCCGTCATCGCGTCGCAAGTCGGCGGCTTGCAGTTTCTCGTGCGCGACCAAGAGACCGGATTTCACATTCCGGCGCGTGAGCCTGTCTCGCTCGCCGACTGCATCATTGAGTTGCTGAAAGATCCAACAAAGGCAGCGACCATGGGTCTAAGCGCCGCGCGCCTGGCTAAAGCTTATGCCTGGTCGGAAATCGCAGACAAGCTGCTCCGGGTGTTTGAAGAGGTTGCCGGGGAAAAGCTTAGACGGGCTTAGCCACCGTAAGAATTGGGAATATCGGTGACTTTGGCTTCGATGTACGGCGGCTCCAGCATATAATCGAGCGCCTCGTCTTCCGCCACCAATGTCTGCCCCATGTGATACAGCGTGTCATTGAAACCATCATAGCGATAACGACGATTAACCCAACCGTGGAGGTTGTGCTGGAATAATACGTGAAACTGGATCGACTCATCCTCGGCCAGGATGCTCTCGCGCAGGATCCATACAGGCGCGTACTGCTCCAAATGCGGACGCGATTTCTGATCGCGCAGGTCCTTTAATTGTTCTACCGTCGTCATCTTTACCCCGTCAAATGATCCCGCCGCACAAGACGTCAACATTCTAGCTTTTGCCCGCGCATTAGACAAGTCGCTTTCATCTTCATGTCGCCAGGCAATACCAGTGTTCCGCCAGCAGCGTCCACTTCCAAAACCGGAAACTTGCATTAAACTAGGCGCGTTCAAATAGACATTGCGATGGAGCGGCTAGATGACGAGTTCAGAAGTGCAGAAGGTAGTGCTGGCATATAGCGGCGGGCTGGATACCTCCGTGATTGTCCCTTGGCTGAAACACAATTATGGCTGTGAGGTTATCTGCTTCTGCGCGGACCTCGGCCAAGAGGAAGAACTCGACGGCTTGGAGGAAAAAGCTCTGGCTTCCGGCGCGTCAAAGCTCTACATCCGCGACCTGCGCGAAGAATTCTTGACCGACTTCGTTTTCCCGACATTGCGCGCGGGCGCCGTCTACGAGCGCGAGTATCTTCTCGGCACCTCATTCGCGCGGCCGCTTATTGCCAAGCACATGGTCGAAATCGCCGAGATGGAAAAAGCTGATGCCGTGGCGCACGGCTGCACCGGCAAAGGCAATGATCAGGTCCGCTTCGAAGTATCAACCATGGCGCTCAATCCCAAGCTGAAAACCATCGCCCCCTGGCGCGAATGGGACATCCGCGGTCGTGAGGACGCCCTCGCTTATGCCGAGGAGTTTCGCGTCCCCGTCTCACATACTGAAAAGGACATCTACAGTCGCGATCGCAATATCTTCCATCTATCGCACGAAGGCGGCCTCCTGGAGAACCCCTGGAACGAGCCGGAGAGCCTCATGTTCCAATTGACCTCGGACCCCGAGGACGCCCCCGACCAAGCCGAATACATTGAGATCGGCTTCCGGCAAGGCAACCCGGTTAGCCTCAATGGCGAAGAAATGAGCGCGGTCGATCTCTTCGTCGCGCTCAACAAGTTGGGCGGGCGTCACGGCATCGGCCGCACCGATATCGTCGAGAATCGTCTGGTGGGCATGAAGAGCCGCGGCGTCTACGAAACACCCGCCGGCACGCTCGTGCATCGGGCGCATCAATTGCTGGAAAGCATTTGCCTGGACAAACATACCATGCAATACAAAGATATGGTCGCGCCTAAATATGCCGAACTTGTCTACAACGGCATGTGGTACAGCAAGCTGCGCGAGGCGCTTGACGGCTTCGTTTCCGTGACACAGGAGACTGTCACCGGCGTTGTCCGGCTCAAACTCTACAAAGGCAATATCATCGTTGCCGGGCGCAGAAGCCCCTACAGCCTGTACCGCGAAGATTACGCCTCCTTCGGCGAAGAAGATGTCTATAACCAGCAAGACGCCCACGGCTTCATTCAGCTGTTCGGGTTGCCAATCAAAGTAGAAGCCATGCTGGAAGTCGAAGGCGGCGATTCAACCGATTACCGCCGCCCCGATTACAGTCGCTTCAAGCGCGATTAGGCGCGGCGCGGAAGGACGCAATCAATGAGCCTTTGGGGCGGACGCTTCAGCGAACCGAGCGACGAAGACCTTCGGGCGCTTAACGACAGCATTGACTTTGATCATGTGCTTTACGCCGAGGACATTGAAGGCAGTATCGTTTATGCCCGCGCCTTGGCCGACGCCGGTGTCATTGAGCAGGCTGAAGCCGTAACCATAATCGCTGGCTTGCGGCAAGTGATGCAGGAATTCGACGACGACAAGTTTGAGATTCACGCGGGCGATGAAGATATTCACACGGCTGTAGAGCGGCGTCTGACAGAAATCGTCGGCGATGTTGGGGGCAAGCTGCATACCGGTCGCAGCCGCAATGACCAGGTCGCGACCGATTTCCGGCTCTGGTCAATCCGTGCCGCTGAAAATCTCGCCGGCGAAATCCGACTGCTGCAAGCTGCGCTGGTCAGCATCGCTGAAACGCATATCGAGACCTTGATGCCCGGCTATACTCACTTGCAACCGGCTCAGCCGATTAGCGCCGCTCATTGGTTGTTGAGCTTCTTCTGGATGCTGGAGCGCGACCAGGACCGCTTGCGTTCCACGCGGGCTCGTATGGCCGAATGTCCGCTGGGCGCGGGCGCTCTGGCTGGCAATCCATTTCCAATCGACCGTCAACAACTGGCGGCGGACCTGGGCTTCGACCGTCCCAGCGCCAACAGCTTGGATGCCGTCAGCGATCGGGACTTTGTCGCCGATCTGCTCTATTGTATTTCCCTTTGCGCCATTCACCTGAGCCGGTTGGCGGAGGACATCTTGCTTTACTCCAATCCGGTCTTCGGCTTCGTCACGCTGGATGATCGATACAGCACCGGCTCAAGCCTGATGCCGCAGAAGCGCAATGCCGACCCGATGGAATTGATGCGCGGTAAGACTGGCCGTGTCATCGGCAATCTGGTCGGCTTCCTGACGACCCTCAAAGGCTTGCCCAGCGGCTATAACAAGGATTTGCAAGAAGACAAGGAAGCCCTTTTCGACTCGCTCGAGACCATGTATCGGTTGCTGCCGGTGCTTACGGCGACCATCAGCAGCTTGCGGATCAACCGCGAGGCGATGGCGGCCGCCCTGAGCAACGACCTGCTTGCGACTGACCTGGCGGATTATCTGGTGCGCAAGGGCGTTCCGTTCCGACAGGCGCATCACACAATCGGGACCATCGTGCGCTTGGCTGACGAGCGCGGCCTGGATCTGCCGCAACTTGACCTTCCCTTGCTGCAAACCGTGAGCAGTGACTTCAGCGAAGATGTCGCGCAGGTATTCGATTTCAGCAAATCGGTGGCGCAACGGGGGGCTTTCGGTGGCACAGCGCCCGCCGCCATACGTGAGCAGATCGCTCAAGCCAGGGAGATACTCGCTTAGTTCTGTGCAAAATATACAAATTACCGGCAGCATTCTATATGAAAGTTCGCGGCAGATTTCTTTTATAGGTCTCAATTACTTGACAGAAGGGCTGAAATCCGCTAGCCTGTCCACGCTTGTGGAATCAACCGAGGCGCAAGATGCGCGGTCAATTCAAAGCAATTCCCAGCCTTATCCTCGTTCTTGTCATTGTCCTTGTGATTATCATTGGACTCTAACGGCTTGGGCGGGCGATATTCCGAAAGAATGCAAACAGGAGCCTCCCAAGCCACGGGAGGCTTTTTAGTTTGACAGCGGATTGAATGGTAAGCGAGTTGATGAAGATGTATCGTTTGTACGACAGGCGCAGCAAAACCGGCAAGACCACTTGCCTGGCGCAGCCATGTCGTCGCGGCTTTCGGGTTGCTTTTGGATTGGACGCTTGCTTCGTTCGCTGATTGTAAACAGGCGAGCGTTTTTGATTGTATCGGACGTTGATGCAGAGGACTAATACATGACGGCTGAATGGATTTGGCGGGACGGCGAGTTTGTGAAGTGGGACGAGGCCACGGTGCATGTCAGCGCCCATGCCTTGCATTACGGGTCGAGCGTGTTCGAGGGAATCCGCGCTTATGACACCCCGGCCGGAGCCGCCGTGTTCCGGCTGCGCGAACACAGTGAACGTCTGATGCACGGCGCGCGCATCATGCGCATTGACCATGACAACAGTCCCGAGTTGCTGGACGCGGCTATTCTGGAAACAATCCGCCGAAACGGACACGCCTCCTGTTATATCCGCCCGATCATCTTCCGTGGTACGGGCGCTTTGGGCTTGGAGGGGCGCGGCCGGACCACTACTGAAACGGTCATCCTCACCATGGAGTGGGGGCGCTATCTGGGCGCGGAAGCGATTGAGCAGGGCGTCGATGTGCAGATCAGTTCCTTCCGTCGGATGGCGCCAGACACGCATATGGCGCTGGTCAAAGCGGGCGGCAACTATGTCAACAGCCAATTCGTCAGTATGGAAGCCCATGACAACGGCTTTGAAGAAGGCATCGCGCTTGATGTCAACGGCTACGTCAGCGAAGGCGCGGGCGAGAATATCTTCGTGATACTCAATGGCGTCGTCTATACGCCGGGCGCCTGGTCTTCAATTCTGATGGGCATCACCCGCGACAGCGCTTTAACGATTCTGGCCGACCAGGGCGTCGAAGTGCGCTTCCAACCGGTCGCGCGGGAGATGCTCTACATGGCCGATGAGATCTTCTTCACCGGCACCGCCGCTGAGGTGACGCCTGTCAAGTCTGTCGATCGGATTCCTGTCGGCTGCGGCAAGCGCGGTCCCATCACGGAAGCGGTACAACGCGAGTTCTTCGCTATCACCGCCGGCGAGGCGCCGGATAAATACAATTGGCTGACGCACGTCAATGGCTAAAACCTAAGATTTGGACGCGAGCGAGTTATACAAGGGGGGCGATGATGAGACTCAAAGGTTCAGAAATCATCATGGAATGCCTGTTGAAGGAAGGCGTGCACGTCATGTTTGGTTATCCCGGCGGGGCGATCCTTCCCACCTACGATGCGATGGCCAAATACGACGATCGCCTTCATCATGTCCTTGTGCGCCATGAGCAGGGCGCTTCGCATATGGCGGATGGCTACGCCCGCGCCACCGGCGAAGTCGGCGTGTGCATCGCCACCAGCGGACCCGGCGCGACCAATCTGGTGACTGGCTTGGCAACCGCAATGATGGATTCTTCGCCAATCGTCGCTATTACTGGGCAGGTGCCGATTCCCGCGATCGGATCGGACGCCTTCCAGGAAACCGATGTCACCGGCGTCACGCTGCCGGTTACGAAACACAACTATCTCGTGACCGATGTGCGGGACTTGGCTTATACGATTAAAGAAGCCTTTTACATCGCCCGCACTGGGCGGCCCGGTCCCGTCTTGGTCGATGTGCCCAAGGATGTTCAGATTGCCGAGACCGAATTCATCTACCCGGAAACTGACATTGTCTTGCCAGGTTATCACCCGCCATCGACCGCAAGGGAGCATGAAGTCGAGGGGGCTTTACGGTTGATCGCCGAAGCGGAGCGTCCCATCATTCTCGCTGGGCACGGTATCATGATGTCTGGGGCGATGGGCGAAGTGCGGGAACTGGCGGAGCGAGCGCAGATTCCAGCCACGCTGACGCTGCTCGGCAAAGGCGCTCTGCCGGAAGAACACCCTCTGGTTATTGGCATGATGGGCATGCACGGCGAAGCCTGCTCCAACCACGCGATCCAGGAGGCGGACCTGCTTATCGCCCTCGGCATGCGCTTTGACGACCGCGTCACCGGCAATTTGAAAACCTATGCCGTCAACGCGCGCAAGATCCACATTGATATTGATCGCTCGGAAATCAACAAGAACGTCAAAGCAGACGTCGGCATTGCCGGTGATCTTAAGACCGTCCTTAATCAGTTGCTGCCCAAACTGGAGCGGAAGTCTCATCCCGAATGGATTGGACGGATCCGCGATTGGCAGGAAGATTCCAGCGAACGCGATATCTTGAATTATGAGACGCCGGGCAAACTGCTCACGGCGCAGGTGATCAACGACATCTGGCGCATCACCGGCGGCGACGCCATTACGGTCACCGATGTCGGGCAACATCAAATGCTCGAGGCGCAGTACTATCCGCATCAGCGGCCCGCCACCTTGCTCACGAGCGGCGGCTTGGGCACTATGGGTTTCGGTTTTCCCGCCGCCATCGGCGCAAAATTCGGCAAACCTGATGAGGAGATCTGGGCGATTGTCGGCGACGGCGGCTTCCAAATGACCCTGTGTGAAATGGCAACCGCGGTCCAAGAGAATGCCAACGTGAACATCGCCATCATCAACAACAATTTCCTGGGTATGGTGCGCCAATGGCAGGAGCTCTTTTTCGAAAAACGCTATCAGGCGACGCCTATGGTCAATCCCGATTTCTGCAAATTGGCTGACGCCTACGGAATCCCCAATCGTCTGGTCACACAGCGGGAGCAGGTCGAGGATGCCGTGGAATACGCCCGGAGCATTGACGGACCCACCCTCATCGAATTTGTGGTCGAGAAGGAAGAAATGGTTTACCCGATGGTCCCCGCCGGCGCGGACCTTCACGATATGAAACGCCGGCCCAAACCAGGAGAAGCATGATGGCTGAAACAAAGACGGATAATAAAATGACGGTTGTGGCGCTGGTCGAGAATGAGCCCGGCGTTCTAAACCGAATCGCGAGCATGTTCCGCCGCCGCGCATTTAATATCGACAGCCTTACCGTCGGCCGGACGCACCGCCCCCATATCTCGCGCATGACCATTCGCGTCGTGGCCGGCCCTGAATACGCCATGAAAATCGCAACCAACTTGCAGAAGCTGGTCAACGTAATCGATGTGCGCGTGCTTGACAACGAGCCACATATTGAGCGTGACCTGGCCTTGATCAAAGTTCGCAATGATGACGCTGATTCGCGCAACACCATCACCGAAATCTGCGACCGCTATCCGGCGCGCATTGTGGACGTGGGGCCCGAGGTCGCCATTATTGAGATGGTGGGCACGGAAACCATTCTCGAAGCCTTCATTGAAGAAGTAAAGCCGACCGGCATCGTCGAGATGATTCGCACCGGCGTGGTGTCTATGGGGCGCGGAACGCGCATCCACGATACAAACTTCATCAACCGGCGGGCTCTGGTCGAGGCGGCTTCGAAAGCGCGCAGCGGCAACGGGCGCCTTGTTTGAGATTTGTGCATTGGCTGGCGCCAGCCTGCTCTTAATCACAGTAGTTCAATTCAGGAGAGACACCCTAAATGGCAACACTCTACTACGACCAAGACGCGGACCTTTCACAGTTGGAAGGCAAGACCATTGCCGTAATCGGCTATGGCAGCCAAGGGCATGCCCACGCTTTGAACGCGCGTGACAATGGCCAAAACGTTATCATCGGTTTGCACGAAGGCAGCAAGAGCAAAGCCAAGGCGGAAGCTGACGGGCTGCAAGTCTTCACGGTGGCCGAGGCGACAAAGCAAGCTGATATCGTCATGGTGCTCATTCCCGATACCCGCCAGGGGTCCGTCTATAACGAGCATATCGCTCCAAACTTGAAGTCAGGCGCCATGCTTATGTTTGCCCACGGTTTCAACATTCATTTCAAGGAGATCGTCCCGCCCCCTACAGTGGATGTAGCCATGATCGCGCCCAAGGCGCCCGGGCATCGCGTGCGCGAAGTTTTTACGGAAGGCGCCGGCACGCCGGGCTTGATCGCCATCGAGCAAGACGCCAGCGGCAAGGCCAAAGCTGTCGCCCTGGCCTATGCCAAAGCCATCGGTTGCACCCGCGCCGGTGTCATCGAGACGACCTTCAAAGAAGAAACCGAAACGGACCTCTTCGGCGAGCAAGTTGTGCTCTGCGGCGGCGTCACCGCCCTCATCCGCGCCAGCTTTGAAACGCTGGTCAAAGCCGGTTACCAACCGGAGATCGCCTATTTCGAATGCCTGCACGAGCTGAAGCTCATCGTTGACCTGCTCTATGAAGGCGGCTTGAGTTATATGTGGTACAGCGTCAGCAATACGGCGGAGCAGGGCGGTTATGTCACCGGCGACCAGTTTGAGGAGTCCGTCAAGGAAGAGATGGCTGGCGTCCTGCAGCGCATTCAAAACGGCGAATTCGCCCGACAGTGGATAGATGAGAACAAAGAAGGCCGCCCCAATTTCAACGCCAGGCGACAGCGCGAACATGACCTGCTCATTGAAAAGGTCGGCGCTGACCTGCGGCAGATGATGCCCTTCCTGGATGCCAAGAACATTAAACAAAGTGATTAAAGCCATAGGCAAATTCACGACCTTGCGAAAGATGAAAATGAGAAAGGAGGTGCCTGAATGTCAGACGATGGTCTTAGTGGCTTGACCAAGCTGCTTAACACAGCCGACCGGATTCTATTGAGCAAAGGAGCATCTCCCAATGGTAAAACGAACCTACGACGATAATACCGTCATCATCTTCGATACCACCTTGCGCGATGGCGAGCAAAGCCCGGGCGCGACCCTGTCCAGCGCGGAAAAGCTGGAGATCGCCCGTCAATTGTCACGCCTCGGCGTCGATGTCATCGAAGCTGGTTTTCCGGCGGCATCGCCCGATGACCTCAGAGCGGTGCAGCGAATCGCCCGCGAGGTCGGCACACTGGATGGACCCTCCATCGCTGGTTTGGCGCGCTCCGTCGAAAGTGATATCCGTACCGCTTGGGAAGGTGTCAAGGACGCGGTCAAGCCGCGCATCCACACCTTCCTCGGTACATCGCCCAGCCATTTGGCCATGCTGCGGATCAACAAAGAAGAAGGCTTGGAGTTGATTCGCAGCGGTGTCACGTTAGCCAAGAGCCTCTGCGATGATGTCGAATTCAGCCCGATGGATGCTGGCCGCACCGATACCGAATACCTGATTCGCGCCTGCGCCGTCGCCGTCGAGTGCGGCGCCAGCACACTGAACATTCCCGACACTGTCGGCTACGTGATGCCGAGCGAATGGGCGGACACCCTGGAAATGCTCATCAACGAGACGCCCGGCGCGGGGCCCGGCAGCGGCGTTATCTGGTCTGTGCACTGCCACAATGATCTCGGCCTGGCCACTGCCAACACCCTGGCCGGCTTGACCAAAGGCGTTCGTCAGGTCGAGGTGACTATCAACGGCGTTGGCGAGCGAGCCGGCAATACCAGCCTCGAAGAAGTTGTCATGGCGATCCATACGCGCAAGACCTTTTACAACTTGCGCACCAACATCGACTCCACGCAAATCATGAAGACCAGCCGGCTTGTCCGCAATTACATGGGCATGCTCGTGCAGCCAAACAAGGCGATCGTCGGCGCCAACGCCTTCGCGCATGAATCTGGCATTCATCAAGATGGCGTGCTCAAAAATGCCGAGACCTTCGAGATCATGACTCCCGAAGATGTCGGCTTGACTCAGAGCAAACTCGTCTTGGGCAAGCACAGCGGCCGTCATGCCTTGCGCGTGCGTCTGCGCGAACTCGGCTATGAGGTCGACGGCGACGAGTTGATGGACGTCTTCCGCCGTTTCAAGCAACTTGCCGACATGAAAAAGACGGTGACCGATGCTGACCTGGAAGCCTTGGTCGCCGACGAAGCGGCGCACAAACCCGAAGACTTCTTTCGCCTGGTCGATATCCAAGTCGTCTGTGGCACGATGGGTATGCCAACAGCCACCGTCAAGATGTCCAACCAAGATGGCGAGGAACTCATCGTTTCGTCGGTTGGCACCGGACCGGTCGACGCCTCCTATCGCGCTGTCGACCAGATCATAAACGCGCCCAATGTCTTGCTCGAATTTAACGTGCACAGCGTCACCGAAGGCATCGACGCCCTCGGCGAAGTCACGGTGAGAATCTCGCCGGTGGATAGTCCTCGCACCTTTGGCGGCTATGGCGCGGACAGCGACATCGTGGTATCCAGCGTGAAGGCTTATGTCGCCGCGCTGAATCGGATGATTTCCAGCATTGGCTTGGGCGATGTAGCGCCGGAAGGCGAAGTGGCGACAGTAGGACTCGTCTCTTGATAAGTGGAAAAATTGAGGAAAACAGGATGACACAAAACGGAAGACCGCGCACACTCTTTGAGAAAGTGTGGAATACTCACATCGTGCGCGAGCAAAGCGATGATACGCCGGCCGTGCTTTATATCGATCTGCATCTTGTGCATGAGGTGACATCGCCGCAGGCTTTCTCGATGCTGCGCGAACGCGGCTTGACGGTGCGCCGTCCCGACCAGACCATCGGCACTATGGACCACAGCACGCCGACCACGCCGCGCAACGAGCTTGGCATCATCCCGGTCGCCGACGCGATGGCGGCCAAACAGCTCGATACCTTCACCAAAAACTGCAGCGATTACGGCATCCCGATGTACGCCCTGGGCGACGAGCACCAGGGCATCGTGCACGTTATCGGTCCGGAGAAAGGCCTCACACAACCGGGTATGACGATCGTCTGCGGCGATAGCCACACGAGTACGCATGGCGCCTTTGGCGCGCTCGCTTTTGGTATCGGCACTAGCGAAGTCGGGCATGTGCTGGCCACGCAAACGCTCTTGCAGAACAAGCCGCGCACCATGGCGGTAAATGTCGACGGCCGCCTTGGCGAAGGCGTGACCGCCAAGGACATTATCCTGGCGATCATCTCTCGCATCGGCATCGGCGGAGGCACCGGTCATGTCTTCGAGTATCGCGGGGAAGCCATCCGTGGGCTGAGCATGGAAGGGCGGATGACGGTCTGCAATATGTCGATTGAAGGCGGCGCGCGGGCTGGCATGGTCGCGCCCGACGATACCACCTTTGAGTACATTCACGGTCGGCAGCATGCCCCCAGCGGCGCCGATTGGGACGCTGCCATCGCCAACTGGCGTAGGCTGCCCACTGACGGTGGCGCGGTCTTTGATAAGGAGATTACCCTGCGCGCGGACGAACTGATCCCGATGATCACTTACGGCACTAACCCCGGCATGGGCATGCCCATCGACGCGGCTGTGCCGACGCCCGAGGAAGAAACTGACTTCAACAAGAAAACCGCGCTCGACAAGGCGTTGGCTTACATGGATTTGCGACCCGGTCAAAAGCTGCTGGGCAAAGCGATCGATGTCGTTTTCATCGGCAGTTGCACCAACTCGCGTATTTCCGATTTGCGACAAGCGGCGCAATTCATCCAGGGCCGCAAGGTGGCCGGTAGCGTGCGCATGATGGTCGTGCCCGGCTCTCAGCAGGTCAAGAAGCAGGCGGAAAGCGAAGGCCTCGACCGTATATTCCGCGAAGCTGGCGCGGAATGGCGCGAAGCCGGCTGCTCCATGTGCATCGCCATGAATGGCGATCAACTGCAGCCTGGTCAATACGCCGTATCCACCAGCAACCGCAACTTTGAAGGACGCCAGGGCAAAGGCGGGCGGACCTTCCTCGCCAGCCCGTTGACCGCCGTCGCTTCCGCCGTCGCCGGCGCTGTGACTGATCCGCGCGCCATGCTGGCGGGACTGAGCTAAGGAGATTGACTGTGGAGAAATTGAAGCGCATTCAAGGGAGCATCGTCTCCATTCCCGTCAACGACATTGATACCGACCAGATTATCCCTGCCCGTTTCCTCAAGGTGACGGACAAGGAAGGCTTGGGCAAAGCCGCCTTCTGTGACTGGCGCTACGAGGAAGATGGCGAGACGCCCAATCCCGATTTCGTGCTCAACAAGCCGGAATATCAACGGGCCTCAGTTTTGGTCGCCGGCAACAACTTCGGCTGCGGCAGCTCACGCGAGCATGCCCCTTGGGCGCTGTTGGGCACGGGTTTCAAAGCCGTCATCAGTACCGAGTTCGCCGATATCTTCCGCAACAACGCGCTCAAGAACGGCTTGTTGCCAATCGTCGTGGACGCCGATACGCAGCAGCAGTTGTTCAGCCTGGCGGAAGAAGACCCGAGTACGAGTGTAAGCGTCGATGTGGAAGCGCAGACGTTGACGCTGCCCGACGGACGCGAAGTTGGCTTTCCGCTTGACGGCTTCTCGAAATATTGCCTGCTCAACGGCGTCGACCAGCTCGGTTACTTGCTGGCGCTGGATGACGAAGCGCAGTCCTACGAAGCGCGCAACCCGCAGCGCGTGGTGACCACTGCCTGAAACAGCCGGCAGGAACGAGACAGGAGGTCGAAATTGAAGCCGAAAGTCGCGATCTACGATACCACCTTGCGGGATGGCAGCCAAAGAGAAGGTATCGCCTTCTCCCTCGCCGATAAGCTTCGCATTACCCAGTTGCTGGATGAATTAGGCGTCGATTACATTGAAGGCGGCTGGCCCGGCTCCAACCCGAAAGACGTCGGTTACTTTGATCAGGTTCGGCAGCTTGACCTGAAACACTCGAAGATCGCCGCTTTTGGCTCGACGCGGCGCAAGGGGATCGCGCCCGAAGACGACCCGAATATCCGCGCCTTGATCGACGCCAATACACCGGTTGTTACGGTCGTCGGCAAAACCTCCATGTTGCATGTCACTGATGTCCTGCAAACGACCGCCGCTGAGAACCTCAACATGATTTCTGACAGCCTCGCCTATCTCAAGGCGCAGGGCAAAGAAGTAATCTACGATGCCGAGCATTTCTTCGACGGCGCCAAGCTCGATATGGAATACGGCTTTGATACCCTGGCGGCTGCGGCCGAGGGCGGCGCTGATGTCATCGTGCTCTGCGATACCAACGGCGGCTCGATGCCCTGGGAAGTCATCGAATTTGTCCACAAGGCGCACGAGCTTTTCCCCGACATGCCCTTCGGAATCCATACGCATAACGACAGCGAAGTGGCGGTCGCGAATTCGCTCGCTGCCGTCCGCGCCGGCGCCGTTCATGTGCAGGGCACGATCAATGGCTACGGCGAGCGCTGCGGCAATGCCAACCTGTGCAGCATCATTCCCGATCTCATAATCAAGATGGATATTCCTTGCCTGGCGCAAGACGGCAACCTGGCCGCCCTGACTCATCTTTCCCGCGCTGTTGCGGAAATCGCAAATCTGGCGCCGGACACGCATCTTCCCTACGTCGGCCAAAGCGCCTTCGCGCATAAAGGCGGGATTCATGTCGCCGCCATGCGCCGCAATGTCGATAGCTATCAACATATCGAG
This sequence comes from Anaerolineae bacterium, assembly GCA_022824365.1. Taxonomy (GTDB): domain Bacteria; phylum Chloroflexota; class Anaerolineae; order Aggregatilineales; family Phototrophicaceae; genus UBA6055. Next base: position 153,827 of record JAJEAA010000028.1, read on the forward strand.
CCTGAGCTGGTCGGCAACCAAACCCGTGTCCTCGTTTCGGATTTGTCCGGTCGCGGCAATTTGTTGAGCAAATCGGAGGAGCTCGGTCTCGATGTATCCACCGACGAAGCCGTTAGCGTGCTCAACGAAATCAAGGAACTCGAAAATGTCGGTTTTGTCTTTGAAGGGGCTGAAGCCTCCGTCGCCGTCCGCCTGCGCCGCGCCGCTCTCGATTATCAGCCGCTATTCCGCCTGCTCGATTTCACCGTCATTGTCGAAGATCGACGCGGAAGAGGGCAACTGGCGGAAGCGATGGTCAAGATTGATATCGATGGCGATATCGCGCATACCGCTGCCGAAGGCAACGGACCGGTCAACGCGCTTGATCTGGCGCTGCGCAAGGCGCTCCTGCCGAAGTATCCGGCCCTGCGCGATATCCAGCTGGTCGACTACAAGGTGCGCATCCTGGATAGCGAAAACGCCACCGGCGCAATGACACGCGTCTTGATCGACTCATATAACGGGCGCGAACGCTGGAGCACCGTCGGCGCTGGCACCGACATCATCTGCGCCAGTTGGCTCGCGCTAATGGATAGCGTCGAATATGGTTTGACCGTGGCGGACACCGCAGGCGCCGGCTTGAAGTCCCTGGCGCTTAACGACTAGCGATTATTTCTCGACCCGACAGCAGGCAGCGCCTGCCTTGTCTCTATTGGCTGGGAGTAGCTCATTCATGAAGGCGACAATTGCGGTTTTACCCGGTGATGGCATTGGTCCCGAGGTGGTCGATAAAGCGACTGAGCTCTTATCCGCCATCGCGGAGAAATACAATCACGACTTTGTCTTCGTCGAAGGCACGATCGGCGGCATCGCCATTGACGAGACCGGCGACCCGCTACCCCCGGAAACGGTGCGCATCTGCGAGGAAGCGGACGCGATTCTGCTCGGCGCTGTCGGCGGTCCCAAATGGTCCGACCCAACCGCCGCCGTCCAGCCAGAACGCGGCCTTCTCGGTCTCCGTCAGCACTTCGGGCTCTTCGCGAACCTGCGACCGGTCAAGACCTATCCTGCTTTGCTAGAGCACGCGCCCCTGCGCGCCGAACTGCTGCAAGACGTAGACATCCTCTTCGTGCGGGAACTTGTCAGCGGCATTTACTTCGGCGAGCGGCAGGAACAAGGCGATGGCGACAACTCCTACGACACCATGAGCTACCGCCGTGATGAAGTTGAACAGGTCGCCAATGTCGCCTTCCGCGCTGCCCAGGGCCGGCGCAAGAAGCTGTGCTCGGTCGACAAGGCGAATGTGCTCGCGTCGATGCGTCTTTGGCGTCGCACTGTGGTTGAGGTGCATGAGGAATACGACGATGTCGAGTTGGAGCATCTGCTCGTCGACGCCGCCACCATGCACTTGCTGACGCGCCCCGGCAGCTTTGATGTCATTGTCGCCGGAAACATGTTTGGCGATATCCTCAGCGACGAAGCATCGGTGCTGGCCGGCAGCCTAGGCATGCTGCCATCGGCATCACTGCGCGCCGATCAATTCGGGCTCTACGAACCGGTCCACGGCTCCGCGCCCGATATCGCCGGGCAGGGCATCGCCAACCCAATTGGCATGTTTCTCAGCGCGGCCATGCTCCTCCGCTACAGTCTGCAACTCGAAAACGAAGCGGCCGCGATTGAATCCGCCATTGACGCCGCCTTGGCTGATGGCTTGCGCACCGCCGATATCGCCGGAGTCGGTGAGACGCCCGTGTCCACCGACGAATTTGCCGCCGCTGTCATGAGCAAAATATAGGCTCCGTTCCGCGCGAACTGCCTGCTTCCATATAGAGATCGCTACCACACGGGCTGAGGAATCGGCTGCGTCGAAACTCGCGTGATATCCGCGCCGAGCTGGCTGAGCAACTCGTCGATCTTCTCGTAGCCGCGGTCAATCTGATAGACGTTGTCGATGATACTTTCGCCGTTCGCCGCCAAAGCCGCGAGCAAAACGGTCGCGCCCGAGCGAATATTGTCGGCGCTAATATGAGCCGGTCTTAATCGCTCTACGCCTTTGATGATGCAGACATCGTTTTGGCTGATCAGGATATCCGCGCCCATCTCTAGCAAAGCATCCACATAACCGTAGCGATTATCGAAGATCCGCTCGCGAATATAGCTCGTCCCGCGGGCCAGGCAAGATAGCGCCGCCATACATGGATGCAGGTCAGTCGGGAAGCCGGGGTAGGGGTGCGTCTGGATGTTGATGGGATTCAAAGCTTGGCTGCCTGGACGGCGCACGCGTATCGACTTGTCGCTCGTCGTGATATCCGCGCCCATCTGCTCAAGCTTCGCAATCACAATTCGCAGGTGCGACGGCTCGACATTATGAATCGTCACATCGCCGCCTGTGATGGCTGCCGCCGCCATCATCGTCCCGGTGACCAGCCTGTCGGGCATCGGCGTATACGATATTGCCTTGAGCCGGCTCACCCCGTTGATGACGAGGGTCGAGGCGCCCAGGCCGCGAATGTCGGCGCCCATCGCGTTAAGGAAGTTGCCAAAGTCCACGACTTCCGGCTCGACCGAAGCGTTTTCCAATATCGTTTGGCCTTCCGCAAGCGCCGCCGCCAGCATCAGGTTCTCGGTGCCCGTGTGGCTGGGCAAATCCAAATAGAGCAGCGTCCCGCGAAAGCGTCCGCCGTCGAGATCTATGACAGTCCGTCCATCCTCAAAGTATTGAACATTCGCGCCCAAGCGGGCAAAACCCCGATGATGAAAGTCAATCTTGCGCGCGCCGATGTCACAGCCGCCGCTGCCGGGCAATTCGACGTAGCCGAGGCGAATCTGCAAAGGCGCGAGGAATAGCACCGAGCCGCGAAATTGCGAGGCGATATCGGCCGGCAATCGACCATTGCGGACTTTAGACGCGTCAATACGCAGCGTCTTGCTCAGCTTGTCGTGGCGGACACGCGCGCCCACTGCCCGCAGCAACTCACAGGCGCGTTCAACATCTTCGATCTCGGGCACTTCGCGCAAGATGGTCTCGCCATCCTCGACCACGATAGAGGCGGCTATCATTGCCAATATCGCGTTCTTCGCCCGCTGCACCTTGATCTCGCCGTGTAGGGCGCTCCCGCCATAGACGCGAAAAGCTGTTTCGTTCATGGTTCGATTTGTCTTTCGATGAAAGTATGATGTCAAATATTAGAATATCACAGAACCCATGACGCGCCTAAGGAGCTGCCTTGGATTTGCATAAGAGCGCCTCCTGTGTTATAGTTCTCCTCAATTAACAAACACATACTAAGTTTGCGCTTATCCAGAGGTGGCGGAGAGACCGACTCGACGAAGCCACAGCAACCCCCATCAGGCAATGGGAAGGTGCTAAGTTCGGCAGATGATTCTGGAAGATGAGGGTAAACGCCTGCATATTCCAGCGCTTTCGCTGGAAATCAGGTGACTCCGCGGACTGTGTCTCAGTCGCTTTTTGTTGAAAGTCGCGGAAGCCCAAACTGGCGTACTGCCTGCGGTTTGGGCTTTTTTGATTGGGAAGGAATGGACAATGACAAAACGAAATAGTGCTGAAAACGGAAGTTGCCAGGGGGATAGCACCAATGCCGTACATGGCGGCGCGCCGCGGGACAAGGGCTTTCACGCCATGACAACGCCGATCGTGCAATCCGCCACCTATGCCTTTGCCAATACTGCCAAGGTCATAGAATTCCTGGATGCTAAAGTGTACGGCGGGGAGTTGGACCGCGAAGAATACGCCCGCTATGGCAATCCATCCACCTGGTCGCTCGAAAGCCGAATCGCCCAGTTGGAAAGCGCCGAAGACGCGGTGATGTATCCATCCGGCATGTCGGCGGTGACATCGCTTTTCTTGACTGTCTTGCGCCCTGATACCCACATCATCATGACCGACGACTGCTACCGCCGGACGCGCCAATTCTGTGAGACCACGCTGAAGAAATTCGGCATCGACGCGAGTATCGTGCGAATGGGCGATTATGACGCCCTCGAGGCGGCCATCGTGCCGAGGAAGACGCGGTTCATCTTTACCGAGACGCCGACCAATCCCTACTTGCGGGTGGCCGACCTGCGGCGCTTGGTTGAGCTGGGCAAACAGTACCGCGTGATGACCCTGCTGGATACAACCTTCGCGACGCCGGTCAACTTGAAGCCGCTGGAATACGGCGTCGACTTCGTTATGCACAGCGCCACCAAATACTTTGGCGGTCATAACGATGTCCTCGGCGGGGTCATCGCTGGCGATGCCGGGCGCATTCGGGCTCTGAAAGACGCGCGCGGCATATTTGGCAATGTCATCGATCCGCATCAGGCCTTTCTCCTCGAACGCGGCTTGAAGACGCTGGCGGTACGCGTGCGCCATCAGAATGAATCGGCGCAGAAAGTCGCCGAGTATCTCGAAAGCCACAGCAAAATCGATCGCGTTTATTATCCAGGCCTGCCATCGCATCCCGATTATGACATTGCCAGCGCGCAGATGAAGGGCTTCGGCGGCGTCATAAGCTTTGAAGTGGCGGGGGATATCAAGGCGACCAGCGACTTCATCGACCGTCTCCGCATTCCTTATATCGCGCCGAGCCTTGGCGGGACGGAGAGCCTTGTCGAACAGCCCGCCTACTTCAGCTATTACGATCTCAGCAGCGAAGAGCGGCTGGCTATCGGGATCAAAGACAATCTCGTCCGCTTCGCCCTGGGCATCGAAGATCCTGAAGACATCATCGCCGATCTTGAAGCGTCGCTGGAAAAAGTGCCTGCGGCCGCGCGGATGGCTTGAGCAGGCTAGTTTGCTTTTCCTCCTATGGAATTGGATTGCCGAATTGCCATTGGCGACGGAAAAGTTTTTTTGGCCATCTGGCCATCTGACAGGGCAGGGAGATAGAGTAGCGGGCAGAATCGGTATTTGGGCGCAGGCGATCATGTTTCCAGTTTAGGGGAAATTCCGAACAAATGGGCGAATATTAGGATATTATAACCTTGAGTTTCCGGCGCGACGTGCGTCAGCCCTGTGGGAGTCGCGCATTAAGGGACGGGCGGCTCATGGAGGTTACCGACGAGATTCTACCTATTGCAGGAGCCTGACAATCTCGTCGATATCGTCCTCCGCCTGCAGCATGCGGTTGCGATGTTTCGGCGAGATGCCATCCAATTGATCGGCGTGATAGCCGATGGTCGCTTCCGGGTCTTTTAAGACATGGCCCGTTAGAATGCCCAGAACCGTATCGCCACGCTTGATTATGCCGCGCTCGACCAACTTCTTCACGCCAGCCACCGAACAAGCCGATGCCGGCTCACAGCCGATGCCAACGCCGTCAATCATCGCCTTGGCGTCCATGATCTGCTGGTCGCTGACTTCTTCGACCACGCCGCTGGTCCATTCCAAAGTGCGGATAGCCTTCTGCAGGTTGACCGGGTTGCCTATCTTGATGGCGGTTGCTATCGTCTCCGCCTTGACCGGCTCGAAGTCTTTGAAGCCCGCGCGAAAATGCCGATACAGCGGGTTGGCGCCTTCCGCCTGTACAATAGCCAGCCGCGGCATTCTATCGATCAAGCCGACCTCAAACATCTCCCGCAATCCCTTGCCGAAGGCGGAACTGTTGCCTAGGTTGCCGCCCGGAACTACAATCCAGTCCGGTGCCTGCCAGCGCAGTTGCTGCAGCGCCTCAAACATGATGGACTTCTGCCCTTCCAGCCGGAAGGGATTGACCGAATTCAGGACGTAGATGCCCAGCCGCTCGGACACTTCTTGCACCAGTTCCATATTACGGTCGAAGTCCGCATTAATCTGCAGGCAAGTCGCGCCAAAGGCGATGCCTTGGGCCAGCTTGCCCAGGGCGATTTGCTGGTTCTGCAAGAAAATAATGCCCTGCATCCCAGCGCGCGCGGCATAGGAAGCCATGGAGGCCGAGGTATTTCCGGTGGATGCGCAGGCGACGCGCGACATGCCCAGCGCTTTCGCTTGTGTCACGCCGGTGGTCATGCCGCGATCTTTGAAGGAACCGGTCGGGTTTTCCCCCTCGTGCTTGAGGAAAATCGTTTCGATGCCGGCATAAGCCGCTATCCGCGGCAGCTCGTAGAGATTGGTGTTGCCCTCCATCCGGCTGACCACTGCCCGATCGTCAACGCCGGGAAGGATCAACTCCTTGAAGCGCCAGACGCCGCTGTTGTATGGCCTGTCAAAGGCGCCAAGCCTCCCGTCAAAAAGCTCGCGCGCGAGTGTTTTACCGATAGCGCCAAAATCATGATTGACATCCAGCAAGCCGCCGCAGGCCTCGCAAGTGTAGACCACGCGCTGAATTGGGTATTGTTGAGCGCATTCCATACATTGTAGTATGCTTGACATTTGCATGACCTCGCTCGGCAGAAAACGCGGCAAGGATAGCGACCTTCCATGGCATTTTCCAGAGCAGAAGCCTACGCCCCGGCGTCAGTGGCCAACTTGGGCGTCGGCTTTGATATTCTCGGCATGGCGCTGGAGGGCATGGGCGATCGCGCTTTGGTAGAATTTCGCGACGCGCCCGGCATTGTCATAAGTGATATACAGGGCGACGACGGCAAGTTGCCGCGAGATCCCGCCCAAAACGTGGCTTCGGTTTCGGCGCAGGCGTTGCTCGAAGAGGTCGGCGAAAAGCGCGGCTTGCAACTGCAATTGATCAAAGGGCTGCCGCTCGCGAGTGGCTTGGGCAGCAGCGCAGCCAGCGCCGTCGTCGCCGTTGTCGCCCTCAACAAACTGCTCGGCGAGCCGTTTATGCGCCGGGAGTTGCTGCCATTTTGCCTGGAAGGGGAGGCGCTTGTCAGCGGATACCATGCCGATAATGTCGCGCCCTCTCTGCTCGGCGGCATCGTGCTCGTGGCTGGCATCACTGTGGACGCGATCCAGCTCCTGCCGAACCCCGCCGCGCTTCATCTGGCGCTTGTGACCCCGGATCTGCAAGTGCCGACGAATGGCGCGCGTCAAATCTTGCCCAAGCAAGTCTCGCTGAAAACCATGATTCATCAGTCCGGCGCAGTGGCGCAACTCATCGACGCTCTGCATCGCAACGACCTGGAAGCCCTGGGCGCGGCGATGGAAAAGGATCTGGTCATTGAGCCGGCCCGCGCTCACCTAATGCCCATGCTCGCTGAAGTGCGCGCGGCGGCGAAGCTTGCCGGCGCCATAGCTGTTTTCATTGGTGGCGCTGGCCCCACGCTCTGCGCCCTCTGTGACCAGCGGGCTGTCGCTGTGTCCACAGCGGCCGCCATGAAATCGGTCTATGACGAGGTCGGCATGAGTTGTCGCGCGCGCGCTACCAGGGTCGATTGCCCGGGAGCAACGGCGCTCGATGCCAGCTAGCGCTTCGTTTGTGAAATTCTTGACAATCTCTCGCTGCGTCTCTATACTAACCTCGTTACGCAAACTTGCTTTTGCGCGGGCAAGTATACGCCTTTGGATGTTGTCAGAGCAAATTGACAGCGGATCATGCTAGGTTCCAAACTGTATTGGGATTCATCTTATGAGATTGTCCTGGCGCTGATAGAAACCTATCCCGATGCTGACCTGGAGACCATGACTTTGGACGACTTGAGCCAGCGTGTCATAAACTTGCCCGGCTTCGTCGACGATCCGTCATGGGCGAATGATGCTATACTGAGGGCTATCCTTCGCGACTGGTATGAGGAGATCGGTGTCTAGATGGAACTGAACTTACAAGAACTCAACGCAACCGAGTTTCCCGTTCCGGTCGAACTTGAAGACAATATTGCCATCACCAGCTTGAGCCAACTCTACAATTGGGGGCGGCGCAATTCGATGTGGCCCATGCTTTTTGGCTTGGCTTGCTGCGCCATTGAGATGATCGCCACCGCCTCATCGCGTTTTGATTTCTCTCGCTTCGGCTTCGAAGTCATGCGCGCCACCCCGCGCCAGGCCGACTTGATGATCGTTTCCGGCACGGTGACGAAGAAAATGGTCGTCCCGATCGTGCGCCTGTACAACCAGATGCCCGAGCCGAAGTACGTGCTGGCTATGGGCGCTTGCGCCAGCGGCGGCGGTCCCTTCAAGGAAGGCTACAATGTCGTCTCCGGCATGGACAAATACTTGCCGGTGGATGTCTACGTGCCCGGCTGCCCGCCAACTCCGCAAGCGCTGCTCTATGGCATGATCGCTTTACAACGCAAGATCGACGGCCAAAGCATCGCCAATGGCGACGATGTGCCCTGGTACGGTGTGGGACCAGCCGAGCCAACGCCCGTGCCCGTGCTCGGGCCCGACATTATCGACCCTCGGCAAATGGATATGATCCGCCGCCAGGCGGAATCAGCCGCCCGCGATATGGGACTCCTGGGCAGTCGCGAGTTGCCCGCCATCACGCAGATGGTCGCCGCCAAAGCGGAAACTGCCGAAGCCGTCGCCGAAGCCGCGCCGGCCGATACCGACGCCTTGAATGTCGTATTGCCGACTGGCGGCACACCCTGGGCAGAAGCCGAAGACATTCGCGAGAAGCGCCGCCTGCGCGCCCTGGCTCGTAAGGCATTGCGCGCTTCCCGCCGAGCAGCGCAAGCGGAAGGGGAATAATCCCGCATGGAGAATCTCGCAGCGGCGCCCGAACAGCCTATCGAGACCGCGTCCATTGACGATGCTGTGTCTTTCTTGAAGTCCAACCATCCGGATGCGATCAAGCTGGACGACCGTGATGGCTACGAAGGCGTCATCGTTGACCCGGACCAACTGCTGGACGTAGCGCGTGTCATCCGTGACGAGTTGGGTTTTGACTACTTGTCCAGCGCCACAGCTGTCGATTACCTGGGCGAAGGCGACCACATGGAAATGGTCTATCATGCCTATCGCACCAGCGGCGGCGGCGCATTGGTCTTCAAAGCGCAGACCGATCGCGAGAACCCCACAATCCCATCGCTGACAGGGCTATGGCGCGGCGCTGATTTCCAGGAGCGTGAAGCCTGGGACCTTTACGGCATTCGCTTTCCCGGCCACCCCAATCTCAAGCGCATCTTGATGTGGGAAGGCTTCCACGGCCATCCCATGCGCAAAGACTGGCGCGAAGCCTATTACGAAGAAGAGTTGAAACCCTTTGACAGCCGTTGGCCCGGCGGCCACGTTCACCGCTCCGAAGAAAAAAATGTCTTCGGCAAGAACGTGAGCTACCCGACTGATATCGACCTCAACCGGCTCATGGACAGTTCGGAGACAGCCGTCTACGAATCGCTCGGCCTCGGCGTCGATGTCGAGCGCATCATGGACAAGGACGGCTTCGAGACCAATGAGCTGGTCGTCAATATGGGTCCGCATCATCCCAGCACGCACGGCGTCTTCCGCATGTTGCTGACGGTTGATGGCGAAACGGTCACCTCGCTTGAGCCGGTCATGGGCTACCTGCATCGCAACCATGAGAAAATCGGCGAGCGCAATACCTACCTGCACAACATTCCCTTCACCGATCGACTCGATTACATCTCCAGCATGGGCAATAACCACGGCTATGTATTGGCGGTGGAGCAGTTGATGAGCCTGGGCCGCAAATACAATCCGCCGACCTACCGCTGCGAAGCCTTGCGCGTGATGATGGTGGAGCTTAGCCGCATCGTGAATCACCTTTGGGCGATCGGCTTCTGGCTGAACGACATCGGCGCTTTCTTCACGCCCGTGCTCTACTTCATCCAAGAACGCGAGCGCATTCTTGATTTCTTTGAGGCGGTCGCCGGCAGTCGCATGATGTGCAACTATATGCGCTTTGGCGGTCTATTCGGCGATTTGCCCGAGCGGATCAAGAGCGTCGCCAACCTGACCAACGACCGCGTCCGCGATTACAACACGATGCAGTTCCTCACCGAGATGATCAACGAGCGCATCCCGCGCACCATCGACGAGTTGGAATTGCTGCTCACTCAGAACGAGATCGTCTTGGAGCGCTCGGTCGATGTCGGTGTCTTGAGCGCCGAGGACGCCATTAACTACAGCGCCGCCGGTCCGCTTCTGCGTGGCAGCGGCGTCGCCTACGATATCCGCCGCGCCGATCCTTACAGCATCTATCCTGAATTGGACTTTGATGTCGCTGTCGAAGAAGAGGGCGATATGTACGCGCGTTATCGCGTCCGCGTGACCGAATTGCGCGAAAGCGTACGCATCCTCCGACAGATTCTGCCGCGGCTGGAAGCGACTAAAGACGAGTCCATCTGGGCTGATGGCAAGCCCGGCGCATATCAGCCGCGTGTGCCGCATGGCGAGGCTTACGGCCGCGTCGAAAACGGCAAGGGCGAGCTCGGTTATTACCTGGTCTCCGCTGGCGGCCGCGGCGGCTCGTCCAATCCCTGGCGTTATCATGTGCGCGCCCCCAGCTTCATCAACTTGACGCCGCTTGGGCGCATGAGCCAAGGTTACAAAGTGGCTGACATCGTCGGGATTCTCGGCAGCATTGATATCGTTCTGGGAGAGACCGACCGCTAACTGTTTGCGCGGTTGATGACTAGCCGTCTTGCCCGGCGCTGACAAGGGGAGAAAGCATGTACGGAACGGGATTGGCAAAGGGATTGCTGCTCACGCTGCGGCACTTCGTCGAGTCTTACATGGATGACCTGCGCTACGGTTTCCGCAAGTATCATCATTCAACCGACAACTTCGGCATACGGCAGGGCACCAAAACCAAGGGCGTTATCACCGTGCAATACCCGGATGAGAAAGTCGCCGTGCCGGAACGATTCCGCTTCGTGCCCTTCCTCATCGTCGAGGATGAAGATCATCCCACGCGCGCCGGTAAGGACTGGTGCACCTCTTGCGGCATCTGCGCCAAGGTCTGCCCGCCCCAATGCATCTGGATCGTCCGCGGCAATGACCCGGTCACCGGACGCCCCGTGCCCGAACCCGAAGCTTTCTTCATCGATATCGATATTTGCATGAACTGCGGCTACTGCGCCGAGTATTGTCCCTTTGACGCTATCAAGATGGATCACGACTACGAACTGGCCAGTTACGATCGCACCAGCCATCACATTCACGACAAAGAGCGCTTGTCCAAGCCGAACTCCTACTGGCGGAGTATCGCTCCCACCCGCGCCTATGACGAGATGCTCGTTCGCGGGACCTGGGAACACAAAGATGCCGCCAAAGAAGCGCGCCGTGGCGCATCTAGCGCGCGTGCCAGATCGTCCCAACCAGCAGCCCAAGCGCCCGCCGCAACTGTGACTGCCGCCGCCCCCGCCGCTGAAGCAACGCCCGAATCCAGCGCCGCCGCTGCGCCCTCGTCCGCCGCCGAAAGTCCTACCCCCTGGTCGGAAGACGAAGCGAAGCGCGAAGAACGCCGCCGCAAAGCGCTTGAGCGCAAAGCCAGGCGCGCCGCCAAACAAGGCTAGTAAATCGCAATCGGTTTGCCTTAGCTGGGCGACTTTGGTGAAATTCTTCATACGCGACCATATAGTCGCCTATAACGATCCATAATCTGCTATCCTCTCTATATGGCCGATGGCAGTCCTGGCGCGCGGGAGCATCAAGGAATTATCGTTTTATGATAGAAAAAAGTTTGCCCTCTATCGATAATCATTTATCAATAAGGCGCTCACCTGGCTCACCGTGCGCTCTAGCCCCCGCCATTGCTGCGATTCAGCGCATCTGTTTCGCTTTGCATCGACGCTGGGCCAAACAGGACTCGGCACGATTTTATGATAATTCTCATAAAGAGTCGATAAAACTCGCTTTCCGTAATTCTTCTCGGACAAAATATATTTGCCTTTATGGGAAAACCTCCGGAAACCTATTGAAGCTGCCGCGGCTAGCCTGCAAAGCATTTCCCCAATTCCCGCCTTCTTTCGTTCTCTCTATCCCAATAGATGGTATATTGAAGCCATGTTCCTCCGAGTAGCCAGAGGCAAGTGATGAGCAGCATTGAAGATCGTGTGATGCAGGCGCTCTCGACCGTTATTGAGCCAGAACTGAACCGCGATATCGTTTCGCTGGAAATGGTGCGCGACCTCTCGGTCGAGGATGGCACCGCGGAATTCACCATTGTCTTGACCACGCCCGCCTGCCCCTTGAAAGACGTCTTCGTCGAGCGTTGCAACGCCGCTGTGCTTGGGCCGGTCGAGGGCATAAGGCAGATTCGGATCAACTGGGACGCGCAGGTCCCGACCGACCGACGCATCCACGGCCGGCTTGATGTGCCGATGAAGAGCATCGTTGCCATCGCCAGCGGCAAGGGTGGGGTGGGCAAGAGCACGGTCGCGACCAATCTCGCCGTCTGCCTGGCTGACGCCGGCGCCAAAGTCGGTCTGATCGACGCCGATATTCTAAACCCCAATATCCCGCAGATGTTCGGCTTGGGCAGCGGACGCCCCAAAGTCGCCAACAACAAGATGCAGCCGCTCGAGGTCTTCGGCGTCAAGCTGATCAGCACCGGCTTCCTCACCACGCCGGATAAGCCGATGATCATGCGGGGACCCATGCTGCACAGCGCCATCCGGCAGTTCTTCACCGATGTCGAATGGGGCTCGCTGGACTACATGATCGTCGATCTGCCGCCGGGCACGGGTGATGCGCCGCTCTCGCTGGCCCAATCCTTCCCCCTGACCGGCAGCGTCATCGTCACCCAACCGCAAGATGTGGCGGTCGCCGATGCTATTCGCGCGGCTGCCATGTTTGATCAACTCAAAGTGCCTGTTTTGGGGGTGATTGAAAATATGTCGGGCGAGTTCTTCGGCAGCGGCGGCGGCGAGGCTTTCGCGGAAAGCCGGAGCCTGCCCTTCCTGGGAAGATTGCCCCTGGCGGCTACTGTTCGTGAAGGCGGAGATTACGGCAGACCTGTTTCCATTCATAATCCCGACTCGGCGGCGGGCCGTGCTTTCAGGCAGCTTTCCGAAGTTACAGCGGCCCGCATCAGCGTAGCCATGCTGCAAGAGGCTGATGTCATCCCGATCAATATCATCGGCTGAGGACCGAAAGTTCAGTCGTCCATCCCGAAGACCTTGACCTTGTCTTCGCTCTTGACCGGATTGTAACGGCCAATGAGCAGCCAAAACACAAAGCTTAGCATTAGCGCGATCACAAAAGCTAGGAGCGTCTCTTCGTGCAGATCAGCTTTCAAGAAGGCATTATGCCTTATGAGAAGCAGGCATATCGCCACAAAGAACATGGCAAGGCGGCGGCGTTTGGGTTCGGTGCGCTGGATCATCACCAGCAGCAGCGCGGCAGTCACCGCGATCAATGCAACGTAATTCCAGTCCATGAGGCTTCGTCACTCTAGATTCGATACCAGCATTTTAGCACGTTTGCCCGGCAGGGAGATACAGACAATGAGGATCGAGCGTTCCAGGCACGGCAATATCCTGGTCATCGAGGCCGGCGGAAATATCGATCGCATCAGCGCCGAGCAATTGGGTTCCTTTCTGCAATACGAAATCGAAGCCGGCAAACGCTTCCTCGTGCTTGACTTGCAAAGCGTCACCAACCTGGGGCAAGATGGACTCTGGGAAATGGTCAGCGCGCTCAAACGCGTCCGGCGCGCCAAAGGCGATCTCCGCCTCGCCCAGCCCTCAGACCGCGTCCGCGATGCGCTGGAGATGTCCGGGCTCGATCAGATTTTTCGCGTTTTTGAATCCCAAGCCGATGCTGTCGCCAGCTTTTGACGCGGTTATCGATTCCGTGATTTTACTGATTTCGCTTCCAGCCATTGATGTCGTTCAAATCGACCGCCTCCGCGTTCGGCGGCAAATAATTCCCTTCGCACTCGATCGCTGTCGGCGGCAGATCCGTCCGCGGCTGCAAAAGAGCAAGCTCAGGATTGAAAAAATTCCAGGCGGCGCGCGAGATTTCTTCCACCAGGGGCCACAATTTTTCGTAGTCTTGAAACTCGGTCTCTTCCCAGAGAAAGACCGATATCACATAATGCCGGCCATTTGGCGAATACACCACGCCGGCATCCCCGACGGTATCAAATATCCAGCCGTTCTTGTGCGTGATGCGCGCATCGGACGGGATGCCGCCTTGCAGCAAGCGCTCAAGATTGTTAGCGCTGGTGACCTCCAGGATCTGCTGGCATTCATTCTGTGTGATCTGCCCTTGCGGCAGAGCCAGCGCCAAGCCGGAATCGTATTGCGCGCAGTCATAGACCAGGCTGAATATCGTGCCCAAATCTTCGGCAGTCGTCTGATTAAAGGGATCGGGCGCGGTATCAAAGCTCTCATTAGGCGCGGTGGCGGGCGCAGTGATTGAGCCTAGCGCCTGACCTTCCACCCCGAGGAAAAATGGCGCTGTGATATAAGAATTGCGCGCGCCTATCGCTTGTATCGTATTGGTGACGCTGCGCAAACCGGTGAAAATATCGCCCCCGCCGATGATTTCCATGAGGAGGTTTGAAGAGCTGTTGTTGCTGCAAAGCAGCGAATTGGCAATGAGCCAGGCTTCGCCCGCTGTCGGCTCGCGGTCTAGCCGGCGAAAGTACTCGATGACGATCGGGACTTTGACTGTGCTAGCCGCCGAATAGGCCACATCGCCCAATATGTTAATTTCTTCACCGGTCTCCAAATCCAGAATATAGATCGACGCCACCGTGCCAAGCCCATCGTAGATAAAGCCCTTTCCGTCCAAATAATTGATGATGAGCTCGCGCAAGGATGCCAGGTCAAGCCGGCCGTTGCCAAGTTCGCTGACTGGCAAGCGAACGGTCCGTTGATCGGCTGAGCGCAAGGCCGCGTCTGCCGCTGTCATCGCGGCGGCGACATCCAAGGCATAACCGCTGGCGCCCGGATAGACACGCAGCGTTTCCAAATCATAGGTGGAGTTACCCGGCGGGTCATCATAACGCGCGGCGATATCGAGCAGGAAGGCTTCCAGCGCATTGTCCTGATAATCAGCGACAAGAAGGATGTCTTTTGGCACGGTCAATTCGATACCCAGCAAAAAATCGAGAAAGCGGCGCCAAAACCCGCCGCCCTCGCCGGCGGTAGCGAGAGCTCGCGCCAGCATTGGCTCGCTGCTGATGCGCCAGCCCACTTGATCGGGATGCAGTTGAATGGGGTGTTCGCCGTTTCTGTCCGGGTATAGCATGAGGATAGGCTCAGCGTAGGCTCGTTCCCAGCGGGAGACGGCATCACGCTCGCTGCGTTGCCCGACATTGATACCCGCGACGGTAACGCCGGCCGGCAACTCTTGCTCGCGCCGGCTGAATACCACCAGATAATAGACCAGCAATCCGCTGGCCGCGGCGAGGCACAACGCGGAAAAGGTCAGCAAGAAGGGGAAACCCGCTCGGCGCCGGCGGGAACTCAGGCTCGCGCCCATTCAACAATCCCTTCCGTCTACCGAAGCGCAGTCAGGCCGATGCTGACTGGATTCATTTTCTTGTTTTGGAGGAGCAGTCATCTTCACTGCCATCTCTATCGCACGCTGATGAAAAGGCTTAAGCTCCGGCAGGCGCTCAGCATTAAGCCACTTGTGGCCAAGCAACTCGTGATTCAATTCGCCGACCGCGCTTTTCGCCTCACACAAGAAGGCCAGGTCAATATGGTTTTGCGCTGTCTGGCTCGCCTGCACAATGCAGACGACTTCCGCCTCGAGCTGCAATTCTTCCTTAAGCTCGCGCAGGACGCATTCGGCCGGGTCTTCATCTTCGTCCACCCAGCCGCCGGGCAAGCCCCAGGGCAAGCGCGGATGAAAAGCGTGTTCCACAATCAGTATCCGTTTCTTGCCGTCGAATACTACGGCGGCGACCCCTACAGTATAACGAGCTTGCGCCCGGCTGAAGATCGCGTAGGGCAGGCGCATCAAGAAAGGAAACCGGCGCAGCAGCGCGGCAATCTGTCGTGTCATCTTAGTCGCTCTGGGATATCAAGCGTTGGATTGAGTGTAGAATGTTGCTCTGGCAGCGTCAACTGCAATCCCGCCATCCTGGCAGGCGCCAGCGCGGCGAGGTCTGTGCCGTTCCGTAAGTGCGCTATTCCTGCTTATGCTATACTGACTCGATAAGCAAACTGCCCGGTGGGCGGTGTTGCTTTGTCGCTATTAAACATGCTCCCCGGGCGCCTATATTTGGTCTTGGCTAGCCCGGCTGACAGGTCAAAGCGGATGGTGTGAATTGGCCAGAACACCTATAGACATCCTCAATCTGTTTGTAGAATTTCCGGGCGATCTGCTCTTCTTTTTGTTGGTGATAGCTTTTAGCCAAGGCGCGTTATTCCTGGCATACGGCCACCGATCCCGCTTCCCATACGAGCATTCCACCCGGCGTTATCTCATAACAGCCGCCGCTCTCGTGGTCGTTTGGCTGGCTATGTTGGGCGCTGCTCTTCTCTCGCAAGCGGCGACGCTGGATGCCAACCGCTTCATGCCGCCCTTGGAACGTCTGGCATACTCCGTCACTCTATCCGTGCTCGCCTGGGCTTTCCTAAGCGGGGACTTCGTCCGCTGGCGCAATCGCTCAAACCTGTTGGTTATGGCGGCGGCGCTGGTATTGGCGCTACTTTATTTGAACACCGCCGGCCGCTGGCTTGCCGAGTCTATAGAAAATCCGGCATACAATGAATCATCATTCGCGCTTTTGTGGTCGGCCGCGCCAGTGACCATCGCGATTCTGGGCGCGCTTCTGACCCTGCTTAATATCAGCGCCATCGTAGATGCGCCGCTGAAGTTACTCTTCTTCCTGCTGCTGATATTGGGCAATAGCTTGGACTTGTATCGACTATCGCAGGGTGATTTGACCGGCAGTTATCTCGGCGGCGCCCGGCTAGCATACGTTGCCGGCTTAGCGCTCTTTCCTCTGATTATCTACCGATTTGCGGTTGCCTTGCTGGAGAACAGTCTGGTTGAAGTCGTATTGGCCGCCTCACAGCCCTCATCAGCGCTGGGGCAGACCTCATCCAATCTTGTAGCGCCGGCGCAAGACCAGCTTTCTTCCGCCGCCTCATCCTGGAATTTCGCCGCCGCGCCCGTCCATAGCGACTCGCAGAAACTCTTAAACGCCATCGGCATGATGCTGGACAGGCGGGGCGGAGTCAGCTTGCCGGATCAAATTGTGAAGTCTGCTCTGGAATCGCTGAGCGCCGATATTTGTCTGCTCATCCGCGCTGACGACAATAAGTATGCCGATGTCATCGCCGGCTATGATCGGGTGGCGGACCAGGCGCTAGCTGGAATTTCCCTTAATCTCAACGAACAACCCACGCTCCTTGAAGCCTCAAATCGCGGGGAGCAAACGATCCTCTTTCCCGAATACCACGCCGATGAGTTGGATGATCTGTTTCGCCGCCTCAATATTTCACCGGTGAGCAATGCCTATGTACAGCCTCTTTCCTTGAATGGCGACCTGATCGCGGTCCTGCTCGCCTCTTCGCCATACAGCCAGGCGGACCTCTCCGTACAAGAAGTGGAAGCCCTCCGCGATATTGGCATCGTCGCGGCTCATATTCTCGCATGGACAAAGGTAGCGGCGGAATCCAGCTCCCAGGCGGATGAACAGCGCATGGAACAGATAGCGGACAAGCCGAACGAAACATTGGTGGATCCCGCCGGGTTAAAGGAGAACCGCCGCGACCTGGAAACAAGCCTCGATCCTGTTGTTGAGCGCAGCGCTCGTCTCCTGTCCCAAATTGCGGAATTAAAGCAGCAGTTGCAGCAGCAGCAGATTCGCATGTTGGATAGCCTCGTCGCTGCTGACCTCGACTCCGGCGGAATAAGACGATTGACCGCCAACTTCGATGAACAGGCGCACCTGCGTCAAATATGTGAAGACAGCGCGCAGGATTTGCTTGATGCCGAGACTGTCTTGCGCGTGCTTAATCTCGGCAGCGGGGAGACGCTGGCTCGTGTCATTCGCGAGTATTTACACAAGGAATACAATCTGCTGGAATCAGCGCGCGATCGATTGCGTCGGCAGATCAACGCGGTATTGGTCATGACCAAGTCCGCCGTGACTGATGGCATTACCGGGATCTTGCAGAGCCTGGCCGATGAAACGGCGCAACTCGAATTAGAGCGGGATCAGCAGCAGCGCCGGCTTGATGCCATCGCCACGAGACTGGAGTCACTGGGCGTTAGCGGCCAATATAGCAATATGACGCAGTTACTGATTCAACTCTATGCGGAACGGGAGACGCTGGGCAATCAACTTTTCGAGCTGAACCGAGACCGCGCCGCCTTGGTCAGCGAACGCCGCAAACTCATGGCGACCGACGGCGTCGACCTGGAAGAGATGGAGCGGCAGCTCAAACATCTCAGCGCCGATCATGAACAGCTTCTCAACGCGCGCGAAGAAATGCGGCGGGAACAGCAGAAACTGCAAGCCGAAATAACGCAGGCGGAAGCTGACAAAGCCGCCTTGCGCGCGCAAAACGAAGACTTGAGCGATCGGCTTTCCGCCAAAGCCGAAGGGCAAGAGGTCATCAACCAGCGCGTAACTGAATTGACCGAGGAGCGCGACAATCTCTTGAAGCTACGCGACCAACTGCGGGCGAAAGTCGCCGCGGCCATGGCCGAGGACGTACCAAGCCCAGCCGATGCCGAGCTGCAAAGCGAATTGGACGAACTGCGCGCGACTGTGGCGCGCCTCGCCGAGCAGCGCGAAGAGTTGGCGCTGGAATTGAGCGATGCGCGCGCTGAGCTTGAGACCGCGCCTGAAACATATCCCAAAGTGCAGACCATTGACGCTGAAACGACGGTCGGCCATATAGCTTGGCAGCAAGGCGTCCTGTCCGACGTCATTGGAGATTTCCAGTCGCCGCTGACTTCCCTATTCGACTACACCGACTTGCTCCTGGCGGAATCGCTCGGCATACTGGGTTCCGCACAGCAACATGTGCTGCGGCTGATGTCTCATGACCTGAACAATCTTGTGGGCTTGATCGATGAATTGCGGCAGGCAGCCAGTCTTGAGACTTCCGAACCACCATTGGCATCCGGCGTTACTGATGTCCTTGGCGTGATCGACGAGGTCCTGCGTTCCCGTTCACAGCGGTTGCGAGAAAAGGAACTCCGGATCGAACTTTCTCTCGATGATCATTTGCCGCCAGTCAAAGCCGACGAGGTCAGCTTGCAGCAAATTCTGGCGGGCCTGGTCGATAATGCCTGCGATGTTTCTCCGCCTGGTTCGTCGATCGTCGTCAGTGCGGAGGTCAGCAGTATGCGGCTGGCGGACGCTGCCGAACCGGTCGACGCGCTGACGATAGCGGTTGGAGATCGCGGCGGGGGCATCGCGCAGGCAGACTTGCCGCGGGTCTTCGCCCGCAAGTATCGCAGCGACTATCCGCGCATCGACGGCTTGAGTGATACCGGCGTAGGCATGAGTATTGCCCGAGCCTATCTCCGCGCCCGTGATGGCGATCTCTGGATTACCAGCGAAGCGGGCGGCGGCTCAATCTTTCACCTCGCTTTGCCTTTGCAATTGGCCGCGTCAATCGAGGATTAGCCTATGCGGCGGGACATCGGCAACGAGCTTGTCGTAGCTCTGCTTGCGGCTGTATCGCTGTTGTTTGCCGGTCTCTTCGCGCTGCTGCTGGCATCATCCACCCAGAACCCGCCCGCGCCAGCAAGCCCAACTGGCGCGCCGGCAGAACAAAGCCAAACTGATACGGCAACTGCTTCTCCAGCCCTGTCGGCGACGGCGGTCCTGCCATCAAGCAGACCTCAGACGCAGGCGACTGGCATGGAATCACCGTCTCCCACCGCTCCTCTGCCAACCGATACAGTACAAGCTGCGAGCACATCGACGGCGAGCGCAACAGCGGACATAACCGACACGTTTGAAACCAGGGCGACCGTCCTCGCTACGTCTTCCTTGACCGCTACCTTCGCCCCGGCAACTGCTGCTAGCGCGACGCTTGAAACCGTTGGCGCGACTGCTGTCATCCTTACGGTGACAACTGCAGCGCCGCCGATAAGCCCGACGGAGCCGCCAAGTGATCAAACTCCAGCCCTGCCGCCAGGAGGAACGCCCCTTACCGCGGTATCTGAAACTGCGACCGGTACAGAGAGCCCAGAGCCTGTTGACGACGTTCCGACCGCCCAGCCCGCGGAAACCGTCAGCGCAACGACGACCCGCCGGCCCGTTCCTGCCACTTCCAGCGAAGACGATGCGCCAAGCCCGACGCCGCTCACTGCTCCGACGCTTCTGCCTGCTATCAGCGCGACTTATACGGCTACCGTCGATCTGACAACCAAGGGCGCGCAGGCAGCGCTCACCGATACAGCCTTGCCTATTGAGACAGCGACCGAAAATCCGACACAAGCTGTAAGGCCAGACGCCAGGAATACACCTTCAGCCAGTACCGTGCCAGCCTTGACAAAGATGGCAGCTTCGGAGACTGCGCGTCCGGCGTCGCTGACGCCCCCCGCTGAATTGACGACAAGGCCGGAAGACCAGCCCACCGATCTTGTCATCGAGGAGCCAAAGAATACACCTACGCTTGCAACCGCCGATGACGTCACAGCGCCGGCAACCAACACAAATGTACCTGAAATGACAGCGACCGCGCCTGCAGAAGCGCCAACTGGAACCGACAGTGAAACCGCGCCGCTCACTATGACCGCCGCAGTCACAGAGCCGCCCGCTAGTACGCTGACCGCGATTCCAGCTGCGACCCGCGTCGCGACGTCAGAGGCAAGTCCCGTACGATTGACGCCCGCATCAACAGCTTCCGTGACGGCACAACCCGCTTCAGAGGCGCCGGCCGCCACGGCCACGATAATTGGCACAGCAGCCGCTGTTCTGGACAAGGCAGAACCATCGCTAACAGAAGCAGCGACCGCTACGCGGGCAAGCAGCGCGCCGACCGACCGTCCCACTGAAGTCCTGTGTGACAGGCGAACATCCACACCCGCGCCCGCAGTCACCCGCGACGTCCTTGAGACGACGGCGCCCTCCATCCCGGCCGATTCAACTTCGATTCCTGCGGCGTCAGCAACGCCTGTCTCTGATGTCGCGGGAACACCGATGCTTGTGACCCGATCGGCTACGGCTATTGCGGCCGCTGAGACACTGGCGTCGCTTGCGACTGAGGAGCCTGACGCCGGGACAGCTATTGCCGTGCCGAGTCCAACATCTACGAGTTTGCTTCCGACCGAAATGACGCTGCTTGAAACGGCAATCCCGGGCGCAACCGAAACGCGCGCCACTGTTGAGCCGAGGCGGACAGCCGAGATGGAGTTGCCAGAATCTGAACCAACACTTGCCGAGGAACCAACCATAAGTCCCGGTGACGCGGCCGCCAAAACTACACAAGACGCTGCCACCGAAACCGCCCTAGCTGCGACACTCGCTGATACCGTTGCGCCGACAACTATCGACGAAAGGACCGATATCGCGGCCGGTACGCCAACCGCAACTTTAACCCCGATTATTTCGATCAGATCGCTGGATGACTTCTTGCTGCAACTATATAGCCGAACCGATCTCCGCCCATCGCGTCCGCCAATAGGACCGGTCCGGACGCAGCAGCTACTGTCAACAGCAACCGGTACTGTTCGTCTGCCTGCAAGCGCGACCCCGAGCGAAACCAGTGCGGTGACACTGACAGCTACGAAAACCGGCGACCCAGCCGAGAGGACGGCGACCGCTGCGCCCCCCGTCGATACGGTCCCCGCCACCGGTGCAATTGCGCAGGCGACGACAACGCAACCCGCCGAGTCCATTACTCCGACATTGACGCGTACCACCATTCCACTCACCAGCCCCGCCACCGACGCTGATGGGACGCCGGCAACCGCAACCGCTATCGCAGCCAATACGGTGGTATCGACGGTGGAGTCAACATTCACGCTGACGGGGACGCCAGTTGTCCGCGTTACGGAAGTGGATGCGACTGAGGAACCAGCGAAAGCGACGGTCTTGCCCACAGTCGATGAGATCGCCCAAACCGATGCGCCGGAGACCGCAACCGCCATCGCAGTCGACATGGTGACATCTACGATGGAATCAGGACTTGCGCTGCGGGAGACGCCAAATATCTACGTTACGGAAGTGGATGCGACTGACGACCCAGCGAAAGCGACGGTCTTGTCCACAATCGATGAGATCGCTCAAACCGATGCGCCGGAAACCGCAACCGCTATCGCAGTCAATACGGTGGTATCGACGGTGGAGTCAACACTCGCGCTGACGGGGACGCCAGTTGTCCGCGATACGGAAGTGGATGCGACTGAGGAACCATCGAAAGCGACGATCTTGCCCACAGTCGATGAGATCGCTCAAACCGATGCGCCGGAAACCGCAACCGCCATCGCAGTCGATACGGTGATATCGACGGAGGAGTCAACACTTGCGGAGGCAGCCACGCCAACTACCCTTGCCGCCGACGTAGATGAGACCGGCGAACCGGCGGAAACGGCTATCTCGCGCGCAGTTGATGAGACGCCGACGGATACGTCTGCTATCGCGTCAACCGTAACTTCAGTCCCGATTATGTCGATCAGATCGCTGGATGATTTCTTACTGCAACTATACCGAAGAACCGATGGCCGCCCGTCTCGTCCGCCAATCGTCTCGTTCCAAACACACACGCCGGAGCCAATGACAGCGACTTCTGCTCTCCAGCCCGCTACTGCGACCCAGAGCGAAACCAGCGTTGCAACACTGACAGCTACGGAAACCGCCAGCCCAGCCGAGAGGACAGCGGCCGCTGCAATTGCGCCGGTGACAACAACGCAACCCGCCGAGTCCATTACTCCGACATTGACGCGTACCACTATTCCACTCATCAGCCGCGCCACCGATGCTGATGGGACGCCGGAATTATCGGCAACGGCGGTCTCGTCCGCCGACGAGGCATCCTTGCGAGCCGAAACGCCAGAGATTGCGCAAACGGACGCGCCGGAGACCGAGACCGGTATCGCAATGGATACGGTGACAGCGATGCCAACTGTCCGCGTTACGGAAGTGGATGAGACTGAGGAACCAGCGGAAGCGACGGTCTTGCCCACAGTCGATAAGATAGCCCAAACCGATGCGCTGGAGACCGAGACCGCCATCGCAGTCGATACGGTGGTATCGACGGTGGAGTTAACCCTCGCGCTGAGGGTGACGCCAACTGTCCGCATTACGGATGTGGATGCGACTGAGGAACCAGCGAAAGCGACGGTCTTGCCCACAGTCGATGAAATCGTCCAAACTGATGCGCCGGCAACCGCAACCGCCATTGCAGTCGATACGGTGGTATCGAGGGTGGAGTCAACGCTCGCGCTGAGGGAGACGCCAACTGTCCGCATTACGGAAGTGGATGCGACTGAGGAACCATCGGAAGCGACGGTCTCGCTCACAGTCGATGAGATCGCCCAAACCGATGCGCCGGCAACCGCAACCGCCGTTCTGACAGCGACGATGGAGTCAACGGTTGCAGAGGCAGCCACGCCAACCACCCTCGCCGCCGACGTAGATGAGACCGGCGAACCGACGGAAACAGCTATCTCGCGCGCAGTTGATGAGACGCCGCTGATCACGAAAACAGACGCGCCCGAGACCGCAACCACCGCCGCGGCGGACACGGTGACAGCGCCCCCCGAAACAACACTCGCAGACACAGCCATGTCGGCTGCGACTGAAACTGCTGTACTGGTGGCACAGGATTTGACGGCGACTACAACCGGTCTGACAACGGCGACTGTGACCCCGACAACTGATATTGCGGAGAGCGCAACGCCTGCGGATAAGCCCGCAACGCCCACAGCGACGGTTGCGCTGTCAACTCTGACGCTCGAAACGACGCCTGATCGGCCGACCGCCACCGCCGAGTCTTTCGCGCCGCCGGCAGTGACCATCGCTGCGGACGCCAGCCCATTGCCTGACAGCGCAACGGCGATGCCAAGTCCAACTGCCAGGCCTAGCGTCACCGACGCGCCTACTGCGCTGCCCGCCGTGCTCGCTTACTTGATCGCGACGCCAACCGCCTATGGCAGCACGGCGGCGGATTTGGAGCCGGTCTGCAAAGCTCGCCAAGATTGGGCGTCCTACGAAGTGCAGTTTGGCGACACGCTTCTTGCTCTGGCTTTGGCAGCCGACACCGACCTCATCACACTGCGGGAGGCCAATTGCCTAAGTCCGGTCAGCGGCATACTGGCTGGCGATATCATCGTCGTACCGTTAGTGACTGACCTGCCTTTGGCGATGCCCGAACCGGTTTTCCCGCCAGCGGCGCAAGAATACCTGCCCCGTGGCTGCGCCTCGCCTGACGCGCAGATTCAAAGTCCATTGCTTGGCGCGCAACTCAGTGGCATCTTTGCGGTCAAAGGTCGCGCCACCGTGCCTGAGGGCGGCAGTTACGAGATCGCGGTCATGCCCGCCTGGTCCGATACCTTCCACAAACTGCTGGAAATAGACATCTCGGTGGACGACAACGTGATTGGCTTGGTGAACAGCGAGATATTTGGGCCTGGCCTCCAGCGCCTCCGGTTAGCGCTGGTCAATAAAGATGACACATACTTAGAAGACAGTGTTTGTGAAGTGCCGGTCGTATTCCTGGCGCCTTAGAGGAGATTAGTCATTTGCATGAAGAGCATGACAGGAGTATGGGCGGATTGTTCAGTTTCATCTTAAGCTTGCTGAATCGCATAGCCAAGCTGGCGCTCTATAGCCTACTCATCCTCCTGCTGGTCGCGCTAGCTTGGACTGCCATGCAACTGGCATCCATTTCCCGCGATGGCGAGTACACGCAAGCCACATTCGAAGCGCGCCGAGGGAGCTATTCGGGGACCGCCACTGCCATCAGCGATGATGAGGCGAACGCCAGCTTGCGCGTTGGCCCGCGCGATGTGCTCATGCAGCAAAATGACGCTGCCGATGCGCCCGCTACACCGCCAGCCCCTACAGAAAGCATCGCTGAAACACCGGCGCCCGATGATTTCGATCTGCCCAAACTCCTGGTGCCGCTAGATCCTGACGAGGGCAAGTGGCTGGCTGGAACGCGCGTCCCGTCCCGTGTGCCCCCCGTCATTCGCGAGCACCGCCTGATTAATGTCATGTTTCTGGGCAGCGATGAAGAATTGACTGACGACGACTTCATCCGAACGGACACCATGATCATCGTCTCGCTCAATGTCGAAACCGGCTCGGTCACTATGCTGAGTTTGCCGCGCGACCTGCTAGTCTATATTCCCAGCGGCAGGATGGGGCGCCTGAACACCGCTTATGGCATCGGCGAAAACCTCAGCTGGGAGCCTGGCGGCGGCTTCGGTTTGCTGCGGCAGACGCTCTTCTATAATTTCGGCATCAATGTACACTACCATGCCCGCGTGAATTTCTCCGGCTTTGAAGCCGTTATTGACCGCCTAGGCGGCGTTGATATCGCCGTCGATTGCGCCTATCGCGATCTCTATCCAGCATCAAACGGCGACTATCGCTGGCGCACCTTGCCGGCCGGCTACTACACCTTTAACGGCTTCGACGCCCTCTGGTACGCCCGGACGCGAAAGTACACCGACGATTTCGACCGTGGCCGGCGGCATCAACAGATACTGCGCGCTATTTGGCGCAAAGCGCGCCAGCAAGGATTGCTCGCGACCTTGCCCGGCCTCTGGTCCGAGCTGACCCAAGTCGTGCATACCGATATGCCCTTTGATATGATGTTGCGTTTGCTGCCCCTCGTGCTTGACCTCGATCTTGGCCAGGTGGAAAACTTGACGCTGAAACGGAACTTCCATACCGCGGAATGGGTTATGCCGAGCGGCGCTGAAGTTCAAGTCCCCAAGGCCCAAGCGATCGCCGCCCTCATGCAAGACTTTTACCTGCCTCCGCCGGCAAATCAACTTGCGCTAATGGGACCCTCCATCGCCGTGTACAACGCCTCTGCGGTAGCCGATATGGATATCGTCGCAACGCAGCGGCTGCGCTGGGATGGCTACAATGCCATCGCGCTCGGAAGTTACAAGCAGGACCTTGCCAATCCTTCAAGTCAGTTGACGGACTACATCGTGACGGAAAAAGGCAGCCTGACCAGCCGCATCCTCCGCGCTCTGAATATGACGGAAGAGCAGGTGATACGAAAGGCCCGCGCCGATCGCGACTACGATTACGAAGTCGTCATCGGGCAAGATTATGAATCATGCACCTACGGCGTTCTTCCTCTCGATGGCTAATTTAGAGAAATCCCCCAAACCCGTTAGTCGCCCGCGAGCGACAATCGCCGGATGTTCCCGCTCGCCGACAGTCAAATGTCTTGTCGCTGGCAATCCCGGAGAAATGTGCTATCATCTTGGCAATGCGGGGTATGGCGCAGTCCGGCTAGCGCGCTTGCATGGGGTGTAAGAGGTCCCCGGTTCGAATCCGGGTACCCCGACTGGAGTCAGACGGGCTCACCATTCGGTGAGTCTTTTGTTTCTCGGCTCACTCAAGTAGAAAGGGCGAGCAAATGCAGGAAGCGACTATAAAGCTGACATCCCTGGCAAGCTGCGCTGGTTGAGCTTCCAAGCTCAGTCCGAGCGAACTGGCGCAAGTCTTGCGCCCCTTAAGCGACACCTTCCCCAGAGCAAATTATCCACAGGTATTGGTCGGCTTGTCCGAGCCAGACGACGCCGCCGTTTATGCAGTCGACGGGGGGCGGGCCATCATCTCCACCGCTGACTTTTTCCCGCCCGTGGTGGATGATCCCTATGACTTCGGCGCGATCGCGGCCGCCAACGCCCTTAGCGATGTTTACGCCATGGGCGGCCGACCTTTGATGGCGATCAATTTAGTGGCTTATCCCGATGACTTGGACAAGGGCATCCTGGCGGAGATTCTGCGCGGCGGCGCGGAAAAAGTGCGAGAGGCGGGCGCGGTCATTGCCGGCGGCCACTCGATCACCGATGCCGAACCGAAATACGGCTTGTCCGTCACCGGCGAGGCGGAAGTGGACAATATCATCCGCAAATCCGGCGCCCGCCCCGGCGACCGGCTCATCTTGACCAAAGCGCTCGGGACCGGCGTGGTCACAACGGCGCTGAAACGAGAGATAGCGTCAAGCGACATAGTCCAGCACGCGGTGGATTCTATGTCGCATCTGAATCGCGTCGCGTCTGAATTGGCGCTAGAGTATGACGTACGTTCAATGACTGATATCACCGGCTTTGGGTTGATAGGGCATGCCTTGGAAATGGCGCGTCTGAGCGATGTCGATTTTGTCATCGACTTCCAGAAGATCAGGTTGTTGCCCGGCGCGGACGCCTTTGCGAAGCAGGGCGTGTTCCCTGGAGGCATGGCGCGCAACCTTGAGTATTTCGCGCAGTGGGTTGATACGAATGGCCAATTGCCGGAGCACGCGCAGGGTTTGCTCTATGACCCGCAGACATCGGGCGGCTTGCTGATGGCGGTAGAAGATCAGCGGGCAGACGCCATGCTCGCCGATCTGCGCGCGGCCGGCGAAGATGCCTTCGCGCTTGGTGAGGTTGTCGCTGGTTCTGGCAAGCTGAAAGTATCCGCCGGCCTACGTTAGGCGGGGGTCGTCTGTGGAATCAGGTCGAGGTTCTTGCCCACTTTTTCAAAGGCGACCAGCGCGCGATCGAGATGAGGCTGCCGGTGGGTCGCTATATAGCTGGTCCGCAACAAGCCTTGGTTTGGCGGCGTAGCGGGCGGCACGACCGGATTGGTGTACACGCCTTCTTCGATAAGCGCCATCCAGGTGAGGCTGGTGCGGTATTTTTCGCCGATCTTGACCGGGATGATGGGTGTCTGGCTGTTGAAGGTATCGTAACCGAGGCGCTTTAGTCCATTGCGCATATACTCGGCGTTTTGCCAGACTTGCTGGACATGCTTGGGTTCGTTTTCGATAATATCGAGCGCGGCCAGGACGGCGGCGAGGTTGGGCGCGGGCAAGGCGGCGGAGAATATCAGCGAGCGCGCGTGATGCTGAATGTAGTGAATGACATCGGCTGAACCGGCGATGAAACCGCCGATCGAGGCGAAGCTCTTGCTGAATGTGCCCATGATCAAGTCGACCTGGTCGGTCAGGCCGAAGTGCGCCGATGTGCCGCGGCCGCCGCCGGCGATGCCGATGCCGTGCGCGTCATCAACCAGCAGGCGCGCGCCATGCGCTTTGCAGATCTCGACAATCTGCGGCAGCAACGCGAAGTCGCCGCCCATACTGTAGACGCCGTCCACGATGACGAGCTTGCCGGCGTCCTCTGGCACGCGGCTGAGAACCCGCTCCAGGTCGTTCATATCATTGTGTTTGAAGCGCTTCAAAGTGCCGCGAGACATAAAGACGCCATCAACCAGACTGGCATGCGCGTCTTTATCCAGGATGGCGACATCGTTTTTGCCGATCAGCGCCGATACCGTACCGAGATTGGTTTGATAACCGGTGGAGAATACGAGGGCGGCTTCCTTGCCCACGAATTCGGCGAGACGGCGGTCAGCTTCCAAATGTAATTCAAGCGTGCCGTTGAGGAAGCGGGAGCCGGTGACACTGGTGCCGAATTGGCGCGTGGCTTCGATGGCAGCGTGCTGGACGCGCTCGTCGGTGGTCAAGCCGAGGTAGTTATTCGAGCCGAGCATCACCACCTCTTTGCCTTCAAAGGTGGCGGTTGTGCCTTCGGAATCGCTCAGGGCGCGGAAGAAAGGGTAGACGCCCATCTCCATCGCTTCTCTGGCGAGGGTGAAGCCGGAAAGCTTGTCGTATAGATCAGCCAATGTTGTCTCCTGAAAAGCGTTCTTGGCAATTGAGTCCGGCTACTGCGCTCGCCGTGACAGACAGTTCCCCGGGGCGGAATATCCGCCTGCGCGAGTGCGACAAGTTATGTATCATACCGTGCAGAGTCTATCAGCAGGCATAGTCTTGTACAATGCGCAGTTGAAATGTTGAACAATTGCAATTCCTGCGAATGATGCAAATGTGTAGAATACGAAGGATACAGTATGCGGGCGGGTCCGCGAGTCATCCCTAGAAAATAAGTTGTTTATAATTTGAAAATTCTAAAGCAGTATTGCTCTTCTCCGCGAGAATATCAGCTTGCGTTCTTTGTGGAGGAAGGTGTAAAATGTTAGGGCGATGTCGAATACAAATACGGAGCGCGACATGTCCAGTTTGACGATTCGCAGGTTGATTGTCTGGGTTGTTTCGATGGTCTTGGGGCTTGTCGTCGGCTACGGCATCATTACCATTGGCTTTGATATGTTGCCGCTGTTTAGCGCGGTGCAGACGCCTCAAGGCGTGTCGATCGAAGAATACGGCATACAGTATTATCTCTTCACATCGATTCCGATTGGCCTGGTCTTCGTGATTTGGCTGGATGCTTTCATGGACACGCGCATTTTGCCCGACTAGCGTCAAAAGCAGTTCAGAAAAGAGAAATCCACCTCCGGGTGGATTTTTGCGTTTGGGCTCGTCGACTCTATTTTGGGGCGCGGACGGGAGAATCTGAGAGCAATGGAGACCTCGCTGATAGGAATTGAAAGCTGCCAACTGCTAGTTTGGAGACATGAGCGAAAAGAATTCCGCACTGCGACAATTCTATCAAAAACCACTTGCTGAGCGGCGCGCTGTTGCCGTAGGGTGGGGCGAGTTAGACGCGGACGATGTCTCGGCGCTGCAGGATTCGGGCCTGTCCGAAGAACAGGCTGATCTGATGAGCGAGAATGTCATCGGGCGCTACAGCTTGCCCTTCGCGCTGGCGACGAACTTTCTTGTCAATGACCGCGACTATTTGATCCCGATGGTTATTGAGGAGCCGTCCGTGGTCGCGGCGTGCAGCTACGCGGCCAAGCTGTTTCGGATGTCGGGCGGGTTCAGGGCGAGCAGCGATGAGCCGATCATGATCGGCCAGATGCAGGTGCTGGACTTGGCGAATCTTGGGGAAGCAACCGAGAGGATCCGCGCGAGTAAAGCGGAAATCCTGGCGGAGATCAACGATGGGGCGGGCAGCATCGTCAAACGAGGCGGTGGCGCGCGCGACCTTGAACTGCGGGAATTTAGCGATTCACGGCTTGGCGAGATGCTGGTCGCGCATGTGCTCTTCGACAGTCGGGACGCGATGGGCGCGAACGCGATAAACAGCGCGCTGGAGCGGGTCGCGCCCAAGATAGAGCTTATCAGCGGCGGACGGGTGAATCTGCGGATCTTGAGCAATCTCAGCGACAGACGGAAGGCGCGCGCCGCCGGCCTGATTGAGGCGGAGTGGCTGGCAAGCGATAGCGAGAGTGGCGCGGAGGTTGTGGATGCGATACTAGAAGCGGCGGTTTTCGCTGAAATTGATCCCTACCGGGCGGCGACGCACAACAAGGGCATCATGAACGGCATCGATGCTGTGATGCTGGCGACGGGAAATGACTGGCGGGCTGCCGAAGCTGGCGCTCATGCTTATGCCGCGCGGGACGGGCACTATACAAGTTTGACCAAATGGTGGAAGGATGAAGGCGGGAATTTGCGCGGCGAGATTGAACTGCCGTTGGCGGTCGGCATCGTAGGCGGCGCGACACGGGCGCACCGCGGCGCGCGGGCGGCGCTGAAGATTCTCGGCGTCAAGTCAGCGCGTGAGCTGGCGGAAGTGACGGCGGCGGTGGGCTTGGCGCAGAATTTTGCTGCCATGCGGGCGCTGGCGACCGATGGCATCCAACGCGGCCATATGCGGCTCCACGCGCGGCAGTTGGCAATGGCGGCAGGGGCAGAGGCCGACGATGTGCCGGCTGTTGCGGAGCGGATGATTGATGAAGGCAATATTCGCCTGGACTATGCCAAAGAGATCGTGGAGGGACGAAAGCGAGGATGATGACAGCGGAATCGAAGTGGTTAATGCAAGCCGACCGCGCGGTTGGGATCGTCGGCTACGGCTCGTACATACCGCGCTATCGCTTGCCGGGCACGGAAATCGCACGGATATGGACCGGAGGCAGCGGCGGCGCGCCAGTGAAGGAGAAGGCGGTCGCGGGCTTGGACGAAGATGTGGTCACGATGGCGATCGAGGCGGCGCGGAATGCCCTTGCTTGCGGCGAGATAGACGCGCGAGACATACGAGCGGTCTGGGTGGGTAGCGAAAGCCATCCTTACGCGGTGAAACCGACGAGCACGATCGTGGCGGAAAGCATCGGCACTTCGCCCAATATTCAAGCGGCTGATTGGGAGTTCGCTTGCAAAGCAGGATCGGAGGCGGTACAGGCGGCTATCGGGCTGGTTGGCAGCGGCATGGCGCAGTATATCCTCAGCATCGGCATGGACACCGCGCAGGGACGGCCGGGCGATGCGCTGGAGTATACGGCGGCCTCTGGCGGGGCGGCCTTCGTACTGGGTCCGGCGGCGGAGAGTTACGCCATATTCCAGGGCAGCTACAGCTACGTGACGGACACGCCGGATTTCTGGCGGCGCGCGGGCGAAGAATATCCCAGCCACGGTGACCGCTTTACCGGCGAGCCGGCCTACTTCGCCCATACGATCAAGGCGGCCTCAGCGCTGATGGAGATGATGAATACGACGGCTGATGATTATGATTTTGCGGTCTTTCATCAGCCGAATGTGAAGTTCCCGGCGCGCGCCGCCAAGATACTGGGTTTTGCTCCGGAGCAGATTGAGGCGGGCTTACTGGCGAATGAGATCGGCAATGTCTATTCGGGGTCGTGCATGATTGGCTTGACCGCGATTCTCGATATAGCCGAGGCGGATCAGCGCATCTTGATGGTCAGTTACGGGAGCGGCGCTGGCTCGGACGCTTTTGACTTGCGTGCGACGGAGCGCGTCAAGCGGCGGCCGCGGGATGTCTACCGCACCGCGGATTATTTGAGTCGGCGCAGCCCGATCGATTATGCCACTTATGTACGATATCGAGACAAGCTCAAGGACTAATCAGCGATGAATGTAGCAATTGTCGGTTGTGGCATGACCGCCGTGGGCGAACACTGGTCGCGCGGGATCGGCGACCTGGCGGAGGAAGCGGGCCGATTGGCGCTGGAAGATGCCGGGCTGAGGCAGGTTGATGCTTTATTCGTCGGCAATGCCTATGGCGCGACCTTTAACCAGCAGACGCAACTTGGCAGCCTGCTCGCGCATGAAATGGGTCTTGCCGGAATTGAAGCTTATACCTGTGAAGCGGGCGATGCCTCCGGCGGGGTCGCCTTGCGGACGGGCTGGCTGGCGGTGACCTCGGGCGCGGTCAATACGGCTTTGGTCGTCGGCGTTGAGAAGGCTACCGATACTGTGGGACCCCCGCGGGCCAGGTCACGAGGCGTTAGCTTGGACGCGGACTTCGAGTCAGTGAATGGCGCGACTTTGACAGCGATGGCGGGTATGCTAATGCGCCGCTATATGTTCGAGTATGATGTGACGCTTGATCAGTTTGAAGGATTCAGCGTCAACGCGCATCGCAATGGCGCTCTGAATCCGCGGGCGATGTATCGCAATCGATTGAGGGCGGGGGCTTTCGGCAAGGCGCCGATGATCGCCGAGCCGGTAAGCCTCTTTGATAGCGCGCCGGATGCTGATGGCGCGGCGGCGCTAGTATTGGCAGCGGCGGATTTGGCGGCAGATCTGGTACCGCAACCGGTCGCGGTTTGTGGCAGCGCCGTCGCTACTGACAGCCTGGCTTTGCAGGATCGTCAGAATCCGCTGCAACTGGGAGCGGTAAAGTTATCGACCGAGCGGGCGCTATACCAGGCTGGGCTGACCTTGTCTGGTATTGACCTGCTTGAACTGCATGACGCCTACACCGTCCTGACCGCGCTCACGCTGGAGTCGATGGGATTGAGCCAGCCAGGCGGCGGCTGGAAATGGGCCGCTGATGCAGGGACGCGAATCGCGCTGGATGGCGACTTGCCGATTAGCACTTTCGGCGGGTTGAAGAGCCGCGGGAATCCAAGTGGCGCGACCGGCGTGTACCAAGCGGCCGAGGCGGCGCTGCAACTGCGAGGGGAGGCGGGGCAGAATCAGGCGGGGGGCGTGAGACGGGCATTGGCGCAGAGCATAGGCGGGTTGGGCGCGACAGTCGTGACGCATATATTGAGTGCGATCCCGGAGTGATGTGAGAGGCTATGCAAGTGGCAAAGTCTATCAGGATAGCTTTTGATAGTTCGCCGACCCTAGACTGAATCGTAGTGATAGCACGGGGGAGATAAAGGCATGCGTGTTGCGAAGTACTGGCGTAATAAGCGGCTACGCTATCGTTTGATTCGGAACAAGCGGACCCGTCAAGCGGAGATATCAAATGCAGGCAGTGAGCGAGTCGCTGCCGCTGCAACGAAGACCGACGAAAAGCCAGTGATTGCCGGGCAGATTAAGTGATGACAGACGCTTCATTGGCTGACCGCTCGGCATCGCGACAGGCTGCGCGCGGCATGTTCGGCACACTTTACAGCGCCACGCTGGTGCAGGAGGCGCCGGAAGGCTTTATCGCGCAAGCGCCTTATCGCCTGGCCTTGGTTACGTTGGAGGATGGCAGCATGATCACCGCGCAACTGACGGATGTTGATGGCGAGATTGAGATTGGCGACAAGGTCGAGATGGTCACGCGCAAGCTGACGACTGATGGCGAACGCGGCATGATCGTTTATGGCTACAAGTTTCGCCCCGTGATCAAGTAGCTGAGATTAAATTGATAGAGAAAAGAGCCACTATATAGTGGCTCTTTCGCTTTTGGGATTACTGGGACGCGCGGTGACTTACATCGCTTCTTTTATCTTCGACTCGTAGGCGAGGGATACTTCGGTGTTCGTGTCGAAGATGTGCATGTTATCGAGGTTGAAGGTAACACCCATTTCCTGGCCGACGGTCGCGCCGGTGCGCGGATCGGTCCGAGCGATGAAGTTCTTGCCGCCGCTTTCGAGATAGATGATCACCTCGTTGCCCATCTGCTCGACAACCTCGACATTCGAGGACAGATTCGCCGGGATGATGCCCTGCGGCAGGTAGTTCGTATCGTGGATGTCTTCGGGGCGGATACCGCAGATCACTTCCATGCCGGTATGGCTGCGGAATGAGTCGACCTTGCTGGCGGGAACCGGCAATGAAAATGCGCCGGTATCGACCACGAGCGAATCTCCGTCTTGTTTCAGCACGGCGTCAAAGAAGTTCATTGACGGGCTGCCGATGAAGCCAGCGACAAAGACGTTGTGCGGGTTGTGATATAGATTGAAGGGTGAGTCAATCTGCTGAAGTTCACCTTCGTTGAGAACACAGATGCGCGTCCCCATAGTCATCGCCTCGACTTGATCATGGGTCACGTAGATGAAGGTCGTCTCCAGCCTTTGGTGCAAGCGGCTAATGAATGAGCGGGCTTCCACACGCAGCTTCGCGTCGAGGTTGGAAAGCGGCTCATCCATGAGGAAGACAGCGGGCTCGCGAACGATGGCTCGGCCGACCGCCACGCGTTGACGTTGGCCACCGGAGAGCTGACGCGGACGGCGATCAAGCAAATGACCGATGCCCAATTCGTTTGCGGCTTCGTTGACGCGCTCGTCAATGATTTTCTTGGGAGTTTTACGCAGCTTGAGACCGAATGCCATGTTATCATACACGGTCATATGCGGATACAAGGCGTAACTTTGGAAAACCATCGCGACATCGCGGTCTTTCGGGGCGACGTTGTTGACAACGCGGTCACCGATGAGGATTTCGCCTTCGGTTATTTCTTCCAAGCCAGCCAGCATACGCAGGCTGGTGGACTTGCCGCAGCCTGAAGGACCGACGAAGACCAGGAATTCCTTATCCTGGACTTCAATGTTCAAGTCTGAAACAACGCGCTGATCACCGAAATCCTTCGATACATGATTGAAAGTGACACCGGCCACAAGAACCTCCGTTGGAATAAGTAGATAGACGAAAAGATTGGTGAAACTGCACAAATACCCTACTTGACAGCAAGATATTTTTATAGTGGCAATTATAGCCAGTTTTTCTGCATTTGCAAAGAATTGGTCCTAATAAAGTAAAATTGCCTGGGAAGCGGGCGTTGGCGAGGTAAAGATGCCGGACAACCTCAATGCGGAAATCATCGCGATTGGCACCGAACTATTGCTTGGCGAGATTACAGATACGAATTCTGTATACATGGCGCGGCAGTTGCGCGATATCGGCGTGAATGTCTTCTTCATGACGACGGTGGGCGATAACCTGGGGCGGATCGGGGATGCGATTTCGGCCGCGTTGGATCGCGCCGATATTGTTATCACGACCGGGGGCCTGGGTCCCACAGTGGATGACATGACGCGGCAGGCGGTCGCCGACGCGGTCGACAGGCCGCTTGAGTTTCATCAATCTCTGTATGAAGGCATAGCGGAACGGTTTCGCGGCTTCGGCAGCAAGATGACGGAGAATAACCGTCAACAGGCGCATTTGCCGCAGGGGGCGATATTGGTGGAGAATCCGGTTGGTACCGCGCCCGCCTTCGTGGTGGAGTCTGATCGGGGCGTGGTCGTCAGCTTGCCGGGCGTGCCGCGGGAAATGAAATACTTGATGACGGAAGCGGTCCTGCCGTATTTGCTGCGGAAGTATGAGCTGGGCATTATCGTGGCGCGTATCTTGCGCACGGCTGGCATCGGCGAAAGTTCTCTCGATGATCAGATCGGCAAGGAGATTCTGAGCGAAACCAACCCAAGCGTAGGCTTGGCGGCTCATCATGGCTGCGTCGATGTTCGGGTGACAGCCAAAGCCGAGAGCGAAATAGAAGCGGCCAGAATGCTGGACCAGATGCAAACGCGCCTGGAGGCGCGGATCGGCGAACACATCTACGGGACCGATGACGCGACTTTGGAGGATGTTGTCTGGCAGCATGTCGCCAAACGCGGACTACGCGTACACATAATCGAGGCGGGTTTGCCAGGTGTTATTAGCAGCAGTTGGGATGGCGATGCGGAGTTGTTATCGACGGCGCAGTACGATGATCCGCAGCAGCTTTACAATCACTACGCGGTTGTGGAAGGAGAGCTATCGCTGCGGGATTTTGCCATCGATCTGGCGCAGCGCCAGCGCCAGGCCGGAGGGGCGGAGGCTAGCATCGTCGTCTTGAGCTACCCCGATCTGGATGAAAACGCTGATGTCGAGGAGGGCAGCGCAATCGCAATCAGCACAGCCTGGAATTCCGCGTATCGCGTGTATGGCTTCGGGGCACAGTCGCACCTGGCGCGGGAGTGGTTGTCGCGCTGGGGTTTGGCGAATCTATGGCGTATGCTCAGGGAGCGTTACGGCGATTGACGCGGTTGGGCGCCGACTACTCATCCAAGCTCAGTAGCGCCATAAAGGCTTCTTGCGGCACTTCGACAGAGCCGATCATTTTCATCCGCTTCTTGCCCTTTTTCTGTCTCTCCAGCAGTTTTTTCTTCCGCGTCACATCGCCGCCGTAACACTTGGCCAGGACATCTTTACGCATTGCCCGCACGTTGGCGCGGGAGATGACGCGTTTGCCCACGGCAGCCTGAACCGGGACGGTAAACATCTGCCGGGGGATTAGTTTCTTGAGGCGGCTGACGAGGCGCTGGCCTCGATGATAGGCGTCATCGCGATGGCAGATCATGGCGAGGGCGTCAACGCGATCGTCATTGACCAGCACATCCACTTTCACCAGGTCGCCGGCGCGGTATTCATGAAAATTGTAATCGAGGCTGGCGTAACCTTGGGTCACGCTTTTGAGCTTGTCGTAGAAATCGATGATGATTTCCGATAGCGGAATCTCGAAATGCAAGATGACGCGGCTGGCGTCTAGGTATTCGGTGGTCTCATAGATGCCGCGTTTCTTGATCGTGAGTTCCATCACAGCGCCGATGTATTTCTGCGGCACGTAGACTTGGATCTTCATCCAGGGCTCTTGGATTTCTTCGATGATATTTTCATCCGGCAGCAGGGCGGGGCTATCGATTGAGACAGTCGCACCATCTTTCAAGAGCAGACGATACTCGACGCTTGGAGCGGTGGCGAGGATGTCCAGATCGTATTCGCGCTCCAGCCGTTCCTGAATGATCTCCATGTGGAACAAGCCGAGGAAGCCGACGCGAAAGCCGAAATTCAAAGCTTGCGAGGTTTCCGGTTGATATACGAGCGAGGCGTCGTTGAGCTGCAGCTTTTCGAGCGCGTCTCGCAGGTCGGCATATTCTTCGTTATTGGTAGGATAGATGCCAGCGAAGACCATCGGTTTGATTTGCTTGTAGCCGGGCAGGGGCTGTTCGGCGCCGCCTTTGGCCAAGGTGATGGTATCGCCAACGCGGCACTCCTGGACCGTTTTCAAGCCAGTGGCGATATACCCAACTTCGCCTGCGTTTAAGCAATCGACTGTGCGCATCATGGGATCGAATACGCCTATCTCCACCGGTTGGAAGCGAGCGCCAGTGGCGTAGAGGCGCAGTTGGTCATGCTTGCTGACGACGCCATCGACTATGCGGACATACGCGATGACGCCTTTGTAGGCATCGTAGTGAGAATCGAAGACGAGCGCGCGCAAGCTTTCAGCATCATCGGTGACCGGCGCCGGGACTTCGGCAATGACTTTGTCGAGAACTTCCGCAATGCCCACCGCGTTCTTGGCAGATATACGCGGCATATCGGCGACGGGGGCGCCGAGCAAGTCCTGAACATCGCGAGCGACTTCGTCCGGTTGCGCCGCTGGCAGGTCGATCTTGTTGATGACGGGAATGATTTCGAGGTCTTGCTCCAGTGCTAGATAAACATTCGAGAGCGTCTGCGCCTCAATGCCTTGGCTGGCGTCAATGACGAGCAAGGCGCCTTCGCAGGCTTGCAGAGCTCGGCTCACTTCGTATGTGAAGTCGACGTGGCCGGGCGTATCAATGAGATTGATGATGTACTCCAAGCCATCGCCACCGGTGTAGGTCATGCGCACAGCCGATGCCTTGATGGTGACGCCGCGCTCGCGTTCCAGCGCCATGCTATCCAGCAACTGCTCCTGCATATCCCGCGCGCTGACCGTATGCGTCAATTCCAGCAAGCGATCGGCCAGGGTGCTCTTGCCGTGATCGACATGCGCGATGATGCAGAAATTTCTGATGTTCTCTGTGGTCATCGAGAGAAGACTCCCTCCAGATTCAAATGCCATTATGAATCATGAAGCGGCGTTGGAATAGGGGAAGCTATTCGTTGGATGCAAACAGCGAGTCGATTTGACTTTGGAAGTCCGGACTAGGCTGCGCTTCCGGATGAAAGCGAAGGTGAAGGAGATATTCCACATTACCCTTGGCGCCGGTGATTGGAGATATCAACACAGCGACCGGCGTGAATCCGAGCATCGCGGCAAAATCAACGATGGCGCTGATGACCCGCCGATGCACTTTGGGGTCTCGTACAATGCCGCCCCGTCCGACTTCAGCTTTACCCGCTTCAAACTGGGGTTTGACCAGCGCGATGATATCCGCGCCCGTTTCAATCCAGCGCTTGACCGCCGGCAAGATGTGACGGAGGGAAATGAAGGACACATCGATCGTGACCAAGTCGGGCTTTTCGGGCAGGCATTTCAGGTAGCGGGCATTGGTGTTTTCCAGCAAGCGGACTCGGACATCAATCCGCAGACGATAGTCGATGATGCCGCTACCGACATCAATGGCGTAGACGCGCGCTGCGCCGTGCTGAAGCAGACAATCGGTAAAACCGCCGGTGCTGGCGCCGACATCGACACATATGTTGCCAGCGGGATCGGCATCGAATGCGCCCAAGGCGGCCTCCAACTTCAAGCCGCCGCGCCCAACGTAACGAGGCTTGGCTTTTATTGTGACAATGGCATCAGCGCGGACGCCACTGCCCGGCTTATCGACCAAACGTCCGTTTACCTGAACTTCGCCCGCCATAATCATCGCGGCCGCTTTGCTGCGAGTGGGCGCGAGTTGCCGCTTGACGAGCAGGCGATCTAGGCGCTGTTTCTCAGCCACTGTTATCCCCGGACCATTTCGATCGTGATGTCTGCGCTTGGCTCGTTCGGCGCGAAACTGAAGCCGTCCGCCGCATGCGGGATGTAGCCATCGGCTTCAATGACGACGCTGTAGGGCGTGTCAAAGGCGAGTGGTCGCGGAAACTGAAAGACGCCGTTGCGATCGCTGGTTACCAGGTCGACAACTTGTTCCCGCTTCCATTCAAACTCGCTGGCAGCGTAATCTTCGCTGATGAGAACGATTGTAATATTGGGAATGCCTTGTTTGGTCGCGGCGTCAATGACCCTGCCGGACAAGACGGTACCGTCAAATTGGGCGAAGCGGTCGATGGGCAACTGTCCGATGCCGATTGTGGCTGAGACATCAACAAGCAGGAGATTGTTGACCAGCAATTGCAGCTCGTAGCTGCCAGCGGGTGGATCAGGCAGGGCGACCAGGAAGTCAGCCCCGGAGTCGGTCAGAGACCAGCGACTAGACTGCTGGAAAAACACTTGCTCGTCCACCAACCAGCGGAGCGTCCAGGGCGTGTCTAGCTCGATTCGTTGCCAATCAAAGAGAGCGTAGAGGTTGGAGATTGAGTCGGGAAAGCTGGATGCGGGAGAGGCCGTGAGGGCGTCGTCTGGCGTGTCGGCGCTGGCGAATCGCAAGTTTGTGAAGACGCGAGGCAAGGGAGTGCCTTGACTGCCGGCGACGAAAAAATCTGAGGTGGCGGAGAGCGACCCGTCAATATAGAGCTCAAGGCGGTATTGCCCGGGCAGCAAGCCACCGGCGGGACCGACGCTTATCACTTTGGAACCATGGCTGTCATCGGACCAGGTATCGGCGGTGCGCGCGAATTCGCTGCCGCGGAAATACCAGATGGCGGTCCATGGCGTGTCAGCGCGCATATTGGCATGCAAAAAGCGCGCGAAGGCCAGGTTGCCAATAGGCACAATGGAGCCGTTTCCAATCAAATTGCCGGATAGATCGAGGGTGCCGAAGACGATATCACTAAATTGCCCTTGCTCGTTCGCGCCGCCGCCGACGAGGATTTGCTGGCTGCCGGCGCTGGCGCCATCGATCAGGAGGGTGAACTCGTAAGCGCCGTTTGCCCAGGCTTGCTCGCGCGCGCCGATGTACCACAGGCCCTGTTCGTCGCCGCTCCACCGTACCGGTGGCAAGCTGAAGACGCGGTCCGGTATGCCGTCACGGGTAACGCGCAACTCGTATACTGTGTCCGGCGTCATATTGTCGTAGTCAAAGAAAAGATAAAGGCTGCGCGCGTTGGCAGGCAGGGAGCCGACCACAGTTGCCGGCATGGCGCCTTGGATGGAGGGCGCGAAGAAGAGCCGGGAAATCCGGGGCGGAGACATGGCCGCAGCAGAGACCAACTCGGACGAGATCAGATCCACGTCCAAGCCGAGACGCGCGCCGCGGATCAAGCTCCGTGCCAGCTCGATCGGTCTAATGGTGCTGATGAAGTCGCCGATGGGTATGCAGAAGTCGCTGCTATTGACCAAACCGTCACGGTTAGTATCGTCCAGATAGCGGCAATTTGTGGAAGAGCCGAAGCCGGTGAGCGGAGCATTAGTCGGGACGCCTATGAGTTGGCCGGATGAATTGTATGCGCCGCCGCCAGCCATCGCGCCCGGAATCTCGGCGCGGGTTTTGAACCAGGATCGGCTACCGCCAAGCGGCTCGGCTAGGAAAGCTGTTACCGTGCCGCGGGTTATGGCGACGGGGTCATTGCCGATATCGGGATAACCGACGAAAGTCAAGTTGTCGTCAATCGCCACAGCATCCGAATTTCCGATTTCGACGAATGGCAGAATCGGCAGCTCGCCTCGGGCGATAAGTCTGCCGTCCAATTCACGAGTAATGCGAACCAGAGCGATATCCAAGCCCAGGTCAGCATGGGCGATTTCGGCGCGATATTTGGGAATTGGCGGTTCGTCGAGGTCAACGCTCAAGGATACTATTAAGGTATCGCCATCACACTGACGGCTGGGTACAACGCCACCGGCACTTGTTATGATCAGACCGTTTGCGCTTATCAATGTTCCGGTGCTGACGCAAGAAACAGCAAAGCCCTCTTCGCTCGTCTTGGCATGGTAGATGAAGACAGTAGCCCGCTTGGCTACTTCCAGGTTGGGGTCGGCGCCCGGCTGCGCGGCGGCCCGCGCCATGAGCAGGAGCCCTATCAATAGGGCGCAGAATCGTAGAAGGTACCTCAGCAGGTGGCGGGACATTAGAATTGCAGGTTGTCAACGAATGTGTTCAGAGTCTGCAACTCGCGCTGAAAAACGGTTGCGTCAGCGCGAAAAGAGATGACGAGCGCTTGCCCGCGGCGTACGGTTAAAATGTCCAAACCGTTGACAATTGACGACAGGCCTTCCAGGAAAGGGCTGGTATCGCGGGACACGTAGGAATACGACATCGTGACCGCTTGGGTTTCATCGGGCAAGGTATAGCTGTCGTAGCCCAGAACAGTATAGTCAATCAGGACCTGCGCGCGCTGTAGGCTGAGGCGGTCGAGCAAGTTCCGTTCGGAACTGTCTGTGCCGGCCGGCAAAGAGCTCACCTCGATCACGGTGTTGAAGCCGCGGTGGGACATATCGCGCACGCGAAAGATATTGCTGTCCGATTCGTCCAGCAGCCAGCGCGCCGGATAACTTGCTGAGATACCCGCTTCAATATTGCTGTATGCGCTGGTTTGGTTCAGGCTGCTATCGCGCTGGTTCACACCTAACGCAAAACCGATAACGATCAGGAAGTAACTTAATGCAATCGACCAGCGTTGGCGAGGCGTGATCTGTATGGCGGGAGAGCGTCCGGTTTCAAATTCCATCGAGGTCATCCGGGACCGCCATAGGCTTCGCGTTCGCGCCGCTCGGAGGTGGAATACAGGAAGTAAGCAATCGCGAGCGACACAGACCAGGACGCCACCAGCATGGCCAGACCAAATAGCGGTCGATCGCTATTACCCGCTTGGCTAAGAGGTCCGCTCATCAGGCCGGGATAGAGCGAGGTGATTAGACCAGCAACGACGGCGGCGACCAGCAAATTTGTTGGTAAGACCAAGGGAAAGGCATCGCCAAAGTAAGACTCGACAATGCCCAAGGCAATATACAGACTGGATGAAAACTGAATTGTAAGGTTTGCCAGGACGTAGATCGCCGCGACATCCCAAGTTGGCTCAAGGCGCCAAATATGCACGAGATTTAGGTAGAAGCTGTAGCCGACCGCGCTGGCAAAGGCGTATGCGACGGCATCGCTGCGTACGCGCAAACCCTGCGGATAAATCAGATAACGCAGGACGACAAACTTCAGGCCGATGTCAACAATGCCGACGGTGAAGGTATAGCCGATGATCCGCGCAAATACCGATTGCAGCGGCAGCCAGCGTTCGACAGCGAAGAACGACTCCACGAGCGGCAAGCCGATCGCCGACGCGGTCAAACCGGAGACAACCGCCACACCGATCAAGCGGCGGCGCGGGCGAGAATAGCGATACTCGGGCAATACCGACAAGCTGAACCATAAGAGCAGGGGAACGAGCAATACCAGGATGGATATGAGGCGGCTCAAAGCGGCATCGAGACGCAGTGGCAAAAATTCGGTCGCCAGCACGAATACCCCGGCTAGCAAAGATACAATCGCCAATTGCAGGCTCATGCGCCGCCAGACCGGCTGAAAGGCGTAAGTCTCCGCTTGGACTCGACTCGTTTGTGCTATCAAGGATTCTGCCTGTCTATCAGAACTGCGGCCAGCCGACTATAATCTAAAGCTACGAAATTGGCGGCAAAATGTAAAGAGTGTCTGATTGCGCTCTTGGGCGCAGGGTTACTAAAAGGTTATGGATGCAGGTCTTGCGGGGCGTTCCTGCGCCGAAGTGACTTGCCACAGTTTTGATCAGAATGGCAGATAATGTCAGATCTTAGCAGATTTGCGGTTCTCCTGCTGATTACGTGTGGATTGGCGGCCTGCGGCACGGGATCGGCAGAATTGCCTTGCGAAAGCGACCGGCGCTGCCTTCGTTACGGTATCGCGGCTGACATCCCCATACTTGACCCGCATATTACCGACTCGCAGGCAGCGGGCATCGTGTTCAGGCAGATATTTGATACGCTGGTCTATCGCGATCCGGCCACGCATGAATTCGTCCCGGGCTTGGCAACAGATTGGCAGATGACGCCAGACGGATTGCAGTACACATTTGAGCTGCGGCAGGGTCTTATTTTCCATGATGGCAGTGCATTTGACGCGGCGGCTGTCGCCGCGAATATCGAGCGGATCTACAGCGCTGATTTATCAGCGACCTATGCGCGCAGTCTGCTTGGTCCACTGACACAATATGAGATTCTGGGCGCGTATTCCTTGCAATTGACATTGGCGTCGCCGTTCCCTCCACTCCTCGATAGCCTGGCGCAACCATTTCTCGGCATTGCCAGTCCGACCGCTCTGGAATCGTACAATAATTTGCGGCATCAGTTTCATCTGGCCGGCACGGGACCATTCCGCCTGACGGAGTATTTGCCGGGCGAGCGAGCAGTTTTGCGCCGCTTTGAGGGCTATCGCGTCAATCCCGCGATTTATACGGAGCGCGCGGGAGAAGAATTTGACCGCGTCGAATTCTTGTTCACGCGGGGTGACGATCTCGATGCGTTGGCAGCGCTGGACGAGCAGCTGGACGTGATCGATAACGTTTCGCCGGCTGCAGCGCAGAACCTGGCCGGCAACAGCCGCGTGCAGTTATTGCCAAATGAGATTCCTGGAACAACGG
The DNA here is from genome assembly GCA_022824365.1 of Anaerolineae bacterium. Classification (GTDB taxonomy): domain Bacteria; phylum Chloroflexota; class Anaerolineae; order Aggregatilineales; family Phototrophicaceae; genus UBA6055. Next base: position 197,297 of record JAJEAA010000028.1, read on the forward strand.
CGCAGTTTTTGTTCAACACGCGCCGCGAGCATGTCGATCGACGTGAAGTGCGCCTTGCGCTCCTGTTGGCGACAAACCGCGTCGCCATTATTGACCAGGTGTATTTCAACTTCTCGCCGCTAGCATGGGCGCCCCTTTCGGAAAGCACTGGCTTCTCTCATACGGGCTATGTCAACCGATATGCTTTCGATTTGGACGCGGCGCAGGAGTTGCTGACGGCGGCCGGTTATGCCGACAGCGATGGCGATGGCATATTGGAGCGGGAGGGTGCGCCGCTTTCGCTCAGTGTTGTTGTGCCGCCTTGGGGAGGCTTGCCCGCGGTGGCGTCGATGCTACAACGACAATGGCGCGCTATTGGGGTCGGCTTGAGAATCGAGCCGGCGCCGGGCGCCTCGAGGTTGACGAGCTTGATTCAAGAGGGCCAGCATGATCTTCTGCCGGTCGAGCGTTATGGCATTGATCCACAGTTGCTTAATGCCGTCTTCCTCGACAGCGGGGAATATGCAGGGTCACGCGCCCCCGACACAGAATTAAACGACTTGCTATTAGACACAGCGCAACTGGTAGATCCGGAATTGCGCCGCAGCCGAGTGTATGACGCGCAGGCCAGGATAATGGATACGGTCCTGATATTGCCGGTGCGCGAAGCGGTGCGCTTGATCGCGGCGCGCGCGGATCTTAATAACCTGCGCTTCGACGCCTACGGTACTTACCCGCTGCTGCACAACGCGCGCCTTGCCGACACGTAGGTCATTCGCTTGAGCTGATTCGCGTTCCGACTTTGACGCCCTCTACCAGCAGTTCGCGAAGGATTCGGCTGTTGTTGCCATTGGCGATGACAAGTTTCAAGTCCGTATGTTGCTGCGCCAAGTCTAGCATTTCACGGACTTTCTGCTGCATGCCACCGGTAACATCAACGCCATCGGATGAGCCGAGGACGGACTCGTAGCAACTGATGTTGTCCGCAGTTATATGCGGGATCACATGACCGTGTTGATCCAGGACGCCGTCGACATTGCCCAGAAGAATGATGCTCTTTGCTTGCAGCGGTTCAACCAAGTGAGCAAAAAGCGCTTCCGTCGAAATGATCGTCCCGCCCAGACTTTCATCGAGCGCGACATCGCCATGCACCAGCGGAAGATAACGCTTTTCCAAAGCCAGCGCGAGCGGGCGGGTATCGAGGTGAACCAGGTTCTGATCACGCGCGATTTGAATAGCTGATGGCTGAAAGCGCAGCGCCGGCAAATCGGCCGCCAGCAATTCATTTAGTATCAACTGTCCAAGTTCGCTCGCCACCGCGCCAACGCGCGCGAACCCTAGGTGATCTTCGGCGGTGCGCACGCCGTGTATCGTATTGTATTTTCGCGCTTCAATATGCCCAAAGGAACCGCTGCCATGTCCCAGGACGATGGGGCGGTTCGGTTGCAGCGCGCGCAATTCCAGCAATTGCCGAGCGATATCCTGCACGGCCGCTCGCCGAAAGGATTTGGCCTGCCGCTTGTCGGTTACCAGGGAGCCGCCGAGTTTAATGAACGTAGTCATAGGCTTGCCGATTTCTCGATCACGGATGAAGTGATGACCTGTTTTGCGCCAGCCGTCAGCAGCGCTGCCTGGACCGTCGGCATCGTATTTTCATCGACTAAAGCGATGATGTTGCCGCCACGTCCGCCGCCCGATAGTTTCGCGCCGCAAGCGCCAGCGACGAGCGCCGCCTCGACCAATCTGTCCAAGGCATCCGAGGATACGCCAAGCTGCCGCAGGAGTTCGTGGTTGCGCGTCATCAGCTCTCCAAGTTGCCAGCTCTCCCCGGTTTCCACGAGCGAGCGCGCTTGCTTTGCCAGGGCGCCAATATTTTCCAGCAGAGCGCGAGTTTGCCGCCTTTGGCTCCGGAAGCGCTCGCGGACATGGGAGACCGTTTCCCTCGTGAGCGCGGCGATACCGGTATCGGCAACGACGAGATGGAGTGGGGCGGTGATGCGTATGAAATCAAGCGTCTTGCCCTTGATGTAATAGACCGGCTTTTCGTGTACGACAACGGTATTATCAATGCCGCTGGGTGTGCCGTGATGGAGCTTCTCCACCTCGTACACGATGTCGTTCAAAGCGCCATCGGGCAAGTCTCGCTTGAGAATGGCGGCAAGGGCTCTCCCCAAGGCGGCCGATACGGCCGCGCCGCTGCCCAAGCCGCTGGCAATTGGAATGTCGGAACGGATGGTGATTTTGCCGCGCAATTGGCTTGCGCCAAAATGCCGCGCGGTCAACTGGACCAGCGCCGCCAAAGGATCCTGTGGGGCTTCGCCATTGCCCGACCAGCGGAACAAGGGCTGCGAATCCTGTTCTGCGTGCACAGACAGCGCATGATCGCAGATATCATAATCGGCATAGGCGCGGACTTGTGAGAGAGGAAGCGCGATCGCTGGCATACCGTAAACGACGGCGTGTTCGCCGACGAGGATGACCTTTGCGGGAGCGCTTGTCTGGCCGGTCATTGCTGTCACAAGAGATACAGAATGACGAAGTAGGCGAGGGCGGCCGCGATGATCGTCACCTGCAAGGGGCGGTCGGTGAGCAGCACCTCATCCGGCGCGCTGCCTTCTTCTTCGACGTGAATCAAATAAAGATAGCGAAAGAGCCCATAGACCACGATAGGCACCGTAATCAGCCCGAGATTCTGGCCCTGTTTGATCAGGGTAGGCGCTTCTACGGTGTAGATAATGTAAGTGATCAAGACGCAAGTGGTGACGATTCGCAGCATATCGTCAAGAAGCGCGAGGTTGTAACGGCGAAATATCTCCCTTGCGGCAGCCGCTTGATCCCCAAGCAGGGCAAGTTCCTGACGGCGCTTGCCGATAACGAGAAACAGAGCCAAAAGCCCGCCAGAAGTGGTTAGCCAGGGTGACAGGGCGACATCAATCACGAGGCCGCCAGCCAGGATTCGCAGCACGAAACCAGCGGTTACGCCCAGAATGTCCAGGAGAACGACATTCCGAAGATAGAGTGAATACCCGATTTGCAGGAGTAGGTAGGCGAGCAAGAGAACAGCCAAGCGCTGCTCGAAGCTGAAGGCAGCCGCAAGAACCACTATTGCCAGCAGCACAGCGACAAGGCGCGCGACCGAAATGGAGACATGGCCCGCCGCAATTGGACGCTGGCTTTTGGTCGGATGCTGCCGATCAGATTCGACATCGACGATATCGTTAATGATGTAAACGCAGCCGGAAGTCAGTATCATAAGCGCGCAGCAGACTAATACGCGGATGAACGACGCCTGGTCGAAGAGTTGCGCGTTGAAGACAATAGCAGGAAAGACGAAGAGCACATTCTTCGTCCATTGTCTTGGGCGCATCGTCAGGATCAAGCCGTGGAAAGTGTTCAATTTGGTCACCACACTGTTCGCGGTAGACTTGGACAGCGGACAGGCGATAATGTCTCAAGCGATTAGCAACGGTCCGCGGCAGGCAGAAGAAAGTATCCAGTAATGTCAAACCCTGACAATATAGCAAGCGCGCGCGCGCATTCCAATATCGCGTTCATCAAGTATTGGGGTAACCGGGACCACAAGCTCCGACTGCCGGCCAATTCATCACTCAGCATGAATCTGGCTGATTTGCATACCAGGACCACGGTGGAATGGTCGCATACCTTGCGGGCCGATTCGCTGACGATCAATGGGGCGCCAGCCGGCGACATCCCGCTCGCGCGTGTTCGCGGGCATCTGGAAGCGTTGCGCCGTCGCTTGAATACGGACTTGCACGCCCACGTCGAGTCGCGGAACAATTTTCCGGTTGGCACTGGTATCGCGTCGTCCGCCTCCGCCTTTGCCGCCTTGACCCTAGCCGCAGTCGCCGCGTATGGCGCTAAATTTGAGGAGCGCGAGCTATCGGCTTTGGCGCGGTTGGGCTCCGGTTCCGCGGCGCGCTCAATACCGGCAGGCTTCGTTGAATGGCGGGCTGGGGACAACCATGAGTCGTCCTATGCCGAAACATTCGCTCATAGTAATCACTGGGATCTGATTGATGTCATCGCGATCGTGAGCCGGCGCCACAAGCGCGTCGGTTCCAGCGCCGGACATCGGACTGCTGATACTAGCGCTCTGCAGAGGGCGCGCGTCGAGAGCGCGGCAGGGAGATTGCGTGATGTCAAGACCGCGATAGAGGCGCGTGATTTTGAGCGATTCGCGCGCATCGTCGAAGAAGACAGCAACCTGATGCATGCGGTGATGATGACAAGTAAACCGCCGCTGTTTTACTGGCAGCCGCTATCGTTGGCTATTATGGATTCCGTGCGGCGCATGCGCGAGCAGGAGACGCTGCAAGTTTGCTATACGCTCGACGCGGGACCCAATGTCCATTGTATTTGCCTTGCGGCCGACGCGCCGGCGGTTGCTGCGCGCTTGCGGGCGATCTCGCCCGAGATAGATATCATGCAGTCTGGCGTCGGTGGCGGGGCGAGGGTCATTCCCCTGATGGGCGCGTAGAGCAAGCATCGCTTGCGCCTGAGCGGAAAACAGGCATATAATGTTGACGAAGCATAAGCCAAAGAGAGGGCATCGCCGATGTTGATACCCACCGTAGCTGCAAACGATCTCTTGCTCGCGGTCGCTGCTTTTGTGATCGTGTTGTTTCCTGCGATAATCATTCACGAGCTGGGACATTTCTTTGCTGCCAAACTTGTCGGCATCAATGTGCTCGAGTTCGGTATCGGTTTCCCGCCGCGCGTCGGCCGGCTCTTCCGCTGGCGTGAGACGGAGTTCACCTTGAATCTCTTGCCCCTGGGCGGCTTTGTTCGCCCCTTGGGCGAGGACATGATCGGTCCGGCGTCGGAAGACAAGGTCAAACGCGATCGCGTTGTCGTGGAGCAGCAGCAATCCGGCCCGGTTCGCATCGTTGGCGAGCGCGAGATGTTACGGCTGCGCGGTGTTGACGACGGCGATATGATGGCGGTAAACGATGCGCCCGCCTTAGGGCGGATATTCTTCATGGCCGCCGGTGCTCTGGCGAATTTCGCCACAGCCATTTTCTTATTTTTTATCGCTGCCCTCATTGGCTTGTTAATGCCGGTCGGCGGTCTGAGCCAGATTATGGCGATACCGGATGGCTCGCTGTTTACTGGCACGGGGGCACAGGTCGGCGACGCTGTCGAGCGAATCAACGGCGAGCGTTTTGTCGATTTCACCGCCTTTCATGAGATTCTGGCGACATACGGCGGAAGCGCTATTGAATTTGCCCTTATTCGTCCGGAAAGTGGTGAAGAATTCAGCGTGACAGTCGCGCCAGATTTTGGCGGGCGCTTGGGTTCGGTGCAGGTCTTGGCAGTAATCGAGGGGTCACCAGCGGCCGCTGCCGGGATCGCTGCCGGCGATATTGTGACACAAATCAATTATGCGCCGATCCCTTCAGAGGGCGACCCGACGGAGACCCTGCGCGAGGCTACTCGAAGCGCGGAAGGCAAGCCGCTCCCTTTGACAATTCTGCGTGAATATGAGGATGGCAGGGCGGAAACTTTCGTCGTAGTGGCGATGCCAAGAGTTAATCCGCCGGAAGGGGAAGGCAGGTTAGGCATCGCGATACGGTCGCAGTTCAGCTTGATGGAAGGCACACGCTTTGCCAACGCCGGCTTCAAGAGCGAGTACGTGCCGCAAAGCATTTCGGATGCCATCGCCTACAGCTTGAATACGACTGGTGAAACCTTCAAGACGATCGCTTCGATACCGGGCCGCCTCCTAGACGGCTCTTTGAGTGGAAAAGACGCCCGCCCGATCAGCATCATTGGTATCAGCAAGATCGGCGGCGAGCTACTGCATCGCAGCCTGCAAGACGGGCCTAGTCTCATGCTGCATTTTGTCGCGCTCATAAGCATCTTCCTGGGCCTAAGCAACCTGCTGCCGATCCCGGCGCTTGATGGCGGGCGGATCGTCTTCGTGCTTATTGAGATGCTGCGTGGCAAGAAAGTTGACCCGCAGACGGAAGCGCGAATTCATCAGATCGGCATCATGATTCTGCTGGCTTTGGGAGTTGTGGTTATGATCTACGACCTAATAAATCCGCCGAGCATCTCATGACGGATCGAAACGTAGACGCGCGTGATTATGCCTTGCCAGCGGACGAACTCATTTTCGACAAGCCGGACGTGGAAGAAGTTTTGGCGGTCCTGGCGGAAACAGAATCGGAGCAGAAGCAGGCGGTCTCCGCAACGTTGGTCTACGGGTTGAGCGAGCGGTCCCGGGCGGAATGGCAGAGGCTTGAAGGCGCATGGGGGAGGCTTTCGGGCGCGACCAAGCTACGTATCATGCGCCGGCTTAACGAATCCAGCGAGGCTCTATTCGAGTTGAATTATCTTGAGCTGGGGCTGCGGAGTCTTCATGATGAAAGCGCCGCGGTGCGCGAGGCCGCCATCGAGTTGCTTTGGACCGATGAGAGTGAGCAGACGATGAGCGAGCTCATTAGGCTGGCCGACCGGGATCCAAGCCCGGATGTGCGCACCGGCGCGGTCAAAGCTTTGGGACGCTTCATACTTTTAGGTGAGTATGGCGATGTGCCCGAGGCTCTAACCCAAGAAGCGCAGCAAATTGCGCTCCGTCTGCACCGGGATAAGACGGAGCCGCTCGAATTGCGGCGGCGCGCCTTGGAAGCACTCGCCAATTCTAGCCATCCGCAGGCGCATGATCTCATCAGCAGAGCCTATGCGGATGGCAATCATGATCTGAAGATCAGCGCGATCTTCGCGATGGGGCGGACATGCAGCACAGTTTGGGGGGAGATCCTGCTTGAAGAACTCGGTAGCCGCGACAACGAAGCGGTGTATGAAGCGATCAGCGCTTGTGGACAGATTCAACTTGAAGACGGCGTGCCACGTATCGGCGAGTTCGCTTTGAGCGACGACCGAGAAATCAAATTGTCTGCGATTTGGGCCCTCGGCGAAATCGGCGGCAGGCGAGCATTCGAAATACTAAGCCACCTTGATGAGGTGGTTGAGGATGAGGAGACAGCGGCCGTGTTACAAGAAGCGCTGGATACAGCCGGCTTTCGGAGGAGTTTGGCCGGACTTGATCTGAATTTTGAAGACGAGTGAGCCGCCGTGGTTCGGCGCTATTGCGCAAACATTGTCTGCATTTTCATCGCCAAGCCCATATCGCCCAAGATCTTTAGCTTGCCGGTCATGAAGGCCTGCATCGCGTTCATCTGTCCAGTGGCAACAGCGAACCAGTCATCGGCGGACGCCTTCACGGTCATAGCCGCATCGCTTATGTTGCCTTCGCCCGTTTCGGCATTGCCATCCGCCACTTTTATCCAGTATTGTCCGCCATTATCTCCACTCAAATCGAAGAGAATGACCACATTGACGCCGTCCGCCTTCTCCGGGACAAAGCGCTCGACCATGGCCGGGAATATGCTCTTAACCTCGTCCGCTGTCGCCATAATTCGCTCCTCATGATGATTTCGTATTCTCCAGTTCCAGTTTAGTATACAGGTGTTCACAGGAAGCCCCAAGTGAAGATCGTCACTCTCTCATTCGTGCTGAAGCCAATGCGTAAACCAACAGCCGCCATTCTGGCGATGGTGTTAACGGTACTGTCAAGCTCCGGCTGTAGTATGGCAGCCCAAGTCGAGAGAACGTCGGATATCACCGCGGCGACCATAGTCAATGCGCCACCCGGCGCGCGCGACGTGGAGGTTGCGGTCCAACAGCAAGTTGATGCGGCGCTCGTAGAGGCGACGCCGACGGCGAACCTTGAGCTTCAAACCACTAATACGCCCCAAGTCACTGACGATTCAATTGACCCGCCTGAAGATCTTGTCGTGACGCACCGTGTAGTGGCGGGGGACACGCTCACCCGCATCGCCACAAGGTACGATGTTTCTGTTGCTTCGCTTTTGCGAGCGAACGACTTGCCCAATCCGGATTTACTCACGGTCGGGCAGATTATCAACTTGCCCAACCCACCAGTCGATTACACACCGTCGTTTCTGATTTTGCCGGATTCGCACCTTGTTCGCTCGGTTCGCGCGGCCGACTTCAATGTGGAACGTTTCCTAAAATCGCGTGGCGGCGCCTTGAGCCGGATGACCGTCGTTGTTGCCAAGCGCCTTGCTGACGGGCGCATAGAATCAAGCGGCTTTACCGCCAGCGCAGTCATCGAGCGCGTCTCTAGGGAATACAGCGTCGATGCAAGAATTCTCCTCGCTTTCTTGGAACATTTTGCCGGGCTCATCACGGAGAACACAGTGGAGACGGAGACGGAACTGTATCCTCTGTTGCAGCCGGAAGAGACGAGCCGAATCAACCGCACCGGTCTTTACGCTCAGTTGATCTGGCTTGCGGATCAGCTAAATCAAGGATATTACGGCTGGAAGTACCGCGGCGACCGCGTTCTCGAATTGTCCGACGGGAGCCGACTATTTTACGCTCGTGACTTAAATGCTGGCACGATTGCCGTTCAATATGCGCTGGGACAGATGTCCGGCGCCACGGACTGGAAAACAGACAGCAGCGATACCGGCATATTTCAGACATACTCTGAACTCTTCGGCGAGCCATTCGACGAAGCCTACCAGACGATGCCAGCCGATCTCGAGCAGCCGCAGTTGACGTTACCATTCCCTCGTGGCGAGACCTGGCGTTTTACCGGCGGCTTCCACGGCGGCTGGGGCAACGGCAGCGCCTGGGCCGCGGTGGACTTTGCGGCGCCAGCGGAAGCGCAGCAGGTCGGTCCTTGTTATACATCCTCTTATCCAGCGACAGCTGTTGCGCGCGGGACCATCGCCCGCCTCGAAGATGGCCTGGTAGTGCTCGACCTCGATGAAGACTCGAATGAAGCTACCGGCTGGACGATTCTCTATCTACATGTTGATGCTCATGACAGCTTGACATATGGGCAGTTGATCGAAGCTGGCAATATCATTGGCTACCCCTCATGTTTGGGCGGGTTCACCAATGCGACGCACCTACACATCGCACGTCGATATAATGGTGAGTGGATACCGGCCGATTGCAACCGTTGCCCGCCGAGTGTCAGCGTTCCATCCTTTGTCATGAGTAATTGGAAAGTTGTCGGCTTGGAGAGCCAACTCTATCAAGGTTTTATGATCCACGAATTGGACAATCGCAGCGTGGTGGCGGAGCAGGGTAGATTCACAAGCATCAATGAAATATCATGGTGACGACCTGGCTGGCGCATTTTCTTTAAGGTGGCAATTGCGGCGCGCAGCATATCTATTTGCACTCTGTTTGGTTATGACCGGGCAGCTCCTGCAGCTTTCGGCGCAAGCGCGCGGTACTGCCACGCCGGCGCTCGGGGTGCTGGTGACGCCAACGCCGGAAGGGCGCGAATCCGTTACCGCGACATTGGCGCCTACGGTCAGCCCCACTCCCTTGCCCGCCGTTCGATTGCGAGCGCTTGATACAGCCGGAAACGTCAATATACGAGCGTTACCAAGCCTAGACGGCGAAATCCTCGGTACGATTGCCGCTGGCGTCGAGTATCAAGTTTTGAGGAATTATTACCGCTGGTACGAATTTCGCTACGACCTGTCTCCAAACGGGCGCGGCTGGATCTATGGCGATCTTGTTGAGATAGTTGGTGATCGATCGCAGATTGAGATCGTCGATAATCCGGCAGATATCACGGCGCCGAGGCAATTGCAAAACTCTGATGATAGCGCAGATAGTGAAGAGGCAGAGCGGACTATTGCGATTTCGACGCTTCAGGCCAATTCCGATGTATCCGTGGAGTTGGGCGAAGTAACAGTCTTGCCGACCTTCACACCACCCGCGGCAACGCCCGTATCAGTGACTGAGCAATTGGAACTCGAGACGACTGAACCCGTTCCTTGGGCCGACTTGCCTCCAATCTTACCTGTGGCAGCACTTGCCGGGCTGGGAATCCTGGGCTTTCTAATAAACGCGCTGCGCCGCTAACCAGGCTGATCCCGTCTCGCCGGATCAACAAAACTGCTGATAGAGCAAGTGCTGATTAGTAGCTGCCGCAGGTTCCGCAACCCTGCTGTGCCTGCTCGCCTTGCTGGTCATCGGACTTGAACGAGTGGCCACAGCCGCAACTTGAAACGGCATTGGGATTGTCTATCTGGAAGCCGCCGCCAATGAGGCTGTCAACATAATCAATGCTGGCGCCGCGAAGGTACATCAGGCTTGTGGGATCCATCAGTAGGCGAATCCCGTCGCTGTTGACAACAGTGTCGCCTGCTTCCGGCGCTTCCTGAAATGCCATGCCATATTGCAGGCCAGAGCAGCCGCCACCGGTTACGAAGACACGCAGCGCGTGGTTCGGGATGTTTCGCTGTTCGAGCAAGCCCTTAATGATCGATACTGCTGCCGGCGTCACATTCAGAACTGAGTCGTCGGCTGTTACTTCTGCAAACTGCTGTTCAGTCAATACCATGACGATACCCCATATCATGCGCGATCTGCCGCAATCTTAACACAGGCCTTGTAGGGTGTCAATTTTATTGCAGCGGCAAAATGCGCCGCGATTGCTGCGGCCCGCCCGTCATTGACCAGATGTGCCGGCCGTCTCTAGACACACGCGCCCGACAGACAGCAATGTAAACACCCGTTGCATATTGGTCGCTAATACGTTTGCCCGCTATGTAACAGGGCACTATACTGACCACGAATATCAGCGTTTGATGGACCAATGTCAGGGTTCTCGGAGGAGCTAACATGAGAACGACCAGGAACAAAGTACTATTAATAATAGCTCTTGTCGTTGTAGCAGCGACATTCCAATCAATTGTGCTTGCGCAAGCGGCATCACCGCATGTGGTTGTTAACGCCTTCAGGCTGAATGTAAGGAGCGGGCCGGGTGTTGGTCATGGCATTATCACGGTTGTGGCTGGCGGTGAGGTTTTCCCAGTCACGATGTTATCTTTTGACCGTGATTGGTATGAGGTCGTTACCGGGGCTGGCACAGGATGGGTGCACAGGAAATACGCGGTGGATCGGGGCGATTGGTCCGGTGTGCCGTGGGCAGGGGCGCCAAAGAACCTGGGCAGCGGGACCGCAATACCTGCCGGCGCGCCGCATCTGGTCGTGAACACCAGCTACCTGAATGCCAGAAGCGGTCCTGGCGTCGGCCACGATATCCTAACTGTATTGCCTGGCGGAACGAATCTGCTTGTTACCGCCATCGACAGAGACGGACGCTGGTACCAGGTGCAAACTTCGGCCGGAACTGGCTGGGTTAATTCGCGCTATACTGCCATCCGTGGCAATTTCACGGATATTCCACGGACCGGCATGCCAACCGCCTCTATGCCCATTACATCGCCGCAGCCTCCCGTGCCGGCTGGTACGCCGCATTTGGTGGTCAACACCGCCTTCCTCAATGTGAGGTCGGGTCCTGGGGTTGGGCACAATATTATCATGACGGTGCGCGGCGGTACGGAACTGGCGGTAAGATCCATTGCATCAGATGGCAAGTGGTATGAGGTGAACACGTCCCTGGGCGCTGGTTGGGTTAATTCTAACTATACGGTTGGTCGTGGAGATTTCTCGGGCGTGACGCGACACGTCCAAGTGAACCCGTTGTCAGGCGACACGCCACGGGCAGTCATAGGTACGGGTCGACTTAACATACGCACTGGACCGGGAATCGGGCACAGTGTCATCACCGATCTGCCATGGAGAACGACCTTGGCGGTAAAAGGCGTTTCCGCCGATAGAAAGTGGTTCCTGGTAGAGGGCAGTTTCGGCAGCGGCTGGTTGCGCAACCGCTATGTCGTTTTCCGCGGAGATTACAGTCAGGTTCCGGTCGTCAGCTAAGTTGCGATTCTGTTCAATTTTTGTCACGGCTATACAATGCACCCTGTCATAGAATGGCAGGGTGTGTCGTTTGGAGCGGACGATGATCAATGCGGCAGAGCGGATGAAAGCCTTGGGCAAGCAGGTGACGAGCAGCGGCGCGTCATCGTCTATTTTCGGGAGCGCCGCCAGCCTGGCGCAGTCGGTTGAGACCGAGGAACGGTACCGCATCGGCTTCTATCCCATACTTTGCGCCGATGATCCTGAGGTGGCGATGGGCCTCGCGTCCTGCCTTTGCTATCTGATTGAACAATATCGCGGCGCGCGGGTTTATCGCTGCTTCGCCAAGATAGACGAAAAAGATAGTGGCGCCGAAATTACCAGCTCCGATTATCAATTCTCTATCGACGACTGGGAGTTGGAAGGGCTGGCGGACAACGTCCAAATCTATGGAGAGCTGAAGAGAGAAACCGGCGACTACATACTGGACCTTACTCTCTACACGAGCTTGCTCGATAGGGACGAGGTTGAAGAATTTTCATTTGGCTTTCCCGCACTGCCGGACCTGGTCGGCGGCTTGCCACAAGTTGCGGAGACGATCGTCAGTAGGTTAGACAGATCCTGCGATGAGCAAGCCGTCATCGACTATGCCTTTCCAGATGTCGAGCCAAGGCAGCTTGAAAGGTTGCTGACAGATGTCTTTGAGTGGAATCTGGATGTATATCTCTATCTTTGGGGCGCTGATTGGGCGGAAGCGGATATCCGGCAGCAATTTGCCGAAGTCGCTGAACAGGCTCAACAGTCAGATGATGAGTTTTTGCACTGGCGCCTGGGCATGATGGCGAAGCAGGTGATGCAGACTGGCTTAGAAGCATGCGGCGAAGCGATCGCCCCGCAGCTGTCTCAAGCGTTTTCCGGTGACATCAAATCCGCGCCTGGAGTTGCGGCGGCCGCGCGCGGACTGGCGGAGCTTGGATACGGCGCGGACGCTATTGATTTGCTTGAGCCGTATTTGTTACCGGATTCATCAGCGAGCGCCTGGATCAGCATGGTCGAAATCTACCGCGCGGCCGGGCATATCGGGGAAGCGATTGACACCTGTCAACGAGCGTTGGAAGAGGGACTGGATCATCCGGCACTGTATTGGGAGTACGCTCAACTGCTAATGAGCGCCGAGGCTAGCGAGTGGCCGGTTGAAGAGTTGCTATTGATCGACCCGGACGAATACGATGAGGAGACGCATATTCCGGCGGAAATCGCGGGCGCTCTCAAGCAGCATCTGTCACAGGCGACTGACAATTTGAGCGCGCTTCAGCTTGCGTTGACATACATGATTGATGTGGCTGATGAGGAAGTCTGGCGCTACTTTGAACAATTGGTTGCGAAAGATGAAAGAGGCGACTTCACCGGTGACATCATCGAACGGCTGCTTGACCTTGATGACCACGAGCGCGCGTATGACATTCTCGAGCGAGCCGGCGACTCCAACGTCTACGCCCACGTGTTTTTGGCGCAGTTGGCAATCGCCGACGAAGATATGAATCTCGCCAGAGACACGATCGCGGCCTGCCGCCGCCGCTTTGCGAAAATCGATGACGAGCTCGATATAGAGTTGCAGCGCTTGGAACTCGGCGCGCGTTTTCCCGCATTCGAAGCATCCTTCGCCGATATAAAGCTCTTGCTCAGCGGTGCGCGCCAAGTATCCGAAGGGCAAGTGGAGTTAATCGAAACAGCCATTGAAATCGCACCGAAGATGGTTGATCTATACATTGTTCTTGCGCGCTGTTATGTCTCTTGGAAGGATGATGAAAGCGCCGTTGAAGTGCTGGAAGACGCAGAACGGCAAGCAGGCGCTCACCCGCAAATTGATGTGCGGTTGGCGCAGATTCTATGGGCGCGCAAGGAACGCGACGCGGCGCTGTCCAAGCTGAACAAGGGATTGGCCGCCTTTCCCAGCGATGTCAATCTGCTGGCGCAAATGGCGAATTTTCTTATCGCCAACGATCAACTGGACGATGCCCGGCAATACATATTGCGGGCCGAGACGATTGCGCCGTCTCACCGCGCCATTTGGCAAGTGCGGCGCTTGGTCGCGCAGAAGATGGCGGAAAGAGCTTAGTCGAGTATGACCGGGCTTACAGCGCCGGCGCTTCTTTCCCCCAATTCGGCTGTGAATCGCTCCAGGTCCGATGTTACGAATCGCGCCGTCACCAGCACCTCAGCCTCAAAGATTTCCTCTTCAACGACGCCATTGTGCGCGCCTATCAGCAATTTCGCGACATTATAGAGCGAGTAGGGCAGTTCGATACCTACCAATTGGCGCTCAACCTTGAGCTCCGTCTTCAACTGGCTCAGCGCCAACTGCGCCGACTCGGTATAGGCGCGCACGAGCCCGCCGGTGCCGAGCTTGACGCCGCCAAAATAACGCGCTGTCACCAGGACGATATCCCCAATGTCGGAACCGCGAAGGACGGCGAGCGTCGGCGGGCCGGCTGTGCCAGTGGGTTCGCCGTCATCGCTCATGCCTTCCGTTACCGTGTTTCCGTAACCGACGCGGAAGGCATACACGTGGTGATTGGCGCCTGGCATGTTCGCGCGCAGATCGGCTATGGCGGCCCGCGCCGACTCTACTGTGGACGCGCGCTGAACCGTGGTCAGGAATCGCGACTTCCTGATCACGATTTCGCACTGAGATTCCGCGGCCGGAATCCGATAGGGCGGGGTCATGCTTGGAGAGGTTTGCCGCGGGCGCGACAGGCGGCGAGATCAAGTTGCTCTGAGTGTTCCAAGTGTATATCCGAGATTAACTCTTTATACATCTGTTTCTATAGGATTAAATGGCTATCACAAATGCTCTGGTAATTAGTTGATGTCGCCATGTATCCCTTCGGCTGCCAGCCTGTCAATCGTTCGCCAGGAAACTCAAGCGCACAACGGATCGCTGCTATCCCAGCGATGCGTCTTGATGCCCTCGGCATGAGCGAGCCTAGCGCGCGCATCCAGCCAAAGCTGTGCCCAAGCCTCGGGATCGGTCAAGGTCGATTCCGGGTTGTGGCGGCTCTGTGCGACGAAGCCCGGAAAATGCGGCCTGCCCGTAGCTTGCCCGATCGGGTTATAGCGCAAATCGAAACTCCAGCGGAAGGCGTCGCTTCTGTTATCCAGCGAGGCGTGCTTGCACATTGGGTGAAAGAACAAGACGCCGCCGGGATTGAGCGGGATAGGCATTGTGCGTTCCTGTTCGATGAGCGCTTCGGGAATGCCGACTTGATCTTTGGTTGTGCAATGGAGGGCGATGCCCTCGCGGTGGCTCTTGGGCAGGACTTGCAGGCAGCCATTTTCCGGCGTCGCCTCGGTTATGGCTACCCAGCAGGTAACCATTTGTGTTTCGTCCGCTTCCGGCAAGCCAACGCCGCTATCCTGGTGCCAATGCGTTCGTCCCACGCGCGCCCGGTTCTCATCGTCGCGGGCGATAATGCTCATCGGCGGCTTGATGCGCACATGCTGAATCGGATTGCTATAGATCTCGCCTCCGATCAATGACTCGACGGCCGCGAGCATACGCGGGCTGCGCAGCAGGTTGAAGACGGCTGGACCGAGGTGGATCGGCGTATCGGCGCAAACATCGCTGTTTGGCAAGGCGATGTCGATCGCCTGTTCATAACTGCAGCCGGCGCGATAGACCTCAACCAGGCGCTTCTCAAATGGCAAGCCTTGATAGGTCTCCGGCAAGCGCCCTTCCGCCACCCACTGCTGACAGAGCTCATCTAGAAGCGCGTCGTATTCTTCGACCACCGGTTTGACATCGAGTTCGTAATCCAGCAGGCGGTCCACTGCGAGAAAGCCATTTTGCTTAAATTGATCAATTTGCGTTTTTGACAACATCATTATTTCCCCGTGAATTGTTGCAGCTTCTTAATTGTCCTACAGATTGCATCGCGCCGCCAGCCGAACAGAATTGCCCATAACAAAAACCTCAACCGGTTTCCGACTGAGGTTAAGATGCCCCATAGGAGACTCGAACTCCTGTTTTGGCCTTGAGAGGGCCACGTCCTAGGCCGCTAGACGAATGGGGCGACAACGCTGATCCTAATCAATAATTGTCAATCGGTCAAGATGGCGCCAAAAATCCCATCCTTGCCTGCGCCAATTTGAGTGTGTCATTGGCTATATCGGTCGCCTTCTCCCGCCCGATCTTCAGTACAGAGTCCAAGTACCCCGCCTCATCCATCAACTCATTGTATCGCGCTTGCAGCGGTTCGAGCGTCCCGACAACACAGTCCGCCACGGCCCGTTTGAGATCGCCATAGCCTTTGTCGGCGAACCCGCTCTCTATAGCCTCCCGCGTCTCATCGGTGATGGCTTGATAAATCGTCAACAAGTTATTGACGCCGGCCCGTTCCCGATCATCGCTGAATCGTATCTCCCGATGCGAATCGGTGACGGCGCGCATGACTTTCTTGCGCGCGCGCGCCAAGTCATCAAGCAGGAAGACCGCGTGATTCTCCGAGGCTTCGCTCTTGGACATTTTGGCGGTTGGGTTGTCCAAGCCCATGACGCGCGCGCCCGCTTGGGGGTTCATGACTGATGGCAAGGTGAAGGTCTCGCCATAGAGATGGTTGAATCGTTGCGCCAAATCGCGCGTGAATTCCAGATGTTGGTTCTGGTCATCGCCGACCGGCACCAAATCCGCGTGATAGAGCAAGATGTCCGCCGCCATCAAACTTGGATAATTAAGCAAGCCGGCGCCGATGGACTCTTGCGACTGCTTTGCCGATTTGTCTTTGAACTGCGTCATACGGTTGAGCCAGCCGAGCGGAGCCATACAGGTCAACATCCACGCCAATTCGGAATGCGCCGGAATGTGCGATTGCACGAACACGGTCGAAATTTCCGGGTCGATGCCCGCCGCAATATACATGGCAGCGCTCTCGCGTGTCTTTCGCCGAAGTTCCTCGGGATCTTGCGCGACTGTGATGGCATGCAAGTCAACAACGCAATAGAAGCAGTCGTAGTCATGCTGTACCGCAACCCATTGCTTGAGCGCGCCCAGATAATTGCCGATTGTCAGGTTGCCCGACGGCTGGATGCCGGAGAGGACCCGCGGTTTGTTGCCGTTTTCTGCAGCCATAGCGCCTTCCAAAACTTGCAGGAATTGTAGGGACGCGAAGATTTTAGCACCGTGCCAGTGGCGCTTCAACTACAAACTGGCCGATCAGCGCTCTTTCAATGCGCGCTCGATCTGTCGCTCGTGGTCCCGTTTGGCAAGATCGGCGCGTTTGTCATACTTGCGTTTCCCGCGCGCTACGCCAATTTCAACTTTGGCGCGACCCCGCTCAAGATAGACTTGCAGCGGAATAGCGGTCATGCCATTTTCACGCAGCTTGGTGATGATTCGGTTTATCTCGCGCCGGTGTAACAGCAGCTTGCGTGGACGGCGAGGATCGCTATGGCCGAAGTTGTGGGCGTCTTTGTAAGGTGAGATATGCGTGTTCATCAGCCAAAGCTCGCTGTCTTTCTCCCGCACGTAGCCATCGCCGATATTTATGTTGTGGTTGCGGATCGATTTGATCTCCGACCCGAGCAAAACCAGACCGGCGTCGTATCGGTCGGTGACCATATAATCACGCTGAGCCTTGCGATTCTTGGCAATCACTTTTCGTCGGTTGGTCATGCTACTGCCGATTCACGTCGGAACGATGTTCATACCGCGATTTATGCCAGAAGACTGAGGATACTAGCGGCGCGCCAGTGTTTCAAGACAGGGGCTGCCAAGCGCGTTGGAATTCCTTGGCGTCAATTTCTTCAGCAGCATGTTCCATTACCACGCTGAGAGTCACGCCGATTACGTGTAAAGCGGCATCCTCGTCGGAGCAATTGAGCAAGCCGGTCGCCACAGCGTCAATGCTTTCCGGCATCTCTTCTGCAAACTCCACGACGGCATTCATGACACGAATCAGGCGCTCGTTAAATTCTCGGCCCGGAGTCGCGCAAACTTGCAGAATCAGTGTCTCGCCCAACAGCGTGGTTTCGATTCCGCTGGACTCGCGATTCAACTCAAACTCTTCAATGTTTTCCGCCAAGTCATGGACGAAAATGGCCACAGATTCGTCCGTCGCTGTGACTTCAGTACTGACCGGTTCGCTTGCTTCCGCTGTTGACTCAGCTTCCGTTTCAGCAGCGGCAACGTCGGTAGCGGCGGGGCTAAACTGCTCTTCAGCGCCGGTCGCGCTTGGCTCGGATTCAACCTCAGCCGTCGGTTCCGCGGTCGGCTCGGCAACATGAACGCCAGCCGGTTCATCAGTCGGCCCCTCGACGACGATGACAGACGGTTCCGATGTTGGCAGTATGCCGGATAGCAATTCTCCAAGGTCCACCGCGCCAGAAGCGATTAGCGCGGCGCCGGTCGCAAAAATCAGCAAAACGACGACCAGCAGCACGAAGCCTTGGCGGCCACGGGCGGATTCGCCGGCATCATCCATAACCGGTTGCAGATCTTCCCAATCGTCAATAGATTCATCTGCGCTTGACTGCGCCGCAGCCTCGCCCTCGACTTCCAAGCTGAGCAGATCGTCTTCCTGCTCCTGAACTTCGAGCACATCGGCTTTGAGCTCAGCCGCGCCGGGATATGCTGGATCCAGCGCGATGACCCGATCCAGCGCCAGTTGCCCTATAGAACGGTCACGCAAAGCATGCGAGTACACCCACCACAGCGATGGGTTTTCGGCATCTGTTTCAAGCAAGGGAGTCAATAACGCACGCGCCTGCTCAAGATCGTCATTCTCTATGAGCTCATAAGCCTTTTGCAGGATGCCGCTGGTTGAATCGCTCATCGGGCGCTCTTCTGGGGAAACCTCGTCTCGTCATCAGACAACCAACAACAGAAACAACTCCCCGATCATACAGGTATCGGCGTTGCTTCTATCCAGGCGATCACATATCTGGCAGTGTACATCTGCCCCAAAATGCCCGCAACAAAAAAGCTCGCCAAAGCCAGCAAGCTTCCGTATCATGCCCTGAAGAGGACTCGAACCTCCACCCCGTTAAGGACACGGCCCTCAACCGTGCGCGTCTGCCAGTTCCGCCATCAGGGCTATCGCTGCACAAGTATAAGGCTTTCCAATCGCTTGTCAATGCCGCTAGAGCTTAATTCATCTTGAGCAAGCGCCGTTCCTGCCTTATCATACGGCGATATTTGGCACGAAGCTGTACCACGGAAGGTCTGACGTAGATGCGCATTGCACTGGATGCAATGGGAACAGATAGCCGTCCCTTGAGCGATATTGCGGGTGGTGTCCTGGCGGCGAATGAATTTGGCGATACGATCGTTCTTGTAGGCGATCAGCGACAAATTGAAGCCGAACTTAAGAATCACGCTATCAATTCCGGCAAAGTTGAGATCCTGCACGCGCCTGTTGATATCGCTATGGATGCCAAGCCGACCGAGGTCGTTAAATCCGCCACGTCGTCCATTTATGTCGCGCTTGACGCCGTGAAAAAAGGCGAGGTTGATGCCTTCGTGACCATGGGCAACACTGGCGCGGTTCATGCGATCGCGACATTGAAGACGCTGCGGCGCATCCCGGGCGTCAAGCGGCCGGTACTGTCGGCGCTTTTTCCGGTCAATAACCATCAAATGATTTTTTTGGATGTTGGCGCCAATCCCGATGTCAAGCCGGAATGGGTGACGCAATTCGCCGTCATGGGCAGCATATACGCGCAGCTCGTCCTCGACTACCGCAAACCGCGCATCGCTCTGCTATCGAACGGCGCAGAGGACACAAAAGGCAATCTGCTCACACGCGAAGCAGCTGACCTAATGCGGCGCAGCAAGATGAATTTTGTCGGCAATGTCGAACCGGTGCAATTGATGACATCGGTCGCCGATGTCGTCGTCATGGATGGATTCGTCGGCAATATCGTTTTGAAGATGTTCGAGGCGACGGCGCATTATGTCGCCACGCTGATACGCCAGGAATTCCGCAATGATGTCTTGTCGATGCTGGGCGGCGCGCTGGCGAGGCCCGCCTTCAACCGCATTCGACGCCAGGTTGATACTTCGGAGATCGGTGGCGCGCCATTGCTTGGCGTCAACGGAGTTGTCATCATTGGGCATGGTCAGAATTCCGCAATCGGCATCAAGAACGCCATCCAGCAGGCGCGCACCGCCGTTCGGGAGAATGTAATCGGCGCTATTCGCAGCGGTATCGCGCATGAGTCGCAATGATCCGGGGGTGACCATATGGAGTTGACGAGGCACGATCGCAAGCGGGTCGTCATCACCGGCTTGGGCTTGGTCTCGCCCCTTGGTGAAAAGGCTGCCTTCTGGAATGCGATCCAGGCAGGCATGTCGGGTATCCGCCGCTTGGAAAATATCGAGACCGAGCACCTGGACGTCAAGATCGGCGGCGAGATTCGCGACTTCGATTCATCCGCCTATATTCCGCGCAAGCAAGCGCGGCGCATGGGTCGCGCTACTCAATTCGCGATCGTCGCGGCGGTGGACGCGGTAACGGACGCCGGCTTGTCGGTGGACGAGATTGGAGCAATCGGCGAGCGGGTCGCTACGATAATTGGCACGACGCTCGGCAGCTACGAAGTTGGCGAAAGCGGAATAGAGAGTTGGCGAAGGTCCGGCTATCGGCACGCCAATCCAATGAGCATTGTCAACGCTTTGCCAAATATGCCCGCTCATTATGTGAGCAAGATGATGGCCGCGGTGGGACCGCTGATCACGCCATCGGTCGCTTGCGCCACGGGGATTCAAGCTATCGGCGAAGCGACCGACCTGATCCAAGCGGGCAAGTGCGATCTGGCGATCGCCGGCGCTTTGGACGCGGTGATGTTCGATTATATCCTGGCGGGCTTTAGCGCCACCCGCGCGCTGACCCGCGACTACAACGATGCGCCGGAACAGGCTAGCCGCCCCTTTGACGCCGATCGATCCGGCTTTGTGCTGGGCGAAGGCGGCGCCATTTTCATCATTGAAAGCCTGGAGCGCGCGCTGAAACGCGACGCGTCAATTTATGCCGAGGTGCTGGGTTATGCCGCCTCATCGGATGCCTACCATGTTGCTGCGCCCGACCCCAACGGCGGCGGCGCCAAACGCGCTATGCGCTGGACACTGGACGATGCCAGGGTAAATCCGTCGGAGATTGAGCACATCAACTCGCATGGCTCGTCGACGCAAGCGAACGACGCCATCGAGACAGCGGCGATCAAAGAAGTTTTTGGCGAAGCGGCCTACAATATCCCGGTCACATCAACCAAAAGCATGATCGGGCATGCCATGGCTGGCTGCGGCTCGCTGGAAGTTGCCGCCTGCCTCATGACCCTGGCGCGCGAGGTTCTGCATCCAACAGTCAACTATGAGACGCCTGATCCCGCCTGTGACCTTGATTACGTGCCGAATACCGCTCGCGATGTTCCGGGCATTCGCACAGTCATGTCCAACAGCTTCGGCCTCGGCGGGCAGAATGCCTCAGTCGTTTTGCGCAAGATTTAGTTTTTGAGGGACCTGATGTCAAAAGCGGTGACGGTCATCGGCGGAGGCTTGGCGGGCAGCGAAGCAGCCTGGCAGCTTGCCCTGCGTGGGCATCAGGTGCATCTGTATGAGATGCGCCCGGCCAAGTCTACCGGCGCGCATGTCAGCGACCGCTTGGCCGAACTGGTATGCAGCAATTCTCTCGGCTCAAAGTTACCCGACCGCGCCACTGGGATCCTGCAGCAGGAAATGAGATTGCTCGGTTCGCTTCTATTGACCTGCGCGCAAGAGGCAGCCGTGCCCGCTGGTGGCGCCCTCGCCGTCGATAGAGACCGCTTCGCCGAGAGTGTCACCGCCCAAATCTCCGGCCAGAGCAATATTGATGTGCGCCGCGAGGAAGTGCGGACGCTTCCTTTGAACGAGCCCACAATAGTCGCCACCGGACCGCTAACCTCCCCTGCCCTTGCGGCTGAAATCGGCAAGCTCACAGGCGAGGATTACTTGTACTTCTACGACGCCATTTCACCGATCGTGCGGGCGGATAGCATTGACATGGGGCGCGCCTTTCAGGCAAACCGTTATAGCCGCGGCGACGGCGATGCCGGCGACTACATCAACTGCCCGATGAATCGCCAGGAATATGAGCGCTTTGTCTTGGCGCTCCAAAACGCCGAAACGATTGAACTGCGCGACTTTGAACGGGATGATCCCAATTTCTTTGAAGGCTGCGTGCCAATCGAGCAATTGGCGAAACGCGGCAAGGATACGCTGGCATTCGGTCCCATGCGGCCGGTCGGCTTGACTGACCCCCACAGCGGACGGCGCCCTTACGCCGTGGTGCAGTTGCGCCAGGATGATTTGGCAGGAAATCTATACAATATCGTCGGCTTTCAGACCAATATTCGCTGGAAACAGCAGAAAGAGATACTGCGCATGATACCCGGCTTGGAAGACGCCCAATTCGTTCGCATGGGTCAAATGCACCGGAATACATTTTTGAACGCGCCTGCCCTGCTCCATCCGACGATGCGGTTCAGAAGCCGAGACAATCTCTATTTCGCCGGGCAGATCACCGGCATTGAGGGCTACGTCGGCAATATCGCCACCGGTTTTGTAGCGGCTCTGAATCTGTCGCGGCAACTGCGCAGTTTGCCCGCCTGGATCCCGCCGCAAGATACGATGCTGGGCGCTCTCTGCCATTATGTCACGCATACCAAGCCGAAACATTTTCAGCCTATGAAAGCTAATTTGGGTATACTGCCGCCTTTGGAAATGAAGATCAAAAATAAGGCGGAGCGCAGTCGCGCCTATGCGGAACGGGCCGAACAGGCAATGCGACTATCTCTGGCGAGCCTGGACGACAGCGTGATCGCGTCTGACCCAACTGCAATTCCGTTTGAGGCATGATGCCCACTTTTTACTACAATGAATATCAATCTGCTGACCGTGGTTACCTGGTGGGCGTCGGGCTCCGGCAGGAGCGGGCTCTTCTAAGCGTAGAAGACTCTCTTCGGGAGTTGGCGCTGCTGGCGGGAACGGCCGGTATCAAAGTCGTAGGACAGGCCAGTCAGTTCGTCCGGCAGGTCAATCCCAAGACGCTGATCGGCGCTGGCAAACTGGAAGAAATTATCGAGCAGCTTGCTCTCCTGGACGCCAATATTTTGATCTTTGATGATGAACTATCGCCTCGGCATCAACGCGAAATCGAGAAACAGCTCGGCGAGTCCGTCAGATTGCTCGACCGTTCGGCGCTGATTTTGGACATATTCGCGCAGCACGCGCGCACCAGTGAAGGCGCGCTGCAAGTTGAATTAGCGCAGTACGAATATCGTCTTCCGCGTCTGACGCGGCAATGGACGCACCTGGCGCGGCAAGCCGGTGGCGGTGGCGCGCGCGGCGGCTCTGGCGGCGTCGGTTTGCGCGGTCCCGGTGAAACTCAGCTGGAAGTGGACCGCCGAGAAATCACCCGCAAGATCACCAAACTTAAGAAAGATCTTGAGCAAGTCCGGGCGCACCGCAAGCTGCATCGTCAGCGCCGGCGACGTTCCGGGCTGCCGCTGGTTGCCTTGGTCGGCTACACCAATGCCGGCAAGTCTACGCTTATCAACGCCCTGTCTGGCTCGGATATCTTCGCCGCCGACCAACTCTTCGCCACATTGGACCCTACCACGCGGCGCGTGGCCTTGCCCGATGGCAACGAGATGCTATTGAGCGACACGGTCGGCTTCATTCAAAAGTTGCCAACGACTTTGATCGCGGCCTTCCGCGCCACATTGGAAGAAGTGGTCGAGGCCGATTTGCTGCTTCATATAGTGGACATCAGTCATGACAACGCGGCGCAGCATATCGAAGCGGTCGAAGATACCCTCGCCGAAATTGACGCGTCTGACATGCCGCGCTTGCTTGTGCTGAACAAGATTGACCGCCTTGAAGGTCCTTTGCCTCAGGTCGGGTTGGTCGATACTTATACCGGAATCGCGCCGATCTCGGCTCAAGAGCAAACTGGACTGGAAGGCCTGCTGCAATCAATCGCGGACGTTCTGGCACAGCAAAAGACTCTGATGGACGTGGTCATTCCATATCAGTCTGGTCAGATCTATTCCGAGTTGTACGACAAGCGCTATATCGAGGCGGAGACGGTCAGTGAAGACGGTTGGGCTTTAACCTTGCGGCTGCCTATAGCGGATTCCGACCATTATCGCGAGTTCATCGTTGACGAGACTTCGCTTCCCCGAAACTCAGCAGATTGACGCCACTGCTCAGGTCGGCAATTGCAACCAGTAAATCTCCGGGCGGAAGCGGCTATGCAGGAAGAGGCGCAGGTCGTCTGACAGCGTGATCGCCAGCGGCGCCGGAATATCGGAGAATACAACCAATTCGACATCGCTATTGCTGCAACTGGACTCATGGCAAAGGGAAGGATTGATCCGGCCGACCACGCCACGGGTGCCGAGGGCGTAGGCAAAATACAGCTTTCCGTCACTGCCCAAAACCAAATTCGATGTGTTCTGTAATCCGCTTACCAGTGGTTTGACTTCAGTATATTCCGCGTCGCCATTGATTTCGAAGTACTCAATCCCTCGTCGCGCGCTGCCGCCATTGGCGAAATAAACTTTGCCCTCGCCGCGCGCGATGCCGGTTGGGGCGCGCAACTCGCTCTGGACTTCTCGCTTCTCGCCGCTTTCCGATACTTCGATGATGCTATTCGTTCGTACATCCGTAATCAGATACCGAGTCTCATCCAACCTTGCGATGCCCCAGGGCGCTTCAACAGCCGTGGTGAATCGGGCCGGCGCCGAGCGTGATTGATCCACTTTCCAAACTGTGCTGTTGTCGGGGTCGGGCACCAGAATATCAAAGCCGGCGTCTGTGTCCTCGATGAGAAGCATATTGCCGTCGCGCGTGCCAAAGACGAAAGTGATCGTATCGCCGGTGCGGTCATCAATCTTGTAGATCGTCCAATCCCCGTTACAGACCGTGTACAGGCTGTTATCGTGCCATACAAAGCCGTTAGGTCGCTGGACATTGCCAACCAGCAACTCCAGATCATCCTGCAAGAAGGGATTCTTCAGTTCGATACTGGCAACAAAACCGGGCGATTCCTCGTCGGCAGCGTCTCCATTCGTTTCTGTCCCTGCCTCTTGACCATATACGGGCAGGTTTACGCAAAGCGCGACCAGAGCGACTAGCAATTTTATGAGTATGCCGTTTCCGTCATACAATGGCGTTCACCTTGGCAAGCATGGGCGATGCGGAACATTCTACATCACATGACTATATGCCACTAGCGCGAGACCGTCGGCACGAATCTGATGGTCAGGCATAGGCTAGCCTAAAGTATAATTGCCTGGTCGTCCGCTGTTTGTCGCTGCTCTCGACAAATGGCAGCGGCGATTGAAAATCCGACAAGCATGGACCTAAAGGACGCATAGACCAATGACATCTAATTCGGCGCAATATGAAGCCGAGACGATTCCAGGTCTTGAATCCGTCGCGATTGACGAATTGTCCGATCTCTTTGGACCTGAGCTAAGTCTTGTCCGCCAGTCTCGCCCGGGCTTCTTGCGCTTCCGATTTTCTGGCGCGCAGGAAGCGCTTTCAACATCGCGCGCCGTCATCGCAGTTTATCGCGTTTACCACTTTGACATTCCCCGACCGAAAGCCCTGCTCGGGCATGAGCATTTCACAAGGCTGACGGCTATTCTGCGCCGTGCGTCAGCGAGCTGGAACAGCGCGCCCGAAACAATTGGGATAGGCGCCGCCGGGTCGCAGTCAAGCGTGCTGCGCCGCCTACTGCGGGAACTAGCCCAGGCGCTCGCTTTGCGCCCGGCTGATGACGGCAAGGGTGAACTGTATATGCGCCTGGCAAGACAGAGAGGCGGCTCCGGCTGGGAGATTCTTGTTCGCACGATCGGACAACCTCTGTCGAAGCGCCTATATCGAGTTGCCGATGTCCCCGGCGCCCTGAATGCGACCGTAGCCTACTCGATGACTCGTTGCGGGCCGCTGCTGGCCCCGGGCTGCGTTGTTAACCTGTGTAGCGGGTCATCGACCATTCTTATTGAGCACGGCATAACGCGGCCAAGCGATAACCTGATCGGCGTCGAATACAGCGCCGACATGATCGACTGTGGCATGCGAAACGCGCGCGCCGCCGGCAATGATATCGTGATACGCCATGTTCAGGCCGATGCCAGACGGACGCCCTTGCCTGCGGGCGCGGTCGACTTAATATATGCGGACTTGCCATTCGGTCATCATATTGGCTCTCACGCCGACAATCTCACGCTCTACCCGGCCATCCTGCAAGAAGCGCAGCGACTGGCGCGAGAGCATACAATCTTTGTCATCTTGACGCAGGAAGTGAAACTGATGAGACGCTGCCTCGCAAACTCCGCGTGGCGGATCCTCGATGAAAAAAGGATAAACCTGAGAGGACTTCATCCGCGGCTGTTTGTGCTCAAACAGAATTCAGCTACGATAGTGTAGAGATTAAGCGCTAAAATGATGACGGCTCTTTATGTTGTATCGTTACTTGCTGCCACTACTGCTGCTTCTGCCTTTGGCGAGTTGCCGCCCCACGAGCGCTGCGCAGTCACTTGATGTCCGTATCGCGGTTGACGGCGGCGAGCAACTCTATAGCGTTAGGAGTTCGTTGACAGTAGATCAATTGCTTGCTAGCGCCCAGATCGAGATGGGTCCATTGGACCGAATCAGTCACCCAGTGGTCGCGCAGGTCGCTGACGGAATGTTGATCACGATTCGGCGCGTACGCGAAGAGGAAATCTGTGATCGCCATAATATTCTCTATGAGAGGCGTGTATTGCCGAAAGAAGGTCTACCCTCCGGCGACAGACAGTTGGGGCAAGTTGGCGCTGTCGGGATTGAGGAAGCATGCTTTCGCGTCGTTTTTGAGGACGACAAAGAAGTCAGGCGCGCCATCATCACCGAGCCGGTGATTGTAAAAGCTCCAATTGCCGAGATCATCTATACCGGGCCGGAACAATCCGTGACGCCTATAGCCATCGCCGGACGTCTCAGCTATATCAATCACGGAGATGCTTGGACCGTAAAAGGCAACACGATCAACAAGCAGCCGCTTACGTCGGACCAGAAACTTGATTCTCTGGTATTTCACCAAAACGAAGCCGGCGCGACACTGGTCTTCACGAGCGAAACGGACCCAACCGATGACTTCTTCAATGAACTCTGGTTCATCGCCACTGCTGGAGGCGCCGAAGCGCAACGGCTGACGCCGAGCGATGTCCTCTACGCTGAATGGCGACCGCGATCCAGCAATACGCTTGCCTACTCCACCGGCGAGCGCAGCGCTGGCACAGCCGGTTGGAAGGCGCTGAACAATCTATGGCTGATGAATATCGACCTGGAAAGCGGGCGTACCCTCACAATTGAAGAAGCGCTGCCGGAATCAAACGGCGGATTCTATGGCTGGTGGGGCACCAATTTTGCCTGGTCGCCTTTGGGTGATCGGATGGCTTGGGTACGCCCGGATGGCTTCGGCCTGGTTGACTTCGCGCGGCGGCGTCCAATTACCTTGGCCGATTACGCCATCGTCCACAGCTCGAGCACTTGGGTCTGGCTGTCGTCCCTGTCTTGGTCCTTCGATAGCAAATTGCTGGCCTCAACTATTCATGGATTGCCTGTGGGCAATGAACCGGCGGAGACAAGCCCTATTTTCCACGTGGCGGTGACGAGCGCCGATGGACTGTATTCCGTGCCGCTCAGCACTGAAGCCGGTATGTGGTCGGCGCCTTCCTTCTCGCCGGCGCTCAATACAAATGGCAGCGAGCAGAGCGCTGGCTATATCGCCTGGCTGCAAACGCGCGAGCCTCATAACAGCATGAACGGCGAATACGACCTGATGATCGCGGACCGCGATGGCAGCAACCAGCGCTCCCTTTTCCCTCCACCCGGCGAGGCGGGGATTCGCAAACGCGACTACGGCCTGGCGCCGGTGGATTTCGCCTGGAGTCCGGATGCTCGCCATATCGCCGTTACATATCGCGGTGATATATGGCTGGTCGATAGCCAGTCCGGTGAGGCAACACAACTCACGTTTGATGGCGGCTCGTCCAATCCAATCTGGACTCGCTGATGCGTAAACTGCTCGTTCTGGTAATAAGTATGGTATTGGTCGCCGGTAGCCTCATTGCGACGCTCGGCACGCAGGAGCTACGCGATTTCGAGTTGCGCGGCTATGTCGACCCCACCAAAGAGCAGAACATCCCATTTACCGAGCCGCGCCTGGGCGTGAATGTCGAATTGCTGCCGTACGATGATACAGAGCTGCGGCGCCAATTGGGCCTTATCAGCAAATCCGGCTTTCGTTGGATCAGGCAATTTGCCTACTGGGACGAAATCGAAACCCGGCCCGGTCTTTTCGATTGGACGAGTTGGGACATTCTGGCAGCCGCGCTTGAAGACTACCCGCGCCTCGAAATGGTCGCTGTCCTTATGAATTCCCCACAATGGGCGCGTGAAACTCGCGGGCAGGAAACACTGAGCAAAACTGCCCCGCCTCGCGATGTTGTCACATTCAGCGCATTCGCCAGCGCGTTTGCGTCGCGCTACGGCACTGCCATCGACTACTATCAGATCTGGGACGAACCCAATTTGTCAGATGCTTGGGGGTCTATGGATCCGCGGCCGGCGGAATATGTATCGCTCTTGGCGGCGGCGCGCGATGCCATCCGCCTGGCCGATTCGTCAGCGACAATAGTGGCCGCGGGCTTAGCGCCCACCACCGAGACAGGCGGCCGTAACATGAGCGACATTCGCTACCTCGAAGCGATGTACGCCTTGGGCGCCGGCCCCATGATGGATGTGGTCGCTGCCAAGCCCTACGGCTTCTCAACATCCCCGCTTGACCGCCGCGTGGACGAGCGCATCTTGAATTTCTCGCGCATTGTCGCGCTCCGTGAAGTGATGCAGCGGCACGGTGACGCCACTAAAGGCCTTTGGGCGAGCAACTACGGCTGGAATTCGCTGCCAGTGGACTGGCAGGGAGACCCATCAATCTGGGGTGCTGTGTCTGAGAGCGAGCGAACGCAATACACCTTAAACGCCCTCGATCGCGCGCACCGTGAATGGCCCTGGCTCGGCGCGATGTTCTTGCATCATTGGCAGCCGGCAGCCGACCCCGGCGACGCGCAATGGGGCTTCTCGCTCTTACAGCAAAACGGCGAGCCCTCGTCCTTGTTGCTCGCTTTGCAAGCTTATCCACTTCCCGAATTGGCACAGAACGGCCTGTACCATGCCCTCAACGAAAATGCTCGTTACAGCGGTATCTGGCAATTTGGCGAGCTTGGCGCCGATATTGGCCGGCTTGAGCCCAGTGATAGTCAACTCGACTTTGATTTCTATGGCGTCGATCTTGCCATGCTCCTGCGCGAAGATGATTATGTCGCCTTTCTTTATCCCACGGTCGATGGACAACCTGCTAATGCAGTTCAGACCGATTCCAGCGGGAACGCTTACATCTTCCTGCGCAGCGATTCTCGGGGAGCGGAAACAAACCTCGTTCCTGTGGCTGCCAATCTTCCGCTCGCGAAACACACACTTCACGCGGTCGCGGAGCGCGGTTGGGACCGCTGGGCGATAGCAGGCTATGCCGTCAGCTCGGGCGATCTCAGCCTATCCTATGACCGGCAGATCACGCTCGGCCTTATTGCCACTTGTCTGTCGCTGCTTCTCTTCGCCCACTCAGCCGTGACAGCGCCCTGGCGCGCCTGGCTGCCGTCTCTAGGCTTCCTGGCAACAGGCATCAGCGCCACACTGCATCTCGTCATGACCGCCATCACCTCCATCTTTATGATGCTGGCGATGCTATGGACCTGGGATTCCCCTCGCGCTTCGCTGCTTTTGCGCGACGAAGTCAATATTTTGCTGGCGCTCCTTAGCGGCGGTTTGCTCTATCTCTCTCCCAGTCTGCTTATCTCGATCTTGCTAGCATTTGGCATGTTTGTGCTGATTTACCATCGACTTGAAACCGGACTAATTCTGACCTTGCTCTGGGCGCCATTTTTCTTATATCCGGTGGAGTTATATACCTATGCCATACCTATGGTCGAGGTGATGATTCTGATTACCGCCGCCGCAGGATTTCTGCGATTCACAATCGCTCTGGGCCGGCAACTGCAGATGAGCAACGCCGCCTTCCCGCTGGTTCATCCGCGCCTGCGGTCGTCACTCCATCCAATCGATGCGGCTGTAGCTGCCATCGGCTTGTTGGGGCTTGTCTCGTTATTGTGGGCGCAACATCCCGAGACGGCGCGGACAGAGTTGCGCACCCTGATTTTTGAGCCGCTGCTGTTCTATCTTTTGCTGCGCGCGTCCCGCCCGAGCAAACAGACATTAACCCGACTCTTTGCCGCCTTGGTCGTAGCTGGTGTCCTGGTGGCGCTTATTGGCTTGTTCATGTACTTCAGGGTAGAAGGCAGCTTCTTCTCCGCCGTCTATGGCTTCCGTCGTCTGGATAGTGTTTACGGTTCAGCCAATAATGCCGGGTTGCTCTTCGGACGCGCAGTCCCAATCGCCTTGGCTTTCTTGCTCGTCGGTCTCGACAGGCGCCTTCGCTTGCTAGCCGGGCTGGCATTGCTTTGCATGCTTCCCGCGCTTGCGCTCACGCTGAGCTCGGGCGCAATACTCATTGGCGCGCCAGCCGGCGTGATTGCTGTTTTTCTGGCTGCATATCGCCGCCGCGCCCTGGCGCCCATACTTGCTGCCGGAGCGCTAGCCATCGGATCTTTCGCTTTATTGACGCGTCTTTCCGATCGCTTGGCTAACCTGCTGGACTTTAGCAGCGGGACGACCTTTGTACGGCTTCGCTTGTGGGATAGCGCTGTTGCGATGTTGCTCGATCATCCGATCACCGGCATCGGACTGGATCAGTTTCTATATCAGTTCGGCGGCACATACCTCAAGCCGGACGCGATCTGGGATCCTGATCTGTCTCACCCGCATAACTTTGTCCTGGACTTCTGGATTCGGCTCGGTCTGTTGGGCATGATTGCCTTCTTTGTCATTCAGCTTCTTTTCTGGCGCATCGTCTTCCGGCTCTTGCCGCGTTTCCGAAACGGCGATCCCTTATGCTTCGCCATGACGCTGGGACTCGCCGGCAGCATGGCTGCTCTGCTCGGGCATGGACTGATCGACAATAGCGTCTTTGTCATCGACCTCGCTTTTATCTTTATGTTCCAACTGGCTGCCTCCGCGCGCCTGTCGGAATTGGCGGAGGCGCCATAGCCGCGCCCGGCAAGCTAAACATATATGCGACGGCCTAGCTGTGGTAAACTCTCTGCATTGTTGGCGAGTGAAAGCGGTCTAGATTGCGAATCTTAATCACCGGTGGCGCCGGTTTCATCGGCTCACACTTATGTGATCGATTTCTTCAAGAGGGACATCGCGTGGTAGCGATGGACAACCTCATTACTGGCTCTCAAGACAACATCGCGCATCTGGCCGGCAACCCCGACTTTGAATTCATTTATCACGATGTCAGTAACTTCATCCACGTCGCGGGACCGGTTGACGCCGTTCTGCACTTCGCCTCCCCTGCTAGTCCGATAGATTATCTCAAGTATCCAATTCAAACCTTGAAGGTCGGCGCGCTGGGGACGCATAACGCGCTTGGCCTGGCGCGATCAAAGGCGGCGCGCTTTCTGCTCGCTTCAACTTCCGAGGTCTATGGCGACCCGCTCGTGCATCCGCAGCGGGAAACCTACGCCGGCAATGTCGATCCGGTCGGTCCCCGCGGCGTCTATGACGAGGCGAAACGTTACGCGGAGGCGCTGGTGATGGCCTATCATCGGCAGCATGGTATGGAAACCCGTATCGTGCGCATCTTTAACACTTACGGGCCCAGAATGCGCCTAGACGATGGACGGGTTGTGCCGAATTTCATTGGCCAAGCAATACGCGGCGAACCACTGACAATCTATGGCGATGGCTCACAGACACGCTGCTTTCAATATATTGACGACTTGATCGAAGGCGTCGTTCGCCTTCTGCAAAGCGAGTATGTCGATCCGGTAAATATCGGCACAACGCGTGAAATCAGCGTGCTTGAATTTGCGCGGATTGTCAACACGGTAGCGGCCAATGACGCCGGCGCGGTCTACGCCGATGGTTCACGAATTGAGGGCGATCCTCAGATCCGAAAGCCGAATACTGCGCTCGCCAGGCGAGTGCTCAACTGGCAGCCGCAAATCGAGCTTGAAGAAGGGCTTGATCGCACCATTCGCTACTTTCGCGCGACGTTGAGCCAACCCGCCTAACATGATCGGAATCTCCAGTCGCATACCGTTTATTCTTCTCTTGGTCGCTTTGGCAATTGCTGCCGTCGCAGCGACCGCGGTCATATCTCCGCTGTTGATACTTCTCATCGCTTTGGCATTCGTCTGCGCGTCGCTCGCGCCGGCGACGCCGCTGGTCATGCTGGTCGTAGTTTTGATCTTGGCGCCGTTGCGCGCTCTGATTGCGACCGAATCGGGCCTGCGCCTTCCGCTCGATATCGGGCAGCTTCTGCTCTTGCTGTATTTTGGCATTTGGCTCGCCGACCGGATTCGCTCCCGCTTACCGGTACTTGTGATTCTGCCCAGCCTTCTTTTGGTCGCCACGATCGGCTTGACCGCGCTCTTCGCCATTGGCGCCTGGCATAGCGCCTCACTATCACACTGGCTGAGAGAATGGCTCAAGTGGCTGGTGATCGCGCTTATCATCTGGAATCTTTCGCTGCTCGATACGGAAAAGTGGCGCTGGCT
Source organism: Anaerolineae bacterium (assembly GCA_022824365.1). GTDB lineage: Bacteria > Chloroflexota > Anaerolineae > Aggregatilineales > Phototrophicaceae > UBA6055. The sequence continues at coordinate 229,820 of JAJEAA010000028.1, forward strand.
AATTTTAATGATTCTGCTAAGCGCGACGGCTAACGCCATCGTTGGCCTGTACATTTTCTTTGGCGGAAGCGGCGCCGACCATCTCCTGATCCTAGGCCGCTTTTACCGCGCCTTCGGCACCTTCGGCCAACCAAATCCCTTCGGTGGATTTATGGGTATCGCCCTACCGATAGGTTTGATGACCGCCGGTAGTCAGCTACCGCCGATCGTCAAGGGCTGGCGCGCCAAGGGGCGATTGCCTGGGATGCCGGCGTTAATCTTCGCTTGCAGCAGCCTGGCAACCCTGTTGATCGCCGCTGCCTTGCTCGCCTCCTGGAGCCGAGGCGCCTGGCTGGGAACCGCGGTGGCTTGCTTGGCAATGTTGATTGCGCTGCCCCGGCGTCTCTTCCACGGCGTTGCATTGACGCTATGCCTCGCCTTAATCTTTTTCCTCGCCTGGTCAATTGGCCTCCTGCCAAGCTCGATAGTCAGCCGCCTGACCACCACCGCCACGGAATTGGTCACGATATCAGACGTGCGCGGCGTCAATATTTACCCCTGGAACTACGCCGTGCTGGAGCGTCTGGCGCATTGGCAAGCAGCCGTCAACATGGCGACCGACGCGCCGCTGCTGGGCTTGGGTTTGGGAAGTTACGAAGTAGTCTATGACGGCTACCGCCTGATCTTTTGGGAAGCGCCGCTGGGTCATGCCCACAACCACTATCTCAATATGCTGGCGGAAACCGGCATCGTTGGTCTCGCCGCCTATCTCGGTTTCTGGCTCCTCGTCATCCGCTTGACATGGTCGCTGCGGCGCCATCCCGATGCCTTTGCCCGCTTTACCGCGATCGGCTTGCTAGGCTGCTGGGTCTACATCGCCGTGCACAGCCTGTTCGACAATCTCTATGTCAACAACTTGTTTTTGCATATCGGTGTATTATTAAGTACGTTGGCCATATTGGAGCGTCAAATGACGCGCGCGTTGGAGTTGAAGTAGGCATGTTTCAGTCCTTTGGCTCACGGGCTGGCGAAACAGGTAGACGTCATCACAAAGTGACGACGCCTTTCGACAGCATCATCTGGGCGCTGTCCCTGCGGCTGGGCGGTCGCCGAGCGCGGGAAGTCGAGCGCTTCATCAAATTTGCCTTCGTGGGCGTTCTCGGCTTCGCAATCGACGCGGGCGCCGTCCTCGTCTTGCAGAATACAGTATTGCCACCGGTCAACGAACTGTCTGAGCCGCTGGCAAACAACGTGGCGCTAACGCAGACCATCGCCTTTGTGCTTGCAGTATGCAGCAATTTTGTCTGGAATCGTCTGTGGACTTATCCGGACTCGCGCTCGCAATCCGCCCAGCGACAGCTCACTCAATTTGCAATCGTCAGCCTTATCGGCTGGGTCATACGCACGGTTTGGATTGGCATCAGCTATGAGCCGCTGGGCGAGTTCTCAACAGTAGTCCTCTCGAGCTTGAATGCCGGTTACGCCCCGGCTTTGCTGGATCAGCACAAGCTTGGCACGATGATCGCGCTTTTCTTCGGTGTCATCGTGGTGATGTTTTGGAACTTCCTTGCCAACCGCTACTGGACCTATAACGACGTCGAGTAACGTGCCTACGATCGCCATCGACTACACGCCGGCTTGGGAGCAGACCGCCGGGATCGGCCGATACGCGCGCGAACTGACTGCGGCGCTGGCCTTACAGGATCAGACAAAGACCTATCGATTGTTTGTCGCGGGCGCGTCTATCCCCAATCTGCCGCCACCTCCGGCGGCCAACTTCACTTGGAAGCCCACTTTGCTAACGCCGCGCTGGCTGGCAAGATTGTGGCATCGCGCCCGCCTTCCCCTGCCTGTTGAGATTTTCACGGGCCGCATCAATCTCTTCCATGCTACCGATTTTGTTCTGCCTCCCACCCTGCCCATGACGTTCAAACTGCTAACCGTGCATGATCTCTCTTTCGCTCGCGTGCCGGAAACTGCCAGCCCGCGGCTAAAAGCCTATTTGGACGCGGTCGTGCCTCGCTCCGTCTCCTATGCCGATCACATCCTGGCGGATTCTGAAGCGACCAAGCGCGACCTGATCGATCTCTATCACACGCCGGAAGCTAAAGTCACTGTGCTGTACAGCGGTGTGGATAGGCGCTACAGGCGCATCAATGACAGTGCGATACTGGAGGCAACGCACGCGAAATACGGCTTGAGCGGACTCAAATACGCCTTGTCTGTAGGTACTGTCCAGCCGCGAAAGAATTACGCCCGCGTCATTGAAGCGCTGGCAACGCTCCGCGCAAAAGGACACGATCTGCACTACGTCATCGCCGGCGGAAAGGGATGGCTCAATGATGAACTCCACCGGGCGATTGAGCGAACCGGCATGAAACCATTCCTGCGCTTGCTGGGCTTCGTCGCGGATGAAGACTTGCCCGCGCTTTATAATGAAGCTCGTATGCTCGTCATGCCCTCGCTCTATGAAGGCTTCGGTTTCCCTGTGCTTGAAGCGATGGCTTGCGGAACGCCTGTCATCACAAGCGAGATCTCATCGTTGCCAGAAGTCGCTGGTGAAGCAGCCCTGCTCGTCGATCCCTACGATGTAGACGCGATTGTCGAGGCGATGGCGGCGCTTGACGACGACAACACCCTGCGCGCGCGCCTGACTGAAGCCGGCTTCAAGCAAGCGGCGCGATTCTCTTGGGAGCGTTCCGTCGCTCAATTGAGCGCCATATACGATACTATGCTTAAAACTTGAACAGACACTCGTGCTACAATGTCGCTCAACGAGCCAAAACCAGACCAAATAGGACCCTGACAATTTGAGCAGGAACATCTCGCGGACGCCAACTACTCTTCTGTTGATCTTGCTTATCGGCGCTGTCACCGGCTACCTGTTGCCTTGGGCAGTCGCGCCATCCGGCCCCATGACGCTGAACGCCTTCGACCTGGCCGAATGGATCAGCCTGCATCCGTCGCAGCATCACACTTCACCACCACTCCAGGCGACGCTCTTGTTGCGTTTGCAATTGCTTATCGTCTGCCTGATGTTCGGGGCTGTCTCTGCGAACATACGGTGGAAACTGTTCGCAGCGCTGGTCATCGTCGCGCTCGCCCTGGCGCAGTTGCCGCCGCCTGAATATGTGCTCGACCCTGGCAACCTAAACTACCGCCAGCAATTTGTCCTGGCGCTGGCTAGCCTGCTAGCAAGCCTGCTACTGCTGCGCGTTAGGCGCGCTCAATTGCTATCCGCAATATTAGTTGCCCTGCCCTGCGCTGGCGCCGTATCAGCAATAGCAGGAATTTCGCAGGCCTACGACGTTTTTGCCACGTTGCAGGCAGGCACGGCAATTGGCTTGGGAATCTGGATCCACCTCGCGAGCTACGCCGGCTTGTTCGCCGTCGCCGTCATATCGCGCTTCAAGCGGCTGCCACAGTCATAAACTGACATACTTGGCGCGCTTGCCCAAGGCCTCTGCGACCATCGTCAACTGACCGACATGATATGTCTCATGAAAATGAAAATACAACAGGCTTTCGAACACCGTATTCCTAGCATAACCGGACGGCGCGCTGAGTTCCTCCACGCCTATACTCCCAAGCCCCGCCAGCAAGCGCCTCTGGGATGTATCAAAGTACTCGGCCAAAGCGCCGAAATCGATGACTCCGGGACCATCAGAGCCGATTGGCGAGCTGCCGTCGCGATATCGAGAGCGCGACTCATCTGGCCACACTGGACTGGCGCCAACATACTGCAATGGAAAGGCGCGGGCCGAGATGATGTGGCCCAGCAGCCAGTTGGCGCTGTGGCTCTCCGCCACCGGTTGCTTCAAGCTCTCCACATGGCTGATCTCCGCCACTTGCTGCCTAATGATGTCCGCCGTATATTCAAAGCTCTTCACCAATGCATCACCGTTCATTGGACACCTTTTCCGCGAATTGCTTGCAGAACCGTTCTCAACCTGTCCTTAGCGTGCGGCCTTCTCGAATCCAATCCAGGCTCATATCAATCGCGTCAGAAAAAGAAATAAGGCGGCTGCCGCCACCTTATGACAATTGATAACGGATATTGCCCGACTTATCATTCCATATTGGACTGGATGTACTCCACTGCTTGCCCAACCGTCTCAATTCGCTGGGCGTCCTCATCACTGATTTCGCCGCCGAATTCTTCTTCAAATGCCATAATCAGTTCAACCAGGTCAAGTGAGTCGGCTTCCAGATCCTCGCGGAAGCTTGCGCCGGCCACAACGCGCTCTTCTTCTACGCCAAGCAACTCAACCACGATTCCCTTCACGCGCTCTTCAATCGATGCCATGACTGCCCATCCTCCAACTTGGAATCCTGCTACTCACTACATAACTGCCAATTATACCGAGATTCAGTCGCTCTGCTAGCCTAATTGCCGCGACTGGCATGATTGACACTCGCTGGCTTCCTCTGTACGATATCGTCGCCCTCGGCATGGACCGCTCTGAAAAAAGGAACACCTGTCGATGACAAAAGTGACGGAAACGCCAAGTACCGAAAGTCGCAAAGTCGATCATATCCGCATCAACCTGGAGCAGGATGTTCAGTTTCCCCGCTTGACGACCGGGCTGGAGCATTATCGTTTCCTGCATCAAGCATTGCCGGAACTCAACTTGAGCGAAATCGACACCAGCGCCGAAGTCTTCGGCAAGCGCTTGCTGTCACCCGTCTTGATCTCCTCAATGACCGGCGGCACGGCGCTCGCGCGCGAGATAAATCGTAACCTCGCCCAGGCGTCGCAAAGGCGCCAAGTTGCCATGGGCTTGGGCTCGCAACGCGCCGCTATCGAAGACGAGACGCTCGTTGATAGCTACGCCATTCGCGATGTCGCGCCGGATATTCTCCTCTTCGCCAATCTGGGCGCTGTACAGCTGAACTACGGCTACGGACTGGACCAATGCCGACGCGCGGTAGACATGGTCGGCGCCGATGCGCTGATCTTGCATTTCAATGTCTTGCAGGAAGCCGTGCAAGCTGAGGGCGATATTGACTTTTCCGGCTTGCTGGACAAGGTCGCGGAAGTCTGCGCCAAACTGTCTGTGCCCGTCATTGCAAAGGAAGTCGGCTGGGGCTTTTCCCAGGCAACGGTTCATCAACTCGTTCAAGCCGGCGTCGCCGCGGTTGATGTCGCAGGCGCCGGCGGCACCTCCTGGAGCGAAGTCGAATTTCATCGCGCCCCAACCGCATTCCACGCGCGGGTCGCGCGCAGCTTTGCCGATTGGGGCATCCCCACCGCCGATGCGATTCAGTATGCCCGCGCCGCCGCGCCAAGTTTGCCAGTCTTCGCCAGTGGCGGTCTGCGCGATGGTATTGACATCGCCAAGTGCATCGCCTTGGGCGCGGACTTGGCCGGCCTGGCCAGTCCTTTCTTGCGCGCCGCCAGCGAGTCATCTGAAGCGGTGGAGACGTTGATTCTTGAGCTCAATGCCCAGTTGCGTATCGCCATGCTCTGCACCGCTTCGCCCGATCTGGCATCCCTGCGCCGCGCCGAACTACATCTCAAGCCTTGATGCCGTCGACAAACTCGCGGATGATGCCATTGCTTAACAAGTGACCTGCGCTGCTAAGCCGGACCCTATCTTCGTTCAAATGGATCAGACCTAGCGCGCCAAGCCGTTCGACCGCTTCCGGAAACATCGCGGCAAAGTCTTGCCCAAAGCGCGCCGAGAAGCGCGCCCGGTTGATGCCTTCCCGCGTCAACCTTAAGCCCATCATGATCGTTTCATAAAGATCATCTGCCCGGCTCACAACCCGATGCTTGGCTACGGCCGGCGTCAGCGGAAACTCAAATGATCCAGCGGCGCCATCTGTCAAAGCGGCAATATATCGCCGCGGCGCTGTAATCGTCGAATAACGCAGCCCGCCGGCGAAGCCATGCGCGCCCGCGCCCAAGCCAATATAAGGCAGATTGCGCCAATATTGCAGGTTGTGACGACATTGCTTGTCGTCCCGGCGCCAGTTGCTTATCTCGTATTGGACGTAGCCGTGGCGCTCGAAGACCCCGGCGGCATACTCGTACATATCGGCGAAGATATCATCATCGGGCACTGGCAATTCACCTCTGTCCACGCGCTGTCGCAGATCGGTGCCGCCTTTCAACTCCAAGCCATACATCGACACATGATCCGGCGCGAACGCCATTAGCGCGCCCACCGTCGGCCGCCAATCAGCAAGCGTCTCGCCCGGGGCGCCGAAGATGACATCCAGATTGAGATTCTCGAACTGCGCCTTGCGAGCGGCAGCGACCGCATCCGCGACCTTCTGCAAATCATGCCGCCGGTCATACAGGCGCAAGATATCGGCGTTGGCGGATTGCATGCCGATGCTCAGGCGATTGCAGCCAAGCGCGCGCAGATCCCGCAGGTACTCAAAAGACAAGTCATCCGGATTGGCTTCCAGCGAAATCTCCATATCATCGCTGAGGTTGAATTCTCGGCTGATGGCCAGCAGCAATTGCTCAAATTGGCGCGCCGTCAGCAGCGATGGCGTCCCGCCGCCAAAATACAGCGAATGCGCTTCCCGATGAGGATTGCTCGCCGCGACTATTTCCAGCTCCCGGCGAAGGGCGCTGACATAGGCCGGTATTAGATCTTCGAGATCGGTGTAGGTATTGAAGGCGCAATAACCGCAACGCACATGGCAGAATGGAATATGCAGATATATAGATAGCGGCGCTTCGTCGTGTTGCATGTGGAGTCGGCTTGCTCCGGCGAATGATTGCGTCATTGTCAGTGGTAAAATATAATTGTGCAAGTCAGTATCGGAACTGCCTGTTGACGACTTGGCCCCGTCATCTCCGGCGCGAGGCGTCAATTTATCATGTTCAGGCCAAAGATATGAGCCTTCTTCGCAAATTACTCGGTAGATCAAGCCAGGAAACCGGGCGTAACGCCGCTTCCAGGCGAACCTCCCATGTTACGCCGAGCAGATCGCAGCGCTCGGTCGAACCGATTCGAGAAGCGCCGCCAGCGGATTCTGAACCGCCTCCGACGCCTAAATCTGCCGAGGCCGAAGAGCCAGAACCTGTAGGTGAAGCACAGATAGATAATGAAGCGCCGACTGCGGAAGAGCCGGAAAAGATCGCGCCGCAGCCAGGGGCTTCTAGTGAGGTTAAGCCGGCAGCGCCCGAAGCAGCGAATCCTCGACCCTCAAGACGGACAATGCCGCCCGCGCCCAAGCCCATTCTGACACGTCAGCGCCAAGCCCTCGCCTATGGCATAGCCAGCGATGTCGGCTTGCTACGCGCCAATAACGAAGACGCCTGCTTCGGCATGCAATGGCATTCGATCACCGTGGACAATCGACCGGATTTCGGCTTCTTTGTCGTCGCCGATGGTATGGGCGGTCATCTCGATGGCGAACGCGCGGCCGGCATCGCCGTGCAGACGCTCGCCGCTGAAATGCTCGATAAAATCTATGTTCCCCTCTTGCGCAATTTTAGCGCCGGCGACAGCCCTACTGTTCTGGAAGCCTTGGTTGCCGCCTGCGAAAAGGCTAATATGGCGGTGCTTCGAGGCGTCCCGGGCGGCGGCACTACCCTCTCCGCCATCGCCATCATCGGCAATCTCGCCTATATCGTACACGTCGGCGACAGCCGCGCTTACCTCATTCACGACGACAAGATCGAGCAACTCACCACCGATCATACCCTGGTCCAGCGCCTCCTGGAGATGAATGAACTGACGCCGGAGGAAGCGGAAAATTATCCTCAGAAGAACGTGCTTTACCGAGCGATCGGTCAAAATGAAAATCTGAAAATGGAGCGCTTGGTCAGGACATTGCCGCCTTCCTCGCAAGTCTTGGTTTGCACTGATGGCCTCTGGGACATGGTAGAAGACGACATTCTCAAAGTAGTGACGCAAGATGCCGCATCGCCGCAGGAGGCTTGTGACCGGCTGGTTAACCTGGCAATTGATCGTGGCGGCGCCGATAATATCTCCGTGATTATCCTCAAGGTGCCCGGCGGTGGCGCCGACTAGCGCCTCGCGCTTTGATCGTCGCCTGGCCAAATTCTGATCTCGCTAGCAGGAGCGCGCCATGATACCGAACCCCAAGGTCAATCCAAAAAGCAGCGGCAAAGTCATCCTTGTTGTCGATGACGAGCCGCGAATGATTGGCTTCATTCGCATGAACCTCGAGCTTGAAGACTATCGCGTTCTCGCGGCGCACGACGGGCTGGAGGCGCTGGATCTCATCCGCACTCAATTGCCCGACCTCATTCTGCTTGATGTCATGATGCCCGATCTTGACGGCTTTGAAACGCTGCGCATGCTGCGCGAATTCTCCGATATTCCTGTCATCATGCTGACGGCCAAAGGGGAAGAAAACGACAAGGTGCACGGCTTGGAGTTGGGCGCGGACGATTACATTACCAAGCCTTTTGGCCCCCGCGAGCTATCCAGCCGAATCAAAGCTATCTTTCGCCGGCTGGAGAAACCTACCGCCGAAGACGCTATCCTGCGCATCGACGACCGCCTGAGCGTGGACTATAACAAGCGAGAAGTCATTGTCGCGGGCGAGGCGGTCAAACTTAGACCGACTGAGTATCGCCTGCTCTACCACTTGATACGCAACGCCGGCTGGACCGTGCCCCACGATCAACTGCTGCAAAAGGTCTGGGGCTACGAATACCGCGATGAAGCGCACTATGTCCGGCTCTACGTGAACTACCTGCGCGAAAAGATTGAAGAGGACCCGGCCAATCCCCGCTATATTATTACCGAGCGCGGCGTCGGCTATCGCTTCATCGACTTCAGACAGTGACCGCGCCGGGACATGCTCAATCCGGCAGGAAACCAAGATCCAAATACAGGCAGGTCTCGTCGCCTCTTGCGATTCCCGCCCCGGAGCAATCAAGCTCGCCGTATTCCCGAAAGATAAATATCGTTCGATCTCGCCGCTTGAACCTTTTCTTAAGCGTGTTCCACTGCGATTTACTGGGCAGTTCGCGGCCGGCGGCGACTTGAAAATAGCTGACGGAGAAGATCACGCGGAAGCGTCCATCGTCAAATTCTTGGAGTTTCAACAACGCGGACCCGCGCGGTCCCGAAAGGGCATTCTGAATGATAGATGCGGCATACCGTCTCTTGACCCGGCGAAATCTTGGTACTCCATCTTGCATGAGCGCTCTCTTCCTTCGTGACTAGCAAGCCCAAGGCCATCGCGGCGAATGACTTTGACTCGTGAAATTATCCCCTGGCGCCATTATAATAATGCTGACAGAGAGGGAGGCGCCATGAGCGAAATCAGCGGCCAGGAATTCAAGAATATGCTTGCCTGCTGGACGGCTGGCATCACCGTAGTTAGCGTCTCATCCCGAAATGATTGGCAGGCAATCACAGTCAACTCCTTCGCCAGCGTCAGCATGACGCCGCCGCTTATCTGTCTAAACATCGCCAATCGGCTGGATACGCGAGAATATATGGCGCGCGAAGGTCACTTCGCCATCAGCATTCTCTCCGCGCGTCAACTTGACCTCGGCAAACGCTTCGCTGGTTACTTTGATGATGATTACGAAAATCGCTTCGACGACCTAAGTTGCGAGACGACGCGTTTTGGCGACCCTATCATCCCCGATGCTATGGCCTGGCTGGCTTGCTCAATCGAGCGGCATATCGACTTCGGCGAGAATACCATGTTCCTGGGCAAAGTTGAGCAGGGCGGCTGGACCGACGACAAGCTTCCCCTTCTCTACCACAATCGCCAATGGGGCGTCTTCAAGCCGACCGAAGACAAATGACAGCGCGCCTACTTCAAGTCGGCCGCCGCAATGGCCGCGCCCACGATGCCTGCCCGGTTGCGTAGCTGCGCCGGGACAATCTGTGTATCGCAGCGAATGTGCGGGAAGAATTTCTCGTATTTCTTGCTGACGCCGCCCCCGATGATAAACAGGTCCGGTGTGATCAGCGTTTCCATATACTGCAAATGCTCGGAGAGACGCTTGCCCCAAGCCTTCCAACTGTAGTCTTTCTCCTGCCGCGCCCGGTCGGATGTCCGCCATTCCGCGTCTTTGCCGCGAATGATCAGATGGCCAAATTCGGTGTTTGGGACGAGATGCCCGTTTATGAAGAGCGAACTGCCTACGCCCGTGCCCAGGGTCAAAATGACGACCAAGCCGCGCCGCTCCCGGCCAGCGCCGAACTTCATCTCGGCGATGCCAGCCGCATCCGCGTCGTTCAATACGATGACGGGATTGCCGGTTTTCCGCTCCATCAGCGTCTTGGCATCGGCGCCGATCCATTCGTCATCGACATTCGCGGCTGTTAGCGTCACGCCATGCTGCACTACGGCGGGAAATGTACAGCCGATCGCCGCCTGCCAATCGAAATGACTGGCGATCCTGGCAACCACATCCGCCACGGCCGGCGGCTTTGCGGGTTGGGGCGTCTCTATCCGGAGTCGGTCAGAGGCAAATTCTCCGCGCTCCGTATCAACAATCGCGCCCTTGATTCCCGATCCGCCAATATCAATGCCAAGGATTTCCATCACAGGCCTCTTGTCGCGGCTTCACTAGCCAGGATTCTACCACAGTATGCCCTGCGCTTGCGCCCATTTGACCAGCAGCTATCACGCGTCGTAACGGTGAGGAATGCTAATAGTCAATTCCCAACCTACGCCGTCCTACGCTTCCCATGCGCTGCCAAGACGGGCCGCGCCCGCAACTTGTTTATGGGGGGAATTTGGAGTTTAATGGAAGTCACAGCGTCAACCACAGGAATCTATTATGCGCGCGATGATCAATTGCCTCCTTGTTCTTATCCTGATGTTCAGCGGAGTCACCGCCTTCGCTCAAACCGCCTGCCTGCCGGATAATTGTGGCGTATCCGCAAGCGCTATTGAAGAATTCCGCTGGCCGAACGTCCGCCCCCTGCAAGTCAATAGCGAGCTGCTGGGTGACCGCGACTATCGCAAAATCGAAGGCGAATTCTCGATTCATACGGCGCCGGACAGCGAAGAAAGCGAGCCATACGGCAGCGGCTACACTTTCGTGACTGTCGTGGAGCAGCATGGCGATTGGACGAAGATTGGAGACAATCAGTGGGTCCGCTCGGATATACTCAGCGAATCGGTAAGCCCATCGCGCTTTGCTGGCGTCATGCTTCCCACGTTGGACGCCCTCCCCTACACCGTCGCCTGGACGCTGACGCACTTGCGCGGCGCCGGGACGCCCGGTGGTCCGGAATCAGTCGAGAATCCCTTCCGCTATCGCTATACGCGCGTCTATATCTACGCCACCGTTGCGGTCGATGGCTACAACTGGTATCAGATCGGTCCTGACGAATGGGTGCACCAATTCAAGGTCGCCAAGATTCTGCCAGTAGCTAGACCTGAAGAAGTTGATACGCACAAGTGGGTCAGCGTCGATTTGTATGAGCAAGTCGCGATCGCTTATGAAGGCAATGAGCCGGTATTCGCGACCTTGATCTCATCGGGCTTGGAAGAATGGCCCACCAACGAAGGCTTATTCCACGTCTACGTCCGCTTCACCCGCAAGCTCATGAGCGGCGCCTACAACAAACCAGATTTCTATTTTTTGCAGGAAGTGCCCTGGACGATGTTCTACGATGACCAGATCGCGCTCCACGGCGCTTACTGGCATGATGGATTCGGCTATCGCCGCAGCCACGGCTGCGTCAACATGACCGTCACCGACGCGCATTGGCTGTTCAATTGGTCACAAAGCGAATACGACTGGCACAACGGCGACCATACCGGACCCGCGGTTTACGTCTATTCGAGCGGAGATTACGATTAGCTGGAAGCCCGCGCTCTAGGTTGCCAGCGCATAGTCCGCGACCCGGAATCCCTCAATATACCCGGCGACCGCCATCAGTTCGGCGTTCAAGATGCTGCAGCCGGCTGCGCCTCGAATCGTATTGTGCGATAGCGCCGCGAATTTGTAGCCCAGCACCGGGCACTCGCGCAAGCGGCCAACGCTCGTCATCATTCCCTTACCGGCTTGACGGTCCCGGCGCGGCTGGGGCCGGTCAATCTGATACAAGTATTGCAGCGGGTACTCGGGCGCGCTGGGCAAATCCGGCACGGGCGCGGACGCTTGATACCTCTCCCAATCGGCGATGATCGACGATAGCGCCGGCTGATCCGCCAGTTCAACCGAGATATTCACCAAATGCCCATCCACTACCGGTACGCGCGTACAGGTCGCGCTAACGACTGTTTCCAGCTCGTCGATGCTTTCTCCGTTGAAGGCGCCCAGCATCTTGCGCGATTCTGTCTGCATCTTGTCTTCATCGCCCGGCACATAGGGCACGATATTGTCGATCATGTCCATCGATGACACACCGGGATAGCCGGCGCCGCTCACTGCTTGCTCGCTGACCAGGTGCAGCCGCCGAATGCCGTACTTCAGGAGCGGCTTTAGCGCCATCACTACCGGCATGACAGTGCAATTCGAGTTGGCGACAAGCGCGCCACTGCCCCAGCCTCGCCGCCGCCGCTGCACATCGATCAAGCCGATATGCTCGGCATTGACCTCGGGCAGCATCAAGGGCGCATCTGCCAGCATACGATTGGCCGACGCGTTGCTGCAGACGACATGACCCGCGGCGGCCAACTCCAACTCGCGCGTCTTGGCGGCTTCCTTCGGCAACGCTGAAAAGACAAGCGGCGAGCAGAACCTATCGTCAAGCGCCTTGACTGTCAGATCGGCCACCGCTGCCGGTGGATTGCCATCCAATACCCAATGCGCCGCCTCGCCATAGCTTTTGCCCGCGCTGCGGCTCGAGCCGATGACCTCGCTGACTTGAAACCAGGGGTGCCCTTCCAGCAGTTGAATAAAACGCTGGCCCACCGCGCCTGTCGCGCCTAGGATCGCCACATCAAGCTTTTGCATCGCCATCTCCCGCCTCACATTCCTACAGCGCCCGATTTCACCGCCGGATACGAGCCTAGCATTTTCACAAAGGACGTCAACTGCAGCAACTGCGTCAGCAATTCCTGACAGCGTGTTTCCTGCCAGTGACCTTCGAAATCCAAATAGAAAAGCGGCTCCCAGGGCCGATTGCGGCGCGGACGCGATTCAAGCTTTGTCAGGTTCAAATCTCGCTTGGCGAACTCGCCCAGGCACTCGTAAAGCGCGGCCGGACGATTGCGGGTCGCGAAGACGATTGATGTCTTGTTGTAATCGGAAGGCTCGGGATCCCCATGTCCCAGCAGCAGGAATCGCGTGTAATTGAAGGGTTCATCTTCAATTTGCTTCGCCAACAGGTCCAATTCATACAGTTCGCCCGCCAGCGTTGAGGCGATCACGGCAACGCTTTGATCTGGCTCTTCCGCCAGGTTCTTGGCGGCGCCCGCGGTGTCATACCAGCCTACCGGGTTCAAACCATGCCGTTTCAAGAAGCGCTCACATTGCATTAGCGCCTGCGGATGCGAGCGAACCTCGCGGACATCTTCCAAGGCTGTGCCATGATTGGCCAGCAGCGCGTGATGCACATGCAATATGACTTCAGCCTGGATCCGCACATCGTGGTCAAGCAAGAGTTCATAGGCTCCGCTGACCGAGCCGGCCAGAGCGTTTTCCACCGGCAGCAGGCTGAACTCAACCTCGTTGAGTAACAGCGCCTGAAACAGATGAATGATTTCTTGGCAGGGATAAGCCTCGACCACATCGCCAAAATGCTGCCGCAAGGCAATCTCGGAATTCGCGCCAGGTATCCCCTGATAGGCAACTCGTGTCATTCGCTTTCCATTCACTAGCGCCGGGTTCGGCGAATCATAACCAAATCGCCCGAAATCGTAAAGCATCTATAAACGCTTGTGTAGCCCGATTCCGCCGCGCGCCTGTTCATACCAACGGCAAGCGATTTCGCGCCCGATTGCTCTATTGGCCGCGACTAAACTGTCGGGTAGACGTATAATGTTTGAGAACGAGTCTGAAGATAAGGAATCCCGATGACATACGAACCACGATTCGATCCGCTAAAGGAATTGCAGAATCTGGGAGATCAGATTACCAAGACGGTCGAGAGAGGCATCCGCACCATGACGAGCAGTTCGGAAGAACTCAAGCTCGATATGTACGAGGCGGACGGCAACCTCTATATCTGCACCCATGCCATCGACGGCCTGGTCAAGGACAGCATTGAGATCAGTCTGGAATCCAACGTGTTGACGATCGCCGTGCGGACCGAGCCTGAAACGACGCCGACCACAGCCCGCTACCTATTGCAAGAACGCCGATTCGGTCCTCTGAGCCGCAATGTCGAATTGTCGCTGCCGGTAAAGGGACATGAAGCCCGCGCCAAGGTGGATAGCGGCAGCCGGCTGCTGATTACGTTGCCCATCGACGAAAGCGGCTTCGGCAATATCACCGTCACGCCGGTTGAATAGCTGTACGAAGGGCCTTAGTTCAAGATTGCCACTGCGCGCGCGCCGCCTGTAGCTCGAAATCGAAGCGGCGCAGGAGCGCGTCCTTTCCTTCGGCATCCATAAACGACAGTTCAATCGAACGCCGCGCCAGCCGAATCACATCATCGATTTCAAGCCCGCAAGCATCGTGCGCCAATACGTACTCATCGACCAAGGTCGACTGAAACAGGGACGGCATCACCGACGACAGCGCAACCTGCACATCTTTGTCCATTAACTGCCGCAAGGGGTAGTCTTCAGTCTTTTGGACAAGGCCAAGGCGCAGCGCGCGATTCAGCGATACGACAAGCGGTTTTCCATCTTCCGCCAATTGGTTGACCAGAACGTCATCGTTGACTAGCCCCCAGGAGTCAGTCAACCGGTGCGGGTTCAGTTCAGCGAGCGCCTCTTGAAGCCCGCTTGCGCCCAAATTGCTGCCGGCATTCGCGACCGTAAAAACGTCTTTTTTGTGCGCCACATCGAAGGCGCGCCGGAATTGTCCGATGGGTTGAGCGTCCTCAGGACCGGTCAGCCCCAGCCCGATCACATTGCTCATGCGGGCTCCCTGCCTCGTGGCCCAGCGCGCCACTTCATCGCCGGAGCGTGGATTGTCGCGCGGGATGCACAGGATCCAAGCCATGTCGACATTCCAGCCGCGCAATGCGCGATCCCGCCCAT
The DNA here is from genome assembly GCA_022824365.1 of Anaerolineae bacterium. Classification (GTDB taxonomy): domain Bacteria; phylum Chloroflexota; class Anaerolineae; order Aggregatilineales; family Phototrophicaceae; genus UBA6055. The sequence continues at coordinate 244,865 of JAJEAA010000028.1, forward strand.
CATTAAGCGCCTCTATGAAAGTATCGATATTCATGCGCGCGGAGCCTATGAAATCCGGCGGCGCCACCATGATCTCGGCGTAGATTACATTTTGCTTGGAAAGCGCCACGCCAATGTCATAGACTACCAAAGCGATGTCTTCCGGATACATCGCCCAACTGCCCGCCTCCCGCGCAATCTCGTCGATCCGCGCATAATCGGGACGGTTCAGCAGAGCTGCCCATTCTTCAAAGTCCTCGCGCGAAGAAGGCAGACCATTTTGCCTGGCGATCATCATCAGGCTCTCTGTTTGCAGGGCGCCTGTCAACTGCAGGTTCAACTCAACTTTGGGAATGGCTGCCACAAATTCACGGAAGGACATCAGTTTTTTCCAGTAACTTCTTGCTTTCGCCGCTCAATGCTGATTTATGTTGGCGGCGCGGTTTTTCGATATGTCTGGACCAATCAATGCAATTCAAGCCCGGTCAAGATCCAGGCTCGGCCGTTGGCGAATTCGACCCAATTCATCGCGATACTCAATTGATGCTTGAATGAAAGCCGAAAACAATGGATGCGGACGATTGGGCCGACTGAGAAATTCCGGATGGAATTGGCAACCGAGCATGAAGGGATGATCCTGCAATTCGGCGATTTCTACCAGGACGCCGTCCGGGCTTAATCCGCTGAAGTTGACCCCGTTGGCGGCGAATGTCTCACGATAGACATTGTTGAACTCAAAGCGATGTCGGTGCCGCTCAAGCACTTCATTCTTCCCGTAAGCCAGCGCCGCGGCGGAATTCGGCTGCAGCACACAGGGATATTCACCAAGACGCATCGTACCGCCCATATCCGTAATGGCGCGTTGTTCCAGCATCAGGTCAATAACCGGATGTGGCGTGCTCACGTCAAATTCGGAACTGCTGGCGTCATCGAGATGCAAGACATTGCGCGCGTATTCGATACACATAACCTGCATGCCCAGGCAAAGACCCAAATACGGCGCCTTGCGCTCCCGAGCGAATTTGGCCGCCGCAATTTTGCCTTCAATGCCACGATAGCCGAAGCCTCCCGGCACGATAATGCCGTCCAGATCATTCAACTCATCGAGGCGCTTGCCTTTCTCCAGCTCGCCCGAATGGATCCAGCGAATATCGACATCCTGATCCAAATGGACGGCCGCGTGCGCTATCGATTCCTTCACCGACATATAAGCGTCGCGGAGTTCGACGTATTTTCCGACGATCCCGATACACAGTTTCTCTTGCGCGCTGCGGCACTTGCCGGCGATCTCCCGCCATTCATGCAGGTCGGGCGGTCCCGCCTCCAGCCGGAATCGATTCAGAATGAAGTCGCCCAAGCCAGTTTCCTCGATCATAAGAGGCACGGCATAGATATTGTCCGCCGTCTGCAAGGGAATGACCGCGTCTTCATCAACATCGCAAAACAGCGCGATCTTGCTGATAATCTCATTGTTGACGGGATAATCCGTCCGCGCGATGATTACATTGGGCTGAATGCCGATGCCGCGCAATTCGCGTACGCTATGTTGCGTCGGCTTGGTCTTGAGTTCGTCGGTCGCGCCAATATGCGGCAAGAAGGTCACATGCACGTACAGCGTATCGCGGCGCTTGAACTCGGTGCGGAGTTGTCGCAGCGCCTCAAGAAATGGCAGGCTCTCGATATCGCCCGCCGTTCCGCCGACCTCGACAATGACCACATCGGCGTCCGTCCGTTTGCCGAGCAGCTTGATACAGCGCTTGATTTCATTCGTGATATGCGGCACGACTTGAATCGTCCCGCCAAGATAATCGCCCTTGCGCTCTTTCTCGAGCACCGTGAGATAGACTTGCCCGGCCGTGATATTCGATAGCCGGCTGACATTCTCATCGACGAAGCGCTCATAATGCCCCAGGTCAAGATCTGTCTCCGCGCCGTCCGAGGTGACAAAAACCTCGCCGTGTTGATAGGGGCTCATGGTGCCCGGATCGACGTTGAGATAGGGGTCCAGCTTCTGAATGGCGACCTTCAAGCCGCGCGCTTTCAGAATGCGCCCGATTGCCGCCACAGTCAGCCCCTTGCCTACGGAACTGACGACCCCGCCCGTGCAGAAGATGTATTTCGGTTTCACAGCCTGTCGCCCATCCCAACCCAAGTCAATTCGATTTCACCATGCCAACCCGCTTAAATCCGCTATTGCAACGCGCGCAACTCCATCAGCGCGCGCCGCATGTCCAGATAGATCAAACCGAGCTTCGCCTCTTCACCAGCAAGCGCGCAAAGGACAGAGTTCTCGTCCAGCGGCATCAGAACGGCATAACCGGCGTCGCCTTTGATCATCACCTCATCGAGTGTACCACGCCCCAGCTCGGCCGCTATCCGTTCGCCCAGCGCCAGCATGGCCGCTGACATCGCTCCCAGGCGCGCTTCATCGATCTCGTCGCCGACCGAGCTGGCGACGGTCAATCCTTCAATACTGATGACCGCGGCCGCCTCAATATCGGAGGAAAGCGCCCTCATCTGGTCGAGTTGCGCGACAATCCGGTCGATTCTGGAAGCGATCAAGTCTTCAGCCTTCCACTTCATCCGCGCAATATACCTTGCGCTTGCCCAATAGCAACATTCGCCTACTGATAGACATCAACTCCGATACCTCTGGCATGCTGCTGGACTGCGGGCTGAAACGGACGGAATGGCAATTTGCCATATAGCTTCGCGCTGACTTTCATTATACTTGTTGATCTCGTGGCGGCAAGCCGTACGAGTCGCGAATCCCAAACGAAGGTCAGTCGCAGACTGTCAATTGCCTGCATTAGGCTATACTGATATCAGAATGATCGTGCAGTTGGACACAACTGAATGAGCGAACAATACAGAACAACCCGCCGCAGCGCGCAGGTCGGGCAAGCTGTGGCGACGGTGCAAGAAATCGCGGAGCGCGTCACCAGCAGCGTCGGCCAGGTCATATTGGGAAAGTCCAACGAGATCCGGCTGACTACGCTTGGCCTGCTCTGCCGCGGGCATGTCCTGCTGGAGGATATTCCAGGCGTCGGCAAAACGATGCTGGCCAAATCACTGGCGCGGGCAGTCGGCTGCACCTTCAACCGCATCCAGTTCACCCCGGATATGCTGCCCTCCGATATCACCGGCGTATCGATCTATAATCCCAAAACGCGCGAATTCGAGTTCCGCCCCGGGCCGATCATGGCGCAGATCGTCTTGGCGGACGAGATCAACCGCGCCACGCCTAAAACCCAATCCGCCCTCCTTGAAGCGATGGAAGAGGGCCAGATGACCGTGGACGGCGTCACCTACCGCCTCAGCAACCCTTTCCTCATCATGGCGACGCAGAATCCCATCGAATACGAAGGCACATTTCCCCTGCCGGAAGCCCAGCTCGATCGCTTCCTGATACGCATCCAAATCGGCTATCCGCAGCCGGCGGACGAGTTGAGAATCCTGGCATCGCAGCAGTATCAGCATCCGATACAGAACCTGCAGCAGGTTGTCACCTTGCAGGAGTTGCTCTCGGCTCAACAGCAGATTAAAGACGTCTACGTCGCCAACGAGGTCCAGCAATACATTATTAACCTCATCACCGCCTCGCGCCGTCATCCCGATGTCTACCTGGGCAGCAGCCCGCGCGGCTCGCTGGCGTTATTCCGCACGGCGCAGGCGCGCGCCGCCATGACCGGGCGCGACTTCGTCATCCCTGACGACGTCAAGGCGCTTGCCGAAGTCACCCTGGCGCATCGCATCATCGTCGGTCCCGCCTCGCGGATCAAGAACATCACATCGCGAACTATCGTTCAGGACATTCTACAAAATACGCCCGTGCCCGGGGCATCCGTGCGCTAAGGTCTTATGCCCGGCCGCCGCAATGTTCTATACCTCTTGACGATAATCAGCCTGCTCACCGGGCTATTTACCGGACGGGCTGAGATCTTTAATATCGCCTATTTGATCGCCGCGATCATGATCTTGTCCTTTATCTGGACCTGGCTCTCGCTCCGCGGGATCGCCCTGCGCCGCAATACTCGCACGCGCCGCTCACAAGTCGGTCGCGTCTTTTCCGAGTCCTTCGCCGTGCGCAAGACCGGCCTCTTGCCCAAACTCTGGCTGGAAATACGCGATCACTCCACCCTGCCCGGTCATCATGCCAGCCATATCGCGCCCACCCTGCTCGGCGGACGCGAGTATACATGGGAGGTCGAAACCATCTGCGCCACGCGCGGGGAATTCCAGCTTGGTCCCTTGACGGTGCTTTGCGGCGATCCTTTTGGCTTGTTCCGTTCGGCTCGCCGCGTAGGCGCCACCGACAGGCTGATGGTCTATCCTATGACAGTGGAGTTGAACCGTGTTATCTTGCCGGTCGGCTTCCTGTCCGGCGGCGATGCCCAACGCCAACTGACCCACCAGGTGACCACCAACGCCAGCAGCATCCGCGACTATGTGCCCGGCGATAGCATCAACCGAATCCACTGGCGTTCGACCGCCCGCACCGGCGACATCATGGTCAAGGAGTTCGAGCTTGATCCGTTGGTGGATATCTGGCTGTTCAGCGACTTCTCGGCTGCCTCTCTTGTCGAAGACCCGGCCTACAAGCGCGCCAGCCGCCACGGCAGTTTCATCCCCTCGCCCGCGCGCGTCCCGCCCTCGACCGAAGAATACGGCGCTATCATCGCCGCGTCGCTCGCCAAACACTTCATTGATGATGAGCGTGTGGTCGGTTACGTCGCCTATATACCCTATCGGCAGATCTTCCAACCCGACCGCGGCAACCGGCAGTTGACCCGGATCTTCCAGGCGCTGGCGGGAGCGCGCAGCACCTCCAATCTGTCGCTCCGCGAAGTGCTTTCGCTGGAAACACACCAGTTCACGCGCGGAACAACCGTCATGATCATCACATCGTCTCTGGAGCAGGAATGGATTCACGAAGCCCAGGTGCTCATCCGCCGCGGCATCCGTCCTATCTGCGTCTTCATCGACCCTCATAGTTTCAATCCCCAACTGGATTCGAGCAGCATGCGTGGTATGCTGCAACTGGCCAAGATTCCAACTATCATCGTGAGCAAGGATGATGACATTGCCGCCGCCCTCGAACAGCGGCCCGCCTAGCGCCGAAATGCCAAGGATCTGAGACATGACCGAATCATACGATGCCATCGTAATCGGCGCGGGCGCAATGGGCAGCGCCGCCGCTTACTACTTGAGCCAGCGCGGGCAATCCGTGCTGCTGCTTGAGCAATTTGAACTCGACCATCGCCTGGGCAGTTCCTACGGTTACTCGCGTATCATCCGCTATTCTTACGATCACCCCGAATATGTCGACTTGATGCGCGATACATTTCCCCTTTGGTTCGCGCTTCAGGACGTCCTGGGCGAGACGCTCTACCACCAAACGGGCGGCATCGACTTTGGGCCCGCCGATGATGAGATCTTGCTGGCGACCATCGCTGCCGTACGCAGTAGTGGCATCAGCCACGAGCTCCTCTCTCCAAAGACCGCACGCGAACGTTTTCCGCAGTTCAGATTTAGCGAGGATTTTCAAGCGCTCTACCAGCCGGATAGCGGCTTCGTCGCCGCGTCAAAGGCCGTGCTGGGGCATATCAAGCTCGCTCGCGCTGCTGGCGCGGTCATCAAAGACCGGGTCGCTGTGCGGGATATTCGAGTCGGCGCGGACAGCGTTGACATCGCGACCACAGACGGCGCATACGCGGCCGGCAAGCTGATCATAACCGCGGGAGCCTGGGCGAAATCTCTGCTGGGACAGACGGGCATAGACTTGCCGCTCGCGCCGCTGCGCTGCCAGTTGAACTTCATGGCGCCTGCCGATGAGCATCACTATGAGGCGGAGCGCTGCCCGGTCTGGATCGCGCATGTCAGCAGCCTCTACCCGGAAACGCTTTACGGCATCCCCTCCCATGACGGCTCTGGCTTCAAGATCGCTTTTCATGGCGGGCCGGCAGCGCGCCACCCGTCAGAGATCAGCCGCGAGCCGGATGCCAGCAACGTCGAAGCCATGCGTCCCTTCATGCGCGCGCATATCCCCGGCATCGCTGCTGCGCCGGTGCGGGAGAGCCGCATCTGCCTCTACACCCGGACGCCGGACGAACACTTCATCGTTGACGCCCATCCCGAATTCAAGCATGTCGTGATCGGCGCGGGCTTCAGCGGCCACGGCTTCAAATTCAGCGCCGTCATCGGCAAGATGCTCAGCGACATCGCGCTGGACGGCGCCACGCCACACAACGACCAACTCTTCAAGATCAGCCGCTTCATAACCTGATACTCCACCAATCGAAGTCGCCAACTTTCTCAAATCCATTCGCCAGGAGAAGCGCTGCAAGGCGCGAATCCGCCTGCGGGATAACCGCGCCGATGCGAGACATGCCATCGGCGAAGGCGCGTTCCCTGGCTTCGTCGATAGCCCCTGGCGAGATTTCGCCTTCCAACCATATTCCGCTATAAGTCAGCGTGTAGACCGGCGTCAGGCGCGCGTCCTTCAGCAAAGCAGAGGATACGTCCGCGCCTGCGCCCAAGCCCTTTGGCGCATCCAATACGTAGAGCGCGCGGCTCGTTTGATCCCGCTCGAAACCGCCTGCCTGGCAAAGCCTCTGCATCGTTTGATTGCTCGAGGCGACCAGCGCGCGAATCTCGTCAGTTTCTGCGGTCTTGGCCGCTTCAACGCTCGCCGCCACCAGCGCCGCGCCTATGCCAGCGCCTCTGGCATCGGCCGCGACCGCCAGCAGATCCAGCTCAAATCGCAGCCTGCCCGAGCTTGAGCGCGTCAGGAAGTTGCCGACAAATCCGACAACACGGCCCCTAGACAGAGCGACGAAGTTGAGGCCCTGGCTGAGAACCTTTGCAAGGCGGACCGGGTCTGGCTCCAGCGCCTCGCCGAAGGCCGCTTGCGCAATCGCCGACATAGCCTTCGCATCGTCCGGCATCGCCCGGCGGATCACCGCGCTCATTGATTTTTCTCCTCGCCGAGCCGATAATGGCGGCGTTCCGTCCACCGCAAGTTTCCCGAGTATTGGATCAGGACTTGGCCAACACAAGCCAACTCAGCAAGCGCAGCCTGTATCTCATCGCCTTCGTCAGCGGTATGACGACTCTGGCCATAGAGCTTTCCGCGTCGAGGCTGCTGGGCAGTGTCTTCGGCAACAGCAATTTGGTCTGGGCCAACGTCATCGGCTTGATGCTGCTTTACCTGGCGGTCGGTTACTTCTTCGGCGGTCGTCTGGCGGATCGTCTTCCGCGCGCCGATGTCCTCTTGCAAGTGATCTTGTGGGCGGCTTTCCTCAGCGCTTTGATCCCGCTGGTCGCGCGCCCCATCATAACACGGGCGGCGCAGGCTGTCTTTGGGGCCGAAGCGGCTCTCGCCCTCGGCTCCTTCATCGTCATTCTGCTGCTGTTCTCTCTGCCAGTCACACTCCTCGGCGCCGTCTCGCCCTTTGTGATTCGCCTGGCAGTGACGGATGTTGCGCAGAGCGGCAAGGTCGCGGGCCAGGTATACGCCATCAGCACGCTCGGCAGCTTGCTCGGCGCCTTTCTGCCGGTCCTCGTCACCATTCCCGAGATCGGAACCACGCGCACGTTTCTGCTCTTTTCCGGCTTGCTTTTCGCGCTTGGCTTCGCCGCCTATCTTTCTCTGGACAGGCGTCGCGCTCTGCTCTATCTGGCTATGCTGATCGTCATCGCGCTGCTGGCGCAGCCGGCACTGGCTAATCCGCTGCGGAGACCCGCGGCGGGTTCTCGCCTGCTTTACGACGGCGAAAGCGCCTACAACTACATCCAAGTGCAAGAAGACGCGGCCGGTTATCGTTATCTCTACCTCAACGAAGGGCAAGGCGTACACAGCCAATGGCATGAGCGCGAAATCTTCTACGGCGGCACTTGGGAGTTTTTCCTGGCGGCGCCCTACTTCAACGCGCCGCCCTTTCACGCGGATCAAGTTGATTCGCTCCTCTTGATCGGCTTGGCTGCCGGCACCATCCCGCGACAGCACAGCGCGATCTATGGCGATATCCCCATCCTTGGGATAGAGATTGACCCGGATATCGTCGCCGTCGGCGCGGGCTTCTTCGATATGAATCCCGAATCCATGCCGAATCTCAGGGCGCAGGTTGGCGACGGGCGTTACCTGCTCAACCGCAGCGAGGGGACTTTCAGCGTTATCGGCATTGACGCCTACCGCCCGCCTTATATCCCCTGGCATCTGACAACTGCCGAATTCTTCACCGAAGTTAAGGCGCGCCTCGCCGCTGACGGCGCCCTGGCCATCAATGTCGGCCGCACCGACACCGACCGCCGCCTGGTCGATGCGCTGTCCAATACCTTGCTGCAAGTCTTCCCCAGCGTTCACGCTATTGATGTGCCGCAGTCCTTCAATACGATCCTGGTCGCGACCAGCCAGCCGACCGCAGCGGACAACCTGCGCGCCAACATCGGACATCGGGCCGAGTCGGTTGATCCGCGCCTGTATCGGATTCTTGAGGACGCGGCCGAAGCGCTCGCGCCGCTTGGCAAAAGCGACATCATTTTCACCGATGACCGCGCGCCGGTTGAGCGCTTGGTGGATTCTATCGTGCTGGGCTTTTTGCTGGCGGGCCGCGCCGATGAGTTCCGGCTGGAAAATGACTAGCCTTCGCTTGTTTCGGCTCTTCTTGCGCTGGTGCGTCACGCTGGCGCTTCCCTTCTTGCTGCTGTTGGCAGGCGCGCGCCTGCTGCTCAGTTACGAATTTCTAGGCATCGAATACAGGCGTCCGGGCTTTCCAGCCGACCCTTACGGCTTCACGACAGAGGAGCGTCTTGAGTACGGCCTGGAAGCGATCAGCTTTCTCTTCAGCGCCGAGGGTGTTGAGGAGTTGGCGCGGCTGCGTCTCCCGCGGGAAAAGTGTTGGCAGCCGCCGGCAGCGGCTAGTGACTGCCCGCTGTTTAAGGCGCGGGAACTGGGACATTTGGAGGATGCCAAACGTATTCTGAAGGCCGGATTCACAGCGGCGGTTTACTGTCTGGTTTTCGCCATATTATGTACACTTGCCGTCAGATATATGCCGATTGTCGCTGATTATCGCAGCGTCGTTTTGAGTGGATTCAGCGCTGGTCTCATGTATGGCGCGTATCTGACACTGGCAGTTGTCGCGGCGCTTGCTGTTTTTGCCGCGGCGGCCTGGGACCGGGCTTTTGATACGTTTCATGAGATATTCTTCCCGGCTGGCGTCTGGCGATTCCCCTATTCCGATAGCTTGATCCGGCTGTATCCGGAACAACTATTTGTGGATGCCGCCTTTGTAATCGGCGGTTTCGCGACTGCTTCCGCGCTGCTGCTTCTGGCTGCGCTGCGACTGTTGGAGCGGTCGCGGTCATGAATTATCGATAGACAGTTATCGATAGACGGCAAACTTTTTTCTATCACAAACGCGTAGTTTTATGATAGGCGCTTGATATTGTCAGCGCGATCGGGCGAGTCAAGGGCGGCGGTTCCGGTTTTGGCCGCGGAAAAAGTTTTTTTGGCCATCTGGCCATCTGAGCCAAAAAGCAGTTTCGACGAGCCGACGAGAGTCTCGTTCGTTGGCGCGATTCAGTTGTTAAGGCGCAAGCATCCGTAATTATATCATGGAGTGGAGGGCAATGGTAGACCAAATGTTCTTGAATTATAAGCCATTTTGATGATGAGCGCCGAAGGGATAGATCAGGGATGATTCGTCGATCAAAATCTTGAGCAAATTCAAGATTCTGAGTTATAGTCTATGCTTTGTTAATAGCAACCGGGCAGGCATTATGGCGAGCGGCGACAGAGAGACAGGCTCAAAGATGACGCGGCGACAGTTCTTGCGCTTGACGGCTGGCGTCGCCTCGGGAGCGCTTATGGGCGGCGGTCTTTCGACCTTTGCGCATTCGGGCGACTACGATTATTCATCGACCGCGAGCCAAGCCCGCGTCATTCGGCATGTATATACGAATGCCCGCAAGGTCTGCTTGAGCTTCGATGACATGTGGAGCGAATACTACACTTGGAAGATCGCTCGCGACTTTCATCGACTGAACATTCCGTTGACGATCTTCCCGATCGGCCGAGCGGTGGACAATAACAATGCGCGCCCCCATCAAGGCTATGAAAATATGTACGCGCGCCTGCGAGATATGGGGCACGAATTCGGCTGCCATCTTTATACGCATCGGGACATCAAAGAATTCAGTTTGCAGCAATTGATCGATGAAGAGTTGGAGCCCTCGCTGAAAGTGATGCGGCGCGCGCTCGGCGCCAACTTCAAGCCGATTGGAATCCGGCCGCCCTACGGCGTGCTAACAGACGCCTTGAAGGAGTTGTCGGTGAAGTACGACATTCCGCTGATTCTCTGGGGGCTGGACTCGCAGGATTCTATTTGCACCTCGAAGTGCCAGGATAATTGCCCGGACGCGAGCGTAGCAACCGATGTAATTTATTCGAGTCTATGGGACGGAGATCCGGATGACGCGGCTTGCGTCCGTTCAACTTGTGACGAACGTTGCGCCGATACCATTATGAAGAATTACGAATCGTATATGCGTCCCGGCACGATTATCTTGCATCACGGGTTGAAAGCATCGCATTTGGCGATTCGACGGATCGTGGCGTTTCTGCGCGATTGGAACTTGCAGCCGGTGCGCTTAACCGAGTTGCTCACTCACGGTTAGGCTTGGAAGACGCTCGCCGACAAGAATCCGGCAAACTGCTGGTCTGGGTTGAGACAGGTCGCGCTTAACAGGTTTGAGCATTCAATTATCTCATGCGCTGTACTAAGCTTATGGCATTGCTACGCCAGCACTATCGCAGCCGCTTTGGCGCGTAATCGGCGATAATGGCTACCTGCCCACAGAAAATATCAAACGCTATCGGCGGTTTGACAAATAAGTTGAATAAGGAGAGCAAAAATGACAGTTCGCGTCGGCATCAATGGATTCGGACGAATTGGCCGCCAAGTGCTAAAGGCGATGCTTGAGCGTTATCCGGACGATATGGAAGTGGTCGCCTTCAACGACCTGGGCGATTTGAATACGATGGCGCATCTCTTCCGTTACGATTCCAATTACGGGGTATATCCGGGCGCGGTGGAAGTGGTTGATGGCGCGCTGATCGTGGATGGCAATGAGATAAAGGCGCTTTCGGAGCGCGACCCGGCTCAGTTGCCCTGGGGCGAATTGGGCGTCGAGATCGTGATTGAGAGCACAGGTATATTCCGGGACAAGGCGAGCGCGTCGAAGCATATTGCGGCCGGCGCCAGTAAAGTCATCATTTCCGCGCCGGCAAAGGGCGAGGACTTGACGGTTGTGCTGGGCGTCAATCAGGACAAATATGATCCGGCGGCGCATCATGTGCTCTCCAACGCGTCCTGCACCACCAATTGCCTGGCGCCGCCAGCGAAGGTGGTTAATGACGCTTTTGGCATTCAGCAAGGCTTCATGACCACGATACACAGCTATACCACCGACCAGAGGATCCTTGATCTGCCCCACTCCGACCTGCGCCGGGCGCGGGCGGCGGCCGTCAATATCATCCCGACGAGCACTGGCGCGGCGCAAGCGGTGGCTTTGGTCGTGCCCGAGCTCAAGGGCAAGTTCGATGGCATGGCGGTTCGAGTGCCGACGCCGACCGGATCGCTGGTCGATTTTGTGGCGAGCGTGGACCGCGTGCCGAGCAAAGCTGAACTGATTGATGCCTTGGAAGAAGCGGCCGCCGGTCCGATGCGCGGCTACATGGATGTATCGCACGAGCCGCTGGTCTCGATCGATTATGTCGGCAATCCGTATTCCAGCATTGTCGACGCGCTGGCCTCCGATGTGGCGGGCAACCTGGTCAAGGTCATCACCTGGTACGACAACGAATGGGGCTACTCCTGCCGGACCGCCGATTTGAGCAAGTTTGTCGGCGAACGCCTTTAAGATCCCCTGATGAGCAACCCTGAAGGCGAGGCTGATTCCCTCGCCTTTTTTGCGTGAATGGAGGCGAGCTGATATGAACAAGATGAGCGTGCGAGATGTTGACCTGGTGGGCAAACGGGTATTGCTGCGGGTCGATTTTAATGTGCCGCTGGCGGATGGCCAGATCACGGACGATACGCGAATTGTCGCCGCTCTGCCGACCATCAAGCACATTCTCGGTCAAAAGCCAAAAGCCATCGTGCTGATGTCGCATTTGGGGCGGCCGAAGGGCGAGCGAGCGGCGGATTTATCGCTGGCGCCGGTTGCGCGCGTGCTGGCGGAATTGCTGGAAATGGATGTCGCCTTCGCCGACGACTGCGTCGGGGGCAATGTGACAGGCGCGATCGACGCCTTGTCCGCTGGCGGCGTGATCCTGCTGGAAAATACGCGCTTTCATGCGGGTGAAACCAAGAACGATGGCGTCTTTGCCGAGCAGCTCTCGCGACATGGCGATGTCTTCGTCAATGACGCATTTGGGACGGCGCATCGGGCGCATGCGTCGAATGTTGGCGTGGCGGGGCATCTGCCGGCGCTGGCTGGTTTGCTGCTGGAAAAGGAAATAGATTATCTGGCGACAGCGCTGGAAGAGCCGGCGCGACCCTTTGTCGCCATCCTGGGCGGGGCAAAGATCTCGGGCAAGATTGATGTGATTGACGCGCTGTTGGGCAAGGTGGACCGGCTCTTGATCGGGGGCGGTATGGCGAATACCTTCTTCGCGGCGCAAGGGCGCGAGATGGCCGATTCGCTGGTGGAGCGGAAGGCGCTGGATATCGCGCGCGAATTGCTGAAGATAGCGGACGACAAGTTGAGCCTGCCGCTCGATCAGCGCATTGCCGACGCCTTCAGCAATGAGGCCGAACAGGAAGTCATCGGCGCGGACAAGGACGTGCCGGCCGGCTGGCAGTCGTTGGATATTGGTCCGGCTACGGTAAAAGCTTATGAGCGGGCGCTGCAAGGCGCGAAGACGATCGTCTGGAATGGACCGATGGGCGTTTTCGAAATGCCGAATTTCGCCGGGGGCACCATCGGCGTCGCGAAAGCGTTGGCGGCGCAGACCGCGCGAGGAGCGACAACGATTATTGGCGGTGGTGATTCGGCGGCGGCGGTGGAACAAGCCGGGCTGGCGGGGAAAATGTCGCATATCTCGACCGGCGGCGGCGCGAGCCTCGAGTTGCTGGAGGGCAAAGACCTGCCCGGCATCGCCGCTTTAGCTGATCGTTGAGGGGGAAAGGCGCCTCGAAAAACACGTACGCGCGAGAAACGCTGATAGAATTGCTGGTGTAAACTGGCGGAAACAGGGAGCAGACCATGGCGAGAACGCCAATAATCTGTGGCAATTGGAAGATGAACAAGAGGCCCGATGAGGCAGTCGCCTTTGCGCGGGAACTGGCGCCAAAGGTAGCGGAATTCGGGAATGTCGAGCGTGCGGTGGCGCCAACATTCCTGGCGCTGACGGCGGTTGCGGATGCCCTAAGGGGAACAGCGCTGCAAGTGGCGGCGCAGGACGGGCATTGGGCGGCGGAGGGCGCTTACACCTCGGAAGTATCGGTCACGATGCTCCGCCCCTATGTCAGCTATGTCATCATCGGGCATTCCGAGCGCCGGGCTTATTTGAACGAGAGCGACGAGAATGTGAACCGCAAGGCGAAGGCGATTTTGGCTGAGGGCTTGCGACCGATCATTGCGGTCGGCGAAAGCCTGGCGCAGAATGAAGCGGGCGAGACGGTCGAGTTTGTCCGGTCCCAAGTTATGGCGGCGCTGGCTGGCATAAGCGCTGCTGACATGGCGGAGGTCGTCATCGCTTACGAGCCGATCTGGGCGATTGGCACCGGCCGGAGCGCAAGTGGCGAATTGGCAGATAGGATCATCAAGTCGGCCGTGCGCGATACCGTGCGCGAGCTTTACGATGACGCGGTCGCCGATAGCCTGCGCATACAATACGGCGGCAGCGTGAAGCCGGGCAATATGGAAGAGTTCATGTCGCAACCGAATATTGATGGCGCCTTGGTCGGAGGCGCGTCCTTGCAGGTCGCGGATTTCACGGCGCTCATTGAAATCGCGGCGCGAGTGAAGGGATGATGACCTGAGAGAGTTGGATTTCCTCGCCCTGGCTTTTGGGTTGGGGCTGCTCTTTCTTTTGTTTCGCCAGATTGAGCGCTGGCTGCATCAACATATCTTCAAAGTTGGCTGGTTGCTGAGCAACAGTTTTCAGGTCACGACAGTCTTGTATTACATCTTGTTCTTGCCGGGCATCGTCTTGCATGAAGCGACGCTGTGGCTGGCCGCGGTCTTGCTCAATGCGCGCGCCGAGCGCTCGATTGGTTTTCCTGAGCCGCAGGCTATTGGCGAGTTGCGCCTGAACTTCATCCGCTTGGCGGAAGATACGGGACGCGCCAAGCGGCTGATCATCCGGATATGCCCGGTGGCGGCGGCTATGGCGGCGCTATGGGTGATTGCGGCGAATGTGTTCCGGTGGGAGGAATTGCTCGGGCTGGCGGCGGAAGGCTCGCTTGACAGCGTGGTCGCCGCCTTGGCGTCCTTGATCGGGATTGCGGATCTGTGGCTGTGGTTCTACTTGGCATTTGTCATCGCCAATACAATGTTTCCGACGCTGGCTGAACGCTCGGACAGACGCGAGAAAGCGCTCGTTCTTGTCACTGCGCCAGCGCTGACCTTCATCGTCTGGCGTTTGGGCGGCGCAGCGAACCCCGCAATCGCCGGAGAAATCGAAGCGTTATTGGGAAGTATTGGCTTAGTCATCATGCAGATTACACTTGTGAATGCGGGCGCTGTGGTGGCGCTCGGCACAGTCGAGGCGTTGGCAGAGCGCGTGTCGAACCGGAGCGCCACCTTCCGCGATGGCAAGATGCTCACGATGTCGCGGCAGGAGGCGCGGGAGTTCAAGTCGGCGCAAAGGCGCGGCTCGCGCGAGCCGGACAAGTCGCAGTCGAAGTCACATTCTGCGCCCTCCCTCAACTCCATATACCAGTTAAAGCTGCCGATACCGGGTCCGCCGGGCCGGGAGCCGGTGAGCCGCAGCGCGGTTGCGGTAGTGAATTTGGACGCGACAGAGCCGAGCCCAGCGCCGGCTCAGGAGGCGACGGCAGCGAGGACAGTTGTTGCGGAGAAACCGCCCGCTGCGTCCAGCTTACCCGACATAATACAAGACAGCGATGAGCGCATAAGCGTTGTCCAGCCCCTAGCCGGGCCGGGCGCGCCCTTTGACCGCCCCTTTATCAAGCGAGATGAGGCTAGTGACGACAGCGAGGCATGGCGGGAGGAGGGCGATGGGGATGGGGCGGAACCATTCGCGCGACCCTTTATCATGGCTTCCCGCGCAAGCGCCGTAAACGCAAACGATACCGCCGACATTCAGGATCTGGCGGATGACCAGCCCAAGGCGAGGAGGTCAAGGCAATCGCCTGAACGCGAAGCCCGGCGGCAGAGCCGAACCCGCCCGGCTCCTAAGCCCTCACAACGCGCGGCGCGTGATTCGGCGCCGACGAAATCAGACCAGGATAGCGAACTCGAATACGAAGCCTTTGAGGACGACGGGCACTACATTGACGATGACGATGTGAGCGGCGCGCTAGGCTAATCCAGGGCGGAACTGCTCCCCAGAGCGATGAAGCCGATGGCGATGCAGATTAACATGACGGCGAAGGCGATGAACTTAAAGAGTTCGCTGGCGGTGACCAAGGTAAGGAGACCGAAAAAGGCGCAGAAACCATAATAGGATAGAGCCAACTGGCGCGGTGTCAGCATGCCCGAATCGAGCAGCCTGAAGTGAAGATGCCCGCGATCGCCGCGGAAGGGGTTGTTGCCATGGCGCAGGCGGTTGACCATCTGCCAGCCGAGGTCCATCAGCGGCAAGCCCATAACCAGCAGGATAGTTGCCATCTTTGCGCCGCCGATGATGCTCAAAGCGCCGAGCGTGTAGCCGAGGAACCAGGCGCTCCCGCCCATGTATACGCGAGCCGGGTAGAAGTTGTGGACGAGGAAGCCGAGCAGGGCGCCGGTCAAAGCCAGCGGCAGGAGGCTGACGCTCGTCTGCGCCGGCTGCTGGGCGAAGGCGCTATTGACAAAGAGCACGATGCTGGCAATCAAGGCGATGCCGGCGGCGAGCCCATCGGAGCCATCCAGCAAGTTCACTGTGTTCATCATGAGCACGAGCCAGAAGAGGGTCAGCGCCACAGTAATGACCGGGGACCAGGGATCGGTTTGCGCGCCGGTGAGCGGGTTGTTAAAAAATTCGATGAATATCTGGAAGGCGATGGCGATGGCGGAAGTCAAAGCCTGACCCAGGAAGATTTGTATGTAGTTGAGATCGAGGATATCATCGGCAACGCCCAAGGCAGTGATGACGAGGCCACCGACAAGCAGACCGGACAGGCGGATTATCTCGTTGGGGTCTTGCCGCTCGACGGCGACAAATTGCGCCAGGATGATGCCGACTGCGAAGCCCAGGAAGATTGCCAGACCGCCCATTTTTGCCATCGGCGTGGGTTCTTGACGGCGGCCGCCGGGCACAGAGATGACCCTAAAGCGAAAACTCAAACGGCGCGCCAGCGGCACGACCAACAGCGCTGTCGCCAGCGCGGCGTTGAAGACGATGGCGAAGGCGAAGAGGGTCATCATCAGGTGCCAAACATGCGGTCGCCGGCATCGCCGAGGCCAGGCACAATGAAGCCGATGTCGTTCAGCCGCTCGTCCAACTCAGCGACGTGGATGCTCACATCGGGATGCGCGGTCGTCAGCGCTTCGACGCCTTCCGGCGCGGCTAGGATCCCCAGGAATTTGATGCGTCTGGCGCCCCATCGCTTCAGGATATCCACTGTCGCTATGGCGGAGCCGCCGGTGGCCAGCATGGGGTCCAGGACGAGGCAAAGCTGGACGGTCGGCTCGTCCGGCAGCTTGTTGTAATATTGCACTGGACGCAGGGTTTCTTCATCGCGGTACAAGCCGATGTGCCAGACCTGGACATTAGGCAGCAATTCCTGAATGCCATCCACAAGGCCCAAGCCGGCGCGCAGGATAGGCACAACCCCGATAACCTCGCTCGCCTCCCAGCCCGCCGCTTCCCCCATAGGCGTGTCGACGGTGGCGGGCGCAAGAGCGAGATCGCGCGTCGCTTCATAACACAAGAGCAGAGCCAGCTCTCGCACAAGCTCGCGGAACTTTCGATGGTCGGTGGCGGTATCGCGCAGTCGCGTCAGTTTGTGTTTAACCAGCGGATGGGTGGAGACCTGCAGGGCGGCGGTCATAAGGCGTTCATCCTTTCAGGTTCAGCGCAATTCCTAGTGTACGGGTTGTGAGGCGCGCTGTAAAGCAAGCATTGAAACAGCTAGTGGCTCGTCTATACTCAAGATCGACAATTTTGGAATGGACGAGCTCAATGAGCGAAGACAGGCGCATGGTCAGCGGGCGGCAGCGAAAGAGCGAGCGCGAGAATTTCGCTTTGCGACCACAACGGCTGACCGACATGGTTGGTCAGGACCGAGTGCGGGAGAACCTCAGCATCATCATTGACGCGGCCGCCGCGCGCGACGAGCCGATTGACCACATCTTGTTTTACGGGCCGCCAGGCTTGGGCAAGACATCGCTGGCTTATGTGATATCCAACGAGACACAAGGCAATATCCGCATCACGGCCGGACCGGCAATCGAGCGGGCCGGCGACCTCGCCGCCATTTTGACCCACCTCAAGAAGGGCGATATCCTCTTCATCGACGAGGTGCATCGCTTGGGCAAGGCGGTGGAAGAAATTCTCTATCCGGCGATGGAGGATTTCGTGCTCGATATCGTGATCGGCAAGGGACCGGCGGCCAAGACTCTGCGGCTGAACCTGCCCCGTTTCACCGTGATCGGCGCGACGACGCGGCTGGCGCTGCTGGCGGGTCCCCTGCGCGACCGGTTCGGCGCGCGCTTCCGCCTGGATTTCTACGATCAGGCCGCGATGGAACAGATCGTCAGGCGGGCTGCTGAATTGCTGGAAGTTGAAATTAGCGACGAAGCCGCCAACGAGATCGCGCGGCGGGCGCGCGGCACACCGCGAGTGGGACTGCGGCTTTTGCGCCGCGTGCGGGATTATGCCGAGGCTCGCGCCGATGGCGTCATCACGATGAGCGTGACGGGCGACGCCCTCGGACTAATGGAAATCGATCAGTTGGGGCTGGACGATGTGGACCGGCGGATTCTGCGCATCATCATTGAAAAGTTCGACGGCGGACCGGTCGGCCTGGATACCATAGCGGCCGCTATCAGCGAAGATCGCGCCACCATCATGGATGTTTACGAACCCTATCTGATTCAGCTCGGCTTCATCGACCGAACGCCACGCGGGCGAATCTGCACGAAGCACGCCTATGAGCATCTGGACATCGCCTATTTGGAGGAGGACGATGCCGGGCAGCAGCGTCTGTTATGAATGTGGCGGACTTCGATTACGACCTGCCGCCGCGCTTCATCGCGCAGACCCCGCTTGAGCGACGCGACGCCTCCCGTTTGATGCGCCTGGACCGCGAAACCGGCGCGGTCTCCCATCATACATTCGCCGACATTGAGACTATGCTCGAGCCGAACGATGTCCTGGTGCTGAATGACAGTCGCGTGATCCCGGCTCGGCTAAAAGCGCGCAAAGCCGAAACCGGCGGCGCAGCGGAGATTCTGCTGCTGAAGCGGATCGACGATCGGCGCTGGCAGGCGCTTGTCGGCGGCAGGAACATCAGACGAGGGACGCGGCTGGAATTGACTGGGGGCGACATCAGCTGCTTGATCGTGGAAGATTTGGCGCGGGCACAACGCCTCGTTGAGTTCGACCGAGCGCTCGACGGCAAGACGCTGACGGCCTTGGGCGAGATGCCTTTGCCGCCCTACATCAGCGCGGCGCTCGCTGATGACGAACGTTATCAAACGGTCTATAGCAAGGTGGAGGGCTCGGCGGCCGCGCCAACCGCCGGGCTGCATTTCACTCCTGAGTTGCTCACAAAGCTCCGGCAGAAGGGAATCAAGCTGGCGACTTGCACCTTGCATATTGGGCTGGATACATTTCAGCCGGTCAGAGCCGAGCTGGTCCTGGAGCATAAGATTCACAGCGAATACGCCCGGCTGGACGAGAATAACGCGCGCGTCATCAACGAAGCGAAAGGGGCTGGCGGGCGGATTATAGCGGTCGGAACGACATCGGCGCGGACCTTGGAAACGGCGGGAAGCCTCTCTGATGGCGGCTCCCAGCAAACGGTGGCGGCCTTTGAGGCGAATACCGATCTCTTCATCACGCCGGGTCACAAATGGCGCGCTGTCGACGCGATGATAAGCAACTTCCACCTGCCGCGATCCACGCTGCTCATGATGCTCAGCGCTTTCGCCGGGCGGGAGAAATTGTTGCGCGCTTATGAAGCGGCGAAAGAGACGGGTTATCGCTTTTATTCATTTGGCGATGCCATGTTTGTCTGTTGAGCGGCGACGCGCGAAAGTCGCGCTTGACTGTACAGGCAGCCGTCATATACAATCTTCCATGCCCTGCCGGAAGATGTGGGGTTTTTGGTGTGTGTGACCAATTTTCCCCGCGCACGGAGCCGCCTGCGGCATCTGCCGCGGAGATGACAAGAGAAGGTTGGGAGTTACAAGATGTATGCAATCATCCGCAGTGGCGGAAAGCAGTACCGAGCCGAGGTCGGCGCGACGATCGACGTGGATCGTTTGCCCAACGAAGTCGGCGATGCCATCGAGATATCCGATGTGCTGCTGGTGGTGAATGGCGAGGACACCGCTATTGGCCAGCCGACAGTCGCTGGCGCGACAGTGAGCGCGACGGTCGAGGAGCAATTCCGCGGTAAGAAGATCATCGTCTACAAATATCGTCAGCGGACCAATTATCGGCGCAAGCAGGGACATCGGCAGTATTACACGCGGCTGCGCATAGACGACATCAAAGTCTAGGCGCGCGGCAAGGGAGACAATCAGCTATGGCTCACAAAAAAGGCGGCGGCTCGTCAAGCAACGGGCGCGATAGCAATTCGAAGCGGCTCGGCGTTAAGAATTACAGCGGGCAATTTGTGATCGCCGGCAATATCATCGTACGGCAGCGCGGCAGCAAGTTCCATCCTGGCGAAGGCGTCGGCATGGGCAAGGACTACACGATTTTCGCCACGCGCCCCGGCTTCGTAACCTTCGAAAAGATGCGCGGCCGCAACGGGCAGAAGCGCATCTCGGTATACGATACGCACGAGAAGACCGGTCAATCGCTCAACTAGAATCGCGGCACAAGTCATTTGCGCTACTCGCGAGAGCCGCAAATGCGCGGAGGAAACAATGAAACAGAAGATTCATCCGGCCTGGCATGAGACGCCTGTGCGCTGCATGACCTGCGGCACGACCTGGACGACCGGCTCCACAGTGGAATCGCTCACGGTCGAGATATGCTCGAATTGTCATCCCTTCTACACTGGCGAGCAGCGCATCGTGGATACCGAGGGACGCGTCGACAAGTTCATGAAGCGTCTGCAACAGCGCGATGAAATACGCTCGGCGCTGGATAGAAGCGCGGAAGAACGCACGCCGCTTGACTTGCCGATTACTGAACTGGACATCGGCGCTCGTTACACGAATATCCTGGAAGACAACGGGATCAAGATCGTCGCTGATGTGCTGGACCGGCTCGGCGATGAGGACGATGAGAACAGTATCCTGGCGATTCAGGGTATTGGTCGCAAGGTTGTCAGCGATATGAAGAAGTCGCTGCGCGGCCGGGGCTATCAGCTAAGTAACTAAGATCTGCTGGACATAATCGCGGGACGGTCAAGCAAAATTGCCGATCGTCTTGTTTTGCGTTGAGGCAAAAAACGAACCATACCGGTAGCGAGCCACAAATTGCTGGCCAGGCGGGAAAGCGCGCGTTAATGAAGCATGAATCGGGTCGGATCGAAGTGATATGCGGCAGCATGTTCTGCGGCAAGACTGAGGAGCTGATCCGCCGAGTGCGTCGCGCCATTATCGCGCGGCAGAAGGTCAAAGTCTTCAAGCCCAAGATTGATGACCGCTACGGTATCCAGAGTATTACGAGCCACACGGGACAATCGGTCGATGCTGTCGCGGTGGAATCGGCGGCGGAGATCCTGAACCTGGCCAACGGCGAGACCACGGTCGTCGCTATCGACGAAGCGCAATTCTTCGCCGAAGGCATCATTGATGTCGTGCAGCGCCTGGTTGAAGAGCTAAACTTGCGCGTGATTGTGGCGGGCTTAGATACCGATTTTCGGGGCGAGCCGTTCGGCGCCATGCCACAATTGCTGAGCATTGCCGAAGAGGTGATCAAACTTCATGCGATCTGCGTCGTCTGCGGGGAATCCGCCAGCCGGACGCAACGACTGGTTGATGGCGCGCCGGCGGCTTATGACGATCCGATCATCATGGTCGGGGCGCAGGAGTCCTACGAAGCGCGCTGCCGCCGTCATCACGAGGTGCTGCCGGCCAAGCGCTAATCGCGGCATATTGTCGTCTATGCCAGCAAGCCGGGGATCTCTTCCGGATTGGCGGCAACCCTTGCGCCCGCTGCTTCCAGCGCCTGGATCTTCTCTTCCGCCGAGCCTTCGCCGCCATCCACAATAGCGCCGGCGTGCCCCATGCGTTTGCCCGGTGGCGCGCTGCGGCCGGCGATGAAGGCGGCGACTGGTTTGGTCATCGCGTTCTTGATGAAATCAGCGGCTACAATTTCCGCGCTTCCGCCGATCTCGCCAAGGAGCGCGATCTTCTCGGTTTCGGGATCGTTCTCGAACATCTCCAGGACTTCGACGAAGGTGGTGCCGATGACGGGGTCGCCCCCGATACCGACAATGGTGGAGATGCCGATGCCGGCGTTTTTCATGGCGAAGCCGACTTCGTAGGTCAACGTGCCGCTCTTGGAGACGACGCCGACATTGCCAGCAGTTGCGACCATCGCCGGGATGATGCCGACTTTGGCTTGCCCCGGCGTCATGACGCCGGGGCAATTGGGACCTAGCAGACGAGCGCCGCGCGCGCGACAGAAAGCAACCACCCGCATCATATCGGCGACCGGGATGTGCTCGGTGAGGCAAATCACCAGACGGATGCCGGCGTCAGCTGCTTCCATGATGGCATCGGCGGCGAAGCGAGCTGGCACGGTGACCAGGCTGACATCGGCGTTGGTCGTTTGCACAGCGGTGCGGACGGTATCAAAGACCGGCTTGCCCTCGAACCATTCGCCGCCCTTCCCGGGCGTGACCCCGCCGACGACATCGGCGCCATACTCCATCATCAACTTGGCATGGAAGCCGCCTTGGCGACCGGTGATGCCCTGCACCAATACCTTCGCGCTTTTGTCAATGAGAATCGACATCTTATGCCCCCTCCTTTACCGCCGCGACTGCGCGCTTGGCGGCTTCGGTCAGAGTTTCCGCCGAGATGATATTCGGGAGTTGCGCTTCGCTGATGATTCTGTTGCCTTCGGCGGCGTTGGTGCCCTGCAGGCGGATGACCATAGGCACATCCGGCTTGACCTCGTTGTAAGCAGTCAAGATGCCATTGGCGACTTCGTCGCAACGGGTAATCCCGCCGAAGATATTAAAGAGGACACACTTCACGTTGTCATCCGAAAGAATGATGCGCAGAGCCGCCGCCACTTGCTCGGGCGTAGCACCGCCGCCGATATCGAGAAAGTTGGCGGGCCCGATGCCATCGGCGTCGCCGTAGAGCTTGGTCATATCCATGGTGGTCATCGCGAGTCCGGCGCCGTTCACCATGCAGCCGATCTGTCCATCGAGCTTGATATAGGTGATACCGGCTTCGCGCGCCTGCCGTTCCGATTCCGGCTCGTCGCTGGTATCGCGCTCGGCGGTCAGCGCCGGCTGCCGAAAGAGAGCGTTATCGTCTATGATGACTTTGCCATCAACCGCCAGCAACTCCCCGTCACCGGTGATGACCAGCGGATTGATCTCGGCCAGTTCCGCGTCGCTTTTGACATAACATTGGTAGAGGCCGCGCAAGATTTTGCCGAAGCTGCGCCATTGCGCCCGTGGCATGCCCATAGCGCTGGCGATGAAGGTCATCTGATAATCTTGCAAGCCCATTATCGGATCAACATGCTCGCGGATGATGGCTTCGGGGCGTTCGCGATTGAGCTCCTCAATATCCATGCCGCCTTCCATTGAGGCCATGATCAAAGGCATCCGAGCGCCACGGTCATTGGTGATCGCCAGGTAGATCTCCTGCCTGATATCCGCGCCGGGATCCACCAGCACCTTCTCCACCCGCAAGCCTTTGATGTCCATGCCCAGTATGTTTTCCGCGTGGCGGCGGGCTTCGGCAGCATCTTTAGCGACTTTGACGCCACCGGCTTTCCCGCGCCCGCCAACATGCACCTGCGCTTTTATCACAACTACGCCGCCCAGTTCCGCCGCGATTTCCTGGACTTCGTCGGCGGCGCCTGCTACGCGACCCTGCGGGATCGGGATGCCGTACTCTCTGAAGAGAAACTTGGATTGATATTCATGCAGCTTCAAGGGCGTTGACCTCCGGGAGCGATATTTCTTGCCTGTAGCTATGACGCGCGTCGCTTCAGGCATCACGCGCTTACATTAAAAAGCTGATGCGCGGTCGATCAGCTCTACGAGTTCAAATCTTGCCTGGCCAAGCGACGCGCCCAAGCAGGATCATTGCGCCTGAATCCTCAAGGCGAGAACGGCTTGCCAGACTGCGCTAGGTTACGCGACGCTTTCGACAATCTCAAGTGACAATCGATGATTCGTAATCGATGGCATATAGCTTTGTGCGCTTTATCGAATCTGAGTAGACTAAGTTAATGATTGAGAATCTAGCCACGCGACTGACAGGCGGAGGTACAACGGTGAAAATGAGATTAGCAGCGCTTTTCATCGCGATCATACTTGTTTTGCAATTAATCGTCTTTGGCCAAGACGAAGCGGCAAACAACCTGCTGGTAAACGGCGATTTCGAGGGCGAGTTCGTTGAACTGGAGGGCGCCGATCCACGCAATGTCGCCGAAGGCTGGTCCCCTTGGCATATAGCGGCGACCGACAGCAGCCCTTCCTTCGCCAATCATGACCCCAATTATGACCAGGAGACGGACCGAATTCGCCTCGATGAAGAAGGCAACGCGCAGAAATACTTCACTTTGTTCGCGACCCATCATGGCGGGATTTATCAGGAAGTGGATTCAGCCGCCAGCGGGACGACCTACCGTTTCAGCATTTACGCGCATGTGTGGTCATCGAGTTTTGAAGACGCGGACGTCAGCGAAGATCCCGGCGCGGTAGTGGTTCGCGTGGGTATTGATCCCAACGGTGGCACAGACGGCGCCAGCGAAGATATCATTTGGTCGACGGCAGCTACGTTTTTCTATGATGCCTACCGCCAATACGCCGTAATCGCGACCGCCGAGAGTTCGACCATCACGGTATTTGTAGAATCCACTGTCGGGGAGCCGCGAGCCAACAATTACATCTATCTCGATGACGCGGTCTTGGAAGTGGCTAGTGAGACGGCAAGCGACGCGACGCCCACATCCGAGACAAATACGGAACTGACAGGCGACAGCGAGGCGGAAACGCCGACAGCCACGGCGACAGGAACCGCGACAGCGACGCCAACTGAAACCGCCGAGAGGGCGAGGAGAGAAGTGGGAAGTCCGGCGGAAGGCGGTGACGAAGAGACTCCATCCCCGACGCCGACAGCGACCATAATGCCAACAGATACGCCGACGATGACACCGAGTTCAACACCGACAGGGACGCTTGAACCGACCGCCACACTTGAAGCCACAGCGGTTGATGATGGCGAAACCGAGGACGAAACGCCGATAAGCGATGAATTTCCCGATACAGTTGTGCATGTCGTGGTCGAGGGTGATACAGTTAGCGCGCTAGCGATCGAATACGATAGCGCCATCGACGCGATCAACCGCGCTAACGGCTTGAACGCGGCTAATCTGATCTATATCGGGCAGCGGCTGATCATCCCGATCAATCTGCCGCAAGAGACCTCGGTCGCTGACGAGCCTACCGATACGCCAACGCCAACAGAGACGCCAACATATACGCCTACGTTCACCCCAACACCAACACCAACGGCTACCCCCATCACATATCAGGTATTGCCGGGTGACACGCTTGAAGTTATCGCCGCGCGCTACGGCACGACGGTAGACCTGCTGGCGCAGCAAAACAACATTGTAAACCAGCACCAGATTGATGTCGGTCAGATTCTTGTGATTCCGACAGCCGTGCCGCCGACGGCGACGCCCACGCCCTTGCCGACAGCCGCGCCGGTTTCCACCGCGACGCCGATAGTTGATCCGGTGACCACTTCGACTGTCATCTACGTGGTGGAAGTTGGCGATACGCTGGGCGAAATCGCGGCGCAGTTTAACACCACTGTAGCCGCCATCGCTCAACTGAATGGCATCACGAACCCGAGTCGGATCTTCCCGGGGCAGGAATTGCGTATTCCGAGCGCCGACGGCACAGCAAGCGAGGCAGAAGAGCCGAGTCCAACCGCAACCCCGACCCAAGTCCCGACGCCGACTCCCTTGCCCACATCTGTTCCGGTGACATACACGGTTCGATTCGGTGATACGCTCTTCGGCATCGCGGCTGTATACAATGTCAGCGTGGTCGAACTGGCGCAGGTCAACGGCATCACGAATTACGACCAGTTGAGTGTAGGACAGGTGCTGACCATCCCCGGATGAGTCCGCAATGCGTAATACTGAATTTGCGGACTGGTCAGGTCATATTGGCTCGCGCGGATGTTCGCGCGGGCTTTTTCTCCCGCTTGATTGGCTTGCAGCTTCGACCGAGCCTTGGCGCGCAAGAAGGAATGATATTTGTATGCGCGCGTCCCGGCCGGCTCGCCGCCGCGGTTCATACCCTGGGCCTCCGTTTCGCGATCGGCCTGGTATGGCTGGATGCCGAGTTCAAGGTGGTCGACAAGAAACTGGCGCTGCCAGGCAGATTCGCCCATGTGCCGAAGGCGTCGGCAATGTATTATCTGGAAGCCAATCCCGCTATCTTGGACTTGACGCAAATAGGCGACCAATTGCGCATTGACGAGGTTATCGCTTGAGCTGCCAACTTCGACGATTCTCCGCGATTCTGCTCCTAAGCGCATTCGCGCTGTATGGCTTTGCTTCGGCGCAGGAGCAAAGTGATTCCCTCTTCACGGTTCACGTGGTGCAACGAGGGGAGAACCTGTTTCGCATCGCCTTGCAATATAACTTGTTTGCCGAGCAAGTAGCCGCCGCTAATGGCATCACCGATAGCAACAGCATTGTCGTTGGGCAACGGCTGATCATCCCGCTTGTAACAGCTGGTTTGGATCAGCGGCTCACCCATATTGTGGCAGCGGGCGAAACGCTTGCCAGCATCGCCGCCGCCTACAGCAAGAGCGAGGCTGAGTTGATCTCGCTTAACAACCTGGCATCCGCCGACGCCATCTACATCGGCCAGGAGTTGGTAATCGTCGCTGGCGCCGCGGAGCCTGAAGTCACCCCTATCGAGTCCCAGCCTACCGCCACAGCCGAAAGAAGCGATTCGCTTCCCGTAACCGCGCCCTCGCCTGGAGGGGGCGCGCGCCATTCGTTTTCTCGCGGCGGCGCGACCGTGGACACCTTCGTGCACACCGTCCGGAGCGGCGACAACCTTTTTGAGATCGGCTTGCGCTATGGCATGACCGTCGAGGCGCTGGTCAGCGCAAACAATCTGCTGGACCCTGGCTTGCTCAATGTGGGCCAGAAGCTAATCATCCCGGGCATCCAGTTGCCGCGTTTGGCGCGTGACCTGCCGGTGATAGTCGATAGCTTCACCATCGACCCGCTCGTGCTGGAGACGGGCCGGAGCGCGCGCATCGAATTGCTGACGAAGGAGCCGACCAGTCTCAGCGGTCAATTCCTGGACCAGGACTTGCGCGTGATCACTCGGGAAGAAGGCAAGCGACACAATATCCTCCTCGGCATACCCATGTTCACGGACAAGGGGGTCTATCCCCTAACGCTCGAACTGCAGGTCAGCGGCGGTGGTTCAAGCGAAACAATCGCCGCCAACTTGCAGGTCATTGGCGGCGGCTACGGTTATCAAACGATCACGATCAACGACAGCGAGCTATTGACGCCGGCGGTGGAAGAAAACGAGATTAACCTGCTTGTCGAACACACCAGCAATTTCACCGCGGAGCGGAGTTGGAACAATTCGCTCAGCTTGCCGGCGGCTGCGGCGATGAATGCCGTGTTTGGCACGTTGCGCTCCTACAACGGCAGCGATTATGATCGCTATCATCGCGGCGTTGATTTTGCCGGCGCGCCCGGCACATCTGTGCTAGCGGCGGCGGCGGGCCGAGTCACCCTGGTTGACCGCTTGCATATCCGGGGGAATACCACCGTGATTGACCATGGCTGGGGTATCTTCACGCTCTACGCCCACCAGCAAGACACGCTGGTACAGCCGGGCGACCTTGTGACATCCGGCCAAGTGATCGGCACGATTGGCTCAACAGGCCGCAGCACAGGTCCCCATCTACACTGGGAATTGTGGCTCAACGGCGTAAACGTTGACCCGATGCAGTGGGTCCAAGAGATATTCCCGTGAGCTGCGAGGCTTTCTCGTTCCAGGTCCTCACGCGCTAAAGGCGCCGTCAAGAGCCTCGAAATCGGTGAAGAGGAAATGGTCGTGGTAGTAGTGAATCCACAGGAATGACAGGATCGCGGTGTAATATGCGATATCGAAATGGGTGTTGCCATCAATGCCGGGCTTGACGATGCCCGCCAGAGCGTAGACCAGCACAAATATCACAGCTGAGCCAACCAGAAGCGCGGCGCTGAAACCATAAAGAGCGCGAGCGTCTGGCGTGCGGCGGCTGAAACGGGCGACTAGCGGCGCGTTCTCATCCAGGTCGCCAACCATCTGCCGAATCTTGATGATGTAAAAAGTAATCGCCAGGTATTGGAACGAGTGCCAGGTATTCAAACCTTGAAAAGCGGTATCGAGATTGGGCAGCAGCGGCGTCAAGAAAGCGACGATAACCGTCAGAGAAACGAAGGCGAACTTCGGCATATTCAGGATGCCGTGATGGTGTTCGTACAGGGTCTTGCCGATGTAGGAAATCAGCGCGGCGCCGAAGATGAAGGTGACAAGGTAAAAGAACCAGGGATTTTCCGGCTGCTGGAACAGATCCGGAATCGCTTCGCCCAGATCGTTCTGACCGATTTCGAAGCTGCCCTGACTGATCTTCCACATGGCGATCGGGAACAGGCTGGTTAAAACGATGGCGTAGTCGATCAAACGCGCCAGCGGGCTCAAGGCGCTCTTTCGCACGAACTTGGCTTCTTTGTGATTGTAGAGTTCGACAATATAAGTAACCTGGTGCAGAACGTGCAAGGAAGCCCAAAAGAAGAAGAATGTCAGCATCAGGCTGAGGTTCAAGAAAGCCAACGATATGACGATGACCGGGATAATGATTGAGGAGCGGATTAGAGTGGGATACCGTTCCTTGAAACGTTCATCGAGGCCCGTGCGCAAGAAGGTGGACATCATATGGGGACCGCCGATGGCAACGGCGACGAAGAAGTTCACCAGATTGCGGCTGGCGTCGTCGTCGATGCCGAAGCGAACGCCAAGCAGATACAAGATGTACGGCAGCGGGACGACGACTACGCTCAGAGTAATGAAGAAGAGATCCCAACGTCGGTTGCGCAGCCAGAGGCTTCCTTTGTCGATGTCGGTATAAGCGTCGCTGCGGGAAAGCGAAATTGCCGGGCTTGCCATGAGGACTCCTATGAATCACGCACTTATCATTCTAGCAGAAAATACTTAGCCTGACAAAATAATTTCTGTGTAAGTGCTATGGACCGAAAGAGTTTCATCACAATGACACAAAAGTAGAATCAATAAAGTAATGCAAAACTGACCCTGTCCGCGCCTTAACAGCCGAATAGCCCAGACTGCCGCCCAATCCCCCGCCAACACCGCGCTTCAGCCTTTGCCAACTTCCTGATTTCCATTGCCCAAATCCGGCAAATACGCGCCAATCTCCCTGATTTTCTCTTGAAGGTCCGATCTCAGGTGTTAAGGCAGGAAACCAAACCATTGGCAGAAGCGGGTTGGGTGCGCGGCGCAGCTTTCCGGGGCGTTCAGGTAGAGAAAGACCGCGCCAGCAAAAGCGGCAATGCCAAAGAGCGCCACGATGCAGCCGCACCAGGCGACCGGTCCGCCTTGCAGCAGGTTTATGAGAAGTTCGAATGCGCCGAAAATGATCTCAAGGATGCCGCTGACCGCTTGCAGGATGAAGCCGATGACGAAGACAACCAGGCAAAGCAAGGTGCAGCCAACCGCAACATAGGGTAAATGCGCTGGGTTGATGTTCTGCAGCAAGTCCATTTTCGCGCTCCCGCAGGCGCTCAAGCCACCACAATTATTTTACTCGCAAGGTGATACACGCGTCTCTTCCAATGTCCAGGCTGCGGCGGCATCGGCGCGACTGTAACAGTCGCAGTAGATGACATCTTGATTGCTCTCGCTGGAAGCCCAGAGCAGGTAGGCAACGGCGGTCTCGACGCAAACGGACGTATCGTCAACCGCGCCCGTTTTCGTGGAACGCAAGATCTGCAGGCCGCGATTGTCCACATCGTTAATCAGCGATATAAGAAGCCGAGGTTGCGAATGCGGCTGGGGCATATCGGAATGGTCCAGTCGGATTTCGCCATTGGTAGCCAGATAGAAGAGCGCGCAGGGCGTCAACAAGAGCAGAAACCAGAGCGCGAGCGCCAGCCCGCAGCCCAGGCGACGCAGCGGACCGCGCGGCTTTACTGCGACCGGCGTCGACTGCTCGGTATTGATAGGCTGTGACTCTTCAGACATTCAACGCCCAATCATATTGCTGGCAATGGATGCGTATGGTCTCGGTCCGCGCGGCGGCATAATCGCGATCGTAATCATATCGTCTCAGACATCGTCGCGGAACCGCAGTACAATCTGGTCGGCCGCGTCGTAGCTGACGTGGACATGCAGAGGCGGCTCGTCAGCGCCCATGTCTAGTATGCGCGGCAAAAGCTGCGGCAAATCCTCAACCAGGTCGAGCTCAAGGACGCGCGCCTTCGGTACCCATTCAAGCGCGCCCTCTTCGCTATGTCGCAAGATATCGCGACTATCGCTCATAGCGGTGTATACGAAGAGGATGATGCCGGTGTTTTCAGCCGCGTCGATATTGTGGATGCTGCGCAGTCGCAAGGAATGCGCCGCCAAGCCGGATTCCTCCGCGATCTCGCGCAGGGCGCCGCTGGCCGGATCTTCAAAGCGCTCGATATGGCCGCCTAGCCCGTTGTACTGATTGGGAAAGATCCGCTTGTGGCTGGCGCGCTTCATCAGCAGCACATCATCGCCGTTCAAAACAAAGGACAAAGTCCGCGGGATGGCCAACCATCGACCGCTCGTTGCATCGGCGCCTTGCTGCTTCGCGCCCATTCGGGATTCCTCGGCTCCATTAGCGCGCGCGCAATTGCCCCGCGCCCCGGTTCATGTTAGGCTAGTCGCGTCCTGTGAGCCATTGTACCTGTGAATCCCATGTTTTCGAATCCGATAAGCGCGCCGTCGCCCGAACTGCGAATTGTCAGTGTTGATGCTATTTTGCCGCACGAGAAGAGCGATGTGCAGAGATCGCAACCATTAATGAAACGGCTGGAAAAAGCGGAGTACTTCACGAATCCGCCCTTAGTTGCCGAACTGCCCGATGGCCGCTACGTCTTGATGGATGGCTCAAACCGTCATGTGTCGATGGGTTTGCTGGGTTTTGAACATCTTATGGTTCAGATCCTGGATTACGACAGCGATTATGTTGAGCTTGGCGTCTGGCAGCACATCGTGGCGGATTGGGAGTCGCAGCGCCTGCTGCAAGTGCTGGAATCAATCGACGACACGGATATCCGTTCCGGCTGGGATTCAAGCGCGGTGGCGCAAATCTTGTTGCGTGAAGGTCCCGTTTATTCGATTCATGCGGTCGCCGACGGCTTGGCGGAGCGCAACGCGACGCTGACGCAAGTCGTGAGCGCCTATCACAATTCGGCGACCTTGTACCGCACCCCGCTCACCGATCCCGGGCAGATATGGTCCTTATTCCCCAGCGGAGTCGCCTTGGTGATGTTTCCCATTTACAAGCCCGAGGATATTATCAAAGCGGCCTTGTTAGGCGCCTATCTGCCGCCCGGCGTCAGCCGACACATCGTGCACGGACGAGCGTTGAATGTGAATTATCCGATGGAGAGGTTGCGCGCGAGGCTGCCGCTGGAAACGAAGAACGAGATCCTCCAAGTATGGCTGCGCGAGCAATACACCGCCCGCAGCATCCGATATTATGCCGAATCCACCTATCAGTTCGCTGAGTGAATGACAGCTATGCAGACGGCAGAACAAGCTCTGAGCCGTACCGAATTCCGCACGGACGAGACCGAATATCAACTGCTGAGCTTGCCGGCGAATGGCGTCGCCTTGGCGGCCGCTATCATGGCGGAAACGGGCGAGCCGTTTTCCGCGCTTGTTGTAGACCGCCACGAAGTATCGCTTTTGCTGCGTCAGGAGGTGCTTGAGCAGTATGGGTCGCGCTTGCGACTGGCAAGGCTCAGCGATCAGAGCTATCGGCTGATCACATTTGAGGAAGTCCTCGAGCCGGAGCTGGTGGGTTTCCTCGCGCGGATCGGCGCTGCTCTGGCGGCCGCGGGCATTCCCATACTCGCTTTCGCCGCCTATTCACGCGATCATATCTTTGTGCCGGCGGAGCATCATTCGCGGGCGCTGGCGGCATTAAATGCACTGCAGAACGAAGCGAGACGAGGATAAAATCAGGTGGAAATCAATCTCTTTAACGATGCCAACCTGGCGCCGCAGCCCAGGCACAAGGTAAAAATCGAGGAGCTCCGCGCTGCGCCTTATCCGGACCGTTTTCGCGTGAAGGTCAACCTCAAGCTGACGCCTTTTCAGGAAAGGCCCAACCTCTTGATAACGGCGCGCAGGTTCGATGGCAGGCTGGTCAGTGACCTGGATGTCATCGCCACAATGCACTTCGAAAACGAATTCACCATGCACATTCGCGGTGTGGACGACCCAAGCGGGGAGTATATACTGGCGGCGGAACTGTATTACGAGACGCGCGATCCCCCGCAAGACGCCGCCCAGATCAACTTTGTTATCCAGCAGGACGCGAGCTGACTATGGCGATGCGGATTCCTTACGCGCTTGCCCGACAAATCGCCGACCAGGCTCACGCCGAAGCGCCGCAGGAAGCTTGTGGCTTGCTTGCTGGGGAGTGCAATACGGTCATCCGCGCCATTCCATTGCGGAACTGGGCTCGATCGCCGGAGGACCGCTTTCGGCTCGACCCGGAAGAACAACTCGCGGCTTTGAAAGAAATCGACGCCGACGGACTTGAATGGGTCGGCATCTACCATTCGCATCCGCGTTCCGCGCCCATTCCATCGCGGAGGGATATTGATGAGGCGCGGGATGCCGGGCTGTTGCATTTGATCGTTTCGCTTGATCACGCAAAACCGAAATTAAAGCTCTGGCGCATTGACGGAGATTCAGTGACGCCGGTCGATTTGGTCTTTGACAGCGAGGCGCGCGAGGATGGAGGCAGCCAATTCTCCTTGCGGCATCGTATCGCCATTTTGGTCGCTGGCATCGCGGGCTTTCTGCTGCTGGTCGCCATCTCCGTCTCGCTTCTGCCTCCCTCACCCGTGCGCTAGCGGCGGCAAGATTGGCGATTATGGACGCAGTCCTGATTGCTGCTGTGGGTATTCTGATCGGCGGTATCGTTAATGCCTTGGCCGATGACTTGCCGCATGGGCGCTGGCCGCGGCGTCCACGCTACGCAGATGGTAGCCCGCGACCGATCTACGCCTGGCTTGGCGTCACCGCCATACTGGTCGGAGTGTGGCAATCCCAACCGCCCTGCCCTCGCCTGAGTTGGCGCTATCCTTTAACCGAGCTGGCGCTGGCTGCGCTGCTGCTGATAACGCAGACGGCGACGGGAAGCGATGGCTTGTTTCCAGGCGGGCAGCGCCTGATCTGGCAGGCTTACGCCGCGCTCTTCGTCTTGCTGGTGGTCGTGGATCTGGAGCGCAAGCGGATTCTGATGGCGCCGACGATCGTTGCGGCCGCGCTAGCGCTGGTGGACGCGGCGCTATTGCCGCAGCCCGCGCCGAACCTGGCGTCCGCGCTGGTTGGCGGCCTTTGCGGGGGATTGATATTTTCTGTCATATTTGGGGGGGGGCGGCTATTTCGCCGTCTGCTGGACGGAGTCAGCACGTCAGTTTTTGGCAAAGGCGATGTTTACCTAATGGGGCTCGGCGGATTGATCCTGGGTTTTCCCAGCGTACTGGCGGCGATGCTCCTGACGATCGCGCTGGGAGGCGCCGGGGCCGCGCTGTATCTGTCCCTGCTCCGCCTGCAAAAGCGTGAGTACAAGCGGTATACGGCGCTGTCTTACGCTCCCTATATCCTGTCGGCTATTTATTTTGTGCTGCTCTTCCAGGACGAGATCAGCGGACTGCTCCAGGGATTGCCGATCTGATGGGCGGACGGCTGCTAGGCTAATGACGCAATCGGTCTCGCTGAGCTGGCCGGCTTTGTCGCGCAGGAGTCCCCTTTGCTTTGGAACTTGGCGATGACGCCACCGCCGAGACAGACATCATCTTGATAAACGACCACCGCCTGACCGGGCGTGATATCGCGCTGCGGCTCGTCAAAGCGCAGGCGCATTGTATTGTCCGCGTTGACCTTGATGGCGGCTGGCTGCGGTTGAGCGCGGTAACGGATCTTGACTTCGGCGCGAAATGATTCCGCCGGGGGGCTTCCGCTGATCCAATTGACGTTTTCCGCGATCAGGGAATCGCGCCCTAGTTGCTCTCGCGTACCAACGACGAGGGCATTCTTGATATCGTTCATGGCCAAGACGTAGAGCGGTTCATTGGACGAGATGCCCAAGCCTTTACGCTGGCCGATGGTGTAGTTCGCCAAGCCTTGATGCTCGCCCAGGATATGGCCAGCGCTGTTCACGATTGGACCGGGCTTGATGACATCGGGCGCATGCAGGCGCAAGAAACTACGGTAATCGCCCTTGCCCAGGAAACAGAGGTCCTGGCTATCTTGCTTGCCTGCGACCGCAAGACCGAGACTCGCGGCGATTTCGCGGACTTGCGACTTGGGATACTCGCCGACTGGAAAAAGCACCCGAGCGAGCTGGTCCTGGCCCATCACGCTGAGGACGTAGCTCTGGTCTTTGTCCGCATCGACGCCGCGGCGAAGCAGCCGCTTCCCCTGCTCGTCCGCTGTGATGCGCGCATAGTGGCCGGTGGCGAGGTAGTCGGCATCCAAAGCCAGGGCATTGCGCAGCAGCCAGTCAAAGCGAATGCGGCGATTGCATTCGAGACAAGGGTTGGGAGTATAGCCATCGAGGTGTTGATCGATGAAATACTGAACAACGGTATGACGGAAGATATCTTTCGTATCCAGCACATAGAAGGGAATGCCAAGCGCGTCGGCGATGCGGCGGGCGTCGCTCATCTGGCCGGGCGTGCAGCAGCGGTTGTTATCCGCGCCGCCCATGGCCGGGTCAGACCAAAGACGCATCATCATGCCGACGACATCATAGCCGGCTTCGACCAGGAGCGCCGCGGCGACAGAGCTGTCGACTCCGCCGCTCATCGCGACGACGACGCGCGTACCCGAGCGGCTCATGACAGAGGCTCGCGAGTTAGGAGGCTGAGTTTCTTAACGGACCTCGCCATTACGTCGACGGCGTAGTCGATATCGGCTTCGGTTGTGCGAGCGCCGACAGACAGGCGCAAGCCGCTTTTAGCGTCTTCCGCGGTATAGCCGGCCGCGAGCAAGATCTCGGATGGTTCCGGGTTGCCGGTCATGCAGGCGGAACCGCTGCTGGCGGCGACGCCGTTCATATCGAGGTGCATCAACAGGGCATTGGCGTCGATGCCGGGCAAAATGAAGCTGGCGTGAGATGGCAGGCGGCGACTCGGATGCCCGCTCAATTGGGCATGGGGAATGCGACCGAGCACAGCGCTAATCAGCCGGTCGCGCATCCGCTGAAAATGCGCGAGCCGTTCGTCATTTTCTTGGTAGGCCAGTTCCAGCGCGCGCGCAAGTCCGATGATAAAGGGCGTATTCTGTGTGCTAGCGCGGCGCCCATGTTCATGCCCGCCGCCGGTTAGCGACGGTGCCAACTCGACGCCATTTCGCAGATAAAGTATGCCAACGCCTTTTGGTCCGTAGAACTTGTGCGCCGAGAGACTGAGCATATCGACGCCCAAAGAATCCACATCGAGAGTCAGTTGACCACCGGCTTGCACGGCATCGGTATGAAAGAGAATGCCCTCGGCGCGGGCGATTTCCGCCAGGGCGGGCAAGTCATTTACGCTGCCGAGTTCGTTGTTGGCGTATATGATGCTGGCGATGGCGCCGCCCCGCGCGCAGGCTTGGCGAAAGGCAGCAGCGTCTACCAAGCCATAGCGATCGACGGGAACAACGACAGATTCAAAACCCATCAGGTCGCTCATTTGTCGCATCGTTGCCGACACGGCGCTGTGCTCAACTGGCGATGTGATGAGCCGGGTCGGCGCATTGTAAGCTCGCGCCCACCAAGCCGCGCCGCGGATCGCAAGATTGTCGCTCTCGGAGCCGCCGCTGGTAAAAATGATCTCGGCCGGCCGGCAATTGAGCAGGGCGGCGACCGATTCCCGAGCGCCTTCAATCGCGCGTTCGGCAGCGCGACCGTAGCGATGGGCTGAGGTGGGATTGCCGAAAACTTCGCTGAAGTAAGGCATCATCGCTTCCAGCACACGGGGATCAACCGGTGTGGAAGCAGAATGGTCAAGGTAGACCTGGCGTTCAACTCTCACAGCGTTTGTGTTTCTATTTGATGTCAATAGCACCCTCATTCTAATCGATTGGTGGCAGGTACAGCAATAGGCATGGCCGCTGCTTGTGTTCGGGGCATCGCTTGTGTTACCAGGGAAAAACTTTTTTTGGCAATCTGGCAATATGACTGTGGCTGAGATTTCGTCGCTGCTGACATTGGAGGGCGGTTGCGGGTTCATAGTTGTGGAACTGGCGCATAATGAAAAGCGTAGGGCAAGTACGGCGTGAGTGGGCGACTATATGGTCGCGCATGTGAATTTAGTTTTGCGAAGCAAAGCGGCAACCAATGGCAGAGCCATTTGATACGCGCTTCACAATGACTTAGCATCAACTTAAGACTTGGGAACCCTTATTGAAGGTGTAATTGCGGCAGAAGGTATACTATCATATTCAGCCGTATTCGGATGCCGCACGCGGCAAGATGACCGCTGTGAGCCATTGGAGACTCATACATGCCAAGTATCAGCAAGGTGCATGGGCGCGAGGTGCTGGACTCTCGCGGCAATCCCACTATTGAAGTCGAGGTACATCTTTCGGATCAAAGTACAGGACGCGCGATCGTGCCGAGCGGCGCCTCCACCGGCGAGCATGAGGCGCTGGAGATGCGCGATGGCGACAAGTCGCGCTATTTGGGCAAAGGGGTCTTGAAAGCGGTCGCGTCCGTGAACGATGTCATCGCGCCTGAGTTGGCGGGTCTGGAACCCTATGACCAGATGGCGCTTGATGAATTAATGCTCGAGTTGGATGGCACGGCGGCCAAAAGCAAGCTGGGGGCAAACGCGATCCTGGGCGTATCGATGGCGCTGGCTCATGCGGCGGCCAATAGCTTGCGCATGCCGCTTTACGCTTATCTTGGCGGCATCCACGCCCATGTCTTGCCGACGCCGATGATGAATATTATGAATGGCGGCAAGCATGCCGTCGGCAGTACGGATTTCCAGGAATTTATGGTGATGCCAACGGGCGCGCCAAGTTTCCGCGAGGCGCTGCGGTGGGGCACAGAGATATATCATCAACTCAAAGCGATCTTGCATGACCGGGGTTATCAAACGACGGTCGGCGATGAAGGCGGATTTGCGCCCAGCCTCGGCAGCAACCAGGCGGCGCTTGATGTCATCATGGAGGCGATCGAAGGGGCAGGCTATCAAGCCGGGGAAGATGTGTTCATCGCCTTGGATCCGGCGACATCAGAGATTTACGAGGGCGGCGTCTACAAGTTGGATATTGAAGGTCGGCAACTGAGCGGCGAAGAGTTGGTGGAGTTTTGGAGCGATTGGTGTGACCGCTATCCCATCATCTCAATCGAAGACGGCTTGGACGAGAATGATTGGGAGAATTGGTCGCGACTGGTAGCCAAGATCGGCGATCGCGTGCAGGTGGTCGGCGATGACCTGCTGGTGACGAATGTGGAAAAGGTCAAGCGGGCGATCACGGACAAGGCGGCCAATGCGCTGCTTTTCAAAGTGAACCAGATCGGTTCCTTGACCGAAGCCTTCGCAGCGGGCCAAATGGCGCAGCGGCACAACATGACTGTGGTGACAAGCCACCGAAGCGGCGAAACCGAAGACAATACAATTGCCGATATCGCCGTCGCCATGAACAGCGGGCAGATCAAGACGGGGGCGCCGGCGCGCACGGACCGCATCGCCAAGTATAATCAGTTGTTACGGATAGAAGAACGGCTGGGCAGCGCGGCGCGTTATGCCGGCAAGGCGGCGTTTGCCAACTTGAAGGCCGATGTAGAATAAGTGCTGTGGCGAGTTTGAAAGGGGCGCGCGTGCGGCCGAGTCTATATAACAAACATACCAAGATAGTCGCCACTATCGGGCCCGCCTCTCGTGAGCCGAGGGTCCTGCGGGATATGATCCGCGCGGGCATGAATGTCGCCCGCATCAATTTTTCCCACGGCGACCATGAAACGCACGGCAAAGTAATCGAACACATCCGCCGCATTTCCGCGGAAGAAGACAGCGTGGTCGCCATCCTCTGCGATATTCAAGGACCCAAGATCAGGCTGGGGAAGTTCACGCCCGAGCCAATGATGCTGGCTATTGGCGATACGATTACACTGACTACGGACGATGTGCTTGGGGTGAACGGAGTGGTTTCGCTGCCCCATCCCGAATTTGTGCAGGACATCCGGGCGGGCACGACCCTCTTGCTGGATGATGGCAATTTGCAGTTCAGGGTGAAAGAAACCGATGGACGAAATCTCGTCTGTAATGTGGTGGTGGGAGGCGCGCTCAAGCCGCGCAAGGGCGTATCCGCTCCCAACGCTCGCTTAACGCTGTCGGCAATTACCGAAAAAGATCGCGAAGACATCAACTTTGCACTGGCGCAAAATTGCGACTACATCGCGATGTCATTTGTGCGCAGCGCCGACGACATTCACGAGCTCAAAATGCTGATGGCGGAACTAGGGCAAGATGCGGCGGTCATCGCGAAGATCGAGATGGGCGAAGCGTTGGAGAATATTGAAGCGATCATTGGAATCTGCGACGGCATCATGGTGGCGCGTGGCGACCTGGGCATTGAGACGCCGGCGGAGGAAGTGCCTTATCATCAGAAACGGATAATCAAGCTTTGCAACGCGGCCGCCAAGCCGGTAATCACTGCCACGCAGATGCTGGAATCAATGACGGATAATCCGCGCCCGACCCGTGCCGAGGCAAGCGATGTCTACAACGCGATACTGGACGGGACGGATGCGATCATGCTGAGCGCGGAAAGCGCCAGCGGCAACTACCCGGTGCGGTCTGTCGAGGTTATGAGCGAGATCGCGACTATTGCCGAGCGAAACTTGCAGAGCTTCCGCGGACCTTCAGCGACCGACAACATCCAGAGCAGTCAGGCGCGCTCGGACAGTTCCATCGCCATCAGCAGAGCCACGTTCGAAATCTCAGAGGCGATCCAGCCCAAGGCGATTGTCACCACGAGCATGTCGGGGTATACGACTCGGCGCGTCGCCAAAGAGCGCCCCGCAACGCCAATTCTGTGTATGACGCCGATGGCGACCACCTATCGGCAGATGGCGCTGGTTTGGGGGGTGACGCCATTACTCGTCGCCGAGTTCGCGACCATCGACGAAATGATAAGCATCATCATCCGGGCGGCGCATGACAAAGGCTTGGTGAAGCGCGGCGATCGATTGGTTATTATCGCGGGAGTGCCTTTCGGCATTGACGGCCGCACGAACCTCATTAAGATCCACACGGTGGGAGAAGAAGGCGAAATCTAAGCTTGCTCTTCCGCCCGCGCGAGGCGTCGTAGCAAGCGGCAGGCGAAGCTGAGCCCCTAAACCACTCTAATCCAATTGTTGTGAGGCAACCCACTTGGCGTCGATTGGCGCGGGCTCGGATGGCTTGACGTGGCGCGAGTTGGTCGCGATAGTGCCGTCAGAGGTGTAATTGACCTGGCTTGTAGTGCAGCGCGGGCAGATATTCCAGGGCAGTTCCAGCAAGTAATCGCAGTTTACGCAAGCTTTTTTCAAGCGATGATGGCAGTGGGGGCAAGCCTGCCAATCGTACTGTACGCGTTGTCCACAACCGGGGCAGCTCGGCCGCTCCTCGATCTCTTGCAGCAGCGCTTCTTCTTCGAGGGAGCGTTCGTACGCGGCGGTCAATGTCTCTCGCGGGCGCAACAAAATGTAAATGAACAACCCGGGCGCGTTCAGCAGGAAGACGAGCAGCGCTACTAACAACTGCGCCAGCGGATCGCGGGAGCGCGAGCGCATGTCGCGATAAGCCCAAAGGACTATAGCCAGCCAGAACGCGGCGATGACGACCGTGGTGAAAATCGTCGCGACTAGCAATATGTTGTTGAGGCTATCGGACATGTGCAGGCCCCCTAACAGGAAGCGCTAAACCAAGACCGCTCCCGACTTATCCCCCGGCGGACTCGCCTAGCAGTAGAATCATTTCGCTAACGACCGTGTCAAACTGGTGGCCAGACGCGTAAAAGGCGACAGACTTGATGCGCTGCGGTCGCCTTTCATCGGCAATCAGATTGAAGATATTGTCGGAATCGAAGGTGTACCACACGCCCTGGTTGATAGCCACATGATCCTCGATGCAGCTGTCGCAGCGCTTTCTGACATCGGGCGAGACATCGTCGGCGCTATAGAAGCCGCGGAACCAATGGCGGAGGCGCGGCGAATTCTCATCGTAATAAGATATCTGCAGCATGAGAGGGCACTCGCTGGCAGCTCGGCCACAGACACTTAGACTCTGATAATTGGTCCTGAAGGTGGACATGACTCGCAGAGATTCAAATTCGCTGACAGACAAACCATCGCCTTCGAAGGTTTGGGTGCAGCGGACTGCGCCGTTTGACTGCGCATTGTTGAAGCGGCTCAGGCGGAAGCCTATTCTGCCATCGAAGCGCACGAGCGAATAGTCGCCTGGCGGCGCCTGCGCCTGTTCGACGCTGCATTGCCAATCAGCAAGCGCGAGGGTCGCCCGGCTGTCGTCGAGCAAACTGAAGCTGCCGTTCTTCAGGACGTTGCTGCTCATATCACGGGTTGACAAGCTGCGAGCGCCGATTCGCGCGACCAATTCCTGACCGGCTCTCACCACGGAACTTTGGTCGGCGTGGTCGCGGAAGAAAGCCAGCGCTTTGCCGGAGAAATTCGAAATGCGGACTTCGTCTTCCGTCACGCTAAGGCGATAGCGGCCATTGTTGCGTATCTGAACATAGACTCCTTTGTCCGAGTTGAGACCATCGCTATAGATGTCCATCAAGAACGGACGATCGCCAACCCCTGTCACCAAGACATCCAACTCGCCCTTCAAAGCGGACAACAAGACATATTGAGGGTTCTGGCTCCATTCAAAGCGAGGGCGACTGGCGCCGTTAAACGTGACCTGGGTATCGCCCTGCAGGGTGACGGCAGCCAGCAGACTCGCCGATACCTCCTCCACTGGAGTTTCGTGAATCAGAATGGTGGCTTGCGAAAGCGCGTCGGTGCTGATACCGGTGATTGAGTTGGTCAGTTCCCGGTTTTCGCGGACGGCGACAACGGTGGGGTCGGCGCCGGGCACGATGCCGATGGTGCCTGTCGCCACTTGCAGCGTCGCCGACATGGCGACGGCGGACTGGAAAAGATAGTGATAGACGCCGAACGCGATGCTGAGCGTGACGGTGCAGAAGAGCGCAAAAGCGGCCAGCATGACGACCCAGGCGACCCGGTCGGGCGCAAGGGGACCAGAATATGACGGACGCGAGTTATCGTCCGCCGCTGCTTCCAGGACCTCTTCCGCCTGCTGCATGACGTCCATCGGATGTCAACCTCAAACAAACCACCAAACGCAAAAGTATTATAACATTGCGCACCCTATAGCAGGGGACATATTTTGGTATAATCTCCGCAATCGCAAGCGCTGATATGGCTATGAAAGGGGCGCCCTCATGTCTGGTCATAGTAAATGGTCGACAATCAAGCGCAAGAAGGGCGCGGAAGATGCCAAGCGCGCCAAGATCTTCACTCGGATTGGGCGCGACATCATGGTCGCCGCGCGCGATGGCGGCCGGGATGAGAGCGCCAACCCCAAACTTAAACTGGCGATCGCCAAGGCGCGAGCCGCTAATATGCCGAAGGACAACATTGAGCGCGCCATAAAGAAGGGTATGGGAGAAATCGAAGGCGGCGAAGTCCTCGAGATCCTCTACGAGGGTTATGGGCCCGAGGGCGTCGCTTATATCGTTGAGATATTGACGGATAACAAGAACCGCGCGCTGGCCGAGGTGAAGCACGCCTTCAGCAAACACGAGGGCCGCCTGGCGACGAATGGCGCCGTGTTGTGGCAGTTTGATCAGAAGGGTTACATCACGATCAAGGGCGACTGCGATTTTGACGAGCTTTTTATGGAAGCGGCGGACGCAGGCGCTGACGATGTCGTTGAGGAAGATGGTCTCGTCACAGTGTATACGCCGCGAGATGATTTCTCGGCGGTAGAACAGGCTTTGTCCCAAGCTGGTTACGAGTTTGATGACGCGGAATTGCGCTGGTTCCCGCAAAATGAAATGGATATTTCCAAGGGAAAGGCGCTGCAGAACTTGCGGCTGATGGAGCAGTTGGAAGAATCGGACGATGTTCAAACGGTCGCCTCGAACCTCAGTATCACCGATGAGGTCCTGGCGGCGTACGAGACCTAGAATGATCTCGCTTGGCATAGACCCCGGCACGGCATCGCTTGGTTATGGACTGGTCCGTGAGTATGACGATGGCACCCTCGAGGAGTTGGGCCATGGCGTGATCCGCACCAAAGCCGGTGTGCCGATGCCGCAGCGGCTGCAACAGATTCATCAGGAATTGCTCAGGCTCATTGATCAGTATCGGCCAGACCGCGCCGCGGTTGAGGAAATGTTCTTTGCGCGCAATGTCACCACAGCGCTGACGGTAGCGCAAGCGCGCGGCGTCGTCTTGCTGACGCTCAACATGGCGGATTTGACGATAGCCGAATACAAGCCCAACATCATCAAACAGTCGGTTTGCAGCGATGGCGGCGCGGACAAAGCGCAGATAAAGCAGATGGTCGGTGTCTGGCTGGGGTTGGATTCCCCGCCGAGCCCGGATGATGCTGCCGATGCGCTGGCGGTGGCCATCACGGATTTGCACAGTTACCGCTTGCACAATATTGGGCTGGTCTAGAGAAAGCGGTCGCGGATGATTACGACAATCGAGGGCGAGCTAGCCCATAAGGCAGCCGATCATGTTGTGGTTGCAATTGGCGGAATTGGCGTGGAAGTCAGCGCGCCATTCAGCACTATCGAGCGGCTTCAGTCGGAGCGCGTATTTTTGTACACGCGTCTGGTCCTGCGGGAAGATTCGCTTTCGCTATACGGTTTCGCGACAGCCGCTGAACGCGAGCTTTTTGACGCGGTGCTGAAGATTAGCGGTATCGGACCCAAATTGGCAGTGAGCATATTAAGCACGTTGAGCGTCGAGAATATCCGCCATGCGGTAGCCAATGACCGGCCGGAGATCATCAGCCGTGTGCCAGGCATCGGCAAGAAGACAGCGCAAAAGATCGTGCTGGAGTTGCAAGACAAGTTCCCGGCGGGCCTGGACGGCGCGCCGCAGGTCGTGGAAGATGATTCCAGCGCAGTGGTCATGGACGCCTTGACGGGACTTGGCTACAGTGTGGTGGAAGCGCAAGCGGCCGTGCAGGCAATCCCGCGCGATGCGTCGCAAAACATCGAAGAGCGCATTCGGGTCGCCTTGCAGAGCCTGGGCGCATGAGGCAAGCGATATGGCGCGCGGATATCGCGGACAAAGGACTCGAACTTTGCAGCCGGGGTGAAGACTAGCATGGAAGACACACTGATAGGCAAGCGCGTTGATGTTCTGGACAAGGGTTGGATTGAGCTTGTCGACCTCATGCCCCACCCGGCTTCCGCTGTCAGCGGCGATCTTGCCATTGTGAATGCGGCCCGCGTGAGCTTCCTGGGCGAGAGCAAGGGGCCGGAGCGCGATAAGAAGTTGCTCTTCTACCTGCTGCGCCACCGCCACACCTCGCCGTTTGAGATGGTAGAGTTCAAGTTTCGCGTGCGGGCGCCGCTGATGACCTGGTGGCAATGGGTTCGGCATCGCACCTGGAATATGAACGCGCAATCCGGGCGCTATACGCCATTTCAGGAAAGTGACTTCTATGTGCCGAATACTTGGCGCAGGCAGAGCAAGGACAACAAGCAGGCCAGCGAAGGCTCGCTGGCGCCGGCGGAAAGCGAGGCGCTGACCGAGAAGCTGCTGCGGCACTATAACGAAGGCTTTCGCCTTTACTCCGAGGCATTGGACCTTGGCGTATCAAAAGAGATGGCGCGGCTGTTTCTGCCCGGTTTCAGCGTCTATTATACTTGGGTGACAAAAATCGACGCGCACAATTTGATGCACTTCCTACGCTTGCGGATGGCGAGGGACGCGCAATATGAGATCCGCGTATTTGCCGAGGCCATCCACGAGCGCTTCTTCCGGCCCGCCTTGCCTTGGACGGCGGAGGCTTTTGACAAATACATCTTGAAAACCGAGTAAAAGCCGGTGGGAGCTAGTCCTCGATCTGGACGGGATCCGGACGGTTTATGAGGAAAGCCGAAGCGCGCTCGAAATATTCGCGCATTCTGGAACGGGCGGGCTCGCTGATGCCGGCGTCGTCAATAGCCCGCAACATGTGACACAGCCAATTGTCGCGCGCAACTTGATCGATAGCGAAGGGAAAGTGGCGCATTCGGAGACGGGGATGTCCGCGTTCCTGGCTGTAAGTTTGCGGACCGCCAAAGAATTGAACCAGGAAAAGATGCAAACGGCGTTTCGGCGCGGCGAGGTCCGCGGGATACATCGGGCGCAAGACCGGGTCTTCCTCCACATAGGCGTAGAAGGCGTCAACCATCGCGGCGATCGCTTCTTCGCCGCCGACAAGATCAAATACACTCTGCGGCAGATGTGCCATGGCCCTACTCGAAGTCAAAGGAAACCTGGTCAAAGTTGGGGACTGCTCGCGCGTCGCTCGCGTCGGATTAGGTCCCCGCGGCGATGTTAGCAGAAAAGTTCGGCTTTACAATCGTTGCGCTGCTTGTACAATCCCTGAGTTAGCTTGAAGACAGGCAAGGACTATTCGCTTTATGGTAAAGATCAGACTCTGCGTTGGCATACTTTCGCTGCTGTGCCTGGCGGCTATTGGCGTCGCCCTGGCGCAATCCGATGAAGCGGTCAGTGTTAATGGCTCGGCAATCGTCAATGTGGTGATCGAAGATTTGACGGAGGCGAGCGGCGCGGACAGCGTAAGCATCAAATCAAAGGGAAGCGCGCGCGGCATTGAAGCGTTCTGTGCCGGCGACCTTGACCTGGCTACGGTATCGCGCAAGATGTCGGTCGATGAACGCGCCGATTGTGAAGCCAAGGAAATCACCTTCAGCGAATTGCTGATCGGCCATCATATCATC
Source organism: Anaerolineae bacterium (assembly GCA_022824365.1). GTDB lineage: Bacteria > Chloroflexota > Anaerolineae > Aggregatilineales > Phototrophicaceae > UBA6055. Next base: position 289,693 of record JAJEAA010000028.1, read on the forward strand.
GCGTTCGCAGCTCACCCCGATACGCCGGCGCAGTGCCTGCAGTTCGACGAGTTAGAAGATATGCTGCGGCCGACGGCCAGCAATCAGGTGAAGGATTGGTCCTTCTACAGCGAAGACAACGCCGATTTGCCCTTGACAGTATGGCTGCCTGCGGTAAACGAACTTACTTACGTCATCGCCGATAGCGAGATCGCAGGCGAGGGATTGCGGCTGGATGGCCAGCACTATGAGAACGCGGGAGAGGCGATCAACGCAGTGGCGGATACAGCCGGCGCGCTCGCCTTGATCCCCTGGACCCAACAACTCGACAGCGAAGAATCGCTGAAGATTTTAGAGGCCGGAGGCAGAGACCCGGGCGGCTGTTCATTACCGTCGGCGGAAAATGTGGAAAACGAAAGCTACCCCTTCTCGCTCTCGCTCTATGTCTATGTCAATCGAGCGCGGCTGGAGAGCAACGAAGGCCTGGCTGAGTTGATGCAATTCAGCGTTGCTGAAGCGAGCGCGGCGGTAATTGAGAAGGCTGGCGCCATCCCGCCATCCAGCGCGATCTACGACTTGAACGCCACGATTTTGGCGGATGCGGACGCTGTACCCGGCGCGAGTGGAGACGCTGAAGACTTCCAGATTCCGTTTGATCTCAGTGGCGAGATCCGTGTTGTCGGCGCGGCCAATGCGTATCGACCATTAAGCCGCGCGAGTGAGGGCCTGAGCGAGCAACTGAATGTCGACCTGCATTTTGCCGGCATGCTCACGGGAATTGACAGTCTATGCCAAAGTGAGGCGGATATCGCCGCACTCGATGGACCAGCCTCAGCGGACGCGCTTGAGGCCTGCGCAGCAAATGACATCGTAACAGTTCCGCTGCAATTGGGCGTGCAGGCGACGGTGCTGGTTGCAAATACGGAGAACGAATTCGCCGCTTGCTTGACAACCGAGCAAATCAATATGATTTGGCGCGCTGACTCAGCCCGTATAGTTGAAAGCTGGGCTGATGTCGCCAGCGAGTTTCCCGATCTTCCGCTGACGCTCTTCGGCTTGCCCTCGCTCGATACCTACACTGATATCCTCGTGCAGACGGCTGGCGCGGTTATCCCGCCAATACGACGCGATACCGAACAAAATTACGAACCACTGTACCGGGCGGCCGCGGTCGGTAATGTCAGCGGAGGCTTGACTTATATGAGCTGGTCTGACTATCAGAAAGCGCTCGATAACGATCAGGCGAAGACCCAGCTTGTCGCTGTTGACGGTGGCTCCGGCTGCGTTGCACCCAATCCCGGCGCAATCGAAGACGGACTGTACCCGCTTTCTCGCCGGGCCAGCTTGCTCGTCAGCGAAGCATCCCTGGCCGATATTAACGTCCAGTCATTTTTGTGGAATCTGTTCAACGAAGACAACTGGACCGCGCTGCAAAGAGATGGTTTCCTGGGCGTTTCAGTGCTGGAGTTGCCAATCATACGGCGAGATTTGTTGCGCCGCTATGCTGATGCCGAAAGTCGCTATTCGTCCGCGGAGGATGAAATGGCGACTGAGAGCTAGAGCGAGCCAGCCGACGACGCGGATGAAGCAAGCTCTGGCTGATAGCTAGCCGTCCCTTTCATTAACAGGCGTTAAGACAGCGTCTGCTGGCCGGAGCCCCCTCCCGGCTGTGCTATACTTCGCCTGACATGAACCAGCTACGGGAGATCTTTATGCGTGGCGACTTGCTCGCTTTCGACCTGGAAACAACCGGATTAAACCCCGCGACTGACGAGATCATCGAGATCGGCGTCGCGCGTTTTCGCGATGGCGCTGTGGTCGATCAGTTTCAGTCGCTGGTCAAGCCATCGATACCTATACCGGCGGATATCACGCATTTGACAGGCATTTACCAGGAAGATGTCGATGACGCGCCAGCAATCGAAAAGCTCCTGCCGCAGATCGAAAGTTTCTTCGCCGATTCGCCGGTCATCGCGCACAACGCTCAGTTCGACCTGTCCTTCATGCGGAAGCACGATCTTCTTCATGCAAATCCGGCGATTGATACTTTAGATCTGGCGGCGATTGTCCTGCCCTCCGCCCCGCGTTATAGCCTTGGCGCGCTGGCGGCGCAAGAGGGCATCAAGCTGGCGAATGCGCACCGCGCCTTTGATGACGCGGTCGCGACCGGGCATTTGTATTGGAAGCTCTGGCAACGACTCTGCAGGCTAGCGCCCAATGTACTGGCCGAGATTATCCGCGCCAGCGACGGCAAATCTTGGCTCTTGCGTGAAGTCTTCCAGGCCGCGCTCGCGGAAAGTTTGAAAACTGGAATTCTCCAGCGGCCCACCGTTCCCTTTGAAGCCGAGCGCCTTAGCGCGCCGCCTTTGGACCTGGCCGACGCGCGACATGAAACGCTGCCGCTGGAAACGGTCAGCGATATGTTCGGTCCCGATGGGCGCCTGGCGCAGGAATTTGGCGATTACGAAAGTCGCGATGAGCAGCTTGCCATGGCGCGGGAGGTGGCCGGGGCTTTAAACGATGGCAATCAGGTCATGATTGAAGCCGGTACCGGCACCGGAAAATCCTTGGCTTATTTGGTGCCGGCAGCGCTTTGGGCGACGCGGAATGGCCAGCGCGTAACCGTATCCACACAGACGATTAACCTACAAGAGCAATTGCTCAAGCAGGATATTCCGCAAGTCAAGCGTACAGTCGGAGCAGGCTCGCAGGCAGCGCTGATGAAGGGACGCGGCAATTACCTCTGCCCTCGCCGGTTGGAGACTATGCGCCGACGCAAACCGGCCAATCTCGATGAATTACGGACATTGGCGAAGATCCTCTTCTGGCTGCAGGAATGCGATACGGGCGACCGGGGCGATATCACGCTGCGCGGGCGAGAGTGGTCGGTCTGGGCTCGCCTAAGCGCCCAGGACGAAGGCTGCTCGATGTTTCGCTGCTCAAGCGAGATGAACGGCGTCTGCCCTTTCTATCGCGCGCGCCAACGCGCGGAAACCGCGCACATTCTCATCACCAATCATGCGCTGCTCATAGCCGACGCCCGAATTGATAATCGCGCCCTGCCCGCTTATCACAATCTCGTGGTGGATGAGGCTCATCATCTTGAAGAAGCGATAACCAACGGCTTGAGCCGACGCATCGACCAGGCGCAGATTCTGGCGCGATTGCGCGACCTCGGCGATAGCAGAAGCGGCCTGATGGGCGAGTTTCTGGGCGAGGCGCGCGCCCATTTGCCGGCGGACGCGTTTGAGCGACTGGATAGATTCCTTGACAGCATTGTGGAGGCGGTGGACCAAATGAAGGCCTTCGTCCGCCTCTACTTCCGCGCGCTACATGAATTCGCGACTAAGCAAAAAGCGAGCAACCGCTACGCGATGCGTCTGACGATCACGCAGCGAGACGGTGGTAGTTTCACCGGCGTGTTAAACGCCTGGCGGCAACTCGGCTCGTATCTCCTGGCCGTCACCGACGCTATGGAGCATCTGTGCAATGCCTTGCCTCGATATGAGCAGTACGGGCTACCCGATTTCGGCGATTACAGCAGCGAAATCCACGGGCACTGGCGTTACCTGGCGGACTTGCACGAACAACTGGAGCGCTATACACAAGAGCCGGACGCGAATGCGGTTTACGCCTTGACCGCCGGGGACCGCGCCGAACGGCTGGAGTTGACAATCTCGCCACTGCATGTTGGTCCCATGATGGAGGAGTATCTCAATCAGCGCATGGAGAGCATCGTGCTGACGAGCGCTACCTTACGTACGCATGAGTCCTTTGATCATATCAGAGAACGCCTCTATATCGATAACTTCAAGGCGGTATCGGTCGGCTCGCCATTCGATTACAAAGAATCGACGCTGGTATATATCCCGCAGGACATGCCCGCGCCAAACCAGCGCGGTTATTCGAAGATGATCGAGCGCGGCATCATAGAGTTGGTAGCGGCGCTGAATGGGCGAGTGATGGTGCTCTTCACCAGCTACGCTCAATTGCGTCAGGTATCGAAGGCAATTACCCCGCGGCTGACGCTTGGCGATATCCGGGTCTACGATCAAAGTTTTGGCGCGAGCCGGGACTTGTTGCTGGACAACTTCAAGAAGGCTGACAAAGCCGTGCTTATGGGCACGCGCAGCTTTTGGGAGGGCGTGGATATTCCCGGCGATGATTTAAGCGCCGTTGTGATCGCCAAATTGCCCTTCGCGGTACCATCCGATCCGATCTTCGCCGCGCGCAGCGAAACCTACGCCAACTCATTCCAAGATTTCGCTGTGCCGGATGCAATCTTGCGCTTTCGGCAGGGATTCGGACGCTTGATCCGCCGGCGCAGCGACCGCGGCGTCGTCGCCATTTTTGACAGCCGCGTCGTCAGCAAGAATTATGGCGCCAGCTTTCTTGAATCCTTGCCCGATTGCACAGTACAATTCGGCACATTGGACAAGCTGCCGGCCCTTGCGTCACACTGGATCGACCGCAAATAGGCATACAAGATGAAGACACCCGCAGGGAGAGAGTGCCCGCATTACTACTCCGACTTCAATCGCCACACGCGTGATATTGAAGAGTGCCGCCTCGCCAAGAGCAATGCCGAATCCGAAGAATGGCGCCCAAAGGATTGCTTGAAATGCCCGGTTCCGGATATCCTGCTTGCCAACGCGAGCCGTGACACACAGCTCAAGCTGACCATCAAGTCCGGATTCCTGGGGCTAATCCGGCGTGTCGAAGTCGAAGCTATCTGCCTAAAAAACGGTGAAAAAGTGGATCCTTATGTCGGCTGCCCGGATGAGCACCCCGGCTTGGAGATTTTCCGGCAAGCATTGGAACGCAGCGATGATTAAGGGCGTTCTGCTCGACCTCGATAATACCCTGCTGCATAATCCGGACCGCCAGTGGGTCCGAACTTTCCGTCAGGGATGGGATCGGCATTTTGCAGACTGCTTCGGCATCAACCGCGCTTCCGACGCCCTCCGCAAGGCCATCGGGAGCCTCAACGCCAAGCCCGAATCATACCTCACCAACGCCGAATTGATACTGGACAAACTGGTCTACGAGATGCCGCTTTCAAGAGCGGAGATTTCCGCCGCGCTCATTTCATTCTATGTAGGTCCGTACCACTGCTTCCGGGCGAATACATCGCCCATGGCGCGATCGGCGGAGTTGGTGGAAGACTTGCTGAATCAGGGTCTGCTGGTTGCGATCGCGACCAATCCGCTGTTCCCGGAGGACGCGACTCGCGCGCGCATCGTCTGGGCGGGCTTGGGTGATTTCATCAGCGAGCTTGCGTTAATTACACACAGTGAGAATATGCACTTCGCCAAGCCGGATCCGGCTTATTTTGCCGAAGTGATCGCTCGAGTCGGCGTGGAGCCGGACGAATGCCTGGTTATCGGAGACAACCTGACAAACGATATTACGCCAGCGCGTGCGCTTGGTATGCAAACTTGGCAGGTACAGGCCGAGGACGGGCTCAAGCCCATCATAGAACGTTTGCAGCGCCCGAATTGGCAGAGTGAGTTGATGCCCGGCGAGTTGGCAGCCGACATGCTAAAGCCGCAATTTAAGGGTAACCTCGCCGCGCTGTCTGGTCTGCTTGCCGAAGTAAAGCCGCATCAGTGGTTCCAGCGTCCCGATCCACAAGAATGGTCAATCTTGCAGATACTCTGTCATCTTTGGCGGGCGGAAAGCGATGTGCATCAGCAGCGTCTGCGGAGCATTCTTGCGGAGGACAATCCATTCATCCCGTCCTTGCCGCCGCCGGGACCGGATATCCCCGCCTGCCATGATGACGGGATGGAAGTCTTCGAGCGCTTCCGCGGCCAACGCATGGCGACAATGGCGATGCTGGCTGGGTTAACCGAGGCGGACTGGGCGCGGCCGGCGCGGCACAGCATATTTGGCTTGACCAATCTGCTGGAGATGGCCTACTTTACGGCGCAGCATGACCGGTTGCACATCACGCAACTCTGTCAGACCTTGGGAAAATGCGCTGACTGATCAACGTAAGCGTCCGCCTTTCAAGACTGAAGGCGGATACTGTTGACGAATAGCAGGCATAATGTAAAATAGATTTAGATAGTTCTGAACTTCACAATTGCTATCTTGGAGTTTGTCATGACGGGAACAGTAGCAAGCCCGGCGAGACTATCGAAATACTTGGACGACGGATTGACCGCTGTCGAGCGCGCCATGCTTGATGTGACCAATAGCCGGGTGGAGGTCCTGCGCGAGGCGAGCCAGCATATTCTGAGTGCTGGCGGTAAGCGAATTCGGCCGCGGCTTCTGCTGCTGACTTACCTTGCCCTCGGCGGAGATGATGTGTCGCGCGTTGCCAGGCCGGCGGCGGCGATAGAGTTGATGCATACGGCGAGCGTCGTACACGATGACATCAATGATCATGGCATCCTCCGGCGCGGCCGGCCATCAGTGAACGCGATTTGGGGGCGGACATTTGCGCTGCTAACCGGCGACTATCTCTTTACGGCGGTCTATGAGCTAATGGCCCCTTATCAACAACTCAATGTTGATCTGGCGCGGGCGGCTACCGCCTTGGTTGAGGGCGAGACGCTGCAAGCCAGCGCGGTCAAGAACAATACCTTTACCCGCAAAGTGTATATGGATATCATCGCTCTCAAGACTGCCGCTCTCTTCCGCGCCGCTGCGGAAATTGGCGCGAAGCTAGCGGACGCCAGCGACAACGAGATTGATGCTCTGGGCGACTTCGGTTTCAATCTAGGGTTGGCCTTCCAGATCATTGACGACATTCTTGATATCGTGGCGGATGAAGAAAGCCTGGGCAAGACAAGCGGCATTGACGTCCATCAGGGACGCGGCGTCGCCATGGCGCTACATGCCGGCAATGGCAATGGCAGCGCGCAAGTCATCGACCCCGTGGACGCCATCAAGCGGAAGATGATGGAAGGCGACACCATTGATAAGGCGCGCGCTCAAGCAGCGCTGCTTGTTGACAGCGCGGTGGCGAAGTTGGCCGCATTGCCGGATTCACCGACGAAGCAAGCCCTGGCGGATCTCGCGCTGATGGTGATAAAGCGAGAAACCTGAGCGGAGATGTAGTTTGGAGATATCGAGGCGTGTATCATTGAGATGCGCGTCTCTTTTATTTGCCCATTAAGGACAGGAACAATGACGATCAAAGTTGCAAGCGTGGAAGAGATGCGCGCGATCGAAGCGGCGGCCGACCGATCCGGGCTCAGCTATGCGCAGATGATGTTCAATGCGGGCCTAGCGGCGAGCAGCTACCTGCAAAGGCGAATCGCGCTGACCGAAAAGTCGGTCGTCATCTTCTTGGTGGGCAAAGGGAATAATGGCGGAGACGGCTTGGTCATGGCGAGTGCCTTGGCGCGCGAAACTCCAGCGGACATTCGGCTCTACTTGTTGGAAGCGCGCGGCGAAGACGACATCCATTTGCAAGCGGCAGTCGATGCCGGCGTCAGCGTAACGCTAGCGGCTGACGACAGCAGCGGTGAAATTCTATCGGATTGGATTCGCGACGCCACTGCTATCATTGATGCCATTTTTGGCATCGGGCTAGAGTTGCCATTGCGGGGCGGCGCAGCGGCTGTGCTGGAACGAGTCCTGCGGCGCCTTCAGGATGATCGACCGTTCATCCTGGCGATTGACTGTCCCAGCGGCGTCGATTGTGACAGCGGCGCGGCCGACCCGCTCACCCTACGCGCAAATGCTACGATCACTTTCATAGGGGCGAAACCCGGGTTGTTGACCTTCCCGGCGGCGGAAAAAGTCGGCGATCTTGAAGTAGCGACCATTGGCGTGCCGGCGGCCCTGCCAGAATTGCAGCAGATCTCAACAACTCTGATCGATGATGGACTAGCTGCTTCGCTGCTTCCGCCGAGGCCCCTTGACGGGCATAAGGGGACCTTCGGCAAAGTTATGCTGATTGCCGGCTCGCCTAATTACATCGGCGCGGTCGCTTTGGCCGGAGAAGCCGCTTGTCGATCCGGCGTTGGGCTGGTCACCATCGCGACGACAATAACCCTCATAAACATAGTGGCGAGCAAACTGCGCGAACCCACCTGGCTCGCCTTGAGCGCCGACGATGGCGCCATCAGCGAACGGGCGAGTGAGGCGGTCCTGAGCGCCGCGCGGACATATGACGCTTTGCTCATGGGCTGCGGGCTTGGTCTGCATGACAGCACACGCGGATTTGTCAAGCGAGTGGCGGGCGTCGAAGCGCCGCCTCCCTTGATATTGGATGCCGATGCCTTAAACGCGCTCAGTCAGCAGCCGGAATGGTGGACGAATCTGCCGGCGTATACCATCATCACGCCACACAGCGGAGAGATGTCTCGCTTGACCGGGCTTTCCACCGCGGAGATCAACGCCGATCGCTGGCGCATATCGCGGCATTACGCGGCGCGCTGGAATGTGGTGGTCGCGCTCAAAGGCGCGCATACCATCATCGCCGATCCGGCCGGTGAAACGAGTGTCATCCCGATCAAGACCGACGCGCTCGGCACGGCAGGCACGGGCGATGTCCTGGCTGGCTTGATAGCCGGCTTACGCGCTCAAGGACTCAGCGCCTATGACAGCGCTCGCTTGGGCGCCTATGTTCACGCTCTTGCGGGCACGATCGCGGCGAACATTGTCGGCAGCAGCCGCAGCGTCATCGCTGGCGATGTGCTGGCCGCTTTGGGCGCGACGTTCCAGCGGATTGAGCGAGATTAATCGTCGCCCTCTAGTCGCGATTTCGCCTTTGCTTTCGCCTCGCTGATGCTGGCTTCAATTTCCAGTTCAGCCGTTGCGGCGCCAAACTGCGTCAGATCCCGCCGTCGCGTTGGTCCGCTTCGCTTGATATGCAGCAAGGCGTATAGAGCGCCGAGCAATAGCCCCAGCAATATGCCGACGAAGGTCGCGTTCTCGTCCAAGTCAGACCGCTTTGGTCTCATGCGTTTCGTCCGCATCTGCCTCATCCGACGCGACCACAGCGCGGAGGCGAATCAACTCGCGCAAGAAAGCCAGCAGGCCGGCCAAAAAGCTCTTGATCTGAATCAAAGGATCCACTGCGTTGCTGTTGACGAATTGGGCAGTCGCTTTGCTCAGGCGCGTCGTTTCCCGCGCGTTATCCAGGATCGGCTTGATTTCTGATCGCAGCATGATCAAGAAACCCGCCGCTTGCAACAAGAGTATCGCCAAAGCCGCGATGATCAGCACCAACTCCAATAGGAGAAGCAGGAGGAAGACATCGCGGAAAATCTGAACAAAGGGCGCCCAAGTATCGGCGGCGGTCAGCGCGGCGGCGAGGGCAGCCGCCAAAAGAAGCACAATGAGCAATATACCGATGATGGACGTGACCTTGATGAGTCGCGCAATCGAAAGACCGCCGGAAGCTTGGGCAGCGGGCGGCGCAGTACTGGTGTCAGCCTCGCCGTCGGTCATGACTCAACGCCGCGATACGGGCGCGGTAGTATCCGCTGTTAGAACGTGAGCGAAGATCAAAAGCATCAAGGCGCCGGCGGAGGCTGGCAACAGGTGTATAATGCCGATTTTGAGCAGCGCGATATCAATATGACCGCCGATATACTGCCCCAGCAAGAAACCAAGCCAACTGGTAACGACGAAGAGTACCATGCGGCGCGCATCGCCACCCATCACAAAATGAAAGCCCAGGCCGTGCATGGTGGCGATTATGAAGGCGAAGATGTATATGGGGTTCGGCATCGTGGTTGCGATTCGGTTTTCCGATGGTAAAATCTGAAGTCAGTGTAGCATAAAGCGCGATTCCAGTCACGCCTCTGCGGCGGAAACCATGAACGTCATTGATCTCGAAATCCTGATTCCCGCCTCGCCGGAGTTTATCTGGCGCTTTATGGGCGACCTAGCTACCCTGCCCCAATGGCAAGAAAACGTCAGTTCGGTCTCCTTTCTATCGACGCAGCGTGAAGGCCGGGGCACACGTTGGCGCGCTTCCGCTGACAACAATAGCGATACCGTGGTCGAGATTAGGGCTTGGTACGACACGCTTGGCTACGAGTATAGCGTGAAGGACGGCGCCAGTTTCGGCGAGAATCAGGGGCGCATCCGCCTGCATGAAGTCACTGACGGCACGTTGGTTCGCTGGACATTTCAATACGAGTTGAAGGGCGTCTTTAGCGGATTGCGCAACGCGATGCGGATAAAACGCGGCACGACTGATCAAATCCAGGCGAGCTTGCGCAACTTACACCAACTGATCCTGCAAGAGTCAGGCGGCATCTCGACGCATGAAGCCAAAGCCAGCGTCCAGGAAGCGCCTGATGTCAGTGAACGGTCGGCATATAAGCCACGTCATCCGTCCGTCTTTCATGACCCCGCGCTGGAGGAATTGGCCGCCAGCGAAACCGATATCGATACGGATAGGCAGCCGGCTTTCTATGAGTTTGAAACTGAAGCCGAGCCGCTTCCAGCAGTGGTCGATACAGATACGAAACCGAACCCGGTGGTGCTATCGCCCGGCTTTGGCTTAGAGATAGAGTCCGAGCCGGAAGTAGCGCCGGATGACACGAAGCCGCTAAAATTGGAGTCGCTTTTCTCCACAGGCTCTCTGCCCCCGCCCGAGCCCGCTGCGCCACCGCCAACTGAAGAGAGAGAAATAGTAGAAGCCGCGTTGCCGGAGCGAAGGCCTCTGCAACCAAGGGAAACCCGCGACACGGCAGAACTCAGCGTGTTTGAGATATTTGGCTTGCAGAGGCCAAGCGAGGCGCGGAAATTGACCAGCGCGCCGGAAGAGCCCGTTCGTGAACGGTACCGAGCCCCTGAGCCGCCACCGCGTATCTTGCAGCGTGAAGAAAGCCGCTACGAGGAACCGGCTCATCTTGCGCCATCGGCGGCGGTATCGACTTCGGATTCCTTAACGATCACAGGCTTGCGTCGCCGCGCAAGACGACGCCGCGCCATGATCAGGTCACACACCTAGCCCACAATCTCGACGATAACTCTAACGGAGACGCGAGCGCAGGCCAGAACAAACACCTGCCGGTCGCAGGTGTTACAGTCTACGCGTATGGGGTGGACGAAGGGGCTCGAACCCTCAACCGCCTGAACCACAATCAGGTGCTCTGCCATTGAGCTACGCCCACCATGCTCAACCAAGAAGTGTATCATAAATGCCGGGCGTAATCCAGACTGACATTTGACTGTCGCGGTATCGATTCAGAAACAGCTGTCAGCACCACAACCTGAGCGGCAGAGTTTCCAATGGTCACGATATGATTCTCGATACAAAATCGTGGCGCAGAGAAAAGTTCGCGGACGGCGCTATCGCCAAGCAATTCATCGCCTTGCCCGGTAAAACGATACAGTTGACCAATGAGTTGCCGCCTCAAACCCTTTCCTCGCAACTGACCCACAAGCACAACAACAACTCGCCCGGACGGCTGCAGGACACGAGCCAACTCGTCGAGTACGCTCTCAGCCAGAATGTATGAGGTCGGGAAGGTACAGACGGCGGCGGCAAAAGCATTGGCGCGATATGGCAAGTCTTGGGCGTCGCTCCTGACAAGGTCCGCGTTTAGACCGGCCTGCCGGAGCTTCCGTCGTGTCAGCCGGCCCATATAGGGAGACAGGTCAAGCGCGACGCTCTGGTAGCCGGCCCGCAGCAACTCAATTTGCATGTTCCCGGTGCCATGGCCCAATTCCAGGATCATGCCTGCGTCCGGCGCTGGCAAATATCGCAGCGCGCTGCGCTGCCAGTTGCGCCAATGTCCAAGCGAAACAATTCGGCTGACATAATCGTAGGTGAAGGCAAATTCGTTGTATAGAAGTCGAAAGCAGAAGCGCCAGAATTTACTTAGCATGATTCCAGAGCGGCGATGATCAGGGCGGGATCATCGGTGATCAGGCAGTTGACTCCCAGGCGCTTGAGGGCGCAGGCGCGTTCCGTATCGTTGATGGTCCAGGCGTTGACGAAATAGCCGGCCTTCGCCGCCCAAGTCATATAGGCAGCGTCGATCTCTTCATGCCAGGGATGACGCGCTTCATGCGCCACGTCATTCATCCAGGCAACCGCGCGACCCGGCGGATGCAGATAGCCCATCATCACATCGGGGCAGATTACCCCGAATCCCTTCAACAGCTTCGGATCGAAGGAGGAGACAAGCGAGCGCTCAGCCATTTGATGGCGTCCGATGCAGTCGGCGACGGCGCGGTTTAGCGCTTCGGACTCGGCGAAACGGGATTTGATTTCGATGTTCATTAGAAGCTTGTCGCCGACGGAATCAAAGACCTCGTCGAGCGTGGGAATCGTCTCGCCCACGAATGTCGGCGAGAACCAACTGCCCGCATCCAGCCGTTTCAAGTCCGCAAGCGTGAAGTCCGAGGCCGCGCCCTGGCCAGTAGTCGTGGCGTCGACGGTGAAGTCATGCAGTACGACAAGTTGCTGATCTTTGGAAAAATGCACATCGAGTTCAATACCGTCCGCGCCCTGCTCATATGCCAACTGAAACGAGGCCAGCGTATTCATAGGCGCAGAGGCCATGGCGCCACGATGTCCAAATACCAAGGTCTCGCCCGCTTCCATTGCTTCGCGCATGCTTGAGTAGCGCATTTGCTTATGTAACTCCTTCAGTTAGACGAGGATCTGTACATTGCCGTTCTCAACACGCGCTTCAAAGAAGGGGACATCGACCTCGGCTGGGCGGCGCGTCACCTTGCCATCGCGAACATCAAAGCGCGCGCCATGACGGGGACACTCCACCTCGTAGTCGATCAGTTTGCTCGGCTGGTCATATTGGTCGAAGGCGAGCACATTGCCGTCATGAGTGCACAAGTCTTCAATGGCGTAGATCGCGCCGCCGATATTAAACACCGCGATCCAGCGACCGTTTACGCCAAAGACTTCTCGCTGCCCGGGCGGCAACTCATCACTAGCGCAAAGCGTGACCCATTCTGTCATCGTCGTCTCAATCCTCTTCCAGGGCAGCCCAATGCTCGCTGCCGGCTTGGCCATAAGCGCCGACCACCAATACCTTCAAGGGCAGCAGCGCGCATTTCACGCGATTGATGCTCAAATGCAAACCGATATTGTCCAGCAGTTGCTGCTTATTGATTTCACGCGCCGCGTCCAGTGACATGCCGATCAACTCTTCGCCAAGCATAGACGCCGATGCCTGACAGATGGCGCAGCCTTCGCCATCCCAGCCAAGTTCCTCAATAATGCCGTCCTCGCTGAGCCGCAAGGTAAGCCGCAAACGATCGCCGCAGAGCGGATTGGATTCTTCGTGGTCGAAGTCATTTGGCGCGAGCAAGCCCCAATTTCGCTGATTGCGCGCGTGATCCAAAATGAGTTCGCGAAACATCTCTTGCATGGATTGCCCCGTTCAAGAGCCAAATCAAGTGAAAAGCGCATCCTGAGACGCGCCTTGGATTCTAGCACTGATTGCGCGAGCGCCGCAATCTGCGCGAATCTCGGGGGGGTGGTGAAAACGTGTACATGCCTCTAATTTGCCCCACGCCGGCCCCTTTCTCACGATCTCAATGGGGAGCATCTCATAAAGAGGGAGGGGCTTCAAACCCACAAGGACATCAGAAAATCTCCCCTTGTCTCCTTGTGGAGGATGGGGGCTTGGAGCCATGTCAATCAAATCACCACTGTCTCATGCAGTCAGCATGCAGCCACTCCTAGAGAATATTTGTTTTAGGTTTGTTTATTGTCCGAAACGGACAAAGTCGGACAAGAAAATACTTTTTTCGGACAATAGGCGGGGTTTTCTGAACGAAAGGGACAAAATACAGGCGGCTGTTAGTATGATTTTGGTATGTCGACGCAGCGGCGCAACCGCCGGCATAGAGGCGGGAATCGGCGGGGACATCGGCTGGGCGCCGCGATTGAGAGCCTGCGATAATCATAGGAGGAGTGTATCATGATTTTGAGTAGAGAGCAAGAACAGACGTTCATATTGCTTCGAGGTCATCGCTTCAGCCGATGATCTTGGCTTCGATTTCGTCCATCAGACGTTGACGGACCCTTTCAAAGGGCACGCGTTGCAGCAATTCGTCGAAGAAACCTTCGATGATCATCAGCTCCGCCTGTGGCCGCGTGATGCCCCGGCTCATCAGATAATAAATCGGTTCTTCCTCGAGTGTGCCGAAGGTCGCCGCGTGTGAGCATGCGACATCATCCGCTTCGATTTCGAGGCCGGGGACGCTGTCCATGCGCGCCTCGTCGCTGAGCATCAGATTGCGGCAGACCTGGTAACCGTCAATTCTTTGCATTTCTGGCAGAGACTTAATCATGCCTTGCCACAAGGTGCGCGCGTCGTCACGCGCTGCGCCCTTGAACAGGAGATCGGTATTGGTCAGCGGCGCATTGTGATTCTGCTGCGTATCCAGATCGAAGAACTGGCCGCGATCGGCGAAGAAGAAGCCGCTAACGCGCGCGTTGGCGCCTGTTCCGACTGCATCGACTTCGATGAAGGCTTTGGTGAGCCGGCTGCCCATCACTCCATTAACCCAGTCCAACTCAGCGTCCCGGCCGACGACGCCGCGTTGATGACTAAATTCGAATGTTTCCCTATTCCAATCTTGCAAGGAGACATAACGAAGATTGCTCGCTGCGCCGACTATTAGCTCGGTCGCGCCGATATACGCCGATTGCTCGTTGTTGTGGCGCGAGGCGTATTCCACCTGCATGGTCGCTTGCGCGTTGTCCTCCAGCACAACCAGAACATGACCAAAACCGGCGCCGGCAGAGGTGTTGTAGCAGACGACATGCAGCGGGAGTTCCACTACTGTGTTCCGCGGCACGTAGACAAAGACGCCATAATTCCACAGGGCGGCGTGCAAGGCGGCGAATTTGCCGTCGGCGGGCGTGACGGCGCGCGTCATTAAGTGAGCCTTCACGAGCTCCTCGTGGTCACGCACGGCACTGCGCAGATCCGTGAAGATCAGGCCTTGCTGCGTAAGTTTGTCCGAAAGCTCAAACTGCGTAACTTTGCCGTCGACGAATACCAGCAACCCGCCCTGCTCATCGCCGGTCAAGGGTTCCAGATTCTTGCCGGGCACAACTCCAGCAGTCAGGCCGTTGGCATGCGCCAAGCGATCCGCTTCGCTCCAGCGTATGTGGCGATAATCGGTACGGCGCCACTCCTCTTCCATGTAGGGCATTGGCGTATCAATATAACGCTGCCAAGCCTCCAGGCGCCGTTCAAGCAGCCAGGTCGGCTCCTGGTTTTCTCGGCCGAGGGCTTCCACATCGGCGCGCGTGAAACTCGGCGCTTGGGGCAACGAGGATCGCCTACGTACAACTGCCACGTTCATTCTCCTTTGTGCTGCTTGTCAATCTCAGTTTGGGCGCCGCCGGGGCGGAAAGAAAGCATCCAACCGGGACCAATAGACTTAGGTCAAGCTTAGGAATTCACGTCTGTTGATTAGCCAGCCTTTAGCCGGGCAACATCATTCGCTTCAATTGCTAGCCGATTGAACCTTCCAGTTGAATCTGTATGAGCCGGTTGAGTTCGAGGGCGTACTCCATCGGCAATTCCTTAACCAGCGGCTCGAGGAAGCCATTTACGATCATAGCATTGGCTTCGTCTTCGTTGATGCCGCGGCTCATCAGGTAAAAGAGTTGGTCTTCCCCGACTTTGCTGACCGAAGCTTCGTGGCCCATGGTCACATCTTTGGCATCAATTTCGATGGTGGGATAAGTATCCGACCGGCTGGCGTCGTCGAGAAGCAGAGCGTCGCAAACAACGTTGCTCTTGCTGTGGCGAGCGGCCTCATCGATTTTCAGCAGGCCGCGATAACTCGCCCGTCCACCGTCTTTGCTGATGGACTTGCTGATGATTTGGCTGGTGGTATTCGGCGCCAGATGGGTTATCTTCGCGCCGGCATCCTGGTGCTGTCCGTCGCCGGCGAAGGCAATCGAAAGCACTTCGCCATGGGCGCCTTCGCCACGCAGAATGACGGCTGGATATTTCATCGTCAAGCGGCTGCCGAGGTTGCCATCGACCCATTCCATAGTCGCGCCTTCTTCCGCCACAGCCCGTTTGGTCACCAGGTTGTAGACGTTGTTCGACCAATTCTGGATCGTCGTATAACGGCAGCGTCCGCCTTTCTTCACGATGATTTCGACGACCGCGCTGTGCAGGCTATCCGAGCTGTAGATGGGCGCGGTGCAGCCTTCGACATAGTGCACGTAAGCGCCTTCATCGACGATGATGAGGGTGCGTTCAAATTGCCCCATGTTCTGGGTGTTGATGCGGAAGTAGGCCTGTAGGGGCATTTCCACCTGCACACCCGGCGGCACATAGATGAAACTGCCGCCCGACCAGACGGCCGTGTTGAGAGCGGCGAACTTGTTGTCGTGTGTGGGAATCACGGTTCCGAAGTATTCCTGAACGATCTCGGGATGCTCGCGCAGGCCGGAATCCATGTCCAGGAAGATGACGCCTTGCGCTTCCAGATTTTCTTGTATGTTGTGATAGACCGATTCGCTGTCGTATTGCGCCGAGACACCGTGCAAGAATTTCTGCTCGGCCTCAGGGATGCCTAGCTTGTCAAAGGTATCCTTGATTTCTTGCGGCACATCATCCCAATCGCCTTCGGTCTTGTCCGTCGCTCGGACGTAGTAGTAGATGTCGTCGTAGTCGATCTGGTTCAAGTCGCCGCCCCATTGCGGCGTCGGCTTGTCCATGAAGACGTGGTAGGCCTCAACGCGCCGATCGGTCATCCACCCCGGCTCCGACTTCATCGCGCTGATTTGACGCACGATATCTTCGTTGACGCCCTTCTGGCTCTTGAAGGAATACTCCACATCGTCGTCATGGAAGCCGTATTTTTCGGCATAACTCAAGCCGACTTCCTTCAGGGCTTGCTCTTCTTGCGTCAGTTGCTTTTCACTCTGTATTGCGTCAACCATTTTGCAGTCCTCGTTAGCCTAGACTTCCAGTTGCGCCAGGTGCTTTTCCCGTATCCACTCGTAGCCCTTCTCTTCGAGCTCGAGCGCCAATGCGGGACCGCCGCTTTCCACCAGCCGCCCATCGTACATGACATGGACATAATCAGGTTTGATGTAATTCAACATCCGCTGATAGTGCGTGATGACAAGCGCGCCCATCTGCGGACCGGTCAAGGAATTCACGCCGTCGGCGACGATGCGCAGCGCATCAATGTCCAAGCCGGAATCGGTCTCGTCAAGCACGGCGATACGCGGCTCCAAAACCGCCATTTGCAGAACTTCGGCACGCTTTTTCTCGCCACCGCTGAAGCCCTCGTTCAGATAACGTCCGGCGAAGGCGTGATCGATATGCAACTGCGACATCTTCTCGCGCATCATACGGGCGAATTTGGGAATCGGGATGCCTTTTGAATCCGGATCTTCGGCTTTCATGCGGGCATTAATGGCGTGCCGCAGAAAATTCGCCACCGTCACGCCCGGGATCGCCACCGGATACTGAAAAGCCAGAAACAGTCCGGCGCGGCTGCGCTCGTCCGGTTCCATATCAAGGACATCTTCACCATCCAAAAGCACGGTCCCTTCATGTACTTCGTAGGCCGGATTGCCCATCAGGACATTGGCGAGGGTGCTCTTGCCAGATCCGTTGGGTCCCATCAAAGCATGAATCTCGCCTTGTTTTACTGTCAAGTCTACACCGCGTAAAATGAGGCTCTCATCGCCCTCCACACTAGCGTGCAGATTCCGTATCTCCAATGTGGCAACCATTCGCGGCAGGTCTCCCTTCTGCTCAATTTAATGTCGGTTAAAGAGAATATTTAACCGAGTCGAATTTACTGAGAGTGTATCAGTCCCCGAACACCTTGTCAACGGCGCTTACATGGAAGGGCCCGGCGCGGACTGTGAATCAGAATCATGCGAGCAAGCTAGCATAAGAAGTATAGAATGGCGTTAGAATTGCTGAGCATTCGTCAAATTGACAGACCGGCAAGGGTATACTATGCTTGCTTTACTCCGGCAGGTTGAGATGGACCTTAGCCAAAATCAAGCAGTCGATTGCGATTACGGCGATCGTCATGAGGACAAATGAATGAGCGACAAAGAAGCGGGATTGTACGAAGCTTTCCGCACCGTCATCGATCCTGAGATCGGCATGAATATCATTGAATTGGGTTTGGTGCGCGGTGTGGAATTCGACGAGGAAAGCGCGCATGTGAACATGATCATGACAACGCCCTTCTGCCCCTATGCGCCGCAGTTGCTTGAACAGACGCGGCGCACCGCGCAAGATTTTCTCGGCGTGCCAACCACGATTGAAATGGGCATGGAGATGTGGGACCCCAGCATGATGGAAGAAGGCGCCGCCAGCGACTGGGGTCTGTTCTAGTCCCGTTTTAGGGGCGATGCCGGCGAATCCAATCCAGGGGATCAATATAATTCGCCATGAGCAAGTCGTAGTCCAGTTTGGGCCAATTGCTCGGTCGCGTCTCGAGCAGCCTCGTCGGGCTCAAGTCAAAGTGCAGATGCGGGACGAAACGGCCGAAGGCATCGCCGACTTCGCAGATACGCTGGCCCCGCGCCACGCGGTCGCCAGCGGAGACGCGCATATTCTGCACGTGGGCGTATCGACTGTAGATCACGCGGCCTGTGGGCTCATAAAGCGGGTCGTGCCGGATGACCACCAGATTACCCCAGACGCCGAAGCGCGCGGCCACAACTATCACGCCACTGGCGCAGGCATAACAGGCCATACCTTTGTCGGCATACGGGCGACCAAAATTCAGGTCAGCGCCGGGGTGATAGGCTTCGCTGGGCGTACCAATGAAATAGAGCTTGCCGAAGGGCGTCGCATCGCGCCAGCCGGGGGGCCAGACAGTTTCGCCTCGGCGCTGTTCACTGGTCCCCACCGGCGAGTCGTAGCCGTCAGCCACGTGGACGCCGTCTATCACGGTGGGTCGCGGCGCTTCGGGCGCGGGCGTGTAGCCAGCGGGCGTTGACACAATACGGCGGAAGCGAACGGCGTCAAAGGCTATTTCTTTATCGGGCTCGCCGGTCACATCATTGAGGAAGACGCGCCCGGCATTTTCCATCGAGCGATCAAGGTCGAATACACCCAGGGACACCCAGCGGTTGCGATTCTGACTCTGATTGATATCGACGACCACTTCGGTTGTCGTGCCGACAATGCCATGCACTTTGTAACGCGCGCGGGTGGTGGTCGCCTTGCGATTGGGAATGAATACCGCGATCTCGTACAAGCCATTCCGCGGCAGGTCGTCGCGCCATTCTGCCCAGACCTTGCTGGTGCGCTCCTCTGTGGTCACGTAGAGATAATCCCAGCCCCAGGTATTCTGCCGCGCGCTGAATTCCGGCTGGCCTGTATATGTGCCGCTGCGGAAGCCCTGCTTCGACGGGAATATCGTGACTTCATCGGCGTAATTCTGCACGATGTCCGATGTCGTATCAGCCGGAGAGTTGGTCAGGTCTATAGGGGTATTCACCCCGGTCCATTGTGAAATGACACCGTGGCGCCACCAGCTAACTCCTTTGGCGCCGTGCACCTGAGTGGCCAGGGTATGCGCCTCAGTCTGTTCCTGCGCTGTCGCCGCGCCCTCAAGCACCGGGATAACCGGCTTGTCAAAGCCGCCCCAAACCCTCCACACGGAGGCAAGCGTTTCCTCAGGCGTCTTGCGAAATATGTCCCAATATGATTGAGGATGGACACTGTCTACAAATGGACTCCATTCTTGCGGGAAGATGGTATGGTAATGCTGAGGGCGCGGATCAACGCTCAAGCCGATGTGGAAGCGTGTGCCCAAACCGCGGCGCAGCGCAAGCATAAAGGGGCGCACCGCGGATGCGCCTCCCTGCCAGTAGTCGTCGTAGGGCTCGATATCCAGGATGAGCGATTGGACGCCGGGTCGCTTGCAGGCTTCGACAATGATGGCGGCTTCCGCTTCTACGTTGAGACCAAGCGGCACCGTCCAGGCATGGAATTCCATGTCAGCGGCTTGGCAGGCCGCCACCCATTGGTCGATGCTGGCGGCGCCGTTTATCGCCATATCGCTGGAATCGTAGTTGCCCATCCAGTTGACGCCGTTGGTGATCTTGACCCAAATCTGATTGACGTTTGGCGCGTTCCTCTTAATCGTATCGAGGAGTTCCACGGCGGTATTTTCGGGGACTGCGGCGCCTTTCCAATGCCAGATCGCCACCTTGCCGTCATAAGGCGTTGGCTGGTGCGGCGACGGCAACGCGCCGATGGCGTCAATGAATTCGACGTAGCCGGCATAAATCCAGCCTTTCAAGGCGCCCTTCTCCACCCAGATCCAGTTGCTGCTCGTGCGGGTATCGGGATAGTAGACGAGCAGCGCGTTATCGAGGATGTCGCCGATATCTTCGTAATTGACGCCGGGACCACGCCTAATATTGCTGAGCGCTGATCTCGTATTGGCGACAGCGATCAGGCCACCGCCGGCGTCATCGGGCTTGGGAACAGAGTTTCTACTGCTCATCGAGGCTACCTCAAATCGTCAGACTATTCGCATAGTAGTACAAGTGCCGATTTTGGGCAAAGCCATCAGCCATCTTCGGCAGCGTGACACAAAAGGCCGCCTATTGGCAACAATTTGTTCACGCAATTGAAAATGGGCGGATCGAGCAGTTGGAGAGAAACGCGGCGAGTAGTCCAGCTCAGATCGTGAATGCGCCGTCCTTGTAGAATAGCTCGCCATCCACGTGGATCTCGCTGTCAGTACGCATATCACAGATCATGTCCCAGTGGACCGCGCTTTTATTCATGCTGCCGGTTTCCGGATAGCCCATGCCCACAGCCATATGCACCGTGCCACCGATCTTCTCGTCGTAAAGAATCATGCCGGTGAACTGATTAATGCCAAAGTTCGTGCCGATGGCAAACTCGCCAAGATAACGCGCCCCGGCATCGGTATCCAACTGCGCGCGCAGCAAGTCTTCGTTCATCTCGGCGGAGGCATCGGTCACTTTGCCCTCGACGAACCTGAGTTCGATACCGCTGACAGCGCGTCCGCCAACGATGGCCGGATAGCTGAAGCGGACCCAGCCGTTCACGCTGTCTTCAACGGGTCCGGTGAAAATCTCGCCGCTGGGCATATTGCGCTTGCCATCGCTGTTGATGAACGTCCGGCCAGCGATGCTCAACTCGAGATCGATATTTGGACCGCGCAGCGCAATATGTTCTTTACCCGCGAGGAAATCGACCTTATGCTGCTGCATCTCGCTGAGCTTGCGCCACTCGGCAGCCGGATCGTCGGTATCGCAGAAACAGGCGCCGTAGACGAAGTCTTCATATTCTTCGAGGCTCATGTTAGCTTCTTGCGCGCTGGCTTGCGTCGGATAAAGCGCGCCGACCCAGCGAAACTCGCCGCGAGCGGCGCGTTCCAGCCGGGTTTGCAAGATCTCGCTTTGGGCGGAACGCTGCTCGCGCATACGGTCGGCGCTGATGGAACTCATCGCGCGCGTGTTATCCGGCGCGCCGACGCGAATATAGACATCGGCTTGCTCGGTGTATAACTTCAAAGCCGGGTCGATCCAATTCATCTGCTCGCCAGTCGCGTTGCGCAGAAAGTAACGTTGCATCTGACTGTCGTCGATAAGCAAGGTCGGATGTCCGCCGGCGTCGATTACGGCTGCATAAACATCGCGCAGAATGGGCAGCGATGTGAAGCCGCCCAAGATACCGACCCAATCGCCCGGCTGGACAGTCGTCGAATAGTTAACCAGCAAATTCGCCAGTTTCTTGCGCCTAAGATCGCTCATGGTTCAACCCCTGGTAATGTGTTGGTGTTTACGCCAGTTCCTTCGCTTTGGCCAGCGCCGTGTCATAATCAACTTCATCGCCGATGACCGGCACATATTCCGCGTGTCGCAGGACATTGTCTCGATCGAGGACAAAGACCGCGCGCTGGCAGATGCGCCAAGCCGTGTCGTGAACTCCGTAGTCATCGGCGAATTGCATGTCGCGCTGGGTGCTGAGAGTCTCGGAATTTTCAATCCCCTCGGCGCCGCAGAAACGTCCCAGCGCAAAAGGCATATCCGCGCTAACGGTCAGGACAACTGCGTCAGAGAGGCTTGCCGCCTCTTCGTTGAAGCGACGTGTCTGCGTCGCGCATACGCCGGTGTCAATTGAAGGAATCACACTGATGATCTTAATCTTGCCAGCATAATCCGCCAGCGACTTGCTACTGAGGTCATTGGCGATCAAGGCGAAATCCGGCGCTTGGGAACCGACCGCCAGCATATCATTTTGAATTTGGTGTTCATTATCGCCAACCATCATTCCTGCGCGGGTCATTGTCATTTCTCCTTCATACTACTCATATCGTACTGCGGTCGAATCGGATATTATGAGAATTATAGGCGCATCGCTTTGTCTAGCAAGGTGGCAATTTGATTGGCGCGCGGATGGAGTAGCACGGGAGAAACTCATGTTTCGCAAAATGGTGTTGATAGTTGTGTTGGTGGCTATCGTAGTTGTCGGCTTGGCGCTCACGAAACCCTGGCTGTATTTCGTGAATCGGGAAGTCAACGAAGCCTTTCCCGGATTATCCGGCGAGCAGCGGCAAGCGATTGCTGATATGCCGGAAGTGGAAAAGCAGGCGATGATCGAGATGGCAAAAGAAAACAGCGAGATGGCCGAGCAAACTGCCAGAGCGCAACTTGGTGAAGACACGGTCGTGCCGGAGGCAGAGCAAGCCATGCCGCCTGAGATGCCGGACGAGCCGACGGTACTGGCGATGGGATCCTTCATCGACATCGACCCGATCCACGGAGCGGTTGGCACAGCAACGGTTTACGAGTTGCCAAGTGGTGAGCGGATCTTGCGCTTCGAAGATTTCCGCTCAAAGAATGGACCCGATCTGCACGTTTACCTGTCCACCGAAGCGCCGACGAGCACATTTGCTGGCTTGGGTGAAAATGAGGCGTACCTTGGCGCGTTAAAGGGCAACGTCGGCAACCAGAATTACGAGATTCCGGCCGATGTCGATCTGAGTCAGTATATGAGCGTGGTGATTTATTGCCGGCCCTTCCGCGTCGTTTTCAGCACAGCGGCATTCAGTTGAAGCCAGTGAAGAGCGGTTCGCCTAATCGAAGTCCCGAAAGCGCCAGCGACCATCCACCATAGTGCCGCGGACTTTCAATTCGGGGATGGCAGCAGGCTCGACCTGGTTTATATCACGGTCGAGCAGGACTAAATCCGCCAGATAGCCTTCGCTTAGCTTGCCTAGGCGATTCTCCATACCGGCGGCATAGGCGGGACCCTGTGTGAAGCCGAGTAAAGACTCGTGCAGGCTCAGCCGCGCTTCAGGATACCAGCCGTCCGGGGGCTGCCCGTCGCGTTGGCGCGTGATAGCAGCATGGATACCGAGGAAGGGATTAAATGGTTCGACGGGCGCATCCGAGCCGAAGGCGATTCGCGCGCCTTGGTCCAATTGCAGGCGCGGATTGTAAGCGTATCGGTTGCGCGCGCCCCAATACCGGTCGGCCGTCGCCATGTCTGAGGTGGCATGGATCGGCTGCATTGACGCGATGACATCCAACTCAGCCAAGCGCCCTACGTCTTGCGGGTGAATGATCTGCACATGCTCGATGCGGTGGCGGCGGCCCGCCGGTTCGGCGCGCGCCCGTTCTTCCCGGCGGACGATCTCGAAGACATCCAAAACATCGTGAACCGCCCGGTCGCCAATGGCGTGAATGCTTGATGGCAACCCAGACTTGCTTGCCCGGCTGACAAGTTCCACCATCTCTTCTTTATCGACCACCGCCATACCGAAGTTGTCCGGCTCGCCCTCATAGGCTTCGAACATCAGCGCCGTCTTCGCTCCCAGGGCGCCATCAGCGAAGAGTTTCAAAGCGCCGATGCGAATCCAGTCATCGCCAAAGTCCCGGCGGATGCCAGTATCCAGCGCCGCATCCAGCCAACGTTGATTGATCTGCTTGACAACGCGCAGGTCCAGCCGGCCGCGTTCGCGCAGGATCTGAAGCGCAACCAAGCACGATGGCTCATCGAAATCATGGATCATGGTAATACCACACCTGAGCGCAAGCGCTTGCGCCTCTTCCATCATATCAGCCAACTGATCCGGCGTCGGACTCGGAATCCGATCCTGCACGATGTCCATCGCCGTCTCCAACAAGATGCCGGTGGCTGCTCCATTGGCAGCGCGCAGTATCTGCCCGCCGTCAGGATCGGCGGTTGAGTCGGTGATACCGGCAGCAGCTAAAGCGGCCGAATTGACCCAGCCGGCGTGACCACTCTTCGCGCTGAGGAAGACCGGGTTAAGCGGAGCAACCAGGTCGAGATCGGTTTTATCAGGAAAGGCGCGGTCATCCCACAAGTCTTGCGCCCAGCCCTGCCCGGTAATCCACTCGCCGGGATCGCGTTGCCGCGCCCGCTCAGCAACACGTTCGACAGCCAGCGCTTTGCTAGGCGCCTCAAAGACATTCACTGATTTCAAGGCGCAGGCTTGCGCTTCCCAATGCAGATGCGCGTCCGCAAGCCCTGGCAAGACCGTCTTGCCATCAAGGTTGACAGAAGCGGTATTCGAATCGGCAAGGCGCTGAAGCTCAGCGTCCAAACCCAACGCCACAACCCGGCCGTAACTGATCGCCAGCGCGCTGACACGCGGTCGGCGCTCGTCCAAAGTAATGATGTTGCCGTTAAACAGAATTGTCTGAATCATCTAGTTATCCCGGGATAGCTGCTCTAGCTCTCTATCGACTTCAACCGTGGTTGGCGCGCTGTCGATTCCTGCTCGCGTCACCGAATAAGCGGCGAGCTTGCCGGCCGCCTGGACTGCTTTTGCGACATCGCCATTGAGCCGAGGCAGCGCCCCCAAGAGCGACGCGGCGAAGACATCGCCAGCGCCAGTCAGGTCATAGGGCTCAACGGGAAGGCTGTCATAATGAAGCGCGCCGCCATCATTATAATAGGTTCCGCCATTGCGACCGTTGGTGACAATGAGATGCTTGCAAACTGAGCGCAACTCGTCGGTCAACTGCGGATACTCCACAATGTCTTCCTGACTGTATACGATAATGTCAATCAACTCCAAAGCGCGTCGATCGAACCAGGGCCGAAACTTCACCAGGCCGTCTGTGCCCCAGCGCCGCATCATACCTTGTAAAGTCAGCATGATCGTCGCGTTAGGGAGATTTTCAGCAAACTCTCGCGGATTGATCTCCGCAGCCAAGGGACCCAAATGCGCGTACGGGGCGTCGCGCCATTCCACCGGTATATCTTTATGGCGCAAAGCCTGCGCCGTCGCGCGGACAAACTGCTGCCTGCCGCCATCGCTATATACGTTTTCGTAAGTCAGCGATTCGACCGATGGAACGACGGCGGGCTGGCCATAAGGCTCCAATTGGCGCAAGAGAGGCTCCTCAGAAGCGGCGCTTGTGACAATGCCTACGCGATGCCCAAACGCGGAATACGTCGGCGCGGCGTAGGAAATCGTCCCGCCCAGCATTCTCCCGCCGGGCACGAGATCGACGGTCATGTGACCTATGAGGAGGTAATCTATTGCCTTGGACATCTAAGCGCCGAGCCAGCCCAATGTCAATTGCCGCGAACTCAAAGACATGAGGTATCGCGGTTACTTGGGAACAATCGTAACTTTTCGCGTTCGGCCTTCGCCGACGCTGCGTGTCATCACGTCATTGCGGCCGCGTAGCGTTAAGTGGATGATACGCCGCTCATTTGGATGCATTGGCTCCAGAGTGATGGTCCGGCCCTGCTGAACAGCCTGCTTCGCCATCCGCTTTGCCAAGCCCCGCAAGCGCTTTGACCGCCCCAATTTATAGCCATCGGCATCAATGATGATATTGGCGCGGCGCTCAAGACGCCGACTGCAAATCAAGCGCACAACATGCTGCAAGGCGGACAGGGTCTCGCCGCGGCGGCCGATCAAGCGATTGACGCGATTGCCAGTGACGTTCAGCATCCAGTGCGGATTCTCGCCCTCTTCGTCATCGTCCGTCAAACGCACATCAATGCGCGCGTCGACACGCATCTTGGCGAGCAATTCCTCGAGGACTTGTTTGCCGACGCGGGCGTCTTCGTCCAAGTCCTCGTCGGCTAGGGGCGCGGGCTGTTGAATGTCATGCGCCTCATCGGGGATGCCATCGTCCGTTTCAAATTCTGCCTGCCGTTCTTCGCGTCGTCGGCTGATCAGTACGAGACGCACACGCGCCTCGCGCGCGCCAAAGCCAAACAAGCCGGTGTTCGGCTCTTCCAATACCTCGACCACGACCTCGCCGGGCCGCGCGTTGAGCTGCGCCAAGCCTTTGTCAATCGCCGCCTGCACCGAATTCGCGGTTACTTCAATCATTTCCATGGTTATATCACCTGTTGTTCATCCGGTAGCTGTGGCAACGATTTACTTTTTGCGCGCTTTCTTCTTGCGCGTTTTGCGCGTCTTCTTGACCGGCTCATCGTCTTCAAAGACTACTTCCACCGGCGCCTCGTCCATATTCTTGCGGCCAAATACCCGGCTCAATACCCGCTTGCCTTGCGGGCTATACTGCACGACTCCGATAAGATTGGACGTGACAAAATAGATGGACAGACCGACAGAAAATGAAAGCGAGAAGAATCCGAACATTATTGGCATGATGGTCGTCATGCTCTTCGTCATCGCAGCCGCCTGCCCGCCGCCACCGCCGCTATCATCATCGTCATCGTCATCTTTCTTCGACGCGTTCTGGCCAGTGGAGGACATCGTCAGCTTTTGCTGCCCCCAAGTGGTCACCAATACCAGAAGCGGCAATGCCAGCGCGTAAGTCGGGTTCTCCGTCGGCGCCAATGTAAGGTCGAGCTCCGGGAGCAGCGAAGCAAGTTGTGGAATGGGCGTCCACATCCGCTGCAGCGGGATAAGCGAATCTAAGCCGGGAATCAAGAGCCGCTCGGACAGGTCCACCAGTTGAAAAGGCGTCGCCGCCAGCGCGAAGAAAATCGCCTGGTACAAACCGATCAAGATTGGAAACTGAATAAGCATGGGGAAACAGCCGCCGACAGGATTGACCTTGTTTTCTCGGTACAGCTTCATCTGCGCCTGCGACATTTTCTCCTTATCGCCCTTGTACTTTTCTTGCAGCTTTTTCAATTGAGGCTGTATCTGCTGCATTTTCTTCTGCGATTCTTGCTGCTTGGCAAAGAGCGGAAAGGTCAAGATACGGATGATGACGGTCAAAACAACGATCGCCAAAACGATGTCCTGGTTAAGCGCCGCGTACAGCCAGGCGAGTATCGTCACAAAGGGGTTAAGGATTAAGTCCCACATTCAATCATGCTCCAGTCGACGGACTAGCGTGGATACACCCAAGTTTGGCGTCCATCGACTCCAAACGCGATCAACAACCGGCTGTCATGCACTGAGCTTACCAGCAAGAGCGGTTCATCAATTGCCAGATTCTCGCTCGGTTCCAGCAACATCATATCACCGAGCAATTCCGGGCGGTCATCAATTTCCCGAGCGTTGATCAATTGACCATCGCGCTTGTCCAGCCAATAGACCTTGCCATCGCGCGACGCCGCGATGACGCGCTCGCCAAATACTAGCGGACCGGCGCGAATGCCGCGCTCGGCAATCTGCACCGACCAGCGTTCTCGCAAGCCATTTTCACTGTCTAGAGCATGCACATATCCGCTTAAATCGGCGACGTATATGATGCCATTCTCGTCAACAGCCGGCGTACCCCAAACCCAATTCTGAGTGCCATACTCATTAAGAATCTCGCCATCGAGCGAGATTTCGAAGAAGCTCTTATCGAAGCTGCCGACATACAGGCGTCCATTTGCCAGCAAGGGCGTTGACGCGACCGCGCCACCCAAATCCACCGACCAAAAACGCTCGCCGGTCGAGCGGTCAACCGCGTAAAGGAAATGGTCAATCGACGGCACAATCAGCATATCGTCAACAAGCAGCGGCTGCGCCCAGATGCCAGCCTCCGTGGTCAAGGTCCATTTCTCCTGGAAATCTTCCAGCGCTACCGCGCTAAGACCGCCATTTTGGAACGGCAGGTAAAGCATGTCGCCGGCCAAGAGCATATTGGTTAAAACCTTGTCCGCCAGCGGGTAGGCGCGCTGCACTTCGACAACTACAGAATCGACTCGTAACAGCCGCTTGTTGTTGTCCGCAATCAAGACTGTGTCTTCATCAATTCGGATGGGAACGGAGAAAAACTGCGAACCTTCATTCTCCGAGCCGCGCAATATCCAGGTTCGCGGATTGTTTTCATTGTCGCGCATGGCTTCGCCGTTGAGCGGGTTTATCAAACGGGCGGGCGCGCCATTCGTTGGGCTGAGAATCGCAACATCGTTGTTATAAGCGATTGCGATATGCGTCTCGCCATAGAGTTCGATCAAGCCAACCGCGGGCCAACTGACGCCAATGCGCCCACCGACACAGCCGGTCAAGACGAATACGCCAAGAATCAGGAGCGACATCAAGAGCAGAGAATTGCGAATTGCCAAATTCAAGTATTACTCCTTGGGAGGGACGGGATCAAACCCGCCCGGGTGCAAAGGATGACAGCGCATGAGCCGCCGGAAGCCCATCCAGGTCCCCTTCACAGGACCGTAGGTTTCAATAGCTTCGTAAGTATACACGGAACATGTTGGCGTGAAGCGGCAGGCTGACGGCAATAACGGCGATAAAAATCGCTTGTAGATTCTGATTGCGTTTAGCAAGGTCCACTTGACCATTTCAGGTAGTCTCGATCAATTGCGCCCGCCGGAATAGCTGATACAGAATACGACACAATTCGCTGAATGGTTGCGCAGTCACGCCACGTCGCACAATAACAACTATGTCATATCCTTGCCGAAGTCGCAGGTGCATATTCCCCAGAACAGCGCGCACACGGCGCTTGATCCGATTACGAATTACAGCAATACCAATATGCTTACCGACAACAATTCCGTATCGATTGCGCGGAAGCTCGTTGGCGCAATAGCTAATCAACATGGATGGATGTCGCTGCGCTTTGCCTTGTCGCTTTGCGCGGGCGAAGTCTGCCGGGCGGCATAACCTAAGGGCGGACTTCATAGATTAGCTGGCGTTCCAATTGACCTTTTTGACGTGATTTGGAGTCACAGCAAGCTTATGGCGCCCACGGAGACGACGCGCTTTCAAAACACGTCTGCCTCCACGCGTACTCATACGCTTGCGGAATCCGTGCACGCGCTTACGCCGGCGAACCTTGGGCTGCCAGGTGCGTTTGGTTGACATTAATCAGCCTCAATTTACCCATGCCGTCAAGTCACAAGCGCGCAGTATAGCCGAGCTTTTGCCGCTGGTCAACAGCGGCTTGCCGTCGCCGCGAGTTGCCAATATGGGAACTGCTGCTGACGTTTCCGGGGCGAAGAAAACGGCGCTGACGCGGATCTGGCTAAATTGGCTGGATTTGGCCGAAGTTGCGCTTGACTAGGTATCCCGCGTTACAGTAGGATTGCAAAGGCGTTGCGCCACTAAATCCATGATGCAAGTTTCGGCATCGATTTGAAATCCATAATCTGCATTTCCGGGGGATGTCATACCGTGCTGCCGGCACAACATTGGGCATACAGCTTCTCTATCAGCGCTGACGACATTGATAACATCACCAACCTTCTGCTAGACAAAGAGACGCCGTTATCCTCCGTTGAACTCGCTACCGAAATTGTCAAAAAGAGAGAAGACGAAGAACGCCGGCGTTTTGCGCAACAGTACAGCGGCACCAAAGTATATAAGCCGTCTGATAGTTACCAGGTCGGTGACCGGCTGACATTCTCTTTTCTTGATTACGCCACTGGTCGCGTCGTCAATATTCGTGAGGGCAGAAGCACTGATCTGAGCCCGATAACCGTGGCCGCAGTCGAATTCGACGACATGCGCCAACAATCTCGTATTGAGATGCGTGAATTCGTCACCGCTTACGACAACCAACACCCACTCAACGACAACACGCTGAACAAGCATCCCAGCCAAATCGAAGCCGAATATACATTCACCGATGTCCTCAATGACCCCGATATCCATATCGTCGACCAAGTCAACGACGCCTTGGAGCGCAATCCTGACCTCGTGCGGCTAGCTGGAACCTGGTTCGTCCGAGAGTTGTTGCTGGAAGTGGATATCGGGCATCTGCATCTGGCTGAAGCTGTGCTGGATATGCACGAAGGCGGTCCTCTAAGAACGGAGCAAATCCTGCGCGAGATAGGCGGCTTGGGCGATGCGCCCCTGCCCTTGCAAGTGTTCTCATTGAACTATCAGATGAATCAGGATGAGCGCTTCGACGAAGTGGGACCCGCCGGCACTGTTCTCTGGCATCTTACTCGCTTGCTGCCGCGGTTGGTGCGGGAAGTTCCCGACATTTTGCGCTACAAGATGGTGGAGTTTGACCGTGGCCAGCTCTCGCGCGAAATGCTGCAATTGGAATACGATCTCGATGATGAGCATTCGCCGGTGTCTTCGCCACGGCCGGAAGACGAAGTCAGTCTCACCTTGATTTATCCGCATCGCCGCGTTGGCACATTGCCGATCAATTCCGAGACGAAATATGTTTTCCCCGCCGCCAAGACGCCGCGGATCGCGATTACTATCATTGACGCTCTGGACAAGCAGGAGTTTCCCTGCTGGGTCGTGCATGAATTCAAGTACGTCGTCGGGCTGGCGCCGCTTTACCAGAAGCACCATTTGCCGGTTGGCGCATACGTGTATTTGAATCCCACAAATGACAAGAGCCGAATTGAGATCGAGTTTGACACCTATCGTCCCCGAACAGAGTGGATACCGGTGGTGGAGCGACTTGATGGCAACCAATTGCGCTGCCAAACAGCCAAACGCGCCATCGGCGCCGATTATGATGAAATGATCATCGTCGGCGTGACCAACCTGCCCGAGGTCGACAACCTGGGCAAGGAGCTTGAGGCGAAGCGTGTGCCGCTGACGGAGTTGCTTCGTGGGCTGGTTCGCGAGTTGAGCAAGCAGAATCCGCAGGGCACAGTCCATTCCAAGGTGCTGTATAGCACGCTAAATGTCTTGCGCCGCTGCCCGCCGGGACCCATGTTTGCGACATTACTGAAGAATCCGGAATTCGATTATGTCGGCGGCAACTACTGGAAGATGAGCAATTAGCCAAAGGGAATGATCGATGTCCCTGAGTTACCTGATAAAGCCAAGCATTGAGACGAAATTCTACATAGACTACGACTGGTGGGAACATAGCCGCGATGACTTGCAGGTCTATTTGTTGACTCATCTGTCGCAGGAGCAACAGCAAGCGCTGCAGCACCGCGATCTGCGCGAAGTATTTGACTACGTGCATCCTGAAACCGGCGAAGTCTTTCAACTGGACACGCTCGGCCTGGCGATAAAGGAGTCTTCCCAAAGCGAGAACTTTATAGGAGAACGCATCGGCCTGATCGACAGCGTGTTTCGCGCCTTACTCGTCAACGGAAACCAGCCGCTTAGCGCGCTTGAGCTAGGAGAGATTACTGGGCGCGATTCTGAAACAATATTGAAGACGATCGGCGGGGTGCGCATATATCGCGGCATCCGACCCCACCATCCTAGTTTAGAAGCGAATGTGTAGCTGATGGCGCGGGTGATCAATACAAATAGTCCGGGAAAACGCCGTAGCGCCTATATGCGGACCATCGCCGAGATCCTCCGCCACCTAAGCCAACAGAAAGAAATCACCCGGGAAACGAAAGACTCGGTCGCCTGGCTGGTCTATTGCCTTCGCGGGATCGACAGCACGGTAGAAGAGTCGATGCGAGCTTGGGAAAAGCGCGGCTACTGGAAGAAATCCGACGACTTTCAGCAAAAGTGGTGGTGGGCTTCCCTCATGGCAAAGTCGATAGAAGAACTGGTCAAGACAAATAGTTGGGACAAGTTGCCGGATGCCATGGCGCGTCTCTTCCCACACGTATCCGATATTCAGATTAGCCGCATGACGCGAGACCCCAAGATCTGGCGAGGCGCCTACGGCAAACTGATGCAAGAGCCTCAGAACTGAAACAACTCAGACCGCATACATCCGCCTGCGCTTCGCATCACTCGCCCGCCTTCGGCAAGGCTACCTCTGTCAACCAGGTACAGGCGCTCGTATGCTATCCGCCCCAGCCTATCTACCCTCTGCTCATCACGATGACCAAAGAAATCTGGGCAAATTGCATAAGGTGCTGTACAATCTGTCTAGTGGTTCCTCGGACATGAGTACATAGGGGCTCAAATCTTTCAGTTGGTCCGACCTGAATATATCGCTCGTGGTGATTATGATCGCGCTGAATATATTTGGCCACAAAAGCTAAGCAGGATTTAACGGCATGAAAGCAGACGCGACTATGACACGCGCCCCCGACCTTACGGTCGAAGAAATTCGGAAACTGGCGCTGCCGCTGAGCACTCACATTCTCTCTGGCGAAGGCTTGTTGGATCGCTCAATCACCTGGACCACCGTCATCCACCCGGAAGACGACATTGCCTCCAAGAGTGTGCAGCGACGTGAATTAATCTTGATCGCGCCACTGAGCAATCCACCAAAGGCGCATAGTGACACTGAGCTCGTTCAGTGGTCGGCGAGAGTCGACGCCTCCGCTGTCGTTTTTTGCGGTCTCGTGAGCACAACCGCGTTGGCGGAAGCCAAGTCATGTAATATGCCGGTGCTGTCTCTTTCCGACGATGTTCGAATACGCGAAGTAGAGAAGACAATCATCAGTCTGCTCGTCAACCGCAAGAGCCAGATCGAGCGGCGGGGCACACAGATATATCGTCAACTGACGCAGATATCATCGCGCAACGAAGGGATGAACGAACTGATCGCGGCGATGGCTCGCGTGACCAAGAAGACCGTCATTATCCAGGACAAGCGGCTACACGCGATTTCCCACAAACTTCAGCCCAATCTGATAGGTATCTGGGACGATGTCGAATACTTCCTCAAGAAGCAAGACAACTTGCCCGTGGAACTGCATGACCGCCACCGCGTCGTAGAAGTCGATCCCCCGGTGCTGATGCAGGCCTTGCCGGTCTCTGGCGTTGCCCGCTTAGTCGCCCCAATCGTCACGAAGAATGTAGGGCGCGGCTATTTATCAATCGTCGGGCGAGAGAGCGATCTGGACGAAGTTGACCAACTGGTTTGTGAGCACGGCGCGGCCGCCTGCGCGTTGGAAATGGCGAAACAGAAGGCGGTAAATGAAACGGAAAAGAGGCTTCGCGGCACCTTCCTGGATCGACTTCTGCTCGGTGATGTGACCCAACAAGAGGCGATACGGCAAGGAGAACGCTTTAATCACAACATGACGGAGACCCACGTTGCCTTCGTCTTGTCCTGGAGCGGCGCTGATCAACCTTCTCTCCGACGGCTGGAAACCTTGGTCAATTCCATCATCGTCGCGCAAGAAGCATCCGCTCTCGTTTGGACACGCGAAAAAGAAGGCGAGGTGGTCGTATTCCACGCCACTGATGCCAGCGACCCTATCGATAACAGTTTGATGCTTTCCAACGCGTTCAGCCAAGAGCTACGGCGGCAATATCCGCAGAATCGCGTCTCCATCGGCTTGGGCCAGGTAGCGCGCGATGTAAACGCTTGGCGCTCAAGTTATCGCGATGCTGTGCAGGCGATGGAATTGGCGGAGCGTCTGCAAACCGATATTCCGCTATTCATTGGAGACCTCGGCGTATATCAATTGATTCTGAACCTGTCCGATCGTGAAAGGCTGAGCGATTTTTGCGAGAACACCCTGGGCTTGCTCACCGAATATGACCTGCGGCAAAATGCCGACCTGATCAAGACCCTTGAAGCCTTCTTCAACTGCCACGGCAATTTATCGCAAACGGCCGAATCGCTAATCGTTCATCGCAACACCTTGCTGTATCGGATGAATCGCATCAATGAAATCGCCGGTATCGATTTGAGCCGACCCGAAACCAGGCTCGCCCTGCATCTGGCTCTGACGATACGCCGACTACTAGCCGTCGCCTAGCCTGCGACCGGACCGCGCGCGCTACCATTGTCGGGATCGGTAACAGCGTCAGACGCGCGAATGGTGACATGCAATAATGATTATGCCATGCCTTTGTATAAAATGCCCAAACATACACACTTTATATCCATGACTTCTAGCAATTGAGACGTTTTGTATGCTTGGTACAATAGTGTATAAGATTCGTTTAATAGCTATGAAGGCATCGGCGCATTCGATTTCAATGGCGTCAGATAATCTTATTGCCGGGACCGTTACGTTTGAAAGAGGATGAGATATGACTGCCTTGCCAAATCCTTCCTACTACGACCCCTTTGACGATCTTCATCCCATTGATCGCGAGCATCGCGATGCCTGCGCTCTCATCTGCTCCGTTCGCAAGGGCGGGCAAGCCACACACGGCAACGTCAAGCGCACAATTGAAGCGCTCACCCGTATGGGTCATCGAACCGGCTACATCAATGGCGAGGGCGATGGCGTCGGCGTCTTGACCGACATACCGCGTCAACTTTGGACGAAATGGTTGGCTGAAGCTGGCCTGCGTTCATCGCTGGCGACAGACCGTAGTTTCTGGGTCGCGCATGTTATGATTCCGGCGCACGATCGCGCGCGGTCGCATAATGTCGTTGATCAGATTTGCCGTCAAATCAGCGAGGCCGGTCTGCACATTCTTGTCGACCGAGCGGGCAAGGTCAATCGACAGATATTGGGACCCAACGCCGAGAAGAACGAGCCTGTGTTTTGGCAGATAGCCGGTATCAACGGGCAAGTCCCAGCCGGCGACCTCGACCGGACCCTCTTTGAACTGCAGGTTCAATTGGAGCGAGAGTTGGAAGTTCACTTTCCTTCTTTCTCCTCCCATAGCGTCGTGTATAAGGTACAAGGCACTATCGAAATACTGCGGCGCTACTACCCGGAATTGCGCGACCCTGATTACGCCTCGGCAATCACAATGGGACATGCGCGTTACAGCACGAATACCAATCCCATATTTGAGCGCGCCCAGCCCTTCAATTTGATTGGTCACAACGGCGAGTTCAATACGATTTCCCGTTTTCGTTTGGAATCGGAAATGCTTGATTTTCCGATGATCGACAGCGGCTCCGATTCGCAAGATGTTGACCGCACCATTTACGCTCTGTGCATGCGCTATGGGCTGGATCTCGTGGAGGCGATGGAGCTCATCTTCCCGCCATTCGAACACGACCTGATTCAGAATGCGCCAGAGATTCACGCGATGTACGACGAGATGCGCCAATCTTTCGGGCCCTTTGCGCAGGGTCCGGCGGCGGTTGTCGCGCGGCTTGGAAACCAGACCGTTTTCAGCGTCGACGCCTTGGGACTGCGCCCGCTTTGGTATGGTGAAACGGAGAAAGAACACTTCATCACATCAGAACGGGGCGTTTATGCCCTGGATTCGATGTCGATCAGCCCCAAGCCGATGGCGCCAGGCGAGAAGATTGCGATGACAGTCAACACTGGGCAAGCCATTGAGGTGATGGATTACCCGGCGATTCAGCAGTACGTCTACAGCAAATACCGTGATCGCAAACCCTATGACTCCGCCGCCGGCGGCATCTGGCTTGCGGACTCCACAACGGGTTCACCCACGACTGGAAATGGCTACCCCATGCGCAATGGCGGCAATGGCGGCCAGCAAGCGCAAGCTCAACCGGCGCCTGTTGCCGTGCTTGAGCGCGTCGCTGAGCCAGTGAAAACCGCGACGAAACTGCCCTGGTCTGATTCGCCGGTTAAAGTCAACGCTGCTGTTATGTCGGGCTTCGGTTGGGAACGTTATCATGTAGAGATCGTCTCAAGTTTATCGCAGAACGGAAAAGAACAGATCGGCTCGCTCGGCTGGGATGGTCCGCTCGCCGCTTTGAGCAATACACGCGCAAACCTGGCCGATTTCTTCAAAGAGACCATCGCTGTGGTCACCAATCCCAGTATTGATCGTGAACGAGAGCAAGCGCAATTCTCGTCGCAAACCTTGATTGGTTGCCGGCCCGAGATCGCCGCCGGGCGTGACGATGACGCCACGCTAATCCGGTTGCAGATCCCTCTGCTTTTGGGCACAATCCCGGAATTCGACGATGTAGAAACCGTTCGAGAAATTGCTGCAAAACATGGCACCATGCTGCTTGAAGACCTGGTTGACATCTTTGACGAAAAGACCGCCTTCCTTTCAATGGGTTGCCCGATGGATACCACTGTCGATTTGGCGGTGGAAACCTTGCAGAAGCGAGCGGTGGACGCCGTCGCCAATGGGGCGCAGTGCATCGTTCTTGACGACAGCCACATCGCGACCGGGGAGGAACTGTACATCGACCCGCTGCTCGTAGTAGCGGCGATCGACAAAGCTTTGCGTCAGTCGGATACGACGCCGAACCTGCGCCGCCGCGCCGGAATCGTGGTGCGCTCGGGCGCGCTTCGTGACCTGCACGATCTGGCCATCTGCCTCAGCCTTGGCGCGAACGCCGTCCTGCCCTATGCGATGTACGCAGTCGGCTTGGGCACAGCGCCGCGCGGCAGCAAACGACCGCTTGACGAAGCGCATGTGAAGACTGCCCTCGACAATACCTTGAAGGCGGTACACGGCGGCCTGCAGAAAATCACATCGACAGTAGGCTGCCACGAATTGCGCGGCTATGGCCATAGCTTCAGTTCTATCGGCTTGTCACGAAACATCGCAAACATACTCGGCACACCTAATTACTTCGGCTCCACCGGACGCGGCTTAACCTGGACTTCCGTCTACGAGGACGCGCAAGAACGGGCGGGTGAATTTCGTGGCGAAACGCGCGCGCGACTAAAGAACCCCGAACGCTTCTATCCCAAGATGTGGAAGAAGGCCGAAGCGGTCGCACACGGTGAAATGCAGTTTGATGACTACACGGAAACCTTGCTCGGCCTGGAAGACAAGATGCCGGTCTCGCTGCGCCATATCCTTGGACTGAGAGAATGTGACGCGCCCATCCAAGCGGAAGAAGTCGATATCAGCATCAAGGGCTACGATATGCCCGTCTTGATCAGCGCGATGTCCTTCGGCTCTCAAGGCGAGTTGGCATACCGGTCGTATGCGGAAGCCGCGCATCTGCTCAACATAATCTGTATGAACGGCGAAGGTGGGGAGATTCACGACATCCTCGGCCGGCACCCGCGCAACCGCGGGCAACAAGTCGCCTCTGGTCGCTTCGGCGTGAACATCGCTTTTCTAAACGCGGCCGACTATATCGAAATCAAGATCGGTCAAGGCGCTAAGCCGGGCGAAGGCGGGCACCTGCCCGGCTACAAAGTCACCGAGCAGATCGCGGCCGTCCGCAGCACGACGCCGGGCGTCGGCTTGATCTCGCCGAGCAACAATCACGATCTTTATTCGATTGAGGATCTGGCTCAGTTGATCGACGAGCTAAAGACAGCCAATCCTCATGCCAAAGTCTCAGTTAAATTGCCAGTTGTGCCGGGCATCGGCATCATCGCTGTTGGCGTCGCCAAGGCGGGCGCCGATATCATCACCATCACCGGTTATACCGGCGGCACTGGCGCGGCGCGGGCGCATGCCTTGCGTCACGTGGGTTTGCCCGCCGAAATAGGGGTCTGGCTTGCGCATCGCCATTTGATAGAAAGTGGCTTGCGCGACGATGTGGAAATTTGGGTCGATGGCGGCATGAAGAGCGGCCGCGATGTCATCAAGATGGTATGTCTGGGCGCCAACCGCGTCGGCTTTGCTACGCTGGCAATGGTCGCCTTGGGCTGCACGATTTGCCGCGGCTGCCAGGATGGCACCTGCCATGTCGGCATCACGACGCATGTTAAGACCAAAGAAGAGGCGGAGAAGCGCAATTTCAAGGCATTCCGGCCTTTCGAGGAGCGCGGATCACCACACAGCATCGTGCACATGTTTGACGCGCTTGCCGATGACCTCCGCAAGTGGCTGGCGAAAATGGGCATCAGCAACCTTCAGGAAATTGTCGGCCGCGCTGATCTCCTGTTTCAGCGTTCGCATCACGACCGTATCGATCTGAGCTACCTGCTGAAACCGGTCCCGCGCGCGCAAAAGACTCCCGCGCAGC
Source organism: Anaerolineae bacterium (assembly GCA_022824365.1). Taxonomy (GTDB): domain Bacteria; phylum Chloroflexota; class Anaerolineae; order Aggregatilineales; family Phototrophicaceae; genus UBA6055. Next base: position 327,656 of record JAJEAA010000028.1, read on the forward strand.
CGGGCGGCCGGCGCGTCACTCGTCCGCGCAATACCGTGAGTAAACAGATCACCGATATCGTCTCAGAATATGTCGAGAGAGGCGAATACGAGTTGACCTACGATGATGAGCAGGTTATGGCGATGGATAGAGCCTTGGGCACGCATCTGGCGGGCGCCATCAAGCGCAAAGCCGTTCCACAGACGAATCGTATCCGCGCTATCAACCTGAGCTTCAGCAATTCTGCTATCCCGGGCAACGGACTCGCCGCCTTCATTGATGATCCTGTCAACGTGCTGGTGGAAGGCGGCGCCCAAGACGGCGTTGGCAAATGCGCCGCTGGCAGCAAGGTTGCCATCCTCAAGGGCCTCAATCACAATGGGCGGCGGCTTGACGGCTCCGTGGGCAAGAGCTTCGCCTATGGCGCGCAAGGCGGTCTGTTCATGGTGCAAGGCGATGCCGACACGCGCGCATGTATCAGAATGAGTGGCGCGGATGTCATCTTCGGCGGCCAAATCAGCGAACCGCTCAACGACAGCTTGGGCGGCTTGGGCGCGCGGGCGAACCTCAAGGGCTACGCCTTCGAATACATGACCTCCGGTCGCGCGGTGGTTTTAGGCGATCCCGGTCCCTGGATGTGCGCCGGCATGACCGGCGGCGTCGTTTACCAGCGCGTCCAGCCGGAGATGGGCTTGACGCTTGACGGCATCCGCAATCGTATCGCCTCCGGCTCCGTCGTCGAAATCCAGCCGCTGGACGAGGACGGGCAGGATGATGTGCACGAATTGCTGAACGCCTACATTCGCACTCTGGAAGAAAACCACCAGTCGGAAGCGGCGGAACCACTCTACGCCTTGCTGCGGCGGCCCGGCGATCACTTCGTCAAGATAGCCCCGCCAATGGCGCACAAAATCGTCAACGAAAGCTGAGCCTCGAAAGATCCACAAAACCAAAAGCTGCTGAGTTAGAGTTCAGCAGCTTTTTCTTATGCCAATACCGGGCATACCGTTTAGACCGGCGATGTCTCGCTCGGGAGCGTCGCCAGGACTCGCTGCGTCTTCAGCGCCAAATGCAGTATCAACCGGTTATCGGAATCATCTAGGTCCAGTTCGGTCAAATCGGAGATGCGCTCCAGCCGGTATACTAGCGTGTTGCGATGCACGTCAAGGTCTTGCGCCGCTTTCGCCAGGTTCCCATTGGCGGCGAAGAAACCGCTCAAGGTGCGAATCAGGTCGCTCTGTTTACGCTTGTCATGCGCCAGCAAGGGACCCAGCGCGTCCTGATGAAAATGCTGCAAGTGCTCCAGGTTGCGTTCTTTTAATGCCAGCAACAACTGATACAACTTAAGGTCGCCATAATACGTCGTCGAATCACAATCGCTCAACTCATCGGCTATGCCAACCGCGTCTTTCGCCTCGCGATAAGCATCGCGCAAACTGGATAGACCCGTCGCGGGGCGGCTTATACCCGCCGCCACCACCATATCCGGACTGCGCTGGGCAAGCTGCGCCCGCACCGTTTCAATAGCAGATCGCGCCCGCCCCAAAGCGTTTCCATCTTCACTATCTAGCGGATAGAGAGCCACAACTACATCGACATATTGCCCTACCGCGCCATTAATTCCGCGGCGTGAGATATCGTCGCGCACCAATGAGATCACCGATTCGAGGCGCATTGATTGCCGCGCCTGGGTAATGGCGCGATAAACCGCCACGATGTATTGCGATCCCGGTTCAAAGCCGGCTTGCTGCGCGCGTGTCCGCAAGAGATCATCATCCGCGGGTGTTCCGCTCAGCCACATCTGGATCCAGTCGCCCCGTGTCTGTTCGACGGCGGAGGCAATCGCGCGGTTCTTGGCCATTTCGATCGCGCAGACATCGGCGCCATAGGTCAAGACCAGCCGGTCAAATTCGTTTAATCTGTCATCCCCGTCAATCAAGGACAAGTACCCGGCAACGCGCTTCTCCACTTTCAGGACGATCGTATAGCCGAGAGGGCTGGAACTGATTACCCCAAACGCCGAAGGGGCATAATTCTCAATCCAATCTCTAAAACTTTCGGCGCCGGCCAGGATTGCCGGGCTACGCCCATTCGAGGCGCGGCGGCCAACAAAAGGCATAATCTGCGTGATCAGAGTGCCCGTGTCATTGTGGATTGCCAGCGGCTTGCCGGTTGAGCGGGACATCACTTGCAAGAGGCTGTTGAGATCACGATTTTCCGCGGCCAGGCGCGCCAACTGTCGCTGAATCTCAATCGCGCGTTCTGTTAAGCGCGCCGTCTGATTGAGAATGAGCGCATTCACCGCGCGCTCAATCGAGGTCAAGCTCGCTTCCTCCGGCACAGACAGGAGAGCCACCCCGCATTCGTTCGCCGCGTCGACAGCCTCCTGGCTGGCTGGTCCAGTGCTCAATACAGCGCTTACCTTGAAACCCGCCAACTGGCGCAAGACGCTGGACAAAGTCAGCCGGCTGTCGAAACTGCGCAAGACATCCATAGATACAAGCGCCAATTCACCGCCATAGATATCGGGAAACACCGGTGGCTGCGCTCGAATGGTTACCGACCAGTTGACTTTCTTCTCGGGATCGCCAGCCACAATGCTCGCTCCCAAAGGCAAAGAGTAACGAAGCAAGGACTGTAAGGAGGCTACATTCTTATCTGACATAACTAGATTTCACTCTGGCCTTCATTCAATTTTCAGGTTGAAAGAGCACATTTTCTGTGAAATAACCAAGGTGACTCACGGTTTTTGTATGATATCACCAATTATAGGGCAAACGCAATATAAAAAAACAGGGCAAATTAAATCTGACAATCTGCCCTGCCAAAGTTCTTGGTCAACTTTTACAAGCTAGTTGACGCGTTTTACACCCACTCTTAGCGATTCGCCCTTCAGATCCAAGTCTTCGCTGACGAATTCCAATGTCAAATCACCGGGCTCAAGGCTGTCGGCCAGGGTTTCCTCGCTGATGTATCCGCTGAAGAGCTGCATCACTGCATCAACGGTGCTTGACGCATCAGAATAGACAATCTCTATGCGATCATCCAAGGCGAAATCGGCCTTTTTGCGCAGGTTCTGAATCCGACGAATCAATTCCCGCGCTAGCCCCTCTTCGACCAGGTCCGAAGTCAATTGCAGATTCAACGCGACAACATATCCGTTGTCTTCGACGGAGCCTTCCGGCGTCTCTACACTGACCTTGACCTCACATTCCTCGCTGAGAATCTCGAAGCTGGAGCCGTTTAACTCAAGGGTGATGTTGTCGCCAGCCAGCAGGCGCTCTGCAAGCGGACGCACAAAGTCTTGCTCGCCATCGCGCAATGCCGCTTGAATTGCCTTGAAGTCCTTGCCAAACTTCCTGCCCAGGAAACGCGGCAGCGGATTCAAGGTATAGATAGTCGTGCTTTCAAAGGCGCTCGCTTCGTCCGCCCCCATGACGCTGATGCTCTTGAGATTCAGTTCGCTCTTGATCAAATCCGCGTGCCGCTCAACGACGGCCGATTCGGAAATATCCCGCAAGGCGAATTGCGCGTCGGCCAGCGGCTGCCTTACTCCTATTTGCGCGGCATTCCGCGCCGACAACCCCAAGCTCACCAGCCGCCGCACCAGAGACATCTCCGCAATCAGCCCATCGTTCAGCATAGCCTCATCGACCTCGGGCCACTGCGAGAGGTGCACGCTTTCGGCCTGCGCGCGATCCTGATCAGCCACCAAATTGCGATACAGCGCTTCGCTAAGGAAGGGCATGGTTGGCGCCAAGAGTTTCGCCAGAGTCGTTAAGGTTTCGTATAGTGTCGCGTAGGCTGATAATTTGCTGTCGTCGATCTGACTCTTCCAGAAGCGATCGCGACTTAGTCTCACGTACCAATTGCTGAGCCGCTCCACAAAGTCCTCGATTGGGCGGGTCGCGTTTACCGCGTCATAATCTTCGAAGGCGGCGGTCACGTCCTTGACAAGGGTGTTTAATTCTGCGAGTAGCCACTGATCCAGCAACTCTCTGTCCGCCGGCGCCAGCAAGCCCGATGGCGGTGTCCAGTTGTCAATGTTGGCATAGGTTACAAAGAAGCTGTAGGTATTCCACAACGTGGACCAGAACTTCTTGATCACATCGCCAACCGCATTGAGCGAGAAACGCCGTGAATCCCCTGCCGGACCCGATGTATACATGTACCAACGGAAGGCATCGGCGCCATATTGCTCAAGGACCAGCCAGGGATCGATCGCGTTCCCCTTGCTCTTGGACATTTTCTGCCCCTGCTCATCAAGAATATGCCCGAGACAAATCACATTCTCAAAGGCGACCGTCTCAAAGAGCATAGCCGCGATCGCATGCAAACTGTAAAACCAGCCGCGCGTCTGATCCACCGCCTCACAGATATAATCCGCCGGATGCTGTTCTTCCAGAATGTCGCTGTTGTGCCGGGGATACGCCCACTGCGCCACCTGCATCGCCCCGCTGTCGAACCAGACATCTATGACCTCAGGCACACGGCGCATCGTGCCGCCCTCGCCGTTCGGGTTCTCAAATGTCACCTCATCGACATAAGGCCTATGCAAATCCAGCTCGCTTAGATCGCGCCCGGAGAGCTCGCTCAATTCCTCGACGCTGCCAACGCACAACATCTCGCCGGTCTTGTCATCCACCCAAACCGGCAGCGGCGTACCCCAATAACGCTCCCGACCTAGCGACCATTCCTTGAGGTCTTCCAGCCAATTGCCGAAGCGACCATCGCGAACATGTTCCGGCACCCATTTGATCGTCTTGTTGAGATCAATCATCTTCTGCTTGTATTTCAGCGTGTCGATGAACCAGGTCTCGCGCGCGAAATACATCAACGGCGAACCATCGCGCCAGTTGTGCGGGTAGGTGTGCTCGTAGGTTTCATGTCGATACATCAAACCCCGCTTGCTCAGATCGTCGATGATATGCCTGTCCGCATCCTTGAACCACATGCCGCGGAAGCTCGAAACCGCATCGACGAAGCAGCCTGTCTCGTCGACCGTGATCAGAACCGGCAAGTCGTGCTTTCGACCGGTGGCCAGGTCGTCAACGCCGTAGGCCGGCGCCGTATGCACGATCCCGGTGCCGTCGCTTACGCTGACGTAATCCGCAGCCACGACATAAGCGTAGTCCTGCTCCACGGGCAAAAAGGTATAGAGCGGCTTGTAACGCCAACCCACCAGTTCGCTGCCCTTCATGCGCGCAACCACCTTGTAAGCCTCCGGATCGGTTAATACCTTGTCTATTAAGGCTTCCGCCAGGATGAGCTGCTCCACGTCTTCGCCCTCAGTCGAAGAACCCTCGACCTGGACATAACTCACATCCGCGCCTACCGCCAGCGCCGCATTAGCTGGCAGAGTCCAGGGCGTGGTCGTCCAAGCGAGAAAATAAACGCCCGGCTGCCCCTGCACCGGGAAGCGCACATAGATGCTGGGATCGACAATAGTCTTGTATCCCTGCGCCACCTCGTGACTGCTTAGGGGCGTGCCGGAAGAGGGACTGTATGGCACGACCTTATAGCCGCGGTACAGCAATCCCTTGTTCCAAAACTGCTTGAGGATCCACCATACGCTCTCTATATAATCATTTGAGAACGTGACATAGGCATCATCGAGGTTGACCCAGAACGCGGTGCGTTCCGTCAACTTTTCCCATTCATTGATATGGCGGAAGACGTTGGCGCGGCACATCTCGTTGAACCGCGCGACGCCATATTCTTCGATCTGAGCCTTGCTCTCGAAGCCGAGTTCCTTCTGCACCTCTATTTCGACCGGCAGACCATGAGTATCCCAGCCGCCGCGCCGCAAGCAGTAATGACCGCGCATCACCTTGTAACGCGGGAACATATCCTTAAAGGCGCGCGACATGACGTGATGGCTGCCGGGTGTGCCATTGGCCGTCGGCGGTCCCTCGTAAAATACGAAGCGGGGCGCCTCTTCTCGGCCCTCGGTTGTGCGTTCAAATATACGGTTGAAGCGCCAAAAGTCTAGCTGCTGCTGTTCCAACCGATTGATAACTTCACTGTTGACCTTAGAGTCTACTTCTCGAAACATGGGTCAAAACTTCTCCACTGCCTTGATACGATTGCGCTATTATCGGATTCCGTCAGGTTCCTGTCTGATCGTATCAAAACAACAATGACCCGCGGCGTGTACACATGCGCATGCGACACCACGTAAACACCTCCTCATTTGTAGCCCCGTCAAGGGCGCAAATCCGCCGGAATTATGACGTAATTCGCATTATAGCGAAAGGGTAAAATCAACTATTGGCTGCGGTCAACAAGCAGATTGCCCAACTCAGAGACGACGCGACTTATCGACTCGCCATAAGGCGTCGACTCATATTTGTTCGCTTCTTCACGCCAGTGATCGATACCAGCGCGCGTCATTGCTTCGCCAGGCATTTCAGACTCACCCATCCCATACAGGTAGAATCGACTCAAGAGCGTCAGCGGCGGATCGTCTGGCTTGTCCGCAAGAACAGATTTAAGCTGATGTGTCGCTTCTTTGTAGTCGCCACTGTAAAAGTAGGCTTGGCCCAACTCAAAACGGACGATGTCGGGCGCGCCGGCAGCCAGCGCTTTCTGTATCATGTCCGCGGCGTTCGCGTAATCGCCCAAGACAAGGCTGAGCTTTCCCCGGCTGAAGAGCGCCAGATGATGGCGCGGCTTGATTTGCAAGGCGCGCCCAAGCGCAGCGCCGCTCTGCTCAAAAAGGCTGAGATGGCGGTAACAGTTGCCCAGCAGCACCAAGGCATCAACCGAAACTCGCGACGACTCCGGAATGCCTTCGAGCGTCGATCGCGCCGCCTGATAGTCTCCGGCGACAAAGTGGGACTGTGCTTGATGATAAGGTGAGATATCGCGCCGGTTCGCCCAGATAAAGAGAATCTGCAAGGTTGCCAACAGACCAAAGGCGCCGATCCGCGCCGGCAATTGAATTTCTTGCGGACCGCCGAATCCCAGCGCGAGCAGAAAAATCAGCAATACAACTGCCAGCGCCAGCGCAAGTTTGACGGACGCGTCCCATTCGGGCAGGCGCCGCGCCAAATCCCGCAGGATAATCATGCGCCGTTCTTTCACTTTACCTGCGCCTCGGCGATTACGTCTTCAATCTTTTCGATCTCATAGTTGAGTTGGCTGCCGTAAGCCGTGCCTTCCAGAGCGCGCAAGGTCGATTTCCAAGCCTGCAATCCGTTCTGCGAAGCCACCATCCGCTCGCTAGCGCGCCGCCCGCTTTCCTGATCGCCAACCTTATGATAGTGACGCGACAGGTAGTAATTGACGCGCACCGCATACATCGAAGGCATCGAGTAAAGCGCCGCGTGCTTGAATGATTCAATGGCGGAGTCATGCTCGCCGGACAATTGCTGCACGAAGCCCAGTTCCGCCCAAATGATCGGCTGAGTCGGCGAGAGCTGCGCCGCCGTCTGCAAAGCTATGGCAGCCTCGCCGTAACTCGCTTGCATACGGTAACCGTTCGCCAGCGTCATATAGGCGCCGGCATCGCCCGGGAACATTTGCACTGCCCGATCAGCCGTCTCCTGCGCCTTGGCCAACTGTCCATTGTAAGCATAAGCGCTCGTGAGCAGCATCAGCAAGTCCGGCGTGACTTTGCCACCGGCCAAAACGCGCTCCAGCAATTGAATCGCCTGGGGGAATTGCATGCGCTGCATCAACCGATAAGCTTCGCCGTAACCCGCGCCATAGTGCCTTGACTGCCGCGCCAGCAGAATCCCGACGAGCAAGAATCCGAGCAGTATCATCGTTGCCGACAGGCACAAGCCCGCCAGCGACATCTGCATTACCGGTGAAATGTAGGGATCAAGGGGCTGTGTGATGCCGTCAGCCAATTCAATGAGCACACCAAGAACGAAGACGATGAAACCCAAGGCTCCAACCGCAACGGAAAAAAAGACAGCGATCCAGGCTATACGCCGGCGAATTGACACCGCAGCACCTTAAGTCACTCTCGCTTCTGCTGACTCATTCTCGATGAGTTTCCGCGCCTGCTCGACGTCATCGGCAAGGACTTCGCGCAAGGCTTGCGCCTCATCCGCGGTCATAATCACTTCCCATTCTTCCAGACCGGCTCGTTCTTTCCTCAGCCTTGCCAAAGCATTTTCCGCCGCGCCGCTATCCTCCTGCTGCCGATAGGCGCGCCACAAGTATAAATGCGTCAATAGCCGGTGTCGAGAATCAGGTATCTTCAGCGCAAGCGCCTTCTGTAAATGCTGGACCACAGCCTCACTATCTTGCAACCTGTCTTCGATCATGCCGAGATTATAAGCGGCCACCCATTCATCCGGCGCCAACTCGCGCGCTTGCTGCGCCGCCCGCCGCGCTTCCGGATACCGCCCCGCCTGCAGTTCAACCTCGGCTAAGCCATTATGCGCGATAGCCGAATCGGCATCCAATTCGATCATCCGACGGTAATCGCGCCGCGCCGATTTTAGGTCGCCCGATAGTCGTTGCAGCTCCGCGCGAAAGCGATAATGTTCCGCTCGCGCTGGCTCTTCCTTGATCTGCGCCGTCATCGCCGCGATCGCCCGCTTGTGCTCGCCCTTGCGCATCGCCTTGACCGCGGTCTTGTAATTCCTCGGTCCCCCGATCCGGCGGAAAATGAAGATGCCAGCTACGATCCAGCCGAGACCGGCGCCGACAAATGCGCCAGAGAAAGCCGGCACAGCCAGCGACCCTATGGTCATGACTAGAAGCGATGGCGCGATCACAGCCAGCCAGCGTTTCTGTTCCTCACCCGGCAAACGACTCAAGATCAAGTAAGTAGCGCCGACGACGAATACGAGAAGCAAAGTCATCTGTAACGCGGTGACGATCTCGGAACTGCCGGAGACGGTATTAAGCACAAGACTGCCCAAGCCAGTTAGAGCCAACAAGGCAATAAAGGCTCGAAAGCGCCTCGGACCCAGAAATATCTCAAATCGCTTGAGCATTTTCGATTACTCTAATAGGCGCGGCATAAATCCGCATGCGGGATTTCAATGCCCTGTCAATGGCAAGGCGGCGCATAATTGCTGATCTTCACGACGATTTCCCGCTGCTTGAAAGCGTTAGTGCGTTTGATGATCACGTCGTGCTGGTCTATCCAATACGCAACCGCCTGATCGCGATACCTGTAGCGTCGCGCCGGCAACTGTCGCTTGCCTAGCGCTAAAGTATCCTCACCGGCGTATTCAACCGATGGGTCAACCAACTTCAGTGTACCGGGAAACAGCTGCGCATGTTCGTACATTGGCACAAAGATATGGCGCGCCTGCCCGCCATGTTGCGACATTATCCGTATTGTCCGTCCTCGAAATATCAGCAAGGGGATGTCAACTAGCGCATCCGTCGGCAGCTCGGTTTCCATGTATTGACGCTCGGCGCCATTCAAATTAAATCCAACTTGCAGCAAGGTTTCATCTAATTGATAGCTTGCGCGCAACTCTTTGACGCCACCTTCAAACTGTGCATTCTCGTAGCGGATGTCGAGCCGCTCCAAGCCGCCATCGCAGTTCTCCAGCGTCTCGACCAAAATCGATTTGTCTTCACTGCGCCGCGCATCGACATCCACCCGCGTCATGCGTCCGCCATCGGGATGCTCGTGGATCGTCCAGGTCTCGGTTTTGTCCAGTGCCTGACCGTCTTTGAAGAAGTGGTAACGGCCGCTTGCCACAAAAGTCTCATGCGCTTGTACAGGATGCAAATAACGCATCACTCGGGGAGCTCCACATAAAGTCTTTTGTTGATGCCGCCTTTGCTCTTGTATTTACTAATCTTGATCGCGCCGACCTCGCGCGTATTCGCCACGTGTGTGCCGCCGTCCGCTTGCAGGTCCAAACCAACAATCTCGACCGTCCGCACTTCCTTTATGCTTTCTGGCAAGAGATTGATCTTCGTCCGAATCAGATCCGGGATCTCGAAGGCATTTTTACGCGGGAGGATTTCCGTCCGCACATCACGCGCCGCCGCCACTTCAAGGTTGATTCGTTCTTCAATTATGCTGACTACCTCCGGCGCCAATCGCTCAAACTCAAAGTCCATGCGTCCGGCGAGAATATCCATATTGCCTCCCGTGACGCTCGCTTGATAATCGCGCCAAATGACGCCGCAGAGTATGTGCATCGCCGTATGCGTGCGCATGATCTTGTAGCGCCTCTCCCAGTCCAAAGATCCGCGCGCTAGGCTGCCCACCGGCGGCAAATCCCCGGCGATTATGTGCAGGCTCCCGCGCCGTACTGTCGTCACCGGATACTCTGACTCGCTGACAATTAGCGCGCCCTGATCCGGCTGCTGCCCGCCGCCACCGGGATAGAAAGCCGTGCGATCCAGAACGACGCCGTTCTGATCCCTGTCATGCCCGATAACCATAGCTTCGAATTCCTGCAGGTAGCTGTCTTCAAGGTACAACAACTCAGTCATAAATCTCTCCCCGGTACTTGCGCGCGCATACGCAACATGGTCGTCTCGCCGCCGATTGCTTTCCAGAAGGCAAAGGCCGGCTCGTTGCCCGCGCTCACGTGCCATTCGAAATGCCTAATCTCTCTATCGCGAAACCAGAGACACAGCCGCTCAACCAGTTGCTTTCCCCAGCCTTGCCGCCGATAAGCGGGCGAGACATAGATATCGGCGATCAGGCCGCAGCGCAGCGGCTCGAACATCTCGGTCGTGATGTCGGCAATCATTCCGCTGACGTAGCCCACTGCCTCGCCTTCAAGCTCCACCACCAGGATTCGCGCTCGCGGATCATGAAGACGATCTCGGATACTATGCGAATACAGAGCAGCGCCATTCGCAGCCGCGCGGAAAGTAGCGGCGTCAAATTGCGCATGATAACGCACCATCTCCGCCCACAGTTCGCCGATGCGCTCGGTGTCGTCCTCGACCGCCAATCTTATCACAGCTTCAGCCAAAATCTCCGCGACCGCAACCTGCCGCCTTGCGCGCGCCAAAAGGCATCTTCAACCGGATAATAGGCATTCGGCTCAACTTCCAAGACCTCTATATTCTGCGACCGCAGCCAGGCGGCAACTCGTTCCAGCAGCGCGCTGCTCAATCCGCGATAAGGACGATGCAGGTCCAGGACCATCTCTACTATTTCACCGACTCGCGGTGGATGCAGCCAAGCCCGGTTTTCCTTCGTCTGAACAACCACGAAACCCGCAAGCTCTCCGTCGGATTCCGCCACAAAAAACGCGCAATCACTCTCGTCAATCCAGTGCTGGGCCTGCTTCCGCCATAAACGGCTAGCATCGGGCGCGAGCAGGATGTTCGCGTCCGACTCGCGCAAGAAAGCGATGCGCTCGAACCAAAGCCGAGCGACGCCCGGCAGGTCCGTTTGCTTGACTCTTCGTATGCGCATAGAGACTAGAAAGTAGTCCGGATCCTAGTGGAAGCATAGCATTCGCATTCGGCGGCGGCAAGATACGATAGACCCAGACCAACGCTTGCCATACGACCGCTCCCAAGCAGTCGCAGTCTGGCGACTTTGCGGTACAATAACCCTAATGTCGCGCAGGCGAAACGGCATTGCATTATAGCTTCACAAAGCGTCCAGTGCGGGCGAAGGAGTAATCATGTCTTCCATGACATCGGTAGAACGAGTCGGACAAGCGTGGCGTCTGCATCGTGAAGGTGATAACGATGGCGCAATTCAAATGTTTGAGGGCATCATTTCAAGCAATCCCGATAATGTTGACGCCCTCTATGGCCTGGGCTTGGCGCAGAAAGCGAAAGGCGACCTCAGCGCGGCGGCTGACGCTTTCCGGCAGGCGCTTGACAAAGCTGAGAGCGCCCTTTCCGCCGTCAAGACAACCTCTCAGGCTGAAGGCAATCTCGGCGACAATGACCTCGAGACCAACTTCGACGACCGATATATGATGCTGACGCGCATGTTGTCCCAACGTCTCCAGGATGTGGGCGCGACAGAATCGTAACCAGCATTATGCGCAAGCGTGAACGCCTCGAGCGCGCCATCGCTGGCGAGCCGGTTGATCGCGTGCCGGTTGCCCTATGGCGGCACTGGCCCGGCGATGACCAGCGATTTGCCGACCTTGCCCGCTCCATCATCGATTTCCAGCACGACTATAACTGGGATTTCGTCCGTGTCATGCCATCGCGAAATTACCAGGTCGTCGACTACGGCCTGCAGGACGAATGGGGAGGCAACGCGCAAGGCAGCCGCGACATCAAGAAACGAGTCATAAGTCGCTCCCTCGCCTGGACTGAACTTCGTCCGCTGTCGCCGACCCGCGGCGCTCTGTCGCAGCAGATTCAATGCCTGAGGCTGGTCGGCCAAGCGCTGGAAGCCGATTCCGCGCCGATCCTGCAAACTGTCTACTGCCCCTTCATCCAGGCAGCGCAGCTGGCCGGACGCCAGAAATTGCTGCGCGATATGCGTGTCCGCCCGGACCGTTTGCGCACTGGCTTGAATCAGCTCACGGAAAGCACAAATCGTTTTCTTGAAGCGCTGCGGAAAACACCCGGCATCGCCGGCATATTCCTAGTTACCGAATTTGCCAGCCATGATGTCATGTCCGAAGCCGAATACATCACCCACGTCCTGCCGCACATCCAGGACATTCTTGCTGCCTTGCCCGAACAATGGTGGCTGAATATCGTGCAGGTGGGCGGTCCATCGCCGATGCTTTCGATCTTCGCAGACTTGCCAATCCAGGCGCTAAACTGGGATACGCGCGCCGGCGCTGACGAACTGGGCAAGTCTAAGAGTCTGTTCAATTTCGCTGCGTGCGGGGGCTTAAATGAACGCGACGATCTGCTGTCTGGCACGCCAGCTCTCTTGAGCTCGATCGTCCGAGAAGCCGTCAATCAGAGCGAATCGCGGAGATTCATTCTAGCTGGCAACGGCAGTGGCTTCGTCAATTCGCCAATCTCGAACATCCGCGCCGTCCGCAGCATTGTGGAAAGTCTGGCCTAGACGTGTCGCTGCGTGTCATCGCCGGCAAAGCGCGCGGCATGAAGCTCAAAGCCGTGCCGGGCGATCGGACGCGTCCCATTATGGATCGTGTCAAGGAGGCGCTCTTCAGCATTATCGGCAGCGATATCCAAGGCGCCAATTTCCTGGATCTCTTCGCCGGCACCGGCAGCGTGGGGATAGAAGCGCTGAGCCGTGGCGCCGACTTCGCCTTGTTCGTCGAATTAAACGCTGACGCCCGCAAAGTTGTCCAGGCGAATCTCGCCCATACGCGGCTGAAAGAACGGGCAAAAGTGTTACGGCGCGACGCCTTTCAGATCCTCGCCAAATCTCCTGATCGGGACTATGACTTTGTCTTTGTCGCCCCTCCGCAATACCAAGGTCTGTGGTTGAAGACACTCCTGGCGCTTGATTCAAATGCGGATTGGCATCAAGCCGACTGCCGAATCATCGTGCAGATCGACCCGAAAGAATTTGAGCTCGCCCATAACTTCAAACATCTTGAGATGCAGGACAAGCGTCTCTACGGCCGCACGATGTTGCTGTTCTATCGCTTTGTCTGAATCGCATTCGGATCGGCGCGCGATCGCGCAACGACCCAGATCATTTGCGCCGCGATTCCACCTGCCGCGCGATAAAATGCCGCGCCTCGCTTGTTGAAGCGACTTCGCCAGTCACTTGCGCTTCTCGCAGAGCCTTCAGCAACTTGCCGACCAGCGGTCCCGGATTTATCTGCAGTTGCTGCTGAATGTCGCGGCCGTTGAGCAACAAGGGTGGATCGACAATTTCGTCGTATCGATGAAAGTAGACATTCAGCAAGTCGGTCGCAATCTCGACCTTGTCCAGCCAATCTCGCTGTCGCAATTCATTGCCCTGCGCCGCCAGGTACTCGGCCAAGGCGAGCAGAATCACATCAATGCCGCTTTCCCGCAGCCCATGCCAGAAGCGATGCTGATCGAGAACCGACCAGCCCTCTCTCTCCGAAAACAGCCCAAGGTTCTTGACGGCTCGCGTTACGTTACGCGCTTCCTCCGCGCTTAGCTTTAAGGCCGAAACATCGACGTCGTCCCGGTCAGGCAGCAATGCCGCAAGCGCCAGCAATTCGCCGTGGCTGCGAGCGCCGCCGTATTCCCGCCCAATATGCGCTTGCAGCGCCGCGCGAAAGCGATCCAACTGGATCGTCAGCATACCCAGGTCGAAAGCGGCCGCCGTATTATCAGTGCGCCCGCTGCTGATCGCCTTCAATATCGAGACCGTGCGCTCCACAATGGCCAGGCGCCCCGTCCAACCTTCGCTTTCACTTACCCCCACAAATGCCGAACGCGGCAGTATCTCTTGCAGCAGGCTCAAATGAAGCAGGACGCGCAACCCCCGCGCCGCCCGATCCAAACTCAGGAGCTTGAAAAACTCGTCCCGAATGCGCTCGCCCGAACACTGACGCAATGCGCCCGCCTGCGCGTGAATGTCAGCTGCCGTATCCGGTTGAATTTTCAAGCGAAACTGCGTACTCAAACGAACAGCCCGCAAGGCGCGTATCGGATCGTTCTTGATCGCCTCGGCCGAACAGCGTCGCAGGATCTTCTTCTGCAGGTCAGCGCTGCCGCCAAGCGGGTCAATGAGTCGGTCAATGTCGCCGAGCAAATCAGTCGCCATCGCATTCATGGTAAAGTCGCGATCGCGCAAGTCCTCATCCAGCGTTGCCCCGCGCAGCCGAGCAAAGTCGACGCAGACCCGTTCCCCGCCCCGATTGAGCAAGACGCGCGCCACGCCTCGCTCGCGATCCATGACATAAATGTCAGCATCCAACCAATCGGCCGCCTGCCGCGCCAAAGCCACCGCATCGCCATCAACAGCGATATCCACATCCGTTATCGCGCCATGCAAATACGCATCGCGCACTGCCCCGCCTACGAGGAAGAGCGGCGTATCGATTTCTTGATTCTTGAGCAAAGTGGACAAATCTTGGACGAGATTAGACCAGGACAACCGGGGCGCCGCATCATTCATCGGTCAAGGCATCCAGCCGCGCCACGCCGACGAATGGCAAATTGCGAAAGCGCTCGTCCAGGTCCAACCCATAGCCGAAAACGTATTTGTTCTCGATATCGAAGCCGATGTAATCCACCTCGATATCGACTTCGCGCCGGGACTGCTTGTTCAGCAAAGCGCACAATTTCAAGCTGGCCGGCTCACGGTTTTTCAGCGTCTTGATCACGAAGGACAGGGTGTAGCCGCTATCAATGATGTCTTCGACAACCAGCACATGCTTGCCCTTCACATCCATGCGCAGATCCATATCGATGCGGACGGAGCCCGAGGATTGACGCGCGCCTGCGCCGTAGCTGCTCGCCGCCATGAAGTCGATCATGTGCGGGACGTGAATATGTCTCGAAAGATCGCTCAAGAACATAACGCCGCCTTTGAGAATGCAAAGCAATAGCAGATCCTCGCAATCGCTATAATCGCTGCTAATCTGAGCGCCCAATTCCGCTATTCTCGCCTGCAAGCTTGCTTCATTGATGAGGACTTCACTGAGGTATTTTTCATATGCTTTCATCATGTATCCGTCCTCAATACCTGATCACTCGGCTGCGGCGTAATGCGCCTGCAAACTGCGTACGCTCAGCGGTTTTTCACTCATCCTTTTGATGCCCTGCACAGTGGCCGCTGCCGCGCTCATCGTCGTCACGATAGGAATCGACAGTGCATAAGCCTTGCTGCGGATTGCAGCGCCGTCCGCGTGCGCCTGGCTGCCGCGCGGCGTGTTGATGATGAGATCAATCTCGCCTCTGCCCATCGCATCTATGATGTGCGGGCTGCCTTCCGACAGCTTGTTGATTCTAGCCGCCTCAATCCCCATCCGGTTCAACCAACGCGCCGTGCCATCCGTAGCGACCAATTGGAAGCCTTGCCGGGACAGGTCGCGCGCGATCTTCGCCACGACCGGCTTATCGAAGTCATTAACACTGATGAAGATAGACCCGCTTTCCGGCAGAGGCGAACCAGCCGACGCCTGCGATTTGACGAAAGCATGCCCAAAGCTCGACGCATGACCCATAACCTCGCCCGTCGACCGCATCTCTGGTCCCAACCGCGTATCAACGCCGGGGAACTTCTGAAACGGAAAGACCGCCTCCTTAATGAAAAAGCCGTCAACCGCTGGCTCTTCCACAAATCCCAACTCGCTCAAGCTCTTGCCGGCTGCGATCTGGGCGGCATAACGCGCCAAGGGATGCCCGGTCGCCTTGCTGATAAATGGCGCCGTTCGGCTCGCGCGCGGGTTCACCTCCAAAACAAACACTTCATCATCTTTGACCGCGAACTGAATATTAAACAGGCCCCTGACGTCTAAAGCCAAGCCGATGCGGCGCGTGTACTCTCGGATGATATCCAGGTGAAAATAACTTATTTTGTACGGTGGCGCCACGCAAGCCGAATCCCCGCTATGCACTCCCGCTTCTTCAATATGTTGCATGATGCCGCCAATGGTCACCAACTCTCCATCGCAAAGCGCGTCCACATCAACCTCGTAGGCGTCATCGAGAAATTGATCAATCAATACGGGGTGGCCCCGCCATTCGACATTATCGTCCAGCCAGGCGAGCAATTGCGACTCGTCAAACACGATCGCCATGCCACGCCCGCCCAGCACATAACTTGGACGAATCAATACCGGATAACCGATGGCCTCGGCAGCGGCGACCGCCTCGGCGCGCGCGCGCGCAGTTGCGCCGGCCGGCTGCAAGATGTCCAACCTCCGCATCAAGTCGTTGAAACGCTCGCGATCCTCGGCCAAGTCAATTGTATCCACCGATGTGCCCCAGATTGGCGCGCCCATACGCTCCAGATCATGCGCAATGTTCAGAGGCGTCTGCCCGCCGAATTGCACCAGCACCCCGTCGGGCTGCTCGCGATCGACGATGTTCATAACATCTTCGGCCGTCATAGGCTCGAAATAGAGCCGATCCGCCGTGTCATAATCGGTGCTGACCGTTTCCGGATTGCAATTGACCATGATGGTTTCATAACCCAGATCCTTCAGCGCGTAACAGGCGTGTACGCAGCAGTAGTCAAATTCGATGCCTTGGCCGATCCGGTTCGGGCCCCCACCGAGAATCATCACCTTCGCCCGGTCCGTTGGCGCTGCCTCGCACTCCATTTCATAGGTCGAGTACAGGTAGGGTGTCAGCGCTTCGAATTCCGCCGCGCACGTGTCGACGCGATAGAAGTTTGCTGTCACGCCCCGCGCCTTGCGATACTCGCGTACAGCCAAAGGGTCCTCGCCGACCAGGCGCGCAATGACATTATCGCTGAAGCCGAATTGCTTTAGCTTCAAAAGATCGCCCGCGTCGAGATCGTGGAGACACAATTCCTTGTCCGTAACCTTGCGATGAATCGTGATGAGATCGCTCATCTGCTGGACGAACCAAGGATCAAAATGCGTCTGCTCGACGATTTCCCTGAAGTCGACGCCTTCCGCGATGACATCGGCAACCTGAAACAGACGCTGCGCCGTCGGGACACTTAATGCTTCCGCTGGCAAGCGCGAGCCAATGTGGTCGCCAAAGCCATCAATACCTATATCAAGCGAGCGCACGCCTTTCTGCAAGGCCTCGGGGAAGGTTCGCCCCATGGCCATCACCTCGCCAACTGCCTTCATTTGCGGTCCCAATACCGGATCGGCGCCGACAAATTTCTTGAAATCCCAACGCGGTATTTTCACCACAATATAATCCAGCGATGGCTCAAAACTGGCGGGAGTCTTCAAGGTGATATCGTTCGGGATCTCATCCAACGAGAAGCCCACTGCAACCAGCGCCGCGATCTTCGCGATGGGAAAGCCGGTCGCTTTGCTGGCCAAAGCCGATGAGCGCGAAACCCGCGGATTCATCTCAATGACATAAACTTCGCCATCGTCAGGATTGATGGCGAATTGCACATTCGCCCCGCCCGTCGTTATGCCTATCCGATCAAATATCATTCGCGACATATTGCGCAGGCGCTGCAACTCTTTGTCAGTCAAGGTTTGCGCCGGCGCGATCGTAATGCTGTCGCCCGTATGCACACCCATGGGATCAAGATTCTCAATCGAGCAGACGACGACAAAATTGCCACGGCCATCACGCATCAACTCAAGTTCGTACTCCTTCCAGCCGAGCAAGCTCTTATCCACCAATACTTGCCCGACCGGACTTTGATGCAGCCCATTTGCCGCGACTCGCCGCAGATCTTCCTCGTCGTAGGCCACGCCGCCGCCCGCCCCGCCCATCGTGAACGAAGGCCGGATTAGTATCGGATAGCCGATTTGCGCGGCGAACTCAAGCGCGCCTCCGACGCTATCGACCACTTTGCTATTGGGCACCTTGAGGCCGATTTCCCGCATCGTCTCGTTGAAAAGCTGCCTGTCTTCCGCCAGTTGAATACTGTTCAAGCTCGCGCCGATCAGTTCGACGCCGTGCCGTTCCAAGACGCCGCATTCTTGTAGTTGCACCGCCAGATTCAGCGCCGTCTGCCCGCCGACCGTAGGCAACAGAGCATCGGGCTTTTCTTCAGCGATGATCTTCTCGCAGATTTCTGCGGTCAAAGGCTCAATGTAGGTCGCGTCAGCGAATTGCGGGTCAGTCATTATCGTGGCCGGATTGGAGTTGACCAATACGACGCGGTAACCTTGTCCCCGCAGTGCCTTGCAGGCTTGCACACCGCTATAATCAAACTCGCAGGCTTGGCCAATCACGATTGGTCCCGAGCCAATGATCATGATGCTATGGATGTCGCTGCGTTTTGGCATGGAATGCTTTCACCTGCGAGCCTATCAGATTGTGACCTTCGCCCGGCCGCGTACTGTGGAGACGAATTCGTCGAAGAGGTAGAAGGAGTCATGCGGGCCCGGTGATGCTTCCGGATGATACTGCACGCTGAATGCCTGCAACTGCCGATGACGCAGACCCGCGACCGTATTGTCGTTGAGATTGAGATGCGTTATCTCTCCGCCACCGAGCTCGCTCTCGGCCGAAACAGCGAATCCGTGATTGTGCGCGGCAATTTCAACCTCGCCGGTCTCAAGATTCTTCACCGGCTGATTGCCGCCACGATGACCGAACCGCATCTTCTCGGTCCGGCCGCCCAGCGCCAAGGCCAAAATTTGATGCCCGAGACAGATGCCAAATATCGGCGCCTGCCCCAAAAGACTTTGCACGTTGGCGATAGCGTAATCCACCGCCGCCGGATCACCCGGCCCATTACTCAGGAAGACGCCCGCTGGTCTCATGTCCATGATCTCGCCCGCTGGCGTCCAGGCCGGCGCCACCTTGACTCTTAATCCGCGGTCCGTCATCATCCGCAAGATATTCCGCTTGATTCCGAAATCATAAGCGACGATCAGCGGACGGTCGGCGAATGCCTCCCTGTCGCCGTACCAGTTCGCGTCGCTGGTCTCATGCCAATCGTAGGCCAGCTTAGCGCTGACCTCATCCACCAGGTTCGCGCCCGACATATCCGGCGCCCCCCGCGCGATAGCCGTCAAACGATCAGTATCCGCGGCTCCCTCGCCACTGGCAATTGCCGCTTTCATGACGCCCTTCTCACGGATATGCCGCACCAGCGCCCGTGTGGCCACGCCGGCCACGCCGACGATGCCTTGCCCTTTCAGATAGCTGGCAAGATCGCCACGACCACGCCAATTGCTGACGATTGGGCTAAGCGCGCGCACGACAAAACCGGTCGCCCACACCTTGGCCGACTCGGGATCTTCCAAGTTGACGCCCGTATTGCCAACATGCGGCACGGTCATTGTCACAATCTGCCTGTGATAAGACGGATCCGTGAGAATCTCCTGATATCCGGTCATCGACGTATTAAAGACGATCTCGCCGGTTGAAACGCCTTCCGCGCCAAAGCCAAAGCCCGGGAATACCCGACCATCTTCAAGCACCAGCGCCGCTTCCATACTGCGCCCCTCAATCAAGAACGGTAATCGCCATTAATCGAAATATACTCGTGGCTGATGTCACAAGTCCAAATGGTCGCGCAACCAGCGCCGATGCCGCAATCCAGCGTGAATGTCATCGAGGGCTGCGCCATGATGGCGGCCGCATCCGCTTCCTCATAGTCTGTCGGCATGCCTCCGCTGAATATCTTCAGTCCGCCAACCGCGCCTGAAGCCGCCTCGCCGGCCGCCACTGACAAGGACGTTCGATCAGGATCAAAAGCCGTGCCGGCCCGGCCCGCCGCCGCAACGATCCGGCCCCAATTCGCATCGCTGCCGTAAAACGCCGACTTGGTCAGCACCGAGGCGCCAATCGTCTGCCCGATTCGCTCGGCATCCGCTTCCGTTGCCGCATTGACGACATCCAGGGTGACAAACTTCGTGACGCCTTCGCCATCGCGCACGACTTCCTGCGCCAGGAATCGGGTCAAGGCGTCCAAGGCGTTCTGAAACTCGCCCAACTCGTCTCCAGTCGAGAGCGATACGCCGCTCATCCCATTCGACAGCAAGAGCACGGTATCGTTTGTGCTTGTGTCGCCATCGACCACAATTCGATTGAAGCTCTGCTGCGCCGATTGCCGCAGGCTGTCTTGAGCGTCAGACACCGTCAATCCCGCATCGGTGACGATCACGCTGAGCATAGTCGCCATATTCGGCGCGATCATGCCAGCGCCCTTGACAATGCCCGCAATGGTATAGCCTCCATCCGCGGTTTCCACCTTGATGGATCCGAGTTTCGGGCGCGTGTCAGTCGTCATGATTGCGGCGGCTGTCGCCCGCCAATCCGAACCCAGATTTGCACTGGCCAGCTCAATGCCGCGCGCAATCTTCTCCATTGGCAGATGCGTGCCGATGACGCCAGTCGACATAACCAGCACCTGCTCCGCTGCAACACCCGCAGTCGCCGCCACCATCGCCGCCGACGCTCGCGCGTTCTCCAAGCCGATTGCCCCAGTGCAGGCATTCGCGCTGACGGTGTTTGTCGCGACCGCGCGGATGCCCTCGGAATTACGAGCCAACCGCTCCGTGTCCAGCAGCACCGGCGCCGCTTTCACCTTGTTGCGCGTGAAAACGCCAGCTGCCGCGCAATCAACCTCGCTGAGCACCAGCGAAAAGTCCAGCGCGCCGTCTTTCTTCAAGCCGGCGTGGACGCCAGCAACTTGAAAACCGGCGACCGATTCAATCCTTGGGCTAATCTCCGTCATCAATATCCTCCAGGATCGCGGTCAGTTTTTCGATTAGCTCGTCCACATGCTTTTTCTCCACGATCAGCGGCGGCACGAAGCGAATCACATTACTGCCCGAGCTCACCAGCAAAAGACCGTGTTCATAACCCGCATTCACAATGCCGGCCGGCGCCACGTCCAGTTCGATGCCCGCTATGAGTCCGCGCCCCCGCACATCCTTGATATGCGGACTATTGATCTCGGATAAGCGCTCAATCAGATATTCGCCAACTTCCTTGACATGCTCCATAAAGCCCGGGCTCAACACCCGATTGACCACGACTCCCGCCGCCCGCATCACCACCGCGCCGCCGGAAAATGTCGAGCCGTGGTCGCCGGGGCTCATCGCGCCCGCCACCTCGTCCGTGGTGAGGATCGCGCCAATCGGCAGGCCGCCAGCCAATGGCTTCGCCAGCGTCATGATATCCGGCGAAACCCCGGCGAAGCTATGCGCCCAAAGTTCGCCCGTGCGCCCCAAGCCACACTGAATTTCATCGAAGATCAACGTAGCCCCATGTTCGTCGCATAGTTGTCGCAGCGCTTGCAGGAATTCCGCCGTCGCCACGTTGATGCCGCCTTCGCCTTGAATCGGCTCGATTATCACCGCCACCGTGTCCTCGTCGATGACTTCTCTTGCGCTTTCCACGCTGTTGAATTCACCCACGACAGCGCCGGGCACCATCGGCTTGAATGGCGCCTGATACTTGTCCTTTGGCGTGATCGCCAATGCGCCCATCGTTCGTCCGTGAAAGGCTTCAGTAAAACTGACCACCTTCGTCTTATTGAGGTTTTCGTTGACATAGGCCAGTTTCCGCGCGAACTTCAGCGCGCCCTCGTTCGCCTCAGCGCCGCTATTGCAGAAGTAAGCTTTGTCGGCGAAGGAATTCGTACAAAGCAATTCCGCCAGTTCGACCATCGCTTGCGTGTGATACAAGCCGCTGACGTGGATCAAGCCGGTGCCCATCTGCATGCCGACTACGTCCATCAGTTCCTTGTCGCCGTAACCCAAGGCGTTGACGGCGATGCCAGCCACCCAATCGGTATAAGCTTTGCCATCGGCGTCATAGACGGTGACGCCCTCTCCGCGCGCCAACACGAAATCTGGCCGGGCCGCGACCGGAACACTGTACTGCTGATCTTTCTGAATCACTTCCGCTGTTATTGACATGCTTTTCCTCTTGCTTCCCTTTCAAACAAATGTTGTGCCGCCATTGCCATCCCAACCATCAAGATCCGATATCACTACCTGCTTTGCCCCAGCCGAAAGGACGTCCAAAGCGGTTCTCACTTTTGGTATCATCCCGCCGCTGATTACGCCAGCGGCAATCAAGTTTTCCGCCTCAGAACGCGTCATCTCTGCGACGCGCTCGCCAGCGACCAGGACACCAGCGACATTCGAAATGAATATCACCTTGTCGGCCGAAATCGCCGCCGCCAACGCTCCCGTCACGGGATCGGCATTCAGATTGAAATTGCTGCTGGCGCCACCGCCCACGGGCGCAATCACTGGCGTCGCCCCGAGCGAAAGCAGATCGCAAATCACCTCGCCCCGCACCGACTCCACTTCGCCCGTATAGCCCATGTCCAGCGTGTCGTGCCGCATCTGCCGCGCCCGCACCAATCCTCGATCCACGCCCGACAAGCCCGCCGCGTCGACCCCCGCGTTCAAAAGATGGCGCACCAGCCGCTTGTTGACCAAACCACAGAGCGCCATCTCCACCAGCGCCAAGGAATCGGCATCGGTCATGCGCAAGCCATCAACATAGCGCGATTCAATCCCAAGTTTCTCCTGCAGCCGCGTAATCTCTTTGCCTCCGCCATGTACGATGACCAGACGCTCCTCGCTCTCCGCCACGATGCGCGCGAATTTCCGCAGCAAAGCCTCATCATCAAGGCAATGCCCGGAAATCTTGACGACGGTTATCTTCTCTCTCACTAGATTAACCCTAGCGTCTCATCGATGCCAAACATCAAGTTCATGTTCTGCACCGCCTGGCTGGCCGCGCCTTTGCGCAGATTGTCCGTAACGCTCGTAATATGAGCGTAGCGCTCCAACACCGGCGTGATGCTGATCACGCACTTGTTAGTCTTGACAGCATGCTTAAGCGTCGCCTGCTCGCCCAAAGGCAAGACATCCACCAGCGCTTCGCCATCAAACACTTCGGCATAGGCCTCATGCAGCTCATCGCTCGCCATCGAATTCTTGAGCTGTACATAAATACTCGCCATCAATCCCCGGTCCACCGGCAGGAGGTGCGGACAAAAGATTACAGGTCCCATACCCTCGTCAAGCTTATGCGCTTCCTGCTCCAACTCACCCACATGGCGATGCGAGCGCCCCGTCTTATAGGGAATCAGATTGCCATATACCTCGGCGAAATGCGTCGTTAAAGATGGCTTTCGTCCCGCGCCGGTCACACCCGATTTGGCGTCGACAATGATAGGCGCATCGCGCTCCAGAGCCGAAAATCGCAGCAGCGGATACAAGCCCAGCAAGGTCGTCGTCGGATAACATCCCGGCGTCGCCACTATATCAGCATGGCGGATCCGCGCGCGATTGATCTCCGGCAAGCCATAAGGCGTCGGCAGCAACTCCGGGTGCGGATGCGGCGTGTCATAAGAGCGCTCGTAGGCTTCGGGCGTATCCAAGCGCAGATCCGCTGACAAATCCACCACCTTGATGCCCGCCTCACCGCCCCTCTTGGCCACCTCAGCCGAAGCCTTGTGGGGCAAAGCGAGGAATATCACAGCGACATCCGCCAGCGAAACTTCGGCGGGCGACACATAGCGCAGGTCCGTTTCCGGCGCCGGTTCGCCAACGTAGCTATTGGATGTAGCGAAAACCAAATCGACCTGCGGGTGCCCGGCAAGAATCTCAACCAGATCAAGCCCGGCATAACCGGAACCGCCAAACACGCCCGCTCGTATTCTTTTCATCAGCATCACCTCCACCAACAAAAAACCCTGACCGCTTTGTCGAGATCAGGGCGCATTTACCAGTTTGAGTCAAACGTCATATCAGCAACACAAAAATGCCACACTGAACTCGAATCGTGTTAGCCGGCGACGCCTGACTTCCAAGATAGCTGATAAGGCTTGAGACATAATTCTATGTTTCTCCTATGCGACACAGGCATTCTAGATAAAGCGGCGCATTAAGTCAACTGACCGCCAAGACCTTATGCAAAATTGCATTTTCATTGTGCAATCTATACGACGGTTCGCGCCAGATTTATAGCCATGATCGTATACAGTTTAAGCTGTGCCGACTTTCCTCCGCTAACGAGCATCACGTGCTCATTTCGATAGATGACGGCCTTATCATGATTCATAATGCGGCGATTCACTTGTTTCCACCAAGCAAAATCGAGGGAAATCAAAGCGCTTTGGGAGCGATCTCAGTGGCGCTATATCAATGTTTGTGAAAAACTTGACAAGTAATTGAATAGGCGTTAAATTGTTTCTTGGAGCGTACTAGGCTGATAAACTAATAGTGCGCGAATGCGTTTCGCGGGGTCATATGATGAGTCCCGCAAGGTGCAAGACCATTGCTGCCGACTGCTGTATAACGTTGAGAATGGCTACTAATGGCTAGTTGACGCAATAGTAAGGAGGTTTCATTTCTTCGCGGATGAGACCTTTGTCAGATTGCGTTAATTTCGCAGTGTTATTTTCATAATCAGAAAGGCATATCAGTGGTAGCAGTTTTGGAAAACGTAACGGATTTAACCCAGCGAGAAGCAATTCTAAAGCGGTTAACTGAAAAGTCTCGCGTCAACGGTTTCGTCACCTATAGCGACATTCTCGAGTTGCTGCCAGATGTCGAGGGCGATGTAGATCTGCTCGACGACCTCATGGACAGCTTGCTGGAAGCCGGCATCGAAGTGATTCCAGCGCCCGCGAAAGTCGACGGGGAAGACGTTGACGACGCTAAAGACGAGAAGCCGCACACCGATACGTTGTCCGCCGAACCTGCCGAAGACGAGGAAGAAGAGCAAGAGGAGCGCGACGCCCTTCTCAAGGTCCTCAAGAAAGACCTCACCGCTGATGCCGGCTATCAAGCCGCTCTCGATACCGATGATGTCGTCGGTCTCTATTTGAAGGAAGCCGGCCGCGTCCCCCTCTTGACTGCCGAAGAAGAGGTGATGCTGGCAAAACGCATGGAAGCCGCGGAATTCGCCCGCGAGCGTTTGGAAGTCGCTGAAACTACGCGTATCGAAGTTCTGACCTGGAGCGAGGAGCAGGGCTTGCGGGAGACGCTCATGGACGGCGAACGCGCGCAGGAGCATCTCATTCGCGCCAACGCCCGTCTGGTCATCAGCGTCGCCAAGAAATATATCGGTCGCGGCGTGCCTTTCCTTGACCTGATTCAGGAAGGCAATATCGGGCTTATCCGCGCCACCAACAAATTCGAATACCAGCGCGGACATAAATTCAGCACCTACGCCACCTGGTGGATCCGGCAAGCCGTGAGCCGCGCCGTCGCCGATCAAGGACGAACCATTCGCGTGCCTGTCCACATGGGCGATCAGCTAAATCGTATGCGCCGCGTTCAACTGCAATTGCTGCAAGAACTCGGGCGCGAGCCTAAGATTGACGAATTGGCGCACGGCATGGATACCACACCGGACAAGGTGGAGAACTTGCTTGAAATCTCCCGCCGGCCGGTAAGCCTGGAAACGCCAATAGATGACGAAGGCGATTCCACATTCGGCGACTTCGTCGAAGATAGCAATAGCCCGGCGCCATCGGAAGAAGTGGCCACCCATCTGCTGCATACTCAGTTGCAGCAGGCTCTCGACAAACTGCCCGATCGCGAGGCGCAAATTCTGCGGCTTCGCTATGGCTTGGCTGATGGCCGGGTCTATACGCTGGAAGAGGTCGGCCAGACAATCGGCGTCACTCGTGAACGCGTGCGTCAGTTGGAAGCGCAAGCGCTCAACCGCCTGCGCCAATCCTCAGCCCACGTGATTCTCAAGGATTATCTCTACGAAGTATAACTGTAGAGGCTTGCTGACCTTGGCAATTCCTTACATCGTGACAAGCACAGGGCTCCGCGCGCCCTCTCTTTTGTCAAACCGACATTTGCTGTAGTCGAGCGCGTTCGATATTTTCTGTGAGCGCGATAACGATTTTCGCTGCCGCCGAGCGGCTGTGTCCGGAGCCTTTGTTTTGCCCGTGAGCCCGGGCGCGAATACCGGCAAGTTCCTACCGCTCGCCGAGGAGTCATCGGATGAAAAACATGATGCTTGACCCCGCGCAACTCACATTTCGAGACGCCGTCGAAGCCGACATACCTTATTGCCTGGCGCTCGATAGCGACTTCCAAACCGAGCACGTCTGGCAAATGACCGTGCAGGACGGCGGCGACGAAATCCAAATTAGCTGCCGCCGGCAGCGCCTGCCCCGCCGTCTCGATTCGCGCCATGTCGTCTCGCCGGAACAGCTTCAGTTAGCTCTGCGCAACGACTTCTGCTTTGTCGTGATCCAGGACAATGCGAGCAATCATTTGCTTGGTTACATTACCTTGCGTGTAGATGAGGCGAGCCAGGTCGCTTATCTGCAGGATATCGTCATCGACCGCGCTTATCGCCGCCGCAGTCTGGGGGCGCGCCTAGTGCATGTGGCGCGAATATGGGCCAGCGAGTTCAACCTGCGCCAAATCATTTTTGAGATCCCCACCACCAATTATCCCTCTATTCTTTTTGCCCAAGCGCTGGGCTTTAACTTCTGCGGCTTTAATGATCATCATTTTGCCAATCGCGAGATCGCCGTCTTCTTCAGCTTATCTATCTGATATCAATACAGCTTCCATTTTTTGCTAAACTAGAATTGGAAAATCGGTACATCGTCGTGTCACGGGTACTCAGTTGATTCTGCTCACCGCCCTACTACTGACTGTCAATGAAACGTTGACCGCGGGCAATGCTATCATCGCGGTCTCGCTGCTGCTCTTTAATCTCACACGTAATCTCAACAACCGCGTCGCCAAGACATCGGCGATCGTCCTCGCATGCGTCACCTCCGCTTACGTCTCTGACGCTTTCATTGCGCTTGGGCCAGAGAATACCGAACACGAGATCGCGTCACGCTTGCAATGGCTCGGCATCGCCTTCATTCCTGCCGCAATTTACCATCTCTCTGATGCCCTGCTCGCCACGACGGGCTTGCCCTCGCGCGGAAGGCGCCGGCGTGTCATTCGCCTGCTCTACCTCATCGGCGCGGCTTTCCTGCTTTCAGCCGCCTTTTCCGATTCTCTTGTGCAATTCGTAACCGCCCAGGCTTCACTGAGCATTCAAGCTGGCGCAGTTTTCTATGTTTACCTGCTCTACTTCGCCCTCGCCAACGGCTTTGCCTTGTACAACGTGCAACGGGCGCGGAAACGCTGCCGGACGCGCGCCACCGCCCGCCGCATGGGCTACCTGCAGATCGCCTTCTTGACGCCCGCGCTGGGCATCTTCCCCTACTCAGTGCTTCTGAACCCCGGCGACGAATTCTCAGTCTTCGGTCTTCTAGTCATTAACACCGCCAATATCATCATCATCTTGATGCTCTTCTTCCTCTCCTACCCGCTCTACTTCTTTGGCTCCGATATCCCTGACCGTCTGGTCAAAAAACAGCTTCTTGACTTCCTTCTGCGCGGACCCGCCACCGGGCTAATCGCCCTAGCCGTGCTCAACTTCACCGCGCAGGCCACGCGCATCCTGGGCCTCTCCAGCGTAACCTTCACGCCACCCGCCGTCGTCGCCGCCGTGCTGCTTTGGCAGTGGTTCGTGTCCCTGGCTCTGCCCTACTTTGAGAAATTCTTCATCTACCGCGATGAGGACGAAGCGCAGATCACCAAACTGCAAACACTGAGCGATCGAGTCCTTACACATAACGACCTGACTCAGTTCACGCTTGCCACGACCGAATCCATCTGCGATCACTTGCGTATTGACCGCGCCTTCGTCATCGGCTTTGAGCGAACCCAGCCTGAGTTCATCTGCAAGGTCGGCGCGGTCGCCTTTGCCGACGAAGATCTCTTGGGAAATACCGAACTGCTCCAGCAAATCTCCCAACTCCCGCAAGAGCCGGGCGCATCATCCTTCGTCTCATGGCAAGACTACTCGCTATTCCCGCTTTTGAGCGGCCGCGTAAGCGACAACGGCGCAAAGGCGCTCACAATCGGCCTGCTTGGCTTGCTCAATGAAAGTGACGCCGTCTCCGAAGCAGTCGCGGATCCAACCGGTCACTTCCAATCCCTGGTCGGCCGGCTTGAAACCAGCCTGGACGATATGCGCTTGCAAGCTGAGATCTACAATCTGCTGGAAGGTTTGCTGCCGCAATTTCAATTGACCCGCTCACGCGCGGAACAAGTCGAATACCGGCAATTGGTCGCCTTGACTCCTAATATAGACCTGTTGCCGGATCGGGTGGAACTCTTCGAGCAAGTGCGCGCCGCCCTCCGTCATTATTGGGGCGGCTCCGGCATTTCGCAAAGCAACCTGCTCAACCTGCAAATCGTCAGACAGCGCATGCGCAAAGACGAAGACACGCCGGTTAATGCCCTGCGCAAACAACTCGCCGACGCCATCAACGAACTGAAGCCTCATGGCGAGCGCAATTTGATTAGCCCGGAATGGACCCTGTTTAACATTCTTCAACTTCGCTTCCTGGAAAACCGGCGCGTTCGCGAGGTCGCGCAGCGCCTCAGCATGAGCGAAGCCGACCTTTACCGCAAGCAGCGCGTCGCTATTGAAGCCGTTACTGACCTCTTGCTCAAACAGGAGCGCGAAATCCGGAGCTAGCGTACGTCAATTGTCCCCAACGCTGGCTGCCGACCAATATCCATAGCCAGCGCAATCGCGTCATCCCCCGCTGGCATTTGCCGTCGTTTTTGCCCTCGCCCTTTTCTATTCTGACTATACTTGAAAGAGCAAATCCAATAGATAGTTCGCGAAAGAACAAGTGAAAGAGCAGACGCTAGAGTCACAGCAATCGATTTCCGCCGACATCGAATACGAATCGACCGGTCCGTCGGCGGAAGATATCATCAAACCGCTGGACGAGGGGACCTACGATTTCGACTTTTGGGAAGATCTAAGGGAAAGCTTGCCCCCTTGGATCAATGAAATCGTCGGTTTCGCGGCTGTCGTTTTTGGTATCCTTTCCTTCATTTCCCTTTATGTCGCCTCGGATGCCCTGGTCGCGGTCACCTGGGCCGACATGCTCACCACCCTGTTCGGCGATGGCGCTATACTGGTCGCCGCAACCTTGTTCATGCTCGGTGTCTTGCTTTGGCTTCCCAAAGCCGGTATCCCTGTGCCCTTTACGCCATCACGCCTGCTGGCTTTGGAAATCGCTTTCCTTTCGATACTGG
Source organism: Anaerolineae bacterium (assembly GCA_022824365.1). Classification (GTDB taxonomy): domain Bacteria; phylum Chloroflexota; class Anaerolineae; order Aggregatilineales; family Phototrophicaceae; genus UBA6055. Next base: position 357,145 of record JAJEAA010000028.1, read on the forward strand.
CTATCTTGCATCTTACACATAGCGACGCCGAATTGCGCGCTCTGGCCAGAGCGGGTCAAGGTGGCGGATTGATCGGCTGGGGCTTGAGTTATCCCTTCTTTGAGATCATTGGGCGGACGCCTGCGCTGGCGCTCTTCGGCGCGCTTATCGCCGTCTGCCTTGTTTTTGCCATCGGATTGCGGCGCCGACACCTGGTGACTGTCTTTTCGCGCTTCGGCATCAAGCTGCAACTTTTCAGCGAAGCCACAAAAAAGCAGTCGCAAAAGGCGAGCCAGGATGGTTCGCAGGACCTTTACAAACAGCTCGCTGAACAGCCAGGCTACCGCACCCAGATTATGCGGATTCGCCCGAATCCGGACCACCTGCGCGACGACCTCAAGTCAAGCTTCCAAAGCGAATCGCCGCCGGCGCAAACGGTCAAACGTGTCCGCCCATCCACATCGGAACGCGATGAGAACCCGATTGTCGAATCCGATATATCGGCGCCCGTAGACGAAACAGCTGCCGATGCCTCGAATAATGGACATCGCGAATCTATCACATCGCAGGACAATGACCTATCTCCATCTGGCAAAAAACCCTCTGCGGTTCCCCAAGATATCTGGTCAGCCTCCCTCCCCGGCTTGGACTGTCTAACAGCCGCCGAGCTTACGATGCCAGACGAAGAAGAGATCAAGCACAACGTCATGCTCATTCAAAACACCCTGCTTGAATTCGACCTCGAGACCACCGTTGTGGATGTACAGGTGGGACCCACCGTGACGCGCTATGCCTTGCACCCGCATAAAGCCGATGGCAGCGATCGCATTCGCATGAGCAAGATCGCTTCATACTCGCGCGACCTGTCCCTGGCGCTCGCGGCCAAACGTCTTCGCATGGAAACGCCGGTGCCCGGCACCAACTATATGGGCATCGAAGTGCCTAACAAAGAACCGGCCCTGGTCGCCCTTCGCAACGTATTGGAAAGCGAAACTTATCAAGAGCATAAGCGCGGCAAACGCGCGCCCTTGTTGATTCCGCTCGGGCGCAATGTTACCGGCGCGCCCGTATCGATCGACTTGTCGCAGATGCCTCATCTGTTGATCGCTGGCGCCACCGGCTCGGGCAAGTCCGTCTGTATGGCGGCTATCGCCACAGCGTTACTCATGCAATACACGCCGGAGCGCCTCCAACTCGTCATGCTCGATCCCAAAATGGTGGAACTGTCCCGCTTTGACGGCATCCCACACCTGATCGGACCCGTTGAGATCGAGCACGATCGCATCATTGGCGTGCTCGCCTGGTGCACACAGGAGATGGATCGACGCTACAAGCTGCTCGAAGATCAAGGCGCGCGCAATATCAAAATGTATAACGAAGACCAAGCCGCCCTTGGCGCCGCCGCTACGCCCCTGCCCTACCTCGTCATTATGATCGACGAAATCGGCGACCTCATGCTCAATAACGCCGATGAGACTGAACGCGCCATCACCCGCCTGGCGCAGATGGCGCGCGCCGTCGGCATGCACCTGGTCATCGCGACCCAACGCCCGAGCGTCGACGTGATCACCGGCCTTATCAAAGCCAACTTCCCCTCGCGTATCGCCTTCTCCGTCGCCTCCGGGGGCGACTCGCGCGTGATTATCGACCGGGCCGGCGCCGAGGATTTGCTCGGCAAAGGCGACATGCTCTTCCTTTCCGCCGATGCCGCCGCGCCGCAACGCATACAAGGCTGCTTCGTCTCCGAAGACGACTCGCGCGCCGTCGTGGCGCATTGGCGCCGACAATTGGAGGGGCGTCAAGGCGCTTCCGCGCAGGACGCGCCAAATCCCGGACCCTGGGAAAAGGACTTGCTGCTGCGCAAATTCCTCGCCGACACCGACCCAATGCTTATAGATGTCCTGAAATCGATCATACAAGATGGTGAAGCTTCCGCGTCCCTGATCCAGCGACGCCTGGGTTTGGGCTATCCGCGCGCGGCCCGCATTATGGATCTCCTGGAGGAATTGGGCGTCGTAGGCGAGGAGACACCCGGCGGACGCAGCCGCAAAATCATCATCCTGCCTGGACAAGATCCGCTCGAATTTGTTCTGGAGCAATATCGCAAGCGCGCCGCGCCTGCCTCATAAGCTTGCCATGACAAAGTCGGATCAACAGCGCAGCATCGCCCAGGTCAGCCGAATGCTTCGCAGCATCCTTGAAGCGGAGACACTGGAGCATTTCTTTTGGGTCTCTGGCAAAATCGATCGCTTCTACAAGTCGGACTTGGGACATATATATTTTGATCTTGTCGATGACCACTCCAGCATCCGCTGCATGCTGCGCGAACGACAGACCGGCGACCTTGACTTTGACCTCAAGAACCACCTCGATGTCGAAGTCTATGGCGACATTCACTTCTATGAAAGACGTGCCGAGGCGCAGATCAACGTACTCAATGTTCGCGCCCTGGATCCCTCAACCGGCAGCATCGGCGCAGTCGATGCCTTGCGCGCGGAAGGGCTGTATCCGCCCCGGCGAAAATCAGCGCCAGCCCGCATTCGGCGCATCGGCCTCATCACTAGCCGCAGCAGCCGCGCCATCGGCGATTTTGAAACGACTTATCAAGGCGCCGGCCAACGCGCCGTTCTCGCGCCATTGACCTGGCAATATGTCCACCTTGAAGGCAACCGCGCTCAGCAATCCATTATTGATGGCATCACAATGCTCGAAAATACTCCCGACATCGACGTCATAGCCATCATCAGGGGCGGTGGAAGATATGAAAATCTTGCGATCTTCGATGATACTGATGTCGTACGCGCCATCGCTCGCAGCCCGAAATATATCGTCACAGGCATCGGTCATCAACGCGATCACACCCTGTCTGACGATCTCGCCGACCACATCGCCGCGACGCCCACCGCCGCCGCCACATATCTGGCTGATCTATGTCTGAGCAAGCTTCGGCCTGAAGCTCCGGCGCCGAAACTCAAGCAATATGCAAGTCAATTCTCCAAGGCTAAATCAAGCCTGAAGACGGAACCAAAGGCGCATCAGCCTACATCGCCGATTCATCCCGAACCTCAACCCTCGCGCGGATATAATCTGATCGTCCTTGCGCTTACGGCGCTCGCAATTGCCGCAGTGATGTTTCTGGGATACGCGATTTTGCAGACTGCCTGAACTCTCACAGCAGCATTTGTTGTTGCGCATCTACTGGCATCGTCAGTACCGGATTGTCATTCGCCGGGCTATTGACCTGAGTTGAAACTTCATGGAACTTCAATTGATCCGGCCGCGGTCCGGACAGCAAAGGCAGCCACTCTCCCTGCTCTAACTCCCGGGGCGACAGCCAAAGCGCGTAATCCGCCGGCTCGAGGATAACGGCCATACGCTGATGAATCGGCTTGATGCGCTCGTTCGCCTCGGTCGTCAATACCGCGCAGGTGTCGAGCCAGTCGCCATCAGGCTGCTTCCAGCGCTCCCACAATCCCGCGAAGGCGAAAACCTCGTGCTCCGCATGTTGGATGTACATCGGCTTCTTTTGCTTGCCTTCCTTGATCCATTCATAATAGCCATCGGCCGGGATCAAGCAGCGTCGCCGCTTGAAGGGGCTGCGGAAAGACGGCTTTTCCGCCGCTGTTTCCGAGCGGGCGTTAATCATGCGATTGCCGATCTTTGGATCCGTCGCCCAATATGGCACAAGCCCCCACTTCATCAACGAGAGTTTGCCCGGATCGCGGTTGCTGATCACCGGAACCTGCTGTGCCGGCGCTATGTTGTAGCGCGGCTCCAGCCAGCCATCAACGCCATCTAGGTTGAAGGCAAGCTGAATTAATTCGGCCTCCGCCGTCAAAGTATATCGGCCGCACATAAACCTATTTCTTCTCCTGCTTCTCGCTTTTCTTGGGCTTGCCCAGTTCAGCGATCTGCCGCACAAGTCCAATGACCGCAACCAATACCGCCAACACCTGCGTACTGGATACCGATCCGGCAGTCCCCGCATCGCCTTCGCCATGCTCTTCTGCCGCCCGCGTGTAGAGATAGCCGGAAATCAAGCCCAGCAACGCGCCCAGTCCGGCGCCCATGACGATGATCCGCGCTCGGCGCTCCTGCATACTTTCCTTGGTATTGCCACCGCGTGAACTGCTCATTCCTCTCCCTCATCAGCTATTGAATCCTCAGGCGGGTCAAACGCGCCCAGCAACTGCCGCATCGGCGCCAGCCGCACCGCCCAATTTAATACTTCCTCATCTATCCGCCCAAGCCAGGTCTCGCTCTTCGCTTCCAACATCGCCGTCCACCCTTCTATACGCCGCAGCGGCGAGCGAGTTCTATCCGGCCAGCGACTCATCAGCGCCACCAAGGCAATGCACAAGACGACGATCGGGAACATCACAATCACTGACGGGCACAATACCAGCAGCGTCAATAGCGAATTTGACATGATCGCTACCTGCGCCGGCGAACGCAGCGACAACGCAATCCCGATGAAGGCCGCGACCACAATCAGCGCCAAGCCGAAGGGCAACACAACGCTCAGCCACAACCGGCGGCGCTGCCCGCGCTCCAGCATTCGATAACTCTCCTCACGCCTCTCGAATTCTTGACTCATTCACCTTCCATCATACAGCGTCGACGCGTAGAATATTTTACCTTGGCCGCCCATCAGAATCCAGTGAGCCTTCGAACAAATGAGCCATATCTCTCCCGTCGCGCAGCGACTGCGCATCACATTCGGCAAATCCGGCTCACTGAAGTACACCAGCAATTTGGACGTCGCCAAAATCTGGGAACGAGTGCTGCGCCGGGCGGACCTCCCGATTTTATATACGCAAGGATTCAACACTCGGCCCCGCATTCAACTGGCTATGCCCCTGCCATTGGGCATCTCCAGCGAATGCGAAATACTGGATATTTCCCTGCGCCAACACATCGACTTCGATGAATCCAACTTGCGCGAGCAATTGCTGGCTGTATCGCCGCCCGGCCTGTCGATTCAGGCAATCGCCGAAGTTGATCCCCGCGCCGCTACCCTGCATTCGCTTGTCGATAGCGCCGAATATCGCATCCGCTTCTTCGATGCGATCAATCCAGCTTGCCTGCGGGAAAAAATAGACGACATCATGAACCGCGACGCGATAATCATCGACCGAGTCCGACGGCGCAAACGCAGCGTCATGGACATCCGCCCTCTCATCATCGACCTTTACCTTGATCCCTCCGACGACCTTATCGCTCATCTCTCTGTCGGCGACCGCGGCAATCTCCGTCCCGATCAAATACTCGAGTTGATGGATCTGCAGCGCCTTCATCACAGCGTGCATCGTTACCAGCTGCACACCCGGCCCGAGTAGCGCCAACCCTCATGACAATCAGCCAGGCTTTTTAGACCAACGAAAGTTGAAACCATGATTGCAAAGCCAAAAGTATCCGCCGCGGTTCAAAACGCCCTCGACAGCAAAAACCCGGTCGTCGCGCTTGAATCGACCTTGATCACACACGGCTTGCCTTATCCGCTGAATGTTGAAACCGCGCTAGCGATGGAAGCCGCCGTGCGTGAAGCGGGCGCCACCCCCGCCACCATCGCCATTCTCAAAGGCGAGATTACCGTTGGGCTAACATCCGCTCAAATCGAAGCGCTCGCCCAGGCCCCCTCCAACAGCGTCCGCAAATGCAGCCGGCGGGACCTGCCCATCGCCATCGCGCTCGGCCAGGATGGCGCAACCACCGTCGCCGGCACCATGATCGTCGCCGCCATGACCGGCATCAAAGTCTTCGCCACCGGCGGCATCGGCGGGGTCCATCGCGGCCAGCCTCACGATGTCTCCGCTGACCTGCTCGAATTCGGTCGCGCGCCGGTCGCGGTTGTCTCATCCGGCGCCAAGTCCATACTCGATCTGCCCCTGACGCTCGAAGTTCTCGAAACCCAAGGCGTGCCTGTCATCGGCTATCGCACGGACGTATTGCCCGCCTTCTACGCGGCCAAGACTGATCTTCCCGTCGACCAGCGCGTCGACTCAGCCACCGAGGCCGCCGCCATCATCCGCGCCGCCGACGCTATCGGCGCGAAGCATGGCCTGCTGATCACAGCGCCCGTGCCAACTGATAAAGAACTCGAAACCGACATCGCGGAAGAGGCGATCCTGCAAGCCACGCATGAAGCGGAATCGAGCGGCATCGCCGGCAAGGACATCACGCCCTTCCTGTTGAGCCGCGTCAGCGAGTTGACCAATGGCGCTTCAATGAGGGCGAATATCGCCTTGCTCATCAACAACGCCCGCGTCGCCGGCCAGATTGCCCAAGCCTACTGCCAGGGCTAATTCACTCCTGCGCCCACAAATGCAGAATCAGGTCTTGCTCCAGCGTTGGCGCGCCCAATTCATGCAAACGCGCCAAGATCTGCGCGCGATGGTCCGTGCCATGGTTGACCACATGCAGCAGGATGTCCCGCCGCATAGTCGGCTGCGGCTCACTGAACCGCCCATGTATCACAATGGGAACAAACTCCTCCAACTGAGAATCTGTCAAGCCGTTGACATAAGCCAGCACGCGCTCGCGAATTGGGTCCCATTCCGCCCGTACTGATACTTGGTCTGGAAACGCATACTCATCCAGGACGTCCGGCAGTGTAAGCTCTTGAATCCGCGCCAACCAGCGATCATCGACATTCATGCAATGCGCCAAGTGATTCCGCACCGAACCCAGGGAATAGCCGTTCTCCTCTACGAATTGATCCACTGTCAATTGATCCACGCTAGCCCAAATGCTGTCAAACAGCCCATAGTGATAATCGAAAAGCATCTTGAATCCGTCTACATTCATCCTCATTCCTCCTTCATTTCCGCCACGCGCCAAATCTCCAGCCCGGTGTCGCATCCGATGATCAGCGCCTTGCCATCGCCGCTAATCGCAACCTTGTCCGGTATCCGCTCGCACTCCCGATACGCGCCCAAATCGTAGCGCTCGCCGGTCGCGACATCCCAGGCGAATACCTCCGGCTTGAAGTCCATATTCACGGCCAGGATCGCGCTGGCGTCAGCCGTCAAGAGATGATACTGCGCGTACGCCCCGTCCAGTTCCGCGACCACCGCATTCCCGCCGCTCGCAATATCCAACAGATTCAGCCGCGCCGATGCCGGGTCGCTCCAGGCAAAATGACTGCCTTCGCCATTTATTGCGCCAGCCACCGCCGGACCTCCATCCAATTCGTAAACGCGTCCGGACTCGCTGGAAAATGCCTCAGGATACCGATACGCCGTGAGCGCGCTATCGACCAAACTCGACAGCAAAACAGACGGAAAATCGATGCGCCCGATCAGCATTCCAATAAACTCAGAGTCGCTTCCGGGCAGATCGATAATGCTGACCGCGCTTATTGTCTCCCCCTCTGTCTCCAGCGCAACCTCATGATAGGCGGTAGCGCCTCTGTCGGTTATGGCTTCGACAAAGAGCGATTGGTCCACCCTGTGGATGGCGACAGGAAAATCATCCGTCCAAAGCTGACGATCATTGATAAAGTAGGCGTCATCCAGCAGATACAATGCAAAGGGATCCTCATCCGCATACACCGCATCAATTAGAGAGAAGACCTGCGCCTCATCGACGCGGTATGTCACGCTGTCAATAATCCCGGCTACCCCCACGCGATAAATGCGCCCCGCGCCGTCAAACACCATGAATTCGCTGGCGTCGCTTTTGGCTTCAAACCAGCCGATCTGTAATTCTTCCGGGAAATCCGCAAAGTCGATTCTGGCCGCCGGACGCAGCCGCTCGAGATTGCCCGCCCGGATTACCGCCCCGCCTTGCGCAGCCGACAACAGGCAAAAGTTTAATGCGCAGACTATGGCAAAGAGGCGCAACCGGGAACCCGTCATAGCTATACAGGAATTTGCTCGTCGGTTATAATCCTCGGCGAGTTAGCTTTGCGGAGCGAAGCATGTCATCGCCATCGATCGAGGCTAGATTAGATCGCCACCTTCTGCAAGTGGAAAAACCCGGGCGCTACGTCGGCGGGGAATACAACAGCGTCAGCAAAGATTGGGCGAAGACTGATATCAAGGTCGCCCTCGCCTTTCCCGATATCTACGACCTGGGTATGTCCAATCTAGGCATCATGAACCTCTACAATCAGGTCAACCTCCAGCCGGACATGCTCGCCGAACGCGTCTTCTCGCCCTGGCTTGATATGGAAAAAGTCATGCGCGAGCAGGCCATTCCGCTATATTCGCTGGAATCCAAGCGGCCCCTTCGCGATTTTGACCTGCTCGGCATCAGCCTCCCCTACGAGCAGCTCTACACCAACGCGCTCAACTTGCTTGACCTGGCTCGCCTGCCCGTCCTCAGCCGCGAACGCGATGAACGCTATCCTCTTGTCATCGCCGGCGGACATGCCTGCTTCAATCCCGAACCGATGGCCGATTTTATCGACGCCTTCGTCATCGGCGAAGGTGAAGAGATCATCGTTGAAATCGCGCGCGTCGTCGGCGAATTGCGTGGCAAGCCGCGCGAAGAGCAACTCCGGGAAATCGCCAAGATCCAAGGCATGTACGTGCCGCGCTTCTATGACGTGGAATACTATGACGACGGCACGGTGCGCTCCATCCAACCCAACCAGCCGGGCATACCCGCCCGCGTCCTGAAACGCATCGTCATCACCCTGCCCAAGCCCTTCACTAAGTTCATCGTGCCCAATATCGACACCGTGCACAACCGCGCGCCGATCGAGATTATGCGCGGCTGCACCCGCGGCTGCCGCTTCTGCCACGCCGGCATGGTGACTCGCCCTGTGCGCGAGCGCCCTGTGCCAGAAATCATGGCTGCCATCGCCGAAATCGTGCAATACACTGGCTTCGAAGAAATCAGCCTGCTCAGCCTTTCTTCGTCGGATTATGTCTGGGTGGAAGAATTGGCGGAGGAAGTCAATCGCGTATACGCCGATGCCGGCCTCAGCCTCAGCTTGCCCAGCCTGCGTATCGAAAGCGCCAGCGCCGATCTGCTGGAGAAAATCGGCGGGACGCGCCGCAGCGGCTTCACCTTCGCCCCTGAAGCCGCCACCGAAAAAATGCGCGATCTCATCAACAAGTACGTCCCCGATGATCAAGTCATTCAAACCGCTCGCGATGTCTATTCCCGCGGCTGGCGCACAATCAAGTTCTACTTCATGATCGGCCATCCCGAAGAGACCCTGGAAGATGTGCAGGCCATCATCGATCTCTGCCTGCGTACCTTAAACGAAGGCACTAAGATTCTCGGCAAGAAAGCCACTCTCAATGTCGGCGTCAGCACCTTCATCCCCAAACCGCATACGCCCTTCCAATGGGTGCCGCAAGACAACCGCCAAAGCGTGATCGAAAAGCAGGCTTTGCTCAAACAGCAACTGCGCCGCGGCGGCATGCACCTACGCTGGAACAACATTGACGACAGCGAATTTGAAGGTTGGCTCAGCCGTGGTGATCGCCGTCTCGGCCGCGTTATCCGCCGCGCTTGGGAAAAAGGCTGCAAATTCGACGCCTGGCAAGACCAACACAAACACGACGCCTGGCTGCAAGCCTTGGCCGAATGCGGCATTGATCCCGACTTTTACAATCATCGGGAACGGGGCTTGGACGAAGTCTTTCCCTGGGACCATATCGATGTCGGCCTCCACAAGAAATTCCTGCGCGAGGATTACCTGATGAGCCTTCAGGGAGAAACACGCGTCGATTGTCGCGACAAATGCTTCGCCTGCGGCATCTTGCCCAAATTCGCCAAAGCCCGCTCCACTACCGATGACATGGCTTGGGAATGTCCGCCGGTCAAGCCCATAAGCGAACGCCAGCGCGCCCGCCGGGCCGCCATTCCGCTGAGCGCCATCGGCTAGCGACCAGTGACCGACAACTCAATAATCCAAATCAATGGCATCGACATACGCGAACGAATCATCGGCGACGGCGCGCCCGTCTTGATGGTCCACGGCTGGGGCGCGGACATCGACTTGCTGCAGCCGCTCGCTCTCCGTTTAAGCCGGCTGGGCTTTCGCTGTTTCCTGATCGATCTGCCCGGCTTCGGCCAAAGCGCCGAGCCAGCAAACCCCTTCTCCATCTTCGATTACGCCGCCTTCTGCCTCGCCTATCTTGACCATCACAACCTGCACTCCCTTCACTATTTTGGTCACTCGCTCGGCGGGCGGATCGGCCTCATCCTGGGCGCCGACCACCCCGACCGCATCGAGAAAATGGCGCTGTCCAATAGTGCCGGCATCAGAACCCAGTCCGTCCCGCAGGCGCAACTCCGGCTCAAACTTTACCAAAATATCCGCGACAGCCTGAACGCCCTGGGCGCGAAAGCCTTATCCGACCGCCTTCGCCATGCCTATAACCAGCGCTACGGCTCAGCCGACTTCCTCAACGCCAGCCCCGTCATGCGCCGGACGCTCATCAATGTGGTCAATCAAGACTTGCTGGATTACGCCGAGCGCGTCGCCGTGCCGACCATCCTCATCTGGGGCGATGAAGACCAGGACACCCCGCTCTGGATGGGCAACAAACTCGAACGCGCCATTCCCGACGCCGCCCTTATCGTCCACGAATCAGCCGGCCACTACGCCTACCTCGACTATCCGGACAAAACCGCCTCGATAATCCACGCCCTCTTCCGCGGCTAACACGCTTTTGCTGTCGATTTGCATCTGCCCTATAATGCCGATTGAAAGCGGCAAAGAGACGCGAAATGCTCCATCCCGTCCTTATTTCAATCTGGCTCATCGGCGTCTGGCTGCGCATCTATCAACAGGCGCAGTTCTACCAGATCGAAGAATACATGAGCGGGCGTTACCTGCGCTGGCTCCTGGCTGAGCGCGCCCGCGCCCTGCCCGCGCGACCGCTGCTCGCCTGGCTCTTCGGCATCGTCCTTTGCATCCTGCTCAGCGAAGAAACCGCCATCCAACGATCCCACCTTGTTTTGAGCATCGCGGCTATCATCGCCATCCTGCCGCCACCGAGACGAGAGACGAAGAAGCCGCTAATTATCACCAGCCGCGTCAAACGACTCCTTGTCAGTTCGGGGCTGATCGCGCTTCTTGTATTAACTGCCGCGCAAACATGGCTGATCGTTAGCGCGCCTGCCGATAACATCGTCACAATCTCGGCCAGCGCCGCCATCGGATTCGTCTGTTTCTTGCTGGCGCCGCTCTGGCTTGTCGCCGGCAACGCGCTTGTACAGCCGCTCGAAGCCGCGATCCGCCGCCGCTATTTGACGCAAGCCGCCGCCGTCCTGCAGCAGATCAATCCCAAAGTGATCGGCATCACCGGCAGCTACGGCAAAACCACAACCAAGCAATTTCTGCGCGACATCCTGAGCGCCCGCTACCATACATACGCCACGCCCAAGAGCTACAACACCTTGATGGGCATCTCCCTGGCGATCAACCGCGATCTCGCTGACGACTTCCGCGCCGAGTACTTCATCAGCGAGATGGGCGCTTATGTCGAGGGCGAAATTGAACGCATCTGCCAATTAACCCCGCCCGATATCGCCATCATCACCGAGATCGGTCCCCAGCATCTCGAGCGATTCGGCAGCCTGGAAAACATCAAGAACGCCAAATACGAACTCATCAAGAATCTCCCGCCCGCTGGCGTCGCCGTCTTCAACTGGGATAATCCCTACATCCGCGAAATGGCTGACCTGGGCTATCCCGCGACCCGACTCACCGTCAGCCGCGAGCTTACTATCGACCAGGCGAAAGCGCGCGATCTGACCTGGATCGCCAGCGATATCGAAGAAAGCCTCAGCGGAATTGCCTTCCGCGCCACCCGCGTCAGCTCAGGCGAAAATACAAGTATCAGCGCCAACATCGTCGGCGCCCACAACATCACCAACCTGCTGCTTTGCATTGCCCTCGCTTATCACGAAGGCATGCCCCTGCGCGATATCGCCCTGCGCGTCCGCAGCCTGCGACCTGCCGAAAGCCGACTGGCGCCCAGGACCACCCCCGCCGGCATCACCATCATCAACGATGCCTACAGCGCTAATCCAGCCGGCGTCGTCAGCGCCCTCAAGGTGCTCGGCATGCACGACGCTGGTCGCCGCCTATTAATCACGCCCGGCATGATCGAGCTCGGCGAACTGCAGGAAAGCGAAAATCGCAAACTTGGCTTGCTCGCGGCAAAGCAGGCCACCGACATCATCCTCATAGGCCGATCGCAGACCGCGCCCATCCTCGCCGCCCTCCAATCCACGACTTTCGACCAGGACCGCGTCCAGGTCCTCGACTCGCTGCAAGACGCCGTCTCCTGGTATCAACACAACCTCCAGGCTGGCGACGCCGTCCTCTTTCTGAACGACCTGCCCGATACCTACTAAGCCCGCGCAACGTCACGACGGACACGCCATAATTGACAGGCGCGCGCTTTACGCGCATAGTACGCGAGATGCCATCTTGCTCGAAAGGGTCCCGCAATGAGCAGTCGCCGCCGCCAAACAGTCGCCGTTATCTTCGGCGGCAGAAGCGTCGAACACGATGTCTCCATCGTCACCGGGCATCAGATTATGCAAGCCTTCCCCGCCGCCAGCTACGAAGTCCTGCCGGTCTTTATCGCGCGCGATGGCCGCTGGTTCACCGGCGAGCCCCTGCTCAATCTTCAGAACTTTCAGGACACCGATCTCATACAACGCGACGGCGTCCAGGCTTGCCTGCTCTCGCCGGATACCCGCCATCACGGTTTGATCATCAATCCCCTGGCTCCCCGCTTTAGCAAAAGCGTCATCAAACGCATTGATGTTGTCTTCCCCGCCCTCCACGGTTCCCACGGCGAAGACGGCAGCCTGCAAGGCCTCCTGGAACTGGCGGATATCCCCTACGTCGGCTGCGCCACCCTCGGCTCTGCCCTCGCCAATGACAAGATCATGACAAAAATGATACTCCGCCAGGCCGGCCTGCCCGTCCTCGATGACTATGCTTTTACTCGCGATCAATGGCTTGAAGAACCCGATGCCATAATCGCGGCAATATGCGAAGAATTTGAGTTTCCCCTCTTCATCAAACCAGCCACACTGGGCTCCAGCATCGGCATCGGCCGCGCCGATTCAGCGGAACTCCTCCGCGCCAGCATCGATATCGCCGCCAACTTCGACCGTCGCATCCTCGTCGAACCCGCTATCACCGGCGGTATCGAAATCAATTGTTCGGTCATCGGCTATGGCCAGCGCTACGAAGCCTCTACGCTTGAGCAGCCCCTATCCTGGGACGATTTCCTCTCCTACGAAGACAAATACCTCCGCGGCAGCGAAGGCATGAAAAGCGCCGAGCGGCTCATCCCCGCTCCCCTCAACCCCGAACTGACGGAACATATCAAGCAGATCACCGTCAGCGCCTTCAAAGCCGTTGACGGGCGCGGCATCGCCCGCATCGACTACCTCGTTCGTCCGGATGAGGACGAAGTCTATCTCAACGAGATCAACACCATGCCCGGGTCCCTCGCCTTTTATCTCTGGCGGGAAGACGGCTATTCCCGCTCGGACCTCGTCGAGAAACTGGTCGCCCTCGCCCTGGAGGCCTACGCGGTCAAGCGCCGCAATATATACGACTATCAGACCAATCTCGTTGAGCTCGCCAGCCAGCGCGGCCTTAAAGGCGGCAAAGGCAAACGCTAGCGCCCCCAACGCTGGCTCAGCGCTTTCGGCTTGCTAGTCGCATCCCCTATGTTATGATAACCGCGATTGCCTTGGTCCAGGGACGTAGCAAAAATCGTTCCGACCTTAGCGATTTTCTGCTTTAACCAAAGGGCAGGTCTTTCGCCTTGGGGCGGTGCCTGTAGCGAAACTGTACAGTGCCCTATACATCAAATAATCCAAGACCACCCCGCCCCTCCGATGTCGGTCGCTCGATTTGGGGCGGCGCGCCTCTTCCGCCTATCCCCGAACGCGTGCTGGATGGCATTCCCGGCTTCATAGCCTGGCTCGCCTTGCTCGTATCCATTGCCAGCGCCATCGCCTTCCCTCTGACGCTTATGCTCACCGCCGCCTTGATCGCCACCTACTCAGCCTTTCGCTTCTTCCTGGCCGGCATCGCCAACGGCATGGGCATCCGTCGCATTAAAGAATGGGAAGCTATCGACTGGTACCAAAAATATCTCGACGATGAAAATCCGAATGCCCTCGACTGGCATAGCGTGCATCACCTCGTCATCATCCCTAATTACCGCGAATCCATGAAAATCCTCAGCCGAACGCTCGACCAGCTCAGCTTGCAGCACAACGCCAAAACCCAAATATCAGTCCTGCTGGCGATGGAAGCGGCCGAGCCGCAAAGCTACAAAAAGGCTCAAAGCCTGCACCGCCAATATGCCGACAACTTCGCCAACGTCTACTTCACCGTTCACCCGCGCGGCCGCATCGGCGAAATGCAGTGCAAATCCGCCAATCTATCCTGGGCGGTCAACCGCTTCCTGGAAAATGTCGTCGACGAATTCCTTCTGGATACCGACCACGTCGTCCTCACCACCATGGATGCCGATACCCGCTGGCACGAAAATCACTTCGCCGCCCTCACCTACCACTTCGCCACCAATGAAGACCGTCATCGCACATTCTGGCAAGCGCCCATTCGCTACCACGGCAATATCTGGCAGGTCAATCCGCTTATGCGCATCATCAATACCTACGCCACCGCCTTTGAACTGGCCTACCTGGCCGCGCCCTGGTGGATGGCTATGCCGATGTCTTCTTATTCCCTCAGCCTGAATCTGCTTGAGCAAAGCGGCAACTGGGATACCGATGTCATCGCCGATGAATGGCACATGCTCATCAAAGCCTACTTCGCCACCGGCGGCCAAGTATCGATTCAGCATATTTTCCTGCCTTTCCTGGCCGATTCCACCACCGGCTCCAATATCCTCCAGTCCATCAAGAACCGCTATAGCCAGACCCTCCGCCACGCCTGGGGCAGCAAGGAAGTCGGCTATATGCTCGCCAAACTCATCGAGAACCCGCAGGTCTTTTCGCTGAAATCGCTTAAACTCCTCCTGCGCATCGCCCACGACATTCTGCTGGCCGGCGCCGGCTGGGTGATCCTGACCGTCGGCTCGCAGCTGCCCGTCTTCTTCCACCCCGATATCGCGCCTGTCAAAGTCGACCAACTCATGAACTCCAGCGACAAGCTGGCGCATGTCGTCGACGGCTTAGCCTCCAGCAATCCCGCCTGGATTCTGCTCACCATCTCCGGCTTGCTCATGCTCGTCCTGGTCGTCGTCTTCCAAATCCAGGATTACCGCGTTCGTCCCCCGCGCATCGCGCCTTACACCTTCGCCGAGTCTATCCTTGAGTTGCTCAGCATCCCTTTCATGATCGTTCTGACGCTGCTCGTGGTCGCCCTGCCGACCCTTGTCGCGCAGACGCGCCTGCTCCTCGGCATCCCCCTGCAATTCATCGTCACCGACAAATCAGCCGATCGCTGAGCCGGCAACCGAGGCGCCCCATGCTCATCCCATTCCCCGACATCCAAGCCGCCGCCGAACGCATCACAGATCTGTCGCCGCCCACGCCCCTCGTTCGTTCCGATTATTTCAGCCGGGCGCTGGGCGCGAACATCTTCCTCAAGCTGGAAATTCTTAATCCCACCCACTCATTCAAAACGCGCGGCGCGTCCAATGCCATGCTTCAGCTCAGCGAAGCGCAGCGCGCCAAAGGCGTCGTTACGGCCTCCGGCGGCAATCACGGCCTCGGAGTGGCTTACGCCGCCCAAGCGCTCAATATCCCCGCCCGCATTTACCTGCCCGAGAACACGCCACAATCCAAAGTCGACGACTTCAACAGCTTCCAGGCGGAGACTATCCTGACCGGCGAAAATTGGAACGAGGCAAATCAAAGCGCGCTGACCGCCGTCGAGAGCGACGGCTTGACCTACATCCACCCCTTCGACGATGCCGCGGTCATGGCCGGCCAAGCCACCATCGGCTTGGAGCTGCTGCAAGAACTGCCGCGGATTGACGCGCTGGTCGCCTCCATCGGCGGCGGCGGCCTCATCGCCGGCATCACCTCAGCCCTCGCACTCAAGTCTCCCACGACGCGAATCTACGGCGTCGAAACCATCGGGGCCGACTCGATGACCCAGAGCTTCCACAATGGACGCGTCACGACCCTGCCCGCAATTACCTCCATCGCCAATACGCTTGGCTCGCGCGCGCCGGGCAAGCGACACTTCGAAATCATGCGGCAATACGCTCAAGACATCGTCGCCGTCTCCGACGCGGCTGCGGTCGCCGCCCTGCTGGGCATACTCGAAAATGAAAAGCTGCTCGTCGAGCCGGCTATGTCCTGCTGCGTCGCCGCCCTCACAACCGACCGGATTCCGATAACGCCGGGCGAAAATATCGTCGTCATCGTCTGCGGCGGCAACCTAAGCCTTGCCGATGTGGCCCGTTGGCGTCGCGCATTCGGCATTTAGCGTTTGAATCTCCCACTATGAGAATATATAGTCGCCCATTCGAATCCAACCTCTGCTACGCTAACCTCAGCGCGCGTCATAAACCGCATTGCCAGGCTATCGGATTGGGAACCATATCCGACGCTAGCCCAGGAGCATTGGCGCAAACACGGATGCTTATTGCCTAAATCCTGCCAATCTGTGCCAATAACCCTGCCAAGCCCTCAATTCCGCTGATTGCGCAAGCCAAAAGAGTTTGATATGTTGAATGAGAGCCGCCGCGAAAGCAATGTGGCGCCAACGCCGAAAGGACAGACCGTGCCAACCGAGCGCGTACAGAAGCTTATGGCGCAAGCCGATATCGGTTCCCGCCGCCATTGCGAAGCTATCATCAGCCAGGGCCGTGTGCAAGTGAACGGCAAAATCATCGCGCTCGGCGCCAAAGCCGACCCGCGCAAAGATGTCATCCTGGTCGACGGCGTCCGCATCAGCAATGTCTTCGAGCCGCTCTATATCGTCGTCAACAAGCCCAAAGGCGTACTAAGCGCCAACAAAGCCGATGATGACGACCGCCCCGCCATCCGCGAACTGGTGGACCTGCCCGGCCACCTCTTCACCATCGGCCGTCTGGATGCCGATAGCGAAGGCTTGCTCATCCTCACCAACGACGGCGAGCTGGCCAACCGCATCAGCCACCCGCGCTACGAACATACCAAGACCTACAAGGTCACCGTCAAAGGCAAAGTCAGCCGCGAGACAATCGAACTCTGGGAAAGCGGCGTCTGGCTCGATGGCAGCCGTACTGCCGCCTGCTCTGTCCGCGCGCTGCAATCCAGCAAGCGTTCTACTATTTTGCGCATCGTCATGCTCGAGGGGCGAAAGCGCCAGATACGCCGCGTCGCCGCCCAGCTCGGCCATCCGGTCATTCGCCTCGTCCGTACGCATATCGGCCAACTCGGCTTGGGCACCCTGCGCAAAGGCGCTTGGTATGAACTCGATGAGGACGAAGTCCAGGCATTGCAGACGCCCGCCCGCGAACTTAACGATATCCGCCGCGCCCGCCGTGAACGCAAACGCAAGTCCCAGCGCTAAACCCCCAGGTCATATCAATGCCTCACGAACTGAGCATAGAAGAATACTTCGCCCGCCAACCGCATTACGAACGCCACCGCCGCTGGATGCACCCGCTCTTGCGCGCCGCCGTCCCCACCTTCTGCAAGGTCGAAGTTGAAGGTCTGCCCCAGGTCCCGCGCCAAGGTCCTACCTGCCTGATGATCAACCACGTCTCCTACCTCGATCCCATCGTCGTCACGGTGAGCATCCCTTTCCGCCACACGGTTTCGCTCTCCAAAGTGGAAAACTTCAGCATACCGCTCGCCGGCTGGTTCCTGCGCCAATGGGGTCACTTCCCCATCCACCGCGGCGAATACGACCGCAAGGCGCTCATGCAAACCATCGCCCTGCTCAAAAGCGAGCAACTCGTCTTGATGGCGCCCGAAGGCACACGCCACCCCGGCGGCCTGCAACAAGGCAAAGACGGCTTGGCTTACATCGCCACCAAAGCCGATGCCGTCATCGTGCCCGCCGCCATCTGCGGCGCGGAAGATTGGCGGAAGCGTCTCAAGAGCTTGCGCCGCGCCTACGCCAAAGTTGTCTTCGGGGCGCCCTTCCGCTTCCGCAGCAACGGACGCAAACGCATCCCCCGCGCCGAACTCTCGCAGATGATCACCGAAGCGATGTATCAACTGGCGCTAACCATTCCCGACGACTACGCCCACCTGCGCGGCTGCTATGATGACATCGAAAACGCCACCAGCGACTGCCTGGAATTTGTCTAGTCTCGCTGGCTCTCCATGACTTCGAGCGCCCACGCTGTCAGACCTTGCACCGCCAAGCCCAATTGTGCGAAGCGCGCGTCTTGCGTGAAGCCGCGCACATAACGAACATATATCTGCTGCAATATCACGAGCAAACGAAAGATGCCAAGCACATGATAAAAGCCCATATTCGCCAGGTCGCGGCCGCTCCTCTCGGCGTAGCGCTCCAGGATTTCCCGCCGGCTGAAGAATCGGTAGTCGCCCGGCGGCATCGTGCCGATCCCCTTCACCAGCGGCGGATCATCCGGCTGCGTCCAATAGGTCAGCAACATGCCCACATCGGATAGCGGATCGCCCAGCGTACACATATCCCAATCGAAAATAGCCACCATTCGCCCCGGGTCATCCGCGCTGTACATCGTATTGTCCAGCTTGTAATCGTTATGCACGAGCGAGCTATAGGCGCTCTCCGGCAAGCGCTCGCTAAGCCAACGGTAGATGGCGTCCACCTGCGCGTCATCCTCCAGCTTCGCCGCCTGCCAACGCCGGTTCCAGCCCTCCACCTGACGCTTGATAAAACCGGCCGGGCGTCCCAGCTTCGACAATCCCAGCGCCTCATAATCCACGGCATGGAAAGCCGCCAGCGCATCCACCAACGCCTGACTCATCAAGCGCGGCGCGTCGCTGCTGCCCGCGAAGCGCTCCGGCATCGCCCCTCTCACGACGATGCCGCGGCGGCGCTCCATGACAAAAAAGGGCGCGCCCAGCAGAGCTTCGTCGTCGCAGAAATGATACGCTTGCGGCGCCAACGCAAAGACTCGATGCAAAACCGAGAGCACGCGATACTCCCGCCCCATGTCATGCGCGCTCGGCGCATACGGACCCAGCGGCGGGCGGCGCAATACATAATCGCAATCCGCGCCAAATTGCAGCAAGTAGGTCAGATTGGCTTTGCCGCCGGAAAACTGCCCGACGCGCATCGCCGCATCCGTCCCCGGCAGCTTCCCGCGCAGGTAATCATGCAGCCGCGCTTCATCAAAGCGCTCATCGGGGCGAACTTCAATCAGGTCCTGCTCGTCCGGCGCGGTCATGCTCTCCCTCGGAATCTACCCGAATCCGATTTGCCAAAGTTTAACATAGCCGCGACAACTCGGCATCCCGCCGCGGCAGCGTCACATCGTCCACGCCACCATTGCGCCAACAATCCAAGCGGGTATGATTGGGCGCAACTTTTATGGAGCTGCGATTTAATTTGAACCTGCGCAAATCATTTCCCATCATCACCGCTTACCTCATCTTTGTCGTAATCGGCATCGCCTCCGGCCTGCTCAACATCGCCTGGACCTATATGCAATCGACCTTCGGCGTCTCGCACGATTCGCTGGCGGCTTTGGCGCCGGCCGCCATGCTCGGTGGCTTGATCGCCGCCTTTCTCAGCGGTTCGCTCATTGGCAGATTCACCCTCGGCCCGGTGCTCGTCGGCGGTATGGCTATCGCCGGGCTCGGCTTGCTCGGTTATGCTCTGGCGCCTTTTTGGATCGCGCTCCTCGCGGTCGCCTTCATCGCCAGCATCGGCAAAGGCACGATAGACGCCGGCTTGAACAACTTCGTCTCCGCCAATTACGGCACGGCGGAAATGAACTGGCTGCATGCCTGCTGGGGCATCGGCCTGACCATCGCGCCGGCTATCGTGACGCGCTTCGTGCTCGATCAAGGCGGCAACTGGCAAGCCAGCTACCTGCTCGTCGGCGCAGTCGTTCTGCTTCTGGGTCTCGTCATTTTGCGCACTTTGCCCTACTGGCATATCAATACGCCTGCCGAACAGCCCAAAGCGAAAACTGCCGGCACGACGATGACGGAAAGCCTGCGCCAGCCTATTGTATTGATCGGCTTGCTCTTCTTCTTCCTCTACGGCGGCATCGAAATCGGCGCCGGACAACTGGCCAACACCCTGCTCATTGAAGCGCGCGCCCTCCCGCAGGAAATCGCCAGCGCCTGGGTCGGCGCTTATTGGGCCAGCTTCACCATCGGCCGCATCCTGATGGGCTTGCTGGCCATGCGCCTGGGCGACCGGACCCTGCTAAATATCTGCTTCGCCTCTTCGCTGCTCGGCGCGCTGCTGCTTTTCCTGAACTTGAATGAAGTTCTGAGCTTCACGGGCTTGCTCGGTATTGGTTTCGGCCTGGCCGCCATCTTCCCCATTCTGATTCTCCAGACCAATCGCCGCGTCGGCGCTCGGCACGCCGCCAACGCCATCGGCTTCCAAGTCGGTTCCGCTGGCCTGGGCGGCGCTGTACTGACCGGCATGGGCGGCATTTTCGCCGAGCATATCGGCGCTGAATCCATCAGCCTCTTCGTATTTGTCGGCGCGCTTCTAAGCTGGTTCGTGTATCAGTTCATGATCCGCTGGGAAGTCAAGCGGCGCAAGCTGCTGCCGACCGAGGCTTGACCATGCTGTCGCTGGAACAGAAAATCGGCCAAATGATGATGGTGGGCTTTGACGGACTCAGCCCGCCGCGCCACATCCTCGATTGGCTCGCCAGCGGACGCATCGGCGGCATCTATCTTTTCGCCCGCAATATCGAATCGCCCCCACAGGTCAAGCGGCTTGTCGACGACTGTCGCGCTGCCGCCCCCTTCCCGATTCTGGTCGGCATTGATCAAGAGGGCGGCATCGTCGCCCGGCTGCGTCAAGGCTTCACCGAGAGCCCGGGCGCCATGGCTCTGGGCGCAGCCCGTGATCCGCAGCTCGCGGAAGACATCGCTTTTATGCTCGGGCGGGAACTGGCCGCGCTCGGCGTCAACTGGAATTTCGCGCCGGTCGCCGATATCGCGCATCAGCCCGACAATCCCTCAGTCAGCACGCGCTCAGTCGGCGCTGACCAAGACTTGGTCGGTCAAATCGTCGCCGCCCAGATTCGCGGCTTTCAGCGCGCCGGCGTCGCCGCCACCGTCAAACATTTTCCCGGGCTCGGCAATACCGTCATCGACACGCACGCTGCCCTGGCCAGAGTCTCCGGCTCCCTGGACTACCTATACGATAAGGACCTCCTCCCCTTCCGCGCCGCCCTCAACGCCCAGGTCGCCTGCGTGATGCTCACCCATGTGATGTACGAAGCCCTGGATGCCAAGTATCCGGCGACGCTATCGCCCCGCATCGTCACCGGTCTGCTTCGTGAAGAAATCGGCTACGATGGAGCGGTCAGCACCGATTGTATGGAGATGAACGCCATCACCCATGGCTTTGGCGCCGGTGAAGCGGCCGTCCTGGCGGTCGAAGCCGGGGTTGATATGCCCCTCTATTCGCATTCGCGCCGCCGCCAGAAAGCCGCCTATCAAGCCTTGCTGCGGGCTGCCAAGTCAGGGCGGATTTCCCAAGATCGCATTGACCAGTCAGTCGCGCGTATCCAGCAGCTAAAGGCCGCTTTCCCCCTTGAAGACCGGCCCGCGCTGGACCTGGTCGCTTGTGACGCGCACCAAACGCTTGCGCTCAAAGCCGCCCGCGCCGGCATGGTCATGGTCAAACGCGGTTCCGCCTGGCCAATCGACCCGCAGCGAAACAAGGTGGCTCTCATCGAATTCTCCTCCGGTCGCATCTCGGACGCGATCGATCAAGAGTCGGGCAGCTTCTTTGCCCGTTGCCTCAGCGAACGTCTCCAGCATGTCGCCTGCCATGCGCTCGATGTCTCGAAGCCCAATGCAGGTGCGCTGGGGCGAATCCTGCCGGGCGCGGACATCACGCTGCTGGTGACTCGCAACGCGCATATGCAGCCCGCTCAACTGCAACTCGCCCGGCGCATTACCAGCCGGGCCAAAAGTGTTATTCTGGTCTGCGCGCGCAATCCTTACGACGCCGGTTCGATGTTGGACGCCGACACGATTATCTGTACCAACGGCGATAGTCGGCCATCGCTGCTGGCCGCGGTCGAAGCGGTTTGCGGCGACTACCAGCCGACGGGTGAACTCACGGCGTCGCTGTCATGAGCGTCGACTTCGCCCAGCCAGCCTTGAACCGGCTCATCGAAAAGCATTTGCCGCAGACGTTTCCCGCCCTCAGCGTTTGCGTCATATACCAAGGCGAACCTGTCCTGCACGATGCCTGGGGCTGGATTGACCCCGAGACTCGCCATCGCGAGGTCAGCGCCGAGTCCCTATTTGATCTCGCCTCTGTCAGCAAGCTCATCGTCGAGACCAGCATTCTCGTCCTGGTTGACGCCGGCAAGGTCTCGCTCGATAGCCGGCTGGTCGATGTCCTGCCTGAGTTCGGACGGCTAAGTCCGCGCGCGATTGGTAGCGGACAAGACCCCCATACGCGAAACTTTCTGCCGGTCGAGGCGCTCTATCGCGGAGGCACGGTTGATCCCGCCGATGTGACCTTCCAACATCTGCTGACCCACAGTTCGGGCTTGCCGCCCTGGCGCTCGGTCTATCTGCTGGCGGCTGACGAACCGCCTCCATCACCAACCCCGGGCCAACCCTACGCGGCAGAACGCTGGCGCAGAGGCTTGGCGGCTATGGTCGACTTTCCCTTCGCCGGCGCAATCGGCGAGACCGTGCGTTATACCGATATCGGCATCATGCTCCTGGGCGAAGCTGTCGCTCGCTTGCAAGGCTGTCGGCTTGATCAAGCAGTGCGAGAACTCGTCCTGCAACCTCTCGACCTCTCGACCTTCACCTACAATCCATTGATCAACGGCATCCGGCAAGACAAGATCGTGCCGACAGAATACGACGATCATTGGCGTCATCGCCGCGCCTGGGGCGAGGTCCACGATGAAAATGCCTGCGGCGTCGGCGGTATCGCCGGGCACGCCGGTCTCTTCGCAACCGCCGCCGATGTCGCCCGCTTCGGGCAAGCCTGGCTCACGGGCGATGAGCGCCTCGCCATCAGTCGCGACCTGCGCGCTACCGCCACGCGCCAGCAGATTAGCGGGCAATTCCGGCTGGGCTTGGGCTGGATGCTGAAAGCCGATTCCGATTCTTCCGCCGGCGACCGCTACAGCGCCGAATCCCACGGGCACACTGGTTTCACCGGAACCTCGCTCTGGATCGATCCCGCCCGTCAACTTGTCTGCGCTGTCCTGACCAATCGCGTTTATCACGGTCGCGATCCGGATGGCATTCACGCCTTCCGCTGCGCCTTCCACGACCTCATCGTCGAGGCCATCGACGCGCGATGAACGGACCCCTGTTCATGGGCATTGACGGCGGCGGCAGTAAGCTGCGCATCATCATCGTCAACGCCGCCCTCCACCCCCTCTGCTCAATTGTCAGAAAGGCGGTCAATCCCAATACAGTCGGGCGCGGGACCGCTCAGGCAGTCATTCGACGCGGAATCGCGGACGCCCTTGATCAAGCTGGCGTCCAGCCGCGCGACATCGCCGCCCTGGCAATCGGCATCGCCGGCGCCTCCAACCTGCATAGCGAAGACTGGCTTATCGAGACGGTCAGACCTGCCCTGCCCGAAACGCTACTCATGCCAAGTTCCGATCTTGAGATCGCCCTGGTTGGCGCGCTTGGCCGGCAGCATGGCATTCTGCTCCTCGCTGGCACTGGCAGCGCTGTATACGGCTGCGCGCAGGATGGCCAGCGCTTGCAAGTCGGCGGCTGGGGCTACCTGCTAGGCGACGATGGCAGCGGCTACTGGCTCGGCTTACAGTTGCTGCGCCGCGTCACCGCGCAGTTTGATGAGAGCCTTTCAAGCCAGGACGATGCGCTGACTCGCATCTGCCTGAACGCGCTTGAGCTGGAAACGCCGCGCGATCTGATCGCTTGGCTGTATCGGGCGGACGAGACGCCCCCCAAGCGAATCGCGAACCTGGCCGAACTCGTCTTGAAGTTAGCGGCAAATGACATCAAAGCGCCGGATTCCAGCGGCAAATGGGCAAAGGACGTCGTAGATGCAGCGGCGGAGCATTTAGCCCGCCAGGTCAATCTGATGCGTTCGCGCTTAGACTGGCCGGGCGCGTCGGTGGGCTTCGCCGGCGGCTTGCTCGATAATGACAACTTGCTTTCGCAGCGCGTTTCGGGGAAGCTGGGCTTGCCGGCGCGGCCTGTCGCCAAGCATTCGCCGGTCCTCGGCGCCGCCCTGCTGGCAAAAATGAAATGGAGCGCGAAATAATTGCCATGACGCTCAAGACCGAGTCGGATAATCCCAATAGCCGGCGCATAGACAAACTCGCCACCAGCGACATCCTCGCCATCATAAACGCCGAAGATACCAAAGTTGCGCTGGCGGTTCAGCAGGTTCTGCCGCAGATTGCCCTGGCCGTCGATGTGGTCGCGGACGCGCTGAAGGCTGGCGGACGGTTGTTCTACGTAGGCGCGGGCACCAGCGGGCGGCTGGGCATCCTGGACGCGGTTGAATGCCTGCCCACATTCAGCGCGCCGCCGGACCTGATACAAGGCCTGATTGCCGGCGGCGAGGGAGCATTCACGCGGGCGGTGGAAGGCGCCGAGGACGACCCGGCTCTGGCCGAGCGAGACCTCGAGGCTCGCGGTTTGCAAGCCGGCGATGTGGTCTGTGGCATCGCCGCCAGCGGGCGCACGCCCTACGTCATCGGCGCGCTGCGCTATGCGCGGGGACGGGGAGCGCGCGCCATTGCCATCGCCTGCAATCCGGATTCACCTGTTATCGAGTTGGCGGATATCGGCATCAGCGTCGATCTGGGACCGGAGGTCATCAGCGGCTCGACGCGAATGAAAGCGGGCAGCGCCCAGAAGATGATCCTCAATATGCTGAGCACGGCGACCATGATCCGCCTGGGCAAGGTCTATGGCAACCTCATGGTGGACGTCAAGGTCACCAACGAGAAGCTGATGCGGCGCGCCACAAGATTGGTCCAGCGGTTGGGCGGCGTCGACGAAGCGCGCGCCAGGCAACTGCTCGAGCGCGCCGAGCTTGAGGTGAAGACCGCGGTCGTGATGCAGCGGAAGGGCCTTGACGCCGAGGGCGCTCGCCGCTTGCTGAAGCTGGCGGAGGGCAAACTGCGGGATGTTATCGGCGATGTCGACTGAGAGCGATCATTTGCCTTCCCAGTCGATCGGGTAAGACTTGTCGAGCATGGCCGCCACCGCATTGCGGAAGTCGGCGCTGCGGAAAAGCTGCGCCTGCGCCCAAGCCTCGATATTCAGCCCGCTCTGATTATCGACGATGTCGTTGATGACGCGCTTGGCGTAACTCACCGCCAGCGGCGCCGCCGCCGCAAGCGCATCCACAAAGTCGGCGATGCCCTGCTCCAACTCGGCTTTTGGGTAGACCGCATCCACCATGCCCCATTCCAGCGCTCGGGACAATTCGATGTTTCGGCCGGTCATGACCAGGTCTTTGGCGCGCGACGGCCCGATGAGCTTGACCAGACGCGCCGTGCCGCCGACATCGGGGATGATGCCCAGGCGGGATTCAGGCAAGCCCAGCTTGGTTCGCTCGGCAACAATGCGGAAGTCGCAAGCCAGCGCCAGTTCCAGCGCCAGACCCAGACAGTAGCCTTGCATCACGCAGATGACCGGCAGCGAGCAGCGCTCGATCTTGTTAAGAACCGACTGATAACGGGCGGTGAAGGGGAAGAGGTTGTCGTGAATGTCCGTATCCGGCGCCAGAAACTGGTTGAGGTCAATGCCGGAGGAGAAGACACGGCCGGCCGCGCGGATGATGACGGCGCGCGCGCCCCGCGAGAATTGCGCTTCCGCCTCATCAATGGCGGCGGAGATAGCCTCCATCATCTCGTCGTTGATGGCGTTGCGCTGCTTGGGACGGTTCAGCGTGAGCTCGAAGACGGCGTCATCGCGGCGGGTGAGGATCAAGTCAGACATTAGCGGGCGCTCGCTCGATTACGACGCAGCGGTTGGGTCATGCGCCATTGACAGGCGGCCGCCAGCAAGCGCAGCGCATTGCCTTGTTCGCGGGCCTGGCTCATGACGGGGGCTTGGTGGATCTGGGAGAAAAGATTCGCTTTTGCTGAGCCGGCCTGCCGCGCGAACAGGGTCGTCTTCTGATCGCATCGCGGCGGATTTGCGCTAGCGGCAGATGTAAGCAAAAGGTGGGCGGAGTATGGAAAAGGGTGGGCGGAGTATGGCGACGGGGTGGAGGGAGTCAGGGAAAATGCAAGTCGATTATGGCAAATTCGCGATGCACTATCGATACAGTATCTATACAGCGGGGTCTTGGGGGTTGTATTGGAGCATTTGATTCGAATAGCGATGTCTTTTAGGTTATTTACAGCGTGAATTTGGATTAGAGGCTGTATTGGCATTATGGCATTCATAGAGACTATGGTAGCACAAATCGGCCTGAAAGGGAGACCAAATGTTCAGGCATAGGGCTACGCGCGAGAATCCGTTAGCGACGCGAGGAAGGCGTCGAGGGATGTGATGTTATTGAGGTTGACACGCGCTTTTGAACGGTCGATGCGGCGCAGCAAGCCGGTGAGCACGTTGCCGGCGCCGATTTCGATGAAGGTCTGCGCGCCCGCGCCGATGATGGCGCGCATGGAATCCGTCCAGCGCACCGATTGCGTCAATTGATGGTCAAGTTCCTGACGGATAGCGGGGACATCGCTCAAGGGCGCCGCGTTCACATTGCCGTATACCGGGATGGCCGGCGGCGAGAAGTCGGTCTCGCGCAAGGCTTCCAGGAAACCCTCCAGAGCGGAGTTCATGAGCGGCGAATGGGCGGCGACGCTGACCGCCAGCTTCACAGCCCGGCGCGCGCCCGCTTCGGTAGCCTGGGCGATCAGGCGATCGACCGCGGCGATATCGCCGGAGACGACCGCTTGGCCGGGGCAATTGTCATTCGCGAGCACGACAATCCCGCCTGTCTCCCGCGATACGGATGCGCATAGCGCCTCGACCTGCGCCGCTTCAAGCGCCAGCACAGCCGCCATGGCGCCGGGATTCTGCTCGCCCGCTTCCTGCATGAAACGTCCGCGCGCATGCACCAGCTTTATGCCTTGCTCGAAGCTGAGCGCGTCGGCCGCGGTAAGGGCGCTGAACTCGCCCAGGCTATGCCCGGCCAGCCAGGCCGGTTGCGCCGCCGGCAGAAGCTCGCGCAGGACACGCCAGATCGCCACGCTACTGACGTAAAGAGCGGGCTGCGTATTGATAGTTTGGTTCAGTTCGTCGGCGGGACCGCGCCAGCAGATCTCAGACAGCTTGAAGCCGAGCAGATCGTCGGCTTGGGCGAAGGTCTGGCGCGCGATGTCATAGCGCTCAGCGAAGTCCGCGCCCATGCCAAGCGCTTGCGAGCCTTGACCGGGAAAGATTGCGGCGGTCCTATTCCAGTCCATCATGAGTTTACTCTATGGCGAGCATTATGCTTTTGGCCAACGCAAAAAAACCGTGCGGCGTCGGCACGGTTCCGAATAAGCGGCGCAAGGCGGGCTAATCTTCGTTGACTTCAACAATCTGCTCACCACGATAAGACCCGCACTTTGGGCATACGCGATGCGCGATGTGATACTCGCCGCAGCTTTCGCATTCAACCAGGTGGTTAAGGACCAAGGCATCGTGAGCGCGGCGGCGGTTTCGCCTCGATTTGGAGACTTTCCGTTTTGGAAGGGGCCCCATCGTCTTTCTCCTGTACCTACGGACACATATCGAGCATAATCGGCGCATTATACAGGCGGGACGCCCACACTGTCAAGCGGCGCGTCGTTGCGGAAGCGGGCAATCTCGGCGCGTCCGGTACCGGGTTTTGCCACCGAGTTAAACGAAGGCAGAGAGTTAGATTGTTTGATATGGCGAGACTGGCGCGAACATGACCGGATCATCCACATTAGAGAGAATCCGCGCGATAGTCCAGCGGGAACCACTGCGAATGCAACTGCTGACCGGCGGCAAGATCAGCCAGGTCGCGCGGATTGACTTCGCCGATGGCGGCTCGGTCGTCGTCAAGACAGGCGAAGAAAGCCACGACCTCAGCATAGAAGCGTACATGCTGGAGATCTTGCGAGAGCGGTCGGCACTGCCGACGCCCGGCGTGATCCATGCGGCGCCGGATCTCTTGCTGCTGGAGTATATCGCCGGGGCGGACGAGTTCAATCGCGCCAGCATGCGCCATCTGGGCCGGTTGTTGGCGCGCTGCCATCAGGCGAGAGGGTCCGCGTATGGGCTAGAGCGCGACACGCTGATTGGTCCGCTGCATCAGCCCAACCCGCCGACTCAATCGTGGATCGAGTTCTTTCGCGAGAACCGGCTGCTTTACATGACGGGTTTGGCGCGGGGATCGGGCGAGTTGCCGCCTGAATTGGAAGCGCGGCTGCTGGCATTCGCCGAAGTATTGGACAAGTACCTGATAGAGCCGGAGTACCCGGCGCTGATACATGGCGATATATGGCGAACGAATATCATCCTGCGCGGCGACCGCGTCGCCGGCATCATCGACCCGGCGCTCTATTACGCGCATTATGAAATGGAACTCGCTTATATGATGCTCTTCGACGGCTTCGGTGAAGATGTCTTCGCCGCTTACCGCGAGATAAAAGCCATTGATAAAGAGTTTGTCGAGGTTCGGCAACATATCTACAATCTGTACCCGCTGCTGGCGCATCTCATTATTTTTGGCGACAAGTACATCAAGCCGCTGGACATGAGTCTTGCCAGGTTCGGCTTTTAGGTAGAATTCAATTTTCTATATTTGTTTTTTCGTACAAAGTGATTCTAGTTGAAGCGCTCTATAGACGATAGAGTTAGTGACCTTGATGGACAAGGCAAACATGTTATGTCATACGCAAGCAAGAAGGCCAAGAAGACCCGCACCCACTAAGTATGGGCTTGTTTGTGCTGACCTGTTGATCGAACACTCACCCGCCCATACGGCGGGTTTTTTGCTTTTGAGCTTTGGAGATAGGGAGACAAGAAGATGACAGCCGAAACGCCGCTCTGCCCGGAATGCGACGCCGAAGTGGAAATCCCGGACGATGCGATGGAGAACGAACTGATAGCCTGCGCTGAATGCGGCACAGAACTGGAAATCATGAACCTGGATCCAATTGAGTTGGAGTTGGCGCCCGAGGTCGAAGAGGACTGGGGAGAATAAAGCGCATGCGCGTTGCTTTGCTGGTTACCCATATTCGCGCCGAAGAGAAGCTGATCCTGGCGGCGTTTAACAATCGCGGCATCAGCCCCGACATCATCCTCGACCGCGAGCTGAACTTCAACATTTCGCAAGGCGCGGAGCAGAAGGCGCCTTCCGGTATTGCCTGGCGCGATTATGACCTGGTCTTCGAGCGTTGCGTCAGCACCTCGCGGGGGATGTATGCCTTGGCGGTGCTCAACAGTTGGAACCTGCGCAGCTTCAACACCTATGAGACGGCAGCCATCTGCAGCGACAAGCTGCGCACGAGCATCGCCTTGACGCGGCATGGTATTCCGCAGCCCCATACGCGGGTGGCTTTCACGCCGGATAGCGCGATGCAGGCGATCGAAGATGTCGAGTATCCGGCCGTGCTCAAGCCGGTGACGGGGTCATGGGGCCGGCTGCTGGCGCGCGTACACAATCGCGATAGCGCCGAAGCCATCCTGGAACATCGGCAAACGCTGGGCGATTACAATCATCATATCTATTACGTGCAAGAATACGTCGATAAACCCGGGCGCGATATCCGCGCCTTCGTCGTGGGCGACCGCACGATCGCGGCGATTTATCGGGCGTCGAATCACTGGATTACAAATACCGCTCGCGGCGGGCAGGCGACGAATTGTCCTGTGACCGAGCAGTTGAACGAGATTTGCGTGCGGGCGGCCGAGGCGGTTGGCGGCGGCATCTTGGCAATTGACCTGCTGGAAGACGCGGCGGGCAATTATGTCGTCAACGAGATCAATCACACGATGGAATTCCGCAACAGCAGCGAGCCGACCGGCGTAGACATCGCACAGGAAGTCATTGATTTTGTCATTCGGCAGATCGAGGTCTTGGCATGATTCGAGCCGGTATCGTCGGCGGCAGCGGCTACACCGGCGGCGAGTTGCTGCGTCTGCTGCATTTCCACCCGCATGTCGAGGTGACGCAGATCACAAGCCGGGAACAAGCCGGACGCTACGTACACACTGCGCATCCGAACATGCGCGGCGTCTCGAGATTGAAGTTCGCGCATCCCGATGCCTTAAAGGAATCTGACCTGCTGATATTGGCGCTGCCGCATGGCGTGGCCGCGCGCAGTATTGAGCGTTACGCCGGGCTGGCGGACAAGCTGATCGACCTGTCGGCGGATTTCCGACTTGACGCGGCTGATGACTATGAGCGCTGGTATGGCGCGGCGCATCCGACGCCGGCCTGGCTCGAGCGTTTTGTCTATGGCTTGCCGGAGGTGAATCGAGCGCAACTTCGGGGCGCGGATTATGTGAGCGGCGTGGGCTGCAACGCGACGGCGGTGAATCTGGCGCTGCTTCCGCTGGCGCGCGCGGGCTTGCTGGAAGGCGCGATGATCGAGATCAAGGTCGGGTCTTCCGAGGGCGGCAACAAGAGCAACGCCGGCTCGCATCATCCCGTGCGCAGCGGCGCCGTCCGCACTTACAAGGCGACCGGGCATAGGCACATGGCGGAAATACAGATGGTATTGGGCTGTGAGCAGCCGATTCATTTTGCCGTCACGGCGATAGAGATGGTGCGCGGGGTGCATCTCCTGGCGCATTGCGCTCTTAAGGAGCACATGGTGGAGCGGGATATTTGGCGTCTTTACCGGGCGCAGTATCGCGATGAGCCCTTCGTTCGCTTGGTCAGCGGCAAGGTCGGTTTGCATCGGCTGCCGGAGCCGCGGGTGGTGGCCGGCACGAATTATTGCGATATCGGCTTTGAGCTGGCGGAAGACGGCCGGCATCTGGTGCTCATCGCGGCGCTGGACAATCTGGGCAAGGGCGCGGCGGGCAGCGCGACGCAATCATTGAATCTCATGTATGGTTTTGATGAGAGGACCGGGCTCGAGTTCCCGGGCGTTTATCCGTAGAGGTCGAATAGCGATGTCGGGCGGAGACTTATTGGTGGTGAAATTAGGCGGCGGCGAGGGGCTGGACGCGGCGGCCGCTTGCAGCGATTTGGCCGGCATCGCGGCGGAGCGATCGCTGGTGGTGGCGCACGGCGTAAGCGCAGCGATGAATCGGCTATGCGCCGAGCGCGGGGTTACGGTGCAATCGCTGACTTCGCCTACCGGGCACAGTTCGCGTTACACGCCGCCTGAAGTGCGCGATATCTATGTACACGCGGCGCGGCAAGTCAATGATGAGATCGTGGCGGCGCTGGATCTGCGCGGCGTCTGCGCTCGGGGATTCAGCCGCGAGCACGTCGTCCTGCGAGGAGAACGCAAGCGAGCGATCCGCGCGATAGCGAATGGGCGGATCCGCATGGTGCGCGATGACCACAGCGGTACGATACGACAGGTGGATAGCGCGATCTTGAATGAATCAATCAGGGTTAACCATGTGCCGGTGCTGCCGCCGATGGCGACAAGCGACGATGGCTTGCTGAATATCGATGGCGACCGGGCGGCAGCGGCGGTGGCCGGCGCTATGGGGGCGGATACTTTGGTCATTTTGAGCAATGTGCGCGGCTTGTATCGCGAGTTTCCCGATGAATACAGTTTTGTCAGCCGGGTCGAGTTTGCTCAACTGGACAAAGCGCTGAACTGGGCGCAAGGGCGGATGAAACGGAAAGTGCTGGCGGCGCAGGAGGCGCTGACGCAAGGCCTTAGACTCGTCATCATCGCGGATGGCCGCGGAAGTAATGCTGTGTCCCGGGCTTTGGCAGGTGAAGGAACATGGTTCACAAGATGATCGAAACAAGCAGGCTTTTTGAGTTGGAAGACCGGCTTGGCTCGGGCGCTTACGGCAAACGGCCGACGGCGCTCGTGCGAGGCGAAGGCGTCTACGTTTGGGATGTCACGGGCCGGCGCTATCTGGATGCCACGAGCGGGCAAGGCGTGGCCGCCCTTGGTCATTGCCATCCGGCGGTAGCGAGCGCCATCAATGAACAAGCTGGAACGCTGGTTTCGATTCACGAGTCTTTCTACAACGACCGGCGGGCGGAGTTGCTCGCTTTGCTGGATAGCATTATGCCAGCCGATCTCAGCCATTTCTTTTTGTGCAACAGCGGCGCAGAAGCGATTGAGGGCGCGCTGAAAGTGGCGAAATTGCTGACCGGGCGGAGCGGCATTGTGGCGGCGAAACGCGCGTTTCACGGCCGGACGACCGGCGCGCTTTCGATGACCTGGACGCCGAAATATCGCAAGCCGTTTCAAGATTGGCTGCCGCGGGTTGAGCATGTCGCTTTCAATGATATCGCGGCCGCGCGGGATGCCATCACGACGGAAACGGCGGCGGTCGTGGTCGAGAGCGTGCAAGGCGAAGGCGGCGTGCATCCGGCTGAGGTCGACTACTTGCAAGCGTTGCGCGATCAATGCGACAAGACCGGTGCGATGCTGATCATCGACGAAATTCAGACCGGATTCGGCCGGACAGGAAAGTGGTTCGGCTTCGAGCATGCCGGCATCGTGCCGGACATAGTGGCGCTGGCAAAGGCGATCGGCGGGGGCTTGCCGATGGGCGCGGTCTGTTGGCGGGCTGCGCACGGGCAGATTGACCGGGCGACGCATGGCAGCACTTTTGGCGGCAATCCGCTAGCTTGCGCCGCAGCGATTGCGACGCTCACAACGATTCGCGATGAAGGGCTGGTCGAACGGACGCAAGCCAATGGCGGCTGGCTGCTTGACAAACTGGAAGCGCTTGACTTAAGCGGCGCGCGCGCCATAAGGGGGCGGGGCCTGATGGTCGGGCTGGAGTTGCGCGGTCGGGTGACGCCGGTTTTGAAAGCGCTGCAGGAATGCGGCGTATTGGCGTTGCCGGCCGGGCTAAATACCTTGCGTTTGCTGCCGCCCTTGGTCATCAGCCGCGATGAACTGGGACAGGTAGTCGGCGCAATTGATCAGGTACTGGGCTGAGCGATGAAAGCGATAAGCGACGGGGCCGCAGAGAGGCTGCTGCGCGACTTGGTGGCGATTCCCAGCCCCTCTTGCCATGAGGCGGAGGCGGCCGCTTTCCTTGTCGACTGGATGCGCGCAAATGCATTCGACGAAGCCTTCGTCGATGAGATCGGCAATGCGGTTGGGATCGTGGGTCACGGCGCGCGCGAGGTTGTTCTGCTGGGGCATATTGATACCTTCGCCGGTTTTCCGGCGGTTCGCTGCGAGGAGCGCAACTTATACGGGCGCGGCGCGGTTGACGCCAAGGGACCGCTGTGCGCCTTCGCGGCCGCGGCTCAGCGCGCTGATATCGCCGACGACCTGCGCGTTGTAGTCATCGGCGCGGTGGAAGAAGAAGCGGCGACGAGCCGGGGCGCGCGTCACGCGTTGGCGCAATACCAGCCGGAGTTTTGCGTCATCGGCGAGCCGTCGCGGTGGGACCGCGTCACGTTGGGATACAAGGGGCGTCTGCTGCTGGATTGGCGCTGGGAAGGCGGACTGGCGCATAGCGCTGGCGATTCGCCCAGCCCGGCGGAGCGCGCGCTCGACTATTGGCAGGCGGTGCAGGCGCGCTGCCGCGATTACAATCAGGAACGCGATTCCATATTCGGCCGGCTGGATGCCTCGCTGCGCGATATCAACACCTGGCAGGATGGCGTCAATGGCGTCGCCGAAATGACTATCGGCTTGCGCCTGCCGCCGGGGATTGATCCGGCCGTCTTAGGCGAGCGGATGCCGGACGCAAATGGCGCAAGGGTGGTGGCCCGCGGACCGGAAAGCGCTTTCACCGGCGACCGCAACAGCGAACTGAGTCGCCTCTTCCGCCGCGCGATAAGAGCGGCTGGCGGCGTCCCTCGCTTCGTTTACAAGACCGGCACCTCGGATATGAACGTGGTGGGGCCGGTATGGAATTGCCCGATTCTGGCTTATGGTCCCGGCGATTCGGCGCTGGATCATACACCGCATGAGCATATTGACCTGGACGAGTATCTGCGGACGATAGAGGTTTTGACCCGAGTGCTTGAGAGCATTTAGAAGATTGGTTGGCCGATGCACAGACGAGAGATACCGGCAGGCGGATTCCACTTTATCGATTCCACCCTGCGCGAGGGCGAGCAATTCCGCGGCACGCATTTCACACTCGAAGACAAGCGCGAGATCGCCGCGCTGCTGGATCAATTCGGTGTGGAATATATGGAGCTGTCGACGCCGATTGCCAGCCCGCAGAGCGCTAAAGCCGTCCGAGCGATCGCCGATATGCCGCGGCGCTTCAAGTTGTTGACGCATATTCGCGCCAACTTGGACGATGCGAAGCTGGCGGTTGACTGCGGCATAGACGGCGCGGATGTCTACATAGGCACCTCGAATTACATGCGCGAATACAGCCACGGCAAAAGCCTGGAACAGGTCATTGAGATCGGGCAGGAGGTCATCGCCTTCCTGCGAGCGAACAAAGTAGAAACGCGCTTCAGCACTGAAGACACCTTCCGCAGCAACTTCGCCGATGTGATGACGGTATATCGCGCGATGGACCTGGCCGGCGTCGACCGCGTCGGCGTCGCCGATACGGTTGGCATTGCCGACCCGCTGCAGACCTACAACTTGATTTCGAACCTGCGCGATGTGGTCGGTTGCGACATAGAGTTTCATGGGCACAATGACAGCAGTTGCGCCGTCGCCAACGCCTTCAGCGCTTTGCAGGCGGGCGCGACGCATATTGACACGACTGTTCTCGGTATCGGCGAACGCAACGGCATCACCGCCATGGGCGCCTTGATCGCTCGCCTTTATACCTACGATCGCGCCTTGGTCGAAAAGTATGATCTGCCCTTGCTCGCGGAGATTGAAGGCCTGGTTGCGGAAAAGCTGGGCATTGATATCCCGTTCAACACGCCGATCACTGGCGCGGTGGCTTTCCATCACAAAGCCGGCGTCCACACCAAAGCTGTGCTCAACAACCCCGTCACCTACGAGGTGATTGATCCGAAAGACTTTGGCATGTCGCGGATAATCGATGTGGCGCATCGCTTGGTGGGGCGCAACGCCATTCGCGACCGCGCCAACGGTCTGGGCATTGATCTAGGCGAAGACGCGCTGCAATCGGTGACGGCGCAGGTCAAGTCGCTGGCGGATGAACAACAAATCACCGCCGCTGATGTCGATCGAATTTTGGGCGAGACGATATTGCCAATCGACGACTAATCAGCGGTTGCGACTTTGGCGATGGCGCGCGGTTCCTCCATAGGAAAGATAAAAACCAGAATCGAGAGCAAGCCGGCCAGGGCGAAGATGCTGAAGGTCAGTTCGAAGCTGGCGGCGTCGACGAGCCAACCGGCGATGATCGGCGCGAATACCGTCACCGGCGCGACCAAGGTGTTGGCCATGCCGATGTAAAAGGGACGCTCGGCAACGGAACAGAACTGCACTGTTATCGTCATGATCGTCGTCCATTGCGTGGCGTTGACGATGCCGGTCAGCGCGAAGACCGCGTAGAACCAGGCGACATCCGTCGCCGTCAGCGCGATAAAGATCCCAAGCACGGTCAGCAAATTGGCCGTGATCAGCACGCGGCGATGCCCCCAGCGGTCGCCAATCCAGCCGACGACGGCGCTGCTCAAGGTGTTCGACAGGAGCAAGACGCTGGTCATGATGCCGACAAGTTCCGGCGACATGTCGAAGCGGCGGATGCCGAAGATGGTGTAGAACGAGATCACGGTCAGACTGAGAGACGTTAAGCAGCGAGCGACCAAGAACCAACGGAAATTGTCATTCGCGCGCAAGATCTGGCGGAGACGCCG
Source organism: Anaerolineae bacterium (assembly GCA_022824365.1). Lineage (GTDB taxonomy): Bacteria > Chloroflexota > Anaerolineae > Aggregatilineales > Phototrophicaceae > UBA6055. Next base: position 393,074 of record JAJEAA010000028.1, read on the forward strand.
GCCAAAATCGCGCCAATTCAAACGTTCGGCAACATCGGCAGGCGCGCTCTTGGTTTCGTAAGTCCAGGCGAGGAAGAAGAATGAAAGAACCAGGCTGAGGCCGGACAAGAAGTAGAGGAACGAAAAGCTGATCGGATACTCGAGCTGCTTAAGAATCAAGCTGGCAAGGAGCGCGCCGCCTGCGCCAAAGAGATTGACAGCGGCCGATTGCGCCCCGAAGAAGGCGCCTAGCCGATGGGCGGGCATGATCTTGCTGATCATACTTTGCCAGGGGGTGCCGGTGAAGCCGCCGCCGAGCGATTGCACAGCGAGCAGAATCAAGGTCAGGATGAGCGCGGCGTCAGCGCCGATCGTGGGCAGGGCGAGCGCGACCAAGGCCAGACCGAAGTACGGCAATCGTTCAAAGAGAGTCGTCACTAGCACCATCGGTTTGAAGCGGCTCAAGCCGGCGACATAACTGGAAGTCAGTAATTGCGGGATTTGCCAGCCGATATGAAAGAGGGCGGCGACAAAACCGATGAGCGCGGTCGAGTCGGTCAAGTAGGACAGGAAGAGCGGGATTATGGTAACATAGGAAGCTAAACCCATGATGCCAAACCCGAAGAAAGCGCCATCCAGAATGTTCACCGCGGCATTGTGACGAAGCTTGCTGTTTTGATCGGGTGGCAACATGTCGTTCTTGTTCGCGGCTGGATGCCAAAGCGTCATTCTATCAGAGAATTGCCTTTGCCAAGATAGGAACCTGCCGTCATCCCGCGCCCAATTTCGCTAGCGACAGGGCGCCGACGTTCAAGCTGGAATCCGCAAATATGTCCATGACCTTAACCGAAAAATTATTGGCCCGAGCCAGCGGACGCGACAGTGTCAAACCGGGCGAGATCGTTATTGTCGAGCCGGATGTCGTGCTCAGCCACGACAATACCGCCGCGATCGCGACAATCTTCCGGCAACTGCCGACGGCAACGGTGAAGTATCCCGACCGGCTGGCGGTCACGCTGGATCATGCCGCGCCGCCGCCGACAGCGAAACATGCGCGGAATCACGCGGAGATCCGGCAATTCGTCCGCGAGCAGGGCATCGGCAATTTCTATGAAGTCGGGCGCGGGATCTGCCATCAGGTACTCTGCGAAGAAGGCGTCATCGGTCCCGGCATGACTTTGCTAGGGGCGGACAGCCATAGCCCGCATTATGGCTGGCTGGGCGCGTTTGGCGCGGGCATCGGACGCAGCGAGGCGGCGGCGCTTTGGGCTACCGGGCAGTTGTGGCTGCGCGTCCCCGACGCCATGCGCGTCACCATAAACGGCAGCCTGGAAACGGGCGTGACCGCGAAAGACCTGACGATAAACCTGATTGGTCAGCTGTCGTCCGAGGGCGCTGCGTATATGGCCGTCGAGTTCGCCGGCGAGGGTTTGGCTCGCTTGACGCCGGATTCGCGGGCAGTATTGACCAATATGATGGCGGAGATGGGCGCCAAGAACGCCTGCATGACGCCCGACGAGGTCACCTGGGCTTGGCTAAGCGAGACGCTCGAACGGACGCGCCCGCAGGATAGTCAAGAGCGCCTGGACTTTTTCCGCGACCGAGCGCTGTATCCTGATTTCGACGCGGAATACGCCATTGAGCATGAGCTCGATTTGGGCGAAGTTGAGCCGATGGTATCCTGCCCGCACACGGTAGACAACGTAAGGCCGCTTTCGTCAGTGGCGAGGACGCGCGTCGATGTGGGTTTTATCGGCACCTGCACCAACGGGCGACTGGAAGATATCGCCAGCGCGGCCGCTGTGGCGCGGGGGAAGCGGCTCAAGGCGCGCTTGCTGGTCATCCCGGCTTCGTCAATGGTGCTGCGTGACGCCGCCGCCGCGGGCTACATCGCTGACCTTGTTGATGCGGGGGCGACCATCGGGACGCCGGGCTGCGGTCCCTGCATGGGCAATCACATGGGTGTTTTGGCGCCGGGCGAAGTTTGCATCAGCAGCGCTAATCGAAATTTTCGCGGGCGCATGGGCGAGCGCGATGCCGAAATATACCTGGCGAATCCGGCGGTGGTGGCGGCCAGTTGTGTGGCGGGCCGGCTCATCCATCCGGCCGACCTGGCTTGAGTTGGAGCAGCGTTATGACGAGGACCGCGCACCGCGTTTGGAAATACGGCGACAATGTGAATACTGATGTTATTTTTCCGGGCAAGTACACGTACACCGTGAGCCAGGACTCGGAAGAATTGGCGCGCCATGCGCTTGAAGACCTGGACCCGGACTTTGCGGATGGCGTCCGGCCGGGCGATGTGATTGTGGCCGGGCGGAACTGGGGCAATGGCAGCAGCCGCGAACAGGCGGTGACCTGTTTGGTTGCGGCTGGCGTTCATGCCGTCATCGCGAGTAGCTTCGCGCGGATTTATTATCGCAATGCGATTAACAACGGGCTGCTGGTCATCGAATGCGCGGAGCTTGCCGACGCGGTTGAGACGGACGCGCTGATTGAGATTGACCTGGCTGAGAATCGGCTGTATGCCGCGGGCGAGGTTTTCAGCTTTCCGGCTCTTCCGGAGCAAGTACGGGAGATCGTTGCGGCGGGCGGGATAATTCCCTATTTGCGGGGGCAAGTTTAAGCGAGAAATCCTAAGGTCCAAGCGTGATTTTCTTTCCGTTAGGTTGTAGTATCAGCGTTGATTCCCAGTTATCCTTGGAGTTTCCATGCTAGCCATCGTCAACACCTGCGCCGTCATCGGGCTTGACGGGCATATCGTCGAAGTGCAGACGGACTTCAACCCGCGCGCGCATTTGCCGAGTTTCAACCTCGTTGGCTTGCCCGGCGTGGCCGTCCGCGAGAGCAAGGACCGCGCCCGCTCCGCCATCCGCAACAGCGGCTTGCGCTTCCCGAACAAAGCGTACGTCGTCAATCTCTCCCCCGCCGATATTCACAAACATGGTCCCTCTTACGACCTGGCGATCGCTATCGGCGCGCTGGCCGCGACCGATCAGATTCCGCTGCATACGCTGGATAACGCCATGTTCATCGGCGAGCTTTCGCTGGACGGCAGCATTCGCCATGTGAAGGGTGTGCTGCCGATGGTCTACACGGCCATGCAGCAAGGTTTCGATACGGTCTATGTGCCGGATGAAGATGCCGCCGAAGCTGGGCTGATCCAGGGCATTTCCGTGATAGCGACGCGTTCGCTCGGTCAACTGGTGGAACATCTTTACCAGCTCAATCCCATAAGCCCGTTTCAGCCGGATAATCCGGCAGACCAGCGCGAACCGGCGCTGGAAGATGGTCAAATCGACTTTGCCGACGTTCGCGGGCAGGAACATGTCAAGCGCGCCTTGGAAGTGGCCGCAGCCGGCAATCACAATATTCTGATGTCGGGACCGCCCGGCGCCGGAAAGAGTCTACAAGCGCGGGCTCTCGCCGGCATATTGCCATCCCTGACCACGCAAGAAGCGTTGGAAGTGACGCGCATTTATTCGATCGTCGATATGCTCTCGTCAGATGAGCCGCTGGCGAGACAGCGCCCCTTCCGCGCCCCGCATCATACTATTTCGCAGGTCGGGCTGGTCGGCGGCGGCTCAATACCCAAGCCGGGTGAAATCAGCCTGGCGCACCGCGGCGTACTCTTTCTGGATGAGATCAACGAGCATTCCAGCAAGGTCCTTGAAGTGTTGCGGCAGCCGATCGAAGACAAGATCGTAACCATTAGCCGCGCGAGAGGCAGCATCACTTTCCCGGCAAATTTCCTGCTGGTGGGCGCGCGCAACCCCTGTCCTTGCGGCTTTTATGGCGACCCGCAGCATTCCTGCAATTGCACGCCGAATCAGATACAGCGCTATCACTCACGGATATCGGGACCGATACTCGACCGCATTGATATTCATGTCGATGTGCCGATGGTCGATTTCGACAAACTGCTTTCGAGAAAGCGGGCCGAGAGTTCACTCGATATCCGCCGCCGAGTCGAGAACGCGCGCGAGCGGCAGATCCAGCGTTTCGCGGATCATCCCGGGCTCTTCGCCAACGCGGATATGACCGTCGGCGAGATCGACGATTTCTGCGTATTAGCCGAAGAAGCCAGGCAGATTCTCACGCTTTCGGTGCGCCGTTTGCAGTTGAGCGCGCGCAGCTATCATCGGGTCCTCAAGCTGAGCCGCACCATCGCCGATCTGGATTGCGCCGATGAGATTGCGGTTCCTCACATTGCCGAAGCCTTGCAATATCGCCCGCAAATCGACTAAGCGCCGATGAATTAATGGCTGTCTGGCTGGATGTAGCCATTGCGCCGGTCGTATTCGATCAGGTCCTGGTCGCGCTCGCTGGGGTCGCCCCAGCCCCGCCGCCGTTTGGTCTCGTCCTTTACTGGATTACAAGCGTGATGGCAGCGACGCCATCATATCAACTGCTCGCAGAGTACATATTACCAAGCTCGGCCGAACCAGATTTCATCTGACGTCTAGCTTGGCAATCTGATATTCCAGCACACGAGACCGATCGAAGTTTTCGATCTGCAACTCCTCGACATCGGCTTCGGACAAGGCGGCCTGCGGCAGCAAGCCGATGATTTCCGAACTCGTCGCCACGACCCCGAGTCGGTCCGCTTCGGCGCGGATTGCCGCCACCGCGCGTCTCATGGAGGTCACCCGGTAATCTATCAGATTCATGGAGACTTGCGCTCTGCCTCTGACAAGCAAGCCTAGAGCCTTCACCTGCGGCAACCCACCCGAAGACTGCCGTATGGCGCGGGCGATCTCCCGCGCTATCATCACGTCTGCGGTATCCAGAAAGACGTTGTAAGCGATGAGCAGGTTGCGGGCGCCGATGACGCAGCCGCCGGCCCTGCCCATTTGCCGCGGACCAAAATCCGGAACAGGCGGCGCGCCCCGTCCCAGCGCGACCTTCAGCCTCTCATAACCGCCTCGTCTAATATCCGCGAGGTTGCGGTTTGCCTTTTGCAGCGCGGCCTGTTCGTATAGAAACACGGGCAGGCCCAGCGTCTCCCCGACTCGCTCCCCCAACTCGCGCGCTATGTTCACGCAGTCGGCCATGCTGGCATCGCGCAAGGGGACAAATGGGATGACATCCGCCGCGCCGATGCGAGGATGCTGCCCCTGGTGACGCTCCAAATCAATGAGCTCGCTCGCGACTTTAATACCCGCGAAGGCGGCGTCGCCGACTCGATCAGGCGCGCCAACAAAGGTTACAACCGCGCGATTATGATCGCCATCGCTTTCCGCGCCCAGCACGGTAACGCCAATTATGCTGTCGATGGCGCCAACGATGCTGTCGATGACCGCAGCCCTGCGGCCTTCGGAGAAATTCGCCACACATTCCACAAGCGCGCTCATGGATTGACCTCGCCGGCAGCGCCGCTATCTGATACTAGATTAGCGCTGTATGATGCACTATAGTGGCTTGCGACATACTAACGGGAGTATGACATGAGCAACGGAAGGAAGGCAAGCAGCTCTCCTCTCAGCCGGGACATCCGCACGCTGGGCAATTGGCTGGGCGTCATCATTCAAGAACAGAATGGCATGGAGGCTTATGAGCTGGTGGAAGAGATACGCGCCATGTCAAAAGCTCGGCGCAATGGCGACGCTGGCGCCGCCTTTCAACTGGCTGAACGGCTGGAGACCCTTCCGCTTGATTCGAAAAACGTATTGATCAAAGCCTTCTCGAATTATTTCCAGCTCATCAATATCGCCGAAGATCTCCAGCGCATCCGCGTCATTCGTGAACGTGAAGCCAGAGGGACGTTAAAAGAGTCTATCGATAACGCCATACGCGCCTTAAAGAACAGTGGCAAGACAGCGCGGGAGATGCGCGCCTTGCTCGAAAAGACACGCCTTCGTCTCGTGCTCACCGCGCACCCGTCGGAGGCGAAACGGCAGGAAATCCTGGTCAAGCTGCGGCATATTGCGCAGATGATGGAAGCGCGAAACCGGCAGGACCTGCTCCCGCGAGAACGGACTAAGCTGGAGCGGGCGCTCGCCGGAGAGATTGAAGAGTTGTGGCAGACGCGCCTCGTCCGCGCCTCGAAGAAGCAAGTAGCGGACGAACTCGACTTCGGCATCTACTTCATCCGGTCGGTCATCATGGACGTTGTGATCGACATCTATGAAGACTTGCAACTGGCGCTGGAAAAATTCTATCCCGATGAAGACTGGGCGGAGTTGCCGCCCGTCTTGCGTTACGCGTCCTGGATTGGCGGCGACCGCGATGGCAACCCGAATGTGACCACCGATGTCACCTTGCAAACGCTCGCCACCCTGCGCAAGACCGCTCGCGATATGTATTTGGAGGAAATCGACTTCCTCGAAAAGCATCTTACCCAAGACACCGATCACTTCGGCGCGACGGACGAACTCAAGTCTTCCGCGAATGCGGCGGATGGCATGAAGGTCGCGCGCGGGGGCGAGCTTTATCGCCGGAAGATGGCGAATATATATCGCAAGCTGGCGGCGGACGAATACCGGTCGAGCCGCGAATTCCTGCGCGATCTTCTGCAAGTGCAAGACAGCTTGAAGCAGCACCGCGGCCGACGGACAGCCATGGGCGCAGTACAGCGCCTGATCCGCAAGGTGCGTCTCTTTGGCTTGCATCTGGTTCCGCTGGAAGTCCGGGAAGACGCAAACTTGCACCGCGCCGCCCTGGATGAGATCTTCGAATATTATGGCATAGCCGAAGATTACAGCGCGCTGTCGGAAGCGGAAAAGCAAGCGATGCTTTCGGCGGAACTGCGTAGCCGGCGCCCGCTCTTCCCCAAGGAAATCAGCATATTTACTGAATCCACCCAGAGCGTCATTCGCACCTGGCAAATGATCGCGGCCGCCCACGCCTTGTACGACAATATCGTCATTGACACCGTCATTGCCAGCATGTCCAAACAGCCCAGCGATGTCTTGACGATGCTGCTCTTCGCGCGTGAAGTGGGTATTGCGAACGATGTCTATATCGTGCCGCTCTTCGAAACGATAGACGATCTCTTCCGCGCTACCGCTGTGATGGAGGCGCTCTTCGATAATCAGGAATATCGCAAGTATATGGTCGCGCGGGCCGGCAAACGCGGCTTGCGGCAGCAGGTGATGATCGGCTACTCCGATAGCAGCAAGGACGGCGGTTATTTGGCCTCCAACTGGAATCTCTACAATGCCCAGCGGATCCTGACGGAAATGTGCGTCGCCAAAGGCGTTTCGCTTGAACTCTTTCACGGGCGCGGCGGCAGCATCGGCCGCGGCGGCGGACCGACGAATCGAGCGATATTGTCCAATCCGCCCGAGTCATTGCACGGCGGCGTCAAGATAACCGAGCAAGGCGAAGTCATCGCTTACCGCTACAGCAACGCGGGTATCGCCCACCGTCATCTCAACCAGGTGATGAACGCCGTTCTGATCGGCATGGGCTTGCAAGAAGCGCGTCATGTCCCTTCGCACTACTTCGAGGCGATGGCGACATTGTCCGAACTCAGCCGCCAATGCTACCGCAAGTTTGTCTACGAGAGCGACGGCTTCCTGGATTACTGGCAGGGGGCGACGCCGATCACCGAACTGAGCCAATTGCAAATCAGCTCCCGCCCGGCCAAGCGGCAAACGAAAGGCGGTTTCTCCGCCATGCGCGCCATTCCCTGGATGTTCAGTTGGATGCAAAGCCGCGCGATCGTGCCTAGTTGGTTTGGCCTGGGCACGGCTTTCAAGCGCTATGCCGACGATAATGAACGGGGCTTGCCTCTCTTGCAAGAGATGTATCGTGATTGGTCCTTCTTTCAAGCTCTCATTGATAACGCGCAGTTGGATGTCGCCAAAGCCGATATGGGTATCGCCGAGCTATACGCTTCGCTGGTCGAGCCGCCTGAACTCCGGGACAGGTTCTTCAACTGGATTAAAGCTGAACACGCGCTGAGCAGTGAAATGATCACATCCGTCACCGGCCAGGATGTTCTGCTCGCCAATATGGCGGCGATCAGGACATCAATTCAGCGGCGCAACCCCTATGTCGATCCGCTGAACTTCATGCAAGTGGCGCTATTGCGCGAATTGCGGGGGCTTGACGAAAATGACGACGAGCGCCAGCTCGTGCTGGACGCCACGCTGGCCACCATCAACGGCATCGCCGCCGGCATGAAAACGACCGGTTAAGCGCCGCTTGCCGATTGATCCCAATCCGCGCTTGAGAATCGCTGAATCTCAATACGATAGCCGGCCGGATCCCTCAAGAAGAAGTGGGTAATATCATAGGTCGCGTTGTGGCGCGGCGGATGATCGCATTGCCAACCAGTCGCGATGATCTTGTCATACCAGCCTTCTAGATCGGCCGTGACCAGGGTCAGAATGATGCCAGCGCCATCGGCAGGCGGGCTCGCGCCCTGGCAGATGCCAATGTAGGCGCTACTTGCGACCACGCGGTATATGCGGCAACTGCCTTGATCGAGCGCCAAATCGAGGCCCAGCACATCCTCGTAGAAACGGGCGGAACGTTCCAGGTCGTCGCAATATACAAAGGTGATCTGCGCGTCTATATTCATGGACTGTCTCCTGCTGGCTCTTTCGGCGCTAGCGGCGCGGGAACCAAGTGTAATGCGGGATCGCTGAGAAATTCGCGCCGGGTCGCTTCGGTCAGCGATTGCTGCTCCGGCGCCAGTTGACGCCAGAACAGACCCGGCTCGGCGATGCGAGCGTCGCCCGCCATATAATAAGCGCGCAGCAAATCGAAGAATGAATCATCCCCGATATCAGCGCGCAGGTTCTGCAGCATCTGCGCCCCGCGGAGGTAGATCGCGTTTATGTATTCCCGCGGCGTGTTGAATTCATAGACCGGATAATCCACCTGGCCTTGGGGGAAGTAGGCGGCGACGCGAAAGGTCCACCACCAATTCTTGTCGCTTGGATAATTCGCCTCGACAAAGAGATATTCGCTGTAGGTCGCCAGCGCCTCATCCAGCCAGGGGTTCAAAGCCGCGTCGTTGCCCACCCGCGCGTACCACCATTGATGCGCGATCTCATGCACTGAAATCAAGGTGAGATAGTTCCGCGGGCTGCCGTCAAAGCCGTAGAACCAGGCGCTGCCCACAAATACAAGCCCGGTGAATTCCATGCCGTCGGGGAAATCTCCCTGGACGATTGCCAGCCGCTCCCAGGGATATTCGCCAAAGAGTCGCGTGAAAGTATCGAGGGCTTTGACCGCCTCGCCCAAGACGTGAGCGGCCCCATCCAACTTCAAGCCGCGATCGTTCACGACCGCGTCGGCAAAAGCGTAAACAGCCAAGGTGACGCCATTGGCAAGCTCCTGCTCCAGCAGGATGAACTCCTCGCTCAAGCTCAAGGCGAAATCCCGCGAGTCCTTCAACCTAACCATCCACCTGCCGGCGCCTGCCGCTGTGACATTGCCCGGCGCCGCCAACTGCAATGACTCCGCCGCGCCTGTCACGGTGACATCAACATGCCAGTCCGCCACCTCATAGACAATCTGCTCGCCGATGCCGATTGGCTCATGGATCCGCCAGGCGCCATTCAAGCGGGCGGCCACAGTCGGCAGGAAATGCCCCAGGTTGAGCTGTCGTGAACTGTGACCGAAGAAGCCCCGATAAGAGCGCAGGCCGTCGGTGATCGCGGCCGGCTGCAACATAAACTCCAGCGAGATCTCAAGCCAGCAGCCGGGTCTCAAAGCCTCCGCCAGTGCCAGTTCCAGTCGATTGCGCTCCAGCCGGTAGCTGGCGTCCCGCTCATCGACTTGCAGCGCCGTCAGACTAAAGATATCTTCCCATTGATTGGTCTGCACATCCAAGATGATGGCTTCGATAGGCGCCGACTCGCGATTTAAGAACTCGATGCGCTGGGAGACTTGAACCGCCCGGCTCGCGTAGTCGATATTTACCGCCGCCTCTATGCGCCGCGTCGGTCGTCTGGCATCCGCTTGACAACGACTGGGCGCCGCGATTGTCGCGCTTGGTTCTGCGGTCGCGGCTGGCGTCTTTTTGACCGGCGTCGGCGATGCGGTGACATCGGCGCTGACCATTTGCGTGCTGTCGCTATCGGCGGAAACCGCGTTGGAAGCCCGCTCAACCTTGCTCAGGTTGCAAGCCGAAAGCAATACAGCGCAGATTAGAACGACCGCGATTGTTCGAAACATGCGCCGAATCATACTAGTCGATGCCGCCCGATACAATGCAGCCTTGGCAAGCCAGCTATACTATTTGCTTACGCAGATGTGATATGCTTTGCAGCGCTAAACTTGGGCTGAATCATGAGCCGCGAATCGAATTCAATGCAAGACTCGGTTGACCTAAACGGCGAGAGCAAGATTGTCGCAGTTATACGCCTGACCCGCTGGCGCGAACACGTTCCCTTTACGGCGCCGCTGACCGTTGTTGGGGCGCTGCTAGCGGTCGAACCGCTGTCGCTACCCGTAGACTGGCGCCTGTTTTCGGTGCTGACGGCGAACTTGCTCGCCATGTCCTTCGCCTTTATGCTGAACGATATCGAGGACGCGCCAGACGACGCCCTCGATGCGAACAAGAAATCGCATAACGTTATCAGCAGCGGCCTGCTCCACCGGCGAGAGGGTCTCATCATCACCTGGGCGACCTTCATCGTCTCATTCATGTTATACGCCGCGAGCGGAACCTTGGCGCTGCTTTTGGGCGCGCTTACGCTGGCTCTTTCTTATCTGTACTCGGCGCATCCGTTTCGCTTCAAAGCCCGTCCATTCACCGATGTCATATCTCACGCGCTAATGCTCAGCGGCTTGCTCATCGCCACCGGTTACTTCACCTACGGGCATGAGCCGGGTCCCGTCTGGCTCGTCATCGCGGCGGCCGCCCTTTTCTCCGCCTATGGTCAGTTCTATAACCAGGTAGCGGATTATACGGTCGATAAACAGGCGGGCTTGAAGAATACCGCCGTCCTGCTTGGCAAGCGAGGGACCGCCATCCTCAGCTACCTGTCCATCGCCATAGCGCTGATTTGCATGGCCGCCGCAATGACGCAAGCGCTTTTCCCTCATTGGCTCGGTACTATCCTGGTCATCGGCGTCATCGCCTGCGGCCTTTTCCCCTGGGAGCTGGACATGCGGGGCAATTTGGCGCAAGACGGCGGCAACCTGCAGCGCCCGGCGCTGATCATCGCCAATCTGCTGGCGCTGTTCTGGCTCGCCTCAAACCTGGGACTGCTGTCCATCGCCTGAAACCGTCCGACGCGATATGTTAGAATAAAGGCAAATATCGGAGCGCGATCGTGGCGGATATTCATCAGATTCTTTTCAATATGCACATTCTTTATTCGCTTGCCCTGGGCATCTGGGCCAGCGCAATCGCCGCGCGGAACGAGTCAATATCCGGCCACTACCTGGGCGCGGTTGTCACTTACGCCCTGCTCGCCGGCGTCGCCTTACTGGTCGGGGTCGTCTTGCTGCTTTCGGGTTTCCAGCCTCGCTCGGAACGAATCGTCGTCTATGTTCTATACCTGCTGTGGCTTGCCATCATCATGCCCGGTTTGTTCAGCTTGATGCACGGACGGGACGACCGCCGCGCCGCGCTCGCCTTTGCTCTGCTTGCCTTCTTCAATGCGACGACCTCGCTGAGCATGATCGAACGGGAGTTGGTGGGTCCCTGGATCCCCATTCCTTAATCACAAAAGAACCAGCTATGTCAAAAAAGCGTTCCCCGCAACTTGTCGACAGAAATGCCGTGCGACAAGTCTTGGGCGCTTCCGCCGCCGCCCTTATCGATAAGATTGCGAGCCAGGCGCAAGCGAACAAGCGCAGCCTTTATCTGGTTGGCGGCGTCCCCCGCGACATCATCCTGAAACTGCCGAATCAGGACCTCGACTTCGTGCTGGAGACGGATGCCATAAGCTTCGCCGATGAGATCGCCGCGCGCTATGGCGGATCCGTGCTGGCGCATAAACCTTTTGGAACGGCGGTATGGACTCTCGATGGCAGCGCCGCCGAGACGCTTGGGCTGCCGGCGCGTGAGATTCCACAATACATCGACTTCGCCCGCGCTCGCTCTGAGACATACAGCGAGCCCGCCGCCCTGCCGACTGTCTCGCCCGCCGGTATCAAGTCCGACTTGCTCCGGCGTGATTTCACATTGAACACGCTTGCGATTCAGCTAAGTCCAGCGTCAGTTGCCGGCCAGCTCCTAGACGAGTCTGGCGGCTTGGCTGATCTGCAGAGCGGGCTGATCCGGGTCTTGCACGAACGCAGCTTCATCGATGATCCGACTCGGATTCTGCGCGCCATCCGCCTGGCAACCAGGCTGGGCTTCGCCATCGAAACTGAGACGGACGAGCTAATGCGAGCCGCCCTGCCCCTGCTCGGTCGTTTGACTGGCCAGCGCCTGGTCAACGAGATTGAACTGAGCCTAGGCGAGCTGAAAGCCGGCGAAATCTTTCTGCGGCTGCAAGACTTGGGCGCGCTGGGATACATCCATCCCGCCTTCCGCGTCAATTGCGATATTACGGAAGTATTGAACCGCGCCCGAGAAACCAGTCCGCCTTGGGAAGTCACTGTCGACAAGGAAACTGTCCCGTGGCGCCTGCTTATGGCTCGCGTCGGCGCAGATGAAGCTGACGCTATTTGCCAGCGTTTAGACCTGCCCCGCACATTGACGCGGTCAATAGTGGCTTGCGCTCAGCTAATAGGAGCAGCCGCCATGTTGAGCGATGCCGAATCGCCTCCCAGCCAGGCAGCGCGCCTGCTGGATGGATTGCCCGCGCCCGCGCTGCATGCGGCCTGGCTGCTCTTCGCCGACAATCCTGCCGCGCAAGACAAGCTCGCCAACTATATGTCAACCTGGCGGCAGCAGAAGGCGAGCATCAACGGCGTCCATCTCGAGCGGATGGGCATCCCGCCCGGACCAAGTTACAAGCGGATTCTGGACGCGCTGCGTTTCGCCTGGATCGACGGCGAAGTCAATTCGCCCGAAGAAGAAGCCTTGTACTTACGCGAACTGCTTTCCGCCGATGTATGACAAGTTATTCCTGGCTCGGCTTTGAAAGAGAACTTTCACTGATGGACAAGCTTCTTGTAATCAATTTGGGGCAGGCTTACAGGCATGAGATTAAGCCAGCTCGTCATGCGCGAGCCATATTGAGTCGGAGGCTTTAGGAATGGAAAATGTGACAATTGGCTTGGCGCTGGTCGCCGGCATCCTATCGTTTATCTCGCCCTGCGTCCTGCCCTTGGTGCCTGCCTATATCGGTTATATGGGCGGGCGTCTGACGCATAACGTAAGCCGGCAAAGCGCAACGGGCGGGGCTGCGCCGGTCGGCTTGGCTTTCCGCCTGCAGATGCTATTGCATGGCATGGCTTTTGTGCTCGGCTTTACCTTGATCTTTGTCTTGATCGGCTTGTTCACCACTGCGCTCTCGAGCATCGCCGGCCAGCATGTCGGTACTTTTACCGAGATAATCGGGCGGATAGGCGGCCTGGTTATCATTTTCTTCGGCTTCCAGTTCATGGGCTTGGCGCCGCAATTTTTCGCCTGGCTGCGCAAGAAGGGCCAGTCCGGCCTGCTGGATAATGTGCTGTTGAGCATCGCCTTCGCCTTAATCGCCGCCGCCGTTTTCTACTGGACTTTTTTGGAGCAAGCGCTAGTCGCCCTGCCGCTGACGGCTGCGCTGGTTTTGGCGATGTTCGCCAAGGGCGCCTTCACGCAGCCCGCCGTCTTTTGGAATCGCCTGCTCGACCGGATTGATGCCGCGCTCTACTCCGATACTCGCGGGGAGATCGGCGCCAGCGGACGCGAAGGTCTGCTCGGCTCGGCCTTCATGGGCATGGTATTTTCCGCCGGCTGGTCGCCCTGCATCGGTCCCCTGCTCGGCACGATTCTTACGGTGGCGGCGACATCCGGCGCTTCTTCCGGCGATATCGCCCAGGGCATGTTGCTGCTGACCGCCTACTCCATCGGCTTGGGCATTCCCTTCGTCATCACGGCGCTGCTGCTCAACAGCGCGGGTGGGTTCCTGCGCCGCCTGCAACGGCAGATGAACAAGATCAAACTTTTCAGCGGCTCGCTGCTCATCGCCATTGGCCTACTCGTCGCCAGCGGCCAGCTGCAAAGCCTCAGCCAGACGTTCTCACGCGGAGAATTTGCCGATTTCACCTTCCGCGTCGAAGAATGCGGCGTCGGCTTCTTCGAAGGCGGGCTGGGGCTCAGCCATGTCGGCGCTTGCCTGGATGGCAGCCTCGTCCCGGTCGCCATAAATCAAAGCGCCAGCGGACAATTCACCGCCGAAGCGCCGGCGCAAGAGTTCCTCTTCCATGCCGAAGCCGACGCCATGATCGATGTGCAAGTGCGCAGCATCAACGAAACGGTGCCCGAATTCCAAATGACTTTGTTCGGGCCTGCCGATGAGGAACTCGCCCGCGGCAGCAAGTCGGAGGGGATCGCAGTCGATAACATGGTCTATCCTCTGACCGCATTCTCACTGGTCGAAGACGGTCTCTACCGCGTCGTCATGAAGAACGCGTCGTCAGCCGATTCCGCCCGTTTCCGCGTCAAGATCCGCGAATCCGAACCGATAGAAACAGCCGCCGAGGGCGAGGCGTCGACATCATTCGCGGGCAACCTGCTCAACAGCCTGGCGGAGATCGCCAGCGACCTGCTGCCCGCCGTTGGCCTGGCCGAGGGCAATCGCGCCCCCGACTTCGCAATAGAAACGCTCGACGGCGCGCAAATCAGCCTGGACAGCTTGCGCGACAAGATTGTCTTGCTGAATTTCTGGGGCACCTGGTGCGGTCCCTGCCGGCGAGAAATGCCCGAATTCCAGAAGACTTATGAAGAATGGGCTGCGCGCGGCTTTGAAATCGTAGCGATCGCCTACAACGATACCGAGGCTGCCATGGCTGAATTCCGCGATGAGTTCGGGCTAAGTTTCCCGCTTGCCCTGGATGCCAGCGGTGAAATCAACGACGCCTACGGCATACAGACGCGGCCAAGCTCCTACCTGCTGGACGAAGACGGGGTTATTCTGGCCCGGCACTTTGGTATCATGACAGAATCGCAGTTGACAGAATTACTGATGAATGCCCTTGCCGAAGAATAGGTCCCGCCCCTAGCTTCATGGTCAGACTGAAGCAAGCCCTAAGTTTTCTTGCCGCGCTCGTCGCTTTGGGCGCGGCTTTGTTTATCTCCATCCAAACGGGCTTGCCCAAGGCGATGGGCAATCGATACGGACCGAACGCCGGTTACATCGCCGCAGTCGGCTCGCCAGCCCCTCCCTTCGCACTGCGGAATCAGTCAAACAACCTTGTATCGCTTGAATCCGGCGGCGCGACCATACTGAACTTCTGGTCCACAAGCTGCGCGCCCTGCCAGCGGGAAATGCGCGAACTGCAACAGCTATACGAAGACAATCCCGACTTGGTTCGTATCCTCGCGATCAATCTGGGCGATAGCCAGCGCGACATCTCCGCTTGGCGCGACGAACACGGCCTGAGCTTCGATTTGTTGCGCGATCCGACTTTGGGCATAGCCCGTCGCTATCAAATCCGCGGCCTGCCCACAACTTACCTGCTGGACGAGCGCCAGATCCTGCGCGCCCTTTACTTCGGGCCGGTAAGCTACGATCAGATGCTGGATGCTGTTCATCGGCTTGCGCTTCAAGCCTAGCCCATACCTGCCATGATTCAGTTCATAAAATCAACCGGACGAAAGACGCGAGCGCTGCTGCTGGTTGGGGCGCGTCACTGGCTGCGCATCGCGCTGCTGATGCTCTTCATCTACAGCGGCTTGCCCTGGCTAGCGCCGAGCCTCGCCAAACTGGGCTTGCAGGGAGCCGCTGATCTCATCTATACGCTCTACAGTCCCTTTTGTCATCAGTTCGCTTTCCGTTCACCCTTTGTCTTTGGCGAACAAGCCTTTTATCCGCGCGGCGCAACTGACAGCGCTTATATAGCCTTTGAAGAATTCGCCGAGACTTCGGCTGCCTTCCAGGCGCAATTCCGCCATTGGTCCGCTGTATTTCACGGGAACACGACGCCATCAGGCACGGCGGAAGACTTGCAAGAATTCACCGTCGCCCAACAGATCGCCGCCCGTCATTTCATCGGCGACGAAACTTTTGGCTATAAGACCAGCCTTTGCGCCCGCGACCTGGCCATCTACACCATGCTCTTTGTCGGCGCGCTGATCTACTCGCGCTACCGCTGGCGCATCCGGCCGATGCCTCTGTGGCTTTACGTCTTTGTTGGCTTGGGCCCCGTCGGCTTAGACGGCTTGAGCCAATTGCTGAGTTATCCGCCCTTTGAGTTTTGGCCCGTGCGCGAAACGATCCCCGCATTCCGCATCATTACGGGCGGCCTATTCGGGCTCATGAGCGCCTGGCTGGGTTTCCCTCACATCGAGCGGTCCATGCAGGACCTCGTCGACTCCCTGGCGCCTGGCGCGGGCACACCGCCGAACTAGGCTTGGACTTGTCTAACTAGCTGCCGTCATTGTCCGACTTGCTCAAACGAGACAGACGCCGGTCCATATTTTCCTGATCTGTCTTGCGGGGCTTGGGCTTGCGTGGGTCAGGCTCCTCATCGACGATCACGATTCTTTCTTTACTGCCGCTGCTAGCGCTGACGGGCTTCGCCGCTGTCGGCTCGCGCTTCAAGAGCGATTCGATGTTATCCCGCGCCTCATTCAATTTATCAGTCACGCCCTCAACGATGGCGTCAGCCGCGTTGCCGACCGCCCCTTCAACCGGAATCCGCGTGCCGCGCGTCGGCCCCCCGCCACCGGCCGGTTGCGCGCGCTGCCGTCTCTCCCGCTCATCAAGCGCCGCGTCCAACGTGACCATTTCCTGCATCAGATGCCGCGTAACCATGCGGTGGTCGCGCAGCTCCGACTCGGCAATCGTCAGTTGCTGCCGCTTAATGTTCAACTGTCCCTGTAGCCGGCGCGCGCCAAATTGATCGCCCCGCTGCAAACAGGCGTCGACCTGAGCATCGAGTGCCGTCGCCTCGTTCATCAATTGCTCAATCTTGCTCTGCAAATCAGCTTCATAATCGACCGCCTCGTCCAGGCGCTGTCGCAATGTCCCCGCGGAACGCCGCGGATCTTTCTCCGCTTCTTCGGGATTCAGTCGAATCCGCGCCAGTGGCGATTTGGGATTCTTGCCCAGCAGATCGTTCACCTGGGCGTTCACCAGGGTTGAAAGCTTTTCAAAAAGGCTTGACATCGCAGTTTCATTCCAATCAGGTTTGCCTGCCAATTCCTATTATAGTGCAGAATCTCTGATGCTTGACCTACAAGTCGACGGCTGTCATTGCCGCCTATTTGAACTTCGCTTTCAGCAGCCCAAGCACCGCGCTCGCTTCCCGAGCCAAGCGGTCGTCGGCGGACGCGGCCCAGCCATCAGCCAACACAACCAGATCAGAGATGTCAAACTCCAGGTTGAACCGCGCCGTCGCTGGCGCAGCCGGGTCCAGCCAGCGCCGCAAAGCGCGACAGGCTTGATAAGCCGCTTCGTCGCCCAGCTCCTCGCCGCAAACATTCAGCAGAGCCAGCGTCGGCTCCCAGCCGGCCGCGGCGGCAACTTCGCTGAGCGCCCAAAAGGCGGTGGCGCGGCTCTCTCGCCGACCAGCGATGAGCAGCGACAGCCGCTCTACGACTCTGTGCTGATCGTCCATGCCGAGGCGAATCCGCTGCAAGTCACGCGGAAGGCTATCATTGTCAAACTCGAATCGTCCGCTCGCTGATCCGTCCGAGTTGGCTCGCCGCAGCATGAGCGCCAACTCGAAAAGCGCATGTTCGCGCCGGTCGAAATCCTCCGATTGCAGGCGCGCGAACAAGGCATTTAGGGCGCTTTCGCGATAGTGTCTTTTCATGGATGCACGCTCCCGGTCTCGGCTCGCCTTAACGTGTAAACACTCGCCACATCGTCGCGATAGGCTTGCCTCCAATTCTCGTCCTCATCGAGCCGCCAGGCCAGTGGACCGTCCGTCTCGATGATAGCAATGTCGATCTCGCGCCGGGCAAATACCTCCGACCACTGCGGCCTTCCAAAAGCGGCCGCCGCGTACTCGGCAAGAGACTCGCGATGCAGATCGGCGCGCCCATCGATGAAAACGGGAAACTCCGGCAGATTTAGAATCAAATAGCCGCCCCAGTTATAGCTGTTGAAAATTTTGCCCGACAGACCGCTTTCCTTGAGGAATTCGACCGCCCCCGCCGGATAGTTCAGCCCCAGCGCCTGCTTGACCGTGTCCCGACTTGAGACGTAGGCGACATGCGCCGTCGCGCCCAAGGCGACCAGTACAATCAACATGAGGTTCAGCGCCGAGCGTCTCAGCGTCTCCTCGCTGCGGCGCGGCATCGTCCAGCCATTGCGCTCAAGTATCGTATCCATGTGAGCGCTTATAACCGGCACGACGGCGATGGCGAAGAGCGACAGGTGGCGCGCTGAGTACAGCGCCATAAATAGCGTGCCGCCGACCAGCAGCAAATCCGCGAAGTCGAGCTTGGCTTTGCTCGCCCAACTGACCGCCACAAGCGCAAGGACCAGGATGACGAATGACCAGGTTACAGGTTGCGCGAAATCCGGCGATTGCCACTCCTGAATATATTCTCGCATACCGCTTACCCCCAGCGTCTCAAAAGGCGCCGTGAATACATCCAGCCCCAGCGGATTGATCGGCAACAGCGCCAATGACAAGACTGTGATCCCGGCGACCCTCCTGAGATCGGGCAAGGCGACGGCAGTGTCAACGTCGCCCAGCCGGCGATTGAGCGACTCGCCGAGTACAAAGGCGCTGATGAAAAGATAGCCGACGATGTATCCGCCATGCAGATTGGCCCATAGCCACATGATTGGCAACAGGCTCCACAACGGCGCCTGACCCTTCCGCTTGAGGCGCCGAAGCAGATAAAGCAGCAGCGCCGCGAAAAGAAAGGTGAACATCTGCGGACGCGGCGACCAGAAGGCTCCGGCGCAAGCTCCGCCGATCACCAGAACGAAGCCTTGCATATACACGCTTCCGCGGCCCGCGCGGTAAACGAAGAACATCCCCGCGACCGCGAGCGACGCAACGTAAATCGTCAGACCCAAATGCCCGCCCTGCCCCCACAACAAGGCGATGACAACTTGCGCCAGCCAACTGTGATTCTTGTGGGTGCTTCCCCGTTGCGAATGAGAGAACTCGTCCGCGTAGACAAAATGGCTCGTATCCGCGCTTTGCTGCCCCAGGCGAATATGCCACCACATGTCTGGATCCACCGCGGCCCGGCTGGCCAGGGCGAAAAGCAGCAGGAATAGAATCGCGGTCGCCGCTCGCTCCGTGGTCAGGCGACCCAAAAGCCCTCTCATTGCACCTACGCCTCAGAATCTTTGTCTGGCATTATGAAACCAATCCCGGCTCGCCTGGCGTTTCCGCCGCCCGGCGTCATCTTGAATCGGGATTAGTTTCAGGGCAATCGCTTCAAAATGATGACGCATGGGATGACGAAGAATCAAGCTGAAATTCAGCCACCGAGTACACCGAGTTAAAGTGAGGACACAGAGATATTAACAATTGCCTACTTTTCTCAACATCTGCCGCTGCCAGAAGGCAGAAATTGTCACTGCTGCCTAATTGTCTAAATAGCTTTTCTCTGTGTACTCTATGATACTCTGTATACTCGGTGGCAAAAAAATAATTTGAAGCGATTGCCCTGAATTACCAGCCTCTAAAAGAGGTCGACAATGCGCGATGTTGTTGTCATCGGCGGCGGGCTCACGGGCTTGTCCGCTTGCTATCAACTGGAAAAGCTCGGTCTCCGCTACACTGTCATCGAGCTCAAGCGCCGCTTCGGCGGGGCGATCAGCAGCAAGAGCGAAAATGGCTTTATCATGGACGGGTCCGGCTTCGCTTTCTCCTCCCTCGCCGCTGAGCCTTGGCTGCCCGAGCTCGGCTTGAGCGACCAGGTCCTGCCCCTCGATGGCGATGTCTTCATATTCCGCTGCGGCACGGAATCCCTCATCCGCGCGCTCGCTGGAACGCTGCCGGGCGGTCGCCTCATGCGCATGGCTGTCAGCTCTCTCGGCACTTGCCAGCGCCGCTTCACCATCTGTCTGGAAAACGGCTTGATGCTCGATGCCGGCGCCCTCATCCTGGCTGTGCCCGCCCGCTATGCCGCCCGTATGCTTTACAATCTGGCGCCCGCTGCGGCCGAGCGTCTGCAGGGTTATCGCTACGAATGTCTCTGGCAGGCAGCGCTGGGTTTTCACAAACGCGATTTGCCGCCGTCCCTGCCCGCTGCCAGTTTCGCCTTTCTCTATATGACCGATCATCCCGCCCGCGTCCCCGATAGCGACCACCGTCTCATCCAGCTTGCCCTGCCCGCCCCGGCCGATACGCCATCGGCCGATATCATCCACGCCGCCAGCGACCGCCTTGGCGCGCGCGCCGCTCCCATCGCCGCCTGTGCCGCCGCAGTCGACGAGGCGCTCTCGATTTACGCTGATGATCATTTCGCCAACATGCGTTTAGTTCGCGCTCTGCTCCCGGCTGGCGTCAGCCTGGTCGGCAGCGACTTCCTGCTTGAGCCGCCAGGGCAGCCCGGTTTGTCGCAAATCGCCGAGCGCCTGGATGCGGGCCGCCGAGCCGCCAATGACGCGCGCCTCTTCCTCAAAAGGCGCAAGTCAACATGATCCGCTTCCTGCGCGCCTTCGTGCAAGCTCTGCGCCTGACGCTGCGCGGCGAGTCTCTCAGTCCGCCGCATTACCGCCCCCTGGAAACCTGGATCGCCGCGAGCCTGGACTTGTTGGACAAGGTAGACGCGGAAGCCGCCGCCGAAGCGCTTGACCTCGCCGCCCTGCAGCTAAAACTCGACGGCCGCCCGACCAGCCTCGAACGCTCGCTTCAGATGGTCCGCCACAACCTCGTGGACGAATACCCGCGCCTCATCCGCCTCGATGATCCCTTTTCCATGATGGTGGTCCAATCCAGCAACCTCAATGACCAATACCGCATCGGCCGATTCCTCGCCGCCGACATCCGCTTCTCCGCCGAGTTCCAAGCCGCCCTCGTCGCGCTCAACGATCATCTGCTCAACCTGCCCCAAATCGAGCGACCAGTTGCTGAAGCCTGAGGCCTTCCGACCCTGCGCATCCCGCTCTAAACTCCCATAATTCGATGCCCTCGGCGCTTAGATCTTTTGTGGCTCTGTGGTGAAAAAATCGTCCGTGTTATACTGCCCCTGACGCCGCCTATCATCACACAGGTCTTTCATGTCATTTCTGGCGCCGGCCGCCTTTGCCGCTCTCGCAATCGCCATACCCATCCTGCTGCTTTATATGCTGCGCCTGCGCCGGCGGGAAGTGCTCATTTCCAGCACCTTTCTCTGGCGCCAGGTCGTGCAAGACACGGAAGCCAACACGCCCTGGCAGCGGCTGCGGCGGAACCTGCTGCTCTTCCTGCAACTGCTGATCCTGCTGCTGCTCGTCCTCGCTTTGACGCGCCCCTTCGTCACCGTGCCCACCATCAGCGCCGGAAAAATCGCCCTGCTCATCGACGCCTCCGGCAGCATGACCGCAACCGATATGGACGGCGGCGCGCGCTTCGCCGCCGCGCTGGAACAAGCTCGCCAGATTGTCAACAACATGAATCCGCAAGATGTCATTTCGCTGATCCGCGTCGCCGAAGCGGCCGAGCCGCTGACCGCTTATACCGCCGACAAGAATGAACTGCGCCGCGCTATCGATAACATGACCGTCGGGCAGGGCGCCGGCGATTGGGACACCGCGCTGACCCTGGCCGCGGCCGGGGCGGCTGGGGCTGAAAACTTCAGCATCGTGATGATTTCCGATGGCGGTCTTGGCGCTGCCGCCAGCCTGCCGGCTAATATCCCGCGGCCGATCTACGCGCCGGTCGGGCAATCGGCGAATAATGTCGCCATCACCGCGCTGGCCACCCGCGCTCTCGCTGGCGGCGCGCCGCAGCTCTTCGCCCAGGTCACGAATTATGGCGACCAGCCGGCCGAAATCTCCCTGGTGATTCGCCTCGATGATGTCCTGCGCCTCTCCCGCAGTGGCGCGATCCCGCCGCGCAGCCAACTGCCAATCCCCTTCGCCGAGCCGATAAATGAACCCTTCGAGACCCTCGAAGCGGCGCTGACCTTTGACAACGATGTCGACGACTTTCTGACGCTGGACAACCGCGCCTGGACTGTGCAAAACACGGTGAATACGAGGCGAGCCTATTATGTCTCCGGCGCGGGCAATCTCTTCCTCGAGCAGGCTCTGCGCAGCTTGCCGGGCTTGCAGACCTTCCGCGGCAATCCGGAAAACCGGAGCCTGCCCGCCGATGACTACGATCTCTACGTCTTTGACGGCTGGCTGCCCAACGAGTTGCCGGACGGCGATATGCTGCTCGTCAATCCGCCGAATACGACGCCGCTCTTCAGCGTGGGCGCGGCTCGCGGCCCGGCCGATCATATTGCGGTCTCCGCCGAAGAATCGCCCATCACCGCTTTCGTCGACCTCGATGAGATGAGCCTGTTGGCTTATCGCGCCGTCTCGGCCGATTGGGCGCGATCCCTGATCCAAGCGCCCGCTGGACCGGTTTTGCTGGCCGGAGAGATCAACGCCCAGCAAATCGCCATCTTGCCCTTCGACTTGCGCGATTCCAATCTGCCGCTGCTGATCGCCTGGCCCGTGCTGATGGCGAACTTGCTCGACTGGTTTTCGCCGGCCGATATCGTGCCCTTGCCCGATGGCTTGCGCGTCGGCGAAGTCCTGTTTATCTCGCCGCCGCTGCTCGCCGATAGCCTGCGCATCACCTTGCCCGATGGCTCAACGCGCGACCTGCCGGTCGAGGACGAGTCGCTGGCTTTCACCGAGACCGATCAGCTTGGCTTGTATCGCCTGGAAGTCCTCCAAGCCGGCGAGACGCTGCAAGCGCAATCCTTCGCCGTGAATATCTTTGGCGCGGGCGAAAGCGATATCGAGCCCCTGCCGGAAGCTGAACTGCAAGCGAGATTGGGCGGCGGCGAAGCGACAGCCGCGGCCGATGAGCAGTTGGGCTTGCGGGAGTTTTGGATGCTGCTGGCGGCGGCGGCGCTGCTGCTGCTCGTCATCGAGTGGATCGTCTATCATCGGCGCTTGCAAACGCCGACGCTGCTGCAATCGGCGCGGCGCGGTCCTAGATTTCCCTGGGGACGACTTCGAAATTCTTCAGCTTGATGACCGATTCCAGCGACTTGCCCATCTCGGCATAGCAGATATTTTGCAGGTAGACATGCTCGATATCGCTCAGGGTGGCGAAGTGCTCTTCCTGGTCGCGCGCCCCCAGGACGCCGGCGACGATCGCGGGCTTGACGATGGTCTGGTTGATGCCCGGCAGCACGGAAAGCCGCTCCTTGATCGCGTAATCCAGATCAATATGTATCGACTCGGGCAGCGCGTCCGGCGGCGGCTCGGCGCTATCGCTCTGCGGATACTCAATATCGGCCAGCCAGTCGCTCACGATGTCCTCCTCGCTGATGCCCTCCAGCAGCCGGTGGAAATCGCCGGAATAGGGGATTCGCCCCGGCAACAGGTATTGCGCGGGCGGGGCCGAGCGGACGACCAGCGTACCGTAGATGTGGCAGCGCCGGCCGAGATAACGCGCGATGTTGGACTGGACATCGGGCAAGGTCGCGATCAGCGTGCGGGCTGGCAGCGCTTGGTCAAGGCGGACGCCTTTTTCGCCAATGTAAAGCGTGAACTCCTGGCGATACACCGCCGCAGTCAGGATATCCACCAGTGGATTCGCGGCGCCGGCGCTCGCGTCCAGCACGCGCACACAAACGCGAACGGCATCGTGAATGCGGTAGGTCTGGTAGCCGGGCAAATGCCGCGGATTAAGGCGGGACAAGCCATGCCATAGCGTCGAGCCGCTGCTGATCGGCTTGGCGCGGATGGCGCGGTCATGAGGCTGCTGTTTCTTGACCAGCCAGACTTCTTCGAACTGCGCGCTGACTCGGCTGTATTCCGCCACGAACAGAATGCCGTCAAGGTTGACGATCCGGCCGGCAAAGTCCCGCTTGTTCTCGAGTATGTCCGCGATGCTGGCTTGCATCTCCAACCCAAGACTGCCCAACGTTTAGCTTAATTATAACAGTTTTTCGCCGCGCGCTTGCCGCTCAGCCCAAGGCTTTGTTTAACCTTCGCGCCAGGGGAGCGCGATTGCATTTCTTCAATTCGAAGCTCTCGCAGCCGTGGAAAGCCATGAACTCCTCGATGGCGCCGGTGAGGCCCCGGTACAGCGCGCCGTTGAGCTTGACGCCGCGCTCCAGGTGCACGTTGTTCAAGATGAGCCGTTTCTTCTTGCGGTCGACTTTGGGGTCAATCCGCCCGACCAATTCGCAGCCGTGCAAGATGGGCATGACGTAGTAGCCATAGACGCGCTTGGCTTTGGGCGTGTAGACCTCGATGCGATAGAAGAAGTCCCAGAGCATCTCGTCGCGGCCGCGATCCCAGAAGAGATTGTCAAAAGGCGAGAGGAAGAGGGTCTGCTGCGGTTCATGCGCGCCAGCCTGGATTTGCTCCAGCAAGGGCAGGTCATCGCGGTGGATGTAGGCTTGGGCATCCCAATCCGCCACAGCAACGGGCAGAGCTTCGCCGGTCTCAAGCATATCGGCGAGGATAGCGGCGGCGTCCCGCTTGGGCTGGCGATAATAATCGGCGACCTGATTGGCTGTGCCGATGCCGGTGCGCCGCAAGCCATTTTCGATAGTCCAGCGGCGGAAGTCGTCGATGGACTTGTCCAGCGTGAAGTTGTGGCGGGCGAGGACGCGCTCGGGCAGGTCGTAGTAACGCTGGAACTTCACGCGGTGGCTGACCATGAGTTCGCCGTAGTCGAAGAGGTATTCGAGGGCGACCTTGGTCGGCTTCCAATTCCACCAGCCGCCCTCGCCGCGGCGCTCGCTCTCAAATTCCTTCGATGACATCGGACCGTTTTCGCGGATGGTCCTGTGCACGCGCTCGATGATGGGCGCCATGTCGATGTCCAGCCGGTCGATTTGCCAACCGCTCTCCTTGAGCCGCTTCTGCTGGATGTAAGCCTGATACCAGGGGTAGTGCGCGCTGGGCAGTTGGCACATGGCGTGCGCCCAGGTCTCGAAGAGGAAACCCTCATCGAGCAGGTTGTCGAGGTCGGCGGGGTCATAGAGGCCCGCGCGGGCCAGCATGACGAGGTAGTGGCTGCGGGCGACCACGCTGATGGAATCGAGCTGCAGCAAGCCGATGCGCTCGATGATGCGTTTTAGCGCGGCCGGGTCGGCGGAGGCCGGGCGCTCGTGCAAGCCTTGCTTGTAGACGCTGAGGCGCTTGACGTCTTGGCGGGTGGCGGGGATGGCTGTGGTCATGGGGTCGAGTTTAGCATGGGATTTTGTTTTGCCACAGAGGGCACAGAGGGAGTAGAGTTTTTAAGGCCTGTTGAGGTCAGGACAGCGTGGGATGGGCTGGTATGGGCGGCTGCGGGCGCTATATTTCGCGCCGATGATTTGTTACAATCTGACATGGTAGCGAAAGTGAAGGTTTGTCGCGATGGAAACGGTAGAAAGCATCAACCTCATCACCCGCACGCCGGACGTGCGAGGCGGCAGACCATGCATCGCCGGCACTGGCTTGAGGGTGTCCGATATCGTAGTCGCAATGCGCTATAACGACCGTTCGCCATCGCAGATTGCCGAGGGCTTTCAGGTCTCGCTGGCGGAAGTATACGCGGCTTTGGCCTACTATCACTTGCACCTTGACGAAATTGACGCAGACATTGAGGATCAAATTCAAACGGCCAAGCGTCTACAAAGGGAACATTTTGAAAGCGGCGGAACATCATTGTTAGAGCGGAAAGCAAGAATATAGTTCGGCTAAGATAGAATGTGTCCTCCCCACTACTCCAACACCAACTGATGCGCCGGGCTGAAAAACTGCCGATACGTCAACCAGGCCGCGATCAACCCGGTAAACGTCGCCGCGCCCACCAGCATATACATCACGATAATCTGCAACTGCACCGCCTCCAGCGGACTCGCCCCGGCCAGGATCATGCCGGTCATCGCCCCCGGCAGCTTGATTAAGCCCACTGTCTTGGTCGTGTCGATGATCGGCGTCATCGCCCCCGTGATCGTGCGCTGAAACTGATAGAGTGATGCTTGGCGGCTGGTCGCGCCCAGAGCCAGCTTGCTCTCGATCAGGCCGCGCTGGTCGTGGAAGTCGCTGCTGAGCCGCGTGATGACCAGGGTGGCGGTGGTCATGGAAGTGCCGACGATCATGCCGCCGATGGGGATGATGTCCTGCGGCTTGAACTCGAAGACGCCCAGCAGCACCAGGGTGGCAATCGTCAAACCGGAGCCGATGCCGATGGCCAGGGAAGCCACCATCACGCCGTTGGGCGTTTGTTTGGCGCGCCCCCCGCTCGTCCGCCCGCCGATGGTGATCATCACCAGCAAGATGCCGATGGTGAAGATCGGGTAATTCATCTCGAAGACCAGCTCGAGCGCGTAGCCGATGGCGATGAGCTGGACGAAGCTGCGCACGGTGGCGATAGCCAGGTCCTTCTCCAGGTCGGAGCTTTGCCAGCGCGAGACCGCGGCGGCGATGAAGACGAAAGCCACCGAGAGCAGCACCCGTTCGATGCCTTGCAAACCGGCGAAGAAATCAGGCATGGCGCTGCCTCCTCATATCCAGGATTTATTTGTCGTTGGCGCAGATATTCTAACGCGTTGTTGCTCGTTTTTGGACATGGCGACGCTCCCCTTCCCTAGTAGCGCCAATAAAGTAATGTGATAAATAATGGGACTTGTAGGGGCGATTCTGTGAATCGCCCAATGTTATAACCGTGAATTTTCGGGTGACACACAGTGTCGCCCCTACAGATTCCGAAAAATGAGAGTACCGTCCTTTTTTGCATGATTAACTTGGTTTTACTCTGATGCTTCGGGGAAGGGGCTGGGGGCTGGGGGCGGCAAATATTCTACCAGGTCAAAGTCGGATTCTTGAAGGGGACCAGCGCCATGATGATGGCGTGGATGTAATAAGCTTCGCGGTCGATGACATCATCGGTCAATATGCCGATAGCGCCGTTCGCTTGCTTGGAGTTGTCGCGCTGGAAGACGATGTCATCGGCTTCGCCCAGTTCGATGCCCTCGCGGACCAACTCGGCCACTTCGCGCGGCAGAATGAAGACGGCGGTTTGCCCGATGCCGATCTTGCCGGCGCGGTCGATGATGTGGACGCGGGCGAAGCAGCACATGCCCTGCGGACTGTCTTCGATGCCGCCTTCAATGCCGACCCAGAAATCCGAATCGGGCTGGGCGGCGCGGGCATTTTCAGCGCGGTTGCGCGCGCCCTGCCTGGTCTCGTCCAGGCTCATCGGCTGGTCCGGCACGCCCGAAGGCACGGCGATGCCGCCAACGGCGAATGACTGCTCGGGGAAGAGTTGCCCGAAGGCGGCTCGGGCGGCGCGGAGCTTCACCGGATTGCGCGAGGCGACTGTGATTTGAGGCATGTCCATAATCTCCCGCCTGATTCCAGGATTGCTGCCTGGAGAAGTTCACACATGCAATTTAACCACAAAATGACCAAGACCTCGTAGGGTCGACGAATCTGGTCGCCTGCATACGTTGCCTGTCGCAAGCGCGGGCGACCCAATGGCTCGCCCCTACATTTCTTTGCGCTGTTGCCTGTCCGCCTCAAACTGCTACACTATAATGATATTGCTATATTTGGGAGACGACCCTTGCAAGATGCCTCGACCAAGATTCGCGTGGCGCAAGCGACTGCGGCTGACCTCGTCGAATTGTCCGATTTCATCAAGCCCTTTGTCGCTAGCGGCGAGCTGCTCCCCCGCACCTTCGATGAGCTGGAGGACCTGCTCGATACCTCCTTCATCGTGCGGCTGAACGGCGCGATCGTCGGCTGCGCGGCGCTGGAGATCTACAGCAAGAAGCTCTGCGAGATACGCAGTCTGGCGGTTGACCCGGCGGCGCAAGGCTTGGGCATCGGCAAGCAGTTGGTGGCTGCCTGCGTCGAGTTGGCGCAGCGCGAAGGCATCTACGAGATCATGGCCATCAGCGTGGCGGAAGACTTCTTCAAGTCCTGCGGCTTCGATTTCACGCTCCCCAACTTGAAGAAAGCTTTCTTCTTGCAAACTCGCGATTCGATCTGACCTGACGTCAACGGCACAATGAAAATCGAGGTCCTGACCCTCTTTCCCGATATGTTCGCCGGCGTCATGTCGGAGGGCATGATGTGGAAGGCTCGCGAGCGCGGCTTGCTGGATTTCAGCGCCCGCGATATCCGCGATTACAGCGAGGACAAACATCGCAAGGTCGATGATAGTCCCTACGGCGGCGGCGGCGGCATGATCCTCAAAGCCGATGTGCTTCTGCGCGCCATTGAAGCGGTCGAGCCGGAGTCCGCGCCTGTGATCTTGCTCTCCCCGCAAGGTCGCGTATTGACGCATCAAGTGGCGGAGGCGCTATCGCGGCAAGCGCGTCTGATCCTGGTCTGCGGACGCTACGAGGGCGTCGACGAGCGCCTGCGCGAACTGGCGATCACCGACGAGATCAGCATCGGCGATTATGTGCTGACCGGCGGCGAACTGGCGGCGATGGTCTTGATCGACGCGGTGGCGCGGCTCATCCCCGGCGTCTTGGGCGCGGAAGGGGCGGGGCAGCGCGACAGCCATGCCGACGGCTTGCTGGAGGGACCGCATTATACGCGGCCGCCGGAAGTGCGCGGCTTGACCGTGCCCGAGGTGTTGACGAGTGGGCATCATGCCGAGGTGGCTCGCTGGCGCCGGCAGGAGGCTTTGAAGCGCACCTGGCAGCGCCGGCCCGAATTGCTGGAGCGGGCGGAACTCAGTGACGCAGACCGCGAGTATCTGGCGCGGCTCGCGGCGGGGGAGGCGGATTAGGCTCCGCTTTCCGTCAGCCCGGCTTGATCGCCCTCGGCGAAAGCCAGCGCGCGTCGGTCGCCAGTCTCGGGATCCAGCATGGCGCCGACAGTGTCCTCGCGGATGACGCGACCGCCGTCGAGTAAGAGCACCCGGCTGCCGATGCGGCGCGCCTGCTCAATCGAATGCGATACCCAAATCATGGTCAAGTTGCTAGCCCGGCGCAACCGCATCAGCGAATCTTCGACGCGGCTGGTGGCGATAGGATCGAGCGACGAGGTCGGCTCGTCCAGCAGCAGCAGCGATGGATTCAGCGCCAGAGCGCGGGCGATGGCCAGGCGCTGTTCCTGCCCGCCGGAAAGATCCGAGGCCGGCTTGTCGGCGAGTTCGGCTTCAAGCGAGACCTGGCTCATCAGCGCGAGGATTTCTTCTTGTCCAAGCGTCTGCCCCCGCAAGCGCGCGCCATAAGCGATATTGTCGGCGACGCTGCCTTCGAAGGCGGCGGTCTTTTGGAACATCATGCCGACTTTGCAGCGCAACTCGATCACGGGCAGATCGTATATCGATCCCCCATCGAGATGGATGGAGCCGGCGTCGATGTCGTTGAGGCGGTTGACGCAGCGCAGCAGCGAGCTTTTGCCGCCCCCGCTGGGCCCGATGACGACGAGCAATTCGCCCTCCGGCACATCGACCGAGACATCGCGCAGGACGGTGGCGCCGCCGCGCTTGAGCGTCAAGTTGCGGATGGAGAGTTTGGACATCGGCCGCTCCATGCGGGCTTTCAATCGTTCAATTGTAGCGCATTGAGAGCGGCGCGTGTGCCAATTCATCAGCGCGCATGGTAGACTAACATAAACATGAGAAGTAGAACCAACAAAGTAATGAGAAAAATATTGCAAGGTGAAGAGAATGGCAAAACCGTAATCATTGTAGGGGCGACTCTGTGAGTCGCCCGCTTACAACATCCACTACATTTCATTTGTCGCATGACTAACTTGGTTTTACTGAGGCGAGAAGACGAGGGTGAATCCATGCAAATGACTATGACTTGCGCCGAGGAATCGCGCGCGGCTGAAGAGACGCTGGCGGGCACCTTCAAGCCGGCCGATACATTCTTTTTGATCGAAAGCGGCTTGCCCGACTACGGCGGCTGGGGCGCCGGGGCGGTTAAAACAGCGGCGACAGGGGGACCATTCGCGCGCTATCTGGCGCATTTGCAGAGCGCCCCGCGAGGCAAGGTCCTCTTCATCCGCCGCCCGCAATCCCAAGGGAAGAACTTCTACATCGCGCTGACTAACCAGGCGACGCCGCGCATCTACCACCGGGCGCTTGCCGACTACGATGAATTGCTGGGGCTGGATATTGCTAGTCTTGCAGCGGGCATGACGCCGCGCGTCAACGGGCGCGAGATGACTGAGATTGACGAGTTGTACATCGTCTGCGCCAACGGACGTCACGATCCCTGCTGCGCCGCTCTGGGCGCGCCGGTCTATCAGGAAATGGCAGCCCAGGCCGGGCCGGAGCGGATCTGGCAGACGACGCATATCGGCGGGCATCGCATGGCGGCGACCATGATCGCCTTCCCGGCTGGCATCGTCTACGGCCACATCGATCCGCCCGATGCTGAGGCGATCGTGACCAATCAGCGAGCCGGTTTCATGCTGACGCACAAGTATCGCGGTCGCGGCGCTTATGCCGGGCATCAGCTTGATGAGGCGGCGCATAAAGCGGCTTGCGCGGCGGAAGCGTCCATTCGCGAGCGAATACGATCCTATCGCATCGACGATCTGCGCCTGGACGCCGTCGAAGAAATCGGCCGCGATGTCTGGATTGTTCGCTATATAGACGCGGCCGGCCGCGCGCATTCCGCCGAGGTGAGCATAAAAATGTCAGCGCCGCGGCAGACCTCCTGCGGCGACCCGCCCAAGCCCATGCCGCAGCACGATGTGTCGCTGCTGTCCACGCCCGTCTAAGGAAAGTTTTCGCAGCCGGAACAGCGAGCGAGTTGATGACTTTTCCGCAACTGGAACATCCGCCGCCGCGGCCTGTCGCGCCCCTCTTGGTGCGTCTGACGCGTCTGGCGATATTGAGCTTTGTCGGCATGCTGCTGCTGTCTTTGGCTTTGGCTCTGGCTCTATTCGGCCTGCAAATGACCTTGAGCGAACGCATCGTGCCCGGCGTGAGCATTGGCGAAGTCGACATCGGCGGGCTGACGCAGACGCAAGCTGCCGCCGCGCTCGCGGAGCAATACGGAGCGCTTGAGACGGTCGTCTATACCTTCCGCGATGGCGACCGCAGTTGGACCGCGACCGCCGCTGAGTTGGGGCTGAGCGTTCCGGCGGAAGCGCTGGTGGAGCGCGCTTATGCGATTGGGCATTCTGACGATGCCCGCAGCAGCTTGCGCCAACAGGCGGAGGCTTGGTTGAGCGGGGCCGCCTTGCCTTTGACATTTGTATTCGATGAATCCAAAGCGCTGGGCTACTTGCGGAAACTGGCGGACGAGATCAAGCGCGAGCGGCAGGATGCCGCGCTGACTCTGGACGGGATCAATGTGGCGGTCAGCCCCGGCCTCAGCGGGCGCGAACTTGATGTTGAGGCGACTCTGGACTCGCTGTCCAGGCTGCTGCTGGCGCGGACGGGCGAAACGGAGATCGCTCTTGTCATAGACGAGAGTCCGCCCCGCGAATGGAACTTGAGGGAAGCGGCGGCGCAGGTGAAAACGGCGCTGTCATCGCCGCTGCAATTGATCGGCAGCTTGCCGAATGGCGACCTGCTGGCGCCCTGGATCCTCACGCGGGAGCAAATCCTGGCCGGCTTGAGCGTGACGTTGAGCGGCGCGGGCGCTGAGCGGCGCTACGATGTCAGTGTCGACTTGAGCGCTTTCGCCAGCTACTTGACGACGCTGTCGCCGAATTTATCCAAGCCAGCAGCCGAAGGCCGCTTCGACTTTGACCCCGCAACCGGGCAGCTCAACCCGATTTCACCGGCGAGCGAGGGGCGCCGGCTGGATGTCGCCGAGACGATTCGGCGCTTGGAAGCGGCGGTCTTCGACCCGGTCAATCGGCGCGTGGTGATGTATTTCGAGACCTTGCATCCGCGCTATCCGGCCGGCGTCAGCGGGACCGAGCTGGGCATCACCGAATTGGTGGCCGAGGCGACGACTTATTATTGGGGCTCCTGGCAGAATCGGCGCTCGAATATCGCGCTGGGCGCGGGCAAGCTGCACGGCATCATCATCGCGCCGGGCGAGGAGTTTTCTTTTAATCAGCACCTTGGCGATATCAGTCCCGAAGCCGGCTACCTGGAAGGCAGCGTGATCCTTGGCGGCGCAACCGTTACGGGCATCGGCGGCGGCATCTGCCAGGTGAGCACGACCATGTTTCGCGCCGCTTTCAGCGGAGGTTACGCCATCACCGAGCGCAACAGTCATGGCTATCGCGTCGGCTATTATGAGTATGCCGGCGCTGGACCGGGTCTGGACGCGGCGATCTGGCAGCCGGACGTCGACCTGCGCTTCCAGAACAATAGCCCGCATCACTTGCTGATCGAGAGCAGCTTCCTCGGCGCTCAAGACGCGCTCCAATTCCGC
Source organism: Anaerolineae bacterium (assembly GCA_022824365.1). Lineage (GTDB taxonomy): Bacteria > Chloroflexota > Anaerolineae > Aggregatilineales > Phototrophicaceae > UBA6055. The sequence continues at coordinate 425,496 of JAJEAA010000028.1, forward strand.
ATCTACAGCACCGCGCATTGGCGCACGGTGGTGGAAGCGCCGATCATCCGCGACATTGTCAGCGCGCCGCCGGAGGAGTACATCGAGGCCGAGGACCTGGCGCTGGGGCAGATCCGCCAGATCGATTACTCGGCCGATGGCGCGGACGTGCTCGTGTATCGGAACGTCTACGACACAGCGGGAAGTTTGGTGAAGCGGGATCAGTTATTCACGCACTACCTGCCCTGGCAGGCGGTGTTTGAGGTGGCGCCGGGCGATCCGCGCCTTGCTGTGGAAGCCGACGCGGAAGAAGACGGCATCGCGCCGGTGGGCGTGGCCGGCTGAACGCTGTCGAAAGAAAAGCGCCAGCCAAGGGCTGACGCGTTGCTGTTTGCGAATTGAGACTTGGCTTAACCCAAGAACTGCCGGTTCAAGCCACCGGCTGCGCCCTAACCGGCTGGACGAAACCCTTGAGGATTTTCTCCAGCGCCATCGTATGGCTGCACACGCCGCGCTGCGCGAAGAACGAGGCGGTGCTGGTCCAGACGCCTTCGTTGTAAGTCACTTGATGATTCTTGTTATAGCCCTCAAAGTGGCAATCAAAACTGTTGATGCGGATGCGGTCGGTCTCCTGCGAATAGCGGTTCGCCTTTTCCACATCGCTGACGATGTTCTGCCCGGGCGCGTAGGGCACCGGGCGGCGCTTGAGCAGGGGCTTGAACAGGATCTCCAAGGCCATAATATGCGGGCAGATTTCATAAGCCCGGAAGCCGGCGCAACTGCAGGACCAGCCGTCGCGATCCAGGCAGACCACATGGTTGCTGTTGGCGCCGTGGAATTCTACCGTGAGGTTGTTAAAGGTGGCGCGTTCCGGTTGGCTGGCGTAATCGCTGGCTTTCTGTATCTTGTTGATCATACTGGCGTCCATCTCGATCCTTTCCGCAATCGAATTCCGGCCATGAGAAACAAAAAACGCGGACTGTGGCTTAGGCGGTCACAGCGCGCGTCTTGGAGAAAATCCGTATAAAACTTGCTTATGCGGCATTTTTATCGTCCGGTTTGATGACGCTCTCATTCTAAGCGAGGCTTAAGCCGATGTCAAAGGAATTTCATCCGCTTAATCTAAGTCTGTTGATGTTGCACAAGTCGAAATCGGCGTGATTTTGGCTCGGAAAATAGCTGGGGATGAGGCGACTGGCGGCGCGCGAAGGCAGGCTTGCGAACCGATATTGATACTGTTTCGTCAGGGTATTGATACGTGATAGCAGGCGAGCGCAGCGCCATTTTCCGCCGCGAATTCTGCCGACCGGTATCGGACGGGCGGACGCGACTTCAGGCAATTGATGCAATTGTCATAGTCAGTGAAGGCGATTTGCTGCCGGCTCGGCGGTATTAATCGAAGAGGAATCGATTCGCGACGCAGGCAAAGGGTTCTGATGCGCCCGCGCCGCGAAAATTTGCTGCAAGGACCGTTACTCGTCGGCTTCGAGCTCGGCGCGCTGTGCCTCAATCATCTCATCCGTGCAGTGCAAGGAATCCAGGAAGGCCGCGCGTTCAGCGTGGCGTTCTTCCATATCGACATCCGGATACTCTGGCTTGATGAATTCTTCCGTGCTTTCGCCGTTTTCAACGACGAAGTCGGCTCGTTCCATCAGGGCGTCAGAGATTTTGATGCCGCCTGCCTTGATCGAATCCAGGTTCAAAGCGACTGCCAGCTTGGGCGCGGCATGGATGCCGACTCGCCCTGCGTCCAACTCGCCATCCAGCGCGGCGGTCAGCATGTGGCCTACGACTGCGCCTTCGTTGTAGTAGGAGTAGAATCCGGCCGCGATGTGAACGCCGCGATGCACATAGGACATCGCCGTCGCCAGGATGGGTATGCCCGCTTCGTTGGAAGCCTCGATGATGGCTGGCAGCGACGGCGGATGGCCCAGCGACACAAACATATCGACATCGCTGTCAATCAGCCTCTCGGCGTTAACCAAGCCGTCGGCGGCATCCAGCCAGGGCGCCTCTTCGACGGTGATGCCAAGCGTCTCGGCATAGTGCTTGATCTGCTCAGTGGCGTAAACATGACCGGAATTCCCCGGATTCATGAAGCTGCCGATAAAGTCAATCTCGGGATTTTGCATCGGCAAAAGCGCCATCACGTCCTCGTAGGAGCTTAGGGCGTGGCTGCCAACGACGTGCTCCGGTTTGACGCAGGGCGCGTCGGCCACGCCAGAAGTATACGGCGCCCCGACCAGGGAGAAGATCACCAGCGGCGTCGGCTCTATGCCGCTTTCTTCGGCGGCGTGAATGGCGTTGAGCGTCACGTTGGTCGTCGTAGTCACCATGACGGTAGCGCCCTTGTCCAGCGCGTAATCCGTCATGATGGGGACATTGGAAATATCGCCGCCGGCATCCCGCCAAATTATATTGATGTTCTCGCCGGCGAAATCTTCGTTGGCGACAATGGACGCGACCTCTTCACTGCTCAAGTAACCGTGGTAATGGAGGACATCGTAGACCGCGTGAATGAGACGGCTGCTGACGCCTTGGGCATTCCGGTAGCTCAGGATGGCTACGGTCGGAATATGCCCGTCGGCAAGCGCCGTCGCCGGGACGAGCGCAGCCGCGAGTAGAACTGCCGCGAGACATAATGCACTGATGAACTTCCGCTTCATGGGAGTCAACTCCTTGCTTCGATCAACTGATAAATGGGGTAGCGGACGGCTGTCTTGTCACGATGACAAACAACCTGCCCATAATCAGACTAGCATTGACTTTGTATACAAGTCAACAAGAAATGTATCGTATGTGTTATTTCAAGTTAAACTGTGTAGAAAAAGAGGCTGCCGGGCAATCGCTAGCAGCGACATTCTTCAAACCGTGACTTTGCCCGACTCTTCAACTGGCAACAACCCCAGCGTCAGCGACTCGATATAAATACAGTGTCGCCAGGGTATCGATACATCGGCTGCTGAGAGGGGCGCATCGGTCAAGTCGAGATTCGCGCCGCGGATGAGGGCGAAGGGCGTCGCTTCGTCGCGCTCGCCCATAACGATTTGCGCGCAAGCGGCAAGCGCGTCCGCCAACCCGATCTGCGTCACCGCCATCGCATTGCCAAAGAGGTCGGCTTTGCCGCGCTCATCGCGGATGGGTTGAAAGCCGGCCGCGGCGATAGCGATGCCGGTCGTCCCGTAGCGCCCGGGCATCAGCCAACTGTCGGTCAGAATGACGCCGAGGCGGCAGCCAAGCCGAGATTGCAGCGCCCGGCGAATAGTTTCGGCGCTGCGAAAGGGATCGCGCGGCAGCAGGACGACTTGGCCGCTGGGGATATTGGAGCGGTCCAAGCCCGCGTTTGGCGAGATGACGCCGCCTTTCGCCGTCAAGAGGAAGCCCAGTTCAATCCCGCCGAAGATCTGGTCGGCTTCGTCGAGAACCAACTGCGCGATAGCCGCGTCCATGTTGTAGCGCTGCGCCAGTTGCTCGGCTCGGGCAGAGGCGCGGATATCATCAAGGCCGATGATCCGGCCGGCGGCGATGGCGGCGTACTTGCTGGAAACCGCCAGGACATCGCCCTCTTGCGGCCTCAGGCTCGCGGCGTCCAGGCTGTCGAAAATGGCTTCGTTCAGGTCAAAGGGTCGGTCGCGGACGGGGGCGCTTAGCGGCCTGGCAATCAGAGGTTCTGGCATTGACGCGGCTTTCATTTCGGACTGTGAGCGCAATACGTCATCCTAGCATATTTGCCGCGCGCTGTCAGCGAAAAGCTTGCGCTAGCGCTGTGCCGCCACACCGAGGACGCGGACGCGGTCAGCCTCTGCTTCGGCGATGGCGAGCAGCCGCCCATCGGGACTGAAGGCAGTGGCGGAAGGAGTAAGCAAGAAGGCGGCGGCGGACGAGCGGGGATTGAGCGCGTTGGCGATTCGCAGTTGCCTCCTTCCGTTTCGCTCTTCCGCGCTCAAAGCCACGAGCGCTTCGGCGCCCGGAATGACTTGCGGACGGAAGGCGGCTGCCGACATCACGGCGCCGGCCAGATGATAAAAGCGCCGGTCCTCGCCGCTGTCAACGCGCAGTTGGTAGAGGCTGTCGCCGCTGCTGTAGACGAAGTCGCCGAGGGCGGCAGTGGGCGGGGCGAGGACGAAGCCGCGTCCGCGCATCGGGACCAAAGCCTGGCTGAATGCCGGATCGCCAGAGCCTGCCTCGTAGACCCAGAGGGCGGCGCGCCGATCGCCGCTCGATTCGCCGTTGACCGCGAGCCAGCGCCCGTCTCGGCTGAAAGCGGCGGATGTCAACGGATAGGCGTAGTGATAGCGCAAAACGAGTTCGCTCGCTGCTGGCGCGGAAGCATCAAAGCGCCAAACAGTGAGGGCGCCGGCTTGACGCGAGATCTTTAGCGCTTCGTCGCCGCTGATGGCAGCCAGTTTGTCGCCCGCCTTGTTCCAAGCCAGTCCACGGATCGGACCCGCTTGCGAGCCCAAAGGAATTGATTTTAATGCCTGCAAGCTGGCGCTCAACTCGATCAGCCTGAGGTCCCCACTGCGGTCGCCGGCCGCCAGCCACTTCCCATCCGGGCTGAAGGCGATGGCGCTCGCAGCTGCCGGCGGCGCAGGTTCAAGCGAGATCGGCGCGAAATCCGGCCCGCTGAAGAGCGCGATATCGCCGCGCGCGGATACTGCCGCCAGCGCCCTACCCCCCGGCGACCAGACGACGGCTATGGGAGACGGCAGACGCAACAGCGCCACAGTATCGAGGCTATCGAGGGTTGCGCTGTTTATCTGACGGTTCGATGGAGATTGAACAGTCTCGGATAGCGCAAGATCGTCCCCCGCTCTGGCGTTTGCGCTCCCGGCGGCCACCGGTTCTAGGTAATAGTGATAGGCCTTCACGTCGCTCTCGACTGTCCAGCCGACTTGGCCGTCAACTTCGACCAGCCACCAGACCCAGGGACTGTTGCAGGCTGGCCCATCAAGCACGGCGTCGATGACGGTTCTTGGCGGGATCTCGCCGACTTGCTCGGATCGATAATCCGGCTCGGCGCGCAGGCGGTTGGCGAGCGTCGTCGAGGCGATGCGCGCGTTTGACTCGCCGATGCCGATGCGCGGCGGCAGGAAGCTGCTGTACTCCGGCGGACAGAAGTGAACCGTGCCGCTGGCGGCTTGAGCCGGATTCAGGACGGGCAGGCTGGCGCAGTCGCCGGCGAGTTCGAGCACGCTGCGGCTGACCCAGCCGGCGCGATAAAAGAGCCAGTCGCCGCTCGCGTTCGCGCCCAGGACGGCTTGCTGCTCATGTTCATGCAGGCGGGCCGCTTGCCGGCCCCCCGGCCCCGCCCGCACATTAACCGCCCCGCTGCTTGGACGCATGAAACAACCAGTCGCGCTGCCGATTGCCGGATTGACGAGCGGAATGTTGTAGCAGGCGCCCGTTAGTAATGCGCCACCTGCTCTCACCCAGCCGTCGGTCGCTTGATACCAGTCCAGCGCGGCGCTCCTGCCGATCACGTTAGCCGAAACGGCGCGGCTGACGACAGCGGCAGTGTCCTCTCGGCTGTCATAGATGGGCAACTCGGTGGCGCTGACCCGGCAGATCTCGTCGGCGGCGCGGCGTCGGCTGGAGACTCCGCTGCCATCGGCCGGGCAGCCCAGCGCGAAATCCGCCCGGATGAGGCCGAAATCGGCGCGGCAAATATCAATGTGATCAGGTACGCCATCGCCGTCTTCATCGCGCATGATGGCGCAGCCTTCCGCCGCGGCGGCGCCAGCTTGTTCAGGGCAGCGGTCCAGGTGGTCAGGACTGCCATCCCCATCGCGGTCAGCGGCTGAGGCTTGCGGGCAGCCCGGACGCGCAGCTGCGGCGACGCCGGAGATTTGCGGACAGTCGTCGCTTGGATCAGCGAGGCCGTCGCCATCGCTATCGGCGTCGATGCGCGAGACCGGCTGCGTCCCCGCGCCCAGGTTGGGAAAGCGCTCATCACAAACTTGCGCCAGGCTGCCATCGGCGCTTATATGCACCGCGTAGGGCGCGCCCTCAAATTCAAATAAGAGCCGGCGCGCCTCGACCGGGTCGGGCAGGGGAAGCCCGCCGATCAGATCGCAGCCGAGGTCGGTCGCGCGAGCCGGTAAAAGCGAACTGGAAGCAGGCTCAGCCGAAGCCGGCAAAGGCGGATAGGCGACGCGGCGAGCAGCCTCGATCAACTCGGGCGTCTGGCTCTGGCCGGTGGACAGGCTGACGAAGCAAAGGCAAAGGACGAAAAGGCTTGTAATTGTCCGCAAGAATAATCTCCGCTCGCCGCTGACGGTTTGGCGTCATTGTAACCGACGTGGGGAGAACGAAGGGTAAAGCGACCCTGTTTCTAGGGGACGAAAACTGGTACATTGCCTGCTTATGCCATCGCTCGGCTGCAGCCCGCCGGACAGGACATGCCGCGACTTTCGGAACTGTATCAGCTGGACAACTTCATCGATACCTTCGCGCTGGGGCATTACGCGCGTGTGCTGGATGCGGTGGACTTGCGCACAGGCGGCTCGGTCGCCTTCAAAGTGATGCGTCCGGAACATCTGGATAGCAGCGGCGATATGCGCTGGGAATATCGCGCTTTTGGCAACGAGGCGGAGATCCTGGCGCGGCTCTGGCATAGCCCCAACATCGTCAAGCTCTATGACTGCGGCTTCATCTCCGACCGCGAGGAAGCGCCCCGCAACGGCGAGATCACCTCCTATCAAAGCGATATCCGCGGCTTCAAAGAGGCGATGCCGCGTTTTGCCTCGGCCGGCTGGCGCCCATATCTGTCGATGGAAAACCTGCCGCGCCACCACAGCCTCTTTTATTTGATGAAACCGAACCGCCCCAACAGCCGCTGGCGTTTGCCGAGCGAGGAAGGCTTGGCGCTGGCCCTGCAATTCAGCTCCTTGTTGACCCTGGCGCACAGCATGCAGATCGTCTATCTCGATCACAAGCTGGAGCACGTCTATTGGGACGGCGCGCATCTGAAAGTGATCGACTTCAACAGCTCGCGCCGCCTGGAAGACGAACGGACCCAATCGCCCCAGCAATACAGCAAAGATGTGCACAATATGTGCGTCGGCGTCTTGTATCCGCTGTTCACCGGCATGTCGCCACAGAAGACCTCCCTGCGGCCCCAGCCGAGCAGCCGGGAAGCGGTCGAGGCGCGCTACACCGATATCGACAGCCTCGATTTTTCAATGGAGCCCAGCTTGAGCGAGGGCATCGCCGAATTGCTGCAGCGGGGCGCGGCCGAAAGCATCACGACCGTGCAGGAGTTCATCAACGGCTTGCAGCGCGTGGCGACGCAGCACGGCTGGCAATTCTCCGATTACTACACCAACCCGGCCAGCAGCCAGGCCCGCGAGCAGATGCGGGCCGGCTTGCAGCGTTTGCGCGGGGGGCAGGAGCAAGTGCGCGAAGCTCGCGATCTCTTCCGCGAGGCGCTGATTCAAGACGGGATCAGCCGCGACCTGGAAGACGAACTGCGGCGCTTGGTCCTGGTCTTGAACGAGATGCTGAACAGCCGGGTTGTGCCTTAGAGATTTGCCACAGAAGTAGAACCAACAAAGTAATGAGAAAATATTGCAAGGTAAAGAGAATGGCAAAAACCGAAATCATTGTAGGGGCGACTCTGTGAGTCGCCCGCTTACAACATCCACTACATTTCATTTGTCGCATGACTAACTTGGTTTTACTGAGGCACAGA
>JAJEAA010000036.1 GCA_022824365.1 Anaerolineae bacterium
ATGGCTGCAATAGAGGAGAGTAATCTTGAGGATAGCATCTGCACATATGCATAACTTCAAGAGGTTCACCGATCTCAGGATTACTGATATTCCCGAATCGGCGAAGCTAGTCGTCTTGATGGGCCCGAACGGTTGTGGCAAATCATCTGTTTTCGACGCATTTCTCCTGTGGCATAGGAACAATACTGGTCTAGGGCACAGTGGGGATAGCGTATACTATGATAAAAGTGAGGCGCGCGGCACTGTCGACGTTCGTTTGCACGGAGACGAACATCCGAGCAGGGACAGCCTATACATCCGTACTGCTTACCGAAACGATGCCGATTTTAGTTCGGGGCGAATCTCGGCTCAGCCGAGCCCTGTTGACAACCCTGGGGTCCAACGGCTCATAGATGATGACAAGACAGTCTCTGGCAATTACCAACGGCTGCTGCTTGACTCGATCAGCAAACTGTACAACGAAGCCAACAAGCAAAAGACCGTAGGGCAATTGGCCGATGAACTGGTAGGCGAAATTCGGAGATCCATGCTTAACGTCTTTGGCGATCTGACCCTTAACGCTATCACGGAGCCCCTGGGATCAGAACAAGGCTCAGGCGCGTTCTACTTTCGGAAGGGTGCAGTAGACTCATACCACTACAAGAATCTATCCGGGGGAGAGAAGGCGGCATTTGACCTAATTCTGGACATCCACTTGAAGAAAAGTTACTTCAATAACGCTATCTACTGTATCGATGAGGTGGAGTCGCACTTGCACACTAAAGTGCAAGGTTCCCTGTTGAAGGAGCTGTACAGGGTCGTACCTGCCACTTCGCAGTTATGGGTGACAACTCATTCACTAGGTGTGCTTCGCGAAGCCCAAAAGATGGAGATTGACTCGCCCGGATCTGTCTGTCTGCTCAACTTTGATGGAGTTGATCCTGACCTGCCCATTGAGATCGGACCTGCGAGAATAGACAGGGCTGCCTGGGAGAAAATGTTGTCCATTACCCTGGATGACTTGTCTAACCGGGTTGCACCAGAGTTTATCGTCGTCTGCGAAGGCTCATCAATTGGCAAGCGTCGCAAAGATTTCGACGCCGATGTTTATGAGAGAATTCTAGGGCCTCACGAACCGGGAATTGTATTTATGTCAGGAGGCAACTCGGCGCAAGTGGCAGAAACGGCAGGTTCGATACGTGGGCTTTTGGAACGCGTCCTTCCGCAGACAAAGATAGTCGCACTGGCCGACAGGGATGATAAGTCTGACGATGAAGTTGCTGAATTTGACGGCATTACTTTGACGAAACGCAATGTCGAGTCCTACTTGCTTGCAGATGATGTTATTGAGGCACTCCTCCAGCGAGAAGGCAAGACTGAACTACGTGACAAAGCATTGCAAATTAAGGCGGATGCACTAAAGGCCAGCTCCCAACGTGGCAATCCTAAGGACGACCTGAAATCCGCGGCCGGTGATATCTATAACGGACTAAAGGATTTGCTCGATCTTAAACATCCAGGCGGTAACAAGGATGCATTCATGAAGGACACCCTAAGCCGCCTGGTTGTACCCGGCATGGAAACATATCAGGCATTCAAGTCTGACATTGTCGATGAGATTAGAAGTGATGAACACCCTCACTGAAGCTGACGTCGAAGAAGCCGCCCTGACCTGGCTGGGTGGCTTGGGCTGGCGCACCGCCTACGGACCCGACATCGCGCTTGGTGGTCTCTTCGCCGAACGCCGCAACTATAAAGACGTCGTCCTTATGCTGCGCTTGCGCGACGCCCTCGACCGGCTCAACCCCGATCTGCCCGCCGAAGCGCTGGACGATGCCTTTCGCAAGCTGACGCGGCTCGAAGGCGCGACGCTGGAGACGCGCAATCGTCATTTTCACCGACTGCTGGTGGATGGCGTCACCGTCGAATACCGGACTGAGGCCGGCGGCATCCGCGGCGCGCAGGCGCAGGTGATTGATTTTGCGGACGCCGAGAACAACGACTGGCTGGCGGTCAACCAGTTCACGGTGGTGGAGCAGCGAAAAGAGCGCCGTCCGGACGTACTGCTTTTCGTTAATGGTTTACCGCTGGGACTGATCGAGCTCAAGAGCGCGGCTGACCCGAACGCGACTATCGAGAGCGCCCGGCGGCAGTTGCAGACTTACAAGTCCGAATTGCCGACCCTCTTCGCCATGAATGCGGCTTTGATCGTTTCCGATGGCTTGCAGGCGCAGGTTGGGACGCTGACGGCCGGGCAGGAATGGTTCAAGGCTTGGCGCTCGCCCTCCGATGGAGCGCGGCCCGGGCTGCAAGTCATGCTGGAAGGCCTCTGCGAGCCCGCGCGCTGGCTCTCGCTCTTGCGCGATTTTATCGTCTTCGAGGACGATGGCGGCGCGCTGGAGAAAAAGATGGCCGGCTACCATCAGGTGGGCGCGGTCGAGATGGCGCTGCGCGAAACTCTGCGGGCGGTCGGACTGCAAGAGGCGGAAACAGAGCAATCGGCCGGCGGCAAACCGGGCGATGGCCGCATCGGCGTTGTCTGGCATACTCAGGGCTCGGGCAAGAGTTTGACCATGGCTTTCTACGCCGGGCGCATCATCCGCGAGCCAGCCATGCAGAACCCGACTGTGGTGGTGCTGACCGATCGCAACGACCTTGATGATCAACTCTTCGGTACCTTTTCTCGCTGTGACGAGCTTTTGCGTCAGTCGCCGAAACAAGCTGAAAGCCGGGCAGATCTAAAGGAAAAGCTGAATGTGAAATCCGGCGGCGTGGTGTTCACTACGATTCAGAAGTTTTTCCCGGAATCGAAAGGCGCGCGCTATCCTCGCTTGTCGGAGCGCAGCAATATCGTGGTCATCGCCGACGAGGCTCACCGCAGCCAGTACGATTTCATCGATGGCTTCGCCCGGCACATGCGCGATGCCCTGCCCAACGCCTCCTTCATCGGCTTTACTGGCACGCCAATCGAGAAGCAGGACGCCAACACGCAGGCGGTATTCGGCGACATAATCAGCGTCTACGACATCCAGCGCTCGGTGGAGGACGGCGCCACCGTCCCCATTTATTATGAAAGTCGGCTGGCCAAACTCGATCTCGACGAGGAAGAGCGTCCCAAAATCGATCCCGACTTCGACGAAGCGACCGAGGGCGAGGAACTCGAGCGCAAGGAAAAACTAAAGACGAAATGGGCGCAGCTTGAGGCGCTGGCGGGCGCGGAAAAACGTCTGAAGCAAGTCGCGCGGGACATCGTTTGTCATTACGAAGACCGGCTGGATCCCCTTGAAGGCAAGGCGATGATCGTCTGCATGAGCCGCCGCATCTGCGTCGACCTGTATCGCGAGTTGGTCCGTCTGCGGCCAGAGTGGGAGCGCGATGACGAAATCAAGATCGTGATGACCGGCAACGCTAAAGATCCGGACGACTGGCAGAAGCACGTCCGCAACAAGACGCGGCGCGAGGCGCTGGCAAAACGCTTTCGCGATCCGGCGGATTCATTCCGCATCGTGCTGGTGCGCGATATGTGGCTTACCGGCTTTGACGCGCCAAATTTACATACCATGTATGTTGACAAGCCCATGCGCGGCCATGGCTTGATGCAGGCCATTGCGCGAGTTAATCGGGTTTTCCGCGATAAGCCGGGGGGTTTGGTCGTCGACTATCTGGGGCTCGCGCCGGAATTAAAACGCGCGCTGGCGACGTATTCGGCTAGCGGAGGCATTGGCAGTACCGTCTTGGACCAGGAAGAAGCAGTCAAGGTCATGCAGGAGAAGTACGAAATCTGCTGTGCTCTGTTCCATGGCTTCGACTGGTCTCGCTGGTCACTAGACATGTCGTCAGATGAAAGGATAGGCATTGTGGCGGCCGCGCAGAATTATATTCTGGCGCCGGCGCAGAAAAACGGCAAAGATCGCTGTCTCAAGTCCGTGCGCGAGCTTTCCCAGGCTTTCGCCCTTTCCGTTCCGCATGAGGAGGCGATCCGCATTCGTGACGATCTGGCTTTCTTTCAGAACGTACAGGCGGCGCTGGCCAAGCAGGAGCGAGGAAGCGCCAAGCCCGAAGGCGAAATTGAACATGCGATACGACAGATCATATCTCGCGCAATCGCTCCCGAAGGCGTCGTCGACATATTTGCTGCGGCCGGTCTAAACAAGCCCGACGTCTCCATCCTTTCCGAGGAATTCCTAGCCGAAGTGCAGGGCATGCGGCATCGCAATCTCGCCGTTGAATTGCTGCAAAAGCTGTTGAAGGGCGAACTGGCGACTCGGCGCCGCAAGAACCTGGTGGAAGCGCGCTCCTTTGCCGAAATGCTGGAAAAAACACTGCTCCGCTACCAGAACCGCGCCATTGAAGCGGCCACAGTCATCGAAGAATTAATTCAGTTGGCGCGGAAGATGCGCGAAGCCGACAGTCGCGGCGAGGAACTGGGACTGACTGGAGATGAGCTTGCCTTTTACGATGCGCTGGAAACCAACGACAGCGCGGTCAAAGTGCTTGGCGATGAAACCCTGCGTGAGATTGCGCGTGAACTGGTAAACACTGTCCGCAACAATGTCACCATCGACTGGACCTTGCGGGAGAACGTGCGCGCGAACCTGCGACGACTGGTCAAGCGTATATTGCGCAAGTATGGCTACCCGCCCGACAAGCAGGAACAAGCGACTTTGACTGTGCTTGAGCAGGCGGAGACCCTGTCCGAAGGATGGGCGGTCGCTTAAATGCTAGTTCTGTTAACCGCTAGGTTCTTGGTTCAAGTCCAAGCTACGGAGCTTGCCAAATGCCTCCCTCTACCGGGGCATTTTTGCTTCAGCTATTCAACTCGTGAATCAGCCGCAACCCGTCTAGCGTCAGTTCCGGCGCGACATCGTCGATAAGCCCGATATGCGCTTTGATCGCCGGCGCCAGGCCTCCGGTCGCGACAACCTTCGTTTCGCTCGAGTCCAGTTCAGCCAGGACGCGACCAAGCAACGCTTCGATCATGCCGATATAGCCCCAGAATATGCCCGACTGCATGGCATGAATCGTATTGCGTCCGATAGGTTTTGGCGGTGGCGCCAAGTCCACTTTGTGCAACTGCGCGGCGCGGCTGACCAAAGCGTCATGAGCCAGACCGACTCCCGGCGCAATGACGCCGCCAATGTATTCCCGCTCCGCCGAGAGCACATCGAAATTCGTCGAGGTGCCGAAGTCCACACTGACCGCCGGCGCGCCAAATTGATGCGACAGCGCCACCGCATTACACAGACGGTCAGCGCCCGCCTGCTCCGGCATATCGATGGCGATCACGATGCCCAGGTTGGTCTTGCTGTTCACGTTGAGAGGCTCTAGCCCCAGGTAACGCCGCGACAGATCCTGAAATGTCCCGGTCAACGCGGGCACAACGCTGCTCATGCAAACGGCTGAAACAGCGGCAAAATCGACCCCCGCCGTGTTCAGGAAGTTGCGCGCCAGGACAGCGTACTCGTCAGTCATTTTCGCCGCAACCGTTCGCGCCCGCCATGACAAACGCCAGGCGCCGCCATCCCAGAGGCCCAAGTGGATATTCGTATTGCCGATATCGATAGCCAGCAACATTTCCCGCTCCACGATCTCCGTCTATCGCCGCTCCAATGGCGAGGAGGCGCAGACCATACAGCCCGCCTGTGACGACGGCGATTGGCCGATGTTCTTACCTGCCCTCAACCAGTCTAAGCTATACTATACTAGATACTGAATCGTCACGACGCAACCAGAATGGCGGGGCTTCAGCCATGCAAGTACGCCAGGCAACCATCGACGATACGCGCAAAATCGTGCAACTGTTCACCGCCAGTGTTCCGATTTGGCAGCGGCTGAACGCGCTTGGCCAGGTCGAGAACCTGCCCTACGAGGATCTGACCATCTACGAGCGCTGGCTGCATGGCGGCGCCTGGATGTCCCTGGAAACCGGCGCCATCTGGCTAAGCCATCTCTTGAGCGGCAACGGTTTTGCCTATGTCGTTGATGACAATGACAGCATCCTCGCTTATGCCGAAGCCTTCATCAACCGCGAATTGACGCCCATGGGCACGCACCTGCATCTGGCGAACTGGCTTGTTGCCGATAGCCCCGGCGATGAAACGCAACTTGCGCTCGCCGATGCTATCCTGCGCGACGCCCGCAGTCCCGGGCGCCTGTCGGTGGATTATCCCGCCTATGACCAGGCATTGGCGCTCGTCTACCGCAAATACTTCGGCACGGCTGAGGTCTTCCGCCTGACGCGCTACGCCTTGCATGCCCAAACTGGCCAGAGTTTCTACAAGAGCCATGACTTCGACAAGGTCGACGCCAGCATGATTGACGGCTGGGCGCTGGCGGTCGGACGTCTCACCAGTCCACGCGCCTTGTGGGAGACAGAATGGATCGAACACTGGAGCGGCATTCCCCAGATCATCGAACGCAAGAAGCACAGACAATACGTGAACGCTTCCGGGCATGAGGCGCTTGTCTGCTTCCATCAGCAGCTTTACAACGAACGCAATGCCGATGTCTACTGCTGGTCGCCGCGCAATCTCAGCACGCAACTGCTGGTCGCCATTCGCGATATGGGGCACCGTCTCGGCTTCCGCGCTTTGACGCTCGTCCTGCCCGACTCGGCGGCCAGGCTCTTACCCGCCGATACCACCGCCGACCCCAACGAGCAAGTCATCGCCACCGTCAACGTCTGACTCAAATACATGCGCATCTGCCGGCGCCGTCGACACTTTGACCGCGCTCAGCTTCGCGCTATCATCACTGCAAATAACCATCAAAATAGGAAAACGCCATGCAATCGAAAATGGATATCGCCGACTGGCTCGACGAGCATCAGACACGCTTCACGCGGATGGCGGATGAAATCTGGGACAACCCCGAACTGCAATTCGTCGAGTTCAAAGCCTCAAAGTTGCAAGCCGACTTCCTCGAGGCGGAGGGCTTTAGAATCACCTGGGACCTGGGTGGATGCAGCACCGCCTTCGTCGCCGAATGGGGCGCTGGCAAACCGGTGATCGCCTTCGCCGGCGAATACGATGCCCTGCCCGGCTTGTCGCAGAAGAACCAAAACGCGCCCGATCCCATAACTGCGGGCGAAGCGGGCCACGGCTGCGGCCACAATCTCCTCGGCGCCGGCTGTTTGGCTGCGGCTGTCGCTTTCAAGCAATGGCTGGAGCGCAGCGGAAACGAAGGCACAGTGCGCTACTATGGCTGCCCGGCGGAAGAAGGCGGCAGCGGCAAAGTCTTCATGGGCCGCGCTGGCGCTTTCGATGATCTGGACGCCACCTTCAATTGGCACCCCTGGTATACCAACTCCGCTATGAAAGGCAGCCTGCTCAGCGTCAATCGCTATTACTTCCGCTTCAAGGGCAAATCCGCCCACGCCGCCGCCGATCCTTACTCGGGACGCTCCGCCCTCGACGCCTTGGAACTCATGAACATCGGCGTCAACTACCTGCGCGAGCATGTCACCGATGACGTGCGCTTGCATTACGTCATCCTCAATGGCGGGCTGGCGCCCAATGTCGTGCCCGACTTCGCCGAGAGCTACTACTACGTCCGCGCCTACGATCCGCAGAACCTGGAAGATGTCAGCCAGCGCGTCATTCGCATCGCCAAAGGCGCCGCCATGATGACCGATACCGAGGTCGATATCGTCTACAAATCCGGCTCGACGCGCGTCCTTTCGAACGAGGTTCTGGCTGACCTGCAATACAATGTCATGCGCCGTCTCGGCGGCATCGACTTCAGCGCCGAAGAGCAAGCATACGCGGCTGAAATCAACAAGCATTTCGGCGATGCCAACGTCAAGACGCTTGTCGAGCGCTACGGCGTCGCGCCTGATGTCGCCGAGCAGCCTCTAATCGGCGCGGTCTTGCCCAGCGCCGACAAGGATTATGTCTCGCCCGGGTCTTCCGATATGGGCGATATGAGCTGGTACGCGCCTTGCAGCATGCTGCAAACTGCGACTTGGGCCAGCCGAGCGGCGGCGCATTCCTGGGGCGTCGTCGCCACCGGGCGCACGTCCATCGGACACAAGGGCATGATGTATGCGGCTAAGGTCATGGCGCTGTCAGCTGCCGAGCTGGCGCTGTCGCCGGAGCTTCTAGAGAAGGCGCAGACGGAGTTCAAGGAAGCAGTTGAGCGAACGCCCTACATCTGCCCGATTCCGGACGAGGTCGGTCCTCCGCAGCACAAACACCCTTTGCGCTGACGAGGTGAACACCGATGCGAATCCTCTTCTGGAATATCATGCACGGCGGCGGCAGTCGCGCTGGCAGAATAGTCGAGCAGATTCTGGAGTGGAATCCGGACATCGTCGCCCTGGCCGAGTTCCGCGGTACACAACCTAGCAGATCAATTGCCAAGAGCTTGTATGACGAGGGCTACATACATCAACTGTCGACTATCTTCGACGACGAACCCTCGTGGAATGCACTATTTGTGGCAAGCCGCTTTGAGGTCTCAAAAGTCTGCCTTGAAGGCGCGCCAAGACCAGACTATCTCTGGATGCTCATCAAGTTGCGCGCCAGACCATCGCTTCATATCGGGGTCATTCTTGTACCACTAGGGAATCAATGGTACGAGTACTTGGATGCACTGGTAGGAGTTGCAAAAGACTGGCAACTGGGAGCTGGCGTCATCATCGGCGATACAAACTGCGCGCTTACCGGTCGCGACGAAGACACGGAGTACTCCGATGATTTCCGAGACCGTTTTATAACTCCTTTGATAGAACTGGGCTGGCGGGATGTATTTCGCAGTTTTCACCCGCAACTTGACGCTCCAACATGGTACTCGTCATACGGAAACGGATTCAGACTCGATCACGTGTATGTGAACGCCATGTTGCAGGAATATATATCGTCATGCGAATATGAATGGGGACGCGCCTGGGAGCGAAAGAAACTGAGCGACCATGCCGCTATTCTTCTCGATCTCAAATTCCCAGATTGAGCGCTTAAGCTTCGACGAGCCGCTCGTCATAGCCCAGCGCAACCAGCCGCTCAAATGCCTCCCAAACCTCGGCGGGTATCTCCTGCGGCGCCTGAAAGCCATTCTCGCCGTAGACCTTGACCCGCTGGAAATCGCCGACGATATGCTGAATCACCGCCTCACGGGGCAGCTCGCCATTGAGATAGTCCCCTAGCGACATCGGAGGCGACGTCACGATATAGTTCCCCTCGCCCCATTGCTTGAGCGCGGTCGCCCACACACGCCGCTCCATGTAGGGTTTCTGCACCAAGATGAATGAGCGAAAGTCCATGCCCAGCGAATCAATTAGCTGGCGGCTGTAGCGGAGATTCTCACCGGTATTGGTCGAGCGCTTCTCGATCAAGATACGGTCTTCCGGCGCCCCTTTCTCCATTGCCAAACGCGCGAAGACCTCCGCCTCGGTCGCATCCCAGAAGACATTCAGCGCGGCATCCCGCTGCACAACGCCGCCGGAGAAAAGCAGATAAGGCGCGTACCCGGCCTGATGCAACTCGACGGCGTAGTCGGCGATGCGAATGTCGTGGCTGCCGAGGACAAGTATGCAGTCCGCCGGCCGAAGCTCATGGTTGACCAGCATGTAGTCCCAGATAACCTCAACGAACGCGTCAGTATTTGATTTTGCGACCAAGGCTCAGACGACCGCGGCGATCTGTGTGCGAAGATCGCCTAATCTGTGAAGACTTCGCTGACCGGAATCTCAAAGCCTGCGAGGACGTCACCGCCCGTCAGCATGTCGGATTCTTTGAGTTTGAATGTGCCATCAGGCGTATGAACTGCAATACTCTGCAAATCGGGGTAAACGATCCAAATCAGAGTCGTTCCCGCTTCGAGCAATTGCTCGATTTTCTTCTCGATGTCTTCTGCTTTATTGCTCGGCGAAATGATTTCGACAGCCAAATCTGGAGCTACGAGCAATGGTTTTCGTGGCAATGCCTCCGGCAAGCGTTCCGACGAAATGAACGCAATGTCCAAGCCCCGCACCGTGTCTCTACCTTCTGGATTCTGCTCTAGGACAAAAGGCGCGTCTCCAACCAACACGCGCCCTAATTTCCTTTTCTTCACGTACATAATCATCTCTGCTGATAGAGTACCGAGAATTGCCGCATGAATCGGATTAGGAAATGGCATGTCGACAATTTCTCCTTCAATGAGTTCGACAATGCGGTCCGCGTATTCTGGCTGCTGGACGATTTCGAAAAAATCGTCGGCGCTGATGAATTGCTGTTCAACGATCATGGCGCACACACTCCCTTCCGCCTTTGCGACGCTAGAGCAGCCTCATTGTACCTGATTCGCCTTGGCCAATAAACTGCTTCAAAACCTGGAAATCCTTCTCCAAAGTCTCGCGTTGGCTGGCGTTGTACAAGGCCGCCGCCGGATGATACTGCGGCACGATCGACGCCCGTCCATAAGCGGTGCGCACTTTGATGACCTGCCCGTGCAGTTGGCTGATCTTCTGATTCGCCTGGAACGCGCCGAAGCGCCGCAGGATGAACTCCATCGAGAAGCGCCCGAGGGTCGCGATGACTTTGGGCTGAATAATACTGATCTGTCGTTCGAGGAAAGGCGCGTACAAATCGATCTCGGTCTTCAGCGGGTCGCGGTTATTCGGCGGGCGGTCCTTGACAATGTTGGTGACGTAGACATCCTGGCGATCAAGCTCGATTGAGGCCAGCAATTCATCCAGAACACGGCCGGACGCGCCGCAGAAAGGGCGCCCCGTCTCCGCTTCGTTCTTGCCCGGCGCCTCGCCGATGAACATGATATCGGCGTGATGGCTGCCTTGCCCGATGACCGGGAAGTACTTGTTGCGCTGGCGATATTCGTACAGAGGCGACTCAGTGAGATTGACCAGTTCGTCCCTAATAGCGCGCAATTGCTCGGTCCGGTCAGATGACATGCCTGCCTCACTTTCTCCCGCCAACTAAGCAAAGTTTAACACAGCCGCTGGGCGGCGGCGAAGTTACTGGTCAGCCCGTTCTGATGACAACAGAGCAAAGGCTTTACCCAGGAGACGACGCAGCGAGCCATCGATGGCAGCGCCAAGGTCGCGGACATCGGCGGAGCTGAGCCAGCGGAAGCGCGTCGACTCGCCCGCAATGGGAGCGAGCGCCTCCGGCTGACGCGTCGCCAGGACGTAGCGAAAGTCGAGATGCAGATGCTTGGGCGCATCGCCGCTTTGGGGGATCGTATGCACATCGTAGTCGATCGGCGCCGGCGCGGCGTCAGGCGGCCAATGTTGCAGGTCAGGCAGACCGGTCTCCTCGCGCGCTTCCCGCAGCGCAACCTGAGCGAAGTCGGTTTCGTACTCGGCGTGGCCGCCCACTTGTAGCCAGCGCCCCAAGCGCTTGTGATAGTGCAGCAGGGTTCGCCGGCTCTCTGGCTCGATGATGGCGGCGGAGGCGGTGATGTGGCCGACTTCGCAGGTCATGCTGAAGATGTCCGGATGGGCGGCGATCAGGTCGATGATGCGCTGGATATCGCGAGCCTCCTTCTCGTCAGCCGGCTCATGCGTCTCCAGCATCATGAGGACTTCCGCGCGGGCCGCGCTGAAGTGATAGCCATAGAGATCAAGCACGAGTTGGCGTAGTGTCTCCAGCTTTTGATCCGGTGACTTGTCCTGCCAGAGCGGCAGGCGAGCGTGATGCGGCGCCATGACTCGTCAGCCGGCGCGTCCGTTGATGACAGCGACCAGCGCATCGCCATAGGTCTTGCGCCGCCAGGGACCCAAGCCGCGGATGCCACATAGCTCGTCGGGCGATGCCGGTTTGCGGCGGGCGATCGCCCAGAGCGCGGCCTTGCTGATGATAACATCGGACTCGACGCCGCGGACGGCCGCGGTCTCCTTGCGCCAGCCAGCGAGGGCGCTATAGCGATCGACGACCGCTTGCGGGATCGACTCTTGCGGCGGCGGCGTGTAGCGGACGCGGCTGGCCAGACCGTGCTTGACCGCCTGGATGAACTCGTCCCCATTCTGACGGAGGAGCCAGGCCGGCAAGCCCCGGATAGCATGCAGTTGTTTCAGAGACTTAGGCTGCGACTTGGCCAGCAGCAGCAGCGTCTTGTTCGATATTAACCGCTGCGGCGGATGGTCAACCGACTCCGCCAGTTCATCGCGCAGGATGTAGAGCTCGCGCAGGACTGCGATTTCCTGGCTGTCGAGGGAATTGGCGCGGAAAAGAGCCCAGAAGCCATCGGGGTCGAAGTCCTCCGATTTCAGCTCGAAGCGGGTGACATCCTCGAAGTATTCATAGGCTTCTTCCAGGCGGTCGGCGGCGGCCAGTTCGGCGTGCAAGGCAGCGCGCAGGGCGAGCAGGTAATGCGTGTCCATTTGGGCGTAAGTCCGGTAGCTGGCTGGCAGGGGGCGGCGCGCCCAATCGGCCTTCTGATGCTTCTTGCCGTGGCGGATGCCGAGCCGGTCTTCCAGCATGTTGCCCAAGCCGATGCGCCGGTAGCCGCGGACGCGAGCGGCCGCCATCGTGTCGAAGACATTGACCACATCGAAGTCGAAGTCGCGCTTGAGGCAGATGAGATCGTATTCGGCGGCGTGGAAGATCTTCTCGATAGCCGGGTCGGCGAAGACGGGGGCGAGGGCGCTGATATCGGCGAGGGCGAGCGGGTCGATGAGCAGGTCTTCGTCCGGCGTCGAAAACTGAATGAGGCAGGTGGTTCCGCGGTAGGCGTGCAGGCTGTTGGATTCGGTATCGCAGGCGATGTGCGGCTGTTCGCTGAGGCGCTGGACGGCGGCGGCGAAGGCGCGGCTATCGTCGATGTAGACGGCAGGGAGCATGAGCGGGTTACAACCAGTGTCGGCGGCGGAAATAGAGCAGCATGAGCAGGGCGATGCTGACCATGACGGCGGCTGCCAGCAGGAAGGCGCGCGGGTCATCGGCAAGGGGCAGCGCGATGTTCATGCCGTAGATGCTGGAGATGAGCGTGAGGGGCAGCATGATGACGGAGATGACGGTGAGGATGCGCATGACCTCGTTGATGCGGTAGCTCGCCAAGGTGTCGGCGGTATCGGCGAAGCTGTTGATGACCTCGAAGTTCTCCTCGACGATGTCGCGGAGCTTGAAGAGGTGGTCGACGATGTCGCCGAAGTATTCCTCCATGTGCTCGTGCAGGATGGGATGCTCGCAGGTTTCGAGCTGCTGGACGACCGGGATTTGCTGACGGATGATGCGGCGGAGAGAGATGATATCGCGGCGCAGCAGGGCGATCTCCTGGATGACGCGCTTGGCGTCCGATTCGAAGAGCTTGTCCTCGATGGCGTGGACGCGCCGGTCGACCTTGTTGAGGATGGGGAAGATGTAGTCGACAAGCTGGTCGATGAGGCTGTAGAAGGCGTGGTTGGCGCCGCGGCCGAGCAGGCCGTTGCGCTCGTTTGCATCCGCCTGGCAGCGCTCGAAGGCCTTGACGAGGGGCGGCAAGCTGCCGTTATGCACGGTGACGACGAAGTCGGGACCGACGAAGATATCGACTTCGCTGGCGCGGGAGAGCTCGGTACGGGCATCCCAGAGCGGGAAGTGCAGGACGACGAAGAGGTAGTCGTCGTCTTGATCGAGCTTGGGCCGTTCGATGGGGCTGCGGATGTCCTCGAGGTTGAGCGGGTGGAAGCGCGGGAAGCGGTGATGCAGCGCTTCGACATCGGCGGCGGAGGGGTGGACGATGTCAATCCAGGCGAGGTTGTCGTGGGTGATTTCGCGTACTGTCATGGGGCTGATTTAACCACAGAGAACACAGAGGGCACAGAGGGGATCGGGGGAAGACTTTGTTGACATTGAGCGGGATTCACCACAGAGGTTGCGCAGACATTGACCGCCGGCGCACAGAGCAAGCCCGCTCTGCGGAAAAGCGTAAGGAATCTGTAATTTAGAGGCATACGATTATTCCTAAGCGGGATACTTAGCGTCTTCGCTGAAGGGCGCGCTGGCAAAAGCTCGAGCGCAGATCGGCGCCAGGGATGAGGAGCGACGGATGAAGCAGCGAAAACAGCGGCGGCGAATGAAGAAGCGGCAGCGGATGGCAGTGCTGGCTGTGATCGCATGGATTGTGTTTGGGGCGGTGGCGGCGCTGGCTTATGTTGCCCTGTCCGGCGAGAGCGACGACGGGGTCACGGTCGAGGTCATACGGGCCGAGCTATCCGAGGAGGGGATTAAGGGCGAAGCCTTGTTCAAAGCCAATTGCCAGGCTTGCCACGGCGTGGACGCGTCCGGCACGAAGCAGGGACCGCCGCTGATTCACGACATCTACAATCCGGGGCATCACTCGGACAAGGCTTTTTATCTGGCGGCGCAGATTGGCGTGCGGCAGCATCATTGGCCTTACGGGGATATGCCGCCGCAGCCGCAGGTTAAGGAAGAGGAGGTGGCGCTGATTGTTCGCTATATTCGGGAGATGCAGGAAGCGAATGGGATTGTGTACAAGCGGTATGGCGGGTGAATTCACCACAGAGGCGCGAAGGGCACAGAGGATTTTTCACCACAAAGACACGAAGGCACAAAGGGCACGAAGAATATAACTGAATTCTGAAACACAATCTGGAGCATAGTGCTAAATCAATGTTTGGGATTGTTACGAAATGCTGTAGACTACTCGCTCGGTGAACGAGTTGTAGGGAGTGCCCGATGGTACAGCTAGATGATTCACAAAGAGCTTTCATTGAAGCGCCGGTCGGCAATATCAGGTTGTTAGCTCCTGCGGGTTGTGGGAAAACAATGTGTTTGCTTTACCGATGCAAGTATCTGGCGGAACAGTCGGAAAGGCCGCAGCGTTTTCTAATTGTTACATTTACGCGGGCAGCCCGCGATGAGCTACGCAGCAGGTTGAATAAGGAACGTGAGTTTGCCGATATCCGAAATTTTGTCGACATTAATACGCTCAATGCCTGGGGTTGGCGACGGTTAAGAGAAACAACGCATAGTCCCAAGACATTCACGAAGCGCGACTACCGCTCAAAAATGGAAAACCTGCTACAACCAGTCTGGAAAAAACATGAGCGGATAAGACAAACCCTTCAGTCGAAGAATCAGCGTATCCGAAATCAATCTCCTAAAAGACTCATGGAAGTTTCGGATTCATTTATGTCCCTTGGTTTTGATCACGTGCGGCACGCAGACCTACCGAGCTTTACGGGTCACTGGGACTTATTAGTGAGTCACGGTTTAGAGTGGAAATTGGCGGAGCAAGAGAACATTCTGATTCAGTACGCGATAATTGGCAATTGTAGCGAAAATACTGGAGTTAGGGCGAGGCAAGAAGAGTTATACGAAGCCTATTATTTATTCTGGTGCGAAGCTGCTCAGCAGCTATACGATAGCGCATATTTTACTTATGAGTGCCAGAAGTACTTTGCGTATCAGGACGAACAGACGAAACTTGAACAAAGACGCTTCCTTTCGGGGGCCGCAAGCTACGACCACGTTTTAGTCGACGAGTTCCAGGACATCAACCCGCTGGACCTTGCGTTAGTTCGTGCAATTGTAGAGCGAAACAAAACGAAACTGACAATTGCCGGTGACGACGACCAGGCCATTTATGAGTGGCGCGGTGCCACCCCTGAGTACATTCTTGAGCCGCAAGAGCATGTTAATGCTCACTTTTCTACTCATACGCTTAGCGTAAATTATCGCTCTCCCGCAAACATAGTTGAAAGGTCACAACAGCTCATAAAGCACAATGACCGTCGGGTAGACAAAGATATCCGAGCCGATAGTTCGAGTTTAGCGACGATTGAAAACCTACTTGTGGATTCAATCTCCGAAACCTTGGAGTTTGTCCAGTCGTATGCAGATGCTTCGATTGCGAATGGTACGAGTCCAGAAAACATTGCGCTCATCGGGCGTAAGCGAAGTCAGATAATTCCTTTCCAAATCTATTTCGCCTCAAAAAGCATAGCCTTTTGCGCCGCAGAAGATCTTCAGATTTTCCTGAGTGAAACCTTCGAGCGGCTCATTGATATCCTTACGATTAAGTATGACGCGAACGATCGACAACGGCTTACGAAAGTTGCTGACGGATTAATGTCCTTATGCCGATATGTCAGGTGGTACCCGCTAAGCAAAAGCGACAGATTCGAATTAAGAAAGCATATCGTCGATAGTCATCCCCGATCTGTGTTACAAGCAATCGACTCCCTCGCCGAATATCGAGGAAACCTTAAAGGTAAGAACGAGGATGGAAAAACGAGCCTAGAGATGGCTGAATCTATAAGAATGTTCATTGAGGCCGATACCGTTTCAGACGCGCTAATGGCCTTGAGTGATAATTTTCTCGGGCTTCAGTATGATTTCGCAAAGTCTGAAGAAGACATATTCTTCGCGGGCCCGCCATTTGAGCATTTGGCCGAATATGCTTTGCGGTATGGACGAGATTACGATTCTTTCATCGACGATATTGAATTGGCCAAAGCGACGTTGGTGAAGACTCCTCCTGTCGACGCGATACAGCTTATGACGGCATTTAGAGCCAAAGGTAAGGAATTCGATAAAGTCATTCTGCTTGATGTAGAAGATGGCATATGGCCGAGCAAGAACGCGCGAACGCCAGAACAACTGGAAGGTGAACGTCGAGTCTTTTACGTTGCCTTCACCCGTGCGAGAGAGGAAGTCACCATTCTTTTACGCAAAGGCGCTGTACAGTCGCCATACATACA
>JAJEAA010000030.1 GCA_022824365.1 Anaerolineae bacterium
CATCGAGGTAGTCTACAATCAGCAACGTCCCCACAGCGCATTGGACTACCAAACGCCGGCAGAATTTGAGGCAGCCTGGTTTCAACTCAACTCCCTCAAATTTCCCGAGATTTTGTGTCCAATAATTTAGGACCACTACAGGGGTAGTTTGTGCGCAAGAAACGCTGGGTCCCCTGGGTATTGGTGGGACCCGCCCTCCTCATCATCGTCCTCACGACGATATATCCCTTATTGGCGGCGCTCTATTTCAGCTTCCACAAATACAAGCTCCGCTCGCCGCCGCAATTCGCCGTCCAAATCGGCGACGGCGGAATCAGCATTGACTGGAGCTTGCTGACGCTGGACAACTACGCGCTGGCATTCAGCGATTCGCGTTTCATCAACAGCTTGCAAGTCACCTTCTGGTTCACCGTGATCAGCGTGGCGCTTTCGGTCATCATCGGGCTGGGTATCGCCGTCATCGTGCAGAAAGGCGGCAAGCTGCACACGCTGACCAAAGTGCTGCTGATCTTTCCTTTCGCCGTCAGCCCGGCGCTAAAGGGCTACAGCTGGCGCTTCATGCTGAACGAGAATTACGGCATTTACGATCTGCTCATCGACAGCCTGGTCATCAAGCCGATCAACTTCTTGCTGTCGATCTTGAACGCCTTGCCGATTGTCGAGATCCCGCTTTTGAGCGAGTCCATCGTCTGGCTCGGCGATAAGTTCTGGGCGCTCTTCATGCTGGCCATGAGCGAAACCTGGGGCTGGGCGCCTTTGATCGCCTTGATGTTCGTCGGCGCTCTGGGCTCCATAGACGAGCAGATCTTCGAAGCGGCGCGCATTGATGGCGCCAACCGCGCGCAGATCTTCTTCCGCGTGACCTTGCCCCTGCTGCGCCCGGTGATTCTCATTATCACCATGCTTAAGACGATTTTCTCGCTGAAGATGTTCGACCAAGTCGTGACGATGACCGGCGGCGGACCGGTGCGCGCCACCCAGACCATCAATTATTACATTCATCAAGTCGGTTTCGTCCGCAGCCTGGATATCGGCTACGCCTCAGCCATGTCCTATATCCTTGTCGTGGTCTTGACGATCTGCGCCGCCCTCTATGTTTCCCTGGTTCTGAACCGCGATTGAGACGAGACGATGACAGCCGCCACCAAGATTAAGCCAAGCGCCTGGCAGCGGAGCGCGAAAGCTCTGGAAACGGCTGCCCTGCTCCTCATCATCGCCTTTATCGTCCTGCCGATACTCTGGCTGGCCATTACCGCCATCAAGCCGCAAGAGAAAGCCTATACCACCGACATCATCTTCATGCCGACGTTGGATAATTTCGAGATTATCTTTTCTGACGAGTCGGTGATCATCAACGAAGGCACCGAGCGCGAACGCGGCGAAGTCGGCCGCAATATGATACCCAATGTCATCAATAGCGTGGTCGTCTCCGGCGCGACTATTCTGATCGCCATCCCGCTCGCGACGCTGGCCGCCTATGCTTTCAGCCGTTACCAATTCCTGGGCAATGGCATTCTGCTCGTCTGGATTCTGACGACGCAATTCATCCCCGCCATCGTGGTCGCCATTCCCTTCTTCACGCTCTTTCGCACGGTTGAGGTCTTTGACCGGCCGCTGCTCGGCACGCAGCTTGGCTTGATCATCGTCAATATGTCGATCGTCCTGCCCTACGCGATTTGGATGATCAAGGGCTTCGTCGACGCGCTGCCAGGCGAAATCGAAGAAGCCGCTTTCGTCGATGGCTGCAACGACTTTCAGATCCTCTTTTTCATCTCGCTGCCTTTAATCCGTCCCGGTGTGCTGGTGGCGTCGGTTTTCGCCTTCATCATGTCCTGGAACGAGTTTCTCTTCGCCCTCATCATCGGGCGCGAGATGCGGACGATGCAGGTGGCGCTGATGACCACTAGCGGCGCGCGCGGCATCATGTGGGAACAGATGGCAGCGGCCGGCATGGTCGTGATGATTCCGATTTTCTTCCTGGCGCTCTTCATCCGCAAGAATGTGGTCGACGGCTTGACGATGGGCGCGGTGAAATAAGCTAGAGAACGTCCATTTTTCTCGCTAGTTGTCAGTTTCAGGCGCCTCCAGCCAGCTTTCCGGTATCACCACCGGCCTGTCCTGCCCTGTCACCGCCGCGAACCAGCGCAGCATATTCACGGCTCGTTCGGTCATCGTGCTTGCTTCGCGCATAGCATCCAGCCGGGCGTCAAACAGCACGCCCCCTCGTCCGCCCTGAAGCTGCAAACGCAACCGACGCTTACCCCCAATCGAAAAGCCCCGCCGCGCTTGAATCCGCAGGTCAACGCTGGCAGCCGCCCCCACGGGCAAATGCCAAACATCGCCGACCGCGACATCGCGTTGGCTTCGTTCTCCGTTTTGCATGGTGGCGCTGACTTTGATAGCGCTGACGCCACTGGTCCCCTTGCCGGCGACGCGTATCAGCGTGCCGACATTTTCCAGGACATTGTTGTTTAGCAACTGCACAACTGCCTTTGGCTCGACCGCCGCCAACGCGCCCAATGCAGCCAGCGCCCCATGAGGATCGGCTTTGACCTCCAGCACGCCGTCACAATCAAGCGCATCGGCTAACAGCATCATATCAAGCGCGCCCTGGCCGCTGCCTGTGATGGTCGCGCCGGCCAATAGCGCCAGCGAAACGCGAGCCGGATCCGGCGCATCAGCCAAGCCAATCGTTTGCCTGCGCAGCTCCGCCAGCAGGTAGCGTATGCCGGCGCGCAAGAGGGCATACTCGATGTAGCGCGCGCGCATATCCAGCGGTACGCTGTCCAGGCGCAAGCCCTTGTCCAGGACATACTGCGCCAACTCGTTCCGCCGCGGATGGAAAGGCAACCACTGAGAGACCTTCGCCGCGCCGATACGATCGAGCATGGCCGCCGCGCTGTGCCCGCTGCCGATATCGCTGCGGACGAGGGTATGAACGGCGCCCCCTTGAGCCAAGGAGAGCAGCGAGCGCGCGCTGCCGAAGTCTATCGTCAAGACCGCGCCGCTGACCTGGCGGGAGAAGAATGCCGTCATCGTTTCGATGCCGCGGGCACTTGGCTGGATGCCCGAATCCGACATCGCCGCGATCTGTTTGTAACTTTTGCTCGCCCGCCTGCTGGCGTCAAAGTAGCCCCCCAGCACACGCTGCGCGCCATCGAGATTGATGCCGCCGCGCCCCCGGATATTAGGCGCGACCAGGACTTCGACATGCTGCGCCAGCATCTCGCGGACGGATGCGATCAAGCTGCTGTTGCCGGCGTAGACCACCGTCGGTCGGCTCCCCGCCGTGGTCAAAGCAACCGCCTGCCGCACTACCGCCAGCAGCTCCAACAAAACGGTCCGCGCGCCGCCATCCGTGCCGCCCGTGATGAGGATTAGTTGCGGCCGGCTGTGTACGAGGCGGTTGAGCCGAGCGCGGCTGGTCATGCCGTCTTCCAGGTGCAGCTCCGCCACCGCATCCATATAGAAAGGCGCGATGGCGCGGCGGGCAGCGGCAATATCTTGCCCCTCATAAAGCCCGGCCAGCACCGCCCGCGTCGGCAGGCCCCCGCTGGCTGTGGTCAAGCAATAATCAACGCCGACGCGATCGGCTTGCTCCGGCTGAATCAGCGCGCCCGTTTCAGCGAAAAAGCGGCGGCCGCTGGAATCCGCGATTTCGCGCAAGACACCGGCCAGACCGACGGCGGCATCGTCAGTCGGCGAGCCGATAGTTGTTCGGCCCATGCCCTGCGCCACCAAACGATATTGACCATCGACGACATCAAATAGCAAGACTCGCGTATTCACGTTGCCGAAGTCAGCCGCGAGGATCGAGTTGATCGGTCTTTCGGTCATGAATCAGGCTCCAAATTGAAACAGGAAGCCGATCCGTTCCGTCAGGATCGTCAGGCTGGTCAGCAAGGTCGAGGCGTAGATGGCGCCGAGCGCCGTGACCAGGAAGGCCTTGCCGATATGGCGGAAACCACGGCCCAGCCGGCTCTGTTCTTCGGAGCCATCGGAGCGCGCCCGCACTTGATACTGGAAATAGTAGAGCCCGGTCATCGTCCCGACGAAGATGAGCAGCGTATCAAGCAGCGCGTTGAAATTCCCCGTGAGATCTTCCGGCAGGGCGACGGTCGCGTACAGCAAGGGGAAGAGCGTGCCGTTGAGCGCGCCAACCACGCCAACGGAAGCGCCAACCACAATGACCACAGCGAAGACGCTATTCGTCAGCCAGGTGAGCGACTTGACCGGCTTGAGCAACAAGAGCAAGCCAAACAGCAAGGCGGCGCCGAAGATAGTGATATCGGCGCGCCAGCCCAACGCCGTCCAACTGGTCGACTGATCCTGAATATCCTGCAGATATGGCAGGATCAAGCCTTCGTAACTGACGATGAGCGTGAAGGCGGCGGTCATGCCGACGAAGATGTAAACCGCGGCCCGATACAGATTGCCAATCAGCGGCAGATCCCCCAGCAGGTAACTGAAGACCATGAGGGTCAAGACGAAGCTGACGATGGTGATTGTACTTTCCGCCATGTTCCCTTAACTGCCTTGCGAATCGCGCCGGCGCATCAGCCCGCGCGCGGCATAAATGGTATTGCCGAACACGATCACCAGAATGGCAGCCAGCGTACCCAGCGTCATGGCTTGCAGCCGCGGAACCTCGAGACCGCGGTCGCGGCTCAGGATGAGTTCCGGTCGGTCGCCCTCGCCTGAAGTCGGCGGCCGCGCCTGGTAAAAACGCGGATGGTTCTTGCTCAGGCGCAAACTGAAATCCAATTGCAGAATCACGCGTTCAGGCGGCGCGTCGGCTGAGGCGCTGGCTTGCGCGCCGGCAAACTCCGAAGCCGTGACAACGCGCTCTTCGACGAGAAAAGCTGCTATCCAGGCTCTCACGCCGCCGGGCAGCAAGATGTTGTACCAACTGCTATCGCCATTGGCGCCAATCACTTCAAACATATCGCCCTTATAACCCAAGCCGAGGATTTCGTCGATCGTCGTCGGTCCGCGGCGGATATTGACGCTTTGATCCGATATCACCTCGACGACGCGAATGCTCGCTTCGGTGGCGGTCGGCGCCGGCGTATCGGTGGGCAGGGGCGTCGCGGTCGGCGGCCGCGGGGTAGCGGTCATGAACGGCGTTGCCGTTGGCGGCTTAGTCGCCGTCGGCTGGGGCAGCGCCGTCGCCGGAACCGCATCAACCTGGCTCTCAGTTGGGCGCGGCGCTTCCACTTGAGAATCCGATACCACATTTACCGGCAACTGCACAACCTCGGGGTCGCCTTCGGGCTCAACCGGCGCATCGACTGACAGCAATCCGCCGAAGTTGTTCGCTAGTTTTTCGCCATACGTGAAGGCATCGCGAATGCCGTAGACGGGTCCCACGATCGATGTCATGCTATCGGCGTAAGCTTGCGCCAGCGGCTGCGCGGCATAACCTGTCGCCAACAGCAGACGGCGCCCGCCCGTTGCCGACAAGACCTGCTCGACCCAATTCCGGACCGCTTCGGCGCTCTCGGCGATGAGCACGATTTCCGCCATCTCGTCAAGCGTCTCGAACTCCAGCCCAGTCGGAAAACCCCTTGCCGATATGCGGACGACATCCGCGAAATTCTGGCTGAGTTCGCGCAAGCCCAGCGCGCCCCCCGGCAGATAGCGCAGCACATAATAATCCTCGCCATGCAGCAGTTGCGCATCGGCGCCGGCCAGCGAGCGGTTGATGCTCCGGAGGATATTCTGCGCGTGGACGATGGCGATGGGATTGCTGCTGACGATAAGCGGCTTGGCTTTCTGCGCCAAGATATGCCGCAGCAGCAACTCAGCCAGCAGGTCGAGCTCGCCGGCGGCAGTCGGTCCATATTCGAAGGCGACCAGGATAGTATCGTCGCGGCTGACATTATCCAGCAGATCGTAAAAGGCGGTCGGCTGATGCCGATCTTCATGGAACTCGGCCGGCGGCAACTGTCCCTCGGCATAATCCGATGAGGCAAAAGGCAGGCAGACGACGAGGACCAGCAGCGCGCTTCCCAGCAGCCGCGGTACAGCGCCTAAAGAGAAGGCGGGCAAATCGCGGCGACCGCCAGCCCACTGTGACTGCTCGGGATCGCCGACGATCTCACGCAGCATCTGGACCTGCTGCTGCTGCGCCCTGGATAGCGCGGCCGCGCTGATAACGCCGCCGGGTTTGCTTTGCAACTCGGGCGAGGTCAGGATGTCATCGACATCGTAGAGCGCTTGATTGGGGGGCGCAGTTGGCTGGCTTGTGACAACGGAACGTTCTCGCAGCGCCCGCAAGCGCTCGTCCAGGTCATCCAGCGGGCGTTCCTGCTGGCTCCCGAGAAGGTCCGCCGCGCTCGGTTGACTGCTCGCGTGCTCGCCCCGGCGGAACAGGCTCGGCAAGCTTGGCAGCCGCGGACGAGATAAACGCGGCAGGCTTGGCAACCCAGGAAGACCGGGCAAACGCGGCAAGAAACGGCGCAGACCGCGTCGGCTACTCTGCGCTTCGTCTTCCTGCGCGGCCGCATCCATGCTTTCGCTATATTCCAGCCAGTTGAATTCTTCGTCCATCGCCTATCCCCGGAAGGAGCGATCCTGGCCCAACAACGCCCGTACGCCCGTGACAACCGTGCCCAGCGCAATGCCAAGCAGCAGAGCGCGAGCGCCGGCGCTAACCGGAACGCGCATCAGCCAATCCCGCCAGGCTTGAATCGGCGCCAACTCCGCCAGCGGCAAGCTGGCCAGCAAGACAAGCACCACCACCGCGACAAAGAGCAGGCCCCAGATATCGGCGCGCTTGCCTAATACGCGCGAACCGCCATGCAGCAACGACAGGCAGAGCAACGCCGCCAGCGCCGACTCAATCGGCACCTGCACCGCTTCCAGCAGCGATGTATCGCCGGGCCGCATGACGTACCAATACACAGTGAAGCCGAAGCTGGCCAGCACGATAGCGCTGTAGGCTTTGCCGCGCGCCAGCCGACCGACATGCACATAAAGCAGATTCGCGATGCCGATCAGGATGCTCAGCGCCACCACAATCGTGACCAGACGCAGCAGGACATCCGCCGGCAATGCCAGCAAACCCGCCAACTGCGCGCTGCCCGGCTGGTCGCCAAAAAGCGCCGGATTATCGCCCAGCAGCAAGCTGAGCGTCATAACTGCGCCGACCGCGAAAGCGACAAAAGCGGAGAGAGCGATGCCGTAGCGTTGACCGCGCCCCATACCCGAACTCCCTCGGGCTAATGCCTGCGATAAATGAGCAAAGCGAAAACAAGCAGAATCGCCGAGACCGACGCCACCAGCGCCCAATTCAGCCAGGGCATCCGCTTGGCGACTTCCAGCAAGAGCGCAATGCCAACACCCATAATGACCAGCGCGCGCCAGACATCCAGCACCAAGGCATCGACTTGCGCCCGCCCGTCTTCGCTGACGCAACCGGCCGCGGCGAATAGCTCCTCGCCGATCAGAACCTCATCCGCCATGGCATAAGCCACCGCCTGACCATCCAGGCGATCGCTGACCGCCAGACTGCCCTGCCCGCGGCGGTCGGCGCTATCGATCATCAGCGCCAATTCAGCGCCGAAGCTGCCCGCCAAGATATGCGCCGCCGGATCATCTTCTTTCATCATCGCGGTGACAGCAGCCGCGTAAGCCAAATCCGGCGGATACCACTGCGCCCGCGAAAGATGGTCGCCGCTGGACCAAACTCGCCGCAGCGTGTCTTGAGCCAGCGGCAGGCTCGAGCCCGCCGAAGCCGAAATGATCGGCGCGACATCGCTGGCTTGAGCCCCCTCGATGATATGATGGAAAAACTCGGCTTCCGCCAATGCGATCGCGGTCTTGTCCTCACCCACGGCCGTCCTGCCCAGCGCCAGATGCAGCGGACGATTCGCCTCGATCGACCGGCTCGTCCATTCAGCGATGCGCCCCATGCCAGCCAGCCGCCGCTGCGGACGCCGCTTGCCCCGCCGTTGAAAATAGCGCGCCGTATAAACCAGCACCACCGTCGCGAAGACAAAGAGGACGGTATATACCTGCAAGGTCGTCTGGTCCAAGGCTCCCTACTCCATCGGCTCCTCAGCCAAAGAACGGCGCAGCAGCTCGACGCCCTCCGGCTCCTCCAGCAAGTCAGCCAATTCCCGCAGCGCGCCAGACCAGGGGAGCAAAGGCTGGGCAACCAGCAAACCGCTGGCCAGCAACGGCGCTATCGGTCCGATCGCGTCCAGCAGCGTCAGCAAAAATGGCGCTTGACCGCGCGCTTTGGCAGCCGCGAGCCAGCGCGTGACGTTTGACGTTTTCTCCATACCGCGCAGTATAGCATCGTTCGGGAATGGGGGCGCTTTGAGTGGCGGGGGATTCAGAGCAACCGCGCCAGATTTTATCTTTGCCACCGAGGAAACCGAGTTAATTTGAGGACACAGAGGTTTTGGTATTTTCTACCTTTTCTCAACATCTGCCGCCATCTATACGCAATAGCTGTCGCCTAACTATCTAAACAGCTTTTCTCTGCGCCCTCTTTTCTCTCGGTGTACTCGGTGGTAAATCTTTATTTCTATGATGGTAGAATGAGCCTGGTATATTCGGGAACTACAGCCAAACCATGACCCCGCAAGCCTTCGTCAACAAATGGGCGAACACCGCCCTGGGCGAGCTCCAAAGCGGGCAGCCCCACTTCCTTGATGTCTGCCGCCTGGTCGGCATCGACATGCCCGGCGGCGACGGCAAAACCGACGCCGGCGAAACCTTCGTCTTCGAGCAGCCCCTGCAAAAAGCCAGCGGCCACGGACGCGCCGATGTCTTCTACGAAAACCATTTCGCCATCGAATACAAAGGCGCCGACAAATACAAAGACCTCAAAGCCGCCTACCAGCAATTGCTGCAATACCGCGAAAACCTGAACAATCCCCCGCTGCTGGTCGTCACCGACATCAACCACAGGGAGATCCACAGCAACTTCCCCAACACCGAAAAGCGCGTCTACAAATTCAGCCACGCCGAAATCGCCAGCAGGCCCGAGGTCATGGACTGGCTCCGCGCCATGTTCCAGGCTCCCGAACGCCTGCACCCCCGCCGCAACACCGAGCAAGTCACCAAAGACGCCGCCGACGCCTTCCAACTCATCGCCGACAACATGCGCGGCTGGGATGCCGAGCCGACGCGCATCGCCTATTTCCTGACCAAACTCGTCTTCTGCCTCTTCGCCGAGGATGTCGGCTTGCTGCCCACCGCCAGCAGCGACAGCCCCCAAGGCATCTTCACCCACATCATCCAGGAATCGCGCGGCAAACCGGCCGTCTTCAAGCAATACGTGCAGAACCTCTTCGTCGCCATGAACGAAGGCGGCATGGTCCTCATGCGCGATATCCCCTACTTCAACGGCACGCTCTTCAATGTCGTGACCGTCGAAGAACTCCAGCAGGAGGCCTTGGACGCCCTGGCCAAAGCCGCCCGCCTCAATTGGGAATCCATCGAACCCTCCATCTTCGGCACGCTCTTCGAACGCAGCCTCGATCCGCAAAAGCGCAGCCAGCGCGGCGCCCACTACACCTCCCGCGACGACATCCTGCTCATCGTCGAACCCGTCCTCATGGCGCCCTTGCGCTATGAATGGGACACCGTGCAACTGGAAGCCGAGCCCATCCGCCAGCGCTACGACAACGCCCGCACCGGACGCGCCAAAACCAAGGCCCGGGTCCGCCTGCTGGAATTGCGCGAGCGCATCCTGCGGCGCATCCGCGAAACCACCGTGCTCGACCCGGCCTGCGGCAGCGGCAACTTCCTCTACGTCGCCCTGCAAATGCTCATGGACCTGGAGAAAGAAGTCATCCACCACCCCCTCTGGACCGGCTTGCAAATGGCATCGCGCGAAGTCCACCCGCGCCAGATGTACGGCATCGAGATCGACCCAATCGCCCATGCCCTCGCCAGCATCGTCGTCTGGATCGGCTACATCCAATGGCGCATCAACAACGGCTACGGGCAAGAATTCGGCGAGCCGATATTGGAAGAACTGGAAGACAACATCGTGTGTCGGGATGCGATTCTGCCGCCTCTTTCTAACCCCCCTCAGTCCCCCCAAAGCATTGGGGGGAAGGCAGCCGACCTTAGCGAGAATCCCAACAATGAACTCCCCTCCCCAACGCATTGGGGAGGGGCCGGGGGAGGGGTTGTAGTGGTCAACTGGCCCTCCGTCGATGTCATCGTCGGCAACCCGCCTTTTCTCGGCGACAAGCTGATGCGCGGCGAACTAGACATTGATGACAATGATTATGTAAATCGACTACGCGCCTATTACAAAGGTCGTGTACCAGGTGGCGCGGACCTGGTAACTTATTGGTTCGAGAAGGCGCGTGAACAAATAGAAACCGGTCAAGCAAAACGCGCCGGACTGCTGGCGACAAATTCCATACGCGGCGGCGCGAATCGTGAAGTCCTAAAGCGCATCAAAGACACCGGCGATATTTTCATGGCGTGGTCAGATCGCGACTGGATTTTAGATGGCGCGGCAGTACGAGTCTCGATGATCGGGTTTGATAGCGGCGACGACACTACGCGGACATTGGATGGCTTGCCCGTTATCAACATTAATTCAGACTTAACGAGTTCGGTCGACATTACAGTATCCGTAGCATTGAATGAAAATGAAGACTTGGCTTTTATTGGCAGCCAAAAAGGCGGCGCTTTTGATGTAACCGCCGAAGTTGCAAAACGTCTTCTAAATGATGTGAATCAGTCGGGCTACGACAATCGAGATGTGGTGAAACCTTGGGTCAATGGGGCTGATATTGTCAGAAGACCACGCAATATGTGGATTATCAATTTCCACACGATGCCTTACAACGAGGCCAGCATTTACACGTCGCCAATGGAGTATATTGCGACAAATGTGAAACCAAAGCGGCTTCAAAATACCGATAAGCCGAGTCGCACATTTTGGTGGCTACACCAACGTCCACGGCCAGAAATGCGTGAAGCTATGTCCGCCGCGGGTATTTCTCGCTTCATCTGCACACCGCGCGTCGCCAAGCACCGCATCTTTGTCTGGCTGGATGTCGAAGTCTTGCCCGACTCCGCCACCGTCGCCATCGCCCGCGACGACGACTACTTCTTCGGTGTCCTCCACTCCAAACTCCACGAAACCTGGTCCCTCCGCATGGGCACCTGGCTGGGCAAAGGCAACGATCCCCGCTACACGCCCACCACCACCTTCGAGACCTTCCCCTTCCCCTGGTCCCCCGGCGCCGAAGACAGATCCCACCCCGCCCATGCCGCCATCAGCGCCGCCGCTGCGCAGCTGCACGAAGAGCGGGATGCCTGGCTGAATCCCGCAGACGCAAGCGCGAAGGAACTTAAAGATCATACGCTTACGAATCTGTACAACGCCCTGGGTGTCTGGCGCGGGCTGGACACGATCAAGGTCAAAGCCGCCGCCGCCAACTTCGCGCCGCGCCTGGACGAACTGCACCGCACGCTGGACGAGGCCGTCTGCACTGCCTACGGCTGGGAGGTCGCCCTGCTGGATGATGAGGAAGAGATTCTGAGGAGGCTGCTGGCGTTGAATCTGGCGCGGGCTGGGTGATTTCACCACAGAGGCGCAGAGGGCACAGAGGGGGTTTGATGGATGGAATAAAGCGCTTTCTTGACCAGCGGGATAAGCGTTTTTGGTGGGCTATTCGGTTCGCGCTTGTCGCGCTAATCACGTCTGCGATCTTTGTGTTGGGCTGGAAAGGCGGCGCGGATTATGTAACGAATATCTATACCGAACTCATTGGCGTCGCAATCAGTATCGGCTTTACAGTGGTTTTCGTTGACCGCTACTATGAGCGTCGTAATCGAGAACGCGAGCAAGAACAGGCGCAGCGCGGAGAAGAGAGACGGACGGAAGAGTTAAAACGCCGCTTGGTTCGAGAGGCGGGAAGTCGCTCGAATGATATTGCAATTGCGGCTATTGATCAACTGCGTGATAAAGGATGGCTGGAAGGCGACGAGGGCTTGCTGAAGGGCCAAGGGCTAGCAACAGCAGATCTGCGGAACGCAGACTTGAGCAAGGCAAATCTGCGAGGTGCTCAATTGGAGGACGCAATTCTACATGGGGCAACACTGGATGATGCGGAACTGCAAGAGGCGTCTTTATGTGCTGCGAATCTTCAAGATGCCAGACTTGTCAACACCAATCTGCAAGGAGCGCTTCTGTGGAATGTAGACCTCGACGGGGGAAACTTGATTGCTGCCAATCTGCGAAAGGCGCAATTTACCTGTGCGCAACTCCAACAGGCGCAATTGCCTGCCGCGAAGCTGCAAGAAGCATCATTCTACAGGGCAGATTTGCAAAGAACAGACTTACGAAAGGCAGACCTCCAGGGAGCCGACTTTCGTCTTGCTGATCTGCAAATGGCGGACTTGAGCCGGGCTTATCTGAACAATTCGGAAATGTGGGCTGCAAATCTACAATTTGCCTTCTTGCAACATGCAAGTATGCAAGAGGCAAACTTGTGGAATGCCAATCTGCGAGCCGCAGTCTTGTTAGGAGCAGACTTAGAGGGCGCAAAATTGAAAGGCGCAGTTCTGCCGGACGGCACACAGTACTCCGATGAACTCGATCTTAAACGATTCACCGATCACAAACATCCAGCGTTCACCACGACATTTCGGAAAATCAATGAAATCCGCGCAGAGTCCGGATTAGCTCCTTTGGACTACACCTTTATCGGACCTGTTTCAAATTCACTCGTGACGGTGTTTCTGGACGATGAAGACGTCAATCCGTCAATAAAATACTCGGGTATCTATCCTCTGTCGTGAAACCCCTTTGTGCCCTTCGTGTCTTTGTGCTTTTGTGGTGAAAAGCCTCTGTGCCCTCAGTAACACCAAGTTAGTCATGCGACAAATGAAATGTAGTGGATGTTGTAAGCGGGCGACTCACAGAGTCGCCCCTACAATGATTTCGGTTTTTGCCATTCTCTTTACCTTGCAATATTTTCTCATTACTTTATTGGTTCTACTTCTG
>JAJEAA010000011.1 GCA_022824365.1 Anaerolineae bacterium
TCATCGAGGTAGTCTACAATCAGCAACGTCCCCACAGCGCATTGGACTACCAAACGCCGGCAGAATTTGAGGCAGCCTGGTTTCAACTCAACTCCCTCAAATTTCCCGAGATTTTGTGTCCAATAATTTAGGACCACTACAATAGCGCAAGCAAGTCTCCCCCATTGCAATGGGGGAGATTTAGAGGGGGTTAAATTTGCATGATTTACTTGTACTTACTGAGATTTTTTCGTTTGCATGAGTCCATGATATTAGACTGAGGGAAGAGCCATGCCAGAGAACACGCCGGTTGAAATGCACGCGGAGTTGCCGCTGTTCAACACCGAGACCTGGATGTACGAGGACTTTGAGCTGGGGGCGAAGATCAAGTCGATACGGCGGACGCTTTCCGAGGGCGAGTGCATGATTTTCAACGCTATTGTGCTGGATATGCACCCTTATGTGGCGGATGAGATTTTCGCCCGGGACGAGGGGATTTTCGACAAGCGGCTGGTGGCCGGCTCGATGGTGTTCAGCATCGGCCTGGGTTTGATGGCGCATAACAACGTGCATACTTTCAGTTATGGTTATGACAGGCTGCGCTTCATCAAGCCGGTATTCATCGGCGATACGATTTACACTGTGCGGACGCACTTGAGCAAGGAGCCGAAGTACAAGGAGATGGGTTTGGTGAAGGTGAGTTACGAGGTTTACAAGAATGAAGGGGTGCTGGCTTTATACTGCGAGCACTTGCAGACGGTGAAGTATCGGGAGCCGGGGAAGTTCAATATCAGTTCTGATTAAGTCGTTGAAAGCAAGTAATGAAAACACGGAGATGTCGCTTTTCTACCCCACCCCCCGGCCCCTTTCTCGCCATCTCTATGGCGAGCATCCGAGGCATCAGGGAGGGGGAGCGCCAATAGCGAGATTTTCTTGTTAAATCAAAACTGCCGACTAGGCGCAAGTCTCCACCATTTCTATGGTGAGAGGCAGATTAGAGGCGTTGATTTTCACGACTAACGTTGGAATTATTAAGGAGAGCAGCGATGCAACGATTTGGGCAGGTGATTGGATTGAGGGCGGAGGACGCGGCTGAGTATATTCGT
This sequence comes from Anaerolineae bacterium, assembly GCA_022824365.1. Taxonomy (GTDB): domain Bacteria; phylum Chloroflexota; class Anaerolineae; order Aggregatilineales; family Phototrophicaceae; genus UBA6055. The sequence goes on from JAJEAA010000011.1 coordinate 1,086, forward strand.
TTGCACGCGGATGTTTGGCCGGGCGTGCTCAAGAAGATCGAGGAGTGCAATATCCGCAATTACTCGATTTATCGTTATGGCGATCTGCTATTCGCTTACATGGAGTATCACGGGGATGACTTCGAGGCGGATATGGCGGCGATGGCGGCGGACGAGATGACGCAGAAGTGGTGGGATCTTTGCATGCCGATGCAGAAGCCGGTGGCGGAGCGGGCTGAAGGCGAGTGGTGGCATACTATCGAGGAAGTTTTCCACATGGATTAGGGGTTTGCCCCGTTCCCTCTCCGAAGCATCAGTTGAGGACTGGGCAGTTTTCAGCGAGCAGAATATCGTCGTATATCTTGTATTTTTCGGGCGACCCAAGGGTCGCCCCTACGGTTTGCGTTTTGCGGGGTTGGCGGAGGAGCAGCGATTTGACTGGCGGACGGCGCGAGTGCCGTCCATGTAAGAATTTATTTGTGTTGCGGGCGGCATGGCGATCGCCCCTACGGTTCGCGTTTTGCGGGGTTGGCGGAGGAGCGGCGATTTGACCAGCGGGCGGCGCGAGTGCCGTCCATGTAAGAATTTATTTGTGTTGCGGGCGGCATGGCGATCGCCCATACGGTTTGCGTTTTGCGGGGTTGGCGGAGGAGCGGCGATTTGACTGGCGGGCGGCGCGAGTGCCGTCCATGTGAGAATTTATTTGTGTTGCGGGCGGCATGGCGATCGCCCATACGGTTTGCGTTTTGTGGGGTTGGCGGAGGAGCGGCGATTTGACCGGCGGGCGGCGCGAGTGTCGTCCATGTGAGAATTTATTTGTGTTGCGGGCGGCATGGTGATCACCCATACAGTTCGCGTTTTGTGGGGTTGGCGGGCGGCATGGCAGGTCGGCCTTACAGCAGGGCGACGGTGGCGTCGTCGATGAAGTCCCAGTCCCATTCGATGCCGGTTCCTGGTCCTTGGGGCGGGCGGGCGTAGCCGTCGGCGTCGATTTGGATGGGGTTTTTGATGCCGAGTTTCATGAGCGAGCCGGGGTAGAGGGCTTCGAAGAATTCGCAGTTGGCGATGGCGCAGCAGCAGTGCAGGTTGACGATTTCCAGCGCCGGGTAGATGGCGGTGTGGATTTCGCAGCGCATGCCGAAGGCTTCGGCCAGGTGGGCGGTCTTCATCACCGCGGTGACGCCGCCTTTCCAGGAGACATCGCTGCGGACGATATCGACCACCCCGCCGGCGATGCATTCAGCGGTTGAATAATGCGAGCCGGCCAGGACTTCGGCACCGCAGATTGGAATATCCAGGTCGCGGGTCAGCTTGCGCAAGCCATTGAAGTCGACATCGTAGAGGGGCTCCTCAAACCAGTAGTAGTCCAGTTTTTCCAGTTCGCGGCCCATGCGCAGCGCTTCTTCGTAATAGGTGTGGGCGGTGACGGGGTCGGCCATGAGCTTGAATTTGGGGTCAGCGCCGACCGCTTCCCGGCAGAGGCGGTAGGCTTCGAGCGCTTCGTGATAGTCGCTGGGGGGATGCAGTTTGTAGCCGTGGAAACCTTGCTGCTTGAAAGCCAATGCCTGCTCGGCGTAATCGCGCGGGGAATCGAGAAAGAGGGAGCTGACGTAGGTCGGGGCTTTGTCGCGATAATGCCCGAGCAGTTGGTAGAGGGGCAGGTCGGCGAGTTTGCCGGCGATATCCCAAAGGGCGATATCGAAGGGGCCGTAGGCGTATATGGGAGTGAGATGCCAGACGCGGTCATAGCGCCGGAAGTCATGCCAGTGTTTTTCGCGGGCGAGGGGGTCTTTGCCGAGGAAGAAGGGTTTGAGGGAGCCGGCGGCGATGGCGCCCGCCATTTCCGCGCCCATGCCGGCGAAGCCCATGCTGATGCCGTCGATGCCGGCGTCGGTCTTGAGGGCGATGATGAGGAAGTGCATATCGGATTTTTGAGTGTCGCGGAGTTCGGTGGCGGACATGATTTCTTCCTGGTGCTTGCAGAGGCGGATTTCGATATCGGTGATTTTCATGGTTGGATTCCCTTTGAGATGAGCATTCATGGATTTTACCACCGAGGACAGCGAGTTTTGTCGAGGGCGGCGAGGGTTGGCGCAGGCGGGCGGCTCGATGGCTCGCCCCTACGGATCGCGTTTTGCGTTTGGTCTACCCCCCTCAGTCCCCCCATATCAATGGGGGGAAGCAGTCCCAAATGAATCCTCTTGGGATTCTTAACGATACCAGTACCGTACAAGCCTTACGGTCGGATTTCTGCGATTGACCTACGATGTTCGCGCGGATGGCGCATATTTGATATTGTTGCCGTTGGAATATGGTTATGTCGGGAGGTTTGTATGCGAAGGTTATTTTGCATTGTCGCGTTAATGCTATGCTTGCCGGCGCTGGCGCAGGACGGGGAGTACCCGACGTTGGCGGCTTTGGCGAATATGAGGGTCCCGGCTTTCGATTATGTCGATATGGTGGATCGCATGTCGCCGATGAATACGGATCACAGTCCGCCGGCGGAGCGGCCGCAATACGAGATCGGCGATCGCGAGCAGTTTCGTTTGTCGATAGGGGAAGAGGGCAACAGCGAGCAGGTTGAGATGGAGTTGCGGGGGCAGACGAAGCGGGTATTGATCTGGGTGCAGGCGTCGGTGGATTACCCGAACTGGCGAGCCAACTCGCTGGCGCAAGTCCTGGAAACGCAGGTGCTGAACCCGATGCAGGCTTTGTTCAAAACAAGCGAGCCGCCCGGCGTGGACGGCGATGACCGCATGATCGTCGCGATGATGCATGACCCGGAAGGCAACCGATTGGGTTATTTCTCGTCCGCGCATACGCGCCCCCGTCAGGTTTATTCGAGGAGCAATCAACGGGAGATGGTGGTCGTCAACCTGGCTTTGGACGACAAATACGATTTTTTTGACAAGGTGCTTTTGGATGTCATCGCCCACGAGTACCAGCACGTCCTGCATCACCACAGCGATACGGGCGAAGAGCTCTGGCTGGATGAAGCGTTGGCCACTTACGCCGGTCATGTAACGGCGGAAAAGCGCTTTGAGATTCATGGCACGCACAGCGTAGCGGACAGCTTCCTGGAAGCGCCGAACACCGGCTTGACGCAATGGCAGGCGACGGAGGAGACAGGACCGAAGTATGGGGCGGGCGGGCTCTTCATGATCCACCTGGCGCGGGAGTTTGGGGAAGACATCGCGGCGCAGTTGCTGGCGGAGCCGAGCAATGGCTGGCGGGCGGTATCGAAGGTGCTGCGCGAACAGCACGGGGCGTCGGCTGACGAGGTCTTCGCCGATTGGGTGCTGGCGAATTATTATCTGGACGCGCGGCGCGGTTATGGTTATCGCGAGTTGGATGCTGAATTAAATCCGCCGGGAGCGGCGGCCGCGCTGAACAGTTTCCCCGCCACGTATGAAGGCGAGCTGCCGCAATACAGCACGGATTACATCACGGTGGACGCGCGCGGGGGGGATAAACTTTTGGCGCGTTTATGGCAGGCGCCGGAAGCGCGCTTTGTGGCTGAGGGGGCGCCTGAAGGGGAGCATTTCGCTTACGCGGTCACATCGGATTTCAGCAACAGCCGGCTGACGCGGGAGATTTTGCTGAGCGCGCCGCGGCAAGCGTGGCTTACGTTCCGCATCTGGTACGACCTCGTGCCGGAACTCGAGTATGGCTACATCACGATCAGCGATGACGCGGGCCAATCCTGGCAGACGCTGCGGGGCCGCTACACCGATTGGTCGGAAGTTTACGATGAGTTTTACACTCATGGCTATACCGGCGATTCGCGAGGCTGGAAGTACGAGCGGATTGACCTCAGCCCGTATACGCCGGGTCATGTGCTGATTCGATTCGAGGTGGTATCGAATCTCGCCACCTCTTATCGGGGCATGGCGATCGACGACTTGCGGATTCAAGCGCTGAACTTGCACGAGGATTTTGAGACGCCGGACGATGTCTGGGAATATGAAGGCTGGATCCGCAGCGACAACCGCCTGCCGAACAAGACCTGGCTGCAGGTCGTGCAGGATACGGGGGACAAGTTGCATGTCAGCCGGGAGTTGGTGACTGGCAATGGGGAGTTGGCTGTGGAGCTTTTGCCGGGCGTGAGCCAGGCCTTGGTGGCGGTGTCGCCGATCGCGCCGGTGACAAGTTTGCCAACTGAATATGAGTTGGAGGCTTATCTGCTGAATGAGAACGGGGAGGTCATGGTCGTAAGCCGGGAATGCTCGGTGACGACTACGGATCCGCTGAACTTCCGGGCGACGCCGAACGGCAGCAAGATCGGGCTGTTGCCGAAGGGAACGGTCGTCGACGCGCTGGACAAGGACGGCGATTGGTTTCAGGTGGATTACAACAATCGGCTGGGCTGGGTGCATGGGGATTATGTGAACACGGCGGGGGAATGTCCGTGAGGTTGGGGACAGGGCGGGTTTGAAAGTCGCGCGTATTTCAAAGTCTACCCCACCCCCACCCCCCGAAGCATCATGGAGCGGGAGTTTTCGGATGAGTAAGGCGGGCGACCCAAGGGTCGCCCCTACAGATCGTATATATTATGAGGATCGTATGTGTTGCGGGGTTCGTATGTGTTGTGAGGTAAGACATCGGGCGGGGAAACTCATCATAGAGATTGATTGAGGGTCGGTTGTCGGGCTGATGGAATTACGTTTTCGTTTTATCGTGCTTGCGCTGGTGGGTTTGGTCGCGGTGGCGGTTTGGACGTTTCCCGCCTGGCGGCTTTACTTCCGCGATCGCGGGGGAGACGCGCCATTCCCCGGCTTGGAGCTTGAGTTGCAAGACGACTTTTTGGCTTTGCCGCGGGCGCGGCGGGAGAGGCTGCTGGAAGAGTATGAGCGGGACGCGGCTGTGGCTTTGGAGATGGCGCTGGCGGCGATAGATGTGGATCGGCCGGCGCCGCCGGATGACATCGCCGATCAACTGGAGGGGGCGCGAGCCTTGTTCAGCGGCGAGTTTCAAGAGTTGAACGCGCTGCATTGGGGAGCGGGCCGGGCAACCATTTATGAGTTGGCGGACGGGCGGCGGATATTGCGTTTTGCCGATTTCGCGTCGGCGCTTTGCCGGGAGGTGCGGGTGTATCTGGCGCGGGATCCGCAGCCTTTAAGCGCCTTGCAGTTGGAGGGCGCGCTGGATTTGGGGCGGCTGAAAGGCAATATCGGCGATCAGTATTATTTCTTGCCGGCTGATCATGACTTGAGCGTTTATGAATCGGCGGTGGTCTATTGTCAGCAATTTGAGACGGTGCTGACGGTGGCGCGTTTGCGCTGAGCGAGCGATAGACACAAAGATTCGCCACAGAGTACGCAGAGTTAAATGAGAAAATCGCTGGCATCAAAACGAAGGTTGATGGGCGTTGCGTTTTGCGCGCTGTTTGCGCTGTGCTTGCCGCTGGTCCCGACGCCGAGCCTGGCGATCGGCAAAGCGACGCCGACGCCGGCGGCGACAGCCTTCCCCGAGGTTTTGGATGTGGAGGAGGCGCTGGAGAGCGCGCTGGCGCTATTGCAAGAGCAAGCTTATGACGAGGCTTTGAGGCTGGCCGAGAGGATCTTGCAGGAGGACGAGGAGGCTTGGCGGGCTTATTATTATCGCGGCTTCGCGCAGGTTCAACTGGAGGACCTTGCGGCGGGCATCGAGGATTATACGGCGGTGCTGGAATTGCGGCCTTGGGACAGCTTGTTTTGGCGCTTGCGCGGCGAATTGCAGTTGCGAGATCGCAATCCGCGGGGGGCGCGAGGGGATTACAAGCGGGCGCTCTTTTATAATCCGCGCTCGGCGCAGGCTTATCAGAGGCTGGCGGAATTGCATGATCGGGATGTGGACAAGCGTTTGCATGACCTGTACCGGACAATCGTCGAGGCGCGGGGAGCGGATTCGCGGGGAGCGAGCAACCGGGCGCTGGACTTGCTGACCGAGGCGATTGACGATTTTGACCGGGGCAGCGTCCGGGAGGAGTTGGGTTATGCGTATTTCGCGCGGGCGAATATCTGGGCGGCGCAGGCGCGCTGGGACGAGGCGCTGGCGGACTTGGACGAGGCGCTGGAATTGCAGCCGGCGATGCAGGATTATTACCTGGCGCGGGGATTTGTGTACGCGGAGACGGAGCGTCTGGCGCTGGCGGGGCGGGACTTTTACCAGCGTATGATTTTGCTTGAGCGCGAATCTTATGAGGCGACGCTGGAGGCGGGGCGGAGCGTCACGGTGGAGATGGAGCAGGGATTGATGGCGCGGTTGCGCTTCGAGGGCGGGGTCGGCCAGCGGGTGACAATCGCGGCGCGGGATACTCTGGGCGCGGGGGTTGATCCGCTGCTCGCGCTGCTGGATATTGAGGGGGCGCCGTTGCTGGGGGATGACGATGGCGGCGGCGAGTTGGACGCGTTGATCAGCGATTATGAATTGCCGGCGGACGGGATGTATACGGCGGTCGTGAGTCATGCGAACGGGGGCTACGAGGGGAAGATACGGGTGAGCTTGCGTTGATTGGGCGGCGTTGTGATAGTTTTTTATCAATGAGGACACAGAAGTGGTTCCAAGAAAGTAATTGAAAATAAGGAGATGCCGCTATTCCACCCCATCCCCGGCCCTTCCCCATTGCAATGGGGAAGGGTGACTAGTCAATGCACATGGGAAGGCTAGTAGAATTTGCATGGCTTACTTGCACTTACTGAGGCACGGAGAAAAGCTAATATCCCGATTATGTCAGCGAGTTGGGATTCAGTTGCGTTTAATGGGGCACAGGAAAGGCAGCGTTCCGCCGGGAAGATGAGCCAGGATACCACAAGACACCCAGATGTTTTCCTTAGTGCTGCTGCCGTTAAGCCCTGACACGGTTCGGAATTTTCTGCCGCAAGGGTCCCGGCTCATCATGGCGAGTATAGTCGGCGGGGGGCGGGGCGTCAATATCGCTGGCGGCGAAGGCGCGGCAATCGTCTTAAATTATTTCAGCACGAGGGCAAGAAAGTAGGTCCAGGAAAGTCGTGCGAATCGGGAATTGCCGTTTTCTACCCCTCACCCCCGGCCCCCTCTCCCATAAAGCTGAGGGCAGGACAGTTTTTCAGCGAACGGAATATTGTCGTATATCTTGTAATTTCATGGGCTTTTTCGGGCGACCCAATGGCTCGCCCCTACATCTAAGTAAAACCAAGTTAGTCATGCGACAAATGAAATGTAGTGGATGTTGTAAGCGGGCGACTCACAGAGTCGCCCCTACAATGATTTCGGTTTTTGCCATTCGCTTTACCTTGCAATATTTTCTCATTACTTTGTTGGTTCTACTTAGTATTCCCGAGTCAGGATAATTGGTTGCCATGTCCGTGAAATTCGCCACTCCGGCGCGAGCGGTAAAAACATCAAAGCCCCGCAGAGTTCAGGCGGGGCTTATTGTTGTCGCGTTATTGTCAAGCGAGTTAGCGCGAGGCCACCTTGGCGTATTGCCAGACCGCCAGCGGCATGAAGACGACGAAGATGCCGATGATCCAGAGCAGGGCGATGGCGATCTCGTCAGGATTGACCGTACCGGTCATCAAATCGCGCACGGCATTGGCGACCACGCTGACCGGCTGATTCTCGGCGAAGACGCGCAGCCAATCGGGCATGGTCATAGTGGGGACGAAGATGGAGCTGGCGAAGGTGAGGGGGAACATCCAGATGAAGCCGGCCACCTGAGCCGCTTCGGGGTCTTTGACATAGAGGCCGATGGCAGCGCCGATCCAGGTGAATGAGTGGCCGAAGGCGATTGCCAGGAGGATGCCGAGCAAGCCTATGCCCCAATCTTCAAAGCGGAAACCGATAACGTAACCCGCGATCATCATGATGGTGATGGTGATCGTTCCACGGACGGTATCGGCGACAGTGCGCCCGGCAAGCACGGCTGCCCGGGACATGGGCAGGGAACGGAAGCGGTCAATCATCCCCTTTGACAGATCCACCGACAAGCCGATGGTGGTATTGGTGGAGGCGAAGATGATCGTTTGAATGATGACGCCGGGCAGGAGGAAGCTGATGTAATCCCCGCCGGTGGCAAAGCGGATCGCGCCGCCGAAGACGTATGTGAAGAGCAGCAGGAACATGACGGGTTGTATCGTGGCGAATATCACCAACTGCGGTTGACGAAAGAGCTGTTTGAGGTTGCGGCGCATCACGATCCAGGTGTCGGTGAAATTCCACAGGAAGCGCCGCAGAGCGCTGGCATTTTCGGCGGCGTGAATGAAGGGAGTCGGAGAAATGGGCTTCAGGGTGTGCTCGGTCATATTGGTTTGAATCCTTGTCGATTATGTTGATTGGGCTGAGCGCTTAAGCGCTGCGCCGGCGGAAGGGTCCGCGGCGTTTCGGCTTGGTTTCTTCTTCGTCAATCGTCTCGCCGGTTATGCTGAGGAATACATCGTTAAGCGTCGGTCGGCGGAGGTTCAGTTCGGCGATATGGATATCCTCATTGTCGAGCACGCGCACGACCTCAGCGATGGATTGCGCGCCATTCTCAACTGCAAGGACGACATGACCTCGCAGATCGTCGGTCTGCGGCGTCTCGGTGGTAAGCCGCTGCAGCAGCGAAGAGGCCTGAGCGGTCTGCTGGGGATTGGCGACGGTGATATCGATGAAGTCAGCGGCCATGTTGGCTTTGAGTTCATCGGCCGTGCCTTCGGCGATGACATGCCCGTGATCGATGACGACGATCTTGTCCGCCAGTTCGTCCGCTTCTTCCAGATACTGGGTGGTGAGCAGGAGTGTCGTGCCATCCGAGACCAGTTCACGAATGGTGTCCCACATGGCGATGCGGGCGCGGGCGTCCAAGCCGGTGGTGGGTTCATCGAGAAAGAGGATGTTGGGGCGGGCAACGATGCTGGCGGCGAGGTCAAGGCGGCGGCGCATCCCGCCGGAGTAGGTCTTGACCGAGCGATCGGCGGCGTCGGTGAGGGAAAACTGTTCGAGCAGTTCCTGGGCGCGCTGCCTGGCGGCGGAACCCGCCATGTGGTAGAGGCGTCCGACCATGACCAGATTTTCGCGCCCGGTGAGGATTTCGTCGACGGCGGCGTTCTGGCCAGCCAAGCCGATTATTTCGCGGACGCGCTGTTTCTGCCGCAGGACATCGAGGCCGCCGACGCGCACAACCCCGCTATCGGGTTTGAGCAAGGTGGTGAGGATGCGGACGAGGGTGGTTTTGCCGGCGCCGTTGGGACCGAGCAAGCCCAGCACCTTCCCCTGCTCCGCCGCGAGGGATACGCCGTCCAGGGCTTTGACATCACCGAAATGCTTGTAGACTTCGTCGGCGATGATGGCGTTGTTATTGGGCATTAGAGTTGTCCTCTCTGATAGTTTGATGAAACTGATAGAAATGAACAAGGCTTGAAGTCAGCAACTGCATGGGCCGGCCTCGTCCGAATCGTTTTCAAACAGAGACAGCACGCGTTCAAAGGTCGAAAGCGCGGCGATACGCTCTGACTCGCTCAAGGGCGCCAGCAACTCGCGCGCCAGCTGCATGTGGCTCGCTTCGGCATGATGCATGCGTTCCACGCCGGCGTCGGTTAATTCCACCAGGACGCTGCGCCGATCGCGCGGGTTGCTGATTCTATAAACCAGTCCTTCCGCTTCGAGCCGGTCGATCATCTGCGAGGCGTTGGAGCGATTGGAGTAGACGCCGTCGGCAAAAAAGCTGATGGGCTGAGGCGCGCCGGCATCATAGAGCCGTTTGAGAAACCACAACTGCGGTGGCGACAGCATGCCTGAGGCTTTGATCTGTTCAGCATGCTGCACCAGTTGGCGGCAAATGCGCGACAAGAGCGTGAAGAAGCGGTTCTCGAAAGTCTCGTCCAGCGCAGCCGATTCGGCGCAGGCTTGATTCATATCTGAATTATCCATATATGTAGCATATACGGATTTTCCAGCTTGTCTATATGAACTTTGTTAGAACTGCCAACTCGCGATCGTCGCAGCAGGGGCTATTGTTCCCGGAACACCACTTCAAAGATCTTGTTCCATTTCTTGCCGGTGATGAAGAAGGTTTCGCTTTCGGGATTGTAAGCGATGCCATTGAGGACGCTGCCGGAATCAAGCTCAGCGCGTTCGTCAGCGGAGAGGAGGGCGGAGGCGTCAATGATGGCGGTGATCTCGCCCGTAAATTTGTCAATGCGGAAGATATAGTCGGTATTCCAGGCGTTGGCGTAGATATGCTCGCCGACGCATTCCAGTTCATTGAGGAGTTGGGGCGGGATGATCTGCCCGTCCAGGGTAACGGCGCCGCGGAAGATAAGTTCAAATGAAATGGGATCGCGGACAGACAAGAAGGATGTGCTATCGCTCATGAAGAGATAGCGGTCGTCATAGCAGAGTCCCCAGCCTTCGCCTTCGTAATCGATGCTGTTGAGGAGTTCGAAAGTCTCGAAGTCGTATACAAAAGCTTCGCCAGCGCGCCAGGTCAGTTGAATGAGCTGGTCGCCGACGCGTTCGAGGCCTTCGGCGAAGTAGGTATCATCAAGCGGGACGATTTGTTGCGGGTTGCCGCTTTCGATGTCCACGCGGCGCAAGCTGGAGCCGCCCCACAAGCCGGTAGATTCATAGAGATAGCCGGCGTCCCAGATCAACCCTTGGGTGAAGGCCTTGGCGTCATGCGGGTAAACATTGATGACTTCCGGGACGAGGAGGAGCGCTGATGGCGACTGCGCTTGCAGCGGGAGCAGCAAGAAGATGAAGCAAGCTATGAGGGCGATGCCTTTCAAACGGGGGTTCCTCACAATTGATCCTGTTGCAGGATTTAATGCTAACAGCGATACAAGCGGGATGGCTAGCCCGAAATCGCATTGCAAGTCGGCGCGGCAGAAGCGCAAGCGGTATGCGGGAGTGAAAACTGCGAAGCCAGTTCGAAGTCAAGGCAGGGTCTGGTATTTAGTGAAACCTCACAGAAAAATCGGCGCAATTTCCATAAGTTTCGCTGTGGATGTTGTAAGAATCGTCCAATACAATGGCGCTGTTTACTCTATGGATAGCTCTAGCATAAGGATGGATAGAAATGGCAAGCCTTGTCCCCCCCGCTTCCGCGATGGAGTCGCCCGGCGCTTTGTTGGCTTGGGCAAATGACAATGACATCGCCGAGATAGACTTACGATTTGTCGATATCCGCGGGATACCGCAGCACTTCAGCATGCCGATACAGTCGGTAGATGAAGGCGCTTTTGAAGATGGTTTCGGCTTCGATGGCTCGAGCATTCAAGGTTTCCAGGCGATCAACGAATCGGACATGATTTTGCTGGCGGATCTGAGCACGGCTTATATCGACCCCTTCTTCAGCCTGCCGACCCTGGCGATGTATTGCGACGCGCACGACCCGATCAGCCGCGAGCCCTACGCCCTGGACGCGCGCGGCGTGACGAAGCGGGCCGAAGCCTATTTGAAGGAACATTCGGATTTGGCCGATATCGCTTATTTTGGTCCGGAAGCCGAGTTCTTCATGTTCGACAATGTGCAGTACAGCACATCGGAGAACAGCAGCTTTTACCGCGTCGATTCCTTCGAGGGCGATTGGAACAGCGGCAACGAAGACCCGGCGCAGGGTCACATGAATCGGATCAAGATGGGTTACTTCCCCTTGCCGCCGCTGGACAAGACGCATGACGTGCGCGCCGAGATGGTGCAGCGCTTGATCGACGTCGGCATGGAGGTCGAGGTGCATCACCACGAAGTCGGCGGCGCGGGCCAAGCGGAGATCGACTTGAAATACGCGCCCCTGCTCGAGATGGCGGACATGATGGTGACGTACAAGTATGTCGTGAAGAATGTGGCGGCGGAGAATGGCTTGCACGCGACCTTTATGCCCAAGCCGCTCTTTGAAGAAAACGGCTCCGGCATGCACGTGCATATGTCGCTTTGGAAAGACGGACAACCGCTTTTCGGCGGCGATCAGTACGCGGGTTTGAGCCAGATGGCGCTGTGGTACATCGGCGGCTTGATCAAGCATGCGCCGGCCTGCGCCGCCTTCACCAATCCAATCACGAACAGCTATCGGCGTTTGGTGCCGGGTTATGAAGCGCCGGTGAACCTGGTGTATTCGGCGCGGAACCGCTCGGCGGGCATCCGCATCCCGATGTACAGCAACAATCCCAAAGCCAAGCGGGTTGAGGCGCGCTGGCCCGATCCGGCGGCCAATCCTTATTTGGCGATGCCGGCGCTGCTGATGGCGGGCATTGACGGCATCAAGAACCAGATTGATCCGGGCGCGTCTTCGGAAGCTGACTTGTACGAGGGCGATCATGAGACGCCGGTCATGCCTGGCACCTTGGGCGAAGCCTTGCGCGAGTTGGAAGCGAACCATGACTTCTTGCTCGAGGGCGGGGTCTTCAACGATCAGTTCATCCAGAATTACATCGACTACAAGCAGGTGGAGGATCAGGACGCGGTGGCGATGCGGCCGCATCCTTACGAGTTCGAGTTGTACTTCAGCATTTAGGCGCAAAGCTTACACAATGGAAAGCCACCTCAAGCAGGTGGCTTTTTGCATACAAGTTTCTGTGATTTGGGCAAATCGCGGCTTATGAGGTTACACTCGGGTCAAGAAAGCAAAGCACGATTTCTCAAAATGCACTTAAATGCGTCCGATGGATAGTCAATTCTTCAGCAACAATTCTGCTGGATGTCCTGTATCTTCACTATAATATTCTTCGCCCAAGCCTAGCCGGCATCGGCGTTGTCGTCCAAGAGAGAGCGATAACCAGCGTATTCGGCAATGACGTCATAGGTGTCAGTCTCCCAAATCACGATTCGCCCGTCACTGCTCATTGCAGCGAGCTTGCTTCCATCGGGACTCCATTCTATGCCCTTGTACACCGGCGATCTTCTTAAGTTAAACACATCCGGCAAAACTGTAATGGTATCCGAGGGCAGATCCCAAATGAGTGCACCGGACTTAGAAAGATTCAGTCCTGTTTCGTCATAGCGATTAATGATAAACGCCAGTTTTGTCGAATCAGTGTGCCAGCTTAAACCAAATAATGAGTATGAATCGTTAGAATCAATATCAAGCCTATGTATCTGCTCCCCTCCAATTTCTCTATCCGAGTCAACCTGCGCATTCGGAATCACTTTCCAGACAGTAACAGGCCCCCTACCGGCGGCGAACATGTTTCCATCAGGACTCCAACGCGCCGGCCAGTTGGCGCCGTCCGAGGTCCAGTATTTCCAGATAAAATCAACGAGAAGACCCGTGTAGGGGCTCCAGAACGCGAAGCCGTTCATTGTGTCAAACAGTAATTCACCTCCTTGCGGTCGCCAGTCAATTTGCGGCGCCTCGACATATACATTCCATAGGGTTATCAGTTCTCGCATTTCTTGCGTATAAACGTTCCAGACTGCAATCTGCTTCCAGCGTCCAGCTGCAAGGTATTTGTCAGATGGCGACCACACAATGCTCTGCGCAATACTGTCGCGCATTTCGACAGTACTCGATGGTCTATATAGACTTGGAAACGTCAGATACCTTTCGCTGCCAGATTCCAGGTTGTGCATCACAATCCGTGGCTCTCCGCTCTTGCTATAAGCAATCTTATGTCCGCGATTGCTCCAGACTGCTGTAATTATGTGATCGTCGCCCAAGACTGAATATAAAGAGAGATCGTCACTATGACGAATGTGAACTCCGCGGGATGTGGCGACAGCGATGTATTGCCCATCGGCACTCCAATCCAAGCCCAGAGTCCATGGAAGATTTTCATCATCTGCATTTGCTTGACAAACGCATAGGATGAGCAGGGCTATGCTCAGTAGTCTCATTTCGCCGCTCCCAATGCCCTTGTGCCCATTCTACGGAACAAAAAAGGGATGCGGTCATACGATATCCCTACGCAATATGAGGTGGGGGATTCTGAGCTGGAAGAATGCGGCCGCATCCCTACGAGTTCGAGTTGTACTTCAGTATTTAGCCCCCACCCCCAAAATGAGGGAGGGGCTTCAACGAGTTGTATAGTTCGGGCGGCCCAATGGGTCGCCCTTACATTTTCTATGGTTGGCGGGGTTGGGATGCCCCGCAATATTGCCGGATGGCCGGCGGGCGCAAGAAACTACTCGCCTTTCGAGCGCGCAAAGGACGGCGGGTCCGTATGACGTATTTCCGTGATATGGATCCAGTCTTGCGAATGCTCCTCGACCAGGTAAATGCCCGGGATTGATATGATGCCGAAGATCAGGCGGACGATGGTCGTGCCGATGAAAGCCGCCACCATGTCATCAGTCGACATCGAGCCGGCGAAAGCCAACAGCAAGAACAGAATGCGATCGAGGGGGATGCCGATGGCATTGCTGACGAGGACGCGGCCCCATTGATGCCCGCCGCCGAAGCGCTCTACCCAGCGGGTATAGACTTCGGTATCGACCAACTGCGAGATCACTGTGGCGACCACCGCCGCCATCTGAACGCGCCAGTTCAGTGTAAGCAAGGAACCCAGCGCGACGCTTTCGTCCGGCGTCATCGCAGGCTGGAGATTGGAGATGATGAAGAAGAAAGCTTGTACGATCAGGTAGATGACGGCGGCGGCGATGATAAGCGTTCGGGCGATATGGGGGCCAGCAAGTTTGTGCGCCATGTCGCGCAGGGTATAGGTCAAGGGGTAGGCAATGGAAAAGGCGCTGACGTTAATGCCGACAATGGTTAGATTGCGCAAATCTGATATATCGGCGACCATCTGCGCGGCCACGTATGCGACCCCCACCAAGATGAGAATATGAAGATTTCGGATGGACATATCGTCACTCCTATAAGTTGATTTAGTTACATAGTATCCCCAAGCGGCGGATTTAGTCAACACAGGCGGGCCGGAAGTATCATAAAAGACATAGTCGCCCGTATGCGATTGCTGGATTGGGACAGCGGGCATACACATCAGCGGGAAGCGGAGGCGCGATCAAAGGCTGTCGCCCGTCTCTTTGTAGGCTTGCTCGCGGGCCAGGAGGGCGCGCTTGCGTTCGATGCCCCAGCGATAGCCGCCCAGGCTTTTGTCTTTGCGGATGATGCGATGGCAGGGGATGACGAGGGCGGCTGGATTCTTGGCGCAAGCATTGGCTACGGCGCGGA
Source organism: Anaerolineae bacterium (assembly GCA_022824365.1). Lineage (GTDB taxonomy): Bacteria > Chloroflexota > Anaerolineae > Aggregatilineales > Phototrophicaceae > UBA6055. Next base: position 16,129 of record JAJEAA010000011.1, read on the forward strand.
TGGCGGTCGGCTGCCCGATGGCGGCGGCGATTTCGCTGTAATTCCGCGTCTCGCCCACCGGTATCTTTTGCAGTTGCTGCCAGACCTTGACTTGAAAAGCGGTCGCGCGCAGGTCAAGCGGCAGATGCAGGTCCGGCTGCCAGCCTTCCAGATAGGCGATGATCCGCTGCGTCCAGAAGCCGACGCCGTCGTCATCTCGTATACGTTCAGCGGCGGCAAATTCCGCCTCCAGGCGGGCTATCAGTTCGGCGGGGCTATCGCCCAAGCTGATCTTGCAGATGCCGCGGTCGGTGGCTGCGACGAGAAGAAAGCCGAGCGGGCAAGCGACAACGCTGTAGAAGATGGTCGCGCCGGCGCCGCGTCGCTTGTAGGTCGAAGGGGTCATGCCGAGGTTTTCATCGCTGCGCTCGTAGAGGCGGCTGGAGGAGCCGTAGCCGACCGCGTGAATCGCGTCGGTGATACGCTGGCCGCGGCGGACCAGCGTCTTGAAGTCTTCTATGCGCAGCTTGTCGGAGAATTGGCGCGGCGTGATCCCGGTAGCGGCTTTGAAGGTGCGCTGGAGATGAAAGGGGCTTATGTGAAATCGGGCGCCCAATTCTTCCAGGCTGACGCTCTCGGGGTGGATTTGCTGCAAGTACGTACATATATCCGCGACCAAATCGGCACGTTCACTGCTTTCTCGTGCCATGCTGCTCCTCCGCGCTCTTTTACAGCCAAATCTTAGAGGAAAGTTCCGCCGGCGACACTCTGATTCTTGTGCTATTGGGGCTGAAGAGCGGAGGTTAAAGCGGGGCGATGACGAGCGGCTGCGGTGAAACGGTCAATGCGGGGCAGTCGCTCGGCGGGAGGAGTTTATGAATTCAGAATGCTAGCGATCGAATCCACTAATTGTACAGGTCTTTCGTCGCTATCTTCACAGCAGAAGACAAAGGGCGACAGCTTCTCGTATTCGGGATTAAGCCCCAACACATATAGCGGTCCTTGCCGCGGATGCGGCGTGCGGTGGATAGCGGCGAGGTGTCGCAAAGCGCCGTCGGGCACTGCATACGATTCACTCATGTCCAATACAATCGGCACCTGGCTGTCCACGGACTTGATCATCCGGTGCCAGGACCTACGCGCTTCAATTAACTGCTCAATGGTCCAAGGATCTTGAAAGCGGCATTGAATCAGCGTTTTGGATTCGTCCACCCAATCTGCGGTTATCGGCATGTTATTTCTCGACGGTCACACTTGCGACTAAGGTCGAAGAGTGGATGTTGAAGGGTATGATTCATTATGTATATAAACATTTATAAAATGCAATATTATCTTTTGGGAAGTTTTGTGCAAATTGACGGTTTTGCTTTGGGCGCAGGGAAGAGTGGAGCATATTAAACGCGAATGCTGGCGAATTTCCCAGAAGCGCGGTCAATATCCGCTCAGCGCTCGTCAAAAAACGAGGCTTGCGATCTATGCGCTTTGCCGGAATTAGGTTGGAAGCTGGTAACAAAAAGCGCGTCAGCCTAGTGGCTTCAGCCTTCGCCCCAGGAGTGGATGAATTCTTCGCGCTCGACGCCCAGAGCATCGGCGACGCGATTGATGTAATTAAAGAAGCTGATAACTTGCGTCGCGTCATGGATGGCGACATCGTCCAAGCCCGCCGAGCGCAGCGCCAAGATATCGCTTTCGCGCATTTCCGCCGGCGTACGCGTCAGTTTTTCGGCGTAGACGCAGAGCGCCCGGTCGATCTCATTCAAGGGGGCGGCGCGCCAATCGCGGGCGATGGCATGGACGAAGGCGTCTGCTTCTTCGTCGTTTGCGAATCCGGCGACCTCAGCCCGGAGGTCATGCGCGTGGGATTGTATTCAGTAGACGCAGTGATTGGCTTTGCTGACGACCACCGCCAGCATCTCGCGCTGTTGCCGCGACAGGGGCGATTCGGCGAACATCGTCGCGCCGTACATCTCCATCGCGGATTTCATCGCGCGGGCGTTGAGGGACATGATCTGGACGATATTCCAGACGCGGCCGGCGCGGGCGACCGCTTTTTCCAGTTCGCGTTTGAGCAGGCCGGTGGCTTGGTCGATGGTGATCTGTTTGATGTAGGGCATGGCGTGTGCCTCGTAAATATTGGCTTGGGATCCCGACGATATTGGCGTAGCGCTACCGCCTGATTTTAACGCAACGCAGCGCTCAAACAAAAGGAGCGCGCCTTTGCGACGCGCCCAACATGATCGAGGTTGGCAATCCAAACCTATTTGCGCAGGCGCGGATCAAGGGCGTCGCGCAGGCCGTCGCCGATGAAGTTGACGCAGAGCACCGTCATCGAGATCAACATGCCGGGCCAGAAGACCAGCGTCCAGGTGATGGTCAGATAATCCTTGCCGTCAAAGAGCAGGCGGCCCCAGGTGGGAAAGTCGGGCGGGAAGCCCAAGCCGAGAAAGGACAACGCTGATTCGGTGATGATGGCGGCAGCCACGCTAAAGGTGGCGGCGACGATGACCGGGCTCATCACGTTGGGCAAGATGTGGCTGGCGAGGATACGACCATCGCGGGAGCCGACGGCGGTGGCGGCGGTGATGAACTCACGCGATTTCACCGTCAGCACTTCGCCGCGGACGAGGCGCGCGGTCGGCATCCATTGCAGGCCGCCGATGACGGAGACCATCAGGATGAAGACGCCGCCCTCGACGCCGAAGGAGGCTTTCAGGGGTTCGCGGAAGAGCATCATGAGGACCAGCAGCAGCGGCAGTTGCGGCAGGGCGATGAAGATATCGGTGATACGCATGAGCGGGTTATCGAGCCGGCTGAAGTAACCGGAGAGCAGACCGATGACCGTGCCGATGCTGATCGAGACGAACATGGCGGAGATGCCGATCATCAGAGATACGCGGCCGCCTTGCAGGGCGCGAGCGAGGGTGTCCCGCCCGAGGCTGTCCGTGCCCCAGGGATGCTCCGGCGAAGAAAGCTGATAAGCGGCGACGATATCGATATAGGTGGGGTCAATAGTCCAAAAAGCGGGACCGATCACGACGCCAAGAACGATCACAGCCAGCACAGCGACCGCGACCAGCGCCAGTTTGTGTTTGCGGAATTGACGCCAGGCGTCGCCGACGAAGGTACGGGCTTCCAGCTGTTCCGCCGAGTCCAGGTTCTTCGGTTTCGTATTCGCTATGGTAGTCATTGATTCAGCCTATCACATCGTCAACTTATATGAACTGCATTTTGCGATAGCCAGGCGAGTTCGCGCTTCTGCTCTTCACGCGCGAGCCCATGTCACTACCGCCGAGCGGCTAAGTGTAGGTCACGCGCGGATCGAGAATGCCGTAGAGCACATCGGCAACGATATTGAACAAGACCACCAGCACCGCGAAGATGAAAGTGACCGTCTGCACGGTTGGCAGGTCGCCGCCTTGAATAGCGATGATGAGGTACTGGCCGATGCCGTTGACGCGGAAGATTTGCTCGGTAATCAGGGCGCCGGCGAAGATGCCGGGGATGCCGAGGGCGATGAGCGTGACGACCGGGATCAGGCTGTTGCGCACGGCGTGGGTCGTCACCACGACGCGTTCCGTCAAGCCTTTGGAGCGGGCGGTGCGGATGTAATCTTGCTGCAAGTTTTCCAGCGTCGAGGCGCGAGTATAGCGGCTCATCTGGGCTGTGGTGTATAGCGTCAGCACGGTGACGGGCATGAACATCTGCCGCAGTTGCAGTTGCAGCGTCTCGATATCCGTGACGACAAGGGTGGTGTCATACACCGATGGGAACCATTTCAAGTTGACGCTGAAGATGATGATGAACATCAAGCCGGTGAAGAAGGTCGGCACGGAAAAGCCCACCATCATCAGGAAGGTGCCGACCTGGTCAAAGATGGAGTATTGCCGGTAGGCGGAAAAGACCCCGACCGGCACGGCGATGAGGACGCCGAGGATGTAGGAAGAACCAACCACCCAAAGCGTCTGCGGCAGGCGTTCGGCGATGATGTCGATGACGGGACCGCGGGTGGCCCAGGAGATGACGCGGACGCGATCTTCCGAGCCGGGGAAGGTGACGCCGAAGGAGGTTTCGATGAGATTCAGGGGTTCGGAGATGAAGAATTGCTGCAGCCACTTGACGTATTTGACGGCGAAGGGATCATCGGCGCCCAATGCCTCGCGAATTTTTTGCCGCACTTCCGGCGGGATGGTCAGTGGAAGGTTGCCGGTGGGATCGCTGGGGGATAAATCAACAATAGCAAAGATAATGAAACTAATAACAAGAATGGTTGGAATTGCGGTCAGGAGCCTTCGTACGATGTATTTACCCATGATTCACTCCTCAGGACTAAAAGATTAAAACCACAGAGAACACAGAGGGCACAGAGAAAATATTTTAGATGACGAATCGCTTGATGCCGTTCTTTAACATCTTAACGTTAAAATTGATGAGAAGACCGCGCCTCATCTTTGTCGCCTTCAAGTAAGAAAGTATCTGTGCCGTATCGACATCGGTCAGTTCCTTTGCGGCTTTCAGTTCAACAATTACTTGCCCGTCTACCAAGATGTCCGCTTTCAGATTTCCTATGCGGCGCCAATGATCTTGAAGGTCATGGGATCCTGCCGCTCGACTTCGGTCAAATCTCAGTAAACGCAAACAAGTAATGCAACAATCAGAAGGATAGTGTAGGGGCGAGTCTTGAGTCGCCCAAATGCAAAATGGCGGTGTAACGGGCGATCCAAGGATCGCCCCTACAGATTTCGAAAATGAGAATCGCCGTCCTTTTTTGCATGACTTACTTTCACTTACTTCTGTGTCCTCTGTGATCTCTGTGGTTCAAAAAGAAAATGAGAATGGACCCCCTCCTCGAATCAAGGAGGGGGTGTAGAGAGGTTGCGTTACATACGCGTCCAATCGGCGATATTCCAGAGTTCGGAATCCCAGGCGTTCATGGCGACGCCGTGTACGCTGTTGTGATGGGCTGAGACGCTGCCGCGATAGACCAGCGGAATGATTGCTCCGGTTTGCACGAGCATGTCATTCATCTGGATGGCCAGGGAAGCGCGTTCTTCAAGCACAGCCGTGACGGCCATTTGATCGAGAAGGGCGTCATAGTCTTCGTTATACCAGCGCACGACGTTGTTGCCATTCCAACTGTTGTCGGGATGGGTGATTTGGTCGCTGCGCCAACCGCTCATGTAGGTCTCGGGATCGGTACCGCTCGCGCCGTTGGTGTACATCTCGATGTCGGTATAGAACTTCGAGTAGGTATCCGGGCTGGCGATATCGCCGCCGAAGAAGACGGCCGCGTCGATATTGCGCAGTTCGGTCTCGATGCCGATCTCACTCCACCATTGCTTGATCAGGGCCTGCGTGTTCTGGCGAACGGCGTTGGTCGAGGTCTGGTAGGAGACCTTGAGCGGGGTGCCCATGTATTCGCGGATGCCATCGCCGTCGCTGTCCATGACGCCGGCTTCGTCGAGCATGGCGTTGGCCGCGTCGATATCCTGCGGGCAAGGACCATTGTTCGGCGAGGCGTAGATGGGGGGACCGGGCAGGATGTTGCAGGTGCCGACGCCGCCGGCGCCGTAGAGCTGGCTGGCGATCAGGTCGCGGTCAATAGCTTTCGACATGGCCATCCAAACCGCGTCGACTTGCAGGAAGGGGTGGCCGTTGGAGCCATCCGCCATCCAGACCGAGCGGTTCTCGCCCAGGGCGGGATCGGGATTGGTGTGGTTGAGCAGCAGGCGCTCGACATTGGTGCTGAAACCGACGATCACGGTGCCTTGTCCAGCGGCTTCCATGGCGTTGAGGACGGCCGGGGAAATCTGCAGGTTCCAGGCATAATCGGCTTCACCGGTTTCCAATACAGCGCGCGCGGCTGATTCCGCATCGCCGCCGCCCTTGAAGACAGCGCGGGAGAAGGCCGGCTGACCTTCGACGCGGTAGTTGGGGTTGGCGGTGTAGGTGACCACGTCATTGGTGCGGAAGTCTTCCACGACGAAGGGGCCGGTGCCGATGGGCGCGAAGTTTTGCTCGTTGCAGCCCAGGGCGGCCGCGCCGATGCAGTCTTCGAATTGCGCCTTCTGAATAATCGGGGTCAGGTAGCCGACGAAGGGACCGTAGGGGAAGGGCTTGGCCACATCAAAGTTGATGCGAACGGTGCCGTCATCAACGGCTTCGATCGATTCAACATTGGCGAATTGATCGAGGACGGTGCAGCCGGTATCCGAATCCATGCAGAATTCGCCGCTGAACACGACATCATGAGCGGTCAGCGGGCTGCCATCCGACCAGGTGACGCCGTCGCTGAGCGTCCAGGTGATGGAGGTCAAGTCCTCGGAGACGCCGCCGTTGGCGACAGTGGGAATTTCGTCCACCAGCCAGGGCACCATGATGCCATCCGGATCGTAGCGCGCCAGAGGTTCAAGCACGAGCGCGGCCGCCTCAAATTCCTTGGTGCCATTGCCGAGGTAAGGGTTAAGGTGCGAAGCCGCCTGCCAAAACAGGATATTCACGGTATCTTCGCTTTGGGCTATGGCGGCTCCCCCGAAGGACGACAAAACCATAACCGCGATCAATAAAAGGGTGAGCTTAGTCTTCATGTTTTCCTCGCTGAATTGAATAGATCGTCTGAGATTGTAAAGCAGAGGCGATTATACCGAAAAATGCGACAATTCCGCAAATATCAGAAATCGGCGTTGGAATCGGCAGCGCAGCGCAGGATGACGCTCGCTTCTCCGATTGCGCTTTTGTCGATGGCGGCAGTCCGAATCAGCCTTTGGAGCCGGAGATGACGACGCCTTGCATGAAGATTCGTTGGCTGAAGAAGAAAAGCAGGATGGGCGGTATCACCATCACGACCGAGGCGGCCATGATGAGATGGGTGTTGACGGCATACAAGCCGTTGAATTGCTGCAAACCAACCGCCATGGTCCAATTGTGACGGCTGTGCAAGAAGATCAGCGGTTCGTAGAAGTCGTTCCAGGCGTAGAGAAAATGGAAGATAGCGACCGTGACGACCGCCGCTCTGGATTGCGGCAGGATAATGTAGAGCAGCCGCTGCAATGAGTTGGCGCCGTCTATCTGCGCCGCTTCGTCTTGTTCGAGCGAGATGGTCATGAAGAACTGGCGCAGCAAAAACACATCAAAGGCATTGGCGAAGAACAGGGGGACGATCAAAGGCAGCAGGGTATCGATCCAGCCGATCTTCTGAAAGATGACGTAGAGCGGGATCAGCCGGACCTGGCGCGGCAGCATGATTGTGGATAGAAGCGCGAGGAAAAGCAGATTGAGGCCTGGCGCCCGAAAGCGTGAGAAACCGTAGGCGACGAGAGAACAGGAGAAGAGCATCCCGACCATGCCGGCAAAGGTGACGATCAGGGTATTCAGCAGGTAGCGATCGAAGGGCACGATCGTCAGAGCTTCGTCGAAGTTCCGCCAATGGATATCAAGGACGCGCACGGGGGTCTGCTGATTGCGGGGCAACTCGATGATTTCTTCCGGTTTGGCGGGGTCGACAAATTTGCCTTTGCCGCCGGGGGCATTTTTGATCAGCGCCATTTGCAGCGTACGCCCATCCAACTCGACCTCGTACAGCGGCTCCCGCTTGCCAGCGACCTCCACATGCACATGTGTCATCGGTATGGGATTGAGCAGGTTTTGCCGCACCTGCGCCTTGCTTTTCAGGGCAGTGCCCAGCATGTAAACCAGCGGCAGCAGGATGACAACCGCGCCGGCGCCAAGAATCAGCGTCGTGCCGGCTTTGACCAGGGTCTCTTGCCCGCGCAATCCCAGATGCCAGCGCCCTTGTCGAAAAATGATCAGGACCTCCCCCGCAGTTCGCCTTCGTAATGCACCCACATAGGGGATGATTTGAAGACCAGAATCGTCAAAACAAGGATGATGACAAAGAGGACCCAAGCCAGCGCCGAGGCATAGCCCATCTCGAAGAACTTGAAGCCGCTTTGGTAGAGATAGATGTTGTAGAAGAGGGTCGAGCGGACGGGCCCGCCGACTTCGTCGCCGACCGATGACGAGGCGATATAGGCTTGGGTGAAGTATTGGAAAGTGGCGATCAAGCCGATGATGAGATTATAGAAGATGACTGGCGACATCATCGGCAGGGTGATATTGAAGAAGCGCCGCGGCCTGTTGGCGCCGTCAACTTTGGCGGCGTCGTAGAGTTCGGTAGGCACGCCTTGCAAGCCGGCCAGGTAGATGATCATCGACTGCCCGACGCCCCAGAGGCTCATGATCACAAGGGAGACAAGAGCCCAATCGGGATCGTGCAGCCAGCCGGGTCCCTTGATGCCGACGAGCTTCAAGGCGTTGTTGATGACACCGATCTGTGGGTTGAAGATGACCACCCAGAGCAGGACAACCGCGACGCCCGTCAACACCGAAGGCAGAAAATACAAGGTGCGCCAGAGCTTCACGAAGGGGATATCCTGGTTGAGCAGAATCGCCAGAAACAAGCCGAAGACCAGCGTGGCCGGCAGTGACAGGACGGCGAATGTCAGCGTGACTTTGAGCGATTGCCAGAAGCTGGCGTCATAGATAAGGTCGCCATAATTCTTCAGCCCGACCCAGACCGGCGTATCGATGATGTTGTAGTCGGTGAAGGAGAAATAGAGCGACCCGGCCATGGGGATGAGCGTGAAGAGGAAGAAGCCGATGATCCAGGGCGAGATGTACATGTAAGCGGCGGCTGATTCTCGCTTCTGCAAGCTCCAGTCGCTGATGCCAAGCAATCGTCCGATCAAGGGCGCATCTCCAATATCGCTCGGCAAAGGCGTATGTGAATATCAGGCTTTCGCATTGTCAGGAGCGCGTGGAGCTCAAAAGCGATTTGGCGCATGGCGCAAGCGGAAACAGGGCATGAGATTCGGGGAATCTCGTACCCTGTTAGAGTTACCATATTGGCTGGCCTACCGGACTATTGGCTGGCCCAATACTCGTCCAGGAGAGCCTGAATCGTCGCATTGGCTTCGTCCAGGACAGCCTGGGCGTCGGTGTTTTCACCGGTGATGACCTTGCTTTCGGCCAGCGCCATCGCGTCTTCCATCCGGCCCCATTGCGGCGTCCAGGATTCGTGATTGGGGTCGTCGAGATAGTTGATGGACTCGAAGATGACATCGTAGTTAATATCGGGGAAGCGCGCCTCCAGCTCCGCCCGGAAGTCATCCGCCACTGAAATGCGCGATGGGATGCAGCCGTAAATCAGGCAGACATCGATGATCTGCTCGGGCGATGTCAGCCATTTCATGACTTCCCAAGCGGCTTCTTTATTGGCCGAGGAATCGGGGATGGTGAAGTTATCGGCGTGCATCGTCGCGACGCGCGTCCCGGCCGGATTGAAGGGCACCGGCGCGATCTCGACATCAAAGTCGATGCCATCGAAGCCAAGCTCGGTCAGGTACCAGGTGTGGCTGTGGAACATGGCGATCAAGCCGCCGTCCAGCGGCGTGCCGATGCCAGCCGCTTCATAAGCAGCGATACCGTCAATGCCAGGGATGAAGCGGTCGACATGGATGCCGTCGCTGAACCATTGCAGACCACGGACCCAATGTTCGTTGTTGGCGATAGCGACGGTGTAGTCTTCGTTGGTCGGGCTGCCGACGCGCGGCGAGCCCCAGGGCGCGATCTTCTCGCGGGCGCTGGTCCAGGAGTCGTCATAGCCCCACTGGACGATGTTATCGGCGTCGAAGTCGGGCGAAGCGGCGTTGTTGCCGTCGGCATCCAGCGTAAGCAGCATTGCCCGTTCTCGGACTGCATCATAGGTCCAACTGGTATCCATGAAGTCGGCGGGCGGATATTCGACGCCTTCGGCATCAAAGAGGTCGACATTGTAGAAGACGAACGACGGGAATAGGCCCAGCGGCAAGCCCGTATTCACGTGAGGATAGGCGTTGAGCCCCAGTGAGGTGGGATAGAAGTCGCTGGTATCGAACTGGTCGGCCTCGATGAAGGGAGTAATATCAGCCCAGTTATCGAGGAAGAGGGCGATGGTGCTGATGCCGTTGGGACCCACCAGGTCCGGCGGATTGCCGCCCGCGATCATGGTCGTCAATTGATCTTCGGAGGTGTCGTGGGGGACGATCATGAATTCGATCTGGATATCGTCGTGTTCGGCATTGAAGCGCTCTTGCAGGTCCATTTGCGGTTGAAGTTGTTCGGGCGAAGTCCCGGTGCCCAAGCCGACAAAAATGGTCACGGTGACTGGATCCTGGGCGATGGCCGGGGAGACCAATAGCGCCAGGACAAACAGAACGGTTGCGAATTTAAGTTGACTCTTCGTTAGTATTAACATCGGTCGATTATCCTTAAATCTAACAGGAGCAAAAGTTTCGCTGCATTCTCAATCTACCGTATTTTAGCGCAATAGGCAAACAGTCAACAAACAGTCTGGTTCTGCGACAAGCGGCGCAATCAAAAAGGGGCGCGCCGAAGCGCACCCCCAAAACTCGACTATAGAATCGAGCTGTTTACATATCGGCGCGGTACCAATCCTGGACGTTCCACATTTCGGAATCCCAGCCGTTCATATCCACGCCGCCCAGGGAATTGTTGTGGGCGGAGACGCTGCCGCGGAAGACCAGCGGGATCAAGGCGCCGCCTTCAATCAGCAGGTCATTCATCTGCCGGACGATTACGGCGCGGGCTTCCACGCCACCGGTTTTCGTCAGTTCTTCGTAGAGCGCATCGTAGGCGGGATTGCAGTGCCGCGGCACATTGCGCCCCAGCCAGCCGTTATCGGGGTTGGGGTCGGCGCCGCAGATCCAGCGCACCATGAATGTCTCGGCATCGGGACCGCTGGTGCCGCTGGTGAACATCTGTACATCGCTGTAGAACTTCTGGTAGGTATCGGGGCTGGCGGGGTCGCCACCGAAGAAGACAGCGGCGTCAATGTTGCGCAGTTCCGTCTCGATACCGATCTCGCTCCACCACTGCTTAATGAGCGCCTGGGTATTCTGGCGCACGGCGTTGGTCGAGGTCTGGTATTGGACGCGCAAGGGAACGCCATTGGCTTCGCGGATGCCATCGCCGTCGCTGTCCAGGATTCCGGCTTCGTCGAGGATGGCATTGGCGGCGTCGATGTCCTGCGAGCAGCCCAAGTAGGTTTCGGAGACATTGATCGGCGGACCGTTGACGATATTGCAGGCGGCCTGACCACCGGCGCCGTAGAGCTGCCCAGCGATGATATCGCGATCAATCGCCAGGGACATGGCATCAGCGACTTCCGGAATTGTCAGGAAGGGATGCGGATTTTCGCCATCCATAACAATCGAGCGATTGGGGTTGTCAGGGCTGACGTCGGCTTGATTGAGCATCAGGCGCTCGACCGAGGAGGCGAAAGCGACGACCACGGTACCGTTGCCAGCCGCTTCCATGCCGCTCAGTACAGCCGGGGAAATCTGCAAGTTCCAAGCGTAGTCGGCTTCACCGGTTTCCAATACGGCGCGCGCGGCCGATTCGGCATCACCGCCGCCCTTGAAGACGACGCGATCGAAGTGGGGCTTGCCCTCTTCGCGGTAGTTGGGGTTGGCGACATAGGTGACCACATCGTTGGGACGGAACTCATCGACCATGAAGGGACCAGTGCCGATGGGGGCGAAGTTCTGGTCGGTGCAGGCCGACATCATGGCGCCCATGCAATCGGCGAATTGGGCCTGCTGCAATACTGGCGCGTTCTGCGTGACGAAGGGATCGTAAGGATAGGGCTTGGGAACGCCGAAGGTGATCTTGATCTGGTTGCCGCCGATATCTTCCATGCTGACCACATCATTGTAGAAATGCTTGGTCGAGCAGCCACCCTCTTCGTGGGTGCAATATTGCCAGGTGAAGATCAAGTCATCAACTGTAAGCGGCGAACCATCGGACCAGACCACGCCATCCTTGAGCTTCCAGGTGATCGTTGTCAAGTCTTCGGATACGCCTCCGTTTTCAAGCGTCGGAATAAATTCCGCCAGGTCGGGCACCATGATGCCGTCGGGGGCAATGCTGGCGAGCGGCTCGAGGATTAGCGCGGCCGCATCGAAATCTTTAGTGCCGCCGGAAAGATACGGATTCAAAATTGAAACCGCCTGCCAATAGAGAATGGTTACTTCGCTTGTGTCTTGCGCGACAGCAGCGCCACCGAAAAGGGTGCTGATGATGAACAAGACAGCCAATACAGAAAGTTTGAGACGCATAATGTTCCCTCACTGATAGAGAATCAAAGGCGAATAGTCGAATTCGCAGAGCGATTATACCCGTCGAAGAGGGGGATTGACAAATCTAATCTGCGTTTGATTTATTGGTGCGACTCGGAATTGGGGTCGCGGCTCATTCTCTGGGGGGCTGCGCCTGCGGTTTGCGTCGCAGCAGATTAATCAAGATGGCGAGGATTACCTTTATCATGTAATAGACTGAGCGGATGGGGGTGATGGACGACTGCCCATGCCGGCGCGGGATCATCTTGACGGGAACTTCAATTTGTCGCAGGCCGCTGCGATGCAGAATGACGATGGCTTCCGGCTCGGGGTAGTCATGCGGGTAGAAGCGGGCGAGCAGTTGTATCGCCTTGCGATTGTAAGCGGAGCAGCCGGAGGTCGGATCCGTGACGCGCTGGTTGGTGATCGCGGATAGCAAACGGGCCAGGATGCCGCTGCCCAACCGCCGCAGCAGGGGCGTGCCGTAATCGCCGCGGGCGCTGATAAAACGCGAGCCGATGACCACATCGACAGCGTGAGCTTCCAAGCAGCGCAGCAATTCGAGGTTGTTTTCAGGGGCATGCTGGCCATCGCCATCGTTGCGCAGCGCGATATGGTAGTCCTTGGCGGCGGCATATTGGAAGCCGGCTTGCACAGCCGCGCCGATACCGACGTTGAAGGGCAACTCAAGCACATGAGCGCCGGCGGCCCGCGCTTCGGCGGCGGTATCGTCGGCGGAGCCGTCGTTCACGACCAGGACATCAACCGCGGGCAATTGGGCGCGGATATCCCGCACCGTTCGGGCGATATTGAGCCCTTCGTTATAAGCGGGCAGAATGACCAGGATTGATTTCAAGGTTCGCTGAGCTCCTTGCCGGCGATAGTAATTGATGAGCGCGCAAGTGGAAAGATGAAGCTGGCGGCTTATGCGCGGAGGGGGGATAACAGCGCGGCGGCGACCGTTATTATTGATTTATGAGCCAATACTAGTGTAACATGTTATATAAGAGGCGGTTGCTTGCCGTGATGTCTATGTCGCGCATAAATCCAAGGCGCGTCCGAGCAGAGCCAGTAGAAAGATGAGTATGAGCAATCAGGTAGCCTTAAGCGCGGGAACAGGCAATTTTTACGAGTGCGTCGCCTTGGCTTGTGAGCGCGGATTGGGCATCGAAATCACGGCGTTTTCCGTGCCGCAGGTGCTGGACGGCGATTGGCGCGTCCTCGACAAGCAATACAAAACCGCGCTGGCCGATGTGCCGGGACCGCTGACGATGCACGGACCCTTTATGGATTTGGTCTCGGGCAGCCCGGATGAACGCATTAATATGGTAACTTACGGGCGTTATGAGCATGTCATCCGAATCGCCGCGGGCTTGGGCGTCCAGCAGGTGGTATTCCACGCCAACTATATCGGTTTGCTGCACAACGACTTTTATCGCCAGGGCTGGCATCAACGCAACGTCGACTTTTGGGGTCCGTTGGGGGATTACGCGAAAGCCTACGATGTCTTGGTGGCTATTGAGAATATGTGGGAATTCGATCCGACCATCATCAGCGATCTGTTAAATGAATTGGGCCACCCTTATTTGAGAGCTTGCATTGATGTGGGGCACGCCAATCTCTTCTCCGACCCTGACATCAGCATTGACGACTGGCTGGAGAAGATGGGTCCCTGGATCATCGAGTTTCATTTGAACAACAACAACGGCATCATGGACGAGCACTATGGCTTCGACTGGGAGCAGGGCGTGCTCGATTATGCTGAAATCTTGCCGAAGCTGCGCGCCTTGCCCAGCGATCCGGTGATGGTGCTGGAGATGGACCGGCTGGCGGATATGAAAAGCAGCCTGCGCTACTTCGAGCTGGGTGGCGGCGATACAGCCGAGGCGTGAACGGACACAGCATACCCCATCCCCAGCCCTTCCCCAATGAATTGGGGAAGGATGACTTTTCAATGCAGATGGGGGGAATTAGTGTTATTCCATAACCTGTCGACAATCACTTCTGTCTTCCGCCAAGAGCTTAGCGCGCTGGATCAAGCGTCGCCGGCCGCTTCGGCCGCGGCCCGCCCGGCAAATGTCGGGTCGCACTGCGGGATGACCGTTTCGATATCGGCGGCAAATTGAATATAGTCGCCCTGGACGGCGAGGCGCAGACCGGGTTCCAGATAGGCGAGGGCGCGCGAGCAGTTGCCGAGCAAGATCTGTGAGAAACCAGCCCAATAATAGTGTTGCGGGTTGAGGCTGCCCAGTTCAATCGCCTTCTCGAATGAGAGGGATGCGTCTTCTATCGAGCCGAGTTTGTTCTGCATGTAACCGAGCCAGAACTGGCAATTGAGGTTTTCGGGATTGAAATCGACGCAATCTTGCAAGTAGCGCTGCGCTTGCGCCGGATTGCCATAAGCGCCCCAATGGCCTTTGCCGGTGAGCAGCAGGGCCGTTTCATTTCTGGGGTTGGCTTCGAGCACATCGTTGAGGAAATCCAGCGCGATCTCATAATTGCGCAGGTTGCTTTCGAGGATGGCGATATCCACCGCGAAAAGATTCATGTTGTCCGCCAGGCTGTAAGCGGTCTGGAAGTCTTCGCGGGCGCCGTTGTAGTCATAGCGATATTCCTGGCGGATTAGCCCGCGGGCGCGATAGGCTTCAGGGCTATCGGGATGGTCTTCCAGCAGGGCTTCGACCAGCGCTTCGCCGCGTTCGGCTTGATCCAGGCTGAGATAGATTTCGGCGAGGTAGGCTTGCGCCTGGCTATGATCGGGATCGAGCTCGAGGGCGTGCAAAGCGCTGGCCAGCGCATCTTTGGAGCGCAGGTCCCAATCCAGCGCCCAGGCGTGAATCGCCCAGCCATCGGGGCTGAAGGGGTCGGCGTTGATGGCGCGTTCGGCGAAGCGGGTCGCCTCGTCATAGCGGCTGCTGTTGATCAAGCCGAGGGCGATGCGGCGGAAGATCTCGACCGAATTGGGCAGGGACGGGGCCACCTCCCGGTAGAGTTCAGTCGCCGTGCCCAGCGCGCCCTGACGCCAATAATTATCAGCTTCGACGAGTTGATTTCGCGGATCGATGGTCGGCGTGGGCTCGGGCACGGACATGGTCGCGGCGCGGTCTTCGAGTTGTTGGATGACATCGTAGAGAGCCTCCTGCACGACCGGCGCGAAGACTTCCTGATTGATCAAGATGCCGATGCCAGCGGCGATCAGCGCGATGATCAGCAAGTAAAAGGCGAGGCGACGGCAACTGATGATGCTGCGCCTTTGTACGCCACGATACTTTTTGGGCGTGCGGATCTGCACGAGCCGCCTCCGCTCTAGTCGCCTATGTTCAGCTTAGCCCAGAACAAGTTGCTGGAAGTTGCCGAGATCGGCGAGCAAGAAATCCGGCTGGCTGTCGATCAAGCTGTCGCGCTCGGCATAACCGGTGCAGACAGCCACGGCGACGGCGTCAATGGCGCGAGCCGCCTCGATATCGGCCGGGGTATCGCCAATCACGATGATCTCGGTTCCGTTGAGCCGACGCCCGAGATGGTCGTTGGCTCTTCTCCGCGCGAGCCGCGTCAGATCGGCGCGATCATGGGACTCATTGCCGAAGGCGCCGATGGGGAACCAGTCGGGGTCGAAGCCAGCCATTTCCAGCTTGATCGCGGCCGTTTTGGAGGTGTTGCCGGTGACCAATCCGATGAGGGCGTCGCCGCGCCGGCGCAAGTCATGCAGCAATTCCAGGGCATGGGCGAGGGGCTCGGCAGTGTAGGCGGCGCTAATCGCGCGCATGTGCCGGGCCATGACGGCCTCGTAGGCGTCTATTTCGCGGCCGATATCGGACTTGCTGTAGCCGTGGGGCGCGAGCAAATCAGCCAGGATGCCCCAGTCGGTTTTGCCGCCGAAGACATGGCTGTCCAGGTCGCCGGTCCGGCCGAAGCATTCCAGCATGGCGCGGCGTTTGGCTTCGCGCCCGATGCCGCGGCTGACCAGCAAGGTGCCGTCAATATCAAAGAGGACGACGTGTTTCATGCCCCCACCCCCAAACCCTCTCCCCCATAAAGAAGGAGGGGGCTTAAATCAGGCAAGCCTTTTGTCTTTCGCTCAACTTCCCAACAATTGCAGGAGGTATTTCTGAACATCGCCATGATAAACTCACTCCAAGCCTTCCATGACGATGAAGGAGGCATCGGCAGCGCCGGCGCGGACCTTGATGGCGGCTTGGTATTCGTCTGACTCGTACATTCGGCGGGCGGCCTCGATGCTATCGAACTTGACCATGACGACGCGCTCGGGGGCGTCGGGCCCTTCGAGGACAAGTTTTTCGCCGCCGCGGATGATGAATTTGCCGCCGTATTGCTCGAGGATGGCGGGCGTGAGCTTCATGTATTGCTGGTACTGCGCCATGTCGGTGACGTTGGCGCGGACGATGAGGTAGGCAGGCATAGGCTTCTCCTTGGCTAGGCTGGCTATTATAGCGGAAAGGGGCGGCGGCAGGTATAGTAGGCGGACTGGGGGGTGGATGTGTCCCGGTGGATGCCCCGGTCTTCAAAATCGGTGAGCGGTTGCGCAGAGCAGGCGCTGGTGGGTTCGACTCCCATGCACTCCCGTAGAGTTTGACGTTTCCCTATATTTGTGATCGAATAGTGAGGTGAGCGCGAGAGGGTGTTCTCGCGAGTTTTTGGATCTGACAGAAAGGAATACGCAAATGTCGAGTATTCGCGGTCATGTCGAAGTCGAGACCTGGTTTGTTGAAGACTTGATAGCTGCAACAACCAAAGAGATCTATAGCAAAAAAGAAATCACGGTTCCTAAATTTCAACGGGGACTAGTTTGGAACAAAAAGAAACAGGAGGGGCTGATAGATTCTATCAAGAAGGGGTATCCGATCGGTACTTTGCTGCTCTACGAGGTCGCAGTGAAGACCAATGACGGGACAGATGCTGTACGGTCTTATAATCTCATAGACGGACTGCAACGCTCTCACGCTCTCAAAGAGTATTCAAAGAACCCGAACAACTTCTTTACGAAAGACGATATTGAAGATGTATTTGTAGAGGCGCTTGCAGTTGAGTTAGACATCAAGTCGGACGTCGACCAGGACAAGATTCGAGACAAAATTACTGAATGGGTTAAGGGCGTGGTTGACTTTACTCAAGCAGCGGGATGGGAGTCCGCAGACCTAATGAAACATCTTGTCAAGGAAGTTCTGGAAATACCCGAAGACAGCAATGGCTACTATCCAGCAGTAGGCAAGATTCTAAGCAACTCAAGGGTAAGCGAATTAGTTGCGAGATTCCTGGACTCAATAAAGGATCAATCTGATATTAGCAAAGTCAAGATACCTGTAATTGTCTTTACTGGCGGGGAGGAACATCTGCCAACAGTATTTGCTTTGTTAAACACAAAAGGCACGGTTCTCAGTCGATATGAAGTGTTCGCTGCAAAGTGGGGGAAAGAGACTGAACAACGTATAAGCAACAAGCGTATACGCGATGAGATATGGAAGAAATACGAGGCACTGGAAGACGAAAGTTTCACCTCGGACGACTCCGAGGACACCCTCAATGAAAGCTCGAAGAAGAACCGCGAGTACACGCTATTCGAATACCTATTTGGACTAGGGCAGTTCTTGTCAGACCGTTTCCCCCGGCTCTTTGAGGAAAAAGAAAACAACAGACCAAGTTCTGCGGGGTTCAATCTCCTGACTTCTTGCGTTGGCTTGCGCATAGCTGACATGAAGGAACTACCAGAGAGATTACGCGGAGTCGACCGCAATCAACTAGAAAATCAGATTTTGGAAGCGGCACAATTCGTCGACGACTCCCTGTTTCCCGTATTGTCTGTCAAACAGCATGGTCGTAAGAAAACGTCAATATATCACACAGAGTATCAGATCGTTTCAATGATTGCTGTGGCATTTCAGGCGCGATATAAGCTCAAATGTGCTTCTGAAACTGATGGTTGGAAGTACTCTTGGGACACGCTCCGCAAGAACATTTTGATGTACTATCTTTACGATGTCCTTCGGGAATATTGGCGCGGATCCGGTGACTCGAAGCTGTGGGATTATATGGAGAGCAAGAGATACTTGACCACGCCTATTCATCACGGCGCTTGGAGCAACGCACTTGACTCTTGGTTTGTTAACAATCAGAGACCCATGCTCCACAAAGGACGACACATAAAGGACGACCGATCTGAAATCCTGTTTCTCAAGTACATTTATGCCCAAAAGCTAAGTGTGATGAAGAATTCCCGTCCTTACCATGTAGAGCATATTGTACCCGTTAATCAGCTAAAAAAGTTGAAGGCGCAGGATGAGAGACTTCCAATTAACATAGTGGGCAATCTAGCGTTACTTGAACCAAAGAAAAACTTGATGAAAGGCGACCTTACGTTTGTAGAATTCCTCAATAAGCAGTTGCGCAATGATAAAATATCTGAGAAATGTTACTTTGACAGCTTGAAGGAGTTTGAGGAACAATTGCTCTGCAAGCATGACATGCCACCATCCGATCTAACCAAAAGCTCGTATGATGATTTCCTGACTGCGCGATTTGACCATCTCAAGAAGATTTTTCTTAAGGAGTGGCGCGACCACATTCCAGCCGACCCGCAAACCTAAGCCCGCCTGCCCCATCTTGGAATCAGCCGCCACAGGAGCCGCTGGACGCGCAGGATGAGCAGGTAGCCCTGCGTCTCGCTGTGGTTGTCGTATTCGCGTCCGCCGCCGCTGCGGAGGTAGGCGCTTAGATCGGCGATAGCGTCGTCAAATTTGAACTGGGCCGCGCGGATGCGGCCGCGCGCTTCGTAAGCCGCCTTCAACTCCGGATTCAGCTTGAGGGCGCGCGTCAAGTCGGCCTCGGCTTCAGCATAGCGGCGCCGCGCCTCGTAAGCCAGGGCGCGGTTGAAGTGGGCCTCGTCATATTCCGGCTCGATATGAATCGCCATCGTGTAGTCGTTGATCGCCAGGTCATTATCCCGGCGGGCGCGCCGAATGTTGCCCCGTTCGTTGTAGGCGGCCGCCAGGTAGGGCTCGATAGCCAGGGCGCTGTTTATGCTGTCCTCAGCCTCATCCCAGCGGCCGAGGGACAGCAAAGCTTCTGACCGGCAGAGATAGATCGCCGCCAGATCGCCCAAGCCCAGCTTGATCGCGCTATCGAACATAGCGAGGGCGTCTTGAAATTCCTCCGCTTCCAGCAAGGCTAGACCTTGCTCAAAGTAATTGTTCACAGCCTTGGCTAACGCTCCGCCTCTATCGGCCGCGGCGCGGCTCTCCCTTACTGTAGCCGAGTTGACAAGCGCCGTTCAAGCGTGGACGCTTCAACTTGTCCCGCCGCCTATTTCAAGAAAACCGCCTGTCTGATAGGATGTTGCCCAAGCCGAGCAATTAGTCCGGAGTTGGCTCTTGGCGCGCCGCCTGCTTATCGTTCTAGTCCTCTTTCAAGTTCTGACTCACCTGTTTTGGCTGTCGCCCTCGGTTCATTCGGGGCAGGTGGCGATCCCCTGGCTGATGAACAATGGCATGCGCCTCTTCGACGACATCCTGGAGCAGCACGCGCCCGGCAGTTCATTGCTAGGCGCGGCGGCGCAGCGCCTGCCCTTGGACCCGGCGCATTCAATCAAGCTGCTTAACATGCTTCTTGTTGTCCTGTTCACCCTGCTGATTTATCTCTTGGCGAAGCGGCTGGCAGGCTCGGCGACAGCGGGTATCCTGGCGGCGCTGGTTTGGGCTTGGCAGGCGCCGGTGTATGGCAACGTCATGCTGTATTTTGACACGCTCCTGGCCTTCTGCGTTTTGGCGGCCATGCTCCTGTATTACGGCAAATCAGAAGGTCCTTCGCCGCGGCAAGTCATCATGATCGGGCTGCTGATGGGCGGCGCCACTTTGTTCAAGCAGCAGGCCTGGCTGGCGCTGGGCGTCATGCTGCTTTGGCTCGCGCTCAATGATGGCGGCTGGAAGAGCGCGCTTGCCTTTGCCGGGGCGGCGCTGCTGCTCCCGCTGATTCAGTGGGCGCTGCTTTTGGCGGGGGGGACGTTGCCGGGTTATATCTATTGGAACTGGACATTTAATCTGAGCGGCTTGATGGATGGCGCGCCGCTGGATGGCGATCTGTTTCGCAAGCTCCTGTTGAGCAATGTGCTGGTATTCCCCTTCGCCCTTCTCGCCTGGCGTGAAGGGGACCGGCGGCGGTTTCTGCTCGTATTGATGTGGCTGGCGAGCTTGAGCGTACTGTATCCGCGCTTTGGCGAGATCCACGCGATGGGACATCTGGCGCTTGCTTCGGTGATGTCCGGCATCGTTCTGGCGAAGGTCGTTCCCGCGCTTGCCAAGCCCCGCGACTGGGATGTGACGCGAACGACGCTGGCGGGCATGGGCTTCGGCATCGGCTTGGGCTGGCTCTGGATGGGCGCGGCGAGCTACCTGCCTACTCCGCTGGGACCAGGCGCGACGCTCGGCTACGATGAATTCGCGGAAGTGGCGGCGGTCCTAAACGAGCGGGCGGAAGCCGGCGATACCCTCTTCGTACTGCCCGAGACGGATAGCAGTCCTCAACTTCATCCGCTGACGAAGATGCCCCCGCCCGGCGTCTGGGTCAAAGGCTGGCACTGGTATTTCCGGGCAGAAGGCGTCCTGGACAGATTGAAAGACGAATGGGCGGAAGAAGCGCCGACCTGGATCGTGGTATTTCCGGATTTGATTCTGCCAAGCGAACCGGCGATTCTCGAGTTGGTCGCCATCGCCGAAGAACGCTACCGAAAGATGGCTGAAGTCGATGGCGTCTATGGGCATGGACGAGCCGAGATCTACAAGTTGAAATCCGGCGGCGAATGACAGGCGTCATGATTCAGCTTTCGCCGCGCGGCAAGATTATCTACCAATTCTTGAGTCTGACCGTCTTTCTGCTTCTGCTCTATGGCGTCGGCTTCACCTTATCCGCGCTGAGTCTGCTGCCCGAGCCTCCGCTGGCAGATGCGATTTCCGCCGCTGCCACTGAGCAATTCAGCGCGCGAGTATTCAATCTTCTCTGCCTGACCGGTTTCATTTCCGCGGGCCTTATGATGGCGGGTGAATCCCTGAGCGATAGGGAGGCGGCCCGCGTCCTCCGCGCCTGGTATGCGCTTGTCGCGCTTGCAGCGGTATTAAGTCCCTTCGAGTTCGGTCTGCTGCTGGATGGAGTCACGGCGCTCGCGCTGCTGATAATTCTGCTGAAGAGCGGGGGAGCTGCCGGTTCAAGCTTCAAGCGTATCTGGCGGCTGAGCCTGCTGCTTATCGCGGCGTCGCTGCCGGCGGCGCATATCGCCCCAAGCGCTATGGGACCGGCGCTGGTCGCGTTTCAGCGGCAGGCAGCCTTCGCGCTAGGCGCCTTGAGCATCGTCTTCTGGCTGATGCCGCGTTACAGCGCGGTCGGGCGCGAAAAGGCGCTGGAGAGCTTGCCCATCGCGGCGTTGCTTCTCTTGCTTGGCGGCAGCCTGATCAGCCTGGGACGCATACCCTTGCCCGCGCTCATTGGGCTGGGCGCGACGCCGCTGATCATCTTGTCTTACATCATCCTGGCAAACCACCTGGCGCGGTCGCTGCGAGATCGCCATGAGAACGCATCGCTGGCGACGCATTGGATCGCGCTGGCGGCGCTGTGCTGGCTGGCGGGGGCAGGCGTTTTGGGCGCGCTCCTCATCCAAAGCGACATCGGCGGAGCGCTGGCGGATACGGACATCAGCGCGGCGCAAGACTGGCTGGGCGATTGGTGCATTGCAGCCGTCGTGCTGGCCTTCATCAACGAGACGGCTACATCTCTGCGCGGGGACAATCGACGGGTGACCGGCTATGTCCCGCTCTGGTTGATCGCTTTCGGGGTCGGCTCGTCCTTCATCGCCCAGCTTTGCCGCGGCGTCGC
Source organism: Anaerolineae bacterium (assembly GCA_022824365.1). Classification (GTDB taxonomy): domain Bacteria; phylum Chloroflexota; class Anaerolineae; order Aggregatilineales; family Phototrophicaceae; genus UBA6055. Next base: position 38,157 of record JAJEAA010000011.1, read on the forward strand.
CCAATTCTACCTGCGCGAATTTGGAGCTGACGCGCCCCTCAGCGAAGCGGAGTTGCTGCTGCCGATCACGGTCGTCTGGCTCATTGGTCTGCTCGTCGTGGCGACGGGGATCGTCGTCTACGCGCTGGGTTATTTCGCGCGGCGTCCGAAAATCCGTGTTGTCGAGCGCTAGTCATCCGCGCCGGGCACAAAGGCCGCCAGCAGCACGCCGGCATTAGCGATGAGCAGCCAGGCGCCGAAGCTGCCCGCGGCCTCAGCCGGCATATTGGGGAAGACCAGCTCGAAGCTCGCCGTGACAAACGAGTCCAGCACCATGCCGGAGATTAGAAGGAGCGCGGCGGCTTCAAAGCGTTGCGAGCGCGACAGCTTTTGCCAGCGAAACAGGGCATGCGCCAGCGCAAGCATCGCCGCAAATGTCAGCGGCCACAGATAGCGCAAGAACGCGCCTTCCTCATACAAGAAAAATGTGTGACCGAAGGCGCGAATGACTATCGTCGCCAATAGCCAGATGGCAAAACCGATGCCGAAGAATAGTCGCCGATTCATTTAAGTTTCCCTCGTAACTTCACAAGCACTCTTTCAACAGACTGGTATATCGACTGTAAAGCCCGCGTCGCTGTTGTGCTGCCCAGCCTGTGACGTCGATGTCAGCAGGTGTACGGATAGTAGAATCTAAACTTATAATGGGTGCGAAATTTCGGATGACCATGCTCATAATCAATCTCGTCGCTTGGCCTCCAGATAAGCTCGATAGACGATCTCGGAACGATTCTTTCGGGGTAGTATTTCGCGTCGAATCGGACGTATTCCTTAAACGCGCTATCGTGATGCGCAGGCTCGCGATCTTGTGACTCCTGATGCTCCCAATCTTTTTCGTGTGCCCAGCTTTCAATCCGTCCAACTACATCACCGAAGCTGTGATCGGTACCCATCAACACCACGTAAAAGCCATAGACACAATGCCAAAGAGTTAGTTCGTCTACGCCAACCTCGTCCCGAATCGTCTCGATGACCACACTGCCTTCCAGAAGCGTGGCTAACTCTTCTTTGTAGGCATCGAATGCGACTTCGGCGCGAGGCAAATACTCGTACTTTTCTTCAGGGATTTTTCTGTCTGGATCGAGACCGTAGCGAATCATCGCTCGCCTTCTTTCATGATCGCCTATCTGCCAGAGCAGATAAAATAAGCAAATCGTAGCGATCACAAAGACGGCGCCGAGAACAGTCGAAATCACAAGCATCACTCTGAGCCATTTTTTCCGTCTGATCCCAGAGGGGGAGCGTTTCCGCTTCATTTGCAATTCCTCGGCAGCCAGTGACCTAAGCCGGCCCTAGCAAGCGCCCGCGGATCCAATCCAGGCGCGGATAGCCCAGGGCATCCCAGCCCCGCAGGGTCGCCTCCACATCGTAGGGCACGGTCCGCAATTCCGCTTCCAGCGCGCCCTCGCGCCATTCCAGCAGCGCCCACTCCGCCAAGCCCGGGTTGCCGGCGGATAGTCCAATGCTGCCCGGATTGATGACGCGCCAGCGGCGGATTTCGCGATCCATCGCCAGGTGCGTATGCCCGCAAAGCGCCAGCCGACCCTGCCGATCGAGCAGAGCGTCAGCCGCTTCTTCTTCGCTGGTATCGGGGCGCAGGGACATCGCCTCATCATCGCCGGGGACGGCGTGGAAGGCGATCACCGTGCCGTAGCTTGCCACCTTGTGACGCAGTTCGCGGCCGATGATCTTGCTCAGCAACTGAAAATCGTCCCAGGTCAACCGCGCCATATTCCATTCGTAAACGGCGCTCATGTCCAGGAGGTTGTCGCGGTAGGCGGCGTATTCCGCTTCTTCCTTTGGCGGCGTCATGGGGAAGCGCTCGCCGGTGACCAGATAGCGGTCGGTATTGCCGCCGATGAGGGCGAATTTATCTTCGCCGAGCTGGTCGCGCAGAGCCAGCAGGCGCTCGATACACTGGCGCGGCTGTCCGCCGAGAGCGGCCAAATCGCCCAGGCACCAGATCAGGTCAAAGGGGCCGGCGCGCTGGATGTCCGCGAGCGCGGCTTCCAAAGCGGGCAAGTTGCCGTGGATATCACCGAATACCGCCAGTCTCATAGTTCGACTCCTCGCCTCGGTGTATGATGATGCACGAGTGTAACATGGATGAGCCCTCGTCACACTTCGCCTTTAGCGAGGGGAGTGATGAATTTGAGGGCATATTGATGTGTTCACCGCAAAGACACGAAGACGCAAAGGGCACAAAGATATATACTATGCCAAGTAAAGTCAGCGATAATTATCATTCACTCTTTGACTTGCGAGGCAAGAGCGGCCCGCATCGCGAACGCTATTGTCTGCAACAGCAAAACCGTACAAAGCGAGGGGTCCTATTGAGCATTAACAAGGCTTGGCGAACTCTGCCCTATCACTGGCTTTTGCCTGTGGCTTTCTTCTGTGTCGGGCTAGTCTATCTGTACGCGTCACCTCATTTCGAAGCGTCCGACAACGTTGAGCATGCGGGCATGATCAAGTGGGTCGCTGATTATAGTGAGCTGCCGGTCCAAACGACTGGTCATGATGAGGTTTATGGCCAGGAAGCCAGCCAGCCACCGCTCTACTATTTTCTGATGGCGCCTATTTGGTCTTTCTTCGACACCTCTGATTTTGACGAATCCATCCAGCGTAATCCGCTTGTTTACATCGGTTATCCATTGCGCCGGGGCAATAAAAATCTTGTCTTCTATCAACAGCCGTATCCGCCCGATCTGCAGGGCGCGTCGCTTGCTTTATACGTGATACGCGTCTTGACGCTGGCAATGGGCGCGGTGGCGGTTGCTGCGGTTTATCAATCGGCACGGACTATTATGCCAAACAATATCGGCTTTGCAGTCCTGGCTACATCACTTACAGCCTTTAATCCCATGTTTGTCTTTACCGCCGCCTCTGTAAGCAATGACAATTTGGTAACCATGCTAGCAGCCCTAATCGCCTGGGGAATGCTGGTTATGCTGCGCGATGGATTCTACGCGAGAAGCAGCTTGGTATTGGCATTGCTCATCGCCTTGGCCTCGCTTGCCAAACTTAGCGGGCTGGTGACCGGCTTCGTAGTCGGGCTGGCTGCCATCTGGGTCGTTATTCGCTCGCGGGACTGGCGCGGGTTTGTCGTCTTGGGCGCTTCCCTGCTGGTTGTGTGGCTGATAATCGCCGGTTGGTGGTATCTGCGTAACCTCATTCTCTACGGCGAACTCTTCGGAACCGGCGCGATGCTCGACAATTTTGGCAGGCGGGAAATAACCTTGCCACGACTCTTGCTGGAAGAGTTCGAGGGATTGCGCATCAGCTATTGGGCTCTATTTGGCGTCTTCAACACCCTGGCGCACAAGGTTTTCTATGTGGTCGTCGATGGGCTGAGTCTGGCAGGCGCTGCCGGGCTAATCGTTTTTCTGGTCAAGAGCCGCCGGAATGAATTTATGCTTTCGACCATCAGCTTTCTCGGCATTCTGCTCGCCATTGGAAGCATCATGCTTATTTGGTGGAGCCTGCAAACACCTGCTAGCATAGGACGCTTGCTTTTTCCTTTCAGTACATCCATCAGCGTTTTGCTGGCGCTGGGCTTGTATGCACTGCGGATTCCCACGCCAATCGTCGCCGCGCCGCTGTTTCTCTTCGCGCTTCTTTGTCCCTTTCTATACATCATGCCGCAATATGATCACCCGCCGACAGTCGTAAAAATTCCGGAATCCGCAACCGGGACCTTTGCCCGCTGGGACGATATCACATTGATCGGCTACGAGATTCCGACGCCGCGCCGTTGGTCGGCCGGAGACGAGATTCCGTTCACGTTGTATTGGCAGCCGCTGGCGCAATCATCCGAGCCGCAAGCGCTCTTCCTGACGCTGATAGACGCGGATGGAATGGCAGTGACGACGATCGATACTTTTCCCGGCTGGGGCACGCTGCCCACGACCTGGTGGGAGCCGGGCGCAATCTATCGCGACGACTACATCCTGCAGATCCCGAAAGATGTCGAAGGCTTCTCTTCTGTACAGCTGCACATCGGCTGGTCCGATTTGGCCGACCGGATAGACATAATGCCAGTGTTGGAGACGGGCGAGGAAACCGCCGCCTTCATCCTGCCCATCGGCGCGCTTGTCGCGGGCGATAAGGAGCGCGAACTTGGAAGCGAAGCGACGGCGGAAGGCACGGTCTTCGGCGAGGCGCTCAAGCTGAATCGCTATCGCTTCCGCGCCGGGCGCATCCTGGAACTGGAGTGGCGGGTTCTGCGCGAGCTGAGCGGGGACTGGCGCGCCTTCGCCATCGTCCTGGACAAGCCCTATCAGGACGGGGTCGACTTCGAGGTGATATTCCAGAATGACCAGTCGGCGCCGGTTCCGCTCGATTTTCTCAAGGTCGACGAGACTTTCATCACGCGGCATAATTTTCAGTTACCGGCCGGTTATCAAGCGCGGCATGGCATATACGTCGGCTGGTACAACGAGACGCTTGGAATACGTCTGGAAGCGCCCCAGCCGCAGAATATGCTGGAGCTAAGGGACTTCGACTTCAGCGCTGCCAGCGCCTGAGCGGTAAGAAGGCGATTTGTCAGATCGTCTACATCGTGGCGATGTTGACAGATCCCGCGCGCATTGTTATTCTCGCGGGAAGCAGGTCAAATAGGGATCATGATGTCATATCATCTTTGTTGTTGCTGTTGCCAGACGACGGGAGCTTCGTCCGCCTGAGATAACAGCCAAAGATCCAAGACTGATTATCAAAGTCAACTGGCAAAGGCGCGAGGCTCCGACAAGCGGAAGCCGAGGCGGAGCGCCCCTGAGCAAGTTGACTTTTTTGTTGGAGAACCCGGTGGAGCCGGCATGACGATCACAGCGGAATACGATGTGGATGCGCTGACCGAGACCGATGACCACTCGCGAGATATCGAGCGGCAGATAGGCAATACGCCGCTGTTGAGCTTCCGCCGCGTCACGCAAGGGCTGCCGCCTACCGTGCGCATCTTCGCCAAAGCCGAGTGGCAGAACCCGGGCGGCAGCGTCAAAGATAGAGCCGCCTACCACATCATTCGCGGCGCGGAAGCTGAGGACCGCCTGTGCCCGGGCAAAACCATCCTCGACAGCACCAGCGGCAACACCGGCATCGCCTACGCCATGATCGCGGCCGCCAAAGATTACCGCGTCAAGCTGATGCTGCCGGAAAACGTCAGCCCGGAGCGGGTCGCCATCCTGCGCGCCTATGATGTCGACCTAGTCTTCACCGACCCGCTCGAAGGCTCGGACGGGGCGCTGCAAGCGGTGCGGGAGCTGGCTCTGCGCGAGCCGGAGCGCTACTTCTACGCTGACCAGTACAACAACCCCGCCAACGTCCGGGCGCATTATGAGGGCACGGGGCTTGAAATCTGGCGGCAGACGCGGGGGCAAGTCACGCATTTCGTCGCCGGTTTGGGCACATCGGGCACGCTGATGGGGACGGGGCGGCGCTTAAAAGAATGCGATCCCTCCGTGACGGTGGCGTCGGTCGAGCCGGATTCGCCTTTCCATGGTCTGGAAGGCTTGAAGCACATGGATAGCGCTATTCAGCCGGGCATCTTCCAACGGCGATTCGCCGATAGACGGCTGTCCGTGCGGACGGAAGAGGCGCATGCGATGGCGCTGCGGCTGGCGCGGGAAGAGGGTTATCTGGTGGGCATCAGTTCCGCCGCGGCTATGGTTGGGGCGCTGCGCGTGGCGGAGGGGCTGGCCGAGCGGGAGCAGCCTGGCACGGTGGTGACGTTGTTCCCGGATAATGCTTACAAGTATTTGAGCGAGGCGTTTTGGCGGGGGTAGTTACATCACACCCAGCCACCCGCAAGTCGTCACACAGCGGACCAAACTAGAACAGTATGTGCAGGGGCGACCGTCGCCTGAACGCGCGATCATAATGAATACGGGCGACCTGATAGGTCGCTCCTACAACGATCGATGATTGGATGCGCTTGTCAAACCTTACACCGCATCCCGATCATAATTCTCAATCTTATCCCACTCATCCGCCGTCGAGCGCGCCACGAAAGCCACCACCGGCTCGCTGTCGCTCAGGTTGAAGACTTCGTGCGGGATGCCCGGCTCAATGAAGATGAAGTCGCCGGCGGTATTGTCCACCACCTGCTTGCAGCCTTCGCCGTACTCATGCCGCACATCGCCCTCGAGGATGTAGAGCATCACCTCGAAGCCGACATGGATATGAGCATAGGCGACGCCGCCCGGCGGTATCGTGGCGACATTGATCGACAGTTCTTTGGCGTTGACATTCTTGCTCGACAAGCCGGTCTTGTAGTGGATGCCGTTCCAATCGCGCTTTTTGCCGCCGCCGCGCAAGACGCTGATGCCGTCATCGCCTTCGACCAACGCTCGCAAGTCTTGATGTTCGCTCATTGTTTCCGCTCCGCCTCCCATTGCCTAATCCGCGCCAGTATAGCTAAGATAGGGTCTGCATTCCATACGAAAGGGCAGCGCGAAAGGCTTGGCGCCTTTCTTTTGGAACCACAGAAAACACAGAGGGCACAGAGGACAACCACATGCGCGCAAAAATCGGTATTTTGACTGTCTCCGACCGCGCCTACCGCGGCGTCTACGAAGACCTCGGCGGACCGGCTATCCGCGACTACTTGAGCGAGGTGCTGACCAACGATTGGGAGGCCGTGCCGCTGATCGTGCCGGATGAATTCGAGCGGATCAAAGCGGCGTTGATCGAGATGGTGGACGAAGTCGGCTGCAGTTTGGCAGTCACCACGGGCGGCACCGGACCGGCCGCGCGCGATATCACACCCGATGCCACCGAAGCCGTCTGCCAGAAGATGATGCCCGGCTTCGGCGAGTTGATGCGGACGGTCTCGCTGCAGTATGTGCCGACCGCCATCCTCTCGCGGCAGACCGCCGGGATACGCGGGGCGGCGCTGATCGTCAATCTGCCGGGCAAACCCAGCGCCATCCGCGACTGCCTGGACGCGGTCATGCCAGCCATACCTTATTGCATCGACCTGATTGAAGGCGCTTATCTGACCACAGACGAGAGCAAGGTTGTGGCTTTCCGGCCGAAGCCTAAGTAGCTCTTCGCAATTCGATTAGAGAGTCTTCAGGTCGTCGTTCCGGCGAGGTTTTGCCGCCAGGCGGGATTGACAGGCTTGCGGGAACTGTCAGGCGCGGGCGAAGATGCCGACGGTGGGGCGATGATCGGTGAGATCGTCGAAGGGGATGGCGCTTTGGATATGGCAGGAGATGACTTCGAATTGTTCGGCGGGGTCGTGCAGCAGGATGTGGTCGATCAGGACGCGATGCTGCTGATGCGTCCATAATTCGCTCGGATCATTCTCCGGCGGCAGCAGGCGGAAGTATCGTTGCAGCATCTCCATCTCCGGCGCGGCCGGTTGAGCATTGAAGTCGCCGGCCAGCAGGATGGCGCGCTGCGGGCTTTCATTGTCTTGGTCGGCTCGCTTCAATTCGTCGACGACGCAAAGAATCTCGTTGACCTGAGCTTGCCGCATTTGCGAAGCCGTGCGGGAGCGTTCATAGGTCATATCGCGGCGGTCTTCGCCGATGAGGACGCCCAGATGCGTATTGAGGAAATACAGGGGGATGCCGCGGTAATTCAGCGACGCGACCATCAAGTTGCGCGGCTGCGTATCCCGGTTGCCGCTGCTGTACAAGGTGGCGCGGCTGATGATGGTATGCCTGGCCCAAGCGCCGCTCATGTTGCAATCGTCGTAATCCGGGTAGCTGCCCCAGGACCACTCCTCGATTGGCAAGTTGGTGATGATGGCATTGCCCTCGGCGGCGTCGGTCATATTGCGATAGGCGGGGCGATCCCACAAGTTTGGATGCGGATGGTCGCACATGGTGACTTCGGGCGCGAAGGCGTCGACGAATTCCGAACCGAGGAGGCTGGCCATCTTTCGGCTGACGTTTTTGAGGCTGTCGTTGTGGAAGGCCAGGCCGGATTCTTGCAAGGCGATGATGGTTGGCTGACGCGGGTTGATCACCTGTTGCAAGGTGCTGTAGGTATCGACCGCCAGTTTCTCATGGTCGTGCGGCGCTGGTCGCATCCCGCGCGCGCCGCCGATATTGAAACTTACCACCTGGAGCATGAAAATGTCCCGGTCCTCGAAGATTCGCCGCATTATATCATAGGGATCGGTCAATCCAAGAGCGTGAAAGCTTCTTAATCAAGCGCTGAACCCGCTCGCATCGGCACAGAGCTACCCTCTACAAGTCAGTCGCCCCGACGTATCATGGCGCGCAGGGACGCGGAAAGGACAGAAGCGATGGCGGCAATCGGCGAAAAGACGGCGCTAATCATCATTGATGTGCAGGAAGGCTTGGATGATCCGCGCTTGGGGCGGCGCAACAACCCGGAGGCCGAGCGCAATATGGCGCGGCTGCTGGGGCGCTGGCGCGAGCTGGGGCGGCCGATCTTTCACGTGCAGCATATGTCCATCGAGCCGGGGTCGCCGCTGCGGCCCGAGCTGCCCGGCAACGCGATCAAGACCATCGTGGCGCCGGTTGGCGATGAGCCGGTCATTCAGAAACAAGTCAACAGCGCCTTCATCGGCACGGACCTGGAAGCGCGACTGCGGGCTGCCGGCATTAAATCGCTGGTGATCGTCGGTTTGACGACCGACCACTGCGTTTCGTCCTCAGTTCGCATGGCGGGCGATCTGGGCTTTCGCGCGGCAGTCATCGCCGATGCGACAGCGGCGCACGAACATCGCAGTTACGATGGACAGCATTATTCGGCCGAAACGGTGCATAGCGTGGCGCTGGCGAACTTGAACGGCGAATTCGCGGCGGTGCTGACCACCGATGAAGCGCTGGCGGCGGATTAAATCGTGGACGTCACTATCCGATTTGCCGCGCCGGAAGAGGCTGAGCGACTGACTCATATCGCCTGCGCCTCCAAAGCGCACTGGGATTATAGCGCCGCGCAAATCGATTGCTGGCGGGCTGCCTTTCTCACAGTGACGGCCAACTATATCCGGGCGCATTCGGTCTGGGTGGCGCTGGACGCGCACGGGGAGGCGATTGCTTTCGCCGCGCTTGAGCGGCACGAGACCGGCGCAGTTCTGGAACATCTATGGGTGCTGCCCGCCTATATCGGCCGGGGCATCGGCAAGCGGCTGTTTGAGCGAGTCGCTTCCGAGGCAGCCGAATTTAGCTTCACCTCCGATCCGCATGCCGATGGTTTCTATCGCAAGCTGGGCGCGCGGAAGATTGGCGATGCCCCATCGGCTCACCAAGGACATTGCTTGAGTCGATTCCGTTTTCGGGCGCTCGCTTGAATCTGCGCTATGCTAGTGTTGTGCTGGTTTCCGTTTGACGCCGGGTGAGCGTAGGGCGATGTCGGTAGCGATCATCTCTTCCTTATATCGCTGTGAGGAACATTTGCCGGCCTTTGCGGCGGCGGTCTTCGGTTTCGCCAAGCGGGTCAACGAACGCGGCATCGCCGTCCACTATTTGCCGATTGTCAATGACGCGACCCGCGGCGAAGTCGAGCAGATCGATCAACTGGCGCGGGAAATCAACTCGAACTACTACGGTCGCATGACGCCGCAATATGTCCCGCGCGAGACCTTGTACGCCTCGTGGAATCGCGGGCTTGCCTTGGCGCAGTCGCACTATTTCGCGCCCTGGAACGCCGATGACATCCGCAGAGCCGAGGCGTTCATCGAGGGCTATCAAGCTTTAGACGAGGGCGCGGAGTTGGTGGACTTTGACTTCACGCGTGTTATGCTGGACAGGCGATTTGGGCTATGGGCACGGGAACGGCGGACGGACGTCCCCTGCCTCTATGATCCGACGCGCTTCACAAGGCGCAATGGGCTGGGTCCCTTTTTTATGGCGAGCCGGGCGCTGGTCCAAAAGCTGGGTCCTTTTGACCCGCGCTTTCGAGTAGCAGGCGACATGGAATGGGCTAGCCGAGCCCATTCAGCCGCGCGCTTTCAACCCGGGCGAGCGAATGGCGGCGACTTCATGGTGCACGGCGGCAACCTGAGCAATACCGGCGGCGAGATGGAAGAGATCGAAGTCGATATCATTTTCCTGCGGCGGGGCGATTGGAAGCAGTTGCGTCCGGCGGATCCGCGCGCGCTGCGCGAAGCCTGGGAAAGCTGGGGCAATTCGGGAGGTATAGCTTTGCCGGCCGACGCAGCGGACTTCTTATGGGGTCCCGAGGCGGAGGCGCGTTGGCGACGTTACCGGCGGGAGCGGCAGCAACCCGCGAGTTTGCGGCGGCTGCGGCTGGCGCTGGCGTCGCGCGGCTGGTTCTACAGCGAGGAATGGGCGATGGCGCAGCGAAGCCGGGAACTGCAATGAACCGAAAGGCATGGCGACGCCTGCTGCCCATCAGCTGTATGCTTGTCCTGACGCTGCTATTTTTTCATCAGTTGGCTTTCAGCGGCAAGATCCTGGCGCGGGGCGACACCTACCAATATTTCTATCCGTATTGGGATGCGCGCAACGAAGCCTTTCGCGCCGGCGCTTTGCCGCTGTGGACGCCGGATTTATTCACGGGCGCGCCGCTATTGGCGAATCCGCAACTGGGCGCGTATTACCCTCTCAACTGGCTGACCGCGCCATTCCGCGCCCCGACCGCCATCGCCATCAGCATTGTTTTGCATGTGACGCTGGCGGGAGCCGGGACAATTTTTCTCTACTGGCAAGTCATCGGCAAGCGCTGGCTGCCAGCCTTCGTCGCCGGCGTCGCTTTCGCCTTTGGCGGGGTCCTGAGTTCGCATGTCGAGCAGATTAATCAGCTGCAAGGTTTGGCTTGGATGCCAATTCTCTTCGCGCTGTATCATCGCGTCCTGGCGGGGGAGCGAGCGCGGCGGGACGGTTTGCTGCTGGCGCTGGCTTGGGCGCTGCAGATTTTCAGCGGGCATACGCAAACGGTCTTCATCAGCGGCGTCGGACTGGCTGTCTATGGTTTGGGATTCAGGGCATTTGACGGCGGAGGGCGGCGACCGTTATGGCGATTGACGCGACCGCTGCTGCCATTGGCATTTGTATTTTGCCTGGCGCTGTTGCTGGCGCTGCCACAATTGCTGCCGAGCCTGGAGTTGATGCGTTTATCCAACCGGGGCGGCGGATTCAGCACGCAAGCCTCAACCGCGTTTTCGCTGCCGCCGACGCAGCTTGGGCGCGCCTTGCTGCCGAGCTACGATGGCCAGCTCTTCGGCGAATATGTGGCGACCTTGGGCATTGTCGGGCTGGGTCTGGCGCTATGGGGCTTTGCCTGCTTCCGCGATAATGAGCGGGGGCGTCGTCTTTGGCTGGCGCTGGCGATAATTGGATTTGCGCTGGCTCTGGGCCGTTACAATCCCTTCTATTTGCTGCTGGCGGAATTGCCGGGCTTCAATCTGTTTCGCGTGCCGGCGCGTTTCCTGGCGCTGTTCAGCCTGGCGCTGGCGTTGCTGGCGGGCATGGGAACCCAAGCGCTTTCGCAGCCGCTGCGTCGTCCGCGTCCGCTGGTGCTTATCGCGCTCGCAATAGCGCTTCTGATTCTTGTCACCCGTTTCCTGCTGCCCGGGGATCCGGCGCTCATCTTCGGCGGCGCGGAGATCAGCGACCGTTCGCTGGCGTTTTGGGTCGGCGCCTGGCTCCTGCTCATGGCGCTGCTCGTGATTCGACATCGCTGGGTTAAGTTAAGCGCTCTGGCTCTTGTCACGCTTGAGCTTTTCCTGGCCGGGCAGAAGCTGCCATACAATGACCTGTCGCCGCCCGATGTTTACCTGGGCGAGCGGCCTACGATCAGCCAATTGGGCGCGCTGCAAGAAGACTTAGTCGCGCCCGGGCGGACGCTGTCGGCGAGTCAGATTTATTTCGATCCGCTCGACATCGGCGATCTGCGACGCCGATACGACGGTCTGGGCATGGACTACAAAGCGCAATTCCACGCGCTGGACGCGGTCAAAATGCAAGAAACCTTGTACCCGAACCTGGCTTTGACCTGGGGCATTCCTTCGACTGACGGCTTTGGCGGCGGCATCACGCCGAGCCGCGCTTACTCGCTGTACGCGTCGCTGCTGCTGCCGGCGGACGAGCCGCTGCCGGTGGACGGCCGACTGGGCGAGCGCATGGCCGTGCCCGAATGTTGGGGCGCTTGCCTGCCTGCGCGGCGCTGGCTGGAAGCGACCGACACGCGCTATATCATCACCGACAAAGTGTATGACATCTGGCATGAGGATATCGCTTATGATACCGCGCTATCGAGCTATTGGGCGGAAGCCGCCTCCGCGCCGGGCCTGCCCGATTTCGCCGACGAAGCGCGGATATTGCACCGCGTCCCGCTAGATGCTGACCGGCCGGCGCTCAAGCTGGAGCATGACCTGCTGCTCACGATAATCGACGGCGCGGACCTGGATGCCTTCATGATCCACGCGGGCGACTTCCTCGCGGTCACAGCCGTGGACAGCCAGCAGCCAGCGCAGTTTCAGGAGCTTCAGCCACCGCCTTTCGAGCGGGTCTTTTCAGGCGCGGTCAAGATTTTTAAGCTGCCAGCGAGCGGGCAACGGGCTTTCCTGGCGACGGAGACGCAGTCGGTAGCGGAGGACCCGGCCGGCGATGAATCGGCGCTAGAACTGCTGCGAGCGGGCGCGCCGGTGGTGATACACGGCGATCTTGATCCGCTGAGCGCAGCCCTGGACGGGAGCGAGAGAGTCGAGATCATCGACTATAAAGACAATCGCGTTACGCTGGTCTTGTCCGCCCCGGCTGATGCGCTGCTCCTGCTTGCCGATGCCTGGCACCCGGCCTGGCGGGCAACGGTGAATGGCGAGCCAGCGCCGATTTATCGCGCGAATCTGATCTTTCGCGCTGTGCCCGTGCCGGCCGGGGACAGCACGGTCAGCTTCGAGTTTGCGCCCGGACACTGGCGCGCCGCACTTGTCATCGGCATCGGCTTGTGGTTCATTATGCTACTGATGGTGTTTGTCTCAAATCGCCCGGAGATTGAGCGCTGGCGGCAAAGACGGCGCATGGAGGAGAAGCTCTGATGAGATTAGGGAGTTATGTCGAGATTCTGAATTATGTCGATGATACCGTCGCGGCCGGCGCGTATTACGAGAAGCTGGGACTTGCAGCGCTGGGGGATGATGTTTACACCGATGGGCGTTATCACTTGCATCTGGTTCGCGGCAGCGGTCCCAACCCGAGCCTGCGCTATTTTGGCTGCGATCTTAACGGGCTGCGGGCGGGCGGGCTGGATGTCGGCGATGGGACGCTGGTCAGCCCGGCCGGGATTCATATCCTGCTCAGCGCTGATGCGCCGCCGCGAGACCTGCCACACGACAATGTGGCGCGGGCGCAGGACATTACCCGCCTGGGCAAATTCGGCGAGCTTTCCGCCATGATCCCGGATCTGGAGGTGGAATGCGCCTTTTGGGAGGCGGCCGGTTATGACGTGCTGGGCAAGTACAGCATGCCAAAGCCTTGGGGGATCTGGTGCGACAATCTTTTTCTGATCGGCTTGCACCAAGACGATGTCGACGAACCATTCGCCATCTGTCATTTCGCGCCCGATATGAAAGAGGTCAACGCGCAACTGCTGGCCGAGGGCTTTGACTTGAAGCCTTTCGAAAGCGGCGATATTCCGGCTGACCTGACTTATCAAAGGCTGATGACGCCCTACGGCATCTTGTTCTACTTGTTCACTGGCGATATTTCCGAGGCGAAGCCCTAGCCGCCGATCGAGAATCCAAAGATTCGCTGCGCCGCCCGCCCAAGCGAGGATACAACGTTGAGCGACGACGGCATCACCAAAATCGCGGACGATATCATTCAGGTGCAGATCCCCCTGCCCTATGTCTTGAACATCGTCAATTGCTATCTCTTGCGCGGCGCCGAGGGCTGGACGCTGGTCGATACCGGCTTGAACACCTCGGCTGCCCGCTCGCAATGGAAAAGCGCGCTGGCAAGCTTGGGCATCGAGCCAGCCGATATTGAGAAAATCGTGCTGACGCATATGCACCCGGATCACTTCGGCATGGCCGGCTGGTGGCAGCGGCAGACCGAGACGCCGATCCCGCTTTACCTGCCGGAGCGCGAGCAGCGCCAGATGCGGATATTCTACCAGCCCCGCAATACGCCCATGTATCATCAGTGGCTGCTGGATTGCGGCATGGACGAAGCATCGGCCGACAACCTGGAAGGCGCGCTCTATAACACACGGGACTTGACCCAGCCGCATCCAAGACAGCAGAAATTCTTGACGGCGGGCGCAATTGCGCGACTGGGCGCGCGGGAATTTCAGACGATTCATGCGCCGGGCCACAGCGATGGCCAGATGATTTTCTACGACGCGGACGATAAGCTGATGATCTGCGGCGATCATGTGCTGATGCGCATCACGCCCAATATCGGCGTCTGGCCGCATAGCGAGCCGGATCCGCTGGGTCGCTTTTTGGATTCGCTGGGGGAGCTGGCAAAGCTGGATGCGCGGTTGGCGCTGCCGGGGCACAAATGGCTGATCAGCGATTGGCGCGGGCGAATCGAAGAATTGATCGCGCACCATGAGGCGCGCCTGGAACGAACTGAGGAAGCGCTGGCTGAAGGCGCGCGGACCGTGCTGGAGGTCGCGGCGCAGTTATTCGATCTGGAGCGACTGACGCCACATGAATGGCGTTTCGCGCTGGCGGAGACCCTGGCTCACCTCGAATATTTGCGCGCGCGGGAGCGAGCGGTCAGCCAGGACGGGAGACAAAACGGGGGGCAGCGCTGGATTCTCGCTGACGCCCCCGCTAGCGAATCGGATGTGGCAGACGCTTAGCGCTGCAATTGCGCGATGGTCTCGCAGGCCGGGCAACTGCCATCGCGCCGGATGATGGCGTAACCGGCTTGCGGGTCGGCATCGTAGGTGTCGAAATCGATATTCCAGATGACAGCCAACTCTACCGGCATGTCTTGATAGTTGGACATAATCAGCAACGCTTCCGCGATCCAGGCGGCTTGCTCGGTCACTGAGGTCGTCGAAGCCCAGGCGAAACCCGCCGGCAGCGGACCGTAGCCCTCGGGCGAGAGATAGCCGACCTCGGTCATGCACATCGGGATATCGGTATTGCGGAAGGCCCAGTCGACGCGGCGCAGCATCGGCAAGAGATAGCGCGTTGGGTGTTCGCTGCGCCGGTCGCCCCCCTGCGCGGCGGGCGGCAGGATGCCTTCGTTGTAATGGACGCCGATGCAATCCGCGTAGTTGGCGGCGCCGGCATTAGCCATCTGGTACATGAATACGTTGTCATCGCAGCCGCCAACGCCGCAACTGTCGCCGAAAAAACCGGTTGGCGCGGGCGCGCCGCTGATGACCAGGGTATCCGGATTGACGGCTTTAATCGCCTCGTAAGCCGCCGCCAGCATACGCGTGTATTGGGCGCCATTGATACGGCCGCGGGGCCACTCGCGGTCAATGTTAGGCTCATTCCAGACTTCGATGGCGTCCGCGCCCAATTCCGCCAGGTAGGCGACGTATTCCGCGAAGTTCGCGATATAGCCATCGAAATCGGCCGCCAGTTGGTTTTTGTCGCCTTTCGCGCCCAGCAGAACCTTGTAGCCTTTGGCATGGGCTTCTTCAATGAGGTCTTTGCCATCCGAGATGCCGAATTGCACCTGTTTCTTGACCCAAGTCAGGCCAGCCGCATTCATGGCGGCTTGGGCTTCCTCGTCAAAGCTCGATACATGCCCGCCTACTGGCAGGGGCAGCCGGTTCTCGATGAAAGCGGCGGGGGCCGCTGGCGCGCCAATGACTTGGACCGGCTCGGTGTTGACGAGCTCGCCATCGTTGTTGACGGCGATGGGCGCCAGGGTGTAATAGAGGCTCTCCTGATCGCTGTTGACAGCGTGCAGCCGAATCTGATAGAAGCCGTCGTTCAGGATGCTCGTATTCCATGTGCCGAGCGAGCCGTTGACAACCGGAGACATTTGGAAGCTCACGATTGGCGTCCAGGCCGCATCCGCGCCAGCGATATAGGGCGCGGCTTCCACGAAGAACCACTGTTGACCGGGGATGTTGGCGCTGCCTCTGAGTTCCACCGTTCCGCGGACGGTGTTGTAGACGGGATTCCAGTCCAGCATCAACTCGTCGGTCTGCGCGCTGACGCCCTCGGCCAACCCGATAATCATCGCCAATACAATATAAAGATGTCGCATTTCCGCTCCGATACACAGGTGAATATCACCTCGATTATAGAACAGGCGGCTTGCCGTGACTATCGGGGAAAACGAAAAGATGGCTAGTGTATCCATTTCGGTTGAAACAAAAGTACTTAAGCACCGAGAACACAGAGAGCGCAGAGGATAATACTAAAGTATTGTTGCTCTTTGAGTCCTTGCGTCTTTGTGGTGAATTGAGCAATTTGAATTTCAATCGACTTTGATACGCTACCAAAAGATGCCGGAGCGTAGGGAAGCGGGAGCCGGAGGACGCCGCGCCGCATGGTTATAAGTTGTGGACAAAGGCGCCGGCGGATTACAATTCGGGTTTGTGCGAGACAAAAGAAATCCGCGGGATGCGGAGGAAAGCGACTTGGCGCGATGGTGATGATACGCGATGCTGCAAGGGTCGAAGACGAGATTCTCTCTCGCTATCGCGCGCGGACGGGCGTGTCGCGAGCGCGGCATGAGGAGGCGCGGACGTTCATGCCGGCCGGCGATACACGGGCGGCCACCTATTTCGCCCCTTATCCGACTTATATGGCGGCGGGGGAAGGCGCTTGGCTCAACGACTGCGATGGCAACCGCTATCTCGACTTTCTGAATAACTTCACATCGCTGGCGCACGGGCATGCGCAGCCGGGCATCGTTGAATTGGCGGCCGACCAATTGACGCGGGGGACTGTCTTCGGGACGGCAGCCGAGCCGCAGGTGGCGCTGGCCAAGCTGCTGGTCGAACGAGTGCCGAGCTTCGACATGCTGCGCTTCACCAATTCCGGCACGGAAGCGACGATGATGATGATGCGGGCGGCGCGCGCTTTCAGCGGACGCGACATCATTGTCAAGATGGACGGCGGCTATCATGGTTCGCATGACTTCGTGGAAGTCAGCGTCAGCGCCGGTATGGGGACGGATGGTCCGCTGATGCCACGCCTGGAGGGACGGGGGGTGCCGCAGGCGGTGTTGAACGCGGTCATGGTCGCGCCATTCAACGATCTGGCCGCGATGGAAGCTTTGCTGCGGCAGCATCACGAGCGCATCGCCGGGATCATCATCGAGCCGATGCCAAACTCCGGGGGCATGGTGCCGCCGGCGTCGGGTTACTTGCGCGGTTTGCGCCAACTGGCTGATGAATTCGATGTCCTGCTGCTCTTCGATGAGATCGTGACGCTTCGGCTGAGCAGCGGCGGTTATCAGCAGATCGAAGATGTCCGGCCGGATATGACGGCGGTCGGCAAGATCATCGGCGGAGGCTTCCCGGTCGGCGCATTCGGCGGGCGGGCGGCAATCATGCAGCTCTTCGACCCGGACGCGGATGCCGACTCTCTCTTCCACAGCGGCACCTTCAACGGCAACAACATGACGATGACGGCTGGATTGGAGGCGATGCGGCGGCTGGACGAGGCGGCGATAGCGCGCATCAACCGCTTGGGCGAGCGGCTTCAAGACGGGATGAACGCGATATTCAAGTCCCAGGGAATCCGGGCGCAATGCCTGGGTTACGGCTCGCTGCAGCAGATTCAATGGACCGATGAGCCGGTGGTCACGCTGACGGATGCGCGCCGGGCTGGCGAAGACATGAGCCGATTGCGCGAGCTGCTGCATCTGGAGTTGTTGAATCGCGGCTTGTATACCAGCAATCGAGGCATGTTCAGCATATCGACGCCGATGAGCGACGGGGAGATCGAGTTGGCGCTGGCGGCGGTTGAGGGCGCGCTGGGTTGCTTGAAGCCGTATATGCGCGAGGCGGCGCCGCGTCTTCTGAGAGGATAAGCGGCCGGCGGGCGGCTCAATCAAGGGTCGCCTTTGAAATTACGGCTATCGTAATCTGATTCGCGCGGTCAACCGGCGATCAGCCGATTCCGGCGGCTCGCATGTGCGCCTGGATGAGATCAAAGAAGCGCTCTTCCGAGTTGTCTTGGGGCGCGTAGCCGATGACGCGACGGGCGTTGGCGATGCTCCAGATAGCATGCGGGTTGGCGCTGATGCCGTAGAAGATCTGGAAGGGCGCGCCGAGTTCGTCGCGGATATCCTCGGTTTCGATGCTCTTGATGAAGAGTTGGGACATGTCGCGCTGGCTGATGTAGACGGCGAGGGCGCGACGCATCCGGCGCAGGTCGCCCAGGGGCGCGTCGGCGACATCAGTCTCGCGGGGACCGCCGATGCGAATCTGCACATTTTCCAGCGGACGGTCCTCGTGGGTGACGCCGCTGGCGAAAACTTGCCCGATCTGCTCAAAGGCGATCTTCGCCCAGCCGTACCAATTGTCAGAGGCGTTCATGTCCGGCGTGACCATCGGCGCGCGGCCGTCAAGGGCGTAATTCTCGTAGAAATCGGCGGCGTGGTTGGTGCTGGCGGCGACGAGGCGCCGGACCCGCTCTTCCCAGGCGACCTGGTAGACATTGTAAGCGAGTTGCAGGTTCGCCAGCTCGGAGGAGAAGTAGATGTCGTCGCCTTGATCGTGGATGCGGTAGTAGGCGCAATGCAAGACAGCGTCGGCGCTGGCGAAGTGATGGCGGTAGCGATCGCGGTCTTTGTTCATCAAGTCGGCGATCTGGACGCCTTCGACTTCTTTGCCATCCTGGTCGGTCGCGCGGGTATCGAGCAGGGTCAGGTCGTAGCGTTCGCGCAGGGCTGGCAGCAAGACGCCGGCGATCGTGCCGCTGGCGCCGGTGACGACGACTTTTCGTTTGGGCATTTGAGGAACTCCTGATCTGCATTAGCTGGCTGACGCAATTACTCTGGCTAAGAATACCGCGCGCGCCCAAAGTCGTCTACCGAGTGTCTTGGCTGCTTAGGACCTCGTAGACCTGGGCGTCCGCATACTCAAAAGCCAGTTTCAGGCGCAGATCCACTGGCGCTTCTATACCGGGGGCAACATATACAAAGTCGATCTCATCGGCGTCGTAATCCGCGCGAGTCAGGGCGTCCCACTCGAAATAGCGGACAGCGCGGAAGTCCGGCGCACGGCGTTCAGCGAAGACTGGCAGCCAGGCATTGCCGTCAGCGGCGAGGAGAAGGGCATCGGCCGGCGCGTTCTCGCGCAGCCAGTTCATCGCCGTCAGTTCGGCGGCGGTGATGCTTGCGGGCGGCAAATCGAGCAGGGGGCGAGCCAGATTCAGAAGCGGCTGAAAGCCGAGGCCAAGGAGCAGAATAAGCCCAGCCGTCAGAGCCATCAAGCGATAGGCCAGCGGGCGCAGTCTCTGCTTGATAGCGGCGGCAACATGTTCGTCCCATAGATGCAATAGCGCGAGGCCGCCGAAAAAAGCGAAAGGCAAGATCGGTCCATGTCGCGCGAGATTGGGCGCGTTCGTCAGCGCGGCGATGGGAGGCAGCAAGGAGCCTAGCAGACCGAGCAGCGCCGCATCGACGACAAGCAGCAGCCAGAGGCTCATTAGCAACGATATGAGGCGCAGCGGACCGTCAATGCGCAGGCCGCGCCACAATCCATAGAGCGCCAGCGGCAGAATCAGGAAGCCTTGCGAGCGTGTCATGTACGTGAGGTTGGACAAGTTCGGCGCGAAGGGCGAGGGGCTGATGGGCAGCACCAAGGGCAAGTTGTTGACCAGCCAGGGGGCGATGCCGAGCAGGGCGACCAGGGGCAAGCCGACGGTAACGCCAAGGCGCGAGGACTTCGCGATCGCGCTGGGACGATGGAGCCAGGCGACGCCGAGCAGCGCCAGAAAGGCGAAGCACATGATGAGGCTCAGGCTGAGGCTGGTGTAGACAACCGCGCCCATCATCAGCCCGCCGGCGGCCAGGTCGGCAAGGCGGAAGCGACGCAGCAGACGGAGCGCGTAGAGCAGAAACGCCTCGGTGAAAAGCAGCGCCAGCAATTCGCTGAAGCGCCCGTCGATATAGCTGGTAAAGACGCCGAAGCTAAGGAGCAGCGCTACCGCCATGGCGCGGCCCAGGCGTTTGTCATGCAGTTCAGCGCCGAAGTCGTATGCCAGCCAGACCAGCAAGAAGACGACGACGGCGGTCACGCTAAGCTGGATGAGGGGGATGGTGTGGTCAAGCTGGAGACTGAGGTAAGCGGAAAGGGCGTGGAAGCCGGGCGCGATGACCAGGTCGGATTGCGCTGCAAAGGGCAGGAGGGACTTGAAGGATTCGCCTTCGCGGGTGGTCAGGCTATGGAAGGCGGTGACTTGCCCTTGCGCGCCCAGAGGGGCGGGAAGGTGCAAAAGCGGCAAGATGACGAAGAAAGCCGCTAGGGCGAAGAAAGCCAGATCCTCAGGACCGGGCCATCCTTGGTCGCGGTCTTCCAGTTGCTCGCCGCGGGCTTCGGCGCGAGCCTGCGCGGAGGAGAGCGTCCCGCCGAGCACGACGCCGGATAGCAGCGCGAAGAGCAGGTAGTCTATCACCAGCGTATCCCAGCCGAAGGCTTCGGTGTAGAAGACAGCGCCGCCGGTGACCAGAGCCAGGCATAAGGTCGAGGAAAGGGCGATGCGGGGTTGCGCGGTGCGCCAGGCGGGGGAGAGCATGGCGCCGGCGCCGAGCAGGACTGCCCCGAAAATGAAGACGACGAAGAGGCTCATTGCAGAGGGGGAGGCTACCAGACGCGCTGAATGCCATAGCTGTCAAAAGCGCGGTCGCTGGTAATGATTGGCAGGGCCTCAACGAGAGACTGTGCAATGAGCAGCCGGTCGAATGGGTCGCGGTGAATGTGAGGCAGACTAGCGACCAGTTTTAGGTGCGCGACAGAAATATTCAGAACCTGGAATCGATCTGCTTTCAACTCTTCATCGACGAACTGATGAAACGGTCGAGGCAGATCAAGTCCGCGATCGAGACTCGACTTTATCGCCAATTCCCAGATGCTCGCGAGGCTAAGGTAAACTTCGCTACTGGAATCCTCCAAACATTCCCTGGCGTTATCGCTTAGCTTGGTATTGCCAGTAACGAACCAAAGGTAAGCGGCCGTATCCAGGAGATAATTCATTCCGAGTAAGGTTCAAATTCAGGCAAGGGCTCATAAAACTCATCAGTCATCTTGATCTTTCCCTTCAGACGACCGGCTTTTCGCGGACCCTTCTTGGGTGCGATTGTGGCGACGAGTTGGTAAGCTTGCTCATCATCCGCAATGATGATGACGGTTCCGCCTTGTTTGGCATGTTCCAGTACTTCGTCGAGATTCTGCTTTGCTTCTTCGGTAGTGAATGTCTTCATTGCTGAACTCCTGCGACTATCGCATCAAGCCAGATTATACACGATAGCTATTGGAACTCAACAAGGCGCTCGCTCGCCGCGCTAGTAATTGCCGGGCAACCACCACTGGAATTCTGGATTGTCAATGTTATCGAGCGTATGCTGATA
The DNA here is from genome assembly GCA_022824365.1 of Anaerolineae bacterium. Classification (GTDB taxonomy): domain Bacteria; phylum Chloroflexota; class Anaerolineae; order Aggregatilineales; family Phototrophicaceae; genus UBA6055. Next base: position 59,642 of record JAJEAA010000011.1, read on the forward strand.
GCTGTTGATCCAGAAACTGGGGGCGTTGATTGCTTTGAGCACTTCGATCTGCAGCGTCAGGCAGGCTTTTTCGCCGGGATAGCCGCCGGGTTGCAAGCCTTCGAGGTAGCGATGCGTGTGGCATGCCTCGTGGGAGAGCATGGCGGCCGTATTGCTGATATGCTCCCAGTGAGTGAAGCCCGGCGGATCCTCATTGATGTAGTCCAGGTAGAAAGTCTTGGCGCGCACATCCATACCCGGTATGTCCGATTCCAGGCGCTGGACGATCCGAGCCAGCCCGGCGATGGTGTAGTTGTACCAGTGCGGCGATCTATTCTTCAAGACGTCCAATGATTCTTCCATCTGGCGAATGAAGCCGTCGCCGCCAATGATGACCACGCCGTGTTTGTTGCCAAATTGGCCGGGGATGAGGCATTGCTGATTCTGGTAGGCGAAGTAGCCGTTTATCCAGTCTTGCTCGCCGCTGCAATGCCGGTCGATGTAGCAGCAGTTATCAACTTGCCCCGGCAGGTTGACCGCGGTTGTCGCTGTGGATTGATCCTGAGATGGCGCAGGCGCTCCGCACTGGTTGTTTTGATAAGCCCAGTAGCCGTCCACCCATTCCTGGTCGGTTCGACAGAGTCTGTCGACAAAGCAGCAATTGTCCACATCGGATGGCGCGCCGCCGCCGTTAATCCGGGTGTGATCGACCCATTCAGCCATCCAGACTTCTCGTCCGTTTCTATTGATTTTCAACCAGCGATCCAGGGAGCCGACGACTTCCAGGGTTGTGCCGGATCGTACGGTAGTGACAATACGCGCCGACAGACTGCCGGAGGTCCGCAGGTTTGTGCGGTGCTCCGTGCGAATATGATAGCTCTGCGCCGATGCGAGGCTTATCAGACAGAAGAGCGAAATTGCTGCCGCAATATATTTTATTTTCATATGGGACTGCCTCCAAACAACTTGTACTGACGGCGCGCCAGATTATACTGCAAATTTGTTGTCAGGCGGGACGGCTGTACAACCACCAGAAGACCGACGGCGGGTATACAGGTTTCAAAGTCACGGACCATAAGAAGGCATCGGCGTACAAGAGCCGACGCAAGGCGATATCCGTCCGTTCTATGCCCGACATGAGTTCACCCTTGTCGTAGTCAAACTCGTCCATGGCCAGCAAGATTTCTTGGGCGATTGTACGGCGCAGCGCTTCCGCTGGATAGGCGGCGGCGCAGCCAGTCGGGTTCTCCTGGCAATCGCGGAAGAAGCCGCGCATCTGTGTCAAGCGGGCCGGGACTTCCTGTTTCAGTTTGTTTTCGTAATGCAGAGTCCACTCGCTTTGAACGGCATCGTGCCGCGCCAAAGCGCTATCCAGCCGGCCTTGCTGTTTCGGGTTCAAGGACGGGCGCAGGCGCAGCAGTCGACGCCGGCGCAAGAGCAATGCTCCGATGGTCAATTGCGGCGCTGTGGAGCGACGCGAATAGCCGGCGGCCAACGGGAGATAGAGGCGGTCGCCCAGCACATAGTCAGCCAGTCTTTCCACCATATGCTCGAGTTCGGCAAGGTCGCGTTGGAGGGAGAGTTCTCGGGACATGGGATTAGGCGGGATTCATGAAGGCAGCGACGTGTAGCGGGATTGAAAACGGGCGACATGGTATGTCGTCCCTACAACTGATATTTTGGTTGGGACGGCAGAACAAGCTTAAATTCATCGTGGTTTAGTTGATCGCCTCCCAGATGCGGCGCGGCGTCAAAGGCATATCGAGATGGCGGAGACCGAATGGCTTGAGCGCATCCATGACGGCGTTCACGACAGCCGGGGTCGAGCCGATAGTGGCGGCTTCGCCGATGCCTTTGGCGCCGAGCGGGTTGAGCGTGGTCTCGGTGACGGTTTTGTCGATGGTGAATGACGGGAAAGTATCGGCGCGGGGCATGGCATAATCCATCATCGAGCCGGTCAGCAGTTGGCCCTGCTCGTCGAAGACGATCTCTTCAAGCAAGGCTTGGCCGATGCCTTGAGCCAAGCCGCCGTGAATCTGCCCTTCCACCAGCAGAGGGCTGATGCGGGGACCGCAGTCATCGACAGAATAGTATTCGCGCAGGTTTATGCAGCCGGTATCGCGCTCGATCTCGACGACGGCGATGTGCGTGCCGAAGGGATAGATAAAATCGGCCGGGCGGAAGAAATCGGTCGCTTCCAAGCCGGTGTCGATATCATCGGGCAGGCGGTCGCTGTAGGCGCGGGCGGCGATCTTGCTGAGTTGCAAGCTGCGCCCCGGCACGCCTTTGACGCGGTATTCGCCATCAGCAAGTTCGATATCGCCAGGCGAAGCTTCCAGCATGTGCGCCGCGATCGAAATGGCTTTCTCGCGCACCTTGATCGCGGAGCGGACGATGGCGGAACCGCCGATAGCGAGGCTGCGGCTGCCGAAGGTGCCGACGCCGACCGGCTGCGCGCCAGTATCGCCGTGCTTGACGATGACGCTGTCGTAATCGGCGCCAATTTCATCGGCAACGATTTGGGCGAATGTAGTCTGCAAGCCTTGGCCGTGGGGCGATGTGCCGGTGTAGACGGTGACTGTGCCGCCGGGCTCTACGCGCACGACGCCGCTCTCGTAAGGTCCAAAGCCACACATTTCGACATAGGTGGCCATGCCGATGCCGAGCAAGGTATCGGAATCGCCCCCGCGGCGGGCCGCTTGTTCGTCGCGCAGCGCGTTGTAATTCGCCGTTTGCAGGGCGGTATCGAGATTCTTCTCGTACTCGCCCGTATCATAAGTGGAGCCGGTCGGTGTTTTGTAAGGGAATTGCTCGGGTTTGACGTAATTGCGGCGGCGGACATCGGCGGGGTCCATATCCAGCTCGGCCGCGATCATGTCGATGGCGCGCTCGATGTAATAGATGGCCTCGGGACGGCCCGCGCCGCGGTAAGCCGCCACCGCGATCGTATGGGTAAGGACGTTGCTCGCTTTGAAATGCACGGCCGGGATATGGTAGTTGCCGGTGGCCATCAAGCCGGTGAGATGAGCGATATCGTAGAAAGGCGGGTAGGCGCCCAATTCGCCGATCACATGCAGGCGCAAGCCTAGCAGCGCGCCATCATCGTCAAAGGCGACCTCGACATCGGCGATCTGCGAGCGGCCATGCGTGGTCGAGACAAAGTGCTCGACGCGCGTCCCCGCCCATTTCAGCGGGATGCCGAATTGCTGCGCCAGCTTGGCGATGGCGATTTCTTCCGGATAGAGCTGGTTCTTGACGCCGAAGCCGCCGCCGACATTGGGCGCGATCACACGGAGCATATTCTCCGGCAGGCGCAGGGCGGTCGCCAGGGCGGCGCGCAGCCCATGCGGAATTTGCGTACTGGACCAGAGTGTGATGCCGCCGGTGACGGCATCAGGCGCGGCGGCAACAGCGCGCACTTCCATCGGCACGCCAGCGACGCGTTGACTGAGCATGCGTTGGCTTAGCGTACGAGGGGCATCGGCGAAGACCTGGTCGACATCGTCAGTTTTCTTCTCGCCGGTATCAATGATGTTTCTCTCCAAGCCAGCAAAAACCGGTGGCGCGTCGCTGCCATAGGCGCTGAGCAAGTCGGCAGCGGCGGGTAATTCTTCCCAGTCAACCTCGACATCGTCGATAGCGTCTTCGGCAATTTCCGGCGTTGTGGCGATGACGGCGGCGACCACCTCGCCGACATGGCGAACGCGCTCGACTGACAGGGCAAGATGGCTGTATTTCTCCTGCGCAACATCTCCACCGGCAACCGGCACCGGCTCCCACTCTCCGCGCATGTCTTCGCCGGTGATCACAGCCAGCACTCCAGCGCGGGCGGCAGCGGCAGCGGCGTCGATGCGGAGGATGTTGGCGTGGGCATAGGGACTGCGGACAAAAGCGACGTGCCCCATGCCGGGCAGCTTGATATCACCGACATACTTGCCAGCGCCGGTGATCAGGCTGGGGTCTTCCTTGCGTTTGACGCTTGCGCCTACCATCGAGCGTAAAACCATCGCCATCAACTCCTTATTTTGATTGAGTTTATTATAGTGGACAGCGTAAGCGGACGACTCACAGGGTCTCGTAGACACTGATCGTCAGTCACCCCTACAATACTTTCGTTCCGTTGCTCGTTTCATTACTTTACTTCAATTTTTCATGTCTTTCTTGAAACCGCCTCGCCAGTTGGGAAATTAGGAGGCATCTATAGTATCAACCTTATAGCCCTGCTGCAGCCAGCCTTTGGTGCCGTCCTCCAGGTTGTAGATCTCTTCGTAGCCCATGCTCGCCAGGAAGAGCGCCGCTTGCGACGAACGGACGCCGGTGTTGCAGACGAGTAGCACGGGCGCGTCTTCGCTGATTTCGTCGGCGCGCGCCATGAATTCGCTGAGCGGGATATTCATGGCGCCGGGGATATGCCCTTCGGCGTGTTCGTCTTCTTCGCGCACATCAATAAATTGGTACTCGCCGCCCGCGCCGCTGGCGAATTGTTGGCGAAATTCTTCTGTGCTCAGGTCGGTGAACATGGCTGACCTCTGGAATGATTAGAACTTCGGGCATTATAGCCGAGCGCTGTTGGATTACCAAACGCGGCGGCTGAAGGCGGTAGCGCCGACACAGAACTCATCTTGGCGAGTTATAAATCTTGGCCGCGCGGCAGCGAATTGCGATACCAATTTACGGTGCGGCGGAGCCCCTCGGCGAAATCGACGACCGGCTCGTAGCCTAAAAGTTGGCCCGCCTTGGTCACATCAGCTTGCGAGTGGCGGATATCGCCCGGGCGCTCGGCGGTATAACGCGGCTCGAGATTCGTGCCCAGGATAGCATTCAACTGCGCCACAAGCTGGTTCATCGTGATGCGTCCGCCGATGGCGAGGTTGATGGTCTGGCCGACCGCCGCCGGCGCCGCGCAGGCCAGCAAGTTGCCAGCCACAACATTGTCGACGTAGGTGAAATCACGGCTATGCAGGCCGTCGCCATAAATAGTTGGACGTTGGTCCGCGAGCATCTGGGTGATGAACTTGGGAATGACGGCGGCATAGGTCGAGTTTGGATCTTGTCTGGGACCGAAGACGTTGAAGTAGCGCAGGGCGACGGTTTCCAACCCGAAGGAATGGGTGAAGGCGGCGGCGTAGTATTCCCCCGCAAGCTTGGCGGCGCCGTAAGGCGAGATTGGCATTGGGAGCAGGCGCTCGTCTTTCAGGTCGCCGGCTTGGTCGCCGTAGGCTGAGGAGGAAGCGGCGTAGACCACGCGCTTGACATCGTTGTCGCGGGCGGCGATCAAGACATTCAGCGTGCCGGTGACGCAGTGGCGGTGGGTTTCGAGCGGGTCGGCGAGGCTGCGCGGGACCGATGGCAGCGCCGCTTGATGCAAGACATAATCGACGCCGCGGAAGAGCGAACGCAGTGTTTCGAGTTCGGTGATGGAGCCAACCGTGATCGACAGGTCGCCATTTAGCGAGCGCAGGCAGTCGAGATTTTCGCGCTGGCCGGTTAGCAAATTGTCGATGACGCGGACGCGCTGCCCATCGCGCAGCAGGCGCTCGGCGATATGCGAGCCGATGAAGCCGGCGGCGCCGGTGACGACATAGGTTTGTGTCATGGATCTCCTCGCGCTGATTGCGTCGTCACCTTAGCGCTATGACGGCGATTACGCAAGCGCGGGCGGCAGCGGTTGGCCGCTGCTTTGCGGGGCTACTATGGGTTATAATCATGGCACATCGCGACAGGCGTCGCGGCAGATGGAGAGCAATATCATGGACCCAACGAGCGAAGACAAAACGATAGAGCGGCAAGAACCGAATATTCGAGACGAGTATGACGGCGTCAAGTTCCGGACCTTGGCGAAGGGCATCACAACGCATCCGCTGATTCGCGGCGGCCGGCCTTGTATAGAGGGGACGGAGATTTTAGTCACCACAATCGCGGGACTGCAGAAGTTCCATGACATGGACGCGGAGCAAATCGCAGACCATCTGTGGATTGAGCTGGGTATGGTAGAAGACGCGCTCAAGTATTACGCCATGCATACTGACTACATCGACACTGAATTAGAGCTTGACGACATAAACTTTGAACAGATGGCGGAATCCCGGTATGGCGACAAGACACGTGAGCTTCTATCTCGACGAGAATCTGTCCCCGCGGATACTTGAGCAGTTGACACGACAAGGTATTGACGCCATTCGTGGTCCGTTGGGCAAGGACGATCCACGACATTTGCAGAACGCCGCCGCAATGGGACGCGTAGTGTGTACGGAGGACCGCGATTTTCTCAAGCTAGCTTCGGCAGGATTTGAGCATGCGGGAATCATCAGAGGCAGGCAGAGGCGTCATTCTATTGGCGATTGGGTTAAGTACCTTCGGCTTGTGCACGCCGTCTACGAAGCCGACGAACTGAGGAATATGGTTCTCTTCATGTTTCACGTAGATTGAACAGACGGCATCCTGAGCAACACCGGACGGGGTTTCATGGAAAGCGCATCACCGCACAAACATAAAGCGACCGAACTCGAACGGATCGTGGACAGCTGGGAGCGGCGTTGCTATGGGTTATAATCATTGAGCATCGCGGCAGGCGTCGCGGCAATTGGAGGGGACGGCCATGGACCCGATGAGCGAAGACAAAACGATAGAGCGGCAAGAACCGAATATTCGAGACGAGTATGACGGCGTCAAGTTCCGGACCTTGGCGAAGGGCATCACGACGCATCCGCTGATTCGCGGCGGCCGGCCTTGTCTAGAGGGGACGGGTATAAAAGTGACGGACATCGTTGCGGCGCAGAAGTACCACAGGCTGGGAACAGATGAGATCGCGGATCACTATGCGATCGAATTCTTTATGGTGGAGGACGCGCTGAATTATTACGCGGCGCATACCGACTACATCGATACCGATCTCGAGATAGACAGTCTAAATGACATTCAGTTGGCAGAAGCACAATATGGAACCCGACCCGATTCGCTTCTATCTCGACGAAAATCTGTCTCCTGAAATCGCCAGACAGTTGGCGCGATACGGCATAGACGTTATTCGAGGTCCGCTAACAGTCGACGACTTAAGCCACCTGAAGCGAGCCAACGCGTTGGGGCGCGTCGTGTGTACGAGAGACCGAGACTTTGTTCGATTGCATGCAGCAGGGGAAGAACACGCAGGAATTATCAAAGGGCTGAAGCATCATACCATTGGCGACTGGGTAAACTATTTGCGGTTCATTCATTCCATTTGCGCGCCCGAGGATTTGCGAAACAATGTCGAACATCTTTTTCATGTCGAGTGACCTCATCAAACTGGCAGTAGTGGTCAGAGTGATTCATTGAGCATATCAATATGAACGTCGAGACGCAGCACAAACATAAAGCGACCGAACTCGAGCGGATCGTGGACAGCTGGGAGCGGCGGCATGAATGGCGCCTGCTTTCCAAAACGATTCCGCGTTCCCTGATCCTGGCGCTGCTGGCTGGCTTGGTCCTGGGCGTAGTCGGCTACTTCCGCTTTCGGCTGGCGGCGGAACAGTTGGCTCTGATCGCGACTGGGCTTTGCACGCTCGGCGCTGTGCTGAACTTGTTATATACGCTGCTTTTTCCGCGCTCCTTGCCCGACCGCGCGAAGTATTTCGATCTCGAATTCGGCTTGCAGGAGCGGGTCTCCACCGCCTTCGAGTTGATGCGCGGGCGGATACAGACGCATCCCGAAATTGAAGCGCGGCAGATTGAGGATGCACTGGCGCATGCGCGCGTCATTGACCCGAAGGCGCGAATCACGATGGACTTTCGACCGCGCGAGTTGGCTGCTTTGCTCATTCTGGCGGTCGCGATGGTGGGGCTGGTCTTGCTGCCGGCGATTGTCGGCGACGAATTCATCGCCGATGGCCCGTCAGCGGCAGTGGAAGCGGCGCAGGAAGATCTGCGCGAGATCATCGAAACTGTCGCCAAGGACACCAGTCTTGACGATGTCGACCGACAGGATTTGCTCGACGCGCTGGAAGTGGCTTTGGAGCGATTGCAGGAAGAAGAAATCAGCGATGAAGAGGCTTTCGCCGCGATGAGCCAATTGCAATCGCAGTTGGAGGAGTTGGAGAACCAGCTAGAGGATACTGTTGAGCTGGACCAGTCGGCTTTGGAAGCGGCGCTGGAAGCCCTGGAGGATTTCATCCCGCCCGCCGAAACGGAGGCTGAAAACCCCGACGGGACCAGCGAGGCAGAGCCGCCCGACAGCCTGGAAGACTTATCGCAGGCGCTGGAGCAAATGGCGCGGGACGCGGCGGAGATGAGCGCTGAGGAGCAGAGCGCGGCGGCCGAGGCCTTAAGTATGGCGGCTGAGGAGCTGGCGCAGACGAACAGGGAAGTATCCGAGCAGATGGACGCCATGGCGGAGGCGCTGCAAGAGGGCGATGCCAGCGAGTTGCAGGAGCAACTGGAAGCGGCGCAGGAAGCTTTGGCGCAAGAGCAAGGGCAACAGCAGCAGAACGAGAACGCGCGGATGATGCTGCAGGAGCAAGCCGAGCAAACGGAAGAAGCGGCCGAAGCCATTGCCCGGCAGCAAGCGCAGCAAAGCCAGCAAGGGCAAGCGGATCAGTCCGAATCCGGCGAACAGCGGGCGGGGCAGCCGGGCGATCAAGAATCGACTGAGGCGCGACCGGGCGCTAACCAAGGCAATCAAGAGCCGCAGCGCAACCGGCCTGGGTCCGGCGAGAATCAGCAGCGGAGTCAAGACAGTCGCGCGGCTGGGTCCGGGGCCGGCGATGGCGCGCCTAACAATGAAAGCTTGCCGGGCGGCGCGGGTGAAGATCAAGGCGCCGAGACCAATAACAATCCGACGGGCAATCGCGAGATTGAATACGAAGCCTTGTATAGTCCGAGTGGCATCGACGGCGGCGGACAAGACGAGATCCGCTTGGAGACCGACGCCAACGACACCGCGATCGCCGAGGGCGAGTTCGATGACAATCCGATAGGCGAATCGCGAGTGAGTTACGATACGGTTTTCAGTGATTATCAAGATGCGGCGAACCGCGCGCTGGAAAGCGATTATGTGCCGCTGGGCTTGCGCGATGTCGTGCGGGATTATTTCACTTCGCTGGAGCCGGGCGGCGGAAGCTAAACGCCCAGCCCAACAGGCTTCACCATACGCAACAATTGCAGGCTTTCTCCATTCAGCTTCACATCTTTGGATTCAGCAACTGGCGTAAAGCCAGCACTACGATAGGCGGCGCGAGCGATTGTATTGCGTTTGTCGACATCCAGCGCCAAGCGAGAACACGACCGCTCCAACGCTAATTGATGCGCCTGCGTGAGCAGCGCCTTGCTGAAACCGCGCCCGCGAAATTCCGGATAGATGGCAAGCATGGCAATATAGAGGTCGTCCGATTCAAGCCGATCATCCATGAAAGCGAAGATATCGCGCAACGCAAAGGCAAGCATAAAAAAGCGGAAGATCTCCAGCCTGGCGTAACGCAGCATCAGCCAAAGCGTGCGCTGTGAATTCGCCTTTGCATAGCGAGCAGGATAAGCATGAAGCAGGCCCGCGATTTCTTCGTCCGCCAGCAAGAAGCGGGTATTCAGGTGGCTGAAATCGTTATCCGCCGCCAGGAACATCGACTCAAGGACTGCGGCTGACCGCGCGCCGAAGAGGGGCGCAAAAAGGTCATCGCTGGCCATCTGCGCGAGCTGAAAAAAGTGCCGCGCGTGATCAATTCTAGAATATGCCGGCAAAACATTCATGTTGAATTGACCTATAGCCCAGCGCAAAAACATCGTCGGTAATAATCCTGCAATTGCGACTTCTATACAAGAGCTTGATGATGGTATCTGATTTACTGATTCTGAATTGCGACGTCTTGCAAGTCCAAGACGAGCGCGCCAGCATCCTGGCGGATCACGATATCGCGATAGGCGGCAATCGCATCCGCGCGATTGAGCCGAGCGGCGCGATTGATCCCTCGGGGACCAAGACAGTCCTGGAGGCCGATGGTCAACTGGCCATGCCGGGTTTCATCAACAGTCACGCCCACGTGGCCATGGTCCTGTGGCGCGGCCTAGGCGAGGACGTCAACCTCGAGAGTTGGTTCAACGATTATATCTGGCGGCTCGAAGCCAACCTGGAACCGGAAGATGTTTATTGGGGCATGCAGCTTGGCCTGCTCGAGATGATTGAAGCCGGCATCACATCGGTGAGCGACCACTACTGGCACATGGATTACGCGGCGCGCGCGGTGGAAAAAGCGGGTACGCGCGCCCTGCTGAGCCAAGCCATGTTCGGCGCAAATGGACTGGCGCAGATAGAAGAGACCGCCGCCTTCGCCCAGCGCTGGGATGGCGCGGCCGGGGGGAAGATTCGCACGATTCTGGGACCGCACGCGCCCTATACATGCGACGATGAATTCTTGCGGGCAAGCGCGAAGAAAGCGCTGGCGATCGGCAGCGGCATTCATATCCACGCCGCCGAGACGCGCGAGCAGACACAAGCGAGCCTACGCCAACGGGGCCAGACGCCTATCGAAATCTTGCATTCTTGCGGTATTTTTGAGGCGCCGACCATTCTGGCGCACGCCTTGGGCGCGACGCCGGGCGACCTCGAAATCCTGGCGGATTTGACAGCGCCGGTGGGCATCGCGCACTGCCCGAAGACTTACGCCAAGCTGGCGATGGGCTTCAACAATCTGGTCGAATTGCGCGCGATGGGCATCGCCGTCGGCTTGGGCACGGACGGCGCCGTCAGCAACAATACGCTTGACTTGTGGGAGGCGATGCGCTTGACCGCGATGGGGCAAAAGCAAGTGACCGGCGATGCCGAGAACCTCACGATACCGCAAGCGCTGACCATCGCTAGCAAGGAGAGCGCTCGCGTTTTCGGGCAGGCGGAGGAGCTGGGCGATCTTTCGCCGGGCAAGCTGGCGGATATCATCCTGGTCGATCTAAGCGGGACGCATCATTTTCCGCTGAACAGCGCCCCGGCGAGCCTGGTTTATAACGCGCGGGCTAGCGATGTGCGGACGGTCATCTGCGATGGGCAGATCATCATGCGCGAGCGCGAGCATCTGACGCTGGATAAAGACGAGATCATGGCGAATATCAGCCCGCGGATGGATCGCTTGCGCCGGCGCGAGGATGCCGACAAGATCCAGACTTACAATGCCTGAATTTTATCTGCTGTTCTGAAGTCGTCGCAGTAATTTTCCGCAGTGCTCATTACTTTCGTCGATTGCAAGGCCTCTGCGCACTGCTGACTCTGCCTCATTAAGTTGATTGTTGTGCATGTATAGCCACCCCAGACGGGAAAAGTCATCAGCGTCAGCCTCATTATCCCTTTGCTCCATTAGCAGGATGAAGGTTTGAACTATTTGACCTTTGTCGTCGTGCTCAAATTCGAACTCTCGCTGCCTAACAATGTTGTTAAACCGGTTAACAGCATCACTTATAGTCTTGTAATCTGTGTCAGGGAGTTGTGCAAGTTGAATCCACGCGAATAGTTCGTCGGCGTGCTTAGACTTTGTCCTAAAGTGGCTTGCCAGCATCTCCCAAGCAGTTCGTTTATCTTCAGCATAATGTGAGGACTCAATATAACGTTCTATTGTGCTCTCAAATTTGCTGTCTTCACTTAGTTTCTTGTACAATTCAGCTAGAAGTAACCATGTGTCTGGGTACCGTCTCGCAACGGATTTTATAATTGGCACGAATTCGTCGACCGAAGAATCATCACGCAATACTCTCTTCTCGATTTCCCTAAAGAATCTCTTTATTCGCGGCCGCATTCCTCGTTTCACATCTGTCTCTTGCGTAGACCCGAATAAATGAAGAAAGTTAAGATCGTCTCTTACAGCCATCTGCATTCTATTAGTTTCTAACTTTCGTTGGCCGAACAGTCTGGCCGCTAGCGGAACTGACCAGTAAATCTCGTTGTCTGATTCAGATTGACTATATTCAATGAGTGAGCTATTGTGGAGATCATCGATTGCCTGTGCAACATCGGACATCTCGTTTCCCGGACGTAGCAGCACGGCTTGAATGGCGGTTTCTGCAACCAACGATCTCCAACTGCAAAGAGTCAAAAAAACGCGTTGAGCTACTAAAGATAGACGAGAATAGGTTCTTTCGAAAAGAGAATTGAGCACGTCATCGTGTTTGTCAATGAGCTTGTCCGGTTTGACTGCCTGCCCAGCTTTTTTCACCTCCCCTAACATTATCTTGAGAACATAGGGATGTCCGTTTGAAGTATTGTATAACTCTTCCATGTAGTCGCTCGACATCAAATGAGTAATCTCCAGTCGGCGAGTTGTGTCGCTAATCAGTTGTGTACATTCTTCAAATGACATGCCTTCCAAGTCGACGCGAAAGTCTCCAGTAAACTCTCGAAATCTAGTAGTAATGAGTACTTTATTCGGCACCCGTAGATAAGTGTATATCCAATTGTAGAGTACTGACGGATCCTTCACAGTTTCAAAATTATCAAAGACGTACAAGATTTTCCCAAAATCACTTGGTTTAAGGTTGTCCTGCAGGAATCGAACTGGATCAATTTCGTTCAATGCTTCTGCGCTTAAGAGCCAAGGTCCAATGAGGATTTTGAACTCCTTCGCTATATCTTCTACAGTCAAAATGTGTGGCTTAACTTCTCTTGCACCATCTGCCAACAAGTCAATGTCTCTAGCGCTAAACCACAGTATGGCGTTGAATTGTCCTGACTTGGCAACTCTGTCCAATACTTCCAAAGTCAGCCATGTCTTGCCCACTCCGCCACTCCCGGAGAGCGTGATAATCTGAGTCGGGGTGTCGTCAACGATCTGGCGATACAAATTTTCCTCTGGTAAGCGACGCATGATGTACCCACGCTGCTTTGGGGGCATGTTATAGATGGTCGTTCCCACTTCCAATACAGAGGAAAGGCCTTGTGTATCACTCGGCGGCAACTCAGTGATTGGCGCGATATAATTTTTTCCGTCGAACTTTTTCGTTCGGTTAGTCAGGTAAGACAATACCTCGTAACGATTTTTGCTCCAGGCCCCATTTGGCAAGTACACATCACTCAAATCAACATCTGAAGTTATCAGATCGGTTTTTCGGAGCAAGTCTTTTGTAATCTCATCTCCAAAGTGGATATATACGCCTTCCTCAAGGAAAGCGAATTTCTTACCTCTTGCGGTGGATAGTATTCGTAGGGTTTCGGCCTGTTCCGTCAAACGAACAACGCGGTATTTTCCCTTGAGAGTGGGTGAGATATATGCCCAGGGGCGTTGATAAAGTCGAAAATTGTCGATGAATACCGAGATGGACTCATGTAAATCAGGACAAACTTTTGTGAGTTGGTCACTAGACGGTGCGCGATGTGGGTGTGTTATGTTGCGTAACTCCGTAAATCTTCTAAACCATTCCTTTCCTTGAATTTTCCTGTTTCTGGATCCTACGTCTGAATCTCCAAGAACATTCAGGCATTTTGCCAGTAAGGTAACACATCGGTGTTGCCAGTCGTTTGAAGTTGTTTTCTTGGTTAGCTGATATACTTCGTTGTCGTTGCCCTTTATTCCCGCACAAAGATTTTGTGCAGTTACTCCGGTAAGAATCTCATCGAGTGTAGAACTCCACTCTCCATAACTATCCGCTCGTACTAAACGGTACTTGAGTCGATACTGGTGGCGATCGCGCCCATCGTTCACCGCAGTAACTAAGGCAGCGACGGTGACCTTCATAAACATTCTTGCCATATACATTAACGCGTTAAAATAAGCTTCGTCAGATATGTCCTTCCGTATCTCAATTTGTTCCCACATTCTGTCGAATGGTCTGAATTTCATTATTTTCTGGCTCGCTCCTAATGTAATTGCAGGATCATTTTAATCGTAATTTCAGAGATTAACAGTCTTTGCAATACGACTTTGCATGCAAAAAACTTACATTACAATGCCTGAGGCTCCGCCAGCTTGATGGCGTAGTCTAAAGCGGCGCGCAGGCTGCCCGGATCGGCGATGCCTTGCCCGGCGATATCGAAGGCGGTGCCGTGCGCGGTGGTGGCGCCGATGACCGGCAAGCCCATCCACAAGGTGGCGATATCGGAGCGCGCTTGCAGCTTGCGCGCAATATTCATCTGATCGTGATACATACAGACGACGCCGTCGAAATCGCCATCGAGCGCTCGCTTGAAGACGATGTCGGCCGGCACGGGACCGGCGACGCGGATATCGGCGCGCGCGGCATCATGGACAGCCGGAGCGATCACATCAATTTCTTCGCGGCCGAAAAGCCCGCCCTCCCCTCCGTGCGGATTGAGCGCGGCGACGGCGATGCGGGGCGCGTTATAGCCGAGCTTTGTGAGAACGTCATCCAATTGCTCGATATAGCGGCCGACGCGATCGCGGGTGATGAAACCTACGATATCTTTGAAGGGAATGTGCTCAGTAACCGCGACCGCCCAGACGGGCCCGGCAGCGCCGAGGATGAATGGCTCGGGACTGCCCGTTAGCTCGCCCAGAAATTGCAATTCATCAAAATAATCGTAGCCGGCCGCGCGGAAGGATTCTTTGTTCATCGGCGCCATGACGACGCCATCGACGCGGTTGCGCATGGCGAGTTCATAGGCATGCTCAAGGTAGCGTCCGGCGGCTTCGCCCAACTTGGGATGGACGGCGGGCGGCGGCAAAGCGCCCAACTCGAAGCCGGGCGGGTTCATGACATCAATGCGAGCGGGCTCGAATTTCGCGGAGGCAAGAGCGTCGGCAGGGCAGAATCGCAACTCGGACCCAAGTGAGGCGGCAGTATCCCGCATGACTTGCGGATCGCCAATGATGAAGGGACGGCAGCGAGCATGCAGGCCGGCGTCGGCGAGCGCCTTGGCGATGAGTTCGGGACCGATGCCAACTGGGTCGCCCATGGCGATGGCGATAATAGGTTTCTCGATCATGTAGCTCCCTGCCCCGAAATGAGCGAATAGTAACCGATGGGTCGCGCGCGCGCCACCGTCGTGCGGCTGCAAGACTCGCCTGCGAGGACGCCCGCCGCCGTTTTCCCTACGAAGTTGGCGACCTCGTTGCGCGCTTCGCCGAATAAACTTATGCTTGGCGGCAAATAGGACTGGCGCCGTCTAAAGGCGACGCTATGGAGGGCCACATGATTAGACTGTTATGCGCTATTGTGTTGATTCTGACCGCCGTGCCGGGGCTTCTGGCGCAGGATTGGCGGGATGTGGACAACAATGGCATTGCTTACAACTGCGAATTGGTCGACGTGCTTACAGAAGAATACGGTGACGAGAACATCATGCGGAGGGATTCTGGCGAGGTGATCAGCCTGGCTGAATTGCTCGATGACCTGTTCTTCGACTGTTTGGATAATCCGCCGACAGAAGAAGAAATGGAAGTCGTCGTCGTGCTCTATGACAAGGTGTCGCATGAATGGGGCGAACCCGAATGCAGCATACTGATGGAAGATTGGTACGACGAGAATTTCACCTTTCTCATCGGCGGCTACCGACTCGATGGCTTGGTCCTGGATGTCTATCTCCCCGGTGAAAGCGATCCTGTGGAAATGGATTATGTCGATACGGACGTGCTAGAAAGCGGCACGCCGGTTCGGCGCGAAGTGCTGATCGGCGATACCTTCCCCTTGGGCAACTACTTCTTTCACGTCCATATAGATGACAGAACCTACAAATTCAGTTGGAGACGCAGCGATGATTCAATGGATGCGCTCTCGCTCTCTTGTCTTGGTCGGGAGGAAGTTGACGAAGATGACAGTGGGACAAGCGAAGCCATGACCGAGGCGCCGGCGCTGGACGACGATATCGAGGTAACGGCCGTGCTGTCGACGGCGACCATGTACAGCATCGACGAGAAGGACTGCAGCGTGCAGGTCGACGACCGCTTTGAGGGCGATTTCAACCTGGCCGTCAATGGTCACGGGCAGAACCGGATGTCGGTCGATATCTACCTGCCCGGCGAAGACGAAGCGCTGAAGATGGACCACTCGCACAGCTACAATGTGGATATCGGCACGATCGTGCCGTCGCGGACGGAATGGGCCGTGCGCCCAAGCTTCCCCATGGGCTGGTACACCTTTGAGGTCCACATCGACGACAGCGCCTATCGCTTTCAATGGCTGCGAGAGCAGGAACGACACAATACGGTTACTCTAACATGCCTCTTTCCACCGCCGGACTCGGAAGACGGACTGGTATTCCACTTGACCGACGGCGCGAGCATGGAATTAGGCGATACCGCTTGCTCCGCCTTCGCAATCGATTGGGAGGCGAACTTCCAGGTGATCGCCGGCGGTCATCGTCACGACGAAATCCTCATTGATGTCACCTTCCCCGGTGAAGACGAACCGGTCGAGTTTGAGAATTCCGAAGTGATGGAACTTGATAGCGGCACGCCCTTCCGGCTCGACTGGCTAGAGGGCGACGACTTCCCGCTTGGCGCTTACACGCTGGATGTGACTATCAGCGAAGGGGACTACCAGATTGTTTGGGATCGGCAAGATCCGGTGTATAATACAGTTGGCGTATCTTGCCAAGGTGGCGGCTAGTTTGCCGGGCGCGGGCAAACGTTTTGGCTTTGCGGCTGCCCCTGGCGGTTTCAGTGTGACAGGATCGCGACATGTTTACCTCTGACAACGCCGCTCAGGTACTGTTAATCATTCTCTCGAGCTACCTGATCGGCTCCTTCCCGACCGCGTACTTCGTGGGCAAAGTCAAGAATGTCAACATCTTCGAGGTGGGCAGCGGCAATATGGGCGGCACCAACGTGGCGCGCGCGGTGGGCAAGGGCTGGGCGATCTTCACCGGCTTGATCGATGTGCTCAAGGGGATACTGGCGGTCTTGCTGGCACGCGATCTGATCTTGCCGGCGCAGATAGGCGTGGCGACATCGGTATCGGCGACTTGCGTGGTGGTCGGGCATAACTGGTCGCTGTTCGCCACGGTGCTGACCGCGTCAATCAAGGAAGGCAAGCTCAAGCTGATCGTGCGGGGCGGGAAGGGCGCGGCCACCGCATTCGGCGCCATGCTGATGATCCAGCCGTTTCAGATTCTGGTGGCGGCGACAATCGGCCTGGCCGTGATCGCGCGCACACGTTATGTTTCGCTCGGCGTCTTGATCGGCTTTGCTGTGGCGAATATATGGCTTATTCTGCTGGTCGGCGCTGAGTTCCAGAAGCCGATACTGCTGCTCTATGCGGTCGCGCTGACGGTGATGATACCGCTGCGTCATTGGAGCAATGTGCAGCGGCTAGTGGCGGGCACCGAACGGCGTTTGGGCGAACGGGCGACTTGAGCGTGGGTAGATAGTTTCAACATAGTTCACCACAAAGCACAAGTTCAATTTCTCTGTGCTCTATCATGAGCCAAGCAAGTAAATGGGATCAAGAGCCGAGTTCGCGACGAATGTCTCGCAAACTTTGATCGGCGTCTATTACATCGCCAGAACGGACTTGTTTGAGGCTAACAAGAATGTCTTCCTTGAATTCATCAGACGGCGACAATTCTGGCTTCGACGGTGAATCTTGCTTCAACGCAGTGACGGCAGGGCCGTCTTTCCCTTCGCCGTTGCCCTTCATAGCCATCGTCTTTCTTCTGCTTTTCTAACTTGAAATAAGTGTAACGCAAGCAGAGGACTATCACAATAGCCTGGGCGAGAAAGGCCCAAGTATGTAACCCGTTGCATTCCATAGAATGCTCCACTATCCTCGACTGATATTCGACTAATCCAATAGAAAAACGGCGGATATCGTCACATAAAATGCGAATCGAAAGCGATAAAGACCTGCGCGGCATGAAGCGCATCGGCGAGATCTGCGGGCTGACTTTGAAGCTTATGCTGGACAGCGCCGAGGCGGGCATGAGCACGCGCGACCTGGACGATATCGGCCGCGACTTCATGACCAAGATGGGCGCCGTCTCAGCGCCGATCCGCGCTTACGGTTTCCCCGGTTATACCTGCATCAGCCTGAATGACGAAGCGGCGCATGGCATCCCGCGCAAGGACCGCTTCATACGAGCGGGCGATATGCTCAATGTCGATGTGTCGGCGGTATTGGAAGATTACTGGGGAGATACGGGCGCGACGATCATCATCCCGCCGGTCCAACCCGAGCAAAGCAAACTATGCGCGGCGACGCGGCGAGCGCTCAAGCTGGCTATGGACATGGCGCGGCACGGGCAGCGGGCCAACGCCATCGGGCGGGCGGTGGAGAAGTACGCCAAGAAGCAAGGCTACCGCACTTTGCGTCAGCTGGGCGGGCACGGCGTCGGGCGCCATATCCACGAAAAGCCATCGATCCCGAATTATTACAACAAGCGCAATAAAGATGTGCTGGCTGACGGCATGGTGGTCACGCTGGAGCCTTTCCTCAACAGCGGGCGCGGCCGCATCAAGCAGGCCGACGATGGCTGGACGCTGCGCACGGTCGACGGCAGCGTATCGGCGCAGTATGAGCATACCGTCATCATCAACGGCGCCCAGCCGATTTTGCTCACCAAGGTCGAAGGCGGTTATGTCTAACGGACAAATCTGGAGGCGCGCCCCATGATTACGGGCATCGATCATATTGTCATCGCGGCGCATTCGCTTGAGCGCGCGATTGAGACCTACCGCAATCTCGGCTTTACTGTGGTCGAGGGCGGCAAGCATCCATACGGCTCGTACAACGCGCTGATCGGATTCGCCGATGGTAGTTACATCGAGCTGCTGAGCTTCTATGAAGCGAGCCCGGCGCATCCCTGGTGGGCGCTGCTGCAGGAGCGGGGCGGCGGCTTGATCGACTTCTGCCTGGCGACCGATGATATCCGCAGCGATTTGGCGGCGTTTCGTTCACACGGGGTCGATTGCGGCGAGCTCACCGAAGGCGGTCGCGCGCGTCCAGATGGTTACGAGGTACGGTGGATCAACAACAAGGTCGGCGGCGAGTGGCAGGGCTTGATTCCCTTCATCATTGAAGATGTGACGCCCCGGGATCAGCGTCTGCCGGGGGAGCGAGAGCATGCCAATGGCGTGACCGGCATCCAAACGCTGAGCCTGGCGACGGCTGATGTGGCGCGCTATGCCGATGTCATGTCGGCGGTCATTGGCGCCGATGCGGAAGCGGCGACGGATGTGGCGGCTCGTGCGAGCGGCGTCTGCATTGACGCGGGCGGGCATCGGCTGGCCTATCTAGCGCCGGATCGGGACGATGGTCCGCTGGCGGCGCACTTGGCGGCCAATCGCGCGGCGCCGTTTTCGGTGAGTTTCAGGACGGCGGCTGAAGCGCGGCGATTTGGTCCGGCGGAGACGGAGGGCGTTCGGATAGAGTTGGTCTAGCCCCGAAGCCGGTGCAGCAAGCCGCTGTGGCGCTCGGCGACCTTGTTGTCTACAGCCTTCTGCAAGGCGTCGCGCGTCCCCACCAAAACCACTAATTTCTTCGCTCTCGTAATCGCAGTGTAGAGCAGGTTGCGCTGAAGCATCATGTAATGCTGCGAATGAATCGGCATCACTACGGCCGGAAATTCCGAACCTTGCGTTTTGTGAACAGTGATGCAATAGGCCAGCATCAGGTCGTCCAACTCGCTGAATTGGTACGTGACCAGGTCGGAGCCCGGCGGCAACTCAAGGAATCGTTCGAGGTCACTTTCGTCTGATAGGTCGGCCGGTTGTTCCAAAGGCCTGCCCTGATCGCCGTAGTCGAATTTGATCTTCAACGACTTGTCGTCGGTATTGATGCTCTGAATAAAGCCAATATCGCCGTTATAGACGTCCTTGTCGTAGTTGTTGCGCGTTTGCATCACCTTGTCGCCGACGCGGAAGACATGGCGACCTGATTTTACCCATGCTGTAGAGACGCCATTGAGAGCCTGTTGCAAGCGGCTGTTCAGCTTGTTGACGCCGATCATGCCATCCTTCATCGGCGCAATCACCTGAATATCCTGCACAGGATCAAAGTCCCAGCGCGCGGGTATGCGCCGTTTGACGATATCGACCAGCATATCGGCGACCGCTTCCGGGTCGGCGATCTCAAAGAAGAAGAAGTCGCTGCTATTGTTGTCACTTATAGGGCGCTTGCCCTGGTTAATACGATGGGCGTTGCTGACGATGTGGCTGCTGTCGTCCTGGCGGAAGATCCGGTCGAGGCGCGTCACTGAGGCGATGCCGCTGTCGACGACATCGCGCAGGACATTGCCAGCGCCGACAGAAGGCAACTGGTCGACATCGCCGACGAGCAACAGATGTGTGGTCGGCTGGAGCGCCTTCAAAAGGTAGTTGAACAGGAGCAGATCAAGCATGGAGGCTTCGTCGATCACGATTATATCAACTCGCAGGGTATTACCTTCGTGATGTTTAAAGCCACGACTATCGGGATCCCACCGCAGCAGACGATGAATGGTGGAGGCGATGTTTTCGGTGGCATCGGAAAGACGGCGGGCGGCCCGTCCAGTCGGTGCTGCCAGCTTAAAAACAAAATCACTCTCGCGCAATGCATTAATAATCATCTGCAACGTGGCAGTCTTTCCAGTGCCGGGTCCCCCGGTCAACACGCTTACTTTGCTCGTTAGCGCTGTACGCACCGCGCTCTCCTGCTGTGCCGAACTCGCCAGGTTACTGGATTGGCTCAGATCCGCCAGAAAGCGCGTCCAATCGGTATCGCGGTGGACGTGAATAAGACGGCTGGAACGGAGGGCGATAGCGCGTAGCTTTTCCGTCACATCATTTTCCGCGTGCCAGAAACGCGGCAAGTAAATCGCGCGGGTTGGCTTACTACCTTTACCTCCATCCAGTTCCTCTTCTCCAAGCTTTTCATCGTCCAGCAAATCATTAAGCGCTTCTTCCAGCGCCCCCTCGTCCTCCAAACGCAGCAACTTGGCAGCTTGTGCCAGAACCCCCGGTCGTGGCGCAAAGGCATGCCCGTCGCGCACGAAGTCGTTCACTGCTTGCAGCAAGCCGGCTCGCAGGCGTCCGCGGTGTTCGTCCAGCGCGCCAAGTTTCCGGGCGATATCATCCGCTTTTTTAAAATTGATGAATTCATCCGTCGCCAGTTGGTAGGGGTCGGTTCTGATGTTTCGCCGCGTTTCGGTCCCGTATTTGCTGTAGATGCGCCGGGCGAGCCTAGTATTGAAGCCCAGCTTCTCTTGCAAATAGATCAGTGTATGGCGCTGGACATGATTGTCTTCCCAATCTCGCATTAAACGCCTGGCAAGTTCAGGCTTTAGCTCCCGGATTCTAAAGAGGCGTTCTGGCTCCTCATCCAAGATGTCGATGGTCGCTTCACCGAAATGATCCACAATGATTTTGGCAGTCTTGGGGCCGATGCTTTTTACTTCTGCGCTACTGAGATAACTGATGATTTCATTTTCGGTCTTGGGCAGACGCAGAATGGCCGCGCTCGCTTTGAATTGCCTACCAAAGCGTTGGTTGTTGTCCCACTCACCAGTGAATTGCGCAGACTCCCCTTCATTGAAACTAGGCATCGTCCCAACAACGGTGACAGTACCATCATGCCCCTGCGCCTGGGGATAGTCCTTTTCCGGCACGATTTTGATGACGCTCCAGCCAGTATCCTCGTTGTGATGGGGGATCCGATCAACTATACCCGAGATTTTTTCAGTCATGTCCGGCACAAATATCTTGATTTGTTTCGTAAAAGTGTATAGTGAATTGCCAGTTTCTTCAATAATCGTGCCAAGCGCTCCCTACACCCGCAGCCGGTGCAGCAAGCCGCTGTGGCGCTCGGCGACCTTGTTGTTGTTCACGGCGATATGCAGCGCCTTGCGCGTGCCGACGAGAATGACAAGCTTCTTGGCTCGCGTGATAGCGGTATAGAGCAGGTTGCGCTGCAGCATCATGTAGTGCTGCGTCAGAATCGGCATGACGACCACCGGGTATTCCGAGCCTTGCGAGCGGTGGGTGCTGATGCAATAGGCGAGCATCAGATCCTCCGTCTCGCTGAAATCGTAGCCGACATAGCCGCCGTCCATCTCGATTTCAAGTTCCTTGTCGATATCGTCAATGCTTTCGATGAAACCGATATCGCCGTTGAAGACTTCCTTGTCGTAGTTGTTGCGCGTTTGCATCACCTTGTCGCCGACGCGGAAGAGGCGATTTCCCAGCCGAACCTGCGCCTGACGAGAGTCGCCGTTGAGTTCGGCTTGCAGTCTTTCGTTAAGGTTGTTGACGCCGGCCGCGCCCCGGTACATCGGCGCGATCACTTGAATATCCTGCACCGGATCGACGCTCCATCGGCCCGGCACTTTTCTCTTGACGATCTCGACGATGTGGTCGGCGACCGCTTCCGGATCGTTGACTTCAAAGAAGAAGAAGTCCTTGCTTACGTTGTTGGTATTGGGCTTCTCGCCCTGGTTGATGCGGTGGGCGTTGCTGACGATATGGCTGGCATCGTCCTGGCGGAAGATCTGGTCAAGGCGCGTCACCGAGGCGATACCGCTGTCGATGACATCGCGCAATACATTGCCGGCGCCGACCGATGGCAACTGGTCGACATCGCCGACGAGCAGCAGATGCGTCGTCGGCTGCAGCGCCTTGAGCAGGTTGTGGAAGAGCCAAAGGTCAAGCATGGAAGCTTCATCGACCACCACCATGTCAGCCGGCAGCGGATTGCTCTCGTCATGCTCGAAGCCGCCTTCATTCGGCGCGAAACCAAGCAAACGGTGGATGGTGCTGGCTTCGACGCCTGCCGCTTCGCCGAGGCGCTTGGCAGCGCGGCCGGTCGGGGAAGCGAGCCGGAAGGGATAATCGCCTTCGCGCAGGGCGTTGATCAGCATCTGCAGGGTGGTTGTCTTGCCGGTTCCGGGTCCGCCGGTCAAGACGCTGACCTTGCTGGTCAGAGACTTGCGCACGGCGCTCTGCTGCTGCTCCGATAGGGACACGTTGTTTCGCGCGCTCAAGTTCGCCAGGAAACGGGACCAGTCAGTATCGCGGTGGTCGCGCGTAATCAAGCTCGGGCTGCCAGCCATGTTCCGCAAGAGCCGCGCCGCCTCCGTTTCAGCGCGGTGGAAACGGGGCAAATACAGCGCGGTCATTGGCTCCGGCAGCCCCGGATCATGGAGCGTATCTTCTGCCAGCTTCTTGGCGGAGAGCTGGCCTTTCAAGGCGATGTTAAGCGCGGACAAGTCATCAACACTCAACAAGTCGGCGGCTTTCTCGAGCAGTTGCTCTTTTGGCGCAAAGGTATGGCCCTCGCGGGAAAGTTCTTCCAGCGCATAATGCAAGCCGGCGCGCAAACGATGCGCATCGTCCGGCTTTAAGCCCATCCGCCGGGCGATCTCATCCGCCTTGCGAAAGCCGATGAGATGCACATCTTGCGCTAGTTGGTAGGGATTGTTCTTGATGATAGGCTGCGTGTTCTCGCCATATTCGTCCCAGATGCGCTTGGCGATTTTGGCGCTGATGCCTAATCCTTGCAGATAAATCAGGACGTTGCGCATGATGCGGTTTTTCGCCCAGATCTCGATCAGGTTCTTCGCCAGGTTGGGCTTGAGCTCGGGGACATCGTGTATGCGTTCGGGCTGGGAATCGAGGATGGCGATGGCGTCGGCGCCCAGATGATTCACAATCTTTTCCGCCGTGCGCGGTCCGATTCCCTTGACGATGCCGCTCGATAGATAATTGATGATGCCCTTGGTTGTTTGGGGCGGGCGCGGGATCGTCCGCTCGGCGCGGAATTGCCGGCCATAGCGCGAGTCATTAACCCATTCGCCAATGAACTGCGCATCCTCGCCTTCGTTTAGCGGAGGCATTGTGCCGACCACAGTGACGGTGCCATCCCTGGCCTGGGCGCGGGGATAACGCTTTTCCGGCAGGATTTTAACGACGCTGTAGCCATTCTCGTCGTTGTGGTAAGTGACGCGCTCAATGGCGCCGGCGATTTCTTCAGTCATGCCCCTATCCATCGTTTGTCTTATCTTACTATTGTAGAGACTATTAACCATAACGCTATGGCGGAAGAAGCGCGCTCGGCGTGTAGTTTATCCCAAGAAAGTATTAGGTTATAAAATTCCAATTATCAACCATATGTTCACCCATTTTCAGAACATTTGTGCTATATTGTAGTTGAGATGGTCTGAGGGGGCGCCCCCGCGGACGCTTAACAAGGCGCGGCATCTGCGATAGCGGTTTCACTTTCGGGTGGTGGCAACCGCCGGCGTCGCGCTGCATGGCTGCCCGCCCCTGCACCACCCGATAGCCGCGTGTGGACGGACTGAGGCAGCGCGTCACGAGCCCGTGTCTTGAACGCGGGCGCCTAGGGAATAGGGAGCCATGGCGCGTATTGAATGCGCGCAGCAGGAGGAAAGATGAAAGACATGACAGTAAAGACGATTGACGCGCCCGCGGGCCGCATCGGTGGTTATCTCATCACCTGGGGCGAGCCTCGTCAGCGGGATTTGCAAGGAGAGTATTTCACGCCGCAGACCGATGTCGGTTTGGATTGGTACGAGCAGCGTCCGGTGCTCTACCATCACGGATTGGACGGCGCGTTAAAGGCGGCCGTGATCGGCGTCATCGACACGCTGCGACCGGACGAGACAGGACTCTGGGCTGAGGCGCAACTGGACCTGCGCAAACGCTATGTGAGAGCGGTGCGGCGGCTGGTGGATCAAGGCGTCTTGAGTTGGTCCTCGGGCAGTTTGCCGCATCTGGTCGAGGTCAGAGCCGATGGTCAGATTAAGCGCTGGCCCATTGTCGAAGGCAGCCTGACGCCAAGCCCGGCGGAGCCGCGACTGACGGATGCGCGAACCCTCAAGAGCGCTTATAAGTCGCTGGGTTTGGACATATCGCGGCTGGGCTTGAGCGGTCGGGACGCCACAAGGGAAGAACCAAACGAGGAGAAAGAAGAAACCATGACTGAAAACACAGGACGGGCATTGAAGCGGCTGCCAATAGCGGACGAACGCGATGCCCTGAAGATGAGCAAGATTGCCGTCGGCAGCGAGTACGATTCGCTGGACGCGATGGATATGCTGCACGGCTACATGCTGCTGCGCTCGGCCAAGAGCTTCCACGGCGTCAGCGAGCGTTTTTCCAACGCGCTGGCGGACAAGGTCAATCGGGCCGGGCTCAAAGCGACCAAAGCGGATGAACTGGCTTATTCCACGCAAACCGGCTTCGGCGATGAATGGGCGCCGGATCTGTGGAGCCAGCAGATCTGGCATAAGGCGCGCCAGGACAATACGATCCTGCCGCTTTTCCAGAGCATCGAAATGCCGAGCAATCCCTTCGAGCTGCCGATTGAAGGGGCCGATCCGACAGTCTACTTCGTGCCGGAAACCCAGGATGAGGCGCATCTGACGCTGGGCGCCGGCAATCCGATTCCGGATAGCAAGATTGGCTCGGGCAAGGTGACGCTGAACGCCAAGAAGCTGGCGCTGCGGGTCGGTTTCAGCAGCGAACTGGTGGAAGACGCGGTCATCCCGGTGCTGAATGTCTATCGGGAACAGGCGGTGCGCGCCATCGCTGACGCCATCGACAACGTGCTGCTCAATGGCGACAGGACCGCCGCCGGAACCGGCAATATCAATAGCGACCACGCCGCGCCAGCGGGCACGGCCAAATATCTGGCGCTGGACGGCTTGCGGCATCTGCCCCTGGTGGATAGGACCGCTAACGCCCTGAACCTCAACGGAGCGCCGACGTTGGCGAAACTGCGCGAGGCGCGCTTCAAGATGCCGGGCAAGTATGCCGCCCGCCCTTCCGACCTGGCTTGGCTGGTCGATAGCGGCACCTACTCGGCGCTGCTCGGCTTGAGCGAGTTTCTGACGGTGGACAAAGCCGGTCCGCTGGCGACGGCGCAAACCGGTCAGATCGGCTTTGTGGACGGGATACCGGTCTTCGTCTCCGCCGAGATGCCGCTCACCGAAGCCGATGGCAAGGTCGGGCGGAGCGGGAACGAGAAAGGTCAAGCGGTCTGTGTCTATCGTCCGGGCTGGTACGTCAGCTACCGGCGCAAGATCGCGGTCAGCGTGGATTACCTGTCGTATTACGACAGCTACCAATTGACGGCGACAGTGCGGCTGGCTTTCGTCCGCTTCGATGACGATGTGGCGAGCTGCTTGTACAACATCGCCTTTTAGGTGTGTATAAGGGTGGGGGCTGTGGAGCCTCCGCCCGTTTTCCAGGTTTTACATGATATTTACACTTGTATGGTATACTGCGCGGCACAGGATAGTTGTGTTCGCGCAATCGGTTGCGAAAGGGTCGGAACGGATATGGCTTCGGACTGGCAAGTTGAAACGTTACGAATAACCGTTTTCCCAAGCGATATTAATGCGGTTTCTATGTCCAAGTTATGGGATTCGGTAATTGGTCAAGATCCTGATGCGATTCATTTTCAAAAGGACGTAATTGACGCCCGTGAAGTCAGACTTGGAAACGGTCGAATGGTATTAGCGAAACAGACTGACAGAATTGACTGGCATTATCTTTCTATTCAAGACAATAAAGATAGTGTACAGCTCCCAATCATCGGAAAACTTGACGAGGAACTGAACACATTCACCGACGTGGCTAATGCGTGTCTAGATTCTTCATATTTGCTTTCGATGAACCGGATGGCGTTTGGAGCTGTACTGTTACATCCAGTAATCACAGTTGAGGATGGTAATTTATTTCTGGAAGGCAAACTTGCAAAAATGAATCTTGAAGGTGTGCGGGATTTCAACTATCAAGTCAATAGACGACGGAAGTCCCAAATTGATCCCGAAATCGAGATCAATCGCCTAAGCAAGTGGAACGTTTACAGTGGGCAACTCGTGACAGTCACGATAGACCCCATAAGGGGACAGCAGGTTTCTACAACTACTGGTCTAAGTATTGCGAGCAAGCTTGAGCTTGATATAAATACATTTCCAGAGCGGACTGGACCGTTACCAACGCACGAGTTATCCGCGATATTTGGCGAATTGATTGACTTAGGTTTGGAGATTAGCGAAAGGGGTGACATATCGTGATGCAGGCCGTCCATTCAACAGATACAGCAGTTGACTCTGGCAGCGGTGGTCCGGCAGTACTCAAAAAAATGTGGGTTGTTCCGCCGGCGGAAACCACGTCAAACGAACTGGACGACGCAATTACACATCGAAGAAAATCTGAAGCATCAAATCTGGCAGGTTCGTCCACATCATTTCGGTTTCAGAAAAGCGATATTCTAGAGAGGTATTTCGAACGGTATATCGTACGCAATCAGGTAATCACGAGTGAGATGCTGGAGGCAATCGAGGGCGGTGTAATAAGATTGTTAACTGGCCTCGCAGATACTTCCAGTTCGGTAATTGGTGATTTTTCAAAGCATCTTGACGCCAGTACAGCGAAGAACGAGGTAGACAGGTTGTTTTCTCTGGCAATGTACATTGACCTTGAGCCGGGGATGGAAAACGCCTTTTCGCGGGGTCTTGAGAAACTGATTGCACGACACGGTGATCCTGCGCTCTCCGAGATTCAGAGTATCATTTTGGAGGAGAGAACCAAATCTTCAATTGCGATGGAGGCGCTCCAATATATCGGGAGGATGGACTCAAACGGCTGGAAGACTGAGCGGAGGAAGCTATTGGAGCAATGCCTTTTGCATAGCCGCTCTGCTTGGGTACGAGACGGTGCCGGACTCGGTTTGGCATCGTTAGATGATCCCCGGTCAATCGGAGCCGTGAAAACGGCCATCGCAATGGAGTCCAGCAATACGCTCAAGAAAGATCTTGAGTCAGTGCTAGACCAACTGGAAAAAACACGTTCGGAATCGTAGACATCGTGGTCTATCTGTTTCACAGCATATCGCAGAAGGCGAAATGGGAAAGAGACACGAAATACTATCCGTGGCTGAAAGAGGGTGAAGTCGCTGCGGACGTATTCAGCACCTTGCGTCCTTCGGATGGTACGTTGTCAACGTACATTATCGATGAAGAAAAAACGCGCCTACTTCGAGTAGCCGCGGCTTTCGGCTGCACCCGTGATAGTTTTCAACACGTGGACTACGCGTTGATTCCCTATGCTACTTTGGCAGACGCATTTACATTGTGCACTACTCCAGGCAAAACAGCCGATGACAAAGTGAATGAGTGGCACGTTGATATTGTTCATCTCACTTCAGAAAAGCTCGCAAGATTTGTACAGCTAATCAGAGATGAAAGACATGAGATGGATCGAATATCAGAGAAAACTGTAAAGTCGATGATTTACTACGGAGTTGAAAATAAACAGATAGACTGTGACAAGATAGAGAATCCCAAAATGAAAGCCAAAGTTTGCAACTAATTCTCAATATATATCGTCACCCCACCAGCACCCAGAGCGCCTCAAAGAAAAACCCGCCATCCTCCTGCTGCTCCGCCCTGATCGCCACCTCCACGCCCTCGCCCTGACGACATAACTCCACCACCGTCCCGCAGGCGGCATCCGGCAACAGCGCCTGCTTCAGTTCGAAGGCGACGCCATCCGCCCCGACATATACCTGCACACCGGGCAGCAGCAACTCGCCCGCCACCGGCAAGCGATGCAGCCCCGCGTCAAAGTCGACCGGCGCGATCGCGATAACTTCCATTATCCGAGCCTTCCCCTCTATCAACCTAACTTAACACAGCCGGCGCGCTGATGACAGTTGTCAGCGTCATTCCGCGGGCTCACACAAAGTCAATTACACAAGAGAAAGGAAACTCATGTATACGATAGCCACATGGGATGATCTGCGTCGGCGGCTCGGCTTGGCGGCGACGGACAGCGATTCCGATCAAGAACTGCTGCACAGCTTGCAGGAAGCCAGCCGCCTCATCGAGTCTCTGACGCAGCGCCGCTACTGTCCGCTGCTGCAAAGGCGCGTCATCCCGCTCAATCCGATTGCGCCGCGCTTGTTTATCCTGCCGGACGATCTGCTCGAACTGCGCGCGGTCAACGATGCCGGCGGCGAAATAGACCACGATCTGTTTCTGCGGCTGCCAGAGGACCCCGATACGCCGGCCAGCATCCTGCGCTTG
The DNA here is from genome assembly GCA_022824365.1 of Anaerolineae bacterium. GTDB lineage: Bacteria > Chloroflexota > Anaerolineae > Aggregatilineales > Phototrophicaceae > UBA6055. The sequence goes on from JAJEAA010000011.1 coordinate 88,545, forward strand.
GCCAGGGGCAGGACCATCCGCTATGACGCGAGCGGGACCAGAGCTGTCGCCATCGATGGCGTCTGGGGCTGGCATGACTGCTGGACGCGGGCCTGGACTGACAGCGGCGACGCGATAAGCGGCAACGCCTTAAGCGCTAAGGCCACAACCGTCAGCGTGAATGACGCGGCGGGCAGCGATACCGCCGGCTTCAGCCCCCGCTTCCAGGTCGGGCATCTTCTGCGCATTGATGACGAATACCTGCGCGTCACCGCAATTGACCGGCAGAACCGCCAACTGACCGCGCAGCGCGGCGCGCAGGGCACAATCGCGGCCATGCACCTGCAAGGCGCGCTGATCGAGACCTATACCCCCGCCTTGCCAATCCGCGACCTGACCGTGCGCTATGCCGAGCTGATGCTGAAGTCGCACAGTTTGCTCGAAGATGAGCCATCGACGCTGCTGAGCCGCATGCGGCGCTTGACCGTTTGAGTCGATTGAATCTGGCGACATGCCTGCCTTTGCGTTAAGGTTGCCGCTTGACCTGTCCGCCTGCGCTGGGACCGCGATGGCTCGTCAACTCACCCGCATGGCCGCGCTGCGCTACCGAGATTTTCGCTTTCTTTGGCTCGGCGAAATGGTTTCGACCACCGGCTCGCAGATGCAGCTTTTCGCGATCAACTGGCATGTCTTTGAGTTGCTGCGCGGGCAGACTTTCACGGTCAACATCCTGGGCAATCTGGTGGAGATGGGCTCCGAAGCTTTCGGCTTGGGCATGCTCGGGCTGGTGCGCGTGATCCCCATCGTCATGTTCGCCTTGGTCGGCGGCATCCTGGCTGACGCGCTCGACCGCCGGCGCGTGATGCTTTGGACGCGTGTGGCATCGGCCGCGATCGCGGCAGTGTTGACCTGGCTCACTCTCTCCGACCAAATCGATGTTACAGCCATCTATCTCTTAACAGCGCTCGGCGCAGCCGCCACAGCGCTCGATAGCCCGGCGCGGCAATCAATCGTGGCGAACCTGGTCAAACCGCGCCATCTGAGCAACGCCATCAGCCTGAACACGCTGATCTTTCAGATCGCGACGATCTGCGGACCGGCGGTGGCGGGCTTGCTGGTGGCGCAGTTCAACATCGGTTTGGTTTACGGCATCAATACCGTCACGTTTTTCGCCGCGATCATCGCGATATGGTTGATCCGCCATCAGGGCAAGATGACGGTTGGCGCGGGCATCGGCTGGCGAGCGCTGATCGATGGCATCCGCTTCACTTTCGGCACGCGCATCATCATGGGCACGATGCTGCTGGATTTCTTCGCCACGCTCTTCTCCTCGGCGCGGACGATGTTGCCGATCGTGGCCGGCGATATTCTCGGCGTTGGCGCGGCAGGTTACGGGCTGCTGGCGACCGCTCAGCCGATTGGCGCCCTGCTGGTCGGCCTCATCATGTCCCTGCGCGCGGAGATGAAGCGCCAAGGCCTCATCTTGCTGCTGGCGGTGGCGGTTTATGGTTTGGCGACCGCCGTCTTCGGCATCTCGACAAGTTTCGCTCTATCCTATTTCATGTTCGCGCTGACCGGCGCTGGCGACACCGTCTCCATGGTGATCCGCGGCACCATACGACAGCTCATGACGCCGGATGAATTGCGGGGACGCATGGTCTCGGTCAACATGATGTTCTTCATGGGCGGTCCGCAATTGGGCGAGTTGGAAGCGGGCTTGGTCGCAGCGCTATTCGGCGCGCCCTTCGCTATCTTCAGCGGCGGGGTGGCGACTGTGCTGTTGACTGCCTGGGTCGCCTGGCGTTATCCTTCCATCCGGCGCTACAATAACGCCCATGACTTGAAACGAAAACGCGCAACGTAAGGCAGCGAGACGAGCAGATGGCGAAGAAGAAACGCGGCTTAAAGCGGCACAGTGAAGAACAGCAAAAGCAATACGAACGCGAGGCGCGCCTGCAATACGGACCCTCCGAAGTCAACGCGACGATAGAGCGCTGGAATGACTACAGCAAGGCGCAGCAAGACGCGATCATCGCCGAGGGCGGTCAGATTTATGCTGACCTGGCAGAAGCGCTTGACGCGGGAAAGCAGCCCGGCGATGCGGCGGTCACAGCCATCCTCGACCGCTGGCAAGCGCATTTGCGTTACTTCTACGAGCCGAGCCTCGACCGACTGCGTGGCTTGGGGCAGCTTTACAATTCGAGCCCGGAATTCATGGCCAACTTTCAAGGTATCCACCAAGATCTGCCCGCATACCTCGAGCGGGTCATCGAGGTTTATGTCGATGAGCTGGAGACCGTCGAGTTGGAGCGGATGCTGGCCGAAGACGAAGAGATGGCGCAGCGCCGGAACAATTTGTCGCTCTAAGTCAAGACCCCTAAGCCAATCGGAATATCCCGCAAAGGCGGCTCGCGGCTCATCCCCTTTGATTGCAATCGACATATAGGGTGCCGCCCCTACATTTCTCGGCTGGGTCGCCAGCACAAATTCATCATCCATACAACTCAGAAAGGAGAACCCGATGGCGAGTTTTCGCGCGGCTCTGTCACAACTCGCGATGTTGAACGTGACCGGAGTACGCAACAACTACGATATCGATGACCTGCCCAACTCGATGACGCGCGCGCAGTTGCCGGCTTTGCTGGTCTTGCCGATTGAGCTTGAGCGCGAGCGGCTCTTCCAGCAGAGGGAGGACAGCCTGGGCACGGTGGCATTCAGCGGCGCCGCCAAATCCGTCAACTACAGCTTGACGCATCTCTTGCTGCTGGCGCCGACCGAAGCGGGCTTGGGCATTCGCAGCAGCCTGCCGCGCCTGATCGATCTGATAGACAGCTACACGGCCGCCATCGCTGCCGCTGTCACGCTGGATGACATGCTCTTGGCGCCGGCCCGCGTGAGCATTGAGCCGGGCAGTTTCAGCTATGGCGACCGCAAGTTTTACGGCTGCGCCTTTCGCCATGCCTGGCTGTTGGGCGTATAGGAGGCGGAAAGATGACCATTCGCTACAGCATCGTCATAGATGGCGATCATGACGGGCGGGCTGAGAACGAGATCCGCGGGCAAGTCATTGAAATGCGCTGGCGGCTCGGCATGCGGCAAGCCTACGACAGCCTCGCGGAAAAGAGCTGGGCGCGCGTCACCGTTGACAACCGAACCGGCGCCTTTTCGCCCGAGCGCAATCGGTTGACGCCCGGCACGCGCCTCCGTATTCAGAGCTTGCATGACGGGAGCGCGCGGACACATTTCAGCGGCGTGCTCAGCCATATCGAGCCGGAGGCTGGCGATTGGAGTCGCAAGCTGGCGATTATTCATCTGCACGATATGCAGGTCTGGCTGGAAAGCAGCCCGGCGCGCCTGCCGCCGCAAGTCGATGTGACCGCCGACCAAGTGATTGAGGCGCTGCTGGCGGGAGCGGCCATAGTCCCGGCAGCCATCGCCGGCTACTGTCTGATCAATATCGCCGGCTACAACAACATCGACGCCGTCCGCATATTCGCGCCTCTGCGTCCGCCGCAACGCCTGGAACGCGGCAAAACGCGCTTCGCCTATGTCGGCGACTGGTGGCGGGAGACGACCTCGATTCGCGCGGCCATCGGCGACATTGTGGCGAGCGAGCGCGGCCGCTTCTACGTGGATCGCGCTGGCAAGGCGGTCTTCCTGAATCGACACAAGACGCTCGTGCATGACAGCATCGCGGCTGAATTCGACGACAATATGAGTGGCATGGATTACAGCTACGGCGATCAGCGCTTGAATCAACTCACGTTGCTCATGCGACCGCGCGAAATCGGCGTGGAAGACAGTCTGCTCTGGCAATTGCCGTCCGCCCTGCGTATTGCGCCGCGCTCCGAGATTGATGTGACGCTGCGCCTGCGCGATGACCGCGACCAACCGATTGGCTTGTTGCGCGTGGACCGGCTCATCAGCCGCTTTTTTCTGAGCGCGGACGGCAGCGGCGACGAGATCACGCGCAATGTCGCCGCCGAAGTCCTGCGGGCGGAAGCCTCATCGGCGGTGGTCCGCGTCCGCAATCGAAGGCGGCAAGCGGTGTATCTGACGCTCCTGCGGCTACATGGCCAAGCGCTCTACCGCCGTGATCCGCTGGGGATCGTCCTAGACGATGGCGAAGGCATGTACCGCTACGGGATCAAGCGTCTGACGCTTGACCTGCCCGCCCTATCCGATATCGCCACCGCCCAAGCTTTCGCCGCCTACGAGGTGGCGCGGCGCAAGCATCCGCGCGGCACGATCCATTCGCTGCAAATCAACGCGCGCGAACAACCGGCCGCGCTGAAGCTGAGCCTCTTTGACCGCATCCGCATCAGCGAGAGACAGACCGGCCACACTGAAAAGGACTACTTCATCATCGGCGAGGAGCATCACGTTAACGCTGGCGGGAAAAGCCACGAGGTAAGCTGGACGCTGGAGCCGGCCGACTCAACGCGCTTCGTCATCGTGAATCAGAGCGCGATCAACAACTCGGCCGAGGTGCTGACGCCTTACTGAGTCTCGCTATCCCAGCCAGGCTGGCAGCGAAATCGCGAGACCCTGTCTACAGACGTCCGCCGCCGTCTATCGCATAAGCTGGCATCCATATATCATAGATGACAGGCGCTGGCTGATGCTAGATGCAGTAAGCATAAGATGGGCTCAGTATGGAAAAGAGTGGGCTCGGTATGGAAAAGGGTGGTCGCAGTATGGGAAACACCAAGCCGTTGAGCGAGAAAGGGCTTTAGCTTGCGCGTCATCCGCTCAATGATTCTGGGCTTGCTGCTCGGCGCGATCGTCGGGCTTTACTTCGGCTGGGGTCAGTTCCCCGCCGAATCTCGCAACAGCGGTCTGAGCGACCTGGCGCGGCCATTCCGGGACGACTACATTGTCATGGTCGCCGCCGGATACGCCGTCGATGGCGATGTCGACGGCGTCAGCCAACGCCTGAGCCGCCTCGGCATTGACGATGCGCCGAGCGCCATTCGCGAAAGCGCGGAAAGAATCATCCACAGCTCAGCGCGCGGTCTCGCTGACATCGGGCTACTGGTCCATTTGGCTGATGGACTTGGGCAATTGACCCAGCCGATGCAGCCCTTTCTGGATGTAAATCGGGAGCGGGCCTGATGCAGCGCGACTTGAGGCCGCAGCCCGTCAAGACGGCGTCGACTCCAGAAATCGGTTACTTCTCGGCTTGGGTCTTTGCGTTTTGCTTGATCGTCGGAATGGCGCTCGGCATCGGCTTTACCCGCGTCTACGGTCCCTGGCAGCGGGGCAATGCCGAGCCCTGGCAGCTTCGCCCAGAGGACCGCAACCACTACATGATAGCGATCGCGCTGGAATACGCGCATAGCGGCGATACCGCCAAAGCACTGGACAAACTGATCGCGCTGCGGCCGGATGGCGACCCGCTGTCTCAACTGGCGGAAGGAGCCTGCGCGCTTGGCAGCCGCGGTTACCTGGGCAGCGAAAGCGGCATCCGGGCGCTGCGAAGCGCCGTCGCGCTTTATGCCCCGCAGGGACGGGCCGGCTGCGCCGAAGAGCTGCTGCCGCCGCTAGCCACCGAAGTCGCCACCGAGGTCAATTTGGCGCAAACGCCGGAAGCGCAGCAGTCAACGCCCTTGCCCACGAAGCGGCCGCTGCAAGACGCATTGCTGGCGACGCCTACCCCGCGTTACCGCCCCGCCCTGCCGGCGCCGCGCAACTTTGAAGTGCTCTCCGTGCGCTCCTTCTGCGAGTTGACGCGCCCCGCTCTCATCGAAGTCTTCGTGGTCGATTACCTGGGGCGCGGCATACCGGGTCAGCGAATTCGCGTGCGCTGGGGCGATCGGGAAGATATTTTCGTCAGCGGTTTGAAAGCCGAGCGCGGCGATGCCTATGCCGACTTTCAGATGGAGGAGAACATCAATTACGCCATCGATATGGTCGGCGCCGATGATGCGCTGGGCACTCGCCTAAGCACCGACGCCTGTTATACGGAAAACCGCCGCTCGTTGAAGTCTTACCGCGTGACCTTCGTCGAGCGCTGAGCCGCTCGCGCCATCTTGCCGGGATTCGCTGTCGATCAAGCTGCCGCGCCGCAACCTCCGAGCAAAAATTGCGTATCAGAATTAGCGCATCAGTTTAGTTCAGGTTTGATGGAAATGGATATACAGGAAAAAGCATCGCAGGTCGGGACCGGTATTTTCTTCGTCGGTCTTGGCCTCTTGTTCATCACAGGCGCCTGGTGGCCCGGCATCATGTTTGTCATCGCGGCGTCAATGCTCGCGCGGGCAATGGCGGCGGGCGAACGCTGGCAATCGACGACCGGCGCTTTCTGGCTGATCGGCATCGGGGTTGTATTTGGCATCCCGGGATTGATCGGCGATATCGCCGGCGCTTTCTGGCAGGTCTTCCCGCTCGTGCTTATCGGCATTGGTTTGTTCATGCTCTTCGGCGGCAAGTATCGCCCGAATATCAGCGGGAAGCGCAAGAACGGGGACGACGTCCACCACGTTTGAGGCGGGCGGCCATATTGACATTCGACCGGCCGCGCTTATACTCAACCCACAGGCGGGATGGTGGAATGGCAGACACGGGCGCCTTAAAAGCGCCTGCCCGGAAGGGCGTGAGGGTTCGAGCCCCTCTCCCGCTACTAACTGCGCAGGGACCGCTAAATCCATCTGTTGCGTCTGTTCTCTAGCTACGTTAACATACGTATATAGATTTGTGCGCAACAAGCCGCAGGTCAAGGAGTCGGACCATGGCAGCAGAAGCAGTAAATCCACAGGGATCTTCCCGATCACTTCGTCGTGCCAAGGTATCACGCTCCCCTGAAACCTTGACGCCGGAAGAGGCTTTTCTCGATGACATCCGTGTCAGTCTGCAAGAAATTGAAGCTGGTCATGTCTTGGATAGCAAGCAGCGAGTCCGTGAACTGCGAGCCCAATTGAAACATGCCAAGGACAACTGTTAGGCAGACTAAACGCTTCGACAATCGGCTTGGGAAATTGGCTCGGAAGTATCCCCAAGTACTTGATGCGCCAGACAATCTAATAGACGAGCTCGAACAAGGAAACCGCCCAGGCGCTCGTTATCGCCGTGTGGGTGATGTAGTCTATCGCGTACGTCTCGTCAATCGCTCAGCTCGCGCCGGCAAACGCGGCGGCTTCCGCATTGCATATCATGTTGGCGGTGAGCACGCGGTAACGCTTATAGCGATTTGCGCCAGGAGCGAGTGTCGAGACCTAGACGAAACGCAGATTCGCCGATTCGTAAACGAACTATAGATCTCATTGCCGCCATCAGCGCACAAGCTGCAAACTGTGCAAGCGCGCGTAAACTCCCTCTCGTTCCAGCAGTTGATCATGGCTGCCCTGCTCGCAGATTCCGTCTTCAGTCAGGACCAAAATCCTATCGGCATTGCGGATCGTCGACAGGCGATGGGCGATGACGAGCGTCGTGCGATTCGCAATCAGGCGCTCGAGGGACTGCTGCACGACGCGCTCGCTCTCATTATCGAGCGCGCTGGTGGCTTCATCGAGGATGATCAGGGGCGGGTCTTTCAAGAACAGGCGGGCGATGCTGAGTCGCTGTCGTTGGCCCGCCGAGAGCTTGATGCCGCGCTGCCCGATTTCGGTGTCATAACCCTGCGGCAGCGCCATAATGAAGTTATGCGCGTTCGCTTGCGCCGCCGCCGCGATGATTTCGTCTCGGCTGGCGTCGGGCTTGCCGTAGCGAATGTTCTCGGCCACCGTCGCGCCGAAGAGATAGACATCCTGATCAACCGTGCCGATGTTCCGCCGCAATGAGGCCAGGCTGTACTCGCGTATATCCACGCCATCGAGGATGATCTGCCCGCCGGTGACATCGTAGAAGCGCGGGATCAATGTGCCCAGCGTTGTCTTGCCGACGCCCGACGCGCCCACCAGCGCCACGTATTCGCCGACGGCGATGCGCAGCGACAGACCGCGGAAGACCGTGCCGAAATCATCGCGATAACCGAAGGTGACATTGCGCAATTCCAGCTCCCCGCGCAGCCGTTCCGGGGAGCGAGCATCGCGCGGCTCTTGAATCGCGGGCGGCAATTCCAGCATATCCATGAAGCGTTGAAAGCCAGTGATGCCTTCCTGATACCAGCGGGCGAAATTGACCAGGCGCCTGATCGGCTCGATCAGAATGCCGACGTAGAGCAAGAAGGTGATCAGGTCCGGCAGATCCAGCGATGCGTTGACGATAGCCAGCGCGCCGAAGACCACGACCACGACCGTCATCAGCTGGGCGAAAGTTTCCATGCCGCCATAGAAGAAGCCTTCGCTTTTGTATTCAAGACGCCGGCTTTCGACGAAACGCGCGTTCGCCGCATCGAACTTCGCCTGCTCCCATGCTTCGTTGGCGAAGGACTGCACCACGCGAATGCCCGCCAGCGAGTCTTCAATCTGGGCGTTGACCTCGGCCACCCGCTCCTTGCTCAAGCGCAGCGCGCGATTCATCTTGCGATTGAAATGCAGTGAATAGAAGAACATCAGCGGCAGAAAGAGAATGGCCACCACGCTAAGCGCCGGGTTGATGCTAAGCGTGATGAGGAAGACGCCGCTAAATTTCACCAATCCAATCAGCAAGTCTTCGGGCCCGTGATGATACAGTTCGGAAAGCGCGAAGAGGTCATTCGTAATCCGTGACATCAAGCTGCCCGTCTTCTCGTCATCGTAGAAACTGAATGACAGCTTTTGCAGATGCGCGAAGAGTTCGCGCCGCATATCGCTCTCCATCATCGCGCCCATCATGTGGCCCTGATAATCCACGAAGAGATTGCAGAGTGTATGCGCGGCGACCAAAGCCAGCATAATCGCCGCCATCAGGGCGATATCTCGCAGTTGATTCGGCGTCCCGGCGTCCAGCAGGTTCTGGGTGATGTGGCGCACGCAGAGGGGCAAGATCAACGTGATGCCCGAGATGACGAAGGCGCAAAGCAGGTCCAGCGTCAGCGTGCCGAGATATGGACGGTAAAAAGAAAGGAATTTGAAAGCGCGAGAACGCATTAAGCCGCTCCTTCGTTAGAATCCACTGGGGTCGCTGCATTATAGCAGTTAGGCAATCGGCTATTGCTTGACTCTGTAGAACTTTTGTGCTATTCTCAGATTATGCAATACATTTTCTGTTCATGAGGAGTTAGGATAGCGCATGAAAGTTCAAATATATGTTTTGGCATTGCTGGCGCTGATGCTGAATGGATGCGGGGCGCTCAGCGAGCAAGTCGGCACAGACATCGCGCCTGGGATCGGCACGGATGTGGCCGTGCAAGTTGGGACGCAGGTGGTCGATCTGCTCGACGACAGCCCGACTTCATCGCCCGTCTCTACTGCGCCGCCGACCGATTCTTACGATTGCGCGCGCAAGACTTGCGGCAATATGACCAAATGCGCGGAAGCCGTCTATAAACTGAACACCTGCGAACACGCAAGCCTCGACAGCGATGGCGATGGCATACCCTGCGAATCGATTTGCTCGGCGATGCAAGTCATCGCAGTGGCAGTTCAAGAGCCGCCGACGCCACAGCCGGCTGCAAGCGGGAGCGCGGGAGATGGGAGTGAAATCGCGCAAGTCACGCGGGTCATTGATGGCGATACGATTGATGTGCTGCTGAATGGCGAGAAGGTCCGCATCCGTTATTTGCAGATCAATACGCCCGAGCGCGATGAACCCTGCTTCCGCGAATCGACGCAGGCGAATGCTGATCTGGTCTCCGGCAAGACAGTGCGCCTGGTTCCTGACAAAGAGTTGGTGGATCCTTTCGATCGCCTGCTGCGCTATATCTATGTCGGCGACGTGCTGGTCAATCGCGTCCTGGTCGAGCAGGGATTCGCGGAAGTGGTGCTCTATCCGCCGAATGACAGGCACTACGACGAATTTGTCCAGCTGGAGGCTGAGGCGGCTGCGGCCGGGCGCGGCTGTCATCCGACCGGCATATTTGATGATGGGTCGACCACGCGCTAGTGGTACAAGTTTCGAGCGACTCAATGAGTCGCCCCTACACCTTCAAAATGTGTTGCGTTAAAGTTGGCGCGAAGGGCGACACCCAGCGAGAAACAGCTCAAGACGATGGCAGTGAAGCGATTGATATACTACCCGGAGGACGAAGCGCAACTGCGCAAGATCAGCCGGCCGGTGGCGAACCTGAAGAACAAAAACCTCAAGCGCCTGATTCAAGACTTGAAAGACACGCTCGAATCGCAGCCTGGCGCCGCCATCGCCGCCCCGCAAATCGGCGCGCTCAAGCGGGTCGTCGTGGTGAAATTCGGCCAGAACGACGAGGCCGAAGAAGAACCGATGCTGACGCTGATCAATCCGGAGATCATTGAAGCGGGCGCGCCGGAAACCGGCTTTGACGGCTGCCTGAGCATCCCCGACATTTATACTTGGGATACGCCGCGGCCGCGCTGGATCCGCTTTCGCGCAATCGCCGAAGACGGCGTCGAAATAGTCCGCCGGGTCGAAGACATGGACGCGCGCGTTATCCATCACGAAATTGATCATCTCGATGGCGTCCTCTTTCTCGACCGCCTGCGCGACCCCGACGAGCTATACACGCCGATACCGGGCGAGAATGGCAAGACAAAAATGGTCCGACTGATAGACCTGCCCGGGCTAGGCTGATGACAGGTCTAACAGTAAGCAAAGCGGCGCTGCACAAGCGCCTGAGCACAAAGTCGTCAGCCGAAGGCATCGCGCTGATCCTCAAGGTTCTAGAGGCGGCGCCGGAGCGATTACAGTTGCTCAGCCGTGGCTTGGACGAGGCGGAACTGACCCGCCCGCTCGGGGAAGGCGAGCGCAGCTTCAAGCGGGATTTGACGCATCTTATCTATTGCGCCGAGCGCGGTACCGATCCCATACATCAGGCTCTGCTTCTGGACGAGCCCTTCATGCCTCGCATCCACGCCGAACGAGACTGGGGCGCGCTGATGAATTACGAAGCCTTTGATATCGCTGAACTCATGGCCTATTTCAGATTTCGCCGGGCGGCGCTGCTGCGCATTCTGCGCGCGTTGAGCCGCGAGCAATGGGAACGGGCTGTCCGGCGGGAGGGCGTAAAGCGGAGCGAATCGGTCTATTATTCGGCGCGCGGCTTATGCCTGCACGAACTGAGCCATCTGGAAGACTTGGCGAGCAAACTGGGGAAAACGCTCAGCCCTTGATGCCCGAAGTGGCGATGCTCTCGATGAAAGCCCGCTGCAGCGCCAGATAGAAGATCAGCACCGGAATCGTCACCACCGACAGATAGGCCATAATCTCGCCCCAAGCTGTATTCAACTGGAAGAAGTATTGCAAGCCGACCATGATTGGGCGCAATTCTTCCGAGCGGATAGTCATCAGGGGCCAGAGATAGGCGTTCCACATCGTCAAGAATTTGAGGATGGCGACGGTCGCCAGGATGGGACCGGCGATAGGCATGATGATACGGGCGTAGATCTGCCAGATGCTGGCGCCATCAATCCGCGCCGCCTCAACCAATTCATCCGGCAAATCACGAAAGTACTGATAAAAGAGGAAGATGCCCAGCGAATCGGCGATGAAGGGGATGATCTGCACATGGTAGGAATTGAGCCAGCCGATCTCGATGCCGTTGGGACCGATCCAGGGCAGGTTGTTCGCGATCAGCAGCATCGGGATCGCCACAACTTCGAAGGGGACGATGAAGGTGGCGATGATCAGCGAGAGGACGATGGCTTTGCCGCGCCACTTGAGAAAGGCGAAAGAGAAGGCCGCCATTGAGTTGAGCAGGATGCTCGCGCAGACCGATACCACCGTCGTGAATATCGAGTTGAAAGCGAACTGCACCATAGGCACGCGCTCGAAGGCGTCCGCATAATTGTTCAAGGAGATA
>JAJEAA010000007.1 GCA_022824365.1 Anaerolineae bacterium
GGTTTTACTGAGATATTAACAATTGCCTGCTTTCTCAACATCTGCCGCTGCCAGAAGGCAGAAATTGTCACTGCTGCCTAATTGTCTAAATAGCTTTTCTCTGTGTACTCTATGATACTCCGTATACTCGGTGGCAAAAAATTAATTTGAAGCGATTGCCCTAGGATTAGTTTGGTCTGTAGTTTACATCCTGCGTTATCATTAGAGTGCTCGCAATTGATCCAGATTCTGTGATGAGGACGAGAACCATGTCGGACGTATTGGCGCTTTATCGTGTGCAACAGCTTGAGCTTGAAATCATCGGTCATACTAAGAGGATCAAATCCATCGATCAACTGATTGAAAATGATGAGGCGCTGCGCGAAGCCGAGGCCGCCTTTGAAGCCGCTACGACAGAGTTTGAAGACGCGGACAGACGCGCCAAGGACATGGAACTTGAAATCGCCGCGCTTCAGGACAAACGCCAAGCCAGCGAAACCCTGCTCTACAGCGGCGAGGTCAAGAACCCCAAAGAGATGCAAGACTTGCAGATGGAACTCGAATCATTGGCTCGGCGCAAAGATGTCCTCGATGACGAACTGAAACGCATCGCCGGCGAGCGCGACGGCTGCCAGCAAAACCTCGAAGAATGCCAGTCAAACCTCGAAGCGACGCGGGTCGCCCGCGCCGCCGAGAATAAGGACCTGCTTGAAGAAAAAGAAAACTTGACCGCTACGGTGAGCGAACAATTGACCAAGCGCAAAGCCGCCGTCAAAAAGATTCCCGCCGATATTTTCAAGACTTACAACAGTATGCGCGCGAAGAATTCCAATCGTCCTGTGTCAGTGCTGAAAGACGACGCCTGTACCGTTTGCGGTATCGAGCAGAACAGCATGGTCATCACCGCGATCAATCGCAGTGATGACATCATACATTGTCAAAGTTGCGGACGAATCTTGATCAAGCTCTAGTCGTTGCAACCAACGCGGCGGGCAGGCTGCCTCTCGCGAAGTCTTCCTCATGCCCGCTAGAGTACCAGTTGCATGAGGATGCTGATGCCCAGGAAGACCACCAGAGGACTTAGATCAATCCCGCCCATCGGCGGCAGCGCGCTGCGTATCGGCGCCAAAACCGGCTCCGTCGCTCGATAAAGGAAGCGAGCGATAGGATTGTTGGGATCGAGGTTCGGCAGCCAACTCATCAAAACGCGAGCGAGCAGGACCAATTGATATGCGGTCAGTGCCAGGTAGAGCACTTCAAACAGTGCGGACATCAGTTTGCCAACCTTTCTTTTTTCTTCCTTCTAAGCTCTATCTCCAAAAATCGCGCGCCCGACGCGGACCATCGTCGCGCCCTCTTCAATCGCCAACTCAAAGTCGTCGGTCATTCCCATACTCAGTACCGGCAGGTCTGCCCCGGCAGCGGATTGCAACTCTTCACGCAGCCCACAGAGATCGGCGAAGACGCGGCGATTCGTCGCTTCATCAGCCCCAAGCGGCGCCATCGTCATTAATCCGCGCGTTTTTAAGTTCGGCAAGGCGCTGATCTCTCGCTGCGCTTCCAACAATCCATCCATTACCGCCGCGTCCCGATACCAATTGTAACCCCGAAAACCGTATTTGGATGCTTCTCCCGAAACATTAATCTCCAGCAATACATCAAGCTCCCGCTCGGCATCGACCGCCAGACGCGATAAGCGACCCGCCAGGCGCAGGCTGTCAATCGACTGCACATAGTCAAACAGCTTGACAACATGCTTCGCCTTGCGGCTCTGCACATGACCGACCATGTGCCAGGTCACAGCGCCCGCTGCCGCCGCCATGACCGCCGGAATCTTGCTCATGCCTTCTTCTACGCGGTTCTCGCCGATATGTTGCAAGCCCGATTCGATAGCGAGCGCAATATCCGCCGCCGATTTCTGCTTGCTGATTCCGACCAGCGCAACCGCGGCCGGATCTCGATTCGCCCGCGCGCAGGCCGCCGCGATGCGGTCCTCTACGCGGCTGATGTTGTCGGCTATGCTCATAAGGATATCACCACGCCAAAGCGGCCCGTCAAGCCATTTTCAGCTCGGTGCGAATAAAACTCATGCCGATTGTCGAAGGTGCAGAGCTCCAGCGTCCCCGCCTCGGTCACGCCCTGCCGCGCCAGGTCCAGGCGATTGGCTCCCCAAAGATCAAGCATCGCTCTCCCATCCGCCGAGTCGCGCCTGACGACGCCCGCCTCCGCGCCAAAGTAGGCTTCCGCCTGCGCTGCCACATCCTCGCCAACTTGATAGTTGCGGCTCGATATCGCCGGGCCAATCACAACCTGAATATGCTCCGGCAAGCAGCCAAACGCGGACCGCATCTCGCGCGCCATGACCCCGGCCATGCCCTTGACCGTTCCGCGCCAGCCCGCATGCCCCAAGCCAATCGCCCGCCTCACCGGATCATAGAGCAGCAAAGGCGCGCAATCAGCATAACGCATGACAAGCGGACGATCTATTTCATCGGTGATCAAGCCGTCAGCTTTTTCGAGGCGGCCATTTGACGGTCCCCGCCCGTTGATGACCAGCGTCCTGACGCCGTGAACCAGCCAACAACTCACCGCCCGCGCCGGATTGACCTCAACAGCGGCGTACATCCGCCGGTGATTCTCTCTGACCGCCGCCGGGTCATCGCCGATGGACGCGCCCAGATTCAGCGACGCCCAATGAGATTGGCTGACGCCGCCATGCCGCGTGAAAATGCCATGCCGCAGGTCTTTCCAGGCTGTATTGCGATAAAATGTCAAACCCGCTTGACTGACACGCTCGAACATCGGGCGCTCCTCCGGCGACGATCGCTTTGCCCCCAGCCATTCCCGCTAACTATAGCATGATTTGCCTGACCGCATGAGAGCGCATCCGCTATGCCCCGCAGTACCTAGCAACCTGCCTCTATAGGTTTATGGCGGCAACTGTAGGGAGGACCTGCCAGGTCGCCCGCGCCCCCGTCCGCGGCGATCGTAGACTAACTGACGGACGATGCCTACGCGCCCCTGTAAGTCGCCTACAACTCTTCGTTTGAGATTCCTAATTCGTGAACATTTGTTCATCCATGCGTGTTCTTTTTCTGCTACACTCACAATATGAACGTCAAATCGCCAATCTGGGCCTATCCAAAATCATGCCGTGGTTAACCCAAAATACAACCTTTACCACACGCGAGTTGGAATTTCAGCGTCCAAAATGCCCCTATATCCATACTGTATTGATAGATACTGACAAATTCGCCATCTTCTACCTATGCTTTACTTCAACTTCTTCGGCTTCTGTTGGTACTGCATTTATCCTTTGTAGGTCTTTTTGGGGTCGTTTTTTATCCTTTGCTTCCATACGAAATCATCTTGAAAAGACACAGAAAATGCCGAAACATTTCCGGCTCCTCTTGCCGAGACTTGCAAACGCGACAGCCGGAACTAGGACTGTCAGCATTCAATGTCGCGGGAAATTCAACTTGTCGTGCTACAATAGACTTGATGCAATCGTCGCGCTTCTCGCGGGAGATCATCGCCGATGACGCAGCAAACAGCATCCGCTCCAAGCATGTTCGCCAAGGTCGATACCTTTGCCGCTTTCGTATGCGACTGGCTGATAGATCTCGTCTTTCCGCCCCGATGCGGCAACTGCGGCCGCGTCGACCACCGCTTTTGCGATGCCTGCCACGATCAGCTTATCTCGCTTCCGCTTGAGACGAATTCAATTATCGTCGATTCTCTCGACGACATCTGCGCCACCGGCAAGCAGGTCGGCATACTTGAAGCTGCGGTGAAGTCCTTCAAATTCCATGACGCGCTGGCGCTCTGCGATTCCCTGACGGCGCGTCTGGTCGCCAGTCTGAGCCAACAGGATTGGCCGATTGACGTCATTGTTCCCGTGCCGCTGCACGCTGACCGCGAGTTGGAACGCGGCTATAATCAATCCAACTTGTTGGGCCAGCAATTGGCGCGAGCCATCAATGCGCCTTGTCAGCCGGCCTGGCTCGCGCGCATCCGCGGCACCAGTCAGCAAGCGCGGCTGGCGGCGTCGGAGCGGCGTGACAATGTGGCGGGCGCCTTTGAAGCAAGCGCGGATGTAGAGGGCAAGTCTGTCTTGCTGATCGACGATGTCGTCACCACCGGCTCGACGCTTAGCGAATGCGCCCTTGCGCTGCGAGCGCGCGACGCGAGAGCGGTATACGGCATTGTCGTCAGCAAGACTTGATTATTCACATTTATCGCCAGGAGGACCGCTATGGAAATCAGCATTCATGGTGATGGCATTAGAATTTCAGAATCATTGGACAACTACACGCGTTCGCGGATCGATAAGCTCGACCGATACCTGCCCAATATCGCCCATGTCGGCGTCGAGCTAGCCATCATTCGCACCCACCGCGGCGCCGATATCGCAATCGCGCAGATCACGGTGCAGCATGCCCGCGGCGCCATCCTGCGCGCCGAAGAACGCATGAACATCGAGAACCGCGATACCATTCGCTTTGCCGTCAACAAGGCGGTCGACAAGCTGCACCGGCAGATCGACCGCTTCAAGAGCAAACGCAGATCGAAGAATCAGCGGGTGCGCGACCGCTACCGCGCGACCATGGCTGAGTTGGACATCGCCGAAGATGTGCCGCAATATGACCTGCCCGAACCGGAAGCCGCCGAACCCGAGGATATTCTCCGCCGCAAACAGGTCGAGTTGATCCCGATGAACGAAGATGAGGCGATCGAACAATTGGAATTGCTGGACCACAATTTCTATATGTTCATGAATGCCGATACGACGCAAGTCAATGTGCTCTATCGGCGTGAAAACGGGGGTTACGGCATCCTCGTGCCGCAATAGTTTATTGCGAGGCGCTGATCAGGCGTAGCGCTAGCGCTTCTGCCAAAGCGCCGCCAGCCGCTGATACTTGCGATATTCGTACCAAGCCATCAGCAGCGACAGCCGCAAGCCGTGCCAGCGGTCGCGGTAACCGCGCAAGGTGATGAAGCGCCAATAGAATTGACGCAATGGCTGCAGGACGAAGTTATGCTGCCGCGGCACGACCCCTTGCGCATACAAGCCCTGCGCGTCAAAGTTGGCGTAATACTCCTGCTTGTCTTTGAACTGCGCCAGGTCGTCATAGTTGTAGTGAATGATCGGATTGCGCAAGGTGCCTTCATCGCCATAGAGCTTTACCACTTCATGGACGGGCCGCTGTCGGTCATATTGGGCTTGCCCCACCCGCAGCAGCCGCGTCTGATAATCGGGATACCAGCCGGCGCCCTTGGTCAATACGCCGAAGATATAGTTGTGCCGGGGCAGCCGCCAACCAGCGAAACCGGCATGCCCGATCTTCTCGCGAATCTCGGTCGCCAGCGCATCAGTAATTCGCTCATCGGCATCGACGAACAGAACCCAATCCGTCATTTCATTAACCGCGTCCAGAGCCGCGTTGCGCTGCTCAGCATAATTTTCGAATTCATGCTGCAAGATATCCGCGCCAAGTCCCTGCGCGATCGGCACCGTGCCGTCCGTGCTGTAGGAATCGAAGACGATGATGCGGTCGGCGAAGCGCAGCGTCTTGATACAATCGGATATCCGCTCCGCTTCGTTGTGTGTAAGCACGATGGCGGTAAGATGCGTCATGACTTTGCCAGGTCAATTATCCGACGGCAGGCGCGCTTCAATTCGGCGTCCGCCGCGCCCATGCCTCGCAGCCGCCGCCGCATACCCGCGATTAACAAGCGCCGCGCCGCCAAGCGTTTCCAGGGCGAATAATACTTGTCGTACAATAATAACCTACTTTGCCACAGATTCATCAGGCTTCGCGGACGAGCCTGAGATGTGCTTCCCCCGCTCAGGTGCGTTACTTGGCCGGCCGGCACGCAGAGTATGCGCCAACCGCGTTTTCGGATGCGCCAAGCCCAGTCAACTTCTTCGCAATACATGAAGAAATTCTCATCGAATCCTCCCGTCTCCAGGACAACCTCTCGCTTGAGCATCATCGTCGCGCCCAAGGTAAAGTCCACCTCAAAAGGCTCGCCAGCATAGCGCGACCGGGAATAGCGTCCGTTGAAAGAGCCCTCAAGCAGGCGACCGGGCGTCGGAAAGAACTCGGTCCAAATCTGCCGCAGATCAGGAAAGCGGAAGGCGCTGTGCTGAAAGCTGCCATCGCCGAAGGTCAGACGCGCGCCCACCATGCCTACATCATCGCAGCCCATCAAGGCGTCGTAGAGGGCGCGGCTCGCGCCGCGGCGCGTGATTGTGTCCGGATTGAGCAGATACACGGCTCGCGGCAATTCTTCTTTGCGCGCGCCGTCAGCAAAACCCATACGCCGCAAAGCCAGATTGTTAGAAGCGCCGAAGCCGATATTCTCGTCGTGGGCAACCAGCTTGACTTCGGCAAAGCGTTCCCTGACGATCGCGACCGTGTCATCAGAAGAAGCCGAATCCACCAGCCAAATCTCGCTGTCAAGACCGCTCTCACGCAAATCATTCAGCAGGCTTTGCAAAGCATCGACAATAAGATCCGCGCTGTTCCAAGTGACAATGACCACCGCCAGATCCGTCATTGATCAACCGCTTTCAGTAATCAGCCCGCGGCGCCGGCGTCGGGATCGGCAATCATGATCGAACGCATGCCGACATGATTGTTGCGCAGGCTGACCGCGACATCTTCATGAATCAGCCCAGCCCAGCAATTCTGCGGATTGCGCGCCTCCGCTTCGATGAATTGCACCGCGCCCCATACGACCGCTCGGGCTTTCGCCGGCAGGTAGCGATAGGTATTTCCGCTGGCTTCGTCAAACACTTCGACCAGATTCTCATCGGCGCCAACCGCCCAACGGTAAGGAAAGCTTGTCATTGATGTCTCGCATTGAATGCCGACGCGCCAGGCGCCCGATTCGTCAAACAAGCCCAGGCTGCCGGAAAGCTGATCCTGCCGATAGACCGTGCCGGGCGGGGGACCGCTGGTGCGGATCGGGACATCGCCATAGTTGTCCACCGTCAGCCGAAAGGCAAGCATCTGCCCCAGCGGCACTGTGATCTGCTGCGAATCCGCCAGCGATGCCGAGTCTTCCGGTAGCGGCAGCAAATCGCCCAAGCCATCCGCATCCGAAAAGTAGCGCTCGTCATAGGGCTGCACCGCAAAGGCTACTTCCACGCCAATCGCTTGCGGCTTGATCTCGGCATAGGGCTTGCCGCCCAACTCAATCGCAAGCTCGCCTTCCATACGCATCCGCTGGCCGACTTTGTCCTGCGCCAGCGCGATCACGCGATAGGTCCCGTCCGGCGGGGGATCGACGCCCAGGTCAATACCGCCCTCATAATCAAAGCGGTGGCGTCCAGCCTCGCCATACTGCCGCTCCTCAACCCGCGCCGAGATCGGGATGCGCGCGCCATCCAAGCTAAGGAGATAGACATCAAGTCGTTCGACATCCTTTTCCAGGTAGACATTGATGCTGACGCGATCGGCGACGCCGTCTTGATTGGGCGAAAATACGGTTGGCGCAATGCGAAACTCGGACATGATCGGCAGAGGAGTATCGCCCGCTTCGACCAGCAGAGTCCCGGTCGCGCTGGACGCTTCTCCGCTCCCCGCCGTGGCTTCGAGCCGCCAAGTGTACATTCCATTCGGGATCAGCCGCCGCTCAACGACGCCGTAGACCGCCTCGCCCTCATGCAGAAAGCCGTCAACCACGCCGCTGAAGAGCACGCTGTATTCGTCATCATTGCGCGGTTGATCCTGCCGGAAATGAAAGATCGAGCCTTGCTCGCCCTTCAGCGACAGATTGACGAGCGCCGGGCGCGACAGAGCATAAGAGAACACCGCGAGATCATCCACGCCATCGGCATTGGGGCTGATCGCCGGGCGGTCAAAGCCGGCCTCAAGGATCAGCGGCAATGGCGGCCGCAGGAGCAGCCTTCCCACGATAAGCATCAGAATCACGCCAGCCGCGGCGGCGAAGAAAGTAAGCGTGTAGCGAACTCGCATCGGAACCCTGTTCAGCCTGCCCAATCGCGTATCGGAAACATCCCTTGCCATTTTACACCAAACAGGACCGATAGACTCTCGCTGAAGCCGCTCGACTGAATACGCGTTCGCCAGCGGGCCTGGAGCCAGCCGGCAGCGGTATTTACATTTGCGCCGTATCTGGACTAGACTGAACTATCGCATATTCGACCGGCATAACATTATCGAGAGTCTATCCTTGACCAGCCACTTGACACAGCGCCTGAAGAGTATCAACAACGCCAAGCTGGCGGCTGACGGCCTCATGCAACTGCCCTTGCTGCCCCTGGTTGATCAGGTCGTCTTTCCCCAAGTCTTGAGCCTGATTCCTCTGACTGACGATGTTCAACTCGAGGCCGCCGCCGATGCCAATGACCGCGGGCATACCCTGATCGCCTGCAAGCTGCGCGCCGAAAGCAAGGGCGAAGCGCTGATCGACCGAATCCACGGGGTTGGCACCGAGATCGCCCCCGCGCGCTATACCGACAGCTCGGGGAAAACTCGCCAACTGCTCGCCCAAGGGCGGCGCCGCGTCCAGATACTCGCCATCGATCATAACAGCCCCTATCCCATCGCCACCGCCCGACCACTGCCGGAAGAGACTCGCGAGCCCAAAGCGCTACAATCCCTGGCGAATGCCTTGGTCGAGCTCTTCAAACATAGCAGCCAGTACAATGAAGCCATGCCCGACAGCGTCATCAAGCATATCTTGTCGCTTGAGGATCCGAGCCTGCTCTGTGATTCGCTGTCGGCGATATTGCCGCTGCCGCCCGATGATCTGCAGCAACTGCTGGAGCTCGACAATATCGAGAAGCGCCTTGAGTTGCTGGCTGTGCTGCTCAGCACCGACCTGCGCGATAACGAACTCCACGATGAGGTGCATACCCGCCTGCAAGACGAGATCGCCGCCAATCAACGTGAAATGTACCTGCGCGAGCAGGTCCGCATTATTCAGCAGGAATTGGGGGACGGCGATGTATTCTCGCAAGAAGTCAAAGAACTGACGGCAAAGGTCCACAGCGCGGAGTTGCCGGCGGAAGTTCATGAGAAGGCGATGAAAGAGTTGTCTCGCTTGAGCGCGATCCCGCCGATGTCGCCCGAGTCCGGCGTGATCCACACCTACCTCGACCGCCTGCTGACCCTGCCCTGGCATACCCTCAGCGATGAAAACCTTGATCTGGCCCACGCCGAGGAGATCCTCGAACGCGCCCATTACGGCTTAAAAAAAGTTAAAGCGCGCATCCTCGAACATATCGCCGTGCGCAAACTGGCGCGGGACAAAATGAAAAGCCCAATTCTTTGCTTTGTCGGTCCGCCGGGCGTCGGCAAAACCTCGCTCGGC
This sequence comes from Anaerolineae bacterium, assembly GCA_022824365.1. Classification (GTDB taxonomy): domain Bacteria; phylum Chloroflexota; class Anaerolineae; order Aggregatilineales; family Phototrophicaceae; genus UBA6055. The sequence goes on from JAJEAA010000007.1 coordinate 9,328, forward strand.
AAAAGCATCGCCGACGCCCTCGGCTGCAAATTCCTGCGCATCAGCCTCGGCGGCGTCCGCGATGAAGCCGAAATCCGGGGCCATCGGCGCACCTATATCGGCTCGATGCCGGGCCGCATCCTGCAGCAAATGGAACGAGCGGAGACGATCAACCCCGTCTTCATGCTGGACGAGATCGACAAGATGAGTTCCGACTTCCGCGGAGACCCGGCTTCCGCCATGCTCGAAGTCCTCGATCCCGAGCAAAACCGCAACTTCGTCGATCACTACCTGGAAGTGCCTTACGACTTGTCAAAGGTGACCTTCATCACCACCGCCAATGATCTGTATTCCATTCCCGAAGCGCTGGAAGATCGTCTGGAAGTTATCGAGTTCAAAGGCTATTCGGAAGAGCAAAAATTGCAAATCGCGCGACGCTTCCTGATACCGAAACAGCTCGAAGCCAATGGCATCGACGAGGCGGGAATACATTTCAGCAGGCCGGCGCTCACCCACATCATCCGGCACTACACCTACGAAAGCGGCGTCCGCAACCTCGAACGCGAAATCGCCAATGTTTGCCGCAAGATCGCCCGGCAAGTGGCGGCCGAGCGCAAGACGCCCCGGCGGATTAGGCCGTCAATAATCGAGAAACTCCTCGGTCCGCCGCAATTGCTCGGGGCAAAGGTTAATCGCGCGGATGCCGTCGGCATCGTCAGCGGCTTGGTCTGGACGCCAAACGGCGGCGAAATTCAAACGGTGGAAGTCACGCTTGTGCCCGGCAAAGGCAATCTCATGCTCACCGGTCAACTGGGCGATGTCTTGCAAGAATCGGCGCATATCGCCCTCAGTTACTTGCGGGCGCGGACGCATCATTTTTGTTTGCCGCCGGAGGACTTCGAGAATTACGATATTCACATTCACATGCCGGAAGGCGCCGTGCCTAAGGACGGACCCTCGGCCGGCATCACTCTGGCGACGGCGCTGATTTCCGCCTTCACCGAATGCCCGGTTCATGCTGATTGCGCCATGACCGGCGAGATCACCCTGCGCGGTCAAATCTTGCCTGTCGGCGGCGTCGTGGAAAAAGTGCTGGCCGCCCGCCGACGCAGCATAGCCCGCATCATCCTGCCCAAGGACAATCACAAGGACCTGCGCGAAATACCAAAGGCGGTCATGCGCGATGTCTCCGTCGCCTTTGTCGAGGATATGCAGGAGCTATTGGACCTGGTCCTCCAGGAGTCGCCAGCGCGGCGGCAGCGCGATATCGACGCCGCGAAACGCGAACGCCAGGATAACGGAAACACAGAAGACGTCGAATGAGTCGTAGGGCGATCACCCGCCCGCAAGCGCGCCAAGTGATTGCGCGCGTGGTAATATTGCATTTGACAGATGCGACGACTCGACCCATTGCCGGTTCGTCGGTAGTTCACGATCGAGGGGTTTAGCGGACAATCGATCAAATGCAAATTCAGGTCTGTCAAACTCTGCGCCTGGTTGTTAAGGAGCTTTGTGGGGACGCCCCTGCATATTCGCATTTTCATAGGCTCGTTGTTATGTGTGAGTCAAGTCATGACTCGCGAGCGGCTGCGGTGAAAAAGATTTTCATCATCTTCTCATCTATATTCCTGGTCGCCTGCAGCGCGCTAAGCCAGCCGACGCCCACCGCTACTCCCTCAGCGACAAACACCGCTACGCCTACCGCCGCGCCCAGCGATACCGCCACCTCGGTCCCGTCCGAGACGCCAAGCCCAACAGCCAGCCCCACCGTCACCAACAGTCCGACCGTGACGCTGACGCCCCTGCCCACATTGACGCCATCGATTACGCCCTGGCCCGAAACAAGCTACGTCTTTGACAATTGGGATGTCTCCGATATTCCCGCCAATATCAAAGACGGCGTCTCGAACCAGATGATCGCCTTCATCAGCGCCAACCGGCAGGAAACGATCGCCAACATCGCCACCGCCCAGCCCTTCACCGGCGTCCAGACAGTCTATTTCGCTTCGCCTCTGAGCGCCCGCAGCCGCATCGCCGTGCTGGAATTGGAGTCGACCGCGAGCCTCGAAGTCTTCGTGGCGGAGCCGGGCAATGCCCTGGCCTACGTTCAGATGAACGGCGACATTCGCACCGATGGTCTTTACATCCTTGATCTGGCCACTGGCTTCAGCGCCCGTGTCCTCGCCGGAGAGAACCCGCTGGTCCAGCGAGGCCGCTTCATGCCCCCATCCTGGTCGCCCGATGGCGAGCAATTGGCGCTGGCTCTCGCGACCGGCTATGACATGGACATCTTTCTCTACGCCAAAGACGGCTCCAGACGGACCAATATCACCGAGCACGGCAGCTATGACTTTTGGCCAAGTTGGTCGCCCGACGGCAGGCACATCGTCTTTGTCTCCGACCGCGCCGATTGCATAAGCTGGAACCCCGGCGATGCCGGTTTCTGCGATGGGCTTACACTGCCTCCGCCCAGGGGCGGCCTGGTCTACCTTTACGAAGTTGCGACCGGGGAGATCAGCCTGGCCGCCGACCTGGAAGTTTCAGAACCGCCCTACTGGATTAATTCGACCATGCTCGCCCTCGCCACCGGCGACCCTTTCGATCTGCTTAATCCCCAGCGCCGTATCTGGCGAGTTGATATCAGCAGCGGCGAAGTCCTTGAAGCGCGCCTGCCCGATAGTCCCGCAAGCGCCAGTTATCTGTCCGAGAGCTGGTCGCCTGGCGGTGAGGCCGTCCTTGCGCAAATCGCCGAGGCGACCAACCGGCTCGTCCTGCTCAGCGCCTCGGGCGCGCTCATTCGGCAAGACGAAGGTTTGGACTTCCCGCGTTACAGCCTTTCATCAGCCTGGTCGCCTGATGGACAGCGCATCGCCGTCGGCGGCACGGGGGGCCATTGTCCCTACGGCGTTCGGGTGAAGGACAGCCGCTTCCGCAATGTAGCCAGCGCCGGACCGCCACCGACCATGTGCGACCCGCGCTATTCTTTCGACGGGCGCTTCATCGCCTTTGCCGGCGTCAATCCGCGGGTCGACGGCCGCAACGATATCTACGTCGCCAGCGCCAACGGCTTCGGCGCCAGCAGCATCACCAGCGACCTGCGGGGCCAGGTCGAGTTGATCGGCTGGGTCGGCGGTTCAGCCTAGACGCCGGGCGTCTGCCTATTCTGTCTGTAAGGGCGAGCCGCCACTTGCCGATACACTCGGATACAAGCAGCTCCCGGCCAAAATCACTCTGTGCCCGCGCGAAGCAAGGTGGTTACAATAGTCCCGTATTCATCTCATGACCCCGGCGGAAAGGACATCGCATGAGCAAATTCGAAGGAAAAACTGCCCTGGTCACCGGCGGCGGCCGCGGCATCGGCCGGGCGATCTGCCTGGAATTGGCGGCCCAAGGCGCCAATGTCATCGTAAACTATCGCAGCAACTCAGCGGCGGCTGACGATACGGTGACGGCAATCGCGGCGGGCGGCGGCCAAGCCATCGCGCTGCAAGCCGATGTCGCCGATGAAAGCCAAGTAGCCGCCCTTTTCAAAGCAGCCACATCACAGTACGGCGGTTTGGATATCCTCGTGAATAACGCCGGCATCACGCGCGACAACGTCATCATGATGATGAAATCGGCGGACTTCGACATCGTGCAAGCGACGAACCTGCGCAGCTGCTGGCTCTGCTGCAAGGCGGCGGCTCGCATCATGATGCGCAAACGCGCCGGCAGCATCATCAATATCACAAGCGTGGTCGGCATCGCCGGCAATGGCGGGCAGAGCAATTACGCCGCCAGCAAAGCCGGCATCATCGGGCTGAGCAAATCGCTGGCGAAGGAGTTGGCGCCGCGCTCTGTGCGGGTCAATGCGGTCGCGCCCGGTTTCGTCGAAACGGACATGACCGCCGATCTTTCGGAGGAACTCAAAGAGGCCGCGCTGGGGGCGATCCCGCTGGGCCGCATGGGCGATCCGGCGGATATAGCCAAGGCGGTCGCCTTCCTGGCCTCAGCGGACGCGTCCTACATAACCGGGCAGACGCTCGTAGTCGATGGCGGCATGGTCATGTAGGCGGCGAAAATCTGATGGTAAATTGACGACAAATGGCGAATTGTGGACATATGGAGCAAGCCAAATGAGTACGATATTCTCCAAAATTATCGCCAAAGAGATTCCGGCCGATATCGTCTATGAAGACGATCTGATCCTCGCCTTCCGCGACATCGCCCCGCAAGCGCCAACGCATATCCTGATTATCCCCAAGCGGGAAATCGCCACCGCCAACGACGTGACCGCGGAAGACGAAGCGGCGCTGGGCCGGCTATTTGCGGTCGCGGCGAAGATCGCGGCGGACGAAGGCATCGCCGAGAGCGGCTACCGGCTGATCGTCAACTGCAACGAGCATGGCGGGCAAGAGGTCTTTCATCTGCATATGCACCTCTTGGGCGGGCGGTCGCTTGGTCCCATGCTGGCGCGGAAGTGATTTTGAGCGCGAGGTAGCTCGGCTCCCGCAAAGTTCCTACTACTGCCTGGCATCAACCGTCGCTTGCGGCAGTTCCTGTTGCTGCGATTTGCGCGGGCGTTTGAGCGCCATCGGCGGCAAGTGGCTGGCTCGTAACGTCTTCAGTGGGCGCGGCAATTGTGACGGAATCGACTTGGGCGACAGGCGTCACGGTCGCGGGCAGGCCCCAATCGGCCGGCGTGGCGTCGTCAATGGCTTGCAGGATGGCAGCCGTCGATGGGATAGCGCCCCCACCGTCAAGCGTGACGCCGTTGACGCGGATGGTTGGCGTGCTGGCGACGCCTTCGTTTTGCGCGGCGGCCAGGGTGCTGCTGATGGCGGCGGAGTTGAAGCAGTTGGTGAAGCCGCTGCTGCTCAAGCCGAGCCCTTCGACGCCGGCGAGGAGGCGATTCTGGGAGAAGGCGGTATTGCCGTAGCGCGTCTGCCAATCGAAGAGGATATCGTGCATCTCCCAGAACTTGCCTTGTACGCCGGCGCAGAGAGCAGCGCGGGAAGCGCCCTCGGCATTTGGCACCGAGCCGGTGTTCAGCGGCACATAGGTAAAGCGCACTTGTCCGCCGCGAACGCGGTCAAGCACGGCGTCAAAGCTTTCGCTATGGAAGGTCTCGCAGCCGGGGCAGGCAAAGCTGGAGTATTCCTCGATCGTGACCGGCGCGTCATTGTCGCCGAGGCGCGGGTAGCCCACGGGCGAGAAGGAGCGTTCGATATCATCGTAGCGCGCGGAGAGATCGTCGGGGATGTGGGCTTCGACCGGTTGATTGGAGACGATAACAACCGCGATCGCGACGACAGCCACCATCACGATGGCGATGAGAGCGATCATTCTCTGACTTTGGCGGCGCTGTTGTTGGCGGCGCTGCCGGGCTTCGCGCGTGCGGCTTTGTCGTTTTGCCATGGCGTAAATGACCTCGTCTTGGAAGCGATTTCGGCTGGCTGTTTAGTGCGGCAAGTCTACTTGAGAGGGGCTTGTTTGTAAAATGACAAGTTTTGCGAAGGCGTGTAGCGATGTCTTTTGATCACCAAGGCATGAAGACACGGAGGGCTTTGCCAGCGAGGACGCCGAGTTTTTTCTAGAGGGCAGAGTTTTCATGGGAGCCGACGGTCCGGGACTTGGTTGGCAGAGGCAGGGAGTTTCGCGTTAACGCGGGGGTGAAACTTTGGTAGAATGCGATGTGGCCAATTAGCGATTTGAAACGATGGCGAGGCGGTGCTGGCGGGTTTGCTGACGCCGATTGAGGGGAACTTCATGAACAATAGTTTCGATACACGCGGCACAATCGACAGCGGTGGGATGCGAGCTGGCATCTACCGTTTGAGCAAGCTGGCGCAGGACGGCATCGGTCAAATCGACCGTCTGCCATTCAGCATCAAGGTGCTGCTGGAGAACGCCTTGCGCAACGAAGACGGGCGGCTCTTCCAAGCCGAAGATGTGGTCAATTTGGCGTCCTGGGACGCGAACGATCACCGGGCGGTCGAGATTCCTTTCAGTCCGGCGCGGGTGATTTTGCAGGATTTCACCGGCGTGCCGTCGCTGGTTGACCTGGCGGCGCTGCGCAGCGCGATGGCGCGGATGGGCGGCGACCCGCAGAAGATCAATCCAGTGACGCCGGTCGACCTGGTCATTGACCATTCGGTGCAGGTGGATGTCTTTGGCCAGGCGGACGCGATTCAACGCAATGCCGAGATGGAATTCGTCCGCAATCGCGAGCGTTATGAATTCCTGCATTGGGGGCAGAAAGCCTTTGAGAACCTCAAGGTCGTGCCGCCGGCGACCGGCATCGTACATCAGGTCAACCTCGAGTATTTGGCGAAGGTAGTGCAGTTGTACGATGATCCGCGCGGCGATGGCTTGGTGGCCCTGCCGGATTCACTGGTAGGGACGGACAGCCACACGACGATGATCAATGGGCTTGGTGTGCTCGGCTGGGGCGTTGGCGGCATTGAAGCGGAAGCGGCGATGCTGGGCCAACCGATCTACATGCTGATGCCGCAGGTGGTTGGTTTCAAGCTCATGGGCCAATTGCCCGAGGGCGCGACCGCGACCGATCTGGTGCTGGTGGTCACGCAGATGCTGCGCGAGAAAGGCGTGGTCGGCAAATTTGTCGAGTTCTATGGACCGGGTTTGAGCAGCATGACCCTGCCTGACCGCGCGACCATCGCCAATATGGCGCCGGAATATGGCGCGACCATGGGCTTCTTCCCGGCGGATGACGAGGTGCTGAGTTATCTGCGACGCACGGGGCGGGACGAAGATCTCGTCCGGCTGGTTGAGGTCTACTGCAAGGAGCAGGGACTTTTCCGCAGCCACGAAACGTCTGATCCGTCATTCAACGATACGCTGGAATTGGACTTGAGCGCGGTCGAGCCGAGCGTGGCCGGCCCGCTGCGCCCGCAAGATCGCATCTTGGTGAGCAAGCTCAAGCCGCGTTTTAACGAAGTATTGACCGCGCCGCTTGGTCCGCAGGGCTTCGCTTTATCCGCCGAGCAACTGGAGGCCAGCGGAAATGTGCGGGCGAATGGCGACAGCGCTGAATTGAAGCATGGCTCGGTGGTCATCGCGGCAATCACGTCCTGCACCAATACGAGCAATCCGTCGGTGATGGTGGCGGCTGGCTTGCTGGCGAAGAAAGCCAATGAGCGCGGTTTGACGCGCAAGTCTTACGTCAAGACGAGCCTGGCGCCGGGCTCCAAGGTCGTGACCGAGTACCTGGACAAAGCGGGTTTGACGCCGCATCTGGAGGCCTTAGGTTTTCACACGGTCGGTTATGGCTGCACGACTTGTATCGGCAATAGCGGTCCCTTGCCGGAGCCGGTGCGCGAAGCGATACACGAAGCCGAAATCGTGGCGGCGTCTGTGCTCAGCGGCAACAGAAATTTCGGCGGCCGGATAGGACCCGACGTGCGGGCGAATTTTCTGGCGTCCCCGCCGTTGGTGGTAGCTTACGCCCTGGCGGGCACCGTTGATATCGACTTGAACAATGAGCCGCTCGGTCAAGACGAGGGCGGCGCCGATGTCTTTCTGCGCGATATCTGGCCCAGCCAGGCGGAGATCGTCCGCACGGTTCAGGAAAGCCTCGATGCGGGCATGTACCTGGAGCAATACGGCAATGTCTACGATGGCAACGAGCAGTGGAACGAGATACCGAGCACTGACGAGCCGGTCTACGAATGGAGCGCGGACAGCACCTATATTCAGGAGCCGCCTTTCTTCGTCGACTTGCCGCGAGAAGCGCCGCCGATCGAGCCGATTACCGGCGCCCGCGTCATGGTCAAAGGCGGCGATTCGGTGACGACCGATCATATTTCGCCAGCGGGCGCAATCGCCATCAACGGGCCGGCGGGGCAATATCTGATCGAGCGAGATGTAAGCCCGCAGTATTTCAACAGCTTCGGCTCTCGGCGCGGCAACGACCGGGTAATGACACGCGGCACCTTCGCCAATGTGCGACTGCGGAATCTGCTCGTGCCAGGCAGCGAAGGCGGCGTGACCTACTACCTGCCGACGATGGAAGAGATGCCGATCTACGATGCCGCGCTGCGGTATCAAGCCGATGGCAGTCCGCTGATCGTGCTGGCGGGCAAGGATTACGGCATGGGTTCGTCGCGAGATTGGGCGGCGAAAGGCACGTTGCTGCTAGGCATCAAAGCTGTGATCGCCGAGACCATCGAGCGGATCCATCGCAGCAATCTGGTGATGATGGGCGTGTTGCCGCTGACCTTCGCCGAGGGGCAATCTTATAAATCACTCGGATTGACCGGGCACGAGACTTATGACATTCCGGTAACGGACGCGGTCGAGCCGATGCAGCGTCTGACGGTGACGGCGACCGACGAGGCGGGGGCGCAGACGGAGTTTGAGGTGATTGTTCGGCTGGATAGTCCGGTCGAGGTGGATTACTACCGCAATGGCGGCATTCTGCATACGGTACTGCGGAACTTCCTGGCTGAGTAAAGCATTGTGGCGACCGCATGTTAGGCGCGTCTGGAAGGGGCGCGTCTGTCGTTTCGGGGTAGAATATTCGACTGACTAAAATCCCGGCGCGGGGCAGGTTGTCGCCGGGCGGAGCAACTATGAAATATCCCTTGCGGGTGAGCCATAGACTGTTAATCACGATCTTCGTGGCGCAGAGTTTGTTCTCGGCGGCGCAGATTTCAATCATCACCTTGCATTCTATCGCGGCGGGGATTCTCGGCGGGTCGGACGCGGCGGCCGGTTTGCCGACGACCATGGTCACGTTTTCACATTCCATAATGGCTTATTTCATGGGCATGATCATGGGGCGTTACGGTCGGCGTAACGGTCTGTGCACTGCCTATGGCATCGGTTTAGTCGGGGCGATACTGGGCGTTTATGCCGTGCTTAATGGCATATTTCCGCTATTGCTAGTGAGTTCGGCGACTCTGGGCATGGCGCGCTCCGGCTCACAGATGAGTCGCTTCGTCGTCGGCGAGATGTTTCCGATAGATAAACGCGCGCAGATGATCGGCCGCGTCGTATTCGCCGGGACGATCGGCGCAATTTTTGGTCCGGGGCTGGTGGAGCCGAGCAGCCAACTGGCGAAGTTTCTTTCGCTGGATATCGTGACCGGTCCGGCATTGGCGCAGACTCAGTTGCTGCAATCCATGCTGCCAGCGGCATCGGCGGTCAGCGACTTGACCACGGGACCGTGGGTAGTTGCCAGTTTCATGTATGCGATTTCTTTTTTGATCACATATTTTTTCCTGCGGCCGGAGCCGGCGTTGGTGGCGGAACAGTATTCCGAACCGATCGTGGATCCGGCAAAACCGGATAACGGGCACAAGTTGAGCGAGTTGCTGCGGCTGCCCAATGTGCAATTGGCGATCCTGTCGATGCTGATTTGCCAGATGGTGATGGCCACCTTGATGACAATTACGCCTTGGCATATGCACTTGGCGGATCATTCCAACACGCAGGTTTCGCTGGTCATAGGGGCGCATGTGCTTGGCATGTTTGGGCTGTCGCCATTGACCGGCTATCTGATAGACCGCTATGGCCGCGTGACAATGATGGTGATAGCGGCGCTGATTTTGATCGCGTCAACGATAATTTCGCCGCTCTCGACGCAAATGCCCTACCTGATTGCGGGACTGTTCTTGCTGGGCTTGGGCTGGAATTTCGGCTACGTGGCCGGCTCATCGATGCTGGCGGACGCGTTGAGCGGCGCTGATCGCACGCGGGTGGCCGGTTTCAATGATATGCTGGTGGCGTTTTTCGCCGGGCTGGGCACCTTGAGTTCCGGCTTCCTCTTCAGCTTGGGCGGTTTCCTCTTCGTCAGCGCTGGCGGCGGTCTGCTGGCATTGCTGCTGCTGGGGCTGATTCGCTCGCTGACGAGCCGGCAGATTGCCTTGCAGGGCGCTTAGAAGAGTTTGGCATTAGGCTTGGGACTTGTGCGATGGAGATCACACTTTATACCGATGGCGCTTGCGATTTATTTGGTGAAAACAGACCTGGGGGTTGGGCGGCGATTCTGCAAGCTGTGGCCGACAGCGGCGAAGTCATCAAAGAGCGGGTAATCAGCGGTGGCGCTGAAAACACCACAAACAATCAAATGGAGCTTACCGCGGTGATCGAAGGACTGAAGCTGCTCACGCGCCGTACCGAACTTACAATTGTGACAGACTCACTTACTGTAATTCGGGGGGCCTCATCGCGGGAAAAAGCCATCAACAGTCTACCATTATCGAATGAATTCGAAAACGCCTATGAATTATTATGGGATCAATTCTTTGAAGTTGCTCGCGGCCACCATATCGAATGGGAACACGTGCGGGGCCACTCCGGCCACGAACTGAACGAGCGCTGTGACCGGCTGGCAGTAAAGGAAAGAATCAAATTGGCCAAGCCAACGTCAGATGATGTTGCGAGCACTGACGCCGAGATCCAAGTCTATCTGTCTACACAGTACAGTGGCAAAGCAAAAGCATCTGCATGGGCGGCGGTGATAATCCAAGACGAAGCAACGCTGGAAGAGAGCGGTCTTCTGTCGGATACGACCGAACTAGAAGGTACACTGGTTGGCGCGAAAATAGCTCTCGGAAACCTGCCGACCGGAAAAAGCGCGATCCTTTATACAGCGCAGACATACTTGGCAGACGGGATGAATCTCTGGCTTAGCGGTTGGCAAGCGCGGCAGTGGAAAAAGCGTGATGGCGAGCCAGTGAAGTATCAGGAACATTGGCGGGAGTTGGAAGAGTATAGGGCAAAGCGTGAGATTCATTTTCGTTTCGTCAAATCACGAGATGATAGCCCCCATTTTCAACGGGGCAAGGAGATAGTAGCCGAGCTTCTGAATCGCGACTGAGCTGCGTGCCTGTGCTATATTTAGCGGATGAGATTTCGAGGGGAAGCGGGAAGCAAGATATGCCAACTTATGCACAACGAGTAGCGCCTTTTGGCACGACGATTTTCACCGAGATCAATCAATTGGCGGCGCAGCACAATGCGGTCAATCTGGGTCAAGGTCGTCCCGACTTTGATGGTCCGCAGGAGATCATCGACGCGGCGGTCGCGGCGCTAAAAAGCGAGGGCGCCAACCAATACGCGCCAAGCCCGGGCCTGCCCGCTTTGCGCGAGGGCGTCGCCCGCCATGCCGGCGTCTTTTATGGTCTGGATGTCGATCCCGAGGCCGGTGTCATCGTCACGGCTGGCGCCACACAGGGCGTATACAGCGCGATCATGGGTCTGGTGGACCTGGGCGATGAAGTCATCATCATCGAGCCTTATTACGACAGCTATGTGCCGGGCGTGATCATGGCGGGCGGGAAGCCGGTTTATGTGCCGATGCACCCGCCGAACTGGACCTTTGAAGAAGCCGAGTTGCGCGCCGCCTTCAGCGACAACACGCGAGCGATCATCCTCAATACGCCGAACAACCCATCGGGCAGAGTGTACAACCGCGCCGAGTTGCAGCTACTTGCCGAGCTTTGCATTGAGCACGATGTGATTGTTATTTCTGACGAAGTCTATGAGCATCTTTACTTCGAGGGGCATCAGCATATCGCCATCGCTTCTCTGCCGGGCATGTTCGAGCGGACGGTGGCGATCGGCAGCGCCGGCAAGACTTTTGGCATGACAGGCTGGAAAATCGGCTGGGTTTATGGTCCGCCGGAGTTAATCACGGGCGTATGGCGCTCGCATCAATTCATCACCTTCGCCACCAATCATCCGACGCAGGCGGCGGTGGCTTATGCCTTCACGCTGGGCAGCAGCTATTACGAGGAATATCAGGCCCTGTATTCGCACAAGCGCGACCTGGTCATGCAAGTGATAGAGGCGGCCGGCATGACGGCGATACAGCCGGAAGGCACCTACTTCATCATGGGCGATTTTTCGGCGGCCTTCGAGGGCAACGATGTCGAATTCTGTCGGCATCTGATCGAGGAGATTGGCGTGGCGACGATCCCTCCCTCGGCGTTTTTCAGCGACAGGCACCGGCATCACGCGGAGAATCATGTACGCTTCGCCTTCTGCAAGAGCGACGAGACGCTGGAACGCGCGGCCGAGCGGATGCGCCTGCTGCCGGGGTAGAGCTTTTGCCGCCGATGCTCTGAAATCTTCCAGCGAAAGTCTGGACAGCTTCACTCTCTAATGATATAATTGATTGTATCGATAGATTAATCGCATTCATCTGACGAATGAGCGAAATCAATCTCGGTTCCGACTTTCTCAATTACATCATCCGGCAGGGTTACAAGCCCGGCGATCGCTTGCCGTCAATTCAGGAATTGACGAGAGACTCTCACCTGGATATGAGCGCGAACAAAGTGCGCGAGCAGCTTGAGGTGGCGCGGACGATGGGCTGGGTCGAGGTCCGATCTAAACGCGGCACGCGGATAACGGAATATGCTTTCACGCCGGCGGTGCGCCTGAGCGCGCTGTACGCGCTAGCTTGCGGGGAGCGCTTCGAGTCCTTCGCGTCGCTGCGCAATCATGTGGAGGCGGCCTACTGGAATGAAGCTTGCGCGCTGCTCACACAAGCCGACCTGGACGAGATGCAAGCATGCCTGGACAGCGCCTACCGGAAGCTGGACTCGCGACCGATTCATATTCCCAATCCGGAGCATCGTCTGTTCCATCTGACGGTGTTCAAGCGCCTGGAGAACAAATTCGTGCTGGGCATCCTGGAAGCGTATTGGGATCTGTACGAAGAGGTCGGCGTCAATCGCTACGAGGATTACAGCTACTTGCGGAAAGTCTGGGATTACCATTTTCGGATATTGAGACTGATTTGCACAGGCAACTTTGAAGGCGCGCGGCAAGCATTTGTCGAACACACAAGTTTGTTGCGCTATGAACCGGATAAAGCCTCTTGGGAAATGGAAGGCGGCAGATGAGAAGCGACAGTCTAACTTTGTTTACAGGTTGCGAAAGGAGTGGCGCGCAAATCACTGCGTAATATCTCATGGCAATTCACCCACAAACTGAAAGCAAGATCATCACACGCGAGCCGGTCATCAACGACTTTGCCTTTTCGGTGGCGACCAAGAATGGCTCGGGCAGCCAGACTTCCAACAATGTGCTCGTGAGGTCGCTGTTCCGCATGGGCATCCCGGTCAACGGCAAGAACCTCTTCCCGTCGAACATCAAAGGTTTGCCGACCTGGTACACAATTCGGGCGAGCAAGGAAGGCTATACAGCGCGGAAAGCGGTGACCGAGATCGTTGTCGCGTACAACGACGCCACGGCGACGGAAGATGTCTCCAACTTGCCGCCGGGCGGCGTCTGCATCACCACGGACAAAATCGCCAAGGTGATCAAACAGCGCGATGATATCTCGTATTACGAGATCCCGGTTACCAAATTGATGCGGCAGACCAAGGTGCCTTCGGCCTTCCGCAAATTGGTCGAGAATATGACCTATGTCGGCGCGGTTGCTCAGCTCTTTGATATTCCGCTCGAGCTCATCTATCAGGTGCTGCTGGATAACTTCAAGGGGCGGGAGAAGCCGGCGCGGATGAACCACGATATCGTCGAGTTGGCTTATCATTGGACGGCGGAGAACATCGTCAAGACCGATCCCTACCGCTTCGAAAACATGGATGGCACGCGCGGCAAGATCATGATGACGGGCAATGAAGCCGGCGCTTTGGGCGCTGTTTTCGGCGGCGTCAACGTGGTGGCCTGGTATCCCATCACGCCGTCGACGAGTTTTGTCGATGGCGTCATCGCATATCGTCATCTGCGCCAGAACGATGCCAAGGAGAATACAATCGCCATCGTACAGGCGGAAGACGAACTGGCGGCGGCCGGTATCGTTGTCGGCGCCGGCTGGGCAGGAGGGCGTTCCCTGACCTCCACCAGCGGACCCGGCATCAGCTTGATGTCGGAATTCGCCGGACTGGCTTACTTCGCTGAGATTCCGGCGGTTTTCTGGAATATCACGCGGATGGGACCGAGCACCGGTCTGCCGACGCGCACCAGCCAAGGCGACCTGCTCTTCACCCACTTCCTGGGCCATGGCGATGGCAGGCAGATCTGCCTGATGCCGGGCGACTTGAAAGAAGCTTTCGAGTTCGGCTGGAAGTCCTTCGATATCGCCGAAGCTTTGCAGACGCCGGTCTTCGTCATCAGCGACCTCGACCTGGGCATGAACAACTGGCTCTCCGACCCCTTCGATTATCCCGATCAGCCGATCAACCGCGGCAAGGTGCTCAACGCCGATGAGTTGCAAGCCTTCATCGCCGAGCACGGCAAGTGGGGACGGTATATGGATGTCGATGGCGATGGCATCCCTTATCGCACGGTGCCGGGCACGAATCATCGCTTTGCCGGTTACTTCACGCGGGGCACGGGCCACGACGAGATGGCGACCTACAGCGAGCGCAGCGATGACTGGATCGAGAATATGACGCGCTTGCGGCGGAAGATGGACACGGCGCGGGACCTGCTGCCACATCCGATTGTGGAAGCCGAGAGCGACGCTGACATCGGCATCATCACCTTCGGCACGAACGATGAAGCGATCCGCGAAGCGCGCGATTGGCTGACGAATGACGGCATCAAAACCAACTACCTGCGCATAAGAGCGCTGCCAATGGCGGCGGCGGTGACAGACTTCATTGACCAGCACAAGAGCGTCTTCGTCATCGAGAATAATTTCGACGGACAGCTTACCCAGCTGATCCGCCTGGAACATCCGGAGAATATCTCACACGTCAGGTCGCTGGCGCTCGGCGATGGTTTGCCGATGACGCCCACCTGGATCTATGAGAACCTGAAAGAACAGGAGGGCTAGCCATGCCACCACGGACAAATCACCTGGGTTTAAGCCGCAACGAATACAAGGGAAGCCCGAGCACGCTTTGCCCCGGCTGCGGACACGATTCCATCTCGAATCAGTTGATTAGCATGGCCTATGAACTGGGCTTGGAGCAGCACAAGATCATCAAGGTCAGCGGCATCGGCTGTTCGAGCAAGACGCCGGCCTATTTCCTGGGCGGCTCACATGGCTTTAATGCCTTGCATGGGCGTATGCCATCGGTGGTCACCGGCGCGCTGCTGGCTAACACCGAGCTTGAGTGCATCGCGGTCAGCGGGGATGGCGACAGCGGCTCGATCGGCATGGGACAGTTCAAGCATGTCATCCGTCGCAATGTGCCTTTCATCTACATCATCGAGAACAACGGCGTATACGGGCTTACCAAGGGGCAGTTCTCCGCGACCGCCGACGAGGGGCAGTTCCTGAAGTATTACGGCACGAACCACATGCCGCCGATTGATCTGGCGCTGGAGGCGGTGATCGCCGGCGCGACCTTCGTCGCCCGCAGCTTCAGCGGCGATGCCAAGCAAGTTCAGACGCTCTTGCAAGCGGCGGTGTGTCACAATGGCACGGCAGTGCTGGATATCATCAGCCCTTGTGTCACCTTCAACAACGCCGAGACATCGACCAAGAGCTATCCCTACGGCAAAGACCACGAGATTCCTTTGCACGAGATCCAAATCCTGGCGCCGGATTATGTCGATGCCAAAGAAGAAATCGAGATCGACGACTATGACGCGGGCGACACCATCGATGTCGAGATGCACGATGGCAGCTTCATCCGTTTGAAGAAGCTCGATAATGACCACGATCCGCGCAACAAACGCATGGCGCTGGATGTGCTGGAACGCTCGATGCGGGAGCAGATCTTCTCGACCGGCTTGATCTACTATGAAGAGCCGCGTCCGACGCTGCCGGAAACGGAAGAACTCGTTGAGACCCCGCTGGCGCAATTGGAAGAGGCGGAACTCCGACCGTCTGAGGCGGCGCTGGATGGCTTGATGCAATCGCTGATGGCGAACTAGCCCCCCACCCCACATACAGAACAGTCTAGAATCAAGAAGTGTGGGCGATCCAATGGGTCGCCCCTACATTTTCAATTTGGTGGAATGAGTTAATACTTGGGCATCTCCGGATCGATCTCGTCCGCCCAAGCCAGGATGCCGCCTTCGACATTGTACATCTTGTCCAGGTCGTAGCCGATCTCCGACAAAAAGGCGATGCTATCGGCGCTGCGCTTGCCCGAGCGGCAATGCAGGTAGAGCGTCTTGTCCTTGGGGATGTCGTTCAGGACCGTCTCTTCCAGAAGCCTCCGGCCCGCCTGAATGCCATTTTTCGCCAATTGGATATCCGGCTTGGGTATGCGCAATGTGCCGTCGATGGCGCTGATGTCCCATTCATGCGGATCGCGGACATCAATGACGATCACGTCATCGCCGTTTTCCAGCGCCGATTTGACATCATGCACGGTGACGGTCTTGATATCGATATCGGCGGCGTCTTCGACCGAGCTGTATTCGCTGTGGTCATGCGCCGGCATGCCGCAGAATTGCTCGTAGTCGATCAACTCAATGTCGTCCTTGGCGATGCCGCAAACCGGGCAATTTGGATCCTTGTGGATTTTGATCGTGTGGAAGCTCATCTCCAGCGCGTCATAGAGCATCATCCGGCCGATCATGGGATCGCCGATACCGAGCAGGAGCTTGATCGCTTCGGTCGCCTGCATCGTGCCGATGGTGCCGGGCAGGATGCCCAGGACACCGCCTTCCGCGCAGCTGGGGACCAGACCGGGCGGCGGCGGCTCCGGGAACATGCAGCGGTAGCAGGGTCCCTGCTCGCCATAAAAGACGCTCAACTGACCTTCGAAGCGGAAGATGCTGCCGTAGACATTGGGGATGCCGAGTTTGACGCAGGCGTCGTTGACGAGATAGCGCGTCGGGAAGTTGTCAGTGCCATCAATGACGATGTCCCAATCGTCGCTGAATATTCGCAGGGCGTTTTCCGAGGTGAGCGGCTCGTTGTATTTGACGACAGCGATGTCTGGATTGAGGTCAAGCATGCGAGTCGCGGCGCTATCCAGCTTGGAGACGCCGACTGTGCTGACGCCGTGGATAACTTGCCGCTGCAAATTGGTGAAGTCGACCACATCGTAATCGACCAAGCCAATACGCCCGATGCCGGCGGCCGCCAGGTAGAGCGCAAGCGGGCTGCCCAAGCCGCCGGTACCGATGAGCAAGACGGACGAAGCCTTCAGGCGGCGCTGCCCTTCCATGCCAACTTCCGGCATGATGACGTGGCGGCTGTAGCGCTTGACCTCATCATTGCTTAAGTCTGCCAGGCGCTGATGCAATTCAGTCATAGCCAATTCTCCCTATACTAGCGGCGGCCGCCGGCGATACTCGGGATGATGCGCAGGCTTTCGTCAGCGGCGATCTCGGTATCCAAGCCTTGCAGGAAGCGAATATCTTCATCGCCGATGAAGACATTGACGAAACTGCGCAGTTCATCGTCGTTGAACAGGTGATCGCGCAATTCCGGATGTTGGTCGACGAGATTCACCAGCGCTTCACCAACGGTGGCGCCAGCGACATCAATATTGGCCGCCCCTTCGGTGAAGGCGCGCAATGGCGTCGGGATTCGGACTTTTGCCATAATTCATTCTCCTTGTACCGCCTTGGATTCTTATATGTCATATACGCCATCTGGCGCCGGTATCTTACTTGCGTCCGCGCCAATGGCTACGAAATCTGCAAAGCGGCGCCATCAAATGAGCCGCGATCGAACCGCAGCAGCCAGGCGCGCATGTCGTCGGCGCGGGCCATCATAACCGATGTGATGATATAGACGAAGTTCGGCAAGGCATGCTCACGGTCGTATTCGGAAGGGATCGCCGGCGAATCCGGGTGGCTGTGATAATAGCCGACCAGGCTAAGCCCGCGTTCGTCCGCTTCATCTTCGAGGCGCATCCAATCTTGCGGCGTCATGGCGTAGCGGTGGTGCTGCTCCTCTACGGCAAAGACATTTTCCACTTGTATGATGTCAACAATAGTGACAAGATCCGCATCGACCTGCCCCAGCAGAAAACCACCGCCCTCATTGGGATAGGTCGCTTCCATTTGCTCAAAGATACGCTCTTGCAACGCTCTGCTTAGGGTGACGCGCATCGCTCTGTGTTCATCCATTTCCACCAACAAAAAGAGCCGGCCGCTTGGGCTGGCTCTCGTCTCATTCCGCAGCGCATTTCGCGCGATTGCTTCAGACAGCCGATACCCCAACGCGGCGAGGGTTCATCCCCTGACAACAGAGACAAGAACAAACTTGTAGCGCCGCGCGGCTTTGTGCATCAATCGGAAACATGCGCCGCAGGTTAGCACAGGCCTGTAAAACTGGCAACGGCAACTTTCCCATGCGGCGTCTGACTCGCAATCGACCTTGAAACAAGCCTTGCCACTTGATGAGCGAGCGCGGCACTTGTGTAGCTTGAAGCGCGTTTGAGCGAGTGCTATACTAGCGCGCATTATTTTCGCTGTCGAAGCTGGCGCGTTGGCTAGCGCCGGCGTCACGAAGGAGAAGCAGTACATGACTAACAAGGGTGGGCTTGAGGAAGCAGTCGTCGCCGATATCAATACAAGCTACATCGATGGCAGCATTGGCAAGTTGATTTACAGCGGCTATGCCATCGAAGATCTCGCCGAAACCACCTCGTTTGAAGAAATCCTGTTTCTGCTCTTTAATGCGCGCTTGCCGAAGCGTAAGGAATACGAAAGCTTGCGCTCGACGATCGCGGCGGGGGCTGCCATCCCTGGCGCTGTGATTGATATGATGAAGTCGCTGCCCGCGGAAACGCCGGCCATGGCCGTGCTGCGAACAGCCGTCTCCATGCTTTCAGCCTTCGATCCAGATGCCGAGAACCTGAGCGACAAGGATGTCGCCCAGGCGAAGGCCTTCCGGCTGACCGGTCAAATCACAACGATTTGCGCGGCCTGGATGCGCATCGTCAAGAGCCAGGAGCCGATAGCGCCCCGCGACGATCTGAGCGTCGCGGAAAACTTCGTCTACATGATGAGTGGCGATGAGCCGGATGCGACGGCTTGCGCCGCTTTGAATGTGTATCTGGTTTTGCTGGCCGAACATGGCATGAACGCTAGCACTTTCGCGACGCGTGTGGTTACCGCCACCGGTTCGGATTTACACAGCGCGGTTGTCGCCGGCATCAGCGCCTTAAAGGGACCCTCACACGGCGGCGCGAATTCTGAAGCGATGAAGATGTTCATCGAAATCGGCGATATTGAAAATGTCGCGCCCTGGTTCGAGCAAAACATCAAGACGGGCAAGCGGCGCATTATGGGCATCGGCCACCGCGTTTATAAGTCGAATGATCCACGCGCGGGCATATTGCGGCGGCATGCCGAAGCGCTGGCGGAAAATTCCAGCGAGCGCAAGTGGCTGGACATTGCCGTCAAACTGGCGGAAACAGCGCGGGCTGACGACTATTTTGTCCAGCGCAATTTGTACCCCAATGTTGATTATTACAGCGCCGTCGTTTTGTACTTGCTGGGCTTGGACATCGATATGTTCACGCCTCTATTCGCCATGTCGCGGATATCGGGCTGGTCGGCGCATGTGATTGCGCAGATGGGCGGGCGCCTGATTCGTCCCAAGGCGAATTATATTGGTCCGCAGGATCTGAAGTTTGTACCGATGAACGAGAGATAATCTCGGGAACTTGGGCAAGGACCACGCGCTTGTCGTAACGGGCAGGCGCGTTTGTATTAGGGCGCATGTTTGCCATAGGGTCCTCCACTATGCTAATCTGGTAGCGTAGTTGCAGGCGGGCGCGGCGGAATGATCCCTTACAAGATAGTCGGCACCTCGAATTATCGACCCTACGTGGCTTTCTTTGTCACGGTCGCCAATGTATTGTTTTTTGTATATGTCCTGGTTTTCGCCTTTCTGGGCGGCTTATCGCTGGAGGAAGTGTACCAAAATTATGCGCTGGATATCTGCGCAGTGCAGGCGCAACCCTTGTCCGCGACCTTGATTGATGGCATCCGCAGCATTTTTCTGCACATGAGTTTCGTGCATCTCACATCGAACATCATCATATTTTATGTTTTCGGTTCGCGGATTGAAGAGCATATCGGGCGACTGCGCTTCTTGGCCTTTTATCTGCTCGTGGGATTCGGCGGGCATCTGGGTCATTTGCTTTTCGACGGGGGCAGCTGCGCGGAGCCGCTGTACATGATCGGCTCAAGCGGCGCTATTTCGGGCGTCATCGGCGCTTTTCTCTTCTTGTTCCCGACCGACCGGATCAAGTCAAAAATTGTGATCCTGAAGGTCTTTAACTATGACCTCAATGTTCCGGCCTGGGTGTATCTTGTCTACTGGTTTTTCCTGCAATTTTTCTACCAGGTTGGTTCCGTCGCGCCGCGGATAAATGTGCATTGGGGGCATGTTGGCGGTTTTATCACTGGCTTGGCGCTGATATTCTTCTTGTCCTTCTTCATCGCGCCGCCGCGGATACCGCGCATTTAGGCACCCCGCGCGCAGGCTTGCGCGAAACCAAACACTTATGCTAACGTAGAAAGCGATGAGGATAGCGAGGTTCTCATTATGTTTCCTATACATGTGGTCGGGCGCGACAAGTCGATCCCCAAAGCGACTATCGTAATCATTGTCATCAACCTCTTGGTCTTCCTTTGGGAACTCTCGGTGGATGCCAAAGGCGACGGTTTCCTTAAGGCGGCGCTGCAAAATTATGGTCTGGAAGTGTGCAAGATTGGCGAACAATCGATCGCCACAACCGGCTTGGACACCTTCCGCAGCCTTTTCCTTCACGCGAGCGTGGCTCACGTTTTGGGCAATATGTGGTTCCTCTTTCTCTTTGGCGGCTTGGTGGAGCGCTACCTGGGCAGCGTGAAATACGTACTGGCTTACCTGGGCTTCGGAGCTGCGGCGACGCTGGCGCATGTCGCTTTGGGAAACACGGTCTGCACCGTCACCGATACGGGAGTGGTCATCGGCGCGAGCGGCGCGATCGCCGGCATCATGGGCGGATTCCTTGTGATAAAGCCGAAGGCCAAAGTACGCACGATGCTGGGCTTCTTCCGTCCTTTCGTCTGGACGATCAAGCTGCCGGCTGTTGTCTTCCTTGGTTATTGGCTTTTGATGGATGTCTTGCAGCATGTGGGCTGGATCGGCGTCGAGACCGACATCGCGCACTGGGCGCATATTGGCGGGTTCTTGGCCGGCGTCCTGACCACCTTCGCGGCTGGCTTCATCAAGCCGATGCCGAAGCCGGACCCGTTGGAGCACTTGGCCGAATAAGGATAAATCAGCCTGAACAAGTTCATGAGCCAGGGCAAAACAGTCCTGGCTTTTGTTTTGGTTTGGTCCCCTATTGGAGAAATGGAATATAGAGGATGATCAGGTTGGCGGCGATCTGGCAGATCCAACTGGCGGCCAAGCCATTGCGCTTGCGAACATAGACGTAAAGCAGATTCATCGTCAGCAGCAGGATCACGATAACCAGGGTGACTGCCGGGAACTCTGCCACGGACTGCCACATGACGGGGAAGAAAAGCACGATATTCCAGAGGGTCGCCAGCAAGCCAACGAGCCAAAATGCCAACTGACTCTGCAGCAAGCCGCGGAAAAAGAGCGTCTCGGCGATGGGCATGACAAAGACGAGGAAAGCAAGCAAGCTGCCGGCGGTCATGCCAGGGAATAGGCGGTCCGCCGCTGGAGCCAGCACCTGCTGGCTGAGAAATACCAGGAAGGGGATACCCAACATGACAGCGTACAAGATCCCCCAGCCGAGATTGTCGGGCCGTTCCTGACCGATGCGCTCCATATTGCCGAGCAGCCATGAGAGTACGCTGACGCCAGCGAGAGCGCCCCAAGCCAAGGTGTATCTTAATTCGATGCTGTCAGGCAGCAGGGGCGTGAGACCGATGCTTAGCGCGGCGGCGATGACAAAACCGAACAGAGGATCGCCAGCGCCGCGATATTGCGAACGGGGAGCGGCAGGGCTCCGGCTAGCAGCGCCTTCCGAGGACTCCAAGACATCGGGCAGAGTAGCCTGATTATGGGACCGTTCTTCGGAGTTTTCCAATGGATCAAAAGGCGCATTGGGCATCATGATAGAATTGCGCTCACCGCCGAAATCAC
Organism: Anaerolineae bacterium; assembly: GCA_022824365.1. Classification (GTDB taxonomy): domain Bacteria; phylum Chloroflexota; class Anaerolineae; order Aggregatilineales; family Phototrophicaceae; genus UBA6055. Next base: position 31,259 of record JAJEAA010000007.1, read on the forward strand.
CTTGTCAATCGCGGCGCGATCAATCCAAAAGTGCGTGCGCAAACGAATCTGACCGCTTTCGCCACCGTATGGCGACATGAAGATATTATAGTCGCGGCGCAATTTGTGGACAAACTCGTCAAGGGGCGCGCGGGCGTCATTGGCCAGCGCGAAGAAAATAAAGTTCGTGTTTTGGCTCTTGATGACAATGCCAGGGATTTCGCTCAAACCTTCGGCGAGCAACTGCGCATTACGATGATCTTCGACAAGGCGATGGCGCATTTTGTGGAGCGCGATCAAGCCGGCGGCGGCGAGGACGCCAGTTTGTCGCAGGCTGCCGCCGAGTACCTTGCGCGCCCGGCGCGCCCGGCGGATGAAGTCTTGACTGCCTGCCAGGACGGAGCCGGCGGGGGCGCAGAGCCCTTTGGAGAGACAGAATGTCACCGAATCCGCGCCGGCCGCCAGCGACTTCACATCGGCGTCGTAAGCGGCGGCCGCATTAAAGATACGCGCGCCGTCAATATGCAGGATCAGGTTGTTGCGGCGAGCGAAATCGGCGACCTCAGCAGTGTAGGCGGCGGATATCGGTACACCGCCCGCCATATTATGCGTATTTTCCAGCGCGACCAAGCGCGTCACCGGTTTATGCTCATCGTCCGGATTGATGGCTTGCTCCAGGTCGCGGAGGCGCATCGTGCCGTCGACTTGCACCGGCAGCGTATGCGGGAGGATGCCGCCGAGTTGCGCCATGCCACCTTGTTCATAACGGAAGATATGCGAGGTATCACCGACTATAATGGACTCGCCCCGCTGGCAATGCGCCAACAAGGCGCAGAGATTGCCTTGCGTGCCGCTCGTGACAAATACAGCGGCTTCCTTGCCGAGTAGTTCAGCGGCATCCCCTTCGAGCCGGTTCACCGTGGGGTCGTCATGATAGACGTCATCGCCGACTTCCGCCCGCGCCATAGCTTCGCGCATCTGGGCTGTTGGGTGACTTACGGTATCACTTCTCAGGTCAATGTATTTCATTCGATATGTCCGCTGCGTCTGCATCCGCCAATGCAAAGCGATACTAGACAGAAAGGCTTGACTTGACAATAGCAAGACTTGTTCGTCGCGGTTCATCGTCGCTGTCTGAACTAGCTGATACGGCAAGCGGTTTTGCGCTACAATCGGCAAGTTCCATTTGTGAAATCAGAACGCTTTGCCAGCTTACCGGCAGTTGTATAGTAAAGTTGCGTTTGACAGAGAGATAACGAGAACGTCAATTAAGGATTTCCGGATGATGGAAACGTTCCGCAAGGATATTGACGAGGTAGCAGCGGAGTATGGGGTCGACCCGGCGCAGGGATTAAGCGAATCCAAGGCGGTTGCGCGACAGAGCGAGTACGGCAAGAATGCTTTGCCGACCGACGAAGGCGTCAATTGGCTACAGATGATCCTGGCGCAATTCACTGATGTCATGGTCATCGTCTTGATTGTCGCCGCCGCCATTTCCGCGCTCTTGGGCGAAGCCACCGATGTGATCGTCATCCTCGCTATCGTCGCCTTGAACGCCTTGCTGGGAATCTACCAAGAATATCAGGCGGAGCAGGCTTTGGCTGCATTGAGCCGCCTGCAAGTGCCGCAAGTGCGTGTCCGCCGCGATGGCCAAATTCGCGAAATCAGCGCGGAAGATTTGGTGCCCGGCGATGTCGTGCTGATTGGAGAAGGCGACCGGATTCCGGCCGATGGCCGTTTGATCGAGACGATCAACTTGCAGACTGAAGAAGCCGCGCTCACCGGGGAATCGGTGCCGGTGGAAAAGTCAACGGCCCCCATCGAAACCGCGGGCAATGTGCCGCTTGGCGATCGATTGAACATGGCTTTTATGGGCACGGCTGTCAATTATGGGCGCGGTGAGATGGTCGTAACTAGGATCGGATTAAATACTGAAATCGGCAATATCGCCACGATGCTGCTGCAGGTGGAAGAGGGAACGACGCCGCTGCAGCGCCGGCTGAATCACCTGGGGCATATCCTGGCGACCGCGGCTTTGATCGTGGTGGCGATAGTGTTTTTCGTCGGTTTCTTGATACAAGGCATCCCGGCCGAGCAAATGTTCCTCATCGCGATCAGCCTGGCGGTAGCGGCTGTGCCCGAGGGACTGCCGGCGCTGGTCACCATCGGTTTGTCATTGGGCGCCAACCGCATGGTGAAACGCAATGTGTTGATTCGCCGCTTGCCTGCTGTCGAGACCTTAGGCTCTGTGAATGTCATTTGCTCGGACAAGACGGGTACGCTGACCAAAAACGAAATGACGGCTACCTATCTGGTATTGCCGTGGCACGATGACATACGGGTTGAAGGGACCGGCTATGTGCCCGAAGGCGGCTTGTTCTCCCTGGGCACGCGCGATCCGGCAAACCTGGGCAAGCCGGTAGACGCGGAGAAGGATTTCGCGGCGCAGCGCATGCTGAAGGCGATGGCGCTTTCGACCAATGTCTATCTGGAAACGCAAGACAATAGCGATCAGGTCAATGTGGTCGGCGACAGCACGGAGGCGGCGCTCCTGGTCGCGGCGCGGAAGATCGGTTTCACGCGAGAGCGGCTGGAGCGGGATATGCCGCGGGTGGCGGAATTGCCTTTCAGCAGCGAGCGCAAGGCGATGAGCACCGTGCACGAAGTCGCGGGAGAAACGGCGCGATTGCTCTTCCCGGATACGAAGTATGTCGTCATCACCAAAGGCGCGCCCGACCGGCTGATAGATTGGTCCACGAGCGAACAGACGCCGGATGATGTCGTTGACATGAGCGAGCGGCGGCGGAGCGACTGGCAGGAGCGGGTTGACGCGATGGCGAACGATGGCTTGCGCGTGCTCGGCATCGCCTGGAAGCCCTTGGATGACTTGCCGGCGGAGATGGGACCTGAGATTGAGCGCGAGTTGGAACTGATCGGCTTGATAGGCATCCTCGATCCGGCGCGGCCGGAAGCGAAGGTGGCGGTGCAGCGCGCCCGCGAAGCCGGCATTCGCACGATCATGATTACGGGCGACCACGCCTTGACCGCGGAAGCGATTGCGCGCGACCTCGACATCATCGACGCCCAAGAGCGAGCGATCAGCGGCATCGAGCTGGACGGGATGACGGACGAGGAGTTGAACGAGGCGGTGCGAAGAACATCCTGTTTTGCCCGCGTCTCGCCAGCGCACAAACTGCGGTTGGTGCAAACGCTGCAGGAACAGGACAACATCGTGGCCATGACGGGCGATGGCGTGAACGATGCGCCGGCATTGAAGCAAGCCGAGATCGGCGTGGCGATGGGCATCACCGGCGCTGACGTCAGCAAGGGCGCTTCCGAGATGATCCTGACGGACGACAACTTCCGTTCGATAGTCGCGGCGATTGAGGAAGGCCGGGCGATATACGACAACATCAAGAAGTTCATCAAATACATGCTCAGCTCAAACGTTGGCGAGATCCTGGTGATGTTCGTGGCGCTGCTGATCAATCTGCCGATTCCGCTGCTGGCGATTCAGATTTTGTGGATCAACCTGGTTACGGATGGCTTGCCAGCTATCGCGCTCGGTTTTGAGCCGGCGGAAGAGGGCGTCATGCGCCGGCGGCCGCGGCCCACAAACGAAAGCATCTTTGCCCAAGGCGCGGGCATACATATCGCCGTTGTCGGCGTTCTCATCGCAATATTAACTTTGGCGAGCTACGTTTGGGGTTATACCACGATCAATTTGGATGCCTTCAGCCCATCGCTGGGTTTGGAAGCGCTTGACCGGGCCGCCTTGGTCGAGTTGGCTGGCGCGGAAGCGGCGCCGGAGGCCTGGGACGATTGGGCGGCGGAAGAGCGGGTCGCTTTCCTGGGGTCGGCAGAAGCGGGGGCGCAATTCCTCGAGGAGCATGAAGAAGGCGGCAAAGATCCGGGCCGCCATCTGATGAGCCAGGTCGAGCGCATACCGCGAACGATCGCCTTCACTGTTTTGGCATTCACGCAGATGTTCCAGGTCATCGCCATCCACGCCGGCGATCATACGACCTTCTGGCGCGCCGGATTCAAAGGCAATCCGCTGATGTTCTGGGCAGTGTTATCGACCTTCCTCTTGCAGTTGATCGTGGTCTACGTTCCATTTTTCCAGAACCTGTTTGATACGCGCGCGCTTGATATGACCCATGTCATCGTCAGCGTTGTGGCGGGCATTGCGGTGCTGTTCTTTGTGGAAGCGGAAAAGGCTGTGTTCCGTCACTCGCTGCTGGCCGATAAAGAACGGCGGATGGCGACGCCTTAAACGCGCCACTGCGGTGGCAAGGTCTAGGAGTCGGCGCGGACGTAACCCAGCTCGATCAAGCGATCGACAATGGATTTAGCATTCTCCGCGGCGGTTCTGCCTTCGGCTGTCATTGTGAATTCGGGATTGAGCGGCGGCTCATAGGGGTCGTCGATGCCGGTGAACCCTTTGATTTCGCCGCGGCGCGCCTTGGCGTAGAGTCCCTTTACATCGTGGGCTTCGACGAATTCCAGCGGCGTCGCCATGTGAATTTCAAAGAAGCCCTCCCCTACCAGGTTTCTAACATCCTGGCGGGTCGCGCGATAAGGGCTGATGGCGGCGCAGATCACGAGGCCGCCGTGACGCACGATTTCGCCGGCGACGTAGCCGATGCGGCGGATGTTGGTATCGCGATCTTCTTTGCTGAAGCCGAGCCCTTTGGAGAGATGCGTGCGCACGACATCGCCGTCAAGCACGGTTACGTTGCGGCCCTTTTCCAGCAAGAGGTTGACGATATGCTCGGCGGTGGTTGACTTGCCGGAGCCGCTCAAGCCGGTGAACCATAGACAGGCGCCACGGCGATGACGCGGCGGATAACTGTTGGCGAGAATCCGCGCCACTTCCGGGCGGGAGAACCAGGGCGGCAATGGCACGCCCTTGCTGAGATAATCCTCGCGAACTTGAGTTCCGGAAATCTTGCGGGTTTTGGCGCCGGGACGCAGCATGGCGCTTTCTTCGTAGCGGTCTTCGTCTTCGAGATAAACCATCTCGGTGAATGGCGCCGGCTGTACGCCCACTTCTTCGGCATGTTGCAGCACAAGATCTTGGGCGTCATAGGGACCGTAAAAAGGCTGACCATTGGAATCCGGACCGGGTCCAGCATGATCGCGACCGACGATGAGATGATTGGCGCCGTAGTTGCGGCGGATGATGGCGTGCCAAACCGCTTCGCGGGGACCAGCCATGCGCATAGCCAGCGGCAAGAGCGAAAGCAGGCTGCGATCAGATTCATAGTAGTTGTCGATCAAAGTCTTGTAGACGCGCACCCGAGTGTAGTGGTCGACATCGCCCGGTTGCGTCATGCCCACCACCGGATGCAGCAAGAGCACGCCGTCAATGTTCGCGGCGGCGCGCTTGGTTAACGCTTCATGAACGCGATGCAGCGGGTTCCGCGTTTGGAAGGCGACCACATTATCATGCCCGTAGCTTTCCAGAACGCGGCGCGTCTCGGCCGGTGTACGGCGTATCTCGGCAAAATCCAGGCGCGGCGGGAGTTGAAGCGCCTCTATTGGACCGGCGATATTCACTTTACCCCAGCGGTGCATCTCGGCGATGATGGGATGGCGCGGGTCGAATTTGCCGAAGACCTTCCTCGATATCTCTTCCAGGTCCCACTCATAAATCTCGTCGATGGTTTGGATAGCCAGGATGTTGTTCCTGCTATCGCGCAGGGCGATATCGCGCCCGATTTCGAGGTGGGGGCCGGGCTCAAGCGGCAGCGTTATGGGTATCGGGAACAGAGCGCCATTCGCCAAGCGCATCGTGTCGAGGACGCTCTGATAATCGACAGCGCTCATAAAGCCGCGCAAAGGCGAAAATGCGCCAACCGCCAGCAGTTCGAGGTCACATGCCACACGCGCGCTGACCTGCACATAAGGCAAAGTATTGGCGTAAGCCATCTTTTCCAGCAGCTTTTCCCGCGGCGCGAGCAGGTCAACCAGTTCGCCGCCGTAGGGTCGTATCAGTCGCGCTTTCTCAATAATCATGGACGTCTCCGCTATAGGAACGCTAGGGTCAACGAGTTTTCGCAACGACGGCGGTATTGTAGCATAGGAAAGTCGGTTGGGAGAGCGGGAAATGAAAATGACATAGGCGGCTCAAGTGTGGAGGCGCCATATTTGAATAATCGCTTGAAAAAAGCGCTTGGCCGAGACGACTTCACCGCCGATATCATCTGAGAATAGCTGAGCTAGAGACTCCGTGATGGAATCGGCCTTTGGGATATGGCGCTGCCCGCGGCTCTTACTGACAACTCAAGAAATCTCGCTTCCCGCTTCGGCAGCTCGCCTTAGCTCACCATCAGATCGTAATCGCCGACCCCGCTCGCGGACTACGCCCGGCGCCAGATTGATATTTGTCAACTCCGCCACATCCCGTTGGCTCTCAGCTTCGTCCCCCGCAAGCTCCCGACCATTATTGCCCCAGAGCGTCAAACCCGGCGCCAAATCCCCGCTGACGCCGGACATGCGGATGGAAATGCCATTGGCTGATGAAAGCAGGCAGAGTTGGATCGTGTCGTAGTCCGCGCCTTCCGGCAGGCTGCCATGGTGTATGCCCCCAAAACTCACTGTCGGCTTCTCGATATCCGGCGCCGGGAAACTCGTCTTCGCCCGCTCGCCGCTGAATGCCTCCAGCTTGTAATCGCCCCCGCCGCTCTCGGACCGGACGCTGAGCGTGTACAAGCCCGGCGCCAAGTCGACATTTGTCAACTCCGCCGTGTTCGAGCCGCCTCTGGATACGTCTTCCCCCAGCTTCTCGCCATCGCGCAAAAGCGTCAAGCCGGGCATCATGCAGGCGCTCATGCGAATGGTCGCCGTTGCGTCTGAATGCAGACGCAGTTGGATTTTGTGGACTGCATCGCTATCCGTCAGGAATCCTTCCAACGATCCGCCGATCTCGATCAACGGCAAATCCGGGTCCGGCGCAGGCTCGTCCGGCGGCACAACCTGCGCTTCCGCTTCCGGCAGCCCGCCATCGAAGACTTCCAACTCATATCGCCCGCCGCCCCGCGCCGCCCAGGCTTTGAACTCGTACAAGCCCGCGTCCAGCTCAATGTTTTCCAATTCGGCGATGTTCAAGCCGCCCTCATTCGCGTCCTCAGCCTGCTTGTCGCCGCCGCCCCATAGCGCAAGCCCGGGAACCATGTCGGCATCGGGAGCGGTCATACGGGCGGACAGGACAATCCTGTTGAGCAGGCGCAACTGGATCCGGTTGTTCTCGCCGCCCTCGGACAGCGCGCCTGTCAGCGAGCCGCCGACCGCGATCACGGGCAAGTTGGGAGCCAGCGGCGGAACATCGCCGCAGTCGGCGCCGACGCAGTTCTGCGGGCTGTTGTCCGAGAAGCGAGCGCCGCCGTCCAAGGTGATGCTGAAGCCAGCGTGGTGGATCGCGCCGCCGGAGCCGCCGGCATTATTGTCCCTGAAGGCGCTGCCGAGGACGATCAAAGAGCCGTCGTTGAAAACCGCCCCGCCATCGCCGTCGGCTGAATTGTCCCTGAATTCGCTGTTGATCACGGACAGAGCGCCTTTGTTGAATATCGCGCCGCCATGCTCCTCCGTCTTGCCGTTGCGAAGCGTCAGATCATATAGCGTCAGATTGCCGCCAGCCGCCACTTCAAATATCCGATAACTATTCTCGCCGCTGATGGCGCGACCGCCGCCGTCAATGGTGATGCCGGACGAGACGCTCGGCGGATTGCTTTCCAGCGCGATGTCCATGCCCAGTTCGATGGTGTCAGCGCCGTTGCCGCCCAGGCAGCCGCCGCTGGCTCGGTCTGTATTGGCGGCGGTGATGGCATCGGCCAGCGCGCAGCCCTCTCCGACAACGATCGCTTGCCCCGCTTCAACCCGCGCGGGCTTGCTCGCCTGGTCGCTGGTCTGCTCCAGCCAGTACTTGCAATTGCCGCTCTCGGCCGACCAGCCGGTGATAGTCCCGTGACGGATCTTGAACCAATAGTAGCCGTTGGCGTCTACCGGTCCTTCCAGCACATCGACGACCTGACCCGAAGGCAGCTCCCCCAGTTTTGCGCCTCTGATCGAAGCCTGGTCGCGGATGTTGAGATGGCTGCTGGCGCTGTTCATCGCGCGGAGACCCGGGCTCAGTTTGGCGTCGAGCCTTTGGCAGGCTGGCTGTTGCAGTGTGAGAGTTAGGGTGTAGTCAACCCCTGGGTCATTTCCAGCCAGGTAAGCATAATGAATATAAAACCAGATCGTATACTTGCTGGTTTGCGGCAAGCGTAAAGTACGCGTGTAAGGACCATTGGCGAAATTGTGCACATCCTCAAATAGTTTAATTTCGGAGTTATCCCTATCACTATAGAACTTAATGCTTCCTAAAGGATATTGAGCGTTATAAGGGCGGCGATTAATTTGAATTGAAATAATCTCACCAGCCGAACCCTGAAAAAAATAGGCCCCTTGCTCGTGTCCTTTCGCTGTATGACCATAGGAAATACGGAAAGCGGCGTTTACGGTCGCCGGCAGCAGACCAGCCAAGCATATCAATGCCAGCAGCAGGACAAAGAATTGGATTCTTCTTGTTAGGTGAAATCGAGGAAAGGAAGATTTACTATTGTTCGATATTATTTTGGGAGTTCCAAACATGAGAATGCGCTCCAGCCGCGCTTGTCGATAATATACGAAACAAGCAACTCGCGAGATTATAGCGTGAACTTCCCGGCGCGCAAGAATTTCGGGTGGATTTTGCCGGGAGAGTTTCGCTGCGAGTATCAATCAGTCTTTTCGGTCCACCCCGGAGAGTTTGCGACCGAAGTAGACCAGCACGATGCTCAGACTGTAGAGCGCGAGCAGCGGCGCCATGACGAGGAACATGTTGACCGGATCAATGGTCGGCGTGATCAGGGCGGCGGCGATTGAAGCGCCGACGATAGCGATGCGCCACTGTCGGATCAAGGTGCGGGCGCTGACCAAGCCGAGCAAGGAAATGAGGAAGAAGATAAGCGGCGTCTGAAAGGCGACGCCCATCCAGAAGAGCAGCGATGTGACAAAGCTGATGTAGCCATCAGCCGTCCATTCCGGCTCGAAGATCTGCGCCTGAAACTCGTTGAGGAAGCCGAGGGCGGGCGGCATCAGGATGCGCCAGGCGAACAATACGCCGACAATGAAGAGCACAGTCGTCGCCGGTATGGAGAGCAGAATGTAGCGCCGTTCTTTGCGCGTCAAGCCGGGTATAATGAACATGAGCAACTGATAGGTCACCATCGGTATGGACAAGATGCCGCCGACCATCAGCGCCACTTTGAAGTAGATGAGGATATTGCCGGTCGGGTCGAGGATGACGAGCTCGCAATTATTGACGCTGGGGATGCGGCAGTATGGTTCTTGCAGCAGCATGAGCACGCGGTCGGTGAAGAAAATGCCGATGACCGTGCCGACAACCAGGGAAAGCACAGCGCGAGTGAGGCGTTGGCGGAGTTCGTCGAGATGCTCAAAGAACCCCATACGGAGTTCATGACCGTCTTCGAGCGCCTCCGGTACCGTCAAATCTGCCGTGTCCGTCATGGTTAAGTCTTGTTGTTGTCGCCAGCCCGCGTCCAGGCGCCCAGGTCAGCCGCATTGCCGTTGGCGCCGGCGGTTGAATCGAGCCCGCTCCAAGCGCCCATCGGTACCGGTTCGGGGAGTTTTCGAGCCGGTTTGGGCGTCGCCGGTTCCGGCAAGAGGGGCTTGGTTGCGGGCTTTGCATCGCTGGTCGAGGCGGTATTCCGCTTGTTGTTCAGCGTATCGCTGACTTCTTTAACGGCGTCGAGGTCTTTCTTCACTTCATCCAGCGAGTCCTGCACCGGCTTCGTCATCGGCTTTACGGCATCGGTGACGGCGCTGTTGAGGCTCTTGCGGGTAGGAGGCTCTTTGGGCAACTTGATATCGACGCCAGCCTCGTCGAATTCCTTCTGGACCAAATCGACAGTCTCGGACCAGATCTTGCGGAACTTGGCCACGTGCTGGCCCAGAACATAGGACCAGTGAATCATGCGCTTGGGACCAGCGAAGACGAGCATGATAAGCAGTATCGCCACCAATTCCCATGCGCCGACGCCGAGGAAATTCATGCCGTATCATCCACTTCCGCCGCAGGCTGCAATTGTGGCTCCAACTCTGTGGTGATCGCGCCGAGGACGCCATGCACGAAGCCATGCGCGTGCTCAGCGCCAAATACCTGCGCCAGGTGCACCGCCTCATTAATGATTACGGGTATAGGAGTTTTGCGTTTCTGCAGCAGGTATTCATAGATGGCGATGCGCAAGATATTCCGGTCAATGACAGCGACCTGATCAACAGGCCATTCCGGCGCGTATTCCTGCAATATGCCATCGATGGTCGTGCGATTCGCAATCACCCCGTTGACGAAACGGCGGATATGTTGCCGTACCGCGTAGGCTTCCGGACGTTCCATGAAATGAGCTTCGAGCGTATCAGCGAGTTCATGATCGGTCGTATCCAATTCGTAGAGAATTTGCAGGCTGGCGCGTCGCGCGACGGAGCGATCGGCCGCGCTCGGTCCTGGATCGACAACCTCAGATGTGATGGTATCGACAGCCGGATCGAAGTCACTCAATTCGAAAGGATAGCTATCAATCGTCGAGGATTCGTTCATGCCTCGCGTCCCGATCAACGGATTAGCGTGGCGCTAGTGTAGCGTAGACTATGTGAATTATCCACGTTGAAAGCCAGGCAATCAATGCCGGACACTTGGGGAAGGCTGCCGGCATTCGAGTTGTTGATAGCAGGAGCGACGCTTCGCCTTCTCGACCGCGCCGCCTGGGACTATAATACTCCGACTCGTCCGCCTGTAATCAGCGACATACAGTCCGAATCTAAGGAAACAGGAGCAGCCATGCTGGCGAAACGGCCTTTGGACCCGCAGCAGGCGCTGGTTGTCGACGTCATCACCAAATATTTTCACCTGCCCAAGCCGCCGCTTTGGAAGCGATTGCTTGGCGCAAAAGAGACGCTGCCGGCGCCGGGCATGCTGCCAACGGTCAAGAACGGCGCCAAAGAACCGGTAGCCGCGGTGGATCACGTCAGCTTCACGGTTGCTCGCGGAGAAATCTTCGGCGTCCTGGGACCAAATGGCTCGGGCAAGTCGACCCTGATCAGATTGATATCCACACTACTGAAAGCGGATAAAGGCAGCGCCAAGGTATTCGGGATTGATATTGCCGAAGATGAAATGGGCGTGAAGCAACTTATCAGTCGCGTCTCGGTGGACGCCGCCTTCTTCAAGAAGCTGAGCCCGATGGAGAATCTGCTCTATGGCGCGCGGCTCTATGGCGTGACGGGACCGCAAGCGACAGTCAGAGCCTACGAAATCATGGGGCGGCTGGGCTTGAAGCGTTCGACTTACGCCGAACCGATGGAGGAGATGAGCCGCGGCATGCAGCAGAAAGTCGCCATCGCGCGCGCCTTCCTGACTTCGCCGATTCTGCTGCTGCTTGATGAACCGACCACCGGGCTTGATCCGCGCTCGAAGCGAGATGTCCGCGCATTCATCGAGGAGTTGCGCGATTCGCACGATGCCACGATTCTGATCACAACGCACGATATGGAAGAAGCCGACGTGATTTGCGACCGAGTGGCGGTGATCCACAATGGCAAGCTGGTCGCCACCGGCACGCCGGAAGAACTCAAGCGAAGCATTTCGAATAGTGGCAAGCTGCCAACGCTCGAGGATGTGTTCATTCACCTAACTGGCGAGCAATTGATTGATGTCGACGGCGCCAAGGTCCCTCTATCTGGCTAATCGGGAGACAGCATGTCAAACAACAGGATTCGCGGACTAAGTTCGGTCCGTTTACATGCCTTGCAGACATATGCTTTCCTGGCGCGGAATTGGCATTTGACCCGGCGCTATTGGGGTTGGGAGGTGGTCTGGTTCTTCTACTCGCTGACCAGCGGTCTATCAGTTGTATTCATTGCCCAGGGGGCGGAAGCGTTGACGGGCCAGGCAGTCGGTTTCGATGTGCAATACCTGACAATGTATCTCATTATTGGGACGCTCGTGTGGCGTTATTTGTCCGCCATATTTATTCTGACCAGCGAAGTGATCGCCTGGGAACGCTGGGAAGGCACCATTGAATACACACTGATGGCGCCGGTGCGCCGCTGGGTGCATCTGGTCGGCCAGACTGCGTATTCATTAACTTACGGCTTGATTTCAACCTTGCTCATCGGCGTCGCCATGGCGCTTTTCTTTGAGCTGGATTTATCCAGCGCCAACCTGATCGGCGCTGGCGCGGTGATCTTGGCTGGCAGCCTATCGTTGGTTGGCATTGGCATACTGGCGAGCATTCTGCCCCTGCTGTATCCGGAGCGCGGCGCGCAAATGACCAACGTTGTTGAAGCGTCCTTTCTTTTGATCTCCGGCGTCTATTATCCGATCAGCGTATTGCCGGACTGGATGGAAACCATCGCCCAAATATCGCCAGTAACTTACGTGCTGGATGGCGCGCGCGCCGCCATCCTCGATGGAGCGCCGCTGGCGGACATGCATCAGTACATAGTACCGTTGCTGGCGCTGGGGATTGTGACGTTGCCGCTAGGGTTGCGCGCATTCATAGCAGCGGAAAACTATGCCAAACGCGCCGGCAAGCTCAAGCGAGTCGGCTAAGTCGGCCGGCTCCTTATCAGTTGCCATCGGAGGCGCGCGCCTCAATTTGCCCGGCTATGCCATTTTCAGGGAGCCGCACCTGAATCTGACCATCGTGAATGGCGATGCTCACTGAAGGGTGGTTGGCGGAAGCTTGGCTATGCCGGTTAATAATCCACTCGTTCAGATGCGAGCAGAATTCGGCGCTGAAAAGAAAGATCGCGGCGATCAAAAAAGCCCAAAACAGGAAGACGATCACAGTAGCGATGCCGCCATAGACGAACTGGAAGCCGGCGACGCTGCTCATATAAAGGCCGAAGCCGCTTTTCGCCAGTTCCCAGCCGACCGCGCCTAGCAAGGCCGCCGGCAGCACCGCGTCCCAATGCACGTAGCGCGCCGGCACAAAGCGAAACAGAAGACCAAAAATCACGACATCCAAGCCGAAAGGCAAGAAACGGATACCGATACTGAGCCAAAGGCTCGGCTGATCAAGCAAGAATACAGACAGCAGCCGCAGCACGCCCGATGTGAGGAAAGAGGCGATTATCAAAGCCACCAGCGCCAAGCTGATGCCGACCGCCTGCAAGCGCAGCTTCCAGATATTGCGGCCGTTGGGGACGCGGAAGATCTCGTCAAGCGACGCGGTCAAGTTCGAAAAGAGGCTCAAGGAAGACCAGACGATGGTCATGATGGCCACGATGCCGAAAGAGTTGGATTGTTCGAGAGATTCGTCGAAGATGTCGCGGACGAATTCCACGATGACTTCATCTTCAGGCAAGAAGACGCGCAGACCGTTGGCGATTTGTTCCTGGGCGGCGGCCGGTTCGAGCAAGCCGCCGATGAATACAGCCAGCAGCAGCATCAAGGGAAAAAGTGAGAACAGCGCAAAAAAGGCAAGCGCCGCCGATTGCCTCGAACTGTAGCGACCGAAACTGCGAAATGTACTGAGCAAGATTTGCGGCAGGGCGCGCGTGGTATCACTGCGGGCGGACCACCAGCGGCGCGCGATGCGCCATAATTTCCCGGCCATCGGGCTCATCGACGGCGACCCTCAAGATCGGAAGGAACCATGTTCTCATTATACATGGATAGCGGGCTAGGGTTTCGCCGCCGACGCCTAAGCGTTTAGCTCAGCCAGGTCCGGCGCAGAAGATCAGCGTAATTGCCGCCGGGCGTGATCTGCCCGAGGACAGTCGATTCTCGCGCGCCGGTAAAAGCGGGGATGGTTGCGGGCCGGCCATGCCAGGTCTCGTGAGCCAGCACGGCAAAGACAAGCGCTTCCTTGAAATCGCTGTCCATGCCAATATCCTCGTGCGTCAAAAATCGCGCGGGCGCAAGCAACTCGCGCAGCATGCCGACGATAACAGGATTGTGACGCCCGCCTCCGCCGAGGATAACCTCGTGGATGGGCGCGGGCGCAAAGCGCTTATAGGCATCGGCGATGTTGGTGGCGGTCAGCGCGGTTAAGGTGGCGATGATCTCATGGTCCTCCAATCCCCGTTTCCGCGCCTCAACCAGCAACTGCAGCGCCGCCGCTGTGCCGAAGGTCTCGCGCCCGGTCGTCTTGGGATAGGCGCGCGAATAATAAGGATGGCTCAGGAGTTCATCGAGCCATTCCTCATTGACTCGGCCTTGCCGCGCCAGTTGACCATCGCGGTCGTAGGTCCAAGCGCCCTCGGTCAATTCCCCCGCGGCAATGTCAAGCAGCGCATTGCCGGGACCGGTGTCAAAGGCGATGGGTTCGGATGAATCATCGGCGAGCGGCGGGAGGAAGGTGACGTTGCCCATGCCGCCGATATTCTGCACGGCGCGCCAATGCCGCGGATGACGCAGCAGCAGCCAATCGACATAACTCGTCAGAGGCGCGCCTTGCCCGCCGGCGGCGATATCGCGGGCGCGGAAATTGCTGATGGTCGTGACGCCAGCGCGTTCAGCGAGTACCGACGCTTCGACGACTTGAAGCGAGGCGCTGACATTGCCGTCGGCCATGACGTTGTGCCAAAGCGTATGTCCGTGCGAGCCGATCAAGTCCACTTGCTTTGCCGACATGCCCGCCTGCTGGATCGCGCCCAGAGCGGACTCCGCGAAGACCTCGGCGAGATCGACGTTTAACGCGGCGATTTCGTCCACACTGCTATCGAACGGGTCGCAGCATTTCAGGATGCGTTGACGCACGGCTGGATCGTAGGGGAAAGTGACGCCATGAAGCAAGGTTGCGCTTAAGTTCCCCGGCGCGCCCTTGATTTCGCAGAGCGCGACATCAACGCCATCAGCGGAAGTGCCGGACATTAGGCCGATGATTATCATTCAGCGTACCTTGGTCTCTTCGACAAACCGTCGCCGTTATGAAGCCACGGAGTTTTCGCGTTTCCTTTGAGGCATCCGGCTTTTCAGAACTAAACGGACTCGGCGTATTTCTTGAAATTGTCGAGAATCGCTTGCCAGCCAGCCCGCTGCATGTCAGCCGGGTTTGTCGCTTCCGCATCGAATCTTGTGGTGACCTTCGTTGAATCAGCGACATCCTCGAATGTAGTTTGAGCCTGCCGGCCGTCGGTCATCGTGTAGGCGATCCGGGATCCGTCAATGACCTCGTCGTAGATGGCTTCAAAGTCAAAGCCAAAACTCCCGTCCTTGGCTTCCATTCTACTGCAAAGTCGGCCGCCAACTCGGAGGTCATTCTCGGCGCGCGGGCAACTCCAGTCGTCAGAGGCGAAGTTCCAATTTGTGATGTGGTCAGGCTGGTTGAAGAACTGCCAGACCGCCCGCCGCTCTCGGTCTACAAGGACTTCGACTATGATCTTTTCGCCCATCCAGCACCTTCTGTTTCTATCCGGCTAACATTTGGCGACCAGGTCGACGCCAAAGACACTAAAGGTGGCGGGATATGACGTCCTTGCGGACAACCAACGGATATAAGGCGGAGAGGACAGGATTCGAACCTGCGGTACCCTTAACAGGTACAACCGCTTAGCAGGCGGCCCCAATCAACCACTCTGGCACCTCTCCCATAAACGTTATTCCATTGTAAACAGGTTTAAGGCGGAGAGGACAGGATTCGAACCTGCGGTACGGAAGACCGTACAATGGTTTTCAAGACCATCGCCTTAAACCACTCGGCCACCTCTCCAACGTTTAGCCGTGACGTGGCGACGGTCATGCTAGCATAGGGACAAGTTCCTGTCAACTTTGCGTTGCGCGGGGCCCGCGCCGGTTGAGTCCCGCTGCCTCCTCGACTATACTGCAGCGGCAAAGGCGAGAAAGTAAAGGCGATGACGCTGGAAATTGCTGGCTTGGCCGGCACCTGCTTCGTGGCGATTGCAACGAATCTCGAGCAACGGCGTCGCGACGAGTTGAGCTCCTCAGCTCTGTCAAGGATGCCTCGCTCAAGTGTTAATCGAATTTGGCATCTTCTTGGCGCGCTTTGCCGCCGTCTTGATCCGCAGAATCGCGCGAAATTCGAGCCGAGCAACCTGGTTCACCGCGCAGCCGCGCTACTGATACTCATGTATAGCGCGCTGGTCTTTGCGCAAGCGACGCGGGGCAGCGCCGCGAGCGGAATCGACTTTTCCGCCGCTGACTCGCTGGCGTGGACTCTGCGGCTCTCGGCGAGTTTCATCGTTTATTTGGGACTAGCCCTGTTAGGTGTGGGCTGGCTGACCCGTCGGAGCCTGCCCGCTGCCTTCAAGCGGCTGAACCTTACTGCTCCCAATCGACGCGATTGGCTGGCGGCATCGGCGCTCGCGATTGCTCTATTTACGCTGGCGCAAGCGGGGGTGGCGCTTTGGGCAAGTTCGGTATCACCGGCTGTTTTCGATATGCAGACCCTGGCTGCCCGCCAGATATTCGAGGCGCTCAACGAATTCTTGCCGGCCGGCATTTTGCTGGCGCTGGCATCCGCCCTGGGCGAGGAGATACTTGTCCGCGGCGCGCTGCAGCCGGTCTTCGGCATCGTCGTCTCGTCACTCTTTTTTGTGCTGCTGCATTCGCAGTACATGTTCACTCCGGCAGCCCTGATCCTGTTCCTGGTTTCGCTGGGCTTCGGCTGGCTGAGGCGTCGCCGGGGCGTCAGCGCCTCAATCATTTGCCATGCGGCTTACAACATGCTGCCCTTTTTGGTTCATCGTCTGGCAGCATAGAGTCCTAATCGCAGAGAGCTTGGGCTGATGAGAAACATTTACGAATTGAGCTTCGATGACTTGATTGAGCTCGTCAGCGAACTGGGCGAAAAGCGCTTCCGCGCGCGGCAAATCTGGGACTGGATCTACGACAAGCGGGTGGCCGGGTTTGACGCGATGAGAAACTTGCCGCAGTCAACTATCAAGAGACTCAGCGAGGCAGCCAGCTTGGGCAGCCTTGAGCTGGCCGCGCGGCAGGTCAGCCGCGATGGCACGGAGAAGCGCCTTTACCGCCTCCAAGATGGACAGTTGATCGAGTCGGTCTTGATGCCTTACGACGACAAACGGAAGACCGCCTGCATCTCGTCCCAGGCCGGCTGCGCGATGGGATGTGTCTTCTGCGCGACCGGGCAGATGGGCTTCGGGCGGCAGCTCGGCGCGGCTGAGATATTCGAGCAAGTGATGATATTCGCGCGAGATTTGGCGGCCCGCGGCGAGCGGCTGAGCAATGTGGTCTTCATGGGCATGGGCGAACCTTTTCACAATTACGACGAGTCGCTCGAAGCTATCCGCTGGCTGATGGATCGGCTGGGCATCGGCGCTCGTCACATCACTGTCAGCACAGTTGGATTAGCCCCGCAGATCCGCCGCTTCGCCGATGAGAGCTTGCAGGTCAATTTGGCCGTTAGCTTGCACAAGTCGGACGATGCCGAGCGCAGCGCATTGATGCCGGTCAATCGGCGCTGGAATATCGACGAGCTCATGGCTGCCTGCCGCTACTATGTCAAGCGGACGAATCGGCGGATCACATTCGAGTGGGCGGCGATCGCGGACGAAAACGATACAGAGGAGGAAGCGCGGCGCCTGGGGCAGTTGCTCGCCGGCTTGCTCTGTCACGTCAATATCATCCCGCTAAATCCCATTGGCGGTTACGCCGGCGCGCCAGCCCCAGCGGCGAATCTTGACCGCTTCATTGCGATCTTGCGGCAATATGGCGTCGGCGCAACCGTGCGCGTCCGCCGCGGGATTGACATCGACGCCGGCTGCGGCCAGCTGAAAACAGCGGTGCTGAGCCGGGATGAGATTGCCTGATCGCTCCCACTGCAGATTCGTTCCCGCGCTTGCGGGACGGTGGCGATGTGTTGCAGTCGGGCTCGTAAAGCAGTAAGATCATAATTGCGGACGACGCAGACCATTGAGCGGCAATATGCGCAATTCAAGGATAAAGATCGCGCCATCAATATTGGCGGCTGATTTCCGCCGTCTTGGCGAGCAAGTCTCAGAAGCTCAAGCCGGCGGCGCGGATCTAATCCACATAGATGTCATGGACGGGCGCTTTGTGCCCAACATCACGATGGGTCCGCTGGTGGTGGAGGCAGTGGCCAAGGTGGCTGCGATTCCGCTGGATGTGCATCTGATGATCGTGGAACCGGAACGCTTCTTCAGACGTTTCGCCGATAGCGGCGCCGATATCATCACCGTGCATGTGGAAGCCTGCCAGCATTTGCACCGCGTCCTCAGGCAGATCAGCGAGGTCGGCTGCCGCGCGGGCGTCGCGCTGAATCCACATACATCCCCGTCAGCCATCGCTGAAATTCTGGACATGATCCAAGTCATCAATGTCATGACGGTCAATCCCGGCTTCGGCGGTCAACGCTTCATCGCCAGCACGTTGGCGAAGATACGGCGCCTGCGCAATTTGACGGATGCGCTCTCCACAGAAGTAGATATCGAAGTCGACGGCGGCATAAACCCGGCGACAATTGGCGACGCCTTCGAGGCCGGCGCAAACGTAGCGATTGCCGGCACTTGCGTTTTCGAGCACGAGCGGGGCATCGCGGCCGGCATAAACGAATTGCGCGCTGCCCTCCCCGCTTCATGTTGACTAATCCGATGACGAATACCAGCATTGATGGCAGAGTGCTCAAGGCAATGTTTGGCGCCGGCGTCGAACACGTGTCGAACAATGTCGCTCTGATCAACGAGCTTAATGTCTTTCCCGTGCCCGACGGCGACACGGGAATCAATCTCTACCACACATTGCAGCGGGCTTGGCAAGAGATCACGAGCATGGATGAAGACGCGACAGGCGTCGTGGCGGAGCGATTTGCTTATGGCGCTTTGATGGGAGCGCGCGGCAATAGCGGGACAATCATGTCGCAGTTGCTTACCGGCTTCGCCGATGGCCTTGGGCAGGCGCCCCTGCTAACCGCCCCTCTGTTCATCGATGCTTGTCGCTCGGCGGTGGCCCGCGCTTACGCCGCCGTTTCGCATCCCGTCGAAGGCACGATACTGACGGTGGCGAGAGAATCGCTTGAAGCGCTATCGGCAGATGCGTCGCTCGCTGAAAACCTCGCCTCTCTCGTTGACGCCGCGGGGACATCGCTGAACAACACGCCGAATCTACTGCCGCTATTAAAAGAAGCCGGAGTCGTCGATGCCGGCGGCATGGGATTGCTCTGTTTTCTGCAAGGCATTCAGCAGAAGCAGCGCCAAGACGAGACACAAATTCAGGTACCCGCCATCAGCCATCTTGAGCGGCCGGCTCCGCTGTCTTCGTCCGTCGAGGCATACGGCTACGATATTCAATTTCTGATGCTGGGCGAGTTGCTGGATGTCGCTGCCGTCCTTCAAGAAATGGAGCAGCTGGGCTGGTCGGTGATCGTAGTCGGCAACCCATCGGCTGTCAAAGTTCATCTTCACGCCGATAATCCCGCCCCAGCGCTGGACTACGCCGTGAGGAGCGGGGCGGCTTTGACAGACGTGGTGATCGAGAATATGCAGCTCCAGGCGCGGGACTTTGCCATGCGCCGGGGGCAGCAGGCGCTTGATGCGGGCGCGCCGGAGGTTTCGGTCATTGCGGTGGCGGATGGCGCTGGCATGCAAGCCATCTTTCGGGATTTGAATTGCGCTTCGATCATTGCGGGCGGCGCGGGCAAGAATCCATCAACAGAAGACTTCCTGGGCGCAATTGAGCGGAATCCGGCGCCGAACGTCATTATCCTGCCCAACCACAAAGATGTCGTGCAGGCGGCTGAGCAAGCGGCCAGTTTGCAAACAGCCAAACGAGCGCGCATTGTGCCAACTACAAGCATGCCCCAAGGCATAAGCGCGATGGTCGCGTTTGGAGACGCGACTGATAAGAACATCGAATACGATGCGATAGTTGCGGCGATGGAAGCAGCCTGCGCCGCAGTCAATACGATCGGGATCACGCGAGCCACTCGCGAAGCCCGAATCAACGGCCTGGACATTCATCAGCGAGACTTCCTTGCTATAATAGATGGGGTTATAGGGGCGGCTGCGACAGACATAGAAAGCGCGCTGAGCAAGGCTCTCGCGTTCATTGACATTGAAGATAAAGAACTTGCGACGCTGTATTGCGGCGCCGGATTCGCAATCTCGACCGCAAATGATCTCATTGAGAGTTTATTATTGACCATTAAGGGAATAGAATTTGAAGCAGTACACGGTGGCCAGTCTTTGTATCCGCTCTTGGTAAGCATCGAATAATGTCGAGAATCCAGATCGTAACTGATAGTGGCGCGCGCTTTTCCAATCCACGGTTGGTGCGGCATTTCCCCGTGACCATTATCCCCAACACTATCGAGATTGCCGGGAAACGTTACCAGGAAGACATCGACCTGAATACGGAAGAAGCCTTCCGGTTGATGTCGCGGTTGGATGCTCCGCCAAAGATCATACCGCCATCGGAAAACGATTATGCCGAGCTCTTCGCGCGCCTCTCCCACTTCGCCGATGCCGTGATCTCCATCCATCCCTCGCGCGAGCTTTCAGAGAGTTGGCAGAACGGCCGCCTGGCGGCGCAGCAGATAAACGGCAACTGTGAGATCGCCGTGGTGGATTCGCAGAGCCTCTGCGCCGGTCAAGGCATGCTCATCCGGGTGGCGGCGCGCGCGGCGCAGGAAAAAGAGACGGCTGAGGATATCATTCAGACCGTGCGCCAAGCCGTCAACAGAATCTATTCGGTGTATTGCATTGAGGATTTGAACTTCCTGCGCGCCAATGGTCTTATCAAAGCATCGCACGCGATATTAAGCCAGCGCCTTGAGATCAAACCTTTTGTCAGTCTCGAGGACGGCCAGATCATCGTCATCGAAAAAGTACTCACGCGCAGCGAGGCCATCGAGCGGCTGGTCGAATTCCTGGTGGAATTCACCGAACTGGAGGACGCTGTCATATTACAGGATAGAAAACATATCAGCGAGGAAACGCGGATTATGCAAGATCGCCTGGCTATGGAATTCCCGGGCCAGCATTTTCCCTTCACAATGTATAGCGCGACGATGGCTACTTATCTCGGCATCGCCGCTACCGGTGTTGCCGTCCTCGAGAAAGAGGGCGACATTTTGGACGATGACTTCTAGATCAATTCGGATCGCCGCGGACAGCGTCTGTGACTTGCCGGCGGAGTTAAGGGACGCGCTTGGGGTCCACATAATCCCGACCTATGTCAATATCGGCGGAGAGAGTATCGCCGATGACGGCCGGCAATTGGACCGCGCCCGCTTCTATCGCGAACTGCCCAAAATGGAATCCCAGCCGACTACCGCCGCCCCTTCCCCGGGCGATGCCGCTTCCTTTTATCGCGAAATACTTGCAGCGGGCGTCGACGAGATCATCTCGATTCATGTGACCGAAACTCTGAGCGCAACGCTTAACGCGATGCGCCTCGGCGCGGAGGCGGTCGACAGCGACCGAATCACGCTGGTGGATAGTCGTCAACTGACATTTGGGATGGGCATGCAGGTCTGGGTGGCGGCCGAACTGGCTAAAGCGGGCGCTGACCGCGATTCAATCCTGGCCGCGATCGAACAGGTGTGCCGCCACAGCAAAGTATACGCCATCATCGATTCGATGGAATATCTGCGCCGCAGCGGACGCGTCAATGCGCTTGCCGCAAGCCTGGGCAGCATGCTGAGAATCAAACCGGTCATCGCCGTCGAATCGGGCGAAGTGTCATCCATCGGGCGACTGCGCACCTGGACGCGCGCCGAGCAGCGACTGCGGGACTTGGTCCACGAGCAAACGCCGCTTGACCGGCTCGCGATTCTGCATGTCGCCAATCGCCTTGGCGCGGAAAAATTCTTGAAGTCCATACAAGATATCGCGCCATCTGATACACTGGTCATCGAAACAACGCCGACAATCGGCACACATATCGGACCCGGTTCGATCGGCGTGGCGACACTGAACCGCAACTGGAGGCAATAATCCATGCCGTCAGCTTTGGAAACGCTGATAAAGATTCTGAAACTCGAACGAGATCAAGGGGCGAAGAATACCGCTGTAGTCGGCGGCTTGAGCGCCTACTCCGAGACCTGGGAACAGCAAGCTCGTGAACAGGCTCGCCGTCCGCGCCATCAAATTCTCATCGACGAAATCGTCGATAGCCTCGCTGAATATGACGGGATTGATACCGAAGAGGCGCGAATCGAGAGGATTAACTATCTCCTGGATCGGGTGGTGGATCGACAGAAGGCGCCGCCCAAATATCAGAATCGGCTAGGGGAATGGAAATCCAAGATGCAGACGCGGTCCGATTCGCCCCCACGTCGTAGCTCCGGTCCACCTAGGCGCGATCACGTCGATCGGCGGCCAGCCCGTCAATCAAGAGACGGCGGCCGAAATCGATTCCACGCCTATGACAGCGCCTCTTATGATGAAGACTTCACCAGGGGACCCAGTCAAGTCCGTTTGGATATTCCGCCGATGCCAACGCTGGACCGCCCGCCGCGGCAGCCCCGCGACGAGCAGAGCCTCGACGCGCAACTGACGATTCTGGATGATATGGATTCGCCGACTACAGAGGTCAAAGGAATCGGCAAGGTATATGCCGAATTGTTGCAACAACTGAACCTGCTTACGATCCGCGACCTGCTTTACAGCTTGCCGCGAGATTATGTCGATTTCACGGAGCTGGTCGCGATACGAGACCTCAAGGCGGATCAAACGGCAAATGTTATCGCCACAGTCACGCACGTCAGCGCCGTTGCCGGCAACGCTGGCAGAAAAGATATTGTCGTGGAAGTGTCTGACGCGACCGCGACCATGTCGATTCGATTCTTCAGCCAGCCATTCTTGTCCGCCAAGCTGAGACGAGGCATGCAGTTGCTCCTGCGCGGGAAGGTTCGTTATTTCCGCGATATGGCGCAGATGGCGAATCCTGAATGGGAGGAGCTTGATCTGGAGAACCTGCGCAATGTCGGTATCGTGCCGGTGTATCGCATGACTCAGGGGCTGCGTCTCCGTCACTTCCGCCGGACGATGAAAGCTGTGACCGACGCTTGGGAATCGAAAATTCCCGATCCGCTTCCTCTGCCTGTGCTGGAACGCAACGACCTGGCGGACCTGGGCTGGGCGATCAAACAGGCGCACTTCCCGAAGGGCATCGACCACATGTGTCATGCCAAGCGCCGCCTGGCCTTTGACCACCTGTTGATGCTGCAGTTGGCTCTCCTCGGCAAGCGTCGCGCCTGGCAGTCTGTTCCAGGACCGCAACTCAATGTCGATAAGGACTTTGTCAAAAAGTTCATTGAAGACGTCTTCCCGTTTGACCTGACCGGTGCCCAGATGCGCGCGGTGAGCGACTTGCAGCAAGACCTTGCCAGTTCGCTGCCCATGAATCGGCTGCTGCAAGGCGATGTCGGGTCTGGCAAGACCGCGGTGGCGTTGATAGCGCTGGCCATCGCCTTCGCCAACGGCAAGCAGTCGGTTTTGATGGCGCCAACCGGTATCTTGGCCGAGCAACATTACCGCGCGGTCTGCGATACCTTCGCGCGGATGTCCGGCGAAAAGAAGCCGAACGTGACGTTGTTGACCAGCGCATTAAACGCCGCCGAGCGGGACTCCGCCTACCGCGGCATCGCTGACGGCGCTATCGATATCGTAGTTGGCACGCACGCTTTGATTCAGGAGAACCTGGAGTTTGAAGATCTGGCTGTGGCCGTCATAGATGAGCAACAGCGCTTTGGCGTCGAGCAACGGTCGCGCCTGCGCGGCAAAGGCGGCAATCCGCATCTGCTGGTGATGTCGGCGACGCCATTCCCGCGGACCTTGGCGCTCACGTATTTCGCTGACCTGGATCTGACAATCATCGACGATAAGCCTGCCGGCCGTAAAGAAATCAAGACTTGGGTGATTGATCCCGCGGCTCGCGAGCGCCTCAACGGATTTGTCGTCGAGCAGCTCGAACAGGGACGACAAGCCTTCTACATACATCCGCTGGTGGAAAAGTCTGAAACTGTCGAGACCGCTGCGGCTGTAGAGGCTTATGAGCAGTTGAGCCAGGTCTTCTACCGTTTCCGTGTCTGTCTCTTGCACGGAAGGATGAATGCCGCCGAAAAGGACGAGTTAATGTCCGATTTCGCCGCCGGGAAATACGATGTCATGGTGACGACATCGGTGGCCGAAGTCGGCGTTGATGCGCCAAACGCCAGCGTCATCGTGATTGACGGCGCCAATCGCTTCGGCTTGGCATCTTTGCATCAGTTTCGCGGGCGGGTTGGCCGGGCTGACCATCAGTCCTATTGCTTCCTGATTCCGGATAGCTCGACCGAGATCAGCATTGACCGCATCCGCGCCGTCCAAGCCGGAGACCTCAGCGCAAGCGACTTGTCCATCGCGGAGCAGCGGCTTGCCGCCCTGGAGGAAACTAATGATGGCTTCGTCCTGGCCGACCGGGACTGGCAACTGCGCGGCACGGGCGAATTGATCGGCACACGGCAGAGCGGGCGCTTCAAGCTTGACTTGCTGGACCCGGCTTTTGCCGATCTGGCAGCCACCGCGCAGCAGGAAGCGCTGACGCTCTACGAAGAAGACCCTGCCCTCAAGCAGCCCGAGCACCGGCTGCTCGCCCGGTTTGTAAGGCAGCATTATCCGGTGGCGGGTGACTTCAGCTAAAGCGGAGACGATACTGCCGCGAGGCGAAACCGCCGCTTTTCTCCAGCCCCAGGATGCTATTCTGGCACGAGACATACAGCAAGCCCCCAAGCAGCGTCTGGGCGCGTTTTCCCGCGAACAGACCGCCGTAAACCTACAGCAAACATGCCATTCCAACAGGCAAGCGCTTTAATTGGAAATCTGCTTGCGTATTGGTTGGCGCGAATTTCTGACTGCTACTACAATGCGCTGGTAGCGCGGGAGAGAAGGAATGGCAGGACGCGGAATTGCGCTTTATCCAGCATCGCTTGACCCAATTCACTACGGACACATCGATGTCGCTTTGCGAGCGTCTCGCCTCTTTGAAAAACTTGTCGTGGCCATTTATGCCAATCCCAACAAGAAGCGCGTACTCTTTGAAGTTGACGAGCGTGTGTCATTTGCTCAGGAAATATTTAAGAATTACCCATCAATATCAGTGGCGAAATATAGTGTTCTCACAGTAGAATATGCGCAGTCTGTTGGCGCAGAAGCATTGATTCGCGGTTTGAGAGTATTTGGTGATTTCGAGTTTGAGTTTCGCATGGGCATGGCAAACAAGAAACTGGCGCCTGAGTTGGAAACCATCATGATCCTCGCCGATGAGCAATACATGCACATCAGTTCGAGCACGATACGGGAAATTGCCGAGTTGGGCGGCGATGTAAGCACAATGGTCC
Source organism: Anaerolineae bacterium (assembly GCA_022824365.1). Taxonomy (GTDB): domain Bacteria; phylum Chloroflexota; class Anaerolineae; order Aggregatilineales; family Phototrophicaceae; genus UBA6055. The sequence continues at coordinate 56,611 of JAJEAA010000007.1, forward strand.
CGCCGATTATCTCGGAAGCGCTGCGCGCAAAGTTTGGCAAGTGACTTCGTAAGGATTAACACGGTTTCATACGGGGAGGGTTTAGATGGATATACAGCATTTGGTGGATCGATTGGAAGACCTGGTTGACGAGGGACGGCACCTCTTCGGTACCAAGTACACGATGGTAGACGAAGAGCGCGCCCTGGAAATCATCGACCAGATGCGGATATCGATTCCGGAGGAGATTGAGAAAGCGGCGCGGACAATTCAACAGCGCGACCGAGTCCTGGCGGAAGCCAACGAAGAGGCGGCCCGCATCGTGCAGCAGGCGCGTCAACACAGCGAAGATCTGATCGACGAACAAGAAATGGTCAAGCAAGCCAAAGTTCGCGCGGAATTTGTTGTGGAGCAAGCCAAGATTGAAGCGCAGAAGATCACGCAAGAAGCTGATGAATATGTCCTCGTTCAACTCAGCCAGCTTGAGCAGCGCTTCGCCATGACGCTCGATGAAATCCGCAACGGCATCCAACTGATGCAATACCAGGAGCCAGTAGCGGTTGAGGCCGAGCCGGAAATGCAACCGGTAGCCGCGCCGAGCAGCGAAGAAAATAGCGACCCAATCAGCTTTGACCGTCCGGTTCAGGCGCCAATGGGCAGCCGCATCTAAACCATCCAACTCCAGATTTCAGCACACTGCAGACATCACTTCAGCGATGTCTGTTTGTGTTTCACTGAACTGATTTTGTTATAATCCAGTTATCGGCCAGTTATTGTTCTCATTTGCTTCATGCGTTTGATCATCATCGCTGTGGCTTGGGCGCTGGGAATCAGTCTTGCGCGAGCCCTGCCAACTATCGAAACCCTGACCTGGATCGCCACGCTGGCGTTTGCGGCTTTATGCGCGCTGGCGCTCCGGAAGAAGGCGATGCGCAATCTGCCGTTAATTCTGCTAGTTGTCGCCGCCGGCGCAGCCCGCCAGTCGCTGGTCCCGCGCTCTAGCGAGATCGCTGCTTTTAACGGCTTTACGGGAACGATTACCGGAATCGTTCCCGCCGAGCCGGTCCTGCGCGAAGATCGCGTCCAGATTCGCCTGGACGTGGAGTCGGTCTTCGTCAACAACGAGACCCTATCCTCAAGCGGTCTTGTCCTGGTAGAAGCCTATGGCAGCGAGGATATCGCTTACGGTGATCGGGTCCGCGCGACCGGCGCGCTTGATCCGCCCGGCGCGGGCGACGCCTTCTCCTATGCCGACTACCTGGGACGGCAAGGCGTCTTCACGATTATGCGCAACGCGGGCTTGGAGGTTATCGGCGAGGGCGCGGGCGCGCCGCTGGTGGTCCCGCTGCTGGAATTGAAGCAAATCGTTCGTGGCGTCATCGAGAGCGGGCTGCCCGAACCGCAAGCCGGCCTGTTGACCGGAATCCTGCTCGGCGATGAACGCGGGATTTCGTCCGAGCTGGAAGCCGCCTTCGATCGCGTCGGCGCCTCGCATGTCATCGCGATCAGCGGCTTCAACATGGTGATCGTCAGCGCCATCGTCTTGCGCATGTTTTCCAGCGCGGCCGGTGAAAGGAACTCTGTCGCCAGCATCTGCGCGATCCTGGTCGTAGCGATGTATTCGCTCTTTGTCGGCGCCAGCCCGGGAATTCTCCGCGCCGCCTTGATGAGCGGCTTGCTCATTATCGGCAATCAACTCAGGCGCAGGACTTTCCTGCCGACATCGCTGGCCTGCGCTGCCTTGGCGCTTTCATTTCTTGATCCGAACGTTCTGCTGGACATCGGCTTTCAACTCAGCTTCTTTGCTGTCCTGGGATTGGGTCTCTTTGTCGATCCGCTTTCGGCCAGGTTCGAGGCGCTGCTGGAAAGCGCCCTGCCCTCTCAAATCGCAAAGCCGATCCACAGTTTTCTGAATGAGCCGCTTATCGTCTCCTTCGCGGCGCAAATCACGATCTTGCCGCTGACCATTCTCTATTTCGGACGCTTGTCGCTTGTGTCGCTGCCGGTCAACCTGCTGATCGTGCCGATGCAATCGGCGCTGCTGATTCTTGGTTTCGTCGCCGTTGCCGCATACATCTTCGCGCCCGTGATCGGGACGCTGTTCTTTTGGGCGGAACTCGTCTGCCTCTCGTGGACGATCGCTGTTGTCCGCGCTTTCGCTCAGTTCGAGTTTGCCGAGGTCCTCGTTGACCTGGATGGACGACTGATTCAACTCTACTATTTGCTATTGATAGGATTCGCCATGATTCATGCTGCTCGTCCACCGATCTGGAGGCGACTGGAAGCCTTCGTCCGCCGGCACACGGTTGCGCTTGTGGCAAGCGGCTTCGGTCTGCTTTCGCTCATCTTGATGTGAGCGATGGCGCTCAGCCGCCCCGATGGTCAATTGCACCTCTGGTTCCTCGATGTTGGTCATAGCAACGCCGTGCTCATGCAGACCCCGGACGGCGCGCATGTGCTGATCGATGGCGGACGTTACCCGACGCGCCTGCTGACGGCAATCGGCGATAGGCTTCCTTACTATGATCGTGAGATTGAAATCCTCGTCATTAGCCATCCGGACGAATGGGATATCGCCGCCCTGAATACGCTGCTGCAGCGCTATGAGATTGGCGCCTGGCTCTATCACGGGCAGATCAACCGCGGAGACGTCTTTACGGCGATAAAAGATCGCCTGAAGCAATCGGATGCCGAAGCGGTCGAAGCGCGCGCGGGCCACACTGTGACCTTCAATGACGGCGCGATGATAGAAGTGCTGCATCCGCCGGCCGCGCCGATGATCAGCGGCAAGCTTGGCGACGGCGTCATAACGCTGCGCGTGACCTATGGCGATGTCTCGTTCTTGCTCACATCCGATCTGAGCGACGCCGCGCAAAGAGCCATGCTGGAGCGCGGCATTTCGCCGGTTGCGACCGTGATGCAGATACCGCAACACGGCAGCGAGCGAGCGCTCAACGACGAGTTCCTCAAACAGGTTCAGCCGCAAGTCATTGTGCTGCAATCCGACGTTGCCAACCGGCGCGGCGACCCGGATCCGGATACGCTCGCCAAATTGAAGGGGCTGCCCCTCTTCCGCACCGATAAAGGGGGCACAGTGCATATATGGACGGATGGCGCGACACTGCATGTCAATCGACAGTCCCTCAATGACACGAGAGAATGATGGCTCCCTCGTGTCAGGTTATTTGGCGCGAAAATCCTAGTAGCTGATATCGATGTGCTGTCGAGACGCGGCCGACTCCAGAATGGCGTCGCAGATGACAGCGTTGCGATAGCCATCAAGGAAAGTAGCGCCATAGGGCGCGACATCGTTGTCACTGACGATGGCGTCAAAGAAGTGATGGAATTCGTGCACGAAGCTGTGCTCCCAGCCGATGATATGTCCGTGCGGCCACCAGTTCTCCCAGTAAGGATGGTGCGCTTCGGTGACCAGCACGTTGTGGAAGCCCTGAGTCGTATCCGGTTGTTCGCCTTTCCAGAAGACATTCAGCTCGTTCAAACGTTCGAGGTTGAAGTGGATCGAGCCGTTCTCGGCGTTAATCTCGAAGGAGTTGAAGTTCTTGCGGCCTTGCGCGAAGCGGGTCGCTTCGACGGTGCCGAGGGCGCCATTTTCAAAGTCGAGCAAAGCGACGAAACCGTCATCGACATCGGATTTCACCAAGCCGCCTGAACCATCGGGCCGCTCGGTAATCCAGGTCTGCGCCAGGCCGGAAACCGCTTTCGGCTCGCCGACCAGGAAACGCGCCAGATCAATGATGTGCGCGCCCAGGTCGCCCAAAGCGCCGCTGCCGGCGATGTCCTTTTGGAAGCGCCAACTCGTTTCCATGGCGCGGTCCATGCCCCACTCTTGCAGATATACGGCGCGCCAGTGGTAGATCTGCCCCAGCTTGCCGCTTTCGATCAGCTTCTTCGCCTGCTGCACAGCCGGGACGAAGCGGTAGTTGAAGGCGACCATGTGCTTGACGCCGGCGCTTTCGACCGCATCCAGCATGGACTTGGCTTCGGGGGCGGTACGCGCCAAGGGCTTCTCGCAGAAGACATGTTTGCCGGCTTGGGCGGCAGCGATGCAGGGCTCGGCATGGGCATCATTGGGACCGCCATTGTCGAGCACATCGACAGCGTCATTGGCGAGCATATCGCGCCAGTCGGTGTAGGCGTTTTCATAGCCGAAGCGTCCCGCCGCGTCGTTTACCGCAGCCTCGTTACGGCCCGCAATGCCGACAAGACGCGGTATCGCGACCGGCGGATACATCATGTAGGGGATCGTTTTGAAGGCGTTGGTATGCGCCTTGCCCATAAAGGCATAACCCAGCATGCCGATGCCGATTTCAGGCGCGTCGGCGGCGCTGCCGCTGGCAGCCATACTGGTGAAGGAGCTGCTCACTTGTTTCTCGTCAGCCATTGTTTTTCTCCTGAATCTGTAAGTTTAGCAAGGGCGGGCGAGCCAATGACTCGCCCCTACAGCTGCACTTGGCGATAGTCTTGACAGGCCCGACCGGGATTTCAAGCGTCAGTACCGCCCTCCTCATCGGCGAAGGCGGCGTCGAAGGCGAGAGCTGACGAGGGGAAGTCGCTGGCTTTGACCCATTCCGCCGCTTCAGTGGCGCCGAACTCGCGATCCATGCCACTGTCTTCCCATTCGACGGATAGCGGTCCTTGATAACCGGCGCGATTCAAGGCGCGGATCATCGCGTCAATATCCAGGTCGCCATGACCGGGCGAGACGAAATCCCAACCGCGGCGAGCATCGCCAAAGTTCAGGTGGGAGCCGAGGATGCTGCTGACATTGTCCAGCGTGACCTTGGAGTCTTTGATGTGAACGTGGAAGATGCGATCGGCAAAGCGGTCGATGAACTTGACCGGGTCGAAGAGTTGGTGGATGAAGTGGCTGGGATCGTAATTGAAACCGAAGGCGGGGTGATTATCCAGCGCTTCGAGCGTCTTCTCCGCGGTGTAGATATCGTAGGCGATTTCGCCTGGGTGAGCTTCCAGGGCAAACTTGATGCCCTCGGCCGCGTAGGCATCCAGCACGGGGGTCCATAGGTCGGCGAATTGAGCGTAGCCGGCGTCAATCATCTCGTCAGACGTGGGCGGGAAGCGATAGATGAGATGCCAGACGGTGCTGCCGGTGAAGCCGTTGACGACGTCCACGCCGAAGGCTTTGGCGGCTTTGGCGGTGTCGATCATCTCTTGAGCGCAGCGCTCGCGCACGCCATCGGCGTCGCCATCGCCCCAGAGCCGGTCGGGCAGAATAGCGCGATGACGCTCATCGATGACGGCATCGGCGACGCATTGGCCCACGAGATGATTGCTGATGGAGAAGTATTGCAAGCCATGCTGGGCGAGAACGTCTTTGCGCGACTGGATGTAGGCGTCGTTGTCGAGCGCTTTGTCCACCTCGAAATGATCGCCCCAGCAAGCCAATTCCAAGCCGTCGTAGCCGAAGCCGGCGGCTTTTTCGGCGATGGTTTCAAAGGGCAGGTCAGCCCATTGTCCGGTAAATAGCGTGACTGGTCTTGGCATAAGTCAACTCCTTTCAGGCGCGAATCGTCCGTTTATGGCAACGCAGACAAGTATAGCGAGCAACACGGGCGTCGTCCAATAGCGCCAACGGAAACGGAGTGGCGAACAGCGCGGATAAAACCCGCTTAGCGAACAGGACACAAGTTTTTGCACCATAGAGGACCCAGAAGTAAAACCAAGTTAGTCATGCAAATCCTGTCTCAATGATCGCTTTTTTGCCACCGAGGACACCGAGTAGTTTTGAGGGCACAGAGTTTTCCTGTTGTGTTGTAACTTCATCTTTTATGTCCTTTTGGAGTCGTTCCCGCAGATAAGAAAAGGATGGGAAAAGGACGGAAAAGGACGAACCGGGTATGGACAGAGGCCATATAGAGGACGAAAAAACTACAGTAACTTGCGGCATAATTGCCTATCCCTATCAATACAGTATGGATACAGGGGCGGTTTGGGGACTGAAATCGGGGAAAAATCGCGATAATGGTTGGAATAAGGGTTAGGGACGGCATGTTTTCGGATAAGATGCGGAATGACGATTTGGCATTCGTGACGTCAAGGGCAGCGGAAAAAGGCGACTAGAGGCGACTAAAGGCATACGGGATCGGGAGGCGGGCAAGCTTCGATCCGGCAGCAGCGGGCAAGCCTTATATGTCCGTCGCAAAACTTTTTTTGGCCATCTGGCCATCTGGAGTCCAGCGCGTTTCAAGAGATTTGGTTTCGCATGAGAGAACATGGGGTCATGGTAGCACAGAATTGCTTAAAGCAGGCGACCAAATGTTCTCAGATTAAAAAGTGGGCGCTTGTTGCTCCCTGCGTTATTATCGTGAACTTGAGGCGGATGCAACTTTGCCAATAGAAGGGGAGAACGCTTATGTACAACGGATTAAAGGTCATAGACTTTCATGTGCATTTCCCGACGCAGAGCGGGACTTTCATTGAAGGGGCGCCCAATCCCCGGCAGCAGTATGTTGAGCGGGTTGGAGAGCGGCGGGCGAAGATCGCGCGGGAACTGGCGATGAGTTACAACCGGCAGTGGCGAGCCACCTGGGGTTTTGATCCGCCGGAGCGGGGCGCTTTCACGGACGAGGAGCAGGCGGATCGCTGGGCGGGGGAGATTGAGAAATACGGTCTGCGCGCGGTGGGCTTTGTCACGGGGGGCGGCAACAGAAATCTGGCGAAGGTGATAGGGCGTCATCCGGAGAAATTCGTTGGCTTCGCGCATAATTACTTGTTCGGGGAAGGCGCGGCGGAGGAGCTCAAGCGAGCGGTTGAAGAAGACGGCATGAAGGGGTACAAGCTGCTGGCGCCGGCTTTGGATCGGCCGATCGAGGATGAAGCCGGTTATCCGGTCTGGGAGGTCTGCGCCGAGTTGGACATCCCGGTGCTGGTTCACTTCGGCATTTTGGGCAGCGGGGGCGGCGTCGCCTGGCATGAGAACATCAACCCGCTGAAGCTGCACAACGTGGCCAAGGACTTCCCCGAGGTCACTTTTGTGGTGCCGCATTTCGGCTGCGCCTGGATACGCGAGACGCTGCAGTTATGCTGGGCTTGCGGCAACGTCAGCATCGACACATCGGGCTCGAACCAATGGGTGAAGTGGGTCGATGGCGAATGGGATACGAAGAAGCTGTTTCGGAAGTATATGGAGACGATCGGGCCGGAGCGCATCATCTTCGGCACGGATTCGAGTTATTTTCCGCGGGGTTTCGCCGAGCCTTATACGAAGCAGCAGATTCGTGATGTGCGGGAGTTGAACTACCGCGAGGAAGATATTCAGATGATCTTCGGGGGCAATGCGGCGCGGCTGTTCAAAATCGAGTTGTGAGTCTGCGCGTCTGATTTGGAATTCGCTGGCGGATGGGTTAAAGTTTTGGCGGACGCAATAACAGTGAAATGACAAGGAGTTTGAAAATGCGTAAACTACTCGCAATCTTTGCCGTTGCAGTCATCGTTATGTCGCTTGGCGCTGTCGCCCTGGCGCAAGATGACGTGGTGGAAATTGAGTACTGGCAGTACAACTTCGGCGCGCGCATCGAAGCGATGGACATGCTGATTGAGCAATTCGAAGCGGAGAACCCGGGTATCAAGATTGTACACAATAGTGATATCCCATGGGCAGACTTCACTACCGAAATAGCGGCGTCGGCGCCGGCTGGCGTAGGACCGGATGTCGTGACGCTGTTCTACGGTTGGATCCCGGCTTATGTCGACGCGGGTTATTTGGTTCCCTTGCCAGAAGAGCCCTTCAGCGAAGAATATATCCTGGAGAACTTTGTACCAATGGTCGCCAATGCGAAGTTCGAAGGCAGCTATTGGGCGATACCAACAGCGGTGCGTTCGCTGGCGCTATTTTGGAACAAGGACATCTTCGCCGAGGCTGGTTTGGATCCGGAGTCGCCGCCTCAGACATTGGAGGAATTCCAGGAGATTGCCTTGGCGACTACCCAATATGGGGATGGCGGGCAAGATGTCTTGAACATCACCCAACAGGGATTTACGCCGACGATGCAGGGGCAAATCCACCACTGGTTCCGCGAAGTCTTGATTCGGCAGTTTGGCGGGCAGTCTTACAGCGATGACGGCCGTACAGTGATGTATAACAGCGAAGCCGGCTGTGAAGCGTTTAGGTGGGTAACAGAGTTTGAGTTGGAACATGTAACCGGCAGCTTCGATCTCATGGACGGCGCCACGAATGCCTTCGTCAATGGCGATGTGGCGCTGCATGTGGATGGCTCTTTCCGCGTTGGCACGATCCGCGGCAACAACCCCGATTTGAATTACGGCGTTGCTGAATTGCCAGTTGGACCAAGCGGCGAGAATCACACCTTCGGCTCGTACTGGACGCACGGTCTGACCCGCCGGGCGGCAAGCGATCCGGCGCGCATAGAAGCCGCCATCAAATTCCTGGAGTTCATCACGACGCCGGAAGCGGGCGCGTTATGGGTCAGCATTGTTGGCGAACTGCCGGCGCAGTTGGAATCCGCCAGCGACGAAATGCTGCTGGCTGACCCGATCCTGGGTCCATTCTCAGCGGGCTTGGAGTATGCCAGCGCGACCTTCTTCGTAGATGAGCGCGCGCAGCGGCAAGTGCTGCTGGACGCTTATGACTTCGTCCGCCTGGGCGGTATGGATGTTTGCGACGCGCTGGATGAAGCGGCTGCGCTTGAGCAGGAACTTCTCGACGACTTCTGGTCAGAGCGCGAATAGCTACAAATTCGGCTGTAAATCAGATGGACTGCGCCGGGTCAAACTCAGCCTGGCGCAGTCTGTTCATTAAATGCTGAGCGCAGAGAAACGTTGCAGGAAATATGATCGCAGTGTCTAAGCCCAAGAGGAATGGATTCTTCCGCTGGACAGTGGCGCGGCGGAAGGTCCTTTGGGCATATATCTTTCTAGCGATTCCGATCGTTTTCTTCGCTTACATCCGCATCTACCCGGCGTTTTTCGCTTTTCAGATGAGCCTCTACGATTACAATCCGCTGGCGGCGGAGCAGCCTTATGTGGGGATGGAGAATTACGAGGATCTCTGGAAGGAGCTAAACAAGCGGCGCTCGGTAACCAAAGCCTCGTTCCAAAACACGGTCAATTATGTTTTGCTGGGGGTGCCGGTTCAGCTATGTTTGGCGCTGGCGGTCGCGCTGATGCTCAACGAGATTCGATTCCTGAGCACCCCTTATCGAATTCTTTTTTTCTTGCCCTATGTAACCTCGACGATCGCCATCGCTTGGGTCTTCCGCATGCTGTATCAGCCTCAGTTCGGCTTCTTTAATGTCATGCTGCAATTATTGTCCTTGCCGCAGCAGCCCTTCCTCAACAGCCCGCAGCAGGCGCTGCCGTCGATATTGGCGTTGGTGGTGTGGCAGGGAATGGGCTTCTCGGTGATTATATTCTTGGCGGGCTTGAAGCAGATTCCGCGCACTTATTACGAGGCGGCCGAGGTTGACGGGGCGAGCCGCTGGCATACTTTCCGCTATATTACGCTGCCGCTGCTGAACCCCAGCATTGTCTTTCTGCTGGTCTTGCAGACGATTTCATTTTTGCGCATGTTCGCGCCGGTGGTGGCGATGACTGTGCAGGGGCAAGGCGGTCCCTTGGACGCCACTACGACGGTGGTTCTGCGCGTCTATCGCGAGGCATTTCAAAGTTTTAATATGGGCTATGCCTCGGCGATGACGGTGGTTTTGTTTGTGGTCATCTTGATTGTAACCATCATTCAACTGCGTTTCACGACGCGCAGCATTAATTAAGGCGGGCAACGTGCAGACTGTTACGCCATCCAATTTGTTCAAAGACCAGGCGCGCGCCACCGCGGTCGGGCGCGGTCGCGGCGACAGGAAATACAGAATCTTTTCTTACCTGGTGCTTACGCTCATCGTAATCACGATTACGATTCCATTTATGTGGATGATATCGACCTCGTTCAAGCCGGAGTCGGAGATATTGCGGCGGAACCTGTTCCCAGTCGAGCCGACGATGGACAATTATTCCGAGGTCATCACAGAGACTGAGTTGCCGATCTGGTACAAGAACTCTCTGATCGTGGCGATGATTTGTACCGTAAGCGTCGCTTTTTTTGATTCGCTTGCGGGCTTCGTCTTCGCCAAGTACCAATTTCCGGGCAAGCGATTCATCTTCATCGCCTTCCTGGCTTCGCTGATGGTGCCTACCGAGATGCTGCTGATACCCTGGTTCATCATGTCGTCGAATCCGCCGATACCGGTTGGCGGGACTTGGGTCGATACTTATTGGGGCATCGCCTTCCCCGGCGTGATTACAGCAGCGGGCATATTTTTGATGCGCCAATTCATGCAGGGCGTGCCGGACGAATTGCTGGATGCGGGACGAATCGATGGCGTCAGCGAATTCGGATTATACTGGCGGATTGCCGTGCCGCTTAGCCTGCCCGCTATCGGCGCGCTGAGCATCTTCACCTTCCTGGGCAACTGGAATGCCTTCATCTGGCCCCTTATTGCCACATCGCGCAGTGAAATGTTCACGCTGCCGGTGGGCATCCAGCAGTTTTCGTCCGAAGCCGATACGCCATGGAATCTCATTATGACGGGGGCGTCGCTGTCAGTGCTGCCGCTGATGATTGTCGTGATTATCTTTCAGCGTTACATTATCGAAGGGATCGCGCTGACGGGCTTGAAGGGCTGATTCGTGTCGCGCGCCGCCGCCTCATTTCCTCATCCGCTCTACGACAAATATGTGCTGAAGCCCTTTTACGAGGATGCCAAGAAGTATTATTACGAGCCGATGCTGGCGGCGAACCGGGCGCATGTCGTCATGCTGCGCCGCTGCGATATCATCAGTGCCGAGAACGCGAAGGCGCTGCTGGACGCGCTGGCGCAGGCCGAGACACTGGGCGTTGACGGGCTGACGTACAAGTCGGGCGTTGAAGACTTGTTCTTCGCTATAGAGGGCAAGCTCATTGAGCTGGCGGGCGCGGAATACGGCGGGAATCTGCAATTGGCGCGCAGCCGCAACGATCTCGGCTATGCCTTGACGCGCCTGGCGCTGCGGCCGCTAATCTTGAGCGCGGTCGCGGATCTGTTGGAGTTGCGGGAAAGCCTGCTGACGTTTGGGCGCGCGCATTTGGAAACGCTGATGCCGGGTTATACGCATACGCAGCCGGCTCAGCCCACAACGATGGCGCATTATATCGCCGGCGCGCTGGCCTTTCTGGAGCGAGATTCGGCGCGTTTGCGTTCCGCGTATGCCACCAACAATCAGAGCCCCCTGGGGGCGGCCGCCTTGACCGGCACCGGCTTTCCGGTGGATCGGCAAATGAGCGCGGACCTGCTGGGCTTCGATGGAATTCAACTGAGCACGTATGACAGCATCGGCGCGTCGGACAACCTGACCGATGTCGCTGGCGCGCTGGCGACCTTGGGCGTGAACCTGTCCCGTTTCACGAAAGACATGCTCTTCTGGGCGACGCAGGAGAGCGGCGCGATCCGCATTGATGACAGCTTCATTCAGATCAGCTCGATCATGCCGCAGAAGCGCAATCCGGTGGTGCTTGAGCATCTGCGCGCGCGCATTAGCCGGATGATGGCGCAGACGCAAGGCATCGTCCTGCAATGCCACAATATCCCTTTTGGCGACACGCAAGACATTGAAGACGAAATCTTCCCGCTTCTGTTTGGTTCGCTGGAGACAGCGGGCGAGATACTGCAGTTGTATCGCGCGGTGCTGGACACGCTGGAGGTGAATGTTGAGCATCTGCGAGAGCGAGCGGGCGCCGGCTTCACGACCGTGACCGAGTTGGCAGACACGCTTGTGCGGCGCTGCAACCTGCCCTTCCGGCAGGCGCATAGCGTGGTATCGGCCTTGGTGAATCATGCGCAGGAGCAGGCAATCGCGCCGGCCGACTTAAACGCGGCTGCTTTGCGCGAGGTCGCGGCGGAGGCGCTGGGTATAGAGGTGGAGTTGCCGGAAGCGGAATTTGCGCGAGCGCTTGATCCGCGCGCCTTTGTCGAAGCGCGGAACTTGCCGGGCGGGGCCGCGCCATCGGCAACGGCAATCGTTCTCGATGCGCAAGGCGACGCGATTGAAGAAGACCGCGCCTGGCTGAAGGATGCTCGCTCCGCCTTGTCAAAAGCGGAGCGGTCACTCAAGGAGGAAGTCCGAGCTCTTAGATCGTAATTGCCGCATAGGGCGACAGGCAGGCTCGGCGCGTTTAGCCCTGTTCGGCGGCGCCTTCCTCGTCCGCTTCAATCGGATCCGGAGCGTCAATATCCGACTCGCCTTCAAGCGTGAGCAGGTAGGCGACGATATCGAAGATTTCCAGGTCGGTATAGATCTCCGACCAATTTTGGGGCATGAGTTCGGCGTCAAAGCCTTCGACCAGGTAAGCCATAGGATTGATGATGGACTGATAGATATATTCGGCCGCGCTTTGCCCTTCGACGCGAGTGAGCGCGCGGTCTTTGATATTAAGCAGGCCGGGACCGAGATTTGCTTTTTCGCTATCCGCCAGGTGGCAATTGGAGCAGGAGTAACCGGTACCCGCCGCTTCCTGGAAGACAGTAAACAGCGCGGCGCCTCTTTCCGGGTTACGCACGGCAACCATGCGATCTATCGGCGAAAGCAGGGGCGTCGCAGTCGGCTCCGGCGTCGCGGTCGGCAGAGAAGTCGGCGTCTCAGTCGGCTCGGGCGTCAGCGTCGCGGTCGGCGGCAAGGGGGTTGCGGTCGGCGGCGCAGTTGGCTGAGGGTCAGTCGCCTGTTCCGCCCGGTCTTCAATGACGGGACTTGCCTTGTGCAAGACGGGCGTCTCCAAAGCGCCACAGCCGGCAAGGAACATCGTTAGCGCGAGGCAAATGTATCGTGCGAGCGCATTAGCGCCGGACCACCTTGAACGCCGCTTGATCATGCTTATCATCCTGTCTGGTATCCCGATTGTTGGAGCCGAATTGGCGCGGCACATTATCGCAAATTACGCGCGTATCGTGTAGGGCAAGCAGATTGGCCTCAGGCGCATCCGACAGTTGATCTCGGCGATAAATCGGCGGCAGTTACACGCGCGGTAGATAAGAGAGACGGCCAACCTTCGGCTTGAATCGGGGCATATTGTGCTAGACTTAGATGAAATGAGTTATGCCGGTTTCCACAAGCTTCAGTATTGATTGGAAGAAAGGGTCGTCATGATGATGAGAGTATCTGTGTTGATCTTAGTTGTTTGCCTCGCGGTTGGGTTTCCACTGACCGCGCAGGAAGCGGAAGAAGCGCCGGGGCCGGGGCTGGGCGGCATAGTGATAGATGGCAGCACCGCAGGAGACCCGGCCACCTTCAACCCACTGATCGGCGGTGATACGGCTTCGAGCGCGGTCTACGGTTGGCTGTATCCCCCCATTATTGGCGTGAGTCCATTTACCGGCTTGGAAGAACCTAATCTGGCCGGCGCGATGGCATCGGGCTGGGAGTACGATGAGAGTGGCACGGTGCTGACGATCCAACTGCGTGAAGACATCAGTTGGAATGACGGGACGCCGATTACGTCGGCGGATTATATGTGGTCGATCGAAGCGGTGCGGAGCGGCGAGATTGATAGTCCGCGCGCGGGCATTTTTGAGACGATGGCCGATGGCACGCCGGCCGGCGGCAATATCGTCAGCATTGAAGCGCCGGACGACTATACGGTGGTGGTAACCTTCCGCGAAGCCGACTGCATCTCGTTCAGCGATGTGAACGATGTGACGCCGGTGCCGGCGCATGTCTTTTCGGAGCTATATGGCGATGACTACGGCGCGATGGCGGACGAGCCGCGGCGCATCCCGACGGTCTCCTTCGGCGCCTTCAAGGATGTCGAATTTGCCGCTGGCGAGCGTATCAGCTTACTCGCCGATCAGTCTTATCCCGATACCATTCTGGGATTTGTCAGCCCGTCGGAGGCGGTGACGCTGCAGGTGGCGGATGAGAATGTGGAGACGGAGCGCTTCATCGGCGGCGAGCTCAGCATTCTGGCTGTGCCGGCGACGCGTCAGGAAGAATTCCGAACAGACGAGAAACTGTTGGAGTTCCCCCGTTTCGAATTCACCGGCAATGGCTTTACTTTCTTCGGCATGAACCATGCCAACCCGGACAATCCGCAGCCCGGTTTCGATGAAGAAGGAAACCTGATACCGCAAGAGCCGCATCCCGTGCTCGGCGATGTGCTGGTGCGGCAGGCGATATCGCACGCGGTCGATATGGATGCGCTGATCGAAGGCATTCGCGATGGCAACGGCGTCAAGGTGGCGACTCACACGATCCCGACGTCCTGGGTTTACAACCCGGAATTGCAATACGAATACAATCCGGATTTGGCGATGGAGAAGCTAACGCAGGCGGGGTGGATCGACCACGATGACGACCCGAATACGGCGCGCATCTGCGAAGATTGTTTGTTCGCGCGCGAAGTTGACGCCGACTACAACGGCAGCGACTTGACTTTGGACTTGCATGTGCCGGCCGGCTCGGAGGTAGGCGAGCAGATGGGTTTGTTCTTCCAAGCCGAGATGAACAAGGTTGGCTTCAACGCGATATTCGAGGCGATTGATTGGGGCAGCGCCTTTTTGCCGGAGTTGACCGGGCAGACCTTCGATATGAACATGCTGGGCTGGAGCCTTGGGCTGCCGGTCGATCCCGATATTTCGTCGTTTTACTATCCGGAAGTGGATGTGCCGGGCTCGGGGTTCAACTTCGTGTCCTATTACAATGCCGAGTTGATCGAGTTGAATGATCAGGCGCGCGTTGTCCCCGGTTGCGATACCGAGACGCGGTCGGAGCTATATGGGCGCGTGCAGGAGATCCTCTTCAACGACATGCCCTATTTCTACATGTACGTGTCGGAAGCGATGACGGCAGTATTGCCGGGCACGAGGAATTGGAATCCGACGCCCTACTCGCGCACGTATTCGACTGACGCCTGGGTATCGCCCGCGGTCGCGATGCCATAAGAGACTGCAACCGATGGCTGCCAGGGGATTGCCCTCCTCTGGCAGTTTTGTATTGTCTTGGCTAGAGAGTTAGTCTGAATGCAGCAGTACATCGTCCGGCGCCTTTTGCAAGCCATACCCACTTTGTTCGGCATCACGCTGGTGGTTTATTTCATCATGCTGTTGGCGCCGGGGGATCCAGTCTCGATATTGGCATTCGACCCAACCCTGCGTCAAGATGAGCGCGAGCGGCTGGCCATGCGGCTTGGCGTCAACGATCCCTTCTTCGTCCAGTATTTGCGCTGGTTGGTTGGCGATGACTGGATGATGGTGGACAGCAATTATGACGGCGAGCTTGATGCCTGGGGCGACAATTACGGAATCCTGCGGGGCGACTTCGGCAGCTCATTCAAATTTCGCGGTTCGAATCCATTGACTTTGATTGGCGAGCGTCTGGGCGCGACGATTGAACTCAACCTCTTCGTGCTGGTATTTGGCTTGAGCGGCGGCTTGCTGGTCGGGGTTTTGGCGGCGGTATATCGAGGCAGAACTTTTGACCGGTTAACGCGGATATTCGCTGTCCTGGGCGTATCCGTGCCGGTATTTTTTTTGGGCTACCTGTTGCTGCTGTTCTTCGGGATATTCCTGCCGCGCTTTTTGGAGGGTTATGGCATTGGCACCGGGCGGCCCATTTTGCCAATGGGAGGACGTTGCCCGCCGATTCGCGGCGGCTGTCCGGACATAGTAGAACGGCTCCACTATTTGATCCTGCCAGTAGCGACCAGCGCGCTGGGCGGCATCGCCGGCTGGTCACGCTTCATGCGCGCCTCAATGCTGGACACCATAAATAGCGATTACGTGCGCACTGCATTTGCCAAAGGCTTGCCGACCCGTCTGGTCTGGTATCGGCACGCTTTCCGCAACGCGATTAGTCCGATGACGGTATTTCTGGGACCAGCGTTCCTCTCTCTGATTGGCGGCTCCGTCGTCATTGAGCGAATATTCACCTGGCCCGGGGTGGGCTTGCTCTTGTTTGACGCGCTCTTGAGCCGCGATTACCCGGTCATAATGGCGAGTGTTGTTATCGGGTCGGTTTTGGCGATTGCCGGATTGTTGCTCTCCGATATCTTGCACGCGCTTTTTGACCCGAGAATTCGCTATTAAGAGGCGGCGCCAATTCATGAGTACGGAAGATCGCGCGGCGGTCGCCAAGTTAAAGCGCGAAGGGGAAGCCGAGTATACGCCATCGCTGACGATGTGGCAGCGGGCGCTGCGCCGCATTCGGCATGACCGCCCGACCGTGTTCTCGCTTTTCACCCTGCTCGCGCTAGCGATCATCTCATTCGCCGCGCCAAACATCAGCGCCGCATTTCAGATTGATCCATACACGCAGGATTTGCGCAACAATTACGCGGGCATATTCACCGAAGGGCATCCCCTGGGAACAGACGAGCTGGGACGGGATCACCTCAGTCGGCTGCTTTTCGGCGGGCAGATAGCCCTAGGCATTGCTTTCACGGCCGCATTCCTGTCGCTGGGCATCGGCGTGGCGGTAGGGTTGTTTGCTGGTTATTTTGGCGGCAAACTGGATGATTTGATCATCTGGTTCATCATCACGCTCAATGCGATACCCGCGTTATTTCTATTGATATTGATAAGCGCCTTGCTGTCGCCGGGTCCTGGCGCGCTGGTGTTCATCTTTGGTTTCCTGGGTTGGACCGGCACCACGCGTCTGGTGCGCTCGGAAGCTTACTCAATCAAAGAACAGGAATATGTTATCGCGGCTCGCGCGATCGGCGCCTCGAATTTGCGAATCATGTTCGTACATATCTTGCCCAATATGATTTCATTGCTAATCGTCGACTTGTCGCTTTCGCTAGGCAGCTTGATCCTGGCTGAGTCCACGTTGAGCTTCCTGGGCTTCGGCATTCGCGCGCCGATACCGACCTGGGGCAATATGCTCAATGGCGCGCTTGATTATACGCGCCGCGCGCCGCATCTGATATTCTTGCCCGGTTTCTTGATCACGCTCACCGTGTTCTGCTTCTACCTTATGGGCGATGGCTTGCGCGATGCCTTCGACCCCAAGATTGCGGATTGATAGCGCGCTCGGCCAGGGAGACGGGACCGAACGGCACTAGACAGGCCTGAGGCGGCGTGATATTATGCTTGGTCGTATGCATGAAATCAGGAGGCGCAAGCGCCTCGGTAACAGCTCGGAAAGGAGCGACAGGGAGCGCGGCTTCCTGGAAGTGAGATTATGGCAAATCACAAATCCGCCTTAAAGCGAATCCGTCAAAACGAAAAGAGGCGCCTGCATAACCGCGCGTATCGCAATCGCACGCGCACTTTGGTTAAGAAAGCCCGCGCCGCCATCGAAAGCGGCAACCTGGACGAGGCGCGAGAGGCGACGCGGATTGCCGCGCGGGACCTGGACAAACTCGCGAGCCGTGGAATCGCGCACAAGCGGAACGCGGCGCGGCGGAAGAGCCGCTTGATGAAACAACTAGCGGTCCTGGAAGCTTAAGCTCAGAATATCGGCTTTGTCCTTGTGAGCCGGGCGTCGGCTCCTTCCACTTTTTGGCTACATTGCCTCTATCAGATTCAACGCGCGCTCGATTTCGGCGCGTGTATTGTATTGGCCGATGCCAATGCGCACCATGCCCGCGGGGCGATTTAAGCGCCGCATGATTTCGGGGGCATAATAATCCCCGCTCCAGACGTATACGTGCCGCGCAGCCAGCTTGGCGGCGATTGCATCAGGCTCAATGCCGTCTTTAACCATCGCCACGGTCGGGACGCGCCAGTCGTAGCGGTCGCTATCGACGATGCCGGCAACTGTCACGCCTTTTATTGCGCGCAGTCCCTCGATAAGTTGGGTTGCCAAGTCGCGCTCATAGGCTTGCACGGCGCGCATCGCGCGCTTCAATTCCAGGCGGGCGCCTTGATAGCCCGGCAAGTCGCCAGTGCCGAAACGCTGGCCGATTGACTGCCAGTGTTCAAGGCAAGCGCGCAACCCGTTCCAGGTCTCGAAGCTGGGCGTGCCGTTTTCCCAGCGATTGGGGGCGACATCTTTCGCCGGGCGCACTTTGTAGGCTGGCAAGCTGTCGAGCAATTCTTCTCGCCCCCACATGATGCCGAGATGGGGTCCATAGAACTTGTATGAAGAGCAGAGCAAGAAGTCACAGCCGATTTCCTGGACATCGATCGGCAGGTGCGGGGCGCTCTGCACAGCGTCAACCACATGCAAAGCGCCGACGGCATGCGCCATGCCAGCGATCTGATTGACGGGATTGATAGTGCCGACCGCGTTCGACGCCTGCGCGGTCGCGACGATTTTCGTTCGCTCCGTGAGCGCCTCTTCAAGCGAACCCATGTCGAGAGTGCAGTCGGCGGTATGTATGTCCACCCATTTGAGGCGCAGGCCATAATCGCGGGCGATGAGCGTCCAGGGGCTGACGTTGGCATCGTGATCCATGCGCGTCACAACGATTTCGTCGTCGGCCGACAAGGTTCTGCCAAGCGCTCGGCTCAAAGCGAAATTCAGCGAGGTCATATTGGGACCGATGACGATCTCGTTGGGGCTGGCGGCATTGAGGAAGTTCGCTATGCCTTGACGCGCGCGAGAGACCATATCGTCGTTGCGGCGGCTGGTCGCGAATTGTCCGCCCGAGTTGGCGTTCATCGTCAGGTAATATTGTGTTACCGCGTCCATCACGGCGCGCGGCACCTGAGTACCAGCCGGGTTATCGAGAAAGATTGGCAGAGCGCCGTCTTCCGCGGGGATTTGCAGCGATGGGAATAGCTGGCGTATTTCATCTACGAGAAAGCTCATTAGGTTGACCTCACCGGACCAATACATAAGGAACTAAACAGGACAAGACTATAATTCAGGCGGGGGGTATGATTCAAGCCCGCTGGTCTTCAATGCAGTTGCGGATTCGCTTTGCGAGCTGCAGGAATTCGCGCTTGTAAATCATCTCCGCCGAGCGTGGGCGCGGCAAGTCAATTGGGATATCGGCGACCAGCGCGCCCGGACGGCGCGACATCACGATAACGCGATCGGCGAGCAGCACGGCTTCGTTGATATCGTGCGTGACCAGAATAATCGTCTGGCGGGAGCGGGCTCTGAGGCGCAGCAATTCCAGGCTGAGCGCTTCCCGGGTCAAGGCGTCCAGCGCGGCAAAAGGCTCATCGAGGAGCCAGACCTGCGGCTGCTGGACGATGACACGGCCGAGAGAGACGCGCTGCGCCATACCGCCGGATAACTCGGCCGGGTAGGCGAGTTCAAAGTTCTCGAGGTTGAGCTGCGGCAGCAATTTACGTACAGCCCCGTACCTTTCCGGTCGCGACATGCCCGCGACTTCCAGAGGCAAGGCGATATTATCCAATACAGTGCGCCAGGGCATGAGATTCGTATCCTGGAACATGATGGCAGCCTCAGCCAAGGGACGCTGGATGAGTTCGCGGTCGCAGTAGGCGGCGCCGGCCGATGGCGAGAGCAAACCCGCCAGCACTCGTATCAAGGTGCTCTTGCCGCAACCGCTGGGACCCAGCAAGCAGACGAATTGATCGTCCGCTACTTCAAAGGAAATCGGACCCAGAGCCGGCAGCAAGTCGCCGGCGGGGCCGGGGAAGCTGACTTCGATGTTTTCAACGCTAAGTCTCACTCGTCGCTGACCGCCAGAAACTCATTGGAAAAGGCGGCATCCAAATCGCCGAGTTCTTCGCCCAGCAGGTTCATCAAAGCAAGTGTATCGCGCATGGCTTCCCAGGATGCCAGGTCGCTGAAGCCAAGCGCATCGGCATCCCACAGGTCGATAGAATTCAGCAGCACATGGAATTGCGCCAGCGCAGCGCCATCGAATTGTTCTGACAGTTCTTCCGCAAGCGCTCGGCGGCTCGCGGCAACTTCCGAACGGGTCGGATTGTCGGCGAGGAATTCTTGCTGTTGGGCGGCGGCATCGGTCAAGGCAACGACTAGCGCATCATCGGCGGGAAGCGTATCCACATAAGGCAGGCTCGCCAGATAGGCGGCGGCTGGATTATCAATCGTGATTTGCAGGGCGTCGCGCAGAGCGCCAACCATGCGGGCGATCTGAGCCGGCGATTCCTCCAAAAGGCCGCGATTGACGATGAGACCGTTGGATACCAGATCGACTTGGGAGGCTACCATGATCAGGCCGACATCGTCCAGGTCGCCGCATTCGCCTGCAGCAGCGAGGTTGCGAATCTGCAGCGGCTCATTATTGGCATAAACCATGGCCGCGTCCACCGCGCCGAGACAGAAGACTTCCGGAGCGTTGAAGCCGATCTCGTTGAGTTCGATGTCGGTTTCGTTCAAGCCAGCGCTTGTGAGCAGCGTGGTTAGTCCGCTGTAACTGGCGCCGAAGCGACCCGGGATGCCAACTCGAAGTCCGCGCAGCGCGCCAAGATCGCTCAGATCCAGGTCGCTGGCGTGAACCAGAGCGACCGGATATTGCTGGAACCATTCAAAAACGTAGACCACATCGCGGCCGCGCGAGCGCGCCAGAATCACTTGCTCGCCACTGACAATGCCGTAGTTGGCCTGCCTAACCGCGACGAGGTCCAGGACTTCAGGTTCCTGTAAATGTTCCAGCGCCACATCAAAGCCGGCCTCGGAGAATACGTCGTGCTGGATGCCCAGATAAAATGGGGCGAATTGCACATTCGGGATGAAGGTGAGCAAGATGCGTTCGTTGGTCACATCAGCTTGCGCGCCGACCAGCGATGTTAACAGCAGAGCGACGATTGTGGCGAATCTTCTGAGAGTGAGCATGGAATCTGTAGATCTCCTAAATCAGTTTCGAATCAAGACGCGGCGCGCCGCTGCCAAACAAGGAAACGCCATTCCACCAGCGCCACCAAGCCGTACAAACTCAGGGCGATGACCGTCATGGTCAGCACGGTCACGACGACGAGCGGCGTATTGTATTGGCTGCGCGCCATGATGACCAAGACGCCCAAACCGCTGCCTGACCCGACGAACTCGCCAACAACAGCGCCAATGACCGCCAGGGTCGCGCTCGTTTTCAAGCCAGCGAGAATGACAGGCAGCGCGGAAGGGAGCTCCAAAAGTCTGAAGGTAAGCCAGGGACCGGCGTTGAGCGAACGCATCAGATCGCGCAATGGGGGCGAAACGCTCCGTATCCCGACGATAGCATTCACAAGCGCAGGGAAGAATACGATGACGGCGGTGGTGACAATTTTGCTGCTGGGTCCCGTGCCGAACCAGATGATAAGCAGGGGCGCATAAGCCACGATCGGCGTGGACTGAAAGGCGACAATAATGGGAGACAGGACGTATTCAAGCAGGGGCGCTTTGGCGATGGCGTATCCGAGGACCAGCCCAATCCCGACGCCGAGAAGCAGCCCGTACATCATCTCCCCGAGCGTCGTCATGGTGTGCTTGGCCAACGTGCCGTCGGCGAGGGCAGCAGTGAAGGCAGCGTAAACATCGGCCGGCGGCGGGACGAGTATCCGCGAGATAATTTGCCGCTCGGTGACCCCTTGCCAGAGTAGGAGCAGCAAAAGGACTGTCAAGAACGGCGACAGGCGGCGCAAGATAATCTGGCGCTTTCGACCGGTTGAGAACTCTGCGACTTTGCCATTGGTTTGCATATCGCGCTTCCAGGTTTGCCTCGCTGAGGAAGGGCGATACACGAAGCGGAGCGCCACAGCATTGTGCGATGAGCGGACGCATGAATCGTATATCTAACCGAGCAAGCTGCCGGCGGCCTGCTGACCCTTCTCCCATCCGGACTATCACCGTCGGCTCCGGAATCTCACCGGAATCCACCTGCTCAGCGATTGGCTGAGATGTATCGCCGCTTGCGCAGCGATACTCAGGGTCACGGGCTTGGCATGACAAAACATGCATCACCGCCGGTAGGGACTTTCACCCTGCCCCGAAGGTTGGTTGAGATTTTCAGTGAAGCCAGTATAGCAGAAGAGGGACGCAAATCAAACGGAAGCCTAGAGCGGCGCAACCGACTGCGGCAACTCGAGCGTCGGCTCAGTTTCAGAGGGTTCCAAGGCGGACTGCTGAAAGTCGGTATCGGCTTTGAGCACGGTGAAGACGAATTGGCCGCCCTTGCCTTGGCTATTGCCTTCCGCCCAGATGCGTCCGCCGTGCGCTTCGACAATGTGCTTGCAGATGGCGAGCCCCAAGCCGGCGCCATCGTCGCCGGAGCGCGAAACATCGGCCTGATAGAATCGCTCGAAGATTCGCTCGCGCACGTCATCAGACACGCCGGGACCATTGTCAAAGACAGTGACGACGATCTCTTCTTCGTTTTCGGCGGCGGTGATCGTGATGGCATCGCCCGGAGAAGACCACTTAATGGCGTTATGCAGCAGATTGCCCAGAACGCGTTTCAATTGGTCAGCATCGCAGAGCGCGGCAAACTTCTGCGGCACATGGCTGACGATCGTGAGATTCTTCGTCTCGGCCAGGGATGCCAGCCGTTCGATCGCATCATCGACGACTTGCTTCATCGGCGTCTTGACCAGGCGCAGAATCGCCTCGCCCGACTCAATCATGGAGAGATCGAGCAACTCCTGCGCCAGCCAAAGCAGCGAGTCTGTCTCCATCGCGATTTCCTTGAGCGACTGGATACTCGCCTTACGCTTCGGTTTGTCGGCATCCAGGAACAAGCCTTCAATGATCAGGCGAATGCGCGTGATGGGCGTCCGCAACTCATGCGAGATATTCGCCACCAGGTCGCGCCGGGCGCGGTTGAGCTGCACCAGGTCGGTAATATCGCGCATGGCAACACCGACGTAACCGGCCAAGCCGAGATAATCCACGGACTGCGCGCGAACCCGAAAGTTTGAGCCGCTTATGACAACTTGCTCTTCAAGCCCTTCGCTTTCGCCTTGCGCGAGTGTTACCAGGTTGACAAGTTCAGACGAATCCAGAACTTGCGCGAGTGCTTTCCCCCGGGCGTCCCACTCCGAGATCAGGCGGGCAGCTGACTGGTTAAGGTCGATGATATTTAGATCGGCATCCAGCAGGAAGAACTGGTCAAAAGAGATACGATTGGCGGCGGCGGCAAGCCCCTGATACTTGAGTTGTTCGCCTTCACTCTCCTTGAGTTGAGCGCGAAGCTTGCCGATTTCTTCAGCTTTAGCGGAGATCGTCGAGTTGGCGGAGCGCAGCCGCCGGTTTTGATAGTAGCCGGCGATGCCCATGCCAAGCAGGGAGATAATCAGGAGCGTGAGAAGGAACTCCATGTCAACCCTCGAAACGGTAGCCGACGCCGCGGACGGTGCTTATTCGTTCGGGCTTGGAAGGATTCTCTTCGATTTTCTCGCGCAGCCAGCGGATATGCACATCAACCGTGCGTTTGTCGCTTTCGCCTATCAGGTAGTCTTCACCCCAGACGTTGGCGATGAGAAAATCACGCGAGAGCACCGCTCGCTTGTTGCGCATGAAGACGGCAAGGAGCGTGTATTCTTTGTTGGTGAGCTTCACTTCGCTGTCACCCTTGAATACCCGCCTTCCCGTCAGGTTCAGGCGCAGGTTGCCCGAGACGAGTTCATCTTGTTTCAAGCCGGGTTCCGGCGCAGGCTGCCGCATCTGAACGCGCACACGCGCGAGGAATTCGCCTAAGCCGAAGGGCTTAACAATATAATCGTTGGCGCCGCTTTCCAAGCCGACGATTTTATCAACCTCGGCGCCGCGCGCTGTCAGCATGATGATGGGCACATTAGATGTCTTGTCATCGCTGCGGATCATGCGGCACAAGCTGAGGCCGTCGAGGCCGGGCAACATAATATCCAGCACGATCAAATCGTAGCTGCCGCTCCGCGTCATATTTAAGCCGGTCTCGCCATCAAGCGCGGTGGAGACGTCGTAACCTTCGGCTCGCAGCTTGTCGGCCAGGTTGCTTATCAGTCTCTCTTCGTCTTCAACGAGCAGGATTTTCTTGTTTCGCGCCAAGGACCTTTACCTGTCGCTCGCTGGTCACATCGCCGTCAGCTTACTAGACGCGCGCTAAATCTATGTTAAGGCATATAGCAAGTATTTTAAACATCGCGAACACCGCGCAGGACAGAAACATCACATTCAGAATGCAACCTGCAAAGGAAGGAGCGTGACAAACGCAAAAGATGCCAGCGGCAAGCAGATAGGCAAGGCGGTGATTTTGGGCGGGTTTCAGTTGTCGGCGATAGCGCGAACGCCAGCCAAGGCAGTGGCCTGGCGCACGGCACGGCGGATTGCTTTAGCCGCCATTTCCGCGGCATAAGCGCCGACTAGGGTCGGGTCGGCCGGAATTTCGCCGGTAGCGAGGGCGAAAAGAGTATCGCCGTCAAACATCGTATGGGCGGGGTTGACCGCCCGCGCGATACCGTCATGCGCCATCTGCGCCACCTTTTGCGCTTGCGCTTTGGTCAACTGTCCGTTGGTCGCCACAGCGCCAATGACTGTGTTCTCGGTCCCTGAAGTCGCGGTCGCCAATAGCGCCATCTCATCCAGTACCGACACGAATCCAGCGCCGGTTTTGGAGCGCAGACCGGCAAGAATCTTGCCGTCTTCGCCGATCACATTGCCCACCGAATTCACCGCCATGATCGCGCCGACAGTCAGACCGTTCGGCATGATCACGGAGGCCGAGCCGATACCGCCTTTGCTGGCCCGCTCATTTCCCCTAATGGCGGCGACTCTTGCTCCGGTCCCCGCGCCGACACAGCCCATCGCAACTCTGTTGCCAGATGCGGCTTCGCAGGCTTGATAGCCGGCATCCGCCCCGGGCCGAAAGCCCGGTTGCCCTATCGTGAGATCGAAGAGGATCGCGGCTGGCACGATGGGAACGATGGCGCCGCTGCGAGACTGATACCCGAGGCCGCGCTCAACATGCCAGCGCATAACGCCATCGGCCGTTGCCAGACCAAAAGCGCTGCCGCCGGAGAGAACAACCGCGCTAACTTCTTCGACCAGGTTATGCGCTTGCAGCAAGTCGGTCTCGCGAGTGCCGGGCGCGCCGCCGCGAACATCAACCGCGCCAACCGTGCCGGGCGGGCATAGCACGACGGTGCAACCGGTGGCGCCCTCGAGGTCGGTGTAATGCCCGACGCGAATTCCGGGGACGCTGGTCAGCGTATCATTCTTCGTCATCTTCCAGGTAGTACTCGGCGCCATCGCCGTCGTCTTTCCAGATAAGCTGTATCTTGTCGTTGCTGGCTTCGATCTGATCGTCTATTTCTGTATCAAGAATCGCAATAGCCCGGTCGTAATCGGCTGGCGCAACCAGAATCTTGACCTCGCCGAGGTTGCCCAGGGTGATGCCCAGCGCGGTCGCGCCGGCTTCCTGATGGATCATCGCGGGCACATCATGCGCTTGCAGCTTGCCCAAGAGAATGTGCGCTTCCTGCAGGTTGTGCGTGATGTAAGCAGCGATCCATTGAGTACCGCCGCTTGTGCCGTCATTCTTGCGCAGGCTCATAATCCGCAATCCGAAACTCTTGGCAAAACGCTTACTTCCTTAGGGGTTAGGATAATGCAGACGCTGGCGTCTGGCAAGACAACCAAAGATTTCACAAGGTGGCTGCTGATTTTATGTCAGTCGCCGAGGCGAAGACGCGCGACTTCCACCTCGCGGTCAAACTTCCTTTGGTCCTCGACCAAAACACCGGCCTGGCTCACCTGTGATTCAAAGTCGTAGAGGATGAACTTGGCGGTATATTCAGCAGCGGGCAAATCCGAGATATTAAATGGGCTACTGGCTAAGGCAGCCCCGCCAATCACATCGTCCAATTGAGCCACCTTACTGCCACCCGCGTCAAAGAGTTGCAGTGAATACGCATACTGATTGGCAATTGTGTTCGTCCACCACAAAGTTACGTTCAGGCGGTCAGTTTGCCGCTGAAGCAAGATGTTGGCCAGTTCGGCGCCATTATCGTACTGAATCTCAATTGGCTGCGGCGAGGTGAGCAACTCGCAGGGTATGCGGCGTTTCACAAAGAGATCGACGATGGATTTTTCGGTCTCCAGGAAGCGGCCGCAAGAATGAAAGCGATCCAGGAAATCGGTCGCAAATGCTTTCATAGATTGCAGGTTTGTCTCCTGAGGATTATGTATGAGCCAGATTGGGAAGTTCCATATCTCCATGCTCGGCAAGTCCACATAGCGGGTATCGGTGCTTTGAACCATTGGGTTGCCGTCCGCATCGTTCCAGATATGTATAAGTCCCTGCCAGTTTCCCGTTTTCCGGCCGTAGTAATCCAGCGTCTTGCTACCAAGTTCAGTGTCGTGCTGAAAGCTAAGGATGTAGTCGCTCTTTCTTATCGGCAAATCGGGGGCATAGAGCAGAGTCTGATAGTGCGGTATCTGTTTCCGGTTTTGATCCAAACTGTTCGTGTACAGGTAGAGAGCTGGCGACTGATTGTAGGTTATGAAGACAAATATCCAGATGACCAAGGCTGGCGCGCGAAGTTGCTTCCAGCGCGGCAAAAGACTCGCGGCAATCGCAAGCGTACAAGCCCAAAGCGGAGCGAGGATGATCGAGTAGCGGATACGTCTGGCGACGATAATCGGAGCAAACTCGTTGACAGCCAGCGCCACCAGCAACACCAGCGCAACAAGTATCGCCACCTGCCGCTGGCAGCGGTTAAGGCGATTGCGATTTAGGATCAGTATTACAGCGCAAGCAGGCGCGAGGATGCTCAAACCGTTGTTGTATATTGAGGCCAGCGCAAGGGCGGATTCCTGCCAGGCCAAGCTATCGCTGGCGTATGATGTCCTTATTCCAAGCATCTCGATCGCGTTTGGCAGCCACGGTAAATAAAGGCATCCGGCGCAGATCATGGCAATCGACACCAGAAACCAATGTCTGTTCTTGGGAATGAAAACCAGGTGATAGATTCCGATGGCAGCCAACAAAACGAAGCCGAAGGCATGTACATAAATCGTGGCGGCGGAACTCAAGCAGAGGATGACGAGCCAGCGATTTCTAAAGCCAACGGTCGAGTGGACTAGACTGGCGTAAGACCAGACGGTCAAAGCGGATACCATAGCCAGCAGCGAATACATTCTGGTTTCGTGCAGGTAAAAGCCGAAGTAGGCCATGAAGGCGAGCAAGACTGCGGCTGAAAGCGCTTGATCAGCGGCGCCGATAAACCGACCGAGGCGATAGGTGAAGGCGACCGTGAACAAACCGAAGTAGATAGAAAGCAGGCGAAGAGCGAGCGAATCTGAGCCGACAAGACGGCTCCAGACGTTTAGCAGCAAGAAATAACCGGGCGGATGAGTTTCATCC
The DNA here is from genome assembly GCA_022824365.1 of Anaerolineae bacterium. Taxonomy (GTDB): domain Bacteria; phylum Chloroflexota; class Anaerolineae; order Aggregatilineales; family Phototrophicaceae; genus UBA6055. The sequence continues at coordinate 83,810 of JAJEAA010000007.1, forward strand.
TTGGCCGCGACATTGTGGAGGGTCCCCTCAAGCGTCGACAGATTATCGAGGCGATTTTCATAGATGTTGAAAATCGAATTGTATTCGGCGGGGCTTATCGAATCAGACGTTAGGCCCCGGGCGCCCCAAGAAAATACGAAGGCGAGACACAGAGTGAGAATGACAAGATGAGAAGATTTTCGCGGTTGGTTGCTCACTGGCGTTTTCGCTGGCGCATTATATTATCGGTGAATAGTTCCAGATTGAACTGCAGAAGGAACGCTATGCGCTTATTCGCCGTTCCCGCGTTCACTAAAGGCAAGCTCCACAATCGCTTGAGACTCTAGCGGCATTCCGAACCAAGCGCCGCTGTTAGGCGTCGATCGTAAAGCGGTAGATTTCAACAACCCGGTCAAAGCTCTCGCCGTTGAGCAGCATTCGCCCCGGTTGGCTCTTGAGCGTTTCGAACTCATAAACGATGAATTGAACGTTGTAGTCGCCGGCGGGCAAGGATGATGTATCGATTGATACAATGTCAATCGGTTCGCCGCTTATCTTTTGGTCGTGCTGACCGACAAGCTTCGCCTTCTCATCGAATATCTGCAGCGAAAACGAATAGCGTTTGTCCTCTGTATGGCGCCACCAAAGATATGCCGCCAACTCACCATCAGCCTCCTCAAGGACGTAGTTGGCCAGTTCCGTCTCATTATCATAGGCAATTCCGCGCGCCGGGTCATCAGTAATTAATTCACAAGGAATGGAAAGCTTCACGTAGTAGTCAATGATGCTGACGTCTCGCTCCAGGAATCGTTTGCAGATCTTGAAGCGCTGAAGAAACCAATTTCGAAAGACTGGCATAGACATTAGATCAGATTGACCTGGATTGTGCAGTACCCAGATCCCGGTGCTGTTGGCAGCAATGGATTCAAGCGAGCCATATCTTGCATGGCCGCTCTGAATTATTAAGTCGCCTTGCGAGTCGTAGGTGATGTGAACTATATAAGCCCATTGAGGTATGACTTTGCGGTAGTAAGGAAGCGTCTTATTGGAGGAGAGGACCATATTGGGATGAAAGCTGAGAATTAGTTCGTTGTGCCCGGGCAACTCTGACGCTTCGTAAACAAAGTCTTGGTAGTGCGGGATTTTGTCGGTTTCATGCTGAACGATATTGGTAAATGTCAAATAGTCGCCGGAGCCCAAATAATAGAAAAAAGACACAATCCATACTATGGCTATCGGCAAGCGCAGTTGCCGCCATGCCGGAAGATGACGCAAGGCAGCTACAGCAATGCAGCAGTAGGGTACCGTCAACACTAGTACGTACCGCATTCGATTCTCGACGAACACTGGCGCGATCTGGTTCAGCAAAACAAGTAGCGCCAAGGTCATGATCGCGACGAATCCTAAGTACTTTTCTGCACAATTGAGTCGCCTGAGATTCACAATCGCCAACCCGGCGATAACTGGAGGCAGCACAAGTATTCCATTCGAAATCACCGAAAGCGTTGCACGAATGGCTTCGAACGCGGACAATCTTATTGCAGTCGGATCAAGCTGATGTTCCGCAAGGCCGCCGATTACGTAAGGCAGCCATGGCAAGAATAAAAGACCGGCTAGACCCATCACCGCCAGAACCCGCCACCATCGCCTATCTCGCCGCACAAACAAGATGTGATAGGCGCCTATTGCGAGCAGAACAAGACTACCAAAATAGTGTATGTACGGCATTAATGCAGTCACTGCAAAGAGCGAAATCAAGCTCTGCTTGCTTTGCGAACCAGCCAGGCTTGCAGACCAGTATGAGTGTAGTAACCAGCCGCAGGCAAGTGTCAGCAAGGTATACATTCTAAGGTAGTGGAAATGAAACACGTAGAAGGCGAGAAACGACAAAGCGAGAGCCGCAGCCGCTGCGTTCTGTCGCTCGCCTGTTATCATCGACAGTCGATATACCGTCGCAATCGACAGGATCCCGAAAAATGTTGATAGAAGGCGGAGCGAAAATAGATCTGAGCCAACTAGTTTGTGCCAGGCGTTCATGATGACGAAGTAGAATGGTCCGTGCTGCGGGCTGAGAATCGCTACGCTTTGTATCGTCTCCGGTATAGTTCTCGCTTCGGTCAGCCAAACAGGCTCAATGTGATTTAGTGTTCTAAACTCGTCGTTTTCTATCGGATCAACCTTTAGATTTGTAACACCTACGGCGAACACGAAGAGCAGACAGAAAAGCGTGATTACGGAACTGATCCTCAGTTTGTGGGGCTGTGCCATTCTTAGAATGCTCGATTGTCGATGCCGGGATTACGCCAGGTTATTGTAGCCTATGATTATTATGCCTGCCTGCGCAATACAGGAACAATAATAGCTTGCACAGTGAATGCGACATGTGAAAGCGTTTTACGTTTCTGGTTAAGTTCGGGGATCGTCAAGTTCGCCGGGGTTACGCGTGAATATCCAACAGATCACTTTACAGCGTTTTGTATAATAAAGAGGGCGCGGGCAAGGCAGAGAAGCGTTGGCGGCGGCATACTCTCCCACATCGTCTCCAATGCAGTACCATCTGCGCTCGCGGGCTTAACTGCCGGGTTCGGGATGATGCCGGGTGTACCCCCGCGGCTCTAGCCACCAACACTTCACTGCCCTGA
>JAJEAA010000014.1 GCA_022824365.1 Anaerolineae bacterium
AGATTCCTGCCAGAGGCTATCCGGGGGCAAAGAGCGATGTGAATCAGCAGCGGAGGCTGACATTCTCAGGCTGGCTGATTCCGACGTCCGGTATACGTCGCCACTTCATCGACCATGTCGCGATGTCAACTGATTTGCGGGTTGAATCAATGCAGTTCGTGAGCAAATACGCATCCGATGGTAAACCCCTTACTGATCACAACGGCGTCTGCATCAATCTGGAAATCGACGATCTGCGCTAACCTGCCCATTCAGCGTATCCGACAGACTTTCTCTGTGCACTCTGTGTTCTCTGTGGTTAAATCCCTCGTCGTATCCCATCGCCACTACAAACGAGGACTTGCCGCCATGAAATACGCCCCCTTCGAAATCGAGCGCTTCTTCCGTCAGCATGAATTCAGCGCGCCCTACGGCATCAGCTCCTCCGATTGCGAGCCGCTGACGCTGGATGAGCTCCTCTCCTACGCCAGCCCGCAGCGCCGCCAGCAATTCGAGACGATGTGGCTGGGGTATACCGAGGCGCAGGGGCATCCGGAACTACGCGATCGGATAGCCGCTATGCACGCGGGCATCGACGCCGACCACGTCACCGAGGTCGTGCCGGAAGAGGGTATCTTCCTGACGCTGAACGCCCTGCTCGAGGCGGACGATCATGTGGTGGCCATCGCCCCGAGTTTTCAGTCGCTTTGGGAGATCGCCCGGGCGAAGGGTTGCCGGCTCAGTTTCTGGCGGCAGCAGCAGACTGAAAGCGGCTGGCGCTTCGATATTGACGAGTTGGAGGCGCTGCTCCGCCCCGATACGAAGATGCTCATCATCAACTTCCCGCACAATCCCAGCGGCTGCCTGCCCAGCCGCGCCGATTTCGCGCGCATCGTTGAACTGGCGCGAGCGCGCAATATCATCCTCTTTTCCGATGAGATCTACCGCTTCAGCGAGCATGAGCCGGACTTGCGCTTGCCCTCGGCTTGCGAGATGTACGAGCGGGCGGTCGCGCTCGGCGGCTTGTCGAAATGCTTCGGCTTGCCCGGTTTACGCGTCGGCTGGCTGATCACGCGCGATAAGGATCTGGCGCATGAGATTCAAGAACTGAAGAGTTACACAACTATCTGCGGGGGCGGGCCGAGCGAGATTCTAGCGCTGATCGGCTTGGAAAATTGGCGCGCCTTGACCCAGCGGGCAGTCGATATCGTGCGGGGTAATATCGCCGTCTGTCGTGAATTCTTCGGGCACTACGACGGGCTTTTCTGGGCGCGCTATCCGCAGGCGGGCACGATCACGCTGGTGGAGCTGCGGGCGGAGATGGCGGTGGACGACTTCGCCGAGGCGGCAGTGCAGGAGGGTGGCGTGATGGTCTTGCCGGCCAGCGTCATGAAATTTGAGGGCAACTTCTTCCGGCTGGGCTTGGGACGGCGGAGCTTGCCCCATGCGCTGGAGCCGCTGGATCAGGTTATCCGGGAGCATTTGCTATAACGCGACTTCATGGATTAACATTGGGAGATCGGGGGCATCAGAGAACGATCGACACAAGGTTTAGCTGCCAGCCCGCGCAAATCGCTCAGGTATTCCGGATTATTCAAGCATAAATGACGCCGGCTCAATTGGCGCGGCGGCGCTTCAAGACCTCCCCCATGAGAATTGATGCGAGAAGCATTGCGCCGACCACGACATCTTGCCAGTATGTCGAGATGCCGGACATGGCAAAAGCATTATAGATCATCGCGATGAATAGTACGCCGAGCATTGAGCCCAGGACAGATCCGGCGCCGCCGTTAAGGTCCGCGCCACCAATAACTACTGCCGTAATGACGCGCAATTCCAGATTCTGCCCGTAACTGTTGCTGGCGGCGTTAAATTGCGAGGCGACGATGACACCAGCCACCGCAGCCAGCGCCCCGCTTAACATATAGACGAAATAGAGATAACGCTCGACGTTCACCCCGGACATGCGCGCGGAGCGGCGATTGCCGCCGATGAAATAGGAGAGACGCCAAAAGCGGTGATTGCGCAAAAGATAACCGATCAGCAAGGCCAGGGCTAACCAGATAAAGACCGAATAACGGAGCAAGAATGTGCCAAAATCGATGCCTCTCTGCCCGACGATCGCGAATGCCTCCGGGAAGCCTGACACTGGCGAGCCACCGGTGATAATGATATTCACGCCGCGCAGAATGAGCAGGATGGCGAGCGTCGCGATGAACGGGTGGACGCGGAAGGTATTGCTGATAAAGGCGTTGATAGCGCCGATGAATGCGCCGGCCGCCAATGTAATGATTATGGCCAGCGGGATGGGCGCGCCAGCCAACAAGAGCAAGCCGACGATGATAGCGGAAAAAGGATAGATACCGGCGACGGACAGATCGATGCCGGCGGTGATGATAACAATGGTCATGCCGAGGGCGATGATCGCTTCCGGTAGGAAGTTAACGATCATGACATTGATGTTGGGCAAGGACAGAAAGACGGGGAAGTTCAATTGCACGATAATGGCAAAAACGACGATGGCAAGCGCGAGCGCGCCTATTTGCAAGGTTTCGAGCGAAAAGCGCTGCAGCAATCCAACGCCATCGCTCTGTTTTGATTTTAAGATCTGCGCGTCATGCATCGCTGTGCTCCCTCAATGCTGTTGCTACTGTACGGCATAGCGCATGACATCCGCTTGAGCGATGTTGTCGCCGTCCAAGACAGCAGAGACATGCCCCTCGCGGAAGACGACGACGCGGTCGCTCAAACCGAGGACTTCCGGTAATTCGGACGAGATGACGATGACGCCGATGCCACGATTTGCTAGATCGCGCAGGGCTTGGTGAATTTTGACTTTAGCGCCGACATCCACACCGCGCGTTGGTTCATCGGCGATAAGTACTTTGGGGTTGGCGCTGAGGCATTTTGCCAGCAAGGACTTCTGCTGGTTGCCGCCGCTTAAGCTGGTCATAGAAAGCAAATCATCGCGCGGACGGATGTCGTTTTGCTTGATGGCGCGGAGCGATTCGTTCACGATTGCCCGGTGCTTAAGCAGGCCTAGCGCATCGGTGAAACGAGCCAAAGCGGAAGAGACGATATTATCCCGCATGGTCATTGACAAGAAGAGCCCCATCACCTTGCGGTCTTCGGTTAAGTAGACAATGCCTTTCTCGATCGCTTGTCGTGGGGATTTAAGATCGAGCTTTATCCCAGCCAGCTTGACCGAGCCGCGGCTATAGCGATCCGCGCCGAAGATGGCGCGAGCGACTTCGGTGCGCCCAGCGCCAACCAGACCGGCGATACCGAGGATCTCGCCCCGGCGCAAGCTAAATGAAATGTCGCGAAAAAGCGGCGGGTGGCTCAAACCCTCAACTTCGAGAAGGATCTCATCGCTGACGACGCCTTTTGCTGGATACAGGTCCCCAAGGCTGCGCCCCACCATCATATGGATGATTTCATCCTGGTTGCTATGTGATGGATTGACCACACCGACCATTTCGCCATCGCGGAGAACGGAAACGCGATCCGCGATGCGCAAGACTTCGCCAAGTTTGTGCGAGATGAAAACGATGGCGACGCCTTGCTGCTTCAATTCAGCAATGATGCTGAAGAGCCGGTCAACCTCGCTTTCCGAAAGGGCGGACGTTGGCTCATCCATAATAAGAACTTTGGCGTCGAAGGATATCGCCTTGGCAATCTCAATGATCTGCTGGATGCCTACGCTGTAATTTCCCACCAACTCGGTTGGCGAAATGTCGATGCCGATGCGCTCAAAGAGGGCGCGCGCATCATCATTGAGCTGTCGCCAATGAACCAAGCCAAGCGCTGATGTGGGTTCGCGGCGCACGAAGATGTTCTGCGCCACCGTCATATTTGGGGTCAAGCTCAGTTCCTGGAAAACGACGCTGATGCCCAATTGGCGCGCCTGCCAGGGATCAGTCGGGTCGATCGACTCGCCATTGAGCAGGATTTCGCCAGCATCGCGCCTGTGGATGCCGCTGATGATATTCATGAGCGTAGACTTGCCCGCGCCATTCTCGCCGACCAACGCATGGACTTCGCCGGCATCAACACCGAAGGAAACCTCATGCAAGACGCGATGGCTGCCGAAGGACTTGCTGGCGCGCCTTATTTCGAGGACCGGCGTCATTGGGCTTTAATCCTCCGCAAGCTCGCGCCGGCGATAAGCGTCAATCATAATAGCGATGACGAGAATGCCGCCCATAATGACGTTTTGCGCATTAGGCGAGCCCTGCAAAAGTACGAATCCATTATTGATTAGCGCCAGCAGGAAAACGGCAAGCGTTGCGCCGAAGATGCTGCCTGTGCCGCCGCGCAGGCTGGCGCCGCCAATGACAGCTGCGGCAATCGCCTTAAGCTCGGCGCCCAAACCAAATTGAAAGAAACCCATCGACAAGCGCGACGTCATGAAGATGGCTGCTGTGCCCGCCATCATGCTGCAGAAAACATAGCCGCCAAGCGTGATAAGCGCGACGCGGATGCCGGCCAAACGCGCCGCCTCTGGGTTCGTGCCGATATAGAAGGCTTCCCGCAGGGGGCGCCAATTGCGCAAGAGAAAAGCGAGAATGACGACGACGACTAGCGCGAAATATACCATATATGGCACGTTGAACAGCCGCCCCTGACCGATAGCCTTATAAGCGTCCGGCAAGCCGGAGACAAAATAACCGGAGGTCAAGACGGTGGCGATGCCCCGCGCCACGGACATCATACCGAGTGTGACGATAAAAGGCGCGATATTCAGATAGGCGACGAAAAAACCGTTAGTTGCGCCACATAGCGCCGAAACGCCCATGCCCACGCCGATCGCCAGGGGAATGCTCGCGCCGTCTTGCAAAAGCATCGTCGTAACAACCGCTGTCAAACCAAGCACAGAACCGACGGAAAGATCTATCCCCCAAAGCAACAGGACAATGGTCATGCCCAGCGCCAGAAGCAGATCGTAGGTCATGCCCGTGATGACGAAAGTCAGATTGCGGCTGGAAAGGAAGGCGGGGGTCAAGACGCTTAAGGCGATGGAGATAACCAGGATAAGAAGCGCCAGAATAACGGAGCGATTTTGCAACAGGCGCGCCAGCGCCAAGCTTGAACGCAGTCTTTGAAAGCTATCAAATAACGAAATACTTCGGCGCATACTGCAATCTCTGATTGCTACTGACGATATATGGTAGCCGATAGTGCCTGTCACCCGCAAACAGAGCGAATCGCCAAATTTGCGGGTGAAGCAGGTTGTCGGGCGGCAACGGGCTGTCGCGCTGCCGCTGGCGTTTCAGCTACTCAAATGTCGGCGGATTCTTGAAGGGATCAATATCATCCGGGCCAAGAATCTGGACGCCGGTGTCGACAAGCGTCGCGTAGGGGCCAAAGCCGCTGCCAGCGGTAACGCCCGTTTCATGGCGCGCGCCGAAGGCAAGCAGCATACCCATGTAACCCATGAGATAGGGATTCTGACCGACAGTAGCCCGAATTTCGCCGTTTTCAATCAGTTCAAGCACGGGCAGGCCGAAGTCGAAAGCCATAATGTCCACCTCGCCGACGATGCCGAGGTTACGGACGGCAGCGGCCGCGCCAGGACCTGGATTGCCATGTGAAGCGAAGATGACATTGATGGTCGGGTTGGCTTGCAACATCGCTGTAATAGCGGTTTCGGCGCCGTCAACACGCCCTTCGTCATTGACGATCTGAACGATTTCCGCGCCAGGCGCGGCGGCGGCGAGGCAGTCCTCAAAGCCTTCGACGCGACGCGCGAGGTGATCTGGACCAGGGAAGGTAGAGATACCTACGCGGGCGGCATCGCCGTGCCAATCGGCGACGGCCTCGCCAGCGCTGCAGCCGGCGTTGTAATTGTTAGTGCCGGCGAAGGCGAGTCGGTTGCTGCCTGGGGCATCGGAATCGAAGAGGATGACTGGAATGCCCGCTGCGATTGCACCGTCGATGGACGCGTTCATGGTCTCGGCATCACCGGCTGTGGCTAAAATGCCATCAACGCCACGCGCCGTCAATTGCTCGATTTCACGCGCTTCAAGCGAGGCGTCCCATTCCGCAGGACCTAGTAATTGCACTTCGACATGGTCGCCAATGCGCGCCGCGGCGTCCACCATTCCAGCGTATGCCCAGTTGAAGAATTCCGAACCTTTCAAGAAGACAACCATACCGTAAGTCTCGGTCTCTTGTCCTAGAGACAGAGCCGCGCTGCTAGCCAACGCTGCCAAGAGCAACAGGACTACAAGAAATCTGACGACGAATTTCATGACTCTTCTCTCCGTTATTCTCTGATTTTACATAGGGAATTGCCGAGTCGCGGGATTTAATTTCCGTTTACCTCCCTTACCCGCCTGAGATGCAAAAAAATACGCCAACGAATCAAAGCATAACATAAAAAAATCGGTTGCGCAATCGGTTTACTATATGAAGCGCAGTTACCATAGTTGCCGTGTCCCGATCAATAGCAGATCTGTAATCAGCGAAATACTCCTCGACGAAGAGCGGATTGGCAGGGCGCTTATCAACCGCGCCCAATGCCAGGCGAGCGTTTTCCACCTTGTCTACGACGCGCGGATCAAGCAGCAGGAACGACGAGGACACCAGTCGCTTAAGCGCCCCCCACGATTTCTCCCGCCTGCGCGATGAAACGGTCGATCATGTCATCAAGGGCGAAGGTCTCCTGCCCGATGAGGAAGGTATGCGCCTTGTTGTTGAAATTCTTGTGCCAGTGCTTGGGGATGGCCCCCTTGCCGTAGACCGCGCCCCAGATGCTGCCGGCGGTGGCGGCGGTGCAGTCGTTATCCAAGCCCATGGCCACCGTCTCGCCGATGACCTTGCTGTAGTCATCGCCGCCGATAGTCAAACCCCAGATAGTCAAGACGGCGTTATTGATGGCGTGGACCTTGTGCATGCCCGGATAGCGCGCATCGACAGCGGCGCGAGCCTCGCGATAATTCTTAATGGACGCTGCTTCTTCAAGCGCCCAGCGCACTTCCCGCGCCAGGTAGCAATCGGCCGGGATTTCTTCCAGACCGATGCGCAGCGCCTCGACCGGGTCGTCCACGGCGAAGGCGGCTGAGATAGCGGCGGAGAAGTACATCGCGCCGTAGATGCCATTGCGCCGGTGGCTGACGGCGGCATCGCGATGGGCGAATTCGGCCGCTTTCTCCGGATAGCCGGGGGCGGCATAGCCCCAAGGGTCGGAGCGGATATCGGCGCCGATATACTGTACGCAGGGGTTATCGACATCGGCGGCTTGCAGCGCCGGCACGCCCGCTCGCAGGTTGTCCAGCGCGATGCCCTCGGCGGTGAAGGCGAAGGGCAGATACTTGACCCAAGCCTCGCCGAGATCGTCCGTCGTGAAATCGGGACCGTACTCTTCCAAGATCATCAAGCCTAGCTGAGTGTAGCAGATATCGTCATCGGTGGGCACGCCGTCCATCTTCGCCGGCGTGAAATCTTCGCGCGGGCTCGTCTGGTATTTGAGCTCATGCGGCTGCTCGGCTTCGCTCCAATAATCCGTCAGCGGGTATTCATCGCCCAGGTAAGCAGCCCAGCGCTCCATGCGTTCCACATCCCAGCCTTCGACGATGGAGCCGAGGGTGCAGCCGGCGCAACGCCCGATGAGCGCGCCTTCCAGCCGCTCGCGAAAATCAGCGGAAACGGCAGACCACATCCGCCGTTTCCCGGCCGGGCGCAAGGCTTGAATGGCGGGCAGGTCGTCCGGCTCGGCTCGGGTCAGCGCCGCGTCATCGGGCAGGGCGATGAGTTCGGCGAGTTTCTCCTTCAGGGTCGCTTCTATCTCCGCCACTTTGTCGGCGACGCCCTCAGCGCCGTATTCTGTTTTCATCATAGCGTAACGATTGATGGTCTCCGCCCAATCGGGCAGGGAATCGGGATAGTCGAACAGTTTCATGAGGGTCTCCTGATCTGCATTCCAAATGCGACCGCATTTGATTACTTTGAGGATTGTAAATGAAGAGACGGGCGGATGCTACGAATTCGCGCGTCCTGGCGCGCCGTACGCAGGCAGCTAATTGATGCGGAAGAGCCGCCGCGCGTTGCCGCCCAGGATTTGCGCCATCTCCGCCTCCGTGCAATTGAGGGCGCGGACGCGTCGCATAATGGCGTCGATCGATACCCAGGGGTGGTCGCTGCCGAAGAGCAGCTTGTCGGCGCCGGCGAAGCGGTAGGCGAAATCCACCGCCAGTTCATCGGGCGAGACTAGATCGAAATAGACGCGCCGGTAGGTCTCGCGCGGGGATTGCTTGATGTGGTCGCGACCGCGCCGCTTGACCTCAGTCTGCTCGACCACCCGTCCCATCACATAAGGCAGCACACCACCGCAATGCGGATGCAGGACAGTCAGCGCCGGTTGGCGTTCCATGACGCCGCTAAGGATCAGGCGCAGCATGGCGATGGAGGTATCGACCATGAAGCCGAGCATGGGAATCATGCTGTGCTCTCTGATAGCGGCGCCCCAGGTCGGGACCGTGGGATGCAGGACGAGGGGCAAGCCCAGCGCAGCGGCCCGCGCGTAAACAGGCTCGAAGCGTTCGTCATCGACCGGCAGCCCGTTGATATGCGAGGGCAGGAAGACTCCGCGCAGGTCAAGCTCATGGGCGGCTCGCTCCAGTTCGCTGATGGCGGCGGGCGGGTCATTCAACGGCAGCGAGGCAATACCGATGAAACGCCCCGGATGCTGATGACAAAGTTCGGCGATGGCCTCATTACAGATGCGTGCCCCGGCCAGCGCCAACTCGGGGTCGAGCATATCGGGCGTCGGGATATTGACGCTGATGACGCTCATATCGACGCCGTTGGCATCCATGTCGGCCAATTTGCGGGCCGGGCTGTAATCATCAAGGTCGAGGCGAAAGCGCTGGACGTCGTCATAATCGATGAGGTAGACGCCATCGCCGCCGGTGGCTCGCGGGCTTTTGCGGTTCCGCGTCAGAAGTTCGGCGTAGGCGCGCGGGAAGATGTGGCTCTGGCAATCGACGGTGAAGGACATCAGGCGCCCCCGAAAACAGATTGATAGCGCTCGCCGCTCACGATGGGCACGAAGGCGCCGGTCGTCAAGGATTCGATGGCGGCATCGATTGTGGCCAGGACTTTGAGATTCTCCCGCCCGCTGAAGTGCGGCTCATGCCCGCCATTGAGCCAGTCGCGCCAGCGGTCGAAGAAGAGCGACCAGGGTATGGTCGGCGGGCGGCCGCGGTCGAGATCAACAACCTCAAATGCCGCCCCACGCTCGGCGAATTCATAAGTCATCTCGTTCTTGGACATGTGCAAGCCGCGGCAGCGCAGGACGCCTTTGCTACCCTCCAGGCGCAACTCGTAACAATCGGATTGCGAAGAGTAGCCGGCATGATAAATCATATGCTGGCCGCCGGCGAAGCGAAACAGACCGTTGATCATGCAAGCGCTGTCATAGACCGTCCAACTAGGCAAGAAACCATCGCAGACAACCGAGCCCGGCACGAGCTCAGGCAGGATAGCGAAGAGGCAATCCAGATGATGGCAGGTCATCTCCCAGAGAACAGGCTGCTCGAAGCCGGCCAGGTTCCTGGCTTGATGGCGCGGCTTGGCGTTGAAGAAGAAGATATTTTCGATATGGCCGAGCACGCCTGAGGCGACGAATTCGGCGACGGTCAGGTAATGGCGGAAGTAGCGCATCTGCTGGCCCACGGCGAGTTTGACGCCGCGCTGCTTCGCCTGCGCCACCAGGGCTTGCGAGTGCTCGAATTTGTTGGTCAGGGGCTTGGCGACCAGCGGCGAGAGACCGGCCTCCAGGACAGCGGCGGTCTGCTCGTAATGCCATTCGGACGGTGTGTTGATCAGCGCGACATCAGCCTCCGTTTCTTGCAGGGCGCGCTCTAGATCGGTGAATTTGGCTGATTCCGGCAGGGAGGCCCCCGCCAGCGCCGCCTCGTTCACATCGACGACGGCGACGACTTCGTGCCAGCTTTTCTCCGCCAGGACGCGCAGCATCGAGCGACTGATACCGCCCATGCCAACGATGATGGAGCGTATCTTTTCGGCCACCGTGACCTCCTAATCCGATTCCAGCAGCGCCAGCAACTGCGCGCAATTCTGGCGCACGGCATTCTTGCGATCATTCCATTGATGCGGCTCGAGACAATAATAGCCGGGATAATCATCGGCTTTGAGCGCGGCCACCTGCCCCGCCAGATCGACCAGTCCGGCGTCAATAGCGACGAAACCATCCTCGGGCCTCCAGTTCTTGAAATGGACGTGAGCGAGACGTTGCCGAACCGCTTCGTAGCCATCGCGCCAAGACTGCTCGCCCGAGGCGGCGCCGTTGGCTGGGTCCCAAACGACGCTGAGTCCCAGCGTCCGCGCGATCGTCGCCAGGTTGGCGCCGGTGTTGCTGTAGATGCTGGCGGCATTCTCCAGCAGGACTTCGATGCCTTCACGAGCGCAGAGTTCAATCGCGCGACCGAGATGATCGTAGATCTCCGCCGGTATCGGATCATCCGGACCGCTCCGCCGGAAGGTGAAGAGGGTCATGCGGCGGATGCCCAGGCGCTCCATCAAGCGGAAAGCTTTGGGCAGGTCATGATCGAAGGTATGCGCGATGACATCGCCATCAAGCGGACCTTTGAAGAAGCCGGGGCTGACGCCGATGAGTTCCAGTTCATGGGCGGCGACGGTATCCGCCACCTCTTGCACCGCGCCCTCGGTCACCTGGGGGAAGCGCCCGCCTTCCAGTTTGCGCAGTTCATAAGCGCGGATGCCGAGGGGCAGGCAAAATTCAACCGCCTCGGCGAAGGAATCATCGGCTTCGTCGCTGATGATCGCCAGTCTGCTGGTCCAGTCAGTCATTTGTCGCCTCCACAGATTCTAAGGATCGTCTTTCAAGCGCGGCTATGATGGTGGGCACGTAGCGCATCTGTTGGGACAGCGCCTTGCCCAAGCCCAGATGGTCGAGGTCTCCCGGGAACATGCCGATGGTCGGCAAGCCATCGCGCAGGTAAGCCCCGATCTCGGGGTCGCCGCTGAGCTCCCAAGCCGATGCCAGCGCCTCCAGCACGTACTGCGTATGCTGATAGGTCCCGCCCAGCGTACGCTGTGGGCAGGAGGTATAGCGGAAGTGGCCGCTGGCCTCGTCGAAGGTCTCGCGAATGAGCCAGCGCGCGCCGCCGATGATCGCCCTCGCCACAGCATCCTCGCCGGTCAGATGATGATAACGCTTCAAGCCGGAGAGCAAAACGCCGACCATGAAACCGGCTTCGCCGCGGCAGCGTGGATAGCCGCAGCCGCAATGCGGTTCGCCCAGGTTCCGCACCCAGCCGCCTTCAGGCTCCTGCCGCTCCAGTACGCGCTCGACAATGATGCTCGCCGCGTTGAGGCAGTCGGCGTCGTCCAGCGAGTCGGCCAGGGCGCAGAGGTGAATCAGATGCCAGCCGGCTTCGCGGGCGTTGCTGAAGTCGTAATAATCGAAAAACCGGCGCTGCAAGAGCCAGTCCTTGGTCTTCAGCAGGGAGTCGTAGACTGCCTGGTCGCCGGTGAGCAGGAAGTGCAGCAGCGGTCCCTCGACCCAGGTATGCGAGGCGATGGATTTGGTGCCGCCCATCTTGCTGCGGAAGTAAGGGGGGAGGTAGCCGCCGAGGTGCCCGGGCATGTGCATGGACTGCCCGCCGATCTCGCTTGCATCGGACGAAAAGTTGACCGTGTCGATATCGGCGAGGTGCCGCGCCGCTTCCGCCCCCAGCCGCGCCCAGCGCGAATCGCCGCCGCGGAGAAACTCGGTATAAGCGCAGTAGCTCGGATCATATTCGTTGTTGCCCCAGGACCAGGCGCTCTCGCCGTACCAGTCGCCGAAGTTGACCTGCCCGTAGGCGCGGAAATGCTCGCGGTCTTTATAGAAGGAGTCGATAGCGCGGTCCGTCAGCGCGTCGTAATCCGGCAGCGGCGAATCCTGTCGAGCGCCGATGGGATTGAGCGCGCCAGTGCTGTTTAGGTAGTCGATGTCGGGGCGGACGAGGACGGGGTTCTCCAGCCAGTCGAAGGCAGCCGGATTATCGCCGCCGAAGTCGATGAGAATTTCGCTGCTCAACGCCATACCGGCTTTGAGCTTGTAGCCATCCTCATCCAGCCAGAAATAGAGGCGATGCGGCGCGTCTTCGTCGCCGGGCAAGTCCCGTCCAGCGCGCTCGGGGAAAAGGCCGATGTCGATGTGGTCGCTGCCGACCGTGATTGCTTTCGGATAAGTTTGCCAGAAGTTGCGAACGCCGATGCCCAGCGCACCCGAGTCGCCGTCCACGATAATGTGCCCAGGCGCGCGATCTTCGCGGATGTCGTCGTTGATCTCGTGCGCCAGATCGTGGTCGTGGCGCAGTTGCCAATCGCTGCCGCCCAACTGCCATGTTTCGTCCCGGTGCTGCACGACGCGCGCGCCCTCAAATGGCAAGCGCAGCGAGAAGGAACGCAGCTTGAGAAGGGTACTCTCTTCACCACTAACGCCGACGATGTTCTCGCGCATCGCGTCGCTGCACTCAGCGGGCAGGTCGCCACCGGCGGCCGCGGGCGCCAGCGCCGGGCTGATGACTTCCAGGCGGTGGTAAAGCTTGAAGAAGGGCTGGTCGGGATAGAATTGCAGGCGCAGAATACTCTGCAAGTGCGCGACCCCATGCTCGTCTTGGTGAAGGACTTTAAAGGTCGCACTGTCGCCGCCATATGACTGCGGCTCCATGATGAAATTGGATTCAAGCGCCAAGCCGTGACCCAGCACCGCCTCAAAGCGCCAATCGCTAAGAGACATAAGTGGCAACTGCACACCGTCAATATGTGATGGGTACCATCGGGCCACGAGTTCTTCAACTGAGGAACTAGAGATTCCACTATTCAACAGAGATTGCCGCCGCTCTTCGATTTCCCGCGCCAATTCGCTCGCTGAATTCGTCATGACGCTTAACGCACTGCCCGAATCCGACTTTGCTAGATAGATACGGCGAATATCGTGTTCCCGCTCAGCATCTTGCCCCTGGTTTTCTCGCAGCGAGACTCTTCGAGTATTTGTCAACTCGTAGGCGGTCAGCCATCCTTGATTCTGGCGGAGCTCTCGCGCGATGTTGTCGCCGTTTATATGCACAGTTGCGTGGAGTCGTCCGGTCTCCGCTAAGCTGGCGGGCACCCGAGAATCGATCATGATCCAACGGACGGAGCCATCGGGCCGGCACTTCCACTCGCGGGCCAAAGCCGGGATTCGCAGGCTTCCAGCTTGTATGAAGCAAGACGCCGGCTCGTAGAGCGCGCCCTGCCCCAGCGGTATGCCGAATTGAAGCGGCAGGCCTGTGAATTCTGCCGCTGTCATATTGATTAGCTCCACCTGTACTATTACCTCGTCCGTATCAGGCGACTCCGGCTTTGTAGTCGAGAATTCGACAATACGAGATGCGCACGCGCCTGACTCGTCGCGAGCTGTGATAGTGGCGATAATCCTCCAGTCGACGCCAATTTCAGTTGAAATATCGTGTAACCGAGACGGTCCGCTGATCTCGTCGAAATCATAGTCGTATTCCGGACAGTCAAACCCGACCTGAAAATTGACCGTAATGCTGCAGACGCGCGACGTAAGAATGTGGAAGTGAATGTAGCAATTGTCCTTCCAATGCGATTTGCGAATGGTTATATCTTGTAATTCCGGCGGGACCCGGTTCGCCTCAGGCCGCTCGTGCAGTAGCACAAACTGCTCGATGCGATAGGCGCCCGGACCCGGTGCCGTCAACTGAAAAATCTCCATCTCGCCGATGAACTCGACCGCCTTGTCAACCACAATCAGATGAAGACGATTGTCGCCCTTACCCGGCTCGACGCGCCCGATCTCCTGACTCGCCAAGTGCAATTCTATCGGCGCGCTCTCTCCCGCTGCCAGGTAGATCACGATGCCGATATAGCGCATGCCGGTATGATCAGCTTGTCCCTCCACCGTCTGCCAGAAGCGCTGACGCAGCGTGGACGAGATGCCCGAGCTAGCCACCGCCCCAGCGCGGTAGACGCTGGGCTGCGGGTAGGCAGTCAAGCCCAGATCGGGACTCCAGGTATCCAGCGTCTCGCTATCGACCGCCCGCCAACTGAAGTTCCGCCGATCGTCCAGCAGCGCTTGAATCCGCGCCGGATCAGTGATGTCGATATGGGGAACTGCTTCCATCCTTTATCCTCCCGCCTTCTCCCGCTTGAGATGCTGACGCCAGTACGGCAGCATGAAAGGTTTGCGTTTGCCCTTGAAATGCAGCACCTTGGCCTCCGGATAATAGCCGTCCATCTCATGCGCCCGCGCCGTCGAGAAATTGTAGCGCGCGCAAGGCAGGAAACGGATGTCCAGCTCGCCCAGGCGCCAGTTGAAGCTGTCCTCGCGAGCGAAATCGACGGCGGCGAAGAGCTCGCGCAAGCTGTCTTGATCGCCGCCCCAGACGCTCCGCTGGCAATGAACGACGCGGAACTCCTTCAGCCAGGTCTCGTGGAATGCCGCCGCCTTGTCCAAGCGCGCCCCATGCGCGAAGTTGACGCCGGCGTTGATGGGCCACTTCTTGTCGCCATCGCGGTAGGTCAGCGCGACCGCGAAGTCTGCGGCAAAGACATGCGCCAGGTCGCCGTTGATGAGCAGATCGCTATCGAGAAAGATCGTATGCCCATCGGCGGCGCGCAGGTAATCCAGCCAGGCGATTGAGCGCGAGAGCATCGGCTGCCCCCGGTCGAGCTCGTAGCGGATGACCTCGATATCTTCCCCCGGCGGGAAGGGCGTGGCGCGGTCGCTGAGGATGATGCTGCGGCAATCGGGGTGAAAGAGCCGCGCCGAAGCGAACATGGTCCGAATATAACGATGCGGCTCGGTGACAGTGATAGTCGAAGTCGTCCGATGAATATCCGCCATCGTCCGGTCGGTCACATCCATGTAGAAAGTGACGAAATTGATTGGCGCGGTAGACTTCAAGCCACTATCAGACACGAGGGATTCCGTTCCATTATTTCAGCTAACGAAGACGTCGAGTTTTTTGAGGGCACAGAGCGCCTTCTTTCCAATTGCCGAGACAATAGCATTCCCACCAGACATTTCCGCAAACGCTCCCTCGGTGTTCTCGTTGGCAAATAACCCCGCCTAATCAAACAGCTTTTCCAACTCCGCCATCAAATCCGTCTTGAATTCGAAGCCGATGCCCGGAACTTGCGGCGGTTGGATGCGCCCGTCGCGGACCGGGATATCATCGCCGAAGCCGCCAAAAGGCTGGAAGACATGCGGGTAAGATTCATTGCCGTAGAGCCCCAAGCCAGCGGCGATATGCAGGGCGAACTGATGCCCGCCGTGCGGGATGCAGCGCCGCGGCGACCAGCCGTACTCGGCCAGCATGTCCAGCGTGCGCAGGTATTCCACCAGCCCATAGCTCAGTGCCGGGTCGAATTGCAGGAAGTCCACCCCCGGGCGCATCCCGCCATAGCGGATGAGATTGGCCGCGTCGATGGTTGAGAAGAGGTTTTCGCCGGTGGCCAACGGCAAGCTCGTCGCCCGCGCCAGGGCGGCGTTCAACAGATAATCCAGCGGATCGCCAGCTTCCTCGTACCAGAAAAGCTCGTAAGGCTCCAGCGCCTCGGCGTATTGCAGGGCGCGTTTGAGATTGAAGCGGCCGTTGGCGTCAACCGCCAGGGCAGAGCCCGCGCCCACCACATTCAGCGCCGCCTCGATCCGCCGCCGATCTTCATCCAGCGATGCGCCGCCGATCTTGATCTTCACATTGGCGTAGCCCATATCGAGGTAGGTCTTGATCTCGTCTTGCAGGGCGGTCAGCCCCTTGCCGGGATAATAGTAGCCGCCAGCCGCGTAGATGAAGACCCGCTCATCGACCGCCCCGCCGCGATAACGCTGCCCCAGCAGTTGGTAGAGCGGCAAGCCTTCGATCTTCGCGACCAGGTCCCAAAGCGCCATATCCAGCACGCCCACCGCCACTGAGCGCTCGCCATGGCCGCCCGGCTTCTCATTCGCCATCATGATGTCCCAGGCTTTGACGGGGTCGAAGTTATCCTCCTTCTCGCTCAGCAGCGCCTCCGGCTCAGCCTTGAGCAGGCGCGGGATGAAGCGATCGCGCAAGATGCCGCTCTGCGAATAACGTCCGTTGGAGTTGAAGCCGTAACCAATGACCGGCGCCCCGTCGCGGATGACATCGCTACGAATGCCGACGATGGAGACGGTCATCTGGGAGAAGTCGATGAAAGCGTTGCGGATAGACGACTTGATCGGCACGACCAAATCGCGAATGGCGGTGATTCTCATGCGCTCCTCCTGCGCCAAGCCTCGCGCCGATTGTGGATTGGCAGAGCCTCCCCGCGCAAGCCGCTATTTTGCGGAACCTCGTATTCAGCGAAGAAACCCTCCAAAGCCGCTGTCATGGATTTGACCCGTCCGCGCTGGTCGGAATCTTCATAGAGGTTGATCGTTTCGCGCGGATCGGCTTCTAAATCGTGCAGCAGGTTTTCTCCGCCGGCGTAGCGCAGCACCAGCTTGAAACACTCGTCGCGGATGGCGCGCGTCGTGCCGTATTCGCCGATGTAGATATTGCGCCAGCCGTCATCCATCGCGCCAGTGAGACGCCGCGCAAAGCTGCTTCCGGGGTAATGCGATGTATCGGCAGGCTTGGAATCGGCGAAATCGAGCAAGGTCATGAAGAGGCCGCAGTGGGTGACAAACTCGGCGCGGACCTGCCCCGCGTCGATGCTCTCCGGACAATTCAAAATCAGCGGGACGCGTATCGATTCCTCCAGCATATTCAGCGGCTCGCTGCCGTTGCCCTTGCCCCAGATGCCGTGATGCCCCAGATTCATGCCGTGGTCGGAAGTGTAGACGATGAGCGTGCCTTCGCCTTCCCCTTGCGCATCGAGCTCATCCAGCACCCGCCCCATCCCCTCGTCAATCATCGCGACCGAGGCGTAATACTGCGCCCGCGCTTCTTGCCGGTCATTCGGCGCGACCGGATGCGTACCGGCATCGCCAAAGGGATACGGGATGTCCACAGGTATGTCGCGGAAACTCGCCTTGCGATAATGCGAGACCAAACGCTCGGGCCGGTTGATCCAGGGATTGTGCGTCGTGGCGTAGCCGACGAAGAGGAAGAATGGCAGGTCGCGGTCGCGGCTCCGCAAGAAGTCGATGGCGGCGTCTGTGATGATTTGGCTGTCGTAACCGCTTCGCTCCACCACCATGCCTTGCTCGCTGTACTTGTTGCTCAGGCTGAAATACTTGGGCGTCTTGCGCCAGGCGCTGCGCCAGAAGTCAAAGCCGGGCTTGGGCTCTTCGCCCGCGCCGCAATGCCACTTGCCGCACATTGCCGTCGCATAACCGCCTTCATGCAGATAGTCGGCGAGCGTGGGAATGCCCTTCAGCCAGGCAGTCTTTTGTACTTCTTGGTCATCCTCGGCCAGGTGATCATGCACGCCATGCTGCGACGGATAAAGGCCGGTCCAAAAAGAGGCTCGCGCTGGCGAGCAAACCGGGCAAGGCGTAAATGCGTTCCGCATGACGACGCCTGTCTCCGCCAAGTGGTTCAACGCGGGCGCGCTAATCTCGCTGTTGCCGTAGGGTGGCAGCGCCCACTGCGCGTGATCATCGCTGAAGAAGACAACTATATTCGGCGGCATGAGAGTCTCAAGCTTGCCCGGCTGGCTTTAGCGGGCGGAAGGGCTGCTCCGCGGCTATGAAGGCATCCAATTCGGCCCTGTCCCTCGCAAAGAACTTCCGCGCCGCCGGCTCCCGGCTGTAGGGCTGGATCGCTATGCCCCGCCGCGCCAGGATATATTTCGCCGAAGCCGGGAAGCCCTGCGCTATCATCACCTCGTTGAAAGCCATCAGCTTGTCATGGGCGCGCCGCCGCAACTCCGCCGGCAGCGATAAATCGCAGACCTGTTCGCATAACTCGGGCGCGACGATGGGCAGCCAGCCGCAGAAACCATCGCCGCCCGCTTCCATCGACGGCGGCAGCACAGCCAGGTTGGCTTGATAAATCCTGAGATTACTGCCGGCCGCCGCCTTGACTTTCGCGCTGAAAGGTTCAAGCTGGCGGCAGGTGTCCTTCATAAAATAATAACGTCCGCTACCCGCGATCGCGCCTGCTTCCGCTGCGCTGAGCAAGCGATGCTCCGGCTGCGGGATCTCGTAAACGCCCAGGCGAACCTCCGGCTTGACCAGACCCGAAAGCTCAAGCAGTTGCTCGCCCGGCCCTTCCGCCGACGGCAGCAGCGCTAGCGCCACCACCACAACCTCCGCGCCCATGTCGTGAATGCGCTGCAGGCTGCGCGCTTGCTCGGCCAGGCTGATGCCGAAGTTGCCGACTGTCGCCGCCAACAGCTTGCCGCGCCGATGCCGCGCCACATATTCAGCGACGCGGAAGCGCTCCTCGTCGTCCAGCCACAGCATCTCGCTCGCCTGCCCCAACGCCAGGACGCCCGGCAAGCCAAGCTCTCGATAAAAGTCGAGCAGCGCGCCAATCGCCGGCAAGTCGACTTGGTCGTCTTCGTCAAAGGCGGTCAGCAAAATGGGATAGGATCCGCCGCGTATCTCAAGATCGCTCATGGACTGGCTCCGCTAGCCTGAAATCGTTTTCCGCGCCAGAGTATAACCGCCCCGCCGATTTTGTCAAAATCAGGCGCGTCCGCCAGCAATCTACCGGCTCGTTTGAGCAAAATTTGACAACCCGTGGCAAAGGCGTTAAGCTATCGGAAATCGTTTTCAGCTTTTGCTTTCAGGTCTGATTTTGACGCAAAAGGTCACGATTCACGATGTCGCGCAGCAGGCTCAGGTTTCCGTGGGCTCGGTCTCCCGCGCCCTGAACAACTACCCCCACGTCTCGGAAGAATTGAGGAGCCGGGTTATGGCGGCCGCGCTGGAGCTGGATTATCAGCCGGCCTTCCTCGCCAATGGCTTGCGCCGGGGGCAGACCAACTCGGTCGGTTTCCTGGTCGGGACGATCGCCAATCCTGTCATATCGACGATCTTTGAAGCCGCTTCGGAAGCGCTTTCGGACCATGGCTACGCCGTCACGCTGCTGTCTTCCCGCAATCAGGCGCAGCTTGATGTGGCTTGCCTGCGGCTGCTGGCTCGGCGGCAAGTCAGCGGTTTGATCGTCTCGTCCGCGGCCGAATCCCCCGAGCCGGCGCGGCGCTACGTGGGCGAATTGGGCATTCCCACCGTGATGCTGGACCGGGAAGCGACCAGTGATGAGTTGGTTTACGCCGTGCAATCCGATCATGAAAGCAGCATGCGCCAGGCTCTTGCCCATCTCATCAGCCGGGGACATCGGGAGATCGCCTTCATCGGCGGGCCCGAAGACTTCTATCCGACCCGGCAGCGCTGCCTGGCTTACCAAGCCGCTTTGCTGGATGCCGACCTGCCCCAACGCCCCGAACTCATCCGCTTCACCTCCTTTAATGAGCGCGCGGCTTATGCCGAGGCGCTGCTACTATTGCAAAGCGGGACCCAGCCATCCGCCCTCATAGTCGCGGGCAACATCATCCTTGCCGGCGCCTTGATGGCGCTGCAAGATCTCGGCTTGGTCGTCGGGCGCGATATCGCTTTGGTCGCCTGCGACGATATCAATTTGACCCGCCTCTATCGACCGCCCATCACTGCCATCCGCCGGGATTTGAAGCTCCTCGGCGTGACAGCGGCGCGCTTGCTCCTGCGGGGCATGCAGGTCGAACTCAACGAGATTGAACGCATCATCAAGCTGCCGACCGAGCTTGTCTTGCGAGAATCTACCCAGTACGCGCGGGCATTGCCGCATAAGGCCCCGGCGGCTCGAAAGGAGGGAGCCATTAGAACGACTTTGAACTGAGTATCATTTTGGCTACAGTTAGGGCGCGTCCGTTGCGCGCTCAATGACTTGTGGTGAGACAAACGATCAATCGAGGAGGAAATGATGTCTAAAAAACTATTCACCTTATTTGTTCTCGCGCTACTGCTGCTCAGCGCGACCAGCGTCATGGCGCAGGATCAAGTGCTGCGGATCGCCACCGGCTCATCCGGCGTGGCCAACTTCAGCTTCCAGATCCTTTCCGCCGGCGGCGACCAGCAAAACTGGATCACCTTCCAGTCCGTGCCGCCGCTCTACTTTGATGTCGACTTCAACTTGAAGACCGGCTATTTCAATGACTGGTCCCAGAACGACGACAGCACCGTCTGGACCTTCTCAGTCGATCCCGAAGCGCGCTGGTCCGATGGCACATCCATCACCGCCCAGCAGGTCATCGATTCCTGGCAGGTGCAAGCCGCCCCGCTCAACAGCGTCGGCCGCATCCGCACTTATCTGGGCAACGTGGTCGGCTTCGCGGAGGCTCGCGAGATGGCGGCCGAAGATGCCATGACCGTCGATGTCAGCGGTCTCTCGGCGCTTGATGATTCCACCGTTCAAGTCGAGTTGAATCTGCCTGACCCCATCTTCTTCTGGCGCATCGCCACCGCCCACATGGCCATCGCCCGCGCCGAGGACGTGCTTGAACATGGCTTCAACGAATTCTGGAAACCCGAGAACAATCCTATCGTCAACGGTCCCTTCATCCTCACCAGCTTCGACGCCGACCTGCAGACGGCTGAGTTGACGCCCAATCCGGAATGGTGGAAAGACGGTCCCATCCTCGAGAAGGTCACCTTCATGTTCGTGACCGACCAGACGGCCGTCGGCACAATGGCGCTGAATGACCAGATCGACGCCAGCCTAGCCGCCGCTCCCTCAGTCTTACGCGCGCAAATGCCGGATTATTTCCGTCAGTTCGACGCCATCGGCTTCAACACCTTCTGGATGCAGCCGACCCGCGAACCGACCAATGATCCGAAAGTCCGCGAAGCGCTCATCAAGTCCGTCGATTGGAATGCCGTCTTCCAAGCCGCCTTCCCCATCGAAGGCAGCGGCGTCATGACCACCCAGACCCTGGACGATATCGTCACCTGCCAGAACCCTGACGCCACCGGCTATCCCTACGATGTCGAAGCCGCCCAAGCCGCCCTGGCCGAATCCAGCTATGGCAGCGCCGAGAACTTGCCCAAGCTGCGCGTCACCCCGCGCGGCAGCAACGAGTTCAACAACCGCGCGCTGACAGCCGTCATCGAATTCTGGCGCCAGAACCTGGGCATCGAAAATGTTGAATTCCAGCAGGATCCCAACAGCTTCGGCGACGACTACGACAAGATCAACCTCAGCCGCGATGATGTGGTCATTCGCTTCCCCGATGCCGCCACCTATATGTGGGCCGCGGGCCACTCAGCCGGTCCCGTTCCCAGCAGCTCCATGCTGAACGGCTACCACAACGAGGCGCTGGAAGCGGCCATCGACGAAGCGCTGACCCTGGCGCCCGATGATCCGCGCCGCTGTGAACTCGCTCTCGAGGCGCAGGCGCAGTACGAAGGCGACTACGTCATCATGCACTTCGGCAAACCGCTGCGCACCGCCAACGCCCGCGACCACGTCAAGGAATACTACAGCGGTCCGGACGTCAGCGTGATTGAACCCTGGAAGATCTATATCGAGAGGATGTAATCCTTTCACCCCCACCCTAAGTCCCTTCCCCCATCAAGAGGGAGGGACTTTTGCCTAATCAGGCGGTTTAACTCCCCTTCCCTCATTTTGGGGGAAGGGGCCGGGGATGGGGCGCAAAATGGGAAACTACGATGGCATCATTCCTTCTTCTACGTCTCCTCCGCTGGACAGCCGGGCTCTTCCTGATCCTCTTCGTCACTTACGGCATGATGTTCTATGGCGCCGGCGACCCCATCCGCATGATGTTCATCCAGGGCGAAGACTTTGATAGCGAAGACGAAGTCGTCATGCTGGCGCTGCGCAAGAAGTACGGCTTGGATGAGCCCTTCCTGGCGCAGTTCGGCAATTATCTGAATAAGCTTACGCAAGGCGATTGGGGCCGCTCGATACGCCTCCAGGTCGATCGTCCGGTGCTGGAGATCGTCAAGTTTCGCCTGCCTATCTCCATGCAGTTGGGCTTCGCCGCCACTGTAATCGGCGCGGCCGCCGGTATTGCGCTGGGCATTATCGCTGCGCTATACCACAACCGCTGGCTCGACCGACTGATTGTCAGCACCGTCTTGTTCATCAACGGCATTCCCACTTTTGTCATCCTGCCGATGCTGTTGCTCCTCCTCGTCTTGCAGCTCAAAGTCATTAATGTGCCCTATGGCTGGAATGGCTTATTTCATATCGACGCCGCCTTGCCCGTCGCGGTCATATCGATAGGCATCCTGCCCATTGTCGTGCGCCAGACCCGCTCCGCCATGCTGGAAGTCAAAAGCCAGCTATATGTGCGCACCGCCCGCGCCAAAGGCATGCCCGAATCGCGCATTATCCTGCGCCACATGCTGCGCCCGGTGCTGACGCCCGTGGTGACAACCCTCGGTCTCATCATGATTGGTCTCATCAATGGCTCGCTATTTGTAGAATATATCTTGAATATCCCCGGTTTCGGCTTGTTGACAATCGAGGGTATCAAAAAGGTCGATTATCCCATAATCATGGCAGTGGCTGTCGTCGGCACCTTGATCATTTTCATCAGCAATTTCCTGGTCGATATCATCTATCCGATTCTGGATCCGCGAGTGAGGGCGCAATGAGCGCGGAGACAGCCACAGCAAAACGCTCCCGCGTCATAGATGACAAGAGCCTGTCGCTGGAATATCATCGCAGCCTCTGGCAAGACGCGGCTCGCCGCTTCCGCAAGAATTGGCTGGCGGTGGGCGGTTTGTTCGTCGTCGCTGCCTTCCTCATCCTGGCGCTGGTTGGTCCTCATATCGCCCCTTACGACTTCCTCGAACAGAATATCGTCAAGGCATTTCAAGGTCCCAGCGCCGCGCACTTCCTGGGCACCGATGACTTGGGGCGGGATGTCTTCAGCCGTATGCTCCACGGCGCGCGCACCGCCGCCCTGGTGGCTTTTTTATCCACGTCCATCAGCTTGGTCATCGGCATCCTGGTCGGCGCCTGGTCGGGCATTCACGGCGGGCGGACCGATGAATTGCTCATGTGGATCAGCGATTTAATCCAGGCGATGCCGGGCTTGCTGCTGGTCATCCTCATCAACACAACCCTGCGCCGTCCCATCATCAATTGGTTCGATTTGCTGTATGAACAGACCAAGAATCCCTTCTATTTGAATACCTTATGGCTGGATTATGTGCTGGTCTTCAGCGCCCTCGCGCTCATCGCCTGGCCCGGCTTGGCGAGGCTGGTGCGCGGACAAGTCCTGAGCATCAATGAGGAAGACTACGTGCTGGCCGCCCGCGCCCTTGGCGCTTCGCAATGGCATATCATGCTCCGCCATGTCATACCCAATGCTCTGGGACCACTGGTAGTCGCCATAACCGCCAGCATGGGCGGCGCGGTAACGATGGAAGCTGGCTTGAGCTTTCTCGGCATCGGTGTCCAGCCGCCCAACGCCAGTTGGGGCTCCATACTGGAAGAGGGGCGGCGCTACTGGCAGATCTTCCCGCACCTGATACTCATCCCAGCTGTGACGATTGGCGTCATTCAAGTCGCCTTCGTCTTCCTGGGCGATGGCTTGAACGACGCCCTCGACCCGCGGCGCAATAGCTAGGCGACCGAGGTATAGATCCATGAATTATCCCCCCGCGCGCTACCCAGCCGATGCCGAGCACATTACCATTTATTACGACCGGGAGTATTTCGCCGCCTGGCCCTTCAATCACGGCTTCAAAGCCTTTTCCGAGACCGAACTGCTGATCAGCTTTTCCCGCGGCCCCTGCAATTACGCCACGCCATTCGACATGGCGCATCACGTCGTTGATGCCCGCGGCGGCGAATATGTGACGATGCGCTCAACCGATGGCGGGGAGACCTGGCCAGCCGATTCGCTGCGTTCGCTTGGCTCGCGGCAAGATATCGAGCGGCCGCTGCATTTGCGCCCGGATGCCAAGCCGTCGGCGCCCTATGACTGGGCATCGCCCGATTTCTTCCTCACCGCCGGCTTCGGCATCCCGCCCGAACGGGACCAGAGCATCGGCTACCTGCAATACTCGCGGGACCGCGGGCATACCTGGGAGGGACCGTACCGCATGCCGGACTTCGGCTTCAACTGGGTGCAAGTCAAGCCCGATTATATTCTGCGTCCCGATGGACTCGTGCTGCTTTTCGTGACAGCCGGCATCCAGGATAGCGCTGCGAAAAATCGCCAAGTGGCGGTGTACGCCTCGTCGGATGGCGGCATGACCTGGAATTATCTGGCGCCCATCATCGCCACATCGCCCGATACCCATTTCGTCAAGCGTTATTACGCCAGCCCGGCGTTGCTAGAAGACGGACGGATCCTGGTCGCCCTGCGCTGCCAGATTGACGCGGGCAGCACGTGGCCCGAGATCTTCGAGTCCTGCGATGGCGGGCGAACCTGGGCTTTCGTCTCACGCCCCGCCGATTGGGGCGGTCCCACCGACTTGACCCTGCTCGAAGACGGGCGCTTGCTGGCTGTCTACGGCTATCGCGTCGTTCCCTACGGCATACGCGCGCGCGTTTCCGAGGACGACGGACGCACATGGGGACCGGAACTCATCCTGCGCGATGGCGCCGGCTCCTGGGATCTGGGCTATCCCCGCACGGTTCTGCTGGGCGGGGGAAAGGTGATGACCGCCTACTATTTCAACCGCGCCGATGACAGAATCCAACTGCGCGGCGGCGTGCGGCATATCGCCGCCACCGTATTCACTCCCTAGGCCGGCGCGCATGAAAATCACCAACATTGAACTATGTCAGTATCGTTGGGAGCGCGGCAAACCCATCCGCAACGGCAAACATGTCTACACCCACAGCGGCTTGAACCTCTTCCATATTCACAGCGACGAAGGCGTCGCCGGCATCGGCTGGGCGGGTAGCCCGCAGACGCCCGGGATGGCGAAAGTGACGCAGGGACTGCTTGAGCATTTCAAGCCGCTGCTCATCGGCCAAAACCCTTTCCATTATCGCCGCATCTGGGAGGCGCTTTGGGCGCCAAAGCTGGTGGGCAGGCGCGGACTTGCCACTCGCGTCATTAGCGGCATTGATATCGCTCTCTGGGATCTGATGGGCAAAGCGACGGGCAAATCAGTCCACAAGCTGCTCGGCGGCTTTCGCGAGCGCGTCCCGGCCTACATCGCCGGCGGTTATTATGAAGAGGGCAAGGACTTGGCTGGCTTGGCGGCTGAGATGGAGCAGAACCTCGCGCTAGGCGCAAAAGCGGTCAAGATGAAAATTGGCGGCGCGCCGATCAAAGAAGATATCGAACGTGTCCGCATCGCCCGCGAGACTGTCGGCGGCGATGTCAAGCTCATGGTAGACGCCAACTGCGCCTACAGCCTGCGCGACGCCATCAAAATCGCCGGCGCCATCGAGCGTTACGACATCACTTGGTTCGAGGAGCCGCTGCCCCCTGACGATTATCGCGGCCACGGCCGCCTGGCGCGCTCCACTTCCATCCCAATCGCCACCGGCGAAAATGAATACACGCGTTACGGCTTCCGCGATCTCATCGCCAATGACGCCGCCGCCATCTACAACGCCGATGCGCAGATCCTCGGCGGCATTACCGAGTTCATGAATGTGGCGGCGCTGGCCTCCGCGCACGACCTCCACATCGCACCCCATGGCGATCAGGAGATTCACCTGCATCTGGTGGCGGCCATCCCGAACGGGCTGATCGTCGAGTTTTACCGCGAGACGGTCGACGCCAATCGCGGACGAATTTTTAACGAGAAGATGCGCCTGGACGCCGACGGCTGCCTGACCGTGCCCGATCGTCCCGGCCTTGGATTCACGCCGAATGACGACTTCTTGCGGCGATATCAAATCTATTGAGTGACTTGCGGTAGAGAAAGGAAGCGCTATGTTTGATAAACCATGGACGGGTGTTTTGCCGGCGACGCTATGTCCTTTCAACGAAGACGACTCCATTGACGAGATCGGCTTGCGCGAATATGCGGCCTACCTCGCCTCGGTCGATGGCATCACCGGCCTGGTCTGCAACGGCCACACCGGCGAGGTCATGTCCCTGCGCAACCACGAGCGCGCCCGCGTCACCGAGATCATCGCTGATGAAGTCGGCGCCAAGGTCAAGGTGGTCTCCGGCGTCTGCGCCGAAGGCAGCGATGAAGCCATCGCCCAAGCGCTGGCAGCCAAGGAAGTCGGCGCCGACGGCATTCTGCTGATGCCCCCC
This sequence comes from Anaerolineae bacterium, assembly GCA_022824365.1. Classification (GTDB taxonomy): domain Bacteria; phylum Chloroflexota; class Anaerolineae; order Aggregatilineales; family Phototrophicaceae; genus UBA6055. The sequence goes on from JAJEAA010000014.1 coordinate 26,176, forward strand.
CATCACTGGCTGCGCTTCGGCCGCACCAGCGAAACCGCCGTCGGCTTCTTCCAGGATGTCGCCGAAGGCGCCGATATCGATATCATCGTTCATCAATACCCGGCCTGGACCAAAGCCGGCTACAGCCTCGCCGAGATGCTCGAGATGGTCAAGCTCGACCGCGTCGTCAGCATCAAGATGGGCACCCGCGAAATGTCCCGCTGGGCTTATGACTATCGCAATCTCAAGGCGGCCGCCCCCGATGTCAGCATCATCAGTTGCCTAGACGAATACCTGCTCGTCACCCTGCTTGATGGCGCCGATGGCGCGCTGGTGGGCTTCGCTGGCTTCGTGCCCGAGCTCATCACGGCGCTCGTGCGCGCTGCCCTAAGCGGCGATCTGGCGGAAGCCAATCGCATCCAGAGCAAAGTGCGCCCTCTCTCGCAGATCGTCTACCGCTTCGGCGAGCCCTCAAGCGATGCTCATCAACGCATGAAATGCGCCATGACCCTCATGGGCAAGTTCCCGTCCATGCGCATGCGCCGTCCCATCCGCCCCCTGCCAACACAGGAAGTCGAACGCATCGCCGCCGAACTCGCCGCCGCCGGCTTCCCCGTCATGGAACAGATACCAGCCTAATCCGAAATACGTAGGGGCGACCGGCGGGCTGTGTCTACGCGCCCTACCAGTTCTCCGCCGAAGCGTAAAAAATGTAGGGACGACACTTGTGCCACCTGTAATCGCTCAGCGAATACTTTGGACACGGGGATAAAATAATGACTCGCGGCAGCGTCTATCCATCCGAAGCGCGGACCTTCACCGATGAGGCCGCCGGCGCGCTCATCCGGCAAGTGACCGACCACCCGTCGATCCACCATCATCCCTTCTTCTTCGTACCCGCCTACGATGACGCCATGAGGCGGCTGATCTTCATCTCCCACCGCAGCGGAAGTCCCCAGATCTTCGCCGAAGAACGAGTCAGCGGCAAACTCGTCCAGCTCACGGACCGCGAGAGCATCGCCGCATACTCCATCTACCCCTCGCATGATGGGCGCTACGTCTACTTCACCGCCGGCTCTGGCGCCTTCCGCGTCCACACCGAGACACAGCGGGAAGAGCAACTGGTCGACCTGGGCGCTCTCGGCGACGCTCATCTTCGTGAAGCCGGCATGGTCGCCGATGCTATGGGCACGACCGCCCTCAGCTTCGACGACCGCTACTGGGCGCTGCGCTTCAGCATAGGCGGCTCCGCCAACCTGGCCGTCATCGACACCGCCAGCGGCAATTGCGACATCATCCTGCAACGCGATACCATCGCTCATCTGATGTTCTGCCCCGATGACAACAACCTGCTCTACTACGCCGGTCCCCTGAAAGACCGCGTCTGGATAATCAAGCGCGATGGAGGCGACAATCGGCGGCTCTACCAGCGCGCGCCGGGCGAATGGATCACGCACGAAGTCTGGATCCCAGGCAGGCGCGAACTGGCATTCGTCGATTGGAATAAAGGCATCCGCTGCATCAATGTCGATAACGGGGTCGAGCGGCGCCTGACCTCCTTCAACGCCTGGCATGCCATCTGCAATCCTCAAGGCACAATCATGGTCGCCGATACCAATTTCCCCGATATCGGCCTTCAACTCTTCAATCCCCTTGACGGCATCGGCGCGCCGCATACGCTCTGCCAGCCGCAAGCCAGCAACGCCGGCGATCATTGGGGCGGACCCTTCCCCTATGAAGACGGTCCCATCAAGGTGAACGCCCCCCAGCATACCCACCCCCACCCGTCCTTCTCGCCCGATAGCCGTCGGGTCGTCTTCACCAGCGACCGCACCGGCATGGCGCAAATATATGAAGTTGAAATACCGGAAAACCTACTGGAAAGGCTGCAAAATGGCACTCCCTGAACCGCTCTCCGTCGCCCTTATCGGCACAGGCAATCGCTCCAAAACCACCTACCGACCGCTCTTTGACACCCTCAAACCCTGGGTCAAGATCGTCGCCGTCTGCGATCCGGTCAAAGAATCAGCCGATGAATTCGCCGAATCCCTGAACGTGCCCGCCTTCTACGATCTCAAAGCGCTGATCGCCGCCCGCCCGATGGAAGCGGCTTTCGTCGTCAGCCCCATCCCTTCGCATCATTCCATCTGCTGTACGCTTCTTTCGCACGGCATCCATGTCAACGTGGAAACCAGCATGTGCAGCCTCCTGATTCAAGCGCAAGAGATGGTGGCGGCCGCGCGCGATAGCGGAGCCATCCTGCGCATCGCCGAGAATTTCTTCCGCTTCCCCTTCGACCGCATGATGAAACTCATCGCCGAAGACGGCTTCATCGGGCCCGTCAAACGCCTGACCTGCTGGCACGACCACACCGGTTACCACAACAACTCGCGCTGGCTCCGCTTCTTCGGCGCGCATCCACTCGCCGTGCAAGCCATCGCCCATACCATGCCCACCGTCGGCCACTATCAACTGGCCCACCGCTATCACGAATCGGAGCATTACCGCGCGCGCTTCTTCTGGTTCCCCGATGACGCCCTCGTCATCGACCACGCCGGCAACATCAAGAGCATGCTCGGGCGCTATCCCCGACCCGGTTATACCGAGCTGGCCGGCGCCCGCGGCGCAATCGTGCAGCAAGCGGCGGAAGGCTGGCATGGCGAAGGCGAGGTCCGCTACTGCACCGACGACGCCCTGGCGAAAGGCGGCCGCCACGATCTCGCCTACCCCATCGTGCATCTGGGCGACGGCCGCGATTGGCTCTCCTCCCATGTCGATCTGCCGACCGGCCGCATCGAATATGTCAATCCATACCGCCTGGGCGCCAGCGCTTATCACCGGCGTAATTATTACAGCGCCGCCGTCATCAGCCATATCGTCGATTTCGCCGAGACCGTCCGCGGCCTCCGCCAATCGGAATACAGCGATGAAGACGCGCTCATGGCGATGATGATGGAAGTGGCCGCCCGCGAATCGGCAATGCAGGACGGACGGCGTCTATCCCTGCCGCTGGAAAGCGACCTGGAATCGGAAGCCGCCATCCGCGCTGAGGAGAAACAACGCTACGGCGTCGACCCGCTCGATATCGACGGCATGCTGGCGATCAGCTACCCTCGGCCCTAGACGCTCAGCTTCCGCGCCACCCAAAAACCCGTAGAGGCGATCTACCAGGTCGCCCGCCTCTGTGCCCTCTGTGGTCAAACATCCCTCACACCCTCAGCGGACGCGCCTGCCGCGCGGCAGTCAGCTCGCGCATGCGTTCAAAGACATCGACGCCCAACTGACCGTAAATATGCAACAGGTCAACCAGCACCCAGTTCTCGCGGACCATGCCATTTTCGCAGCGCCAGAAATCCAGACTGCGCCGGGTCAGCTTCTGCCCCGATGGCGCTATCCCCAGCCAGCCATCGCCGACCAAGGTCGATTGACCGCCGGGCCAGGCGGTGAAACCGACATAATCCATATCGCCGAACATAACGCCTTTTTCCAGGAAGGCGAAGCGATCGGGCATCGCCTTGAGGAAGGGCGTCTGATGCCAATTGCGGAAACCCATGACCCGCCGCATCGAGCCGATGCCAGCCGGCCCGTACCACATCATCCCGGGGTGCCAGTAGCGATCCAACTCCATGGCTTCCACACCCTGCGGCGAATTGCGCAGCGCCTTCAACATATCCAAGACCAACTGTACGCTGGCCTCGGCTTTTCTCTGATCGTAGGCCGCGCTGATGATCCCGTCATTAGAAGCGGGTCCGGGTATCGCCGGCCAGTCCGGCGCCAGGCTCGGCGACAAGGGCCAGGCATCCGCTTGCATCATTAAAGCGGGGATATCCCAAAGCGCCTGCATCTCGACCACAGCGCCGTCAACAAAGCGGAAGAACTCGTGATAGCGCATGGAGACCAGATGCTTGGTCGGCGGGATATCCAGCCAAGGGCGCTCGAAGACACCCATGTAGTGGCCGCCGCAGCCGACCCAATCGCCGCTCCATTGACCGAGCGAATGACCCGCCATCACGATGAAATCGCGCCGCTCCAAATCCGGAATCGCGCCTATCAGCGGCTGGTAGACCCGCTCGATCAATTCCGCCGGTCCCGTCAGATCTTCAAAGGGACTTGCCAGGTGTATCTCACAATCCGGCGTGAATACCTCATTCAATTGCCGCAACAGTCGCGCCGGCTCAATATCGTAAAGCGCCGCGCGCAATGTGTCGATTCGCTTCTTGTTGGCGTTGTGAATGCTTGCTGTCATAGCTTGTCCGCCGTCCCCCGCTAGCCCTACTTTGTGAAAACAAATCGAAACCCAGCTGTCGATAGAGATCAACCATATCCAGAATGACCCAATTGGCAACCAGGACTATGCCGCGCAGAGTCTATCAGACATAGAACCTTCACCACAAGCTTTCACGAACATCACGGCAGAGCAATCCGCCAGGGCAATCCGCGCGGCTCCCTTGCCTCGCGTCCACTTTCGTGTTATGCTTGCCGAAATCGATTTCGACACCGAGCCACAACTATTGTTATGCCTGTTACCATCGAAGACTTGTCGAAAACACTGAACCTCTCCCGCTCCACCATCTCCAAAGCGCTTAACGACCGCGGCGATGTCTCCCCGCGCACCAGAGAGCGCGTCCTGCAAGCGGCGCATGAACTCGGCTATCAGCCCTCCGCCGCCGCCCGCAACCTCCGCCGCCAACGCACCGACAAAATCGGCTTGGTCGTCAATTATCCGATACACCAGGTCTCCGACTTCCTCGCCGAGTTCATCCCGGGCTTAGCGACCATCGCCGAAGAAGCCGCCTATAATCTCATCCTCTACACCTCGATGGCCGGCAACGAAACGCGCATCACAAACCTCTGCCGCTCGCGCGAGGTTGACGGCATCATCGTCGCCTGGCCCCCGCGCCTCAGCGAAACCGCCGCCTTGTGCCGCTTGATGAGCGATGAGCGCATGCCCCATATCGTGCTGCCCCGCCGCGTCCCGCACGATGATGTCTCCTACGTCGCCGCCGACCACAAAGAAGGCGCCCGCCTCTTGACCGCGCATCTCATCAAACTCGGGCATCGGCGCATTGGCTTCGAGCGCCTGCCCGAAGTCTTCGAGACCGATTACGACCGGCACGCCGGTTACACGACCGCCCTGCGCCAAGCCGGCATCAACTACGATCCCGCCCTGGTCATCGCGGCCGATTCCAGCGACGACGATTACGAAGCGCGGACCTTCAACACGCTTATGGCGCTGCCGCAGCCGCCTACCGCCATTCTCTTCTTCACCGACCCAGCAGCCATCAAAGTGCTTTCCCTGGCCAAAGCCCGCGGCATTTCTATTCCCGACGACCTGTCCATCACCGGCTTTGACGGCATCCTCTCCTCCGGTGTCACTGAGCCGGCGCTGACGACCGTGCGCCAACCCCTGCCGCAGATGGGCAAGCTGGCGGTCGAAAGCTTGCTGCGCCTCATCGCCGACGAAACCATCGAGCCCCAGCAGCATACCCTGCCGGTAGAGTTGATCGTCCGCCGCTCGACCGGTCTACACATCAGGACATGAACATGATCAACACTCGTCGCCGCAACGCAAATTGGGAAAAGGTGGCAGTCGCTTGTTCCAAGCGCGCCTTTTTGTTTCGCAAGCAGTGTCAATTTCTAAGGTAGAGGAGCATATTATGCGCAAGTACCTAATCATTCTGTCGTTGCTGGGTTTGCTTATCGGCATCCCGGCATTCGCCCAAAGCGGCGACGCCTGCAATATCGAGGCGCCCGCCGAACCCGTGGAACTACAGCTTATCAGCTGGCCCTTCGCCATCACCGAGTTCTATGCCGCTGAAATGGAAGCCTGCAGTGAAGTAGACAATCTCACCATCAATGTCAACCTGATTGACTCCACCAGCTTGCAAGAGCAGGTGCGCCTCGCCTTGTCCACCGGCGGCGATTCGCCCTACGACATCGTCCATGGCGCCAACGGCCAAGTCTCCGAATGGGGCGCGCCCGGCTGGGTCATGCCCTTGAATGACTTGGTCGACAAGTACCGCGACCAATATAACCTGGACGATATTCCCCAGAGCGCCTGGGACGACGCCACGCTGGACGGCAATATCCTCGGGGTGCCCGCCGTTGGCAATACGCTGCATCTGGTCTACCGCGCCGATGTCTTCGAAGCCAACGACTGGGCTGTGCCCGATACCTACGAAGAGCTGTGGGCGCTTTGCGACACCATCGGTTTCGACAATATGGACTGGGAGCTGCCTTTCGCCTTGGATGTATCGCGCGCCCGCGCCTGGGAGCTGGAGTTCTTCATGCTCTTGCGCGCCCTGGGCGGCGATTATCTGGGTGATGACCTGATGCCCACCTTCAACAACGATATAGGGGTCGAAGCTGTCGATGTCATGATTGAGACAGTCGATCGTTGCGTTGGCGCAGACGGCATCGGCTATAGCTTGAACGAAATCCAGCAATCGCTGGGTGGCGGCACGCTGCCGATCACCAAGATCTGGGCGAGCCGCGCCGCTGGCATGCGCGACCCCGATCTGTCCGACCTGGGCGAGGCGATCGCCTTTGCGCCAGCCCCGCGCGTAACAGCCGATGGTCCGCGCGCTGCCTCCGGTTGGAACGACTTCTACTTCATCCCCGCCACCACCACCAACGACCCGGATTTGATCTTCCAGGTCATCATGGAAGCCGTTGATGTCGCCAGCCAGCAAGCCGCCGCCGCTGTGGGCATGACGACGCGCTTGTCCGCTGCCGAATTCGGGGGCGCTTACTTGCCCGCCGCCAGCCAGACAATCGCCGAAGGCATCGGCAACTACCAGAAGACTTTCGCCAACAATATCGCCATCGCCAAGCTGGTCGAATACCTGCCTTTGGTCTATATCGGCGATATGACCGGGGCTGAAGCGCTGGATGCCGCCGCTGCCGACTATGTCGCCGAAGCCACAGCACAAGGCTTCATCGAGGGCTAGTACTACTTGCCCGTAGCCCCTCTCCAGCAGCCTGCCGGGGAGGGGCTTATCCCAAAAAGCAGGCTAGCGGAAAGGCACAGTCCATGAAACGCGACACCTTTTTTGCATTCGCCTCGCCCAGCGTCGCCATCATGCTGCTGCTGATGGTTGTGCCTCTCGCCATTGCCATCTGGCTCGGCTTCCACTACATGACCTTCCGCAACATCGCCGCGCCCGAATTCGTCGGCTTGCGCAATTACAGCGACGTCCTTTCCGATCCGCGGTTCTGGCGCTCCTTTAATTTCACCGCGCTCTACACCGCCATCGTCGTGCCCAGCTGGGTCGTCATTGGCTTCATCATCGCGCTTTTCTTGGATCAAGTTTCTGGGTTTGTGCGCGGCGTCTATATGTCCATTTTCCTGCTGCCTTTCATCACCGTGCCCATCATCGCCACCATCATGTTCAAGCAACTGTGGGAACCGTCGGGGCTGCTCACCTGGCTGTATCAGCAGTTGACGAGCACGCGCTTCCGCATGAACGAGACTTCGGTGAAGACTTTGATCGTCTTTTTTGGCATCTGGTATGTGACGCCTTTTACGATTGTCGTCTACTTTGCGGGCTTGCAGACTCTGCCGCAAGAGATGATCGAAGCCGCCTCGATCGATGGCGCGGGACGCTTGCAGAAGATCCGCCACATCGTCATCCCTTATGTCAGCTCGCTGACGGTTTTCATTTTGCTATTCTCAATCATGGACTCCTACCGAGTCTTCGACAGCGTCTATGTCTTGTCGGGGCTGAACCCGCAGTTCAAAGCCGATACCGTCATGACCTATACTTTTGCGACAGCGGTGCAGGTGCAGCGGCTGGGCAAAGCCAACGCTATGGCGATCCTGACCGTCATTGGCATTATGTTAGTGCTGATCCCCTTCTTGCGCCTGATGTACAAAGAACAGATTGCGGAGCGTTGATATGGACAGGATAACGAGCCGCGCCGGACGCCGCTTCGTGCACTTTGTGCTGCTGAGCTTCACTGTCTACAGCCTGGTGCCATTCATCTGGACGGGCATGCAATCTTTCAAGACCGTCAAAGACGCCTTTTCCCGAACGCCCCTGCTGCTCTTCGAGCCGACGCTGCAGAATTACCAGGATGTGTGGATACGCCGCGTGCCAGAAAATGCCGAAGCAATTGGACTCGGGATTTTGCTGGCGGTGATGGTGCTGGTCGGACTGCTGTTGACCGCGCGCAGTTTGCCCATCAACGATCGCCTGGTGTATGGCTTTTGCCTGGCGGGTTTTGGATTGTTGTTGTGGGCGATCCCGCAGCTGATCTATATGCAGAAGTTCTATGACTACTTCATCAATACCCTGATCGTCACCGCCTTCACGATTACGATCTCCATATCAATCGGCTGTTTGGCGGGCTATTCGCTGGCGCGCTATGCGGGCTTGGCGGCTGTGGTGATTCTCATCGCCGCGCTGGCTTTCCGCGCCCTCCCCCGCCTGGCATTTGTGCTGCCCTATTACTGGATCGGCTCGCTGCTGAACCTGTTGGACACCGGGCTGCTGGTGGTAGTTTCCCTCGTGGCGGTCAACCAGCCATTCACTATTTGGATGCTGCGCAGCTTCTTCATGGAAGTGCCAAAAGACCTGGAGGAGTCAGCCATGGTCGATGGCGCGAACCGCTTGCAATCCTTCCTGCGCGTGATCGTGCCAGTTGCCTGGCCCGGCATCATCTCCACCGCCTTGTTTACGCTGCTGCTGGCGTATAACGAATTCCTGCTGGTGCGCGTGTTGACGCAGTCGAATTGGACGCTGCCGGTGGCCATCTCGCGCTATACCGGCAACGAATCGGCCGATGAAATAACGCTGGCTGCGGCCGCGTCGGTCTCGGCTACCTTGCCCATCATCGTCGTCATCCTCTACTTCCAGAAGCACTTGGTGAAAGGGCTGTCGGCCGGCGCCGTCAAAGGCTGAATCCATCGCCGCTCGCGCGTCACAACTTGACTCACACAAAATCACCAACCCACAATACGATAAACATGTAAAGGCGAGTCGGCGAGTCGCCCGAAAATAGCCGTAAATCCCAGATCGACATTGACGTATTCGAGCGCCTGCGCCAACATCAGCAGCGCAAGCAGTAGAATGTAGGGGCGGCCTATCAAGGTCGTCCGCCGGAGCGCATTAGCAATATGGACGAGACAAAACGCAAAGCACCAAACAGCCAAGCCTCCGAACCGATCGCCATCGCCAACGGTCCCGGCATCATGCCGCCCGATTATTCGATTTCGCTGGCGGCGAAAGGCGGCGCCGATACGCTGTTGCGCCACCCGGGCGCGGAGCGCGTCCAGAGCATGCGCGGCTTCGAAGCGACATACAGCGACATCATCGACTACATCGTCCGCATCACCCACCGCATCTGGGAAGAGAAAGACATCGGCTACATCTACGATACCTACCGCCATAATTCACACGTCTACGATGATTACGGCTTGCAATACGGCAACGACAAAATCGTCGCCGATACCGTCCATACCATCAACGCCTTCCCCGATATCCGCCTTTACGCCGACGAAATCATCTGGGCCGGGGATGACGACATTGGCTACCACACCTCGCATCGTACCCTCATCACCGGCCACAACACCGGCTACAGCCGCTATGGACCGCCCACCGGCCGCAAAGTCACGCTCTGGTGCATCGCCAATTGCGTCTCGCTGGAGAATGAGATCTTCGCCGAATGGGTCGCCTACGACACCGCCAACCTGGTCTATCAACTCGGCTTTGACCTGCGCGAGATGGCGCGGAAACTGGGCAACGAACTGGAAGACAACGGCCTCATGGACCCGCGCTTCGGCGAAGCGGAACGCCTGCCCGGGCAAGACAAGCCGGATTACCTGGAAGCGCCGACCAAGCCCAACGGCTTCGATGTCGAGGAGTTCATCCGCCGCACCTGGCACAATATCTGGAACCGCCGCAGCCTGCGCGAAGTGGCGCGCGCCTACGACCAGACCCTGCATTTCCGCGGCGCTACCGGACGCGCCTTCTACGGCCGCGGCGAGTATCAATCATTCATCCTCAGCATCATGGCCATGTTCCCCGATCTCATGCTGCAAATCGACGACATCTACTGGATGGGCAACGACGCCGATGGCTACCTGGTCTCGGTGCGCTGGAGCCTGATCGGCACGCACCGCGGCAACGGCATCTACGGCGCGCCCAGCGGCCGGCGCGTCAATATGTGGGGCATCACCCAGCAAGAAATCACCGGCGGCCTCGTCACCAAAGAGTGGATGCTTTTCAACGAATTCGCCGTCATGCAGCAAATCTATCGCGACTAAACTCCGCCAAGCCGTAAGGCTTGTTCGGTACTCGGTCAAAGCCATCGCTTTTTTCTACCCCATCCCCCGGCCCCTCTCGCCATCTCTATGGCGAGCATCCCGAAGCATCATGGAAGGGGAGCGAAACTTGGCGGATTGGCGCCGCTTCGACTTGGCCAATAATGGCGGAAACAGCCCGCAGTCATCCAGCCTAAAGCGCCGCTAAAACCCCTGAAAACGCCGGAAAATTCGCCGGTGTATGGATACAGTATCTATATAGCATCGGGGGGGGGGGAGGGGGGCGCAGAGTTCGTATATTTGCCGGCGAAGTTATCAGGCAGTCAGCATAGAGCCGCTCCCAGAGAGTATTTGTTTTCGGTATGTCTATTGCCCGAAACGGACAAAGTCGGACACGGGAAAATGCTTTTCGGACAGGAGAGGCGGTTTTCCAGGCGAAACGGACAAAAGGCAGGCGGCTGTCGGTATGATTTTGGTATGCCGGCGCAGGGGCGCAAGCGCCTGCATCGCGGGAGTCTAGCGACAGGGCCGGGATAGAGAGCGAATTTACGGCGGAGGGCATCGGTTGGGCGCCGCGATTGAGAGCCTGCGAACATTGATCCATAGGGGGAGTGTATCATGATTTTGCGTCGAAGGAAAGAACAAATGTGCGATATTTTCGGGCGACCGATGGCTCGCCCCTACGCGTGTATTTTGGCGGACGACCCTACGGGTTTCGGTGTGATTGGCACAGGCTCGTAAGGGGATATATCATATCGCCCGCTCTCAGTAAAACCAAGTTAGTCATGCGACAAATGAAATGTAGTGGATGTTGTAAGCGGGCGACTCACAGAGTCGCCCCTACAATGATTTCGATTTTTGCCATTCTCTTTACCTTGCAATATTTTTCTCATTACTTTGTTGGTTCTACTTCTGTGCCCTCTGTGGCGGAAATGAAAACTATGCCCCGCGCAAACGCTCCGCCTCCAACTCGACCACCCGTTCCCCATCCACATCAACGCAGACATTCACCAGCGGCCGATTCGCCCAGGCCGGCAGAATATGCCCGCCGGTCGCGGGCCAGGTCTTGCCCCGCCCCAAACCCTGCGTCCCCACGCGGATGGGCCAGCGCCGCACCTTGAACAGCGTCGGATCCAGAAGGTAGGCGATCGCGCTGGAATCATGCACGAAGATGCCCTTCGCCTCGTAATTCGATTCGAAATAGCGCCGATAATGCGGCAGGATGCGCGCGATATGATCCGACATCGGGTTGCCATGCGTCGCGTATTCGGCGATATCCTCGGGCTTCATGTGCACCCGCAGCGTCACATCCAAGCCCACCATCGTCACCTGCCAGTCAGCGCCGAAAACGATATCGGCCGCTTCCGGATCGTTGCGGATATTGGCTTCGCCGGCTGGGCTGGCATTGCCCGGCGCCAAGGCGTTGCCGCCCATCAGCACCACCTCATCGGCCCACTCGGCGACGCGCGGCTCCAACCGCAGCGCCAGCGCGATATTCGTCAGCGGACCCACCGGCGCCAGCGTAATCTCACCCGGATGCGCCCGCAACTGCTCGATGATAAACTGCGCCGCGCTGATATCGAGCGCCTTGCCCGCCGGGTCCGGCAAGTTGATATCGCCCTGCCCGTCCGCCCCATGCACGAAAGGGACCGAACCTTCAAAGGGACCCGTCAAAGCGTCAACCGCGCCCGCCGCCACCGGTATATCGCCCCGCCCGGCGATCTCCAACAAGCGCAAGGCGTTCTTCGTCGCCAGCTCGGTATGCACATTGCCGAAGATCGTGGTCAAACCGACCACCTCCAACTCCGGCGAGCAAAGCGCGAAGAAGATCGCCATCGCATCGTCGACGCCGGGGTCGGTATCAATTATGATCTTTCGTGGCATTTATCAGCTCCAGTCTCTGCGCTAGGTCGAAATCAGTTCGGTTTTGTTAATCGCAATATATGCCACACTAAAGGGATAGAATAGCGCGGCTATTCCACCTGTCAGGAATATAAATATCAGCCAGAAAATGACGTGACCGAGCTGCTGGCCAGACTTGAAATTGCAGCGTAACCGCGCGGTAGAATGAGCGTATTCATCTCTGATGACTATAGAGTCGATAATCATTTTGACCGCAGCGTAAGGCCAGAACAGCGCGCCAATCCCAAAAGTAGCCATAACGACAAGCAGCCAGATCACCACATGCCCAATCACCTGCGCAACCGTCAACTCCGAGCGCAGCCGGCCAATGCTCGCGACCAACTCAGCGCCCCCCAGATTCATATGTTCAACCTTCTGCTTGCTCATAGCAAACTCCTGGGCTTGCCGATAAATGCGACTGATCTTGACCCGTTTAGGCGGACGCTGAATCTGTCTGGCGTCCTTGAGCGGCGGCGCTTCAATCATCCCTCAATGATCTTAACCTGCGCCTGCCGCTTTCGCGGTCCATCAAATTCGAAAAACATAATACTCTGCGACCAACCCAGCAGCAGCTTCCCGCCAGCAATCGCCAGCGTCACGCTCTGCCCCACCAGCGCCGCCTTGATATGCCCGGCCGCATCCGCCGGCGTATCATATTGATGAACGAAGTCCACCCGCTTCGGCACCAGACGCTTGAATTCCGCAACCAGGTCGGTCGGCGTCGCCGGATCCAAGCCGGAATTGAGCGTGACCCCGGCCGTCGTATGTGGCGCGATCACGACGCAGATACCGGCCTCCACGCCGCTATCCGCCACCGCCGCCCGCACTTGCTCACTGATGTCCACCAGAGCTTCCCCCGCCGGACTGTCGATTTCTATCACTGTCATCATGTCAAACTGATTCCTGTTCCGTATGTATCGAGGACTCGCTGCGCCTCGGCCCGCGTCGGCGCATTCCGGCCCGCGCCCGCTTTCGCCACGCTGGCCGCCCCCATCGCGTTGCCGATTGTGCCACATTCCGCCGGAGAATACCCCTGCAATTCCGCCCAGATATAAGCCGCGGCGAAGGCATCGCCCGCCCCAATCGTATCGACAACCTCGGCGGGAAAGCCGGGGCAAGCCAGGTCCAACTCCCGCCCGAGCAAATGACAGCCGGCCGGCCCCCGTTTCAGCACGATGCGCAAATCGGGATAGGCATCCAGCAAACGCCGACAAGCGTCAATATCGCTCTCGCCAGCAGCCACAAAGCGAATCTCGTCATCCGTGAGAATCAAGACATCAGCCGCGCCCAGAACCTCTTCCACACCCGCCTGCTCCAACTGGCCCAGGAAAGGTCCCACATCGACATAGAGCGGCGCCGCACTCGACTCCATGAAACGCAGCGCGCCCTCCACCAGCGGATTCAGGCGCTCCTCAACCAACGTATAACCGGCGATGAAGACCGCATCCGCTCGCTCAAGCTGACGCGCCGCCTGCGCCGTGAATTTAATCGGCGGTCCCTCGCCATAGTGGCCCAGAAAAACATGCGCCAACTGAACCGGGTCGCTGAGCGCAATGACAGTCGTGGTTGTGCTTTCAGTCGGGACGACCAGCGCCACAGTGTCAATACCGGCTTCAGCCAGGATGTCCAGCAGCAGGCGCCCTTGAAAATCATCGCCCGCCGTGCCCAGCGCGGCCGCCTCCATGCCCAGCGCCCGCGCGGCTAGCAGCGTCGTACAAGCGCCGCCCGGCTCAATCAGCAGGCTCGGCGAGCTTTGATGCCCATCCGCCACCACCGGCAGCCGCGCCTCCAGCAGCAGATCAACGACAAGGTCGCCAACTGTGACAAGACATTTAGTCATCGGCGCCGGATTTCAAGAGCAGCGCTTCCAGTCCCGCCGCAATCCCCCGCACATCGTATTCGCGGAAGACCTCATCCGCCTCCAGCACGGCAATATCCTCAGCCGGTATCGCCTCATAACCGGCGAAACTCCCCGCCATCGCGCAAGCGATCGCGCCGATAGTATCGGCATCGCCCGAGAGATTCGCCGCCAAAATCGCCGTTTCCTTGGGGTCGCCTTGCGCCATCGCCAGCAGACCAAAAGCCGCGCCCACCGTCTCCGGCACATTCAGCGTCGCGCCAACCTCGTCATACAAGCGCCGCAGCCGAGAGCGTTTATCCGCCGCGCTATTCACAATTGCCAGCGCCTGCTCAATCTTGAAAGCCACCGAACAGCCGAACCAGCGCCGCCCGTGCGCCCGCCCGAGCTTAGCCCCTTGCAAGCCCGCCTCGATCACATCCGCCAGCCCGACGCTATCGACCATCGCCATGGCCACTGCTGCCGAGACTGCCGCCGCGCCCGAGACCGCCGGTCCCGTGAAATGCGTCGGCATGCAGACCGTCACCGTATCCGTCACCGCCCCGGCGATATCGCCCGGATGCAAAGCGCCAATCGGGGCGATGCGCATCGGCGCGCCGTTGGTATCGCCCCAGAGACCGGTCCTGCGCGGGTCCTCGCCCGCCTTCAGCGCATTGACGCCACGCCGTGTTGAGGGACCGACATAGGGGGAGTTGTCGCCATTGACCCGGTCGTACCAGGTCACAATTCCATTCACCGCCGCCGCCAGCGTGACGCCGCCCGCCTCGATGATCGCCCGCGCGATGGAGAAGGCTTGCTCGCTGTCGTCAGTGATGCGCCCGGCCGGCAACCCGGCATGCACGATGTGATCCTCCGGCGCGTCTTGCCAGCTATCCAGCCAGCCGAAGCAGCGCTCCGTGTCCTCCGGGTGGACCTGCGCCGGCATGGCGAAAGCATCGCCCAGCGCTTGGCCGTAGAGGCAGCCGAGAATTTTATTCAGCATCATCGTCGGTTTCTATCGCTTGCCAGTTCTCCAGCCAAGCGGCGAACCAGCCCGACCAAAAGTCAGGCACTGTCTTCCCTTCAAGCCATTCGCGCGCGCTTACTGATCCAGCATCGCGATACTGCGAAATCCAGGTCGAGCGGTCATCTTCCCAGCTGTTTCGGAATGATAGGACAGAGGCCCCTACCTCGTAATGCTTCAACTCCTCGGGCGGAATCGCTTCCAATGCAATTGTGACGCCATACCCGGTCTGGATATCCACGCCGGTAAAGTGCTGGTCATAGTCGGACATCTCGGTTTTATGCCAGATCGTCCACTCTATGGAACTTCCGCAGATGAAACCGGACGAGTCTTGTAGAGGACTTAGAAGCCGCGCCACCACTTGATTGGCTCGGCCGCCGCCCATGAAAATCGCGTTGATGATGTGGTCAAGCGAGGCGCGCCATTCCTGCCCATAGAAATCAGCCACGGTATCGTCCCAGACGATGTCGCGTATCTCCTCTTGCGAAGCGAACCCGGCCGTGTACGCGTATTCGAGCCTGTCAGCCAGTTGCATCGCATAGCATTGCAAGGCGTTTCGCTTCTCGAAATATTGCAGGATGAGCAAGCCAATGATGAGCAAAATGATGACGCGCGTCACATGGGTTCTTTTCATGGATATCCCTCGCCCTTACTACAATATGGCAATAGTCAGAGTAGAAGACTCGGTTCAACTTAGCCGACTTGCCTTTCCTCCTCACGCCAGACATTCTCAACCCAAGCGTAGAAATCAGCTACCGTCATTTCAACCGTCTTGGAGTCTTTTGAGTCCATCACCCAAACTCGCCATTGCTGTTATACCCGCTCAGGAATGCTGCCAAAAAATTCCAGCAACTTGTCCGGTGACTTGCTGACTTTATTGCCAATGATTATACCGGGGCGCATCACGCAAGAATCGCTGCTTGCTGTTGACAGGCAGAATCGATAGGGAGTACTGTGACCGGCCGGCTGGAGCACGGCCACGACAAGGGTAGCGACCCCAGATGCCACCGATGTAACCATGATAGCGAACAAGACGGCGTCCGCCAGGCGCTTCAAAGACCGCAGAGTCTGTTTCGGAATCAGGATTTTCGCGCGTTTTCGCTTATGGTTCATTTTCGGCTCACTCCGACCGCATCAATACCCGCCCGCCAATCATGTACCACACCAGCGCGCTCAACACCAATGCGATAACCAGCGCCACCAGCGGCGTGAAGAAGAGCGCAAAAAACAGCGTCAGGTAAATCCCCAGCGACAAAATCGTCACCGCCGCGCTCGCCTGCCAACGCTCTTGAATCCGGAAGATATCGGTGACGAAAGGCAAGCCAATGACGAAAAGAACAATCGACGCCGCGCCGATAAGCAGACCCGCCGGTACCGCCGTCTCCGCCCCGCCGAAACCATTCGGCGCCGACAAAATCGCCCCGCTTGTCACCACGCCAATCACCGCGAACATCATCAGCAGCATGTGCAAAATGCTGATCCGCTGGATCGAACTCCAAAAAGCCGCATCAAAGGCCGCCCCCGAAGCCGTCCGCATCTCGCTCACCCGCTGCGATATTCGCCGCTGCAAGGCATAAATCACCAGCGCCAGCACCGTCGCGAAGTAGGGTATCGATTGCGGCAACTGCGACGGAATCTCCAACGAGCCGATGCGGATGCCCAATGCGTCGAAGAAGCCGAAGACCAGCGACGCCACCATCGTGCCCGCCGGCGTCCCCCCGCCCAGCGAAGGCGTGACCAGGGCGATGAAGCCGCGGCCCGCCGTCATATCGCGCTGGAAAAGCTGCAAATAGCCCATGCCCATGTGGATGCCGCCCAGACCGGCGAAGAAGCCGCTGATCAGCAGCGCGTAATAACGTATCCGCTTGACGTTAATGCCCACCGATGCCGCCGCTTCCGGATTCTCTCCCACGGCCCGCAGGTGCATGCCGAAGGGCATCCGATACAAAAAGAACGACACCACAAAAACGCCGATGAAGGCGATCCAGGTCATCACGCTCTGATTGTCAAATACATTAAAAAAGAAAGGTCCAATGAGCGGAATCTGATTGATGAATTCGGGCAGGCGTATAAATGGCATCTGCAAGCTCGCCAGCGTGCTCGTGTTGCCGCGGTCCCCCGTCAATTCGAACATGATCGCCACCGTCGCCGACGAGCCGAAAATGTTCAGCGCGATGCCGGAGAGGAAGAGATCGCCTTTTAAGTCCAAATGAAAGAGCGCCAAAATGAAGGACAGCAGCAGCGACACGCAGACGCCCAGCAGCAAGCCCAGCCAGGGACCCACTTGCACGCCGGTTTCGAAGCCGAACCAATCCTGAGCGTAAGCGCTGACCACCACGCCGGTGAACGCGGAAGACAGCATCATGCCTTCCAAACCAATGTTGAGCACACCGGCTTTTTCCGAGATCAAGGCGCCGAGCGAGGGCAGCAGGATCGGCGTCGTCACTCGCAGGATCGCCGCCAAAAAGACCGCGCTGAAGATGCCGTCAATGACATTCTCAAACATCAGCGCCCTCCAGTGATTCCACCGTGTGCCCGGTCTCGTCGATATCCGCCCGTTTCTGCCGCGCCTGGAAGAATGTCACCAGCGCCTCCGCCGTGATGAGCAAAATGATAATTGCCTGAATCATGCGCACCACTTCGAAGCTGACATTCGCGTCCCGCTCCATGAACTGCGCGCCCGCCCGCAAATAAGCGTAGAGCAGACCTGTAAATGGCACGACCAGCACATTCAACCGCGCCAGCAAAGCCACCACCACCCCTTCAAAAGCCAGGGCAAACGAGATGTTGAGTATCAACTGCCGGTGAATGCCGTTCGCCAGGTGCATGCCCGCCAAACCAGCCACGATGCCGCCGATAGCCATTACCAGCATGATCGTCCGCTTCGAGTTGACCCCGCCATAATCGGCAAACCTCAAGTTCGAACCGATGATGCGAATCTCATAACCCAGCGGCGTTCGGCGTATCAGCAGCCAGGAGATGAAGACCACCACCGCCAGGATGAACACGGCGATCGTCACCTGTGTGCTCTCCACGATGACCGGCAAGACGGCGTTGTCAGTGAATTTTGCCGACGCCACATAACCAGCGTCCGCCGGCTTGAGTTGGAAGTTCAGCACCATCTCAAAAAAGCGTGTGGCGATGACGTTAAGCATCAGCGTCGAGACCAGCTCGTTCGCCCCCAGATAAGCCTTCAAAGCCCCCGGTATCAACCCGTAGATAAACCCAGCCGTCGCCGACGCCAAAATGATGAAGGGAATAAGAATCACGCCGGGCACATGCGGCGAATTGAGCGCGATAATGCCGCTGACCAGCGCGCCGAAATACAACTGCCCCTCCGCGCCCAGGCTGAATTGCTGCGCCCGAAACACAATCGCGAAGGACATGCCCAGCAAGATCAACGTGATCGCATCCTGGATCCAGACGCCCCAACGATTGACCCGCTCAATCGGGCCCAGCAGCAGCGCCTCGAATGCCAGTTGCGATTGGCTCATCGCCTCCGCCAGCACCGTACCCGTCTCGACTTCCTCCGGCCGCGTATAAAGCGTATACAGGCCATCAGCCGGCAGCGCGAAGCCTTCGATCACGGCATCCCGCACGCTGACCAAATCATCAAAAGTCTCCTCGACCTGCAATTCAGTCGCCGAGGACGCCGCCGCCAGCACCGCGCCCGTCTCATCGCGCAGCTCCACCAGCACATTCACATCCGACCGGCGGTTCTTGGCATAAGCCAGCAGCGATACCACATCGCCCTCGCGGCCGGCGAAGGTCCAGGCGACTTCGCTGACCGGCGCCACCACATTCGGCTTGTTGAACTCGCCGCCGCGCCGCTTGTTGTATTCCAGATCGACATCGTCATTCTCAACCGGCTCGGCCTCCGATACCACCTGCGCGCGGAACTCGCCGCGAGCGAAGCGATCGGCCGAATCCAGATTGAAGATGAACGTCACCAGAAAGCCCAGCAGCAGCGCCACAATCACCGTCAGCAAAACGCGAATCGCCTGCCGCTTCAACTCCACCACAAAAAGCAAGATGCAGCCGCCCACCAGCGCATTCACCAGCAGGATATTCTGCCAGGTCTCCGTGCCCGTCATCTTCTCCATCGAGCCGTCAAAGAGCGTATTGGTGACAAAAAGCGTCACCACAATCCCGGCGATTGCGCCTATGATCAGCAGCAAATGCTTGCGCAGGAACGAGACTTCGGCAATCCCCGCGCTAGGGCGAGATTTCTCCTTAGCTGTCATGCCTGCCGCTCCATTTCTTCCGCCGGCTGCCGCTCCGCCCCCAGCATATAATAACCGATCCGCTCCTCGGTCAAACTCTCGTCATTCGGGAAGATGCCCACGATCTCGCCCTCATACATCACCATAATGCGATCCGATAGCTTCATCACTTCCTGCAAATCCGCCGAGATCAACAAAATAGCCAAGCCATTCGACCGCTGATCCACCAATTCCTGATGAATAAATTCGATGGCGCCAATGTCGACGCCCCGCGTCGGCTGCGCCGCGATCAAGAGCTTCGGCGATGACGACAATTCCCGCGCCACCACCACCTTCTGCATATTGCCGCCGGATAGCGCGCTGACCGGGATGGCGCCATCCGGCGCGATGATATTGAACTCGCGGATCAGTTCCCGCCCGTTCTCCACAATCGCGTTGATATCCAGCAGGCCGCGCCGCGTGAAAGGCTCGCGATAATAACGGTCAATGATCAGGTTGTCGTCGATGGACGACCATACAGCCACCCCGTTGGTCAAGCGGTCCTCCGGGATATGCGCCACATTATGCTCCCGCACCGAGCGCGGACCCCGCCCCAAAATCTGCTCCTCGCTGATGTAAGCCTCGCCAGTCGTCGGCGGCCTCAAGCCGGTCAAAACCTCCGCCAGTTCCGTCTGCCCATTGCCCTCTACGCCCGCAATGCCCAAAATCTCATGCTCATAGACATTAAAACTCACATGCTTCAATAGCTGATGCCCGCTGCTATCGGCATAGGTCAGGTCCTGCACGGACAGCACCGAATCGCCACGCCTCACCGCCGGCCGGTCCACCTGCATGAACACTTCCCGCCCCACCATCATGCGCGCCAATTCTCGCTCGTCCGTCTCGGCTGTATTCACCGTGCCGATCTTGCGCGCGTCCCGCATCACCGTCACCCGGTCGCTTATCTCGATCACTTCCTTGAGCTTGTGCGTGATGAAAATGACCGTCTTGCCGCCATCCACCAGGCTGCGGATCGCCGCGAACAAATCCTGCGTCTCGCTCGGCGTCAGCACCGCCGTCGGCTCATCCAGGATGAGAATCTCCGCCCCCCGATACAGCGCCTTGAGGATCTCCACCCGCTGCCGCATGCCCACCGGAATATCCGCGATCCTCGCCTCCGGGTTCACCGCCAAACCGTATTCTTTCGAGAGCGCCTCGGTATCCTCGGCCGCCTGCGCGAAGTCGATGCGGACGCCCTGCTTCGTCTCGCGGTTGAGGATGATGTTCTGCGCCACCGTGAAAGAATCCACCAGCATAAAATTCTGATGCACCATGCCGATGCCCAACTCAATGGCGTCTTGCGGATTGCCAATCTCCACCTCGTCGCCGCGGATGGCAACCCGGCCCGATGTCGGCTGCTCCAAACCATACAATATCTTCATCAAGGTGGACTTGCCGGCGCCGTTCTCGCCCACCAAGGCGTGAATCTCGCCCGGCTCCACCGAAAAGTCGATGTCGTCATTGGCGTGTACGCCGTTGGGATAAATCTTGTGAATGCTTTGGGTTTCGATTATTGGCATAATTTCTTCACCACAGAGAGCGCCATTTCAACAACCTTATATGATGCTTGTAGGGGTGAGACTTGGCTCGCCCGTGTCTGTCCAACCTGCATGTATGATCTACTCGGTCATCATCAATTTCGCGGTAACACTCAGACGAGCGACGACTTAGAGCTTGCGCAGCTAAAGACTGTATTTCTCATCGTCTTTTACAAAATTGAAGCTCTCAATAGAAGGAATCCGAAATGAAAATGTCGTCGCGCCCTCGCGGTTTGATACCGCGAAGTCGCCTCGATTGATAATGTCCATGCCGATTATCACATCAATATCTCTCACCTCGACCAAACCGACGCGAACATCCGCGATTTGCACATTATTGTAGAGCAATAGATCAACGTGGTACGTCGGGACGCCACCAGCCTCGCCGCCAGCATGGCGCACATTTATGAACCCCTCCGTCGGCAAACCGAGCTCTTCAACGACACCCTTGGACACCATGCTCAATGTAGCCCCTGTGTCCCATATTGATCTAAATTGCCTGCTCGGCGGTCTGGCGGTCGCGTCGACATGCTTCGACGCAACCGAAACGAAACATGGAGTCACAAGCTGATGCAGTAAGCCGCTAGCTTCTACTGTAAAGCTGCGCCTCTTCACCACCATCAACGCGTTTCTACTTCAGGAGCGGGGAAAATACCAGTGAAGTACTCATAGTCACGGCCGATTTCCTGCATCAGTACCGTGCCGCGTTCGTGTTCGACGTATACAGCATTGGCAGCCCCTCTGTAGTCATCGAAGATTCCCAGCACTTTCTGTCCCTTTATCGCTACATATTTCCCGTCATGATTCTTGGCCAACTCAGCCCGAATTTCGAGGTAATACTCGTATTCCTTCTCCAACGACTTGTTCATCAGAACATCCTCTGCGCTACCCTCACGCCTGTGACTTTAACACATATTCGACATCCGATGCGCCCTTCCCCACACACAACGATAATACGTAGGGGCGACTACGATGAGCCGCCCGCACACGCTAGTTAAATCACACACGACTATGATGTAGGGGCGACTTATCAGGTCGCCCGCAATCCCAATGCCAGCGGACTACATATCGTCCATCATCAAGTCGTCGATGCTCATGCCCGCCGTCGACATATCGGCGCAAGCCGTGCCGACCGCCGCCATCATATCCTCGCTGGTGAAGACGGTCTGAACTTCAATGTCCCCATTGACCACAGCCGCTTCGGCCGCTTCCACCATCGCCTTGATGTCATCCGAGGTCGCCGCGTCGTAGAACTCGTTCTTGGCCAAACCAACGCCGCCTTCGGGGATGCCCAGGCTCTCGGACGAGCCGTAAGGCAACTCGCCTTCAAGGTGCAGCGTCACCGCGCGGAAGATCGAGTTGTCCACATTCTTCATCATGCTGGTCAAAATCCGCTCGGCTTGATCCGGATCCGTCTCAGCCACGATGACCGCCTGGTCCGAGTCGACGCCGATGGCGAAGTGACCCTGTTCCTGCGCCGCTTCAAAGACGCCGACGCCCGTGCCGCCAGCGACCTGGAAGACGATATCCGCGCCCTGCTCATACATCGCCAGCGTGATCTCCTTGCCCCGCGCCGGATCATTCCAACTGCCGGCATACTGCACGATGCTCACCGTATCCGGGTTGACCAGGCAAGCGCCCTGCTCATAACCAACGATGAAATCATCGATGACCGGGATCTGCTGCCCGCCGACCGAGCCGATAATGGGGGCGTCGTTCGTCCCCTCCATCATGCTCGTGGTGACCGCCGCCGCGTAGACGCCCGCCAGGAAGCTGCCCTGGTTCTGCGCGTAGGTCATCGAATAGACGTTGGAGCAAGCATCCACGCAGACATCCGGATTGTCATAGGGCATCGGCGCGTCATAAAACATGAACAGCTTGTCCGGGTAGTTATGCGCGTTCGCCGCCAGGAAGTCGATCATCTGGAAAGTGCCGGCGATCAGGATGTCATAAGAATCGGTGTCCGCCATCACATCCAGCAAACCCGGTTCCCAATTCGCCGGGTCAATGCCCAACTCCACCGTGTCGATATCAATATCGTATTCATCGGCGATCGCGTCCATGCCCCGTTGCGCGCTATCGAAGAAAGACTTGTCGCCCAGGGTCCCGTTGATCACGGATACCACCCTCAGCGCTTCGTCCTGCGCGACAGCGGTGAACGCCAGCAAAAACACCAGCATCACTGCGAGTACAAAACCTAATTTCTTCATTTGAATCCTCCGCTTAAAATTGAGTGAAATCAGAGTCGCTTCTGATTGCGATAGTATACCCGCGCCGCCCCGTTTCGGCAAAACTTGCCTAAGCACCGATTAGGGGTGATATTGTATGTTCTCCGAACCCGGCGCCATGGCCCCTTCAATCACATCGAAATTATGTAGGGGCGACCTGCCAAGTCCCTCGCAGCCTAGCAACTTGTCACTAACGGGCGATTCACAGAATCGCCCCTACATACATTTTGCTGTGCCTCTGTGGTTAATTGGCCAAACTCCCCAAGCCCAACCGCAAGCTCGCCAGCGTCTCCCCTGTCTCCAGCACCGCCTCCAAGGCCGGACCCTCCGGGAAGACATACCAGCGAATCTCCAGCTGCAAGTCCGCCGTCCCCGCCGCCTCCGCGGGAATCTCCATGACGTAATCGTCCCGGTAATCCACACCCAACTCCATCCAGGGGTGCGGCATCGTGCCCCAACCGGGCCAAGTCTCGAAGCTGCTAATCACGCCCCCTTCAGCATCCAGCAAGCTCAATACCAGCGCGTAAGCCAACGGCGAATGAGCCCGCGAGCGCCAGTAAAACGTCACCGGGATCCGCTCGCCCGCCCGCCATTCGCGCCGCCCCGGCAACTCATAACCGGTCAGACTTATATCCTCCCACCGCGCATCCGCCACTGTCGCCGACTCAGGCAGCCCTTCCACCGCCGAAGGATGATCATAATTCGGAATGATATACAGAAACGGCGCCGCCACGCTGAAAGCCAGCAGCGGCAACGCTGCCAGCCATGCCGGAATCCGCAGCGCCCTCAAGCCCAGCGCCAGCAGCAGGCTCGCCGATGTGATATACGGGAATAGCAAACGCCCCGTGCTCGCCCAGGTCTGCATGCTCCACCACAGCAGCATCCCCGCCCCCAGCGCCAGCATGACAACAAGAAAACCGATCCCCTCTAATAAATCTCCTCTGCGCTCTCTATGCCTCTGTGGTGAAAAAAGCCCCTCCCTCTTTATGGCGGAGGGGGTTGGGGTGGGGGACGAATCCCCCCCTATGGTCTTCGCCAAAAACACGACGAACCCGCCCGCGCCAATCAATGTCAGCCCATCCATGGCGCGATAAAAGACCTCATCCGCGACGATATTAAAAGCGCCAAACACCGCCCAGTAACTCACCCGCAAGCCCTCGAACTCCTCCAGGAACAAGCGACCGGGCGAAATCGAGCGCCGCCCGAAATTGTCCAGCATAGTCGCCGTGCCCAGCAGCTCGCCATATAGCTGCAAGTTGCGGATGTACCACCAGCCGACGATGACCAGCGTGAAAGCCACAGCCGCGCCGCAGAGAATCGCGAAACCGCGCCAATCGCGCCCGCGATAGAGAACCCAAAGCGCCGCCAGCCCTACGATCGCGCCAACGACCAATCCGCTCAGCTTCGTCAAAGCCGCCAGCGCAATAAAGAGCGCCAATAGCAGACTGCGCCGCGTCCGAAAGCCATCCCGCAGCATCAGCAGCATTTGCCAGGCCAACAGCGCCGCCAGCATGTTCACCAGATTGTCATTGCTCACCGACGCGCTGATGAAAAGAAACTGCGGATTAAAAGCCGTCAGCGCCCCCGCCAGCAGCCAGACGCCCAGCCTGCCCGGCGCAAGCGCGCGCGCCGACTGAACCACCGCCCCCACAGTGACCGCGCCCATGCCCAAACTCAGCAGGCGAATCGCATACAGCGCCAGCGACGAACCGCTTAAATCGGGCGGATAGACCTGCTTGTAGATGACCAGATTCTTGTTGCCGAGCAGCAAGGGATCGCCGACCACGACGAAGGGGCTCGGCAAATAACGCGCCTCAAAATCCGACGCGTCGAAAGCACTCCAGACCGCCGCCATCAGCAGGTAATAGAGCGGTGGCTGACTCGCTTCCTGGCCGTACAAATTCTCGTGATCCGCCGATTGCAGCGGCAGCTCGCCCCGCTCCGCGATCCACTTGACCATGCCCACATGCTGGACCGTGTCCGATGCTTCGAAGTTCGGCGCGGCGTACCAATACAGCAAGCCGTCCAGAAAGAAGACAAGCGGCAAGAGCCATTGCAGCGGAACGCGCTCAAGCGCGATACGTTGACGCAAAATAATGACCTCTCGCTTCGTCAATGCCGACTGCCATTCTAGCACGGCAAAGCTCTGCGCTCTCTGTGATAAATAGTCTTTGTGCGCTTTGCGCTCTTTGCGGTTATAGTATTTGCAGTTCTCATTTCAAGCGAAAGCGCGCTCCTATGAAACTCATCATCGATACAGACGCTGGCGTCGATGACGCCCAAGCCATCATGCTCGCCCTCAGCGACCCCGCCGTTGACGTCCTCGCCATCACCACCCTCACTGGCAACGTACACATCCGCCAGGTCAATCCCAACGTCCTGACCATCCTCGAAGTCATGAACCGCGATGTGCCCGTCTACGCCGGCATCGACCGTCCGCTGATCCAGCCCTGGGAGGATGCAGCCGAGTTCCATGGCGGCGACGGCTTGGGCAACTTTCGCGACCGGCCAGCATTGACCCGAACCCTCGAAGACGAACACGCCGTCCTCGCCCTGCTCCGCCTCTCCCGCGAGCATGAAGGCGAGTTGACCCTCATCGCCCTTGGTCCCCTGACCAATATCGCCGCCGCCATCCGCCTCGATCCCGGCTTCCCCGCCCGCATCAAGCAATTCGTCTTCATGGGCGGGACCATCGCCGCGCAAGGGAACACGCCCACCGTCACCGCCGAATACAATATCTGGACCGACCCAGAAGCCGCCTTCATCGCGCTCGCCGCCTTCCCCGATTCCACCATGCTCAGTTGGGAAACCACCATCGCTCACGGCTTCCCCTGGGACCAGTTCAACCGGCTCTGCCAGATAGACACCGTCAACGGACGCTTCTTCCGCGCTATCTCAAAGGAAACCGCCCAGCGCTTGCGAGACACCTACTTCCGCCCCGCCTACCTCCTGCCCGATCCCCTAGCCATGGCCATCATCCTGCAACCCGACCTCATCCAGCAAGCTGGCAAATTTTTCGTCACCGTCGAGCTCAACGGCGCGCAGACCCGCGGCCAAACCGTCATCGACTACATCGGCATCAGCGGGGAGACACCCAACGTCAACATCGTCCAGGAACTCAATACTGACGGCGTATACGACCTCTTCGTCAATGCACTCTCACAATCCTAACCCCGCATGCTACTTGACGACCGCATTATCCAACTGCTCGCCCAAATCAGCGCCGACCCGGTCGCCACCACTGACGCCATCAACGCCAATCTCTCCCGCCTCCTCGCCGCCCCCGCCCCAGCCAACAGCTGCCTACTGCCCGGGGCAGTCGGCGATGTCATCCGCGACCTCGCCGCCGAACTCGGCTTAACCTGCGCGCCCATCGGTTCAACTGGCAACCTCGGCATCCAACTCGGCGACCCGGCCGCGCCGCTGGATCTGCTCATCAGCGCCCACATGGACCGCCCCTGCTTCCGCGTCCTCAACCTGCCCGAAGCCACCCTCTATCCCCTCTGCGCCATCCGCGTGCCTGGCGCCAACTATACCTGCGAAGCCATCGCCCTGCGCTACATCGACGATCGCGTCAGGGTCAACGCTCGCGGAAAGCTCCACTTTGTGGAAGACAGCGATAGCCACCGCATCAGCTTCGAGGCTGCATCCGGCGACTTGCACTGGGGCGACACTGTCATGATGCGCTGTGCGCCAAAAATCAGCGACGGCGCGATCATCGGCACAGGCTTGGACAATGCCATCGGCATCCTGCTCGCCCTCCTCTCCGCCCACGCGATCAAGCAATACGCCGCCATCGCCGAGCGGAAACTCATCTTCGCCTTCACCGACCAGGAAGAAGGACCGCCCGTCGGACTCTTCGGTCAAGGCGCCGCTCGTCTGTCCCACGCCCTGCCGCCGCCCCGCCTCGGCTTCATCAACATCGACGGCCACAACGTAGACGAAAAGACTGATCACCGCCCGGGCGTCGGCGCGTCTCATGCTTTCGTCTCCGGCGCTGGACGCGGCTCCGTCGTGCCCCTGAATTATCAAGCGCTCGCGCAATCCCTCGCGGAAATGGTCAACCAAGCCCGCCCGAATACCATCCGCCTCAACCACAGCTATGTCTCCCGCAGCGACGACATGCTGCTCGCGGCTTGGTCGCGTCCCCTCGGCTTGACCGGCGTCATCGTCGCCAACGCGCACACGACCGAAGAGACCGCTGCCATAACCGACATCGTCTCCGCCGCCCACTGGATCCCCGCCTTCATCTCCGCAATCCTTGAAAGCGCGACGCCTGTCTCGCCCATACGCGTATTTTAGGTGGACAGGTTATTCTGCCCCGTATGATTCCCGCGCCAATGCCGTTACAATCTATCCTGTTGTTTTGAAGGCAGCCCGAAGGCCAGTCCATGCAAATTGACGAAATGCTGCGCGACTTGCAGGCCGCTATCGGGCGCGATCAAGCCGCGGCCGACCGCATGACGCGGCTGCTCTACAGCACCGATGCCAGCAACTATCAGATCATGCCGCTGGCGGTGACTTATCCGCGGGATGCCGATGACGTCGTCGCCGTGCATGAGGTGGCGCGTAAGTTTGGCGTGCCGGTCTTGCCGCGTGGCGGCGGCAGCGCGCTGGCGGGTCAAGCCGTTGGCGAAGCGATCATCATGGATTTCACCCGGCACATGCGGCGCGTCCGCGCGGTGAATGCCGAGGCGCGCACGGTGGATGTCGAGCCGGGCTTGGTCCTGGGTACGCTGAACGCGCAACTGGCGGGGCTAGACCTAATGTTTGGTCCCGATCCAGCAAGCGCGGAACGGGCTGCTATCGGCGGGGTCATCGGAAATAACGCGACCGGCGCCCACAGCATCCGTTATGGCATGACGGCCGACCATGTCGCGCGCTTGCAGGTAGTGCTGGCCAATGGCGATCTGGTCTGGCTGGATGCCTCGACAGTCGCGTTAAATAACATACGCGGCATCGTCGGCGATCTGGCAGTTGAGCATGCCGGGCAGATTGCCGCGCGCTACCCACGGACCTGGCGCACGGTGGCTGGATACGCGCTGGACAAGATTGAGCCAGCGGATGTGAATCTGAATTGGCTGCTCTGCGGCTCGGAAGGCACGCTGGCGACGGTCGTCCGCGCTGAGCTGCGCCTAGTCGAGCGCCCGCGGACCGAGAACAAGCTTCTGGCGCTGGTTCATTTTGACACGCTGCGCGAATCGCTCGAGGCGACGCCGCGCATCCTGGAACTGGCGCCAGCCGCGATCGAGTTGATGGACAAGTTTCTGCTGGATAAGACGCGGGCGGCGGCTGGTTATCGTGATCGCCTGACCTTCGTCGAGGGCGATCCGGCGGCGCTGCTGCTGGTGGAATTTGTCGGCTCGAAGCGAGAACTCGATGCGAAGGTCGCGAACCTGAAGACGCATCTGGGACGGCTGGGCCATCGCGGCGCGGTGACCGTGGCGCAGACGGCGCGGCAGCAAGACGATGTCTGGACCGTGCGCAAAGCCGGGCTGGGCTTGATGATGAGCGAACGGGGAGAAGCCAAGCCGGTCTCCTTCATCGAGGACGGCGCCGTTCCGGTTGAGCATCTGGCGGATTACATAAGCGATGTCGAGCGCATCATCTATGACAACGACACAACCTACGCGATTTACGCGCATGCCAGCGCCGGCTGCCTGCATATTCGTCCGCTGATCAATCTCAAGACGCTGAAAGGGCGCGGGCAGTATCGCGCGATTGCCGATGGCGTGGCGCGGACGGTGCTCAAATATCGCGGCACGATCACCGGCGAGCATGGACAAGGTCTGGTGCGCGGCGAATTCACCGAGGCGCTTTTTGGCGCGGAACTGATGGATGCTTTCCGGGCGGTCAAGCGCGCCTTCGACCCGGACAATATGATGAACCCGGGCAAAATCATCGACTCGCCGCCGATGGACAGCCCCGACTTGCTGCGCTATTCGCCCGGCTACGACGTGATCGAGGTCAAGACGCGCTACGACTGGTCAGCCGATAAGGGCTTTGCTGGCGCGGTGGAGATGTGCAACGGCGCGGGCGTCTGCCGCAAAGAGGGCGTCGGCACGATGTGTCCTTCTTATCAGGCGACGCTGGATGAGGCGCATTCGACGCGGGGGCGGGCCAATGCCTTGCGGGCGGCGATAAGCGGGGCGCTGCCCGATGACCTGGGCGATCCGGCCGTGAAGCAAGTGCTCGACCTTTGCCTCGGTTGCAAAGCCTGCGCCGGAGAATGCCCGTCCGCGGTGGATGTGGCGAAATTGAAGTCGGAGTTTCTGGCGAGCTGGCATGATCGCCACGGAGTCGACCTGGCGACGCGCGTCTTCGGCAATATCCACCGGCTGAATCAGTTGGCGGGGAGGGCGCCCCGTCTCAGCAATTTTGTAATGAATCATTCGCTGGGCAAATGGGGCGCGGCGCAGTTGGGCCTCCCGACCGATCGACCGCTGCCGAAGTTTGCCAAGCGGCGCTTCTCGTCTGAGTCTTATCCCATATACGCGCAGCCGGAAGCCATCTTGATCGTGGATACCTTTACCGAGTGGAATCACCCGGAGTTGGGGCGGGCGGCAATGGCTTTGGCGGCGCAGCTTGGTCTGCGCGTCAATGCGCGGCGCTTGCCCGGGGGCGGCTGCTGCGGCAGGCCCGCCATTAGCAAAGGCTTGCTCGATAGCGCCAGGTCGATGGCGATGGCGAACGTGCATGCTTTGTCCGCTGCCGACGGCGATGCGCCCCTGCTTTTCCTCGAGCCGAGTTGCCTCAGCGCCTTCACTGATGATTATCTCACGCTGGTAGACTCAGGCACGCAGGAAGCGGCGCGCTCGCTGGCGGGGACATGCGTCAGCGTCGAAGCCTTTTTTGCCGATGCGCTGGAGGCAAAGGGGGAAACACTCGCTTGGCAGGCGGATTCGCCGCGGATATTATTGCATGGGCATTGTCATCAGAAGGCGCTTTGGGATACGGTCGATTCGCTGCGTCTCCTGCGCTCGATACCCGGCGTCGATGTGGCGGAACTGAATACCGGTTGCTGCGGCGTGGCGGGCAGCTTCGGCTATGAGCATTACGAGTTGAGCATGAAGATCGCCGAAGACCGCCTGCTGCCGGCAATACGCGAAAATCCGGATGCCATCATTGCGGCGCCGGGCACATCTTGCCGCGCGCAAATTCATGATGCTGGTTATGACGCGCGGCATCCGATAGAGATAGTTCAGCGAGCGCTGGCGCGTCACTGAAGCGAGACAAGTATATGACAGACGAAGGAATCAGGCTTAACGAGATCGCTTCTCTAGGCGAGTTTCTGGCGCTGAGAGCAATCCGGGTCAAGCCAAGACAGCGACGCTTCACTAAAAACGTCGTCCTCACGTGGATGCAAACGCGGCATCCCGCCGTAACCACCTACGCCATCTACCACGATGGGCAGTTGATCGGCTACGTGATGTTGATCCATGCGGAGAATCCCACGCAGTGGATTATCGAGCGGCTCACGATCGATCGCGATTTCCAGCGCCAAGGGCATGGCTACGCGGTCTGCGATCATCTCATCGATATGATCCACGAGTTTGAGAATAGCGAAATGGTGATCGCGCGTTACGCGCCGGAAAATATCGCTGGGCGCAAGCTCTTCGAGAAACTTGGGTTTGCGCAGCGCGAGGAGATGTTCCGCGGGCGGCATGTCGCGCTGCTGGAATTTGAATTTGAAGAAGAGGAAGACGCTGTAGATGAATCAGGCGACGAGGATGCAGTCGAGCTGGACTCGGGCGCGGACGAAGACGACAGCGATAGGAGCGAGTGACCGTGTCGCAGCAAGTTGAGACGCCGCCGCTCCTGCCCGAAGGGATCCGCCGCCGCCTTGAGCCATTGATGCTAGTGGCGAAGAAAGTGCGCGTCGGCGCGATCAAAGGCGATCGCCGCTCGATCAAACGCGGGACGAGCATTGAATTCGCCGACTACCGCAACTACGTCGCCGGCGATGACCTGCGCCAACTGGACTGGAATATCTACGCCCGCCTCGAGCGCCCTTATATCAAGCTGCTGGAAGATGAAGAAGACCTGGCGACGCATCTGATCCTCGATGCCTCGGCCAGTATGGACTTCCCGCCCGAAGGCGAGCCGGAGCAGCACAAGCTGCTCTATGCCAAGCGCATCATCGCCGGGCTGGCTTATGTCTCGCTGACGAGCGGCGACCGCCTGACGCTGACTGCTATCAACGACCGGCGGCTGGCGACCTTTGGTCCGACGCGCGGCCGGGCGCAAAGCATCCCCATGCTGCGCTTCGTGGGCGATATCGCCGCTGACGGCATCACCGACCTGGACAGCGCCTTAAGCGACTACGCCATCAGGGCGCGCCGTCCCGGCTTGACCATTGTCGTCAGCGATATGTTTTCGCTTGAGGGCGCTTATCTCGATGGCTTAAACGCCCTGTTGAGCCGCGGGCATGAGGTGGCTTTCGCGCACGTGCTGGCGCCGGAAGAAGTGCGGCCGCCGGTGGCCGGCGACCTCAGCCTGGTCGATGTCGAGACGGAATTGCAGCAAGAGGTGACCGTGGACGGGGCGATGCTGGGGATCTATCAGCAGCGGCTGGCGGCTTGGCGCGCCGATATCCGCGAGGAATGCCTGCGCCGCGGCGCGCATTACTTCCCGCTGGAGACGGATGCGCCTTGGGAACGTCTCATCCTGTCGGATATGCGGCGGGCGGGTTTGGTCAAGTAGCGGCGGCTTCAGTCTTGCGCTCGGCGATTAGCCTCTTTAGGTATTCCTTGTATTCTTGACTCGTCTCGAGATAAAGGCCAGATAACATTGCCGTCAAGTCAATACCGTCGTCAATGTCTTCCCAATAGACCTCAGAACTGCCTAACTGGTAATTTTGGCGTTCTTCGTCGCTCGCGGCCTCCAGCAAAGGGAAAAAATGCAGCGGCACGCCGATGATTCTGCCATCCGCCAATTCGATCATGGCATGCGTATCGCTGAAGCTGACGCGCTGCGGTTCATTGCGCGTATCGTGAATGACCGGTTCCAGATACATGTTGCTATCTTTTGACATTTTTTCTATCGATTCTCACCTGTTTTTGTGAATCTCTTTCCATGCATCCAGTAGAAGGTCTTGATTTTCAGCAACCAGCGCTCGGATCTGTCTAATCTCTCGCGTATTGTACCCACGATTTCGCGTAACCTCAAAAGTAATCAGATTAATCCGTAATTCCTTGTCTCCTTTCCACACATGCGCATGAGCGGGCGCATGGTCCTTCATATAAATGCGGACATCAAAGCCATGTCGTTGTCGATACAGAACTGTGACCACGCTTCTGCATACTCCAAGAATATCGACTGCAAGACACTGTCAAGAAGTGTGGCAATCTTACATCGCCGTCAAGCCGCCGTCCAACACCAGCGCATGACCGGTGACAAAAGACGCGGCATCGGAGCAGAGCCAGGCGACCGCCTCGGCGATCTCCTCCGGCTGGCCCAAGCGACCCATCGGGATCGCCCGGGTCATGATCGACGCCATCGCCGGATTGCCTTGAATCGCGCCTTGCACCATGGCGGTATCGGTATAGGCGGGGCAGACGGCGTTGACGCGGATGCCGCTCTTGGCGTAATCCAGCGCGGCCGACTTGGTGATGCCGATCACCGCGTGTTTGCTGGCGCTGTAATCGGCTGCCTTGGGCGCGCCAATCAAGCCGGCGACCGAAGCGATATTGACGATAGCGCCCCCGCCACCCGGCAGCATCTGATTGAGTTCCGCTTTCATGCAACGCCAGACGCCCCGTAGGTTGACATCCAGCACGCGTTCAAACATCTCGTCATCGGCTTCGTGCAGGCGCTGGAAGAAATAGCCGGAGATGCCGGCGTTGTTGACCGCCGCGTCCAGCGAGCCGAAAGCGGCGACTGTCGCTTCCACCATCGCGTTTACTTCAGACGGCTGCGTCACATCGCATTTTTCGAAGATGGCTTTGCCGCCAGCGTCCAAGATTTGCCGCGCGGTCTCGCGCCCGGCATCTTCGTTTACATCAGAGACGCAGACCGCGGCCCCCTCTCGCGCCAATGCCAGCGCGCTCGCTCGTCCGATGCCGGCCCCGGCGCCTGTCACCAAAGCGACTTTGCCTTCAAGTTTTGACATATCCCGCTCCTCGTCTCGATCCGTTTGGCTTGGGCGCTATGGTACATTAGCGGCTGCGCATGGGAAGTCATAAGTGCAGAGGAGGAGCCAGGGGGCTGCGCCTATATCCCTTGGATTTGGCGACGCTGGCGGAGCGGAGGGCGTTATCGCCTGTGTTATAATTTCAGCGTGAGTGTTATACGGGAGTTAGGCTCATGATTCAGGATCCGATTCTGCTCAACGACTGGCATGCGGTGCTGCCGGTAGCATCTTTGGAAGCCGCGAATAACGTGACCGGCGCTCGCGTCCTGGGCGAAGACATTGTCATCTGGCGCGCCGGCTCGGAGATCCGCGCTTGGAAGGATCTTTGCGTGCATCGCGGCACGCGCCTCTCGCTGGGCGAGGTCCTGCCGGACAATTCGTTGCAATGCCCTTACCATGGCTGGACCTATGATGCCGCCGGGCAGTGCGTCAATATCCCGGCGCATCCGGAGCAGAAACCGCCGACCAAAGCGCGCGCAATCGTCTATCAGGCGACCGTCGCCTACGACATGGTTTGGGTCTGCCTGGGCGAGCCAACCTATGACATTCCCGACTTCGAGGAATGGGACGACGATTCTTATCGCAAGATACTCTGCGGCGCCTACGAATTTCAGGCGACGGGTCCGCGCATGGTGGAAAACTTCCTGGACGTGGCCCATTTTCCCTTTGTGCATGAGAATATTCTGGGCACGCAGGAGCGTCCGGAGATACCCGATTACGATGTGGTCACGGACGAGCGCGGCATCACCGCCTCCGACATCCGCGTCTTTCAGCCCAATCCCGATGGCTCGCATAACCCCAATTGGGTAACCTACACCTACAAGGTCTACCGGCCGCTGGTGGCTTATTTCCGCAAGGAAGCGGAAGAGAAATTCGCGATTCTGCTGATGGTCACGCCGATCGAAGAAGTCAAGTCGCTGATGTGGATGTGGATGGTGATAACGCACGGCGATGGCACGGATGAGACATTGCGCGCCTTTCAAGACGAGATCGCCATGCAGGACTTGCCCATCGTGCAATCGCAGCGTCCCGAGTTGCTGCCGCTGGACCTGCAGGCGGAGCTGCACCTGCGCAGTGACAAGACCGCGATCGCCTATCGTCGCTGGCTCAATGACCTGGGGCTGACCTTCGGCACGAGTTGACGCTTTGGGCGGTCTTACAACCGACAGCCCCCGCTTTGCGTACTCCTAGTAGAGAATGGTGAAAATCACTGGTCATTTGTCCGCCGCAATCGGTATTATGATTGGGACGGTGTTGTTTGTTGCATCGCTTGCTTTTGGCGGACGATAGCGGCTAAGCCGGAAAAGGCAAACCGGGGGCGGGATGTCAGTCAGGCAGCGGAATATAGACGCGGAATTGATTCGTTACCGCATCAAAAAGCGGATGGCCGGGCGCCGCGATCTGCTGCTGCATCTGCTCGTCTACCTTGGCGTCGCCATCGTCTTCAGTTTGAATGTCACTTGGTATGATCTGCATCAGTACATTTTTGGTGGCGGCTTTTGGACGATTCCGCTCGCACTGCATGGCTTGCGTTATTACTACCGCTGCGGACCGGGCGCGGCCGCGCGCGCTGACGAAATTGAGCGCGCCATCGACGAGCAACTTGAACGGACGACGCTGGATGAAGACGAAGAACTCCTCATAGAGGAGCGTGTCTCCAAGCGCATCACGGCGCGGCGACTGCTGGTGGCCCATGCCTTGACATTGATGATGTTTCTAGCCTTCTATATTCCTGTCGTAATGAGCCCTCCTGTGAGTTTTGGAATGCAACACTTGATTGAGGTGATGAGTTGGTTTGGCCTGGCTTTCGGGCTACACGCAATTCGTTTCTTTTTTGTGCACGGCCGGACTCCGAGCGGGCGAGCGCTAAAGATCGACGCGGCCGTCGAACAGGAGTGGCATCGATCACGCGAGCGCTCTCGGGCGCGGCGAGAGCGGCATGAACAAAGTGAAACGCCGGGCGGGCTGGATCTCGGCGAATTGCGCGGGCGACGTTTGCGCTTGACGGCCGAGGGAGAATTTGATGACGCCATTGATTCCAGTTCGGCCGCGGCGGGACGAGCAGCCGGGTCGGGTTGAGCGGGGACAGAACCCATGAAGCAAAAATCCAAACCGGTCGCCCGAGCCGATATTCGCGAGCGTATGGAGCGGAAGTTCCGGGCGAGGGGCGCTCTCGCCTTTCATCTCCTGCTAATTCTGGGCGCCGGCATTCTCTTGCTTTACAACCTGCCCGAGCTTTGGGCTAGTCGATACTCTTTCGGCAGATTCGTAGAATTTACTTCTATCTACGGGATATTTTGCGGCACAGGCGCGCTGCATTTCATCCGCTACTATTTCCGGCACGGGCGCGGACGAGACCAGCACGACGTGGAAACCGAAGCGCGCATCCAAGAGCAATTGCGCCACGCGGACGCCGAAGAAGCGGAAGAGCAGGAGGAGCTGGTCCGTTTGCAGATGGACGACAAGCTAAAGAATCGGCGTCTCATTTGGCAGCACATCGTCCTATTTACTGCCATCGCCGGCGCCTTCATCGTGGGGCATGCCGGCAACATGCCGGGTGAGCCGATCTTGGATTGGGGACTTTGGCGCGATGTTGTCACCTTCTTCGGGGTCTGGGGCATCGGCTTGGCGGCGCATATCCTGCGTTACGTCTTCACCTACGGCAGCATGTCGGCTCAGCGGCAGGAGGCGAGAATCGATGCGCAGGTGGCGCGGGAACTTGAGCGAGAGCGGCGGCGCGGAACAAGACAAGCCGCAAGGACAAACGGACCAGCCCAAGTCATAGATTCGCAGGATATTGACGCGTCGGCGGAGGTATGGTCACTGGAAGACTTGGAAGCCGTTCAACAGCGTATGAGCCGGTAGAAGACTTTTGCCGATAGGAGATTCGATGAAACGCAAGAACAGCGCCACCATGGAAGACAATATCCGCGACAAGGTAGAGAAGCGCTTCGAGGCGCGTAACGAACTGATCTCTCACGCCGCTGCATTTCTGGCCACCAACATCTTTCTCTGGTTGATATGGTTCCTCACATCCAGAGGGTTTGCTTGGCCT
This sequence comes from Anaerolineae bacterium, assembly GCA_022824365.1. Taxonomy (GTDB): domain Bacteria; phylum Chloroflexota; class Anaerolineae; order Aggregatilineales; family Phototrophicaceae; genus UBA6055. Next base: position 62,397 of record JAJEAA010000014.1, read on the forward strand.
GTATTTGTTACGGCCGGTTGGGGCATTGGCATGGTGATGCATTTCGTCACCTACAACTACCAACACGGCTTCGGCGCTCGTAAACACGAAGCGGCAATTGAAGCCGAGGTTACGCGGCAGTTGCAAATAGCGAGAGCGCACGAGGCATTGCGGCGCCAAAGTCTGTACGAAGATGATGAGATTGAAGACGCGAATGTCTATGAACTGGACAATTTCAAGGGACGCGGCTTGCGGCTGAGCGATGATGGCGAGCTGGCTTACCTGGAGGCGGATGAAGCGGATGAGCCTGTGCGCCAGAGCCAGCGCGAAGCCCATGCAGACTGACAATGTGAAGCGGGACAAAGATAGTGTTAAAATGGAATGGTAGCAGAGTGCGCCGCGCTGAACTCACGAGTTGGCGCCGCGTGAAACGGTGAGTTCATGATTCGCTTGAAACGTCGCAATACGGCTTGGCTCCTCGCCATGACCTTGTTGATCGGTTTCGCCTTGTTGGCGGCGCCGGTGTCGGCTGCGGTGCAGCTTTCCCTCATCGGTGTTTTGGCTGTCGCGATTATCGCCTCGATGATCGAGTTGGGACCGGAACGGGCGAGCCTGCTTGACGCCCTGCATCGCGCGCCTTTGCAACGCCGCATCACGCCGCAAGCCCGCGAAGCCTCGGAACGGGCGGCCGCCCGCGCTGGCTATTTCAATCGCAACGGCATTGTCATGCTGGATATCGGCTTGATCGCCATGCAGACCGGCGTCGAGGGCTTGGCGATGCGGCGTACGCGCAATATATCGAAAGATGATGATGGCGCCCGCCCCTTCATCACGCTCTATGTGATGCCGGAAGAGGCGGAACGTCAGGCGCTGATCCGCTATGAAATCTACAATCATCTCGGCGAAGAGCAATACGTGCACGAGATGAAGACCTACCTGCGCGAGGGCGAGTTGAGCTTGCTGGCCGACCATCACCTGCCGCTGGCCGGCAATCGCGGCGTCGATGGCAATGGCGATTGGGACCTGCGCGTCTATGTGGATAACAACCTCATCGGCATGCACAACCTGATGCTCTCGCCTTCGGTGAATGAGCGCCGCCGCCGTCTCAGCGGTGAAGCCGAGGCGCAACCGGCCCGCCGCAGCAGCCGCAACCTGGAGGACGCCGTCATCGTCGACGAAGCGGAGCAGCCGCAGACGACTCAGCTCAAAGACTTGCTGCAGCAGACCAGCTCGTCGAGCCGCTCGCGCGGCCGGCAGTAAACGGGGACGAAGACATGCCGGACAACCGCAATACCTGGTTTCTCGCCTTTATCCTCCTCGCTTTGGGCGCGGTAGCCCTCCTGGGAAACAGCTTCCCGGTGATTCTGGTGCTGCTCGGCTTGCTTTTCCTCGTGCGGCAGTTCGATAACGACAGCGCCAGCAGCAATATCAGCAGTTCGGCGCAATCCTATGACTACAGCCACTACGATTACGAGCAAGCTGACGAAGAAGAATACGACGATTACGAGATTTTCCATCAGCAGCCGGCCAGCGCCGAACAGCGAGTGTATCGCCACGCGCTGGAATCGGTGACCCGCGCCGGGCTCGACCCCGATGATGTGCAAGTGCTCGCGGTGGATATCGGCTTGCTGACGACCAAAGAAGATAGCGAACCGCAGATTTACCGTACCTGGTCCTTGCCCGATGATATCGACTACATTCAGCCTTTTGTGCAACTGCGCGTGCCGATGGAAGCCAACGGCAATATCCGCTTCGAGATTGTCGATGCGGTTGGCGATCTGGTCTACGTGCATGAAGACGACTTTCATTTGACGCGCGGGCGTAATTTCCTCACGCCAAATACCCGCATGCCGCTGCACGACCAGATGGAACTGGATGGCAAATGGTCGATGCGCATCATCGCCGATGGCGTCACCATCGCCGATCATCGCTTTGAATATTCGGAAGCGACCGGCGCCAACATTCGCCGGCATATCGGCGAGGACGGCGAGATCAACACCGAGATGCGCGCCGTCATGGCGGAGAACCGCCTGCCCAAGATGTCGCTGGACGACCTGCTTGCCTATCAAGGCGAGGAGGATGAACGGGAGAGCCGCGCCTAGCTAAGGAAAAGGGCGACTCCGTGATGGAATCGCCTTATTGGATGTGGGCGCCGCCCGCGGCTCTTGGGGTCGACTCAAGAAATCTCGCTTCTCGCTTCTTGCTTCGGCAGCCCGCCTTAGTTGACCGCCAGGGTGTAGTCGCCGCCGCCGCTTACGGACCAGGCGCTGATGTGGTAGACGCCCGGCGCCAGGTTGATATTTGTCAACTCCGCGACGCCGGATTGGTTCTCGTCTCGGTCTTCAGGATTATCGACATTGTCATAGAGCGTCAAGCCCGGTACCAAATCCCCGCTGTTGGTGGACATGCGGATGGAAATGCCATTGGCTGGTGAAAGCAGGCAGAGTTGGATCGTGTCGTAGTCCCGGCCTTCCGGCAGGCTGTCTTTGTGTCTGCTGCCAAAACCGATTATGGGCTTGTCGGCATCCGGCGCCGCGAAGCTCGTCTTCGCCCGCGATTCGCTAAATACCTCCAGTTTGTAATTGCCGCCGCCGCTCACGGTCCAGGCGCTGATTGTATACAAGCCCGGCCCCAAGTCGACATTGGTAAACTCCGCCGTATTCGAGCCGCCCCTGGATTGTTGGTCCTTCACCGCCTTGTTGCCATCATCGCGGTGGAGCGACAAGCCGGGCCTCATGCAGCCGCTCATGCGAATGGTCACGGTGGCGTCTGAAAGCAGACGCAGTTGGTATTCATCATAGTCGTTGCCCGCCGGCAAGTTGCCTACCTGGATATCGCCGATGCCAATCGACGGCTTGTAGGGATCCAATGGCGGCACTGATGGCGGGTCCGATGCGGGATCGTCGGGTTCGTCAGGCTCGTCTACCGCGGACCTGTCAGGATCCGAGTCGGGCCTGTCCGACGGCTCGTCCGTTGCGGGATCGTCGGGTTCGTCAGGCTCGTCTACCGCGGACATGTCGGGATCCGAGTCGGGCCTGTCTGACGGCTCGTCCGTTGTAGGATCGTCGGGTTCGTCAGGCTGGTCTTCCGCCGGCGGACTGACATCCAAGACCTCCAACTCATATCTCCCGCCGCCGCTAACGGACAAGGCGTCGATCCAGTACAAGCCCGGCGCCAGTTCGAGGTTTTCCATCTCGGCGATATTCGCGCCCTGCTTGTTTTCGTCCTGCGCCCGTCTCGCGCCATCGTTGTCCCAGAGCTTCAGCGACGGCGCCAAATTCCCGCTGACGGCTGTCATGCGAACCGATATGGTCGCGGAGGCGTTCAGGCGCAATCGAATGCTGTGGAAGTCCCGGCCTTCCTCCAGCTCGCCCGTCAGCGAACCGCCGATTTCGATGGCGTACGTTTCCGACGGCCTGTCCGTTGTGGCATCGTCGGATTCGTCAGGCTGGTCTTCCGCTGAACTGTCGGGATCTGGATTTTGAAATATTCCCGCACCCTGTATTTGGTCCCGTAGACGGCATTCAGAGAAATTATCGCCAGGTTTTATCCCAAACTCATTGATCAGCGACTCTATATTCCACGTACCAGGATCAAGCAAAGAAAAGTCCATCATGGAAGCATCCCACAACCATCCTTTGCTGTTATCGTCCTTCACATTTTGCACGTAGACTCTTGCTTCCCGCTTCTTGTCAAATCTTGGGTTTCGGAACACAGACACTTCATATTCAATATACTCCTCAGGCGCCTCGCTTCCCAAGAGAGAGCTTACCCACTCATCAAAAAAGTTCGCGCCTGCCTGTCCTTCTCTTGGTTTTGCGCCACTTGTATCCCAAGTCGGCCATAGATGGTGCCTGCCATATACATGTATGCGACAGTCTTCACTATCCGACACTTCTGTAAGACCAACGTCAACGAGCAATGGGGCAGTGGAGTGGCCAGGACGCACCGTATTCTTTATGCTTGCGGTGCCGTCCTTCAAATCGCTGCAACTGGAAGACGCCGCTTTAACACCGTCCACAACACTGTCCACATGTTTGGCACGGACAAACACTTCGCCAGCCGTTTGAATCGCGGCGTTGCCAAAAGACAATTGACCGCCTGTGCACAGCCCGGAAATCTCCCGTTTGAAGATCGGAGAGCCGCAGTCAAATGCTGTGATCAGCATATAGTATGATTCTTCGTCATCCAGTTGCACCTTTGCTATGGGGTGCACCCCGTCCGACGCATCCAGATAAGCGAGTTCTTCGCCGTCCGCCGAGGGCCAATCTCTTACAGGAATCGAGTGTTTTGTCTTGATCGTGCAAATGCCCCCGTCGTCGCTGACGCCACCTTCCATCAGCCAGTCAATTATCGTCTGCAGGTTCTTTTTGACTTCTTCCCAAGTCTCTGATTTTTTAGACAGTTCATAAACCAGACCGCAAGGGCCGGACGTAAGACCATCAGCGGTTTCAAACGCAAGAATGACATATTCACGTACTGCTTCAACCACTCTGTCCTCATCCGAAAGCTCATCAGTGGACCATCTTGCCCCTTCTATGATGAGCTTCTTCAGGGCGTATTTTGCGGTCTCTTTGATGATATGCTTTGCGGCGTTTGTCTTGAGGGACACGCCGCCCGTAGTTACTGCATCACAGGCGGCAATCAAGAAATCCGTAACGTTTCCCAATCCCTCAATCAATTGATCTGTCGTATGCATCAGGGGCAAGTTTTTCTTATAGGCTTCACTGTTGAACTCATCTAGTTGATCGAAGTTCAGTTTCCACAAGCTTAGTCTGTATGTCCCTTCGCCGGGGGCGGTGCTGTTGGCGCTGATTGTGTATTCGCCGACTTTTGGCAAGGGAAAATCCAGCAGCTTTGCCGTCCAAGTAGTTCGCACTACTTGCTCCGCCGCCAACTCGTTGCCGGAGTCGTCGTATAGTTTGATAACGGGGGCGAGTCCTCCGCCGCGGCTTCCGGCGGACAAGGCCTCCATGAAAATACGGATCCGATCCCCCTCTTCGCCACGGAAATGGTATAAATGGTAGTCTGCCCAACCCTTCAGTTCGCCTCCGGTTTGCGCTCCATAAACCATCTCACGCGGCTGCTCGACAACCTGCGCCTCCACATCCGGCAAGCCATCGCCAGAGACTTCCAACTCATATCGCCCGCCGCCGCGCACCGACCAGGCGTCGATCCAGTACAAGCCCGGCTCCAACTCGATGTCTTCCATTTCGGCGATATTCAAGCCATTATCGTTTTCGTCATCCTCCAGTTTAGTAGCATCGTTGTCCCAGAGCTTCAGCCCAGGGACCAAATTCCCGCTGGTCGCTGTCATGCGAACCGATATGGTCGCGGAGTCAAGCAGGCGCAACTGAATGCTGTGGTATTCCTCGCCCCCCTCCAGTTCGCCCGTCAGCGAGCCGCCGATTTCGATTGAGAGTTCGTCCGGGTCCAGCCCCGGCACATCGCCGCAATCGGCGCCTTCGCCGCGACAGTTATCCGGGCTGTTGTTCGAGAAGGTATTGCCGTTCAGCGTGATTCTGTCGCCGTCATGGTCAATCGCGCCGCCGGCCTCGCCCCTGTTGCCAATGAAGCGGCTGTTGCGGACGGTAAGACTGCCTTTATTGCGAATGGCGCCGCCCGGGTCGCCCGCTTGATTGTTCTCGAAGCGGTTGCTGCGGACGATGAGACTGCCTTTGTTGCGAATGGCGCCGCCGGATTCGCCCGCCGTATTGTTTCTGAATGCGCTGTTGCTGACAGTCAGCGTACCGCTGTTGGAAATCGCGCCGCCGTCCTTATCGGCAGTATTGTTCCTGATTGTGCTGTTGGTGATGGTCACAGTACCATTGTTGACAAGCGCGCCGCCCTGCCGATCGGTCTTGCCATTGCGCAGCATCACTTGATTCAGCGTCAGATTCCCGTTCGATGCCACCTCGAATATCTGGTAGCGGTCCTCGCCGCTGATAGTCCGACTGCTGCCATTTATAATGATGGTGGATTCGATTGCGGGCAGTTTTCTTTTCAGCGTGACACTACTGTCCAGGCGAATCGTATCGCTGCCGCGGCGACCGCCCAGGCAGCCCCCCACCACGCGGTCTCGATTAGCCGCTTCAATGGCGTCCTCCAGCGTACAGCGTCCATCCACGATGATCGGCTCCCCGGATCGCCGGGTCGTCGGGTTGCTCACGCTTTCGCTGGTCTGCTCCAGCCAGTACTTGCAATTGCCGCTCTCAGCCGCCCAGCCGGTGATCGTCCCATGGCGGATCTTGAACCAATAGTAGCCGCCGGCGTTGACCGGTCCTTCCAGCACCTCGACGACCTGGCCCGCGCCGAGCTTCGCCAGCCTCTGGCCGTTGGCTCGATCCCTGATATTGAGATTGCCATTAGTCGCGTTCCTCGCCCGCACCCCCGCCCGCAGTTCGGCGTCCAGCCTTTCGCAGGTCGGACGGGTGACCGTTCCGCCGCCACCGCCACCAGATGGCGTATGCCCGCCGGCCACCAGCGCCATATAACCGGCTCTGGGCACCCTGGCGCAGGTATAATTGCCGCTGACGCTATACTGCAAGGCTTGGGGCGGATAAGTGCGCTGATCGACCGGCGCGCCATTCGCCTCTTGCTTGGGCAAGAACCAGATCGACCCGCGCTGGGGGAAGCAGAAAGTCACGCCTTGCTCGATATAGCCATCAATGTCTACGATATCGAGGACATTCATGGCGCAGAGATGCACGTTGCCGATGTCGGCGCAAGTCCGCCGTTTTATCCCGATCGTCTCCAGGCCATAGGGCATATCGACCTTGTAGCCGTGCTCAATGAGCCGGCCCTGGACGGCTTCAACATGCTGCTGATCGATTGCCCGCTCTGTGACTTCTAATGTAAGACGGTAGCTGGAAGTCATACCGTCATATAAATAAACGTGAATACGGTATCTGCCTGAAACATCCAATCGAACATTGTTTAGTCTGTTGGTCCTGACATTATCTCTGCATTGCGAAGCCCAGCTAATAATCGAATCGTAGGGTCTTCCCCCACTAGGATCAAACAAGTAAACTTTCACGGTGCCGCAGGAGTCATCCCTCCGCAAAGTGATTCTGATTTTATCACCTTCACGCGCTTCAAAATGCCAGTTGTCCGCTCCTTCATCGCGTCCACCTCGAACTGTGCCAGTTACCGTCTGCCCATAAGATATTGAGCCGCCAGCATTAACCGCCGACGGCAAGAGACCTGCCAAGCACAGCAAAGCCAGCAGCAGAGAAAAACGGAATCTTCTATTTTCTAGAAATCTCAGAAAGAGCGGTGTATTATCAGATGATATTACAGGGGGGGGGGGTAATTGCGTACTTCTTGACATGATAAACTGCTCCCTTCTTAAATGTCGACAATCAACAAGTATCTACATCGCGCGATAATATACGGTACGATTTCGCGATAATATACCGCTTGATTTTCAGATGCGCAAGAAATCCGTCGGAGGAGTTTTTCCGGGCGGCCTGAATTCATGCCTATGAAGGCTTGGGATTGGGGATTATATATGATAGCGCCAGGTCCAGGCGCTAGTCCTTGCTTGGCTGAGACGCTGTGGTCGGGTTATCGGACTCGGTCAACCTGAGAACAGTTTTTCAATAAGAGCGATCTGCTGATTATGCAGATGGATAATTAGCCCGCCGAGCGTGCCAACGATGCCAAGAAACAATGTCAATGCCACTTTGTACAACTGCGCTTGGGTAGCCGCGTGCAGTGATCTTTCTTCCAATACCGCTACTCGCTCGCTGGTCGGCGCAACAGGCATTGCGGATGCGCTTTGAGCTGCAGTCTCTCGTTCCAGTACAGTCAACAGAGCCGCCTCCGTATCTTTCAATCACCATGATTGTTGTCTGATTTAGACAATTTGTCAAGCGAGGCTTCTGCGGGGCGTCAGTTTGCCCGCTCCGCCAAGACCAGCACATAACTGCCAGTCGTATTAGGGTTGCCATCACTGCCGGCATAACGCCGGGCGCGGATGTAGTAGGTGCCGGTCGCGGGCAGCGCAAAATGGTCGATGAGCGCGTTCTGGTCGTTGGCGGCGCGATCATCATTGCGCGTGACAATCTCCTGCGCCCCATTCAGCAATTCGAGCAGCGCGTCCAGGTTGCCGTCCACGCGGGTCATGGATATGGAGACGACCTCGCCCTGCCGGCCGTAGAAAGCGTAGATGTCCTGCTCGTTGTCCTCGTTGATCTTGCCGTTGACGCTGGCGCCCATTTCCAGGCTTACCGTACCGGGCGGGACTTCGACAAATGGATCGTCAAGAATTTCCAGGCGGAGCCGAAATTCGCCGATTGTTGTGCCGCTCCCCCCATCATAACGCGTGGCGATGATATGGTACTTGCCATCGCTGGGGATGCGATAATCGATGATTCTGGCGTTTTGCCCCTCGCCGCTGTCATCGTCCTCGGCGATAGGCCTAAAGGCGCTGTCGTTCAAAATGAGATAGCTGTCCAGATCGCCGCTGCCGCCGCGCTCCATATCGATCGTGATGACATCATCGGCTGAAGCCTCGAAAGCGTAAAAGCGCTCATACTGCCCGTGGTTCAGCGTCGAGCTCCGCGTTTCCCCATAGCCGATAGGCAAAGGCGCTTGGCGGCTGCTGCCGGTGCCGCTATGTTCCGCTTCTTCAATGCTCAGCACGAAGCTGCCCGAGCTGTCGTCATAGCGCGTGGCCATCACGATATAAGTGCCGCCGCGCTCGATGACAAGGGCGTCAATGCGCGCGTTGCGGGTTTCGCTGTGCTGGTCGTCATTCTCGGCCACGACGAAGCGCTCGCCATCGACGACGCGCAGGAAGGGGTCAAGCGTGCCGGACGAGCGCACCATGGATATCGTCAGGATATCGCCTTGTTCCGCTTGAAAGGTGTAATAGACCTCGGCGTTGGTATGGCTGATCGTACCGATGACAGAATCGCCGTAGCGCAGCGTGCTGCCCCGCTCGGACAAGACCCCCTTGCGCGTCATATTTAAGTTGTACCCGCCGGCTGTGAGACCTAGGCCATAGCCGAAGCGCCCGACCACGACAAAATAGCGCCCGGTCCTCTCCATGGTCAGGTCTTGGGTGACGCCCGTCGTGCCAGCGCTGTCATCTTGGTGGAGCGCCAACTGACCGCTGTCGTCAAAGACGCTTAGGACCGGGTCCAGGTCGCCATCGGTCGCGGCCAGCTCGAAGCGTATGACTTCTCCACGCAGCCCATCGACATAATAGACATCGCGCGGATTATCGTCATCAAGCCGTCCGCTGATCAAGCCGTCGTGCTCGATTCGCGCTTCGTCGGTGTTGATCTCTCGTGGTTGCGCCCCGACCGCAGAGGCAAAGAGCAACTGCAAGAGCAAACAGAAGCATGCAAGTCTCATATCTTAATTCTAGCTGAATTTGGAAAAGGAGGCTTTTGCGGATCTGGCGAATGATCCGGACCAGGTCAAGGCGGCGCGTTGCCCTGTATGCAATTGTAGCGCATGTTATAATCCGAGTTCCTATGCGCCCGGGCAACCATCAATGGAGACAGGATTTGCGTCGCCTAAGCCTCATATTAATCTGTCTCTCGGCGCTGATGCCCCTGCGCGCTCAAGACACCGACGACCTCATCCACACCGTGGCCGCCGGTGAAACCTTGATTTCCATCGCCAATGCCTATGGCGTCACTCTGAACCAACTATTAACCTTGAACAACCTGGACCCGGACGCCTATTTGCAGATCGGTCAACTCTTGCTTGTGATTCCGGATGCGGCGCAAGTCGCTGAAGAAGACATAGACGAGGAAGAGGCTGGAAGCGCGGCGGAAACTGAGGAGGAGACGCCGAGCACAATCTCCGCCCAAGGTGATTCCGCAGCGCCGGTTATCGAGGCTTCCGCGCCGATGATGGACCCGGCGAATCTGAGCCCGCAAATTTGCTTTGTCATTTTCGCCGACGAGAATCAAAATGGCATGAGGGAGCCGGACGAGACCAAACTCGGCGCTGGCGAAATTATCCTTTTTGATGCCGCGGGTATCGAGCAACTGCACTATACGACCGATGGCGAGTCGGAGCCTTATTGCGTGCGCGATCTGGGACGGCGATTGTATCGGCTGGAGGCGCTGCCGCCGGAAGGTTACGGCATCAGCGGCGCCGCCAGCTTGTGGCTTGACTTGCAGGCCGGCGGCCATTTGCCCTTGGAGTTTGGCGCCAGGCTCGGGCTGGCAAGGAACTCCGCGCTCGCGCCTGACCCTGAGGCGGATATTGAGACGGCGCCGCCCGACGGATCGGCCGGGCTGCTGCGCGAACTAAGCGGGCTGATCGTCATGGTTATCGCCGGTCTTGTGTTTGCCAGCGGCATGATCGTCTCGCTCTTCCTGCGGGGCCGCTGATGCGTCCGGCTGAACGTTTCAGGCGCTCGCTGACTTTGGCTTTCCTGGCGCTATTTTGCCTGATTGCTCAAGCGCAGGACACGGGTCAGATCTGCCTGCTGGCATTTGTCGACCAGGACGAAGATGGTCAGCGCGCCGGGACGGAAGCGCCTATTGCCCGCGGCATCGCGGCCAGCTTGCTTGACGAGCGCGGCGTCACCATTCGTTCGCAACTGCTGGAAGATTCCCCCTACGCCTCTGACGGTCTGCTCTGTTTCGAGGGGCTGCTCGCCGGCGAATATGGCATTATCATTAGCAGCAGCGAGTACAACGCGACGACCGCGACAGTGGCCGCGGCCAGCGTTCAGCCCGGGGCGGCTCCGGCGCGCATTGACTTCGGCGCCAAGCCTCTGGCCGTGGCGGCAGCGCCAAACGCTTTGGCGGGTCTCGCGGCGCTGGATGCGGACGCGGTTCAGACCTTGCTTGTGGCTGGCGGCGCTTCCGCGGTCCTGATCATAGTGATATCGCTGCTCGGCTCTCTGATGGTCGCGCTCTTGCTTCGTCGACGCCGGCGAGCGAAGGCGCTTGCGCTGCCAAGCATCGAGACGAGCGGCACTTCCCCGGCAGCCCGCGCTCAAGACGAACCGCTGCCGCCCCGGCTGACAGAAGAGCCTGGCCAAGGCTCGCCGCCTGTTTTCACTGATCATGATGAGCAATGGTAGCCTGGTGAAGGCCTGAAAGCGAGCTTGCTATGCCGATGATGACGCGAGACGGAGGCTTATATTTCTCCGAGAGTGACCTGCAATTGGCGCGTGACAATCTCAATCGCGAGCCCCTGCGCGCTGCTTTGCCCCTGCTCGGTAGCCAGCGCGCCGACCCGCTGGAAGCGGCGCAGCTCGACGCCTTGAACTACCTGTTTCGCGACGACGCCAGCGCCGGCGACGCCGCTTTGGAGGCTTTAGAGGCGGAAGACTTCGACGACCCGACAAGCCTCGATCTGCCATCGATGAAGCGGCAGCTTGCCTGGCTGTCAGCGATGGCTCTGCTGCGCGGGCATTCGCGTTGGCAATCGGCAACGGAGGCGAACCTAAGGACGATCGGGCGCCGGACGCCGGGCAGTCTGCAATCCGGCGGCGACATCCCCCCTCTGCGCCTGAGCTGGTTGGCGGCTGTATCCATGGCGACTGGCATCCTGCGCGAGGAGGACGGGAATTTTCAGCGCGCGGTCCATATCTATCGTCGTCTTGTGGACGCGCATATCCATCCCGAAGGCTACTTCAAAGGCATCGTCGATATTGATGGCGCAAAGGAAACCTACGCCGCGCAGTTCTCCGCCACTTGCGCCCTGGTCCTCATGGCCGAGATGGCCGGGCAGGCCGGCGAAGATCTCTGGAGCTACAACAATCGCGCGGTCAGCGTCAATACCGCCGCGGCCTATACCTACTACTATTATTTCTTCCCCGAAAGCTGGAAATGGGAAGACGATCTCACGCGCGAGGCGACGATGGCGCTCATGCGGCGGGAAGGCGCTTTCTTCGAAATGGTGAACCGGCGGGCTTCTCTGCGCGGCATCGAGCAGTTGTTCGCCGAGCAACGGCCGATGTTCTCCGCCCACGGCGGCGGCTTGACAACTTTGACGCATGGATTAGCGCCGCCGAAGAAAAAGCGCTGGCGCTTGTGGTGAGGCGGTCTGCCTGCCTAGGGACTGATTCAGCGCTTGCGCAACGCCATATAGAATGAGTCGTCGGTCTCTATCTCAGTATAGCGCTTGCATTCCAAAATCTCATAACCTGTCCCAATCAAAGCCGGTAATGTTTCTTCGCGATAGTACACAAAACGCAGACCCTGATGTTCAGTTTCTCCATCTCCATACCAGAATGAATGCAGCGCAATCCCGCCTGGCTTGAGAACTTCCGCTTGACGTTCAAACGAGTCGCGCAGTTCATCTCGCGATAGATGAATAAGCGCCTTGTTGGAGTAGATGCCGTCATAGCGCTCGTCCGTGTTCATCGTAATGGCGTCTAATACCCTGGTGTCTATATTCGGATGCAACCGCTTGAAACGGTCAACAAATATTGCCGATGAATCGGAACCGCTTGCTTGATAATGCTTATTGAGCATCAACAGATCTTTGCCCGGTCCCATGCCTATCTCCAGCAGCTTTGACCCATCCGGCAAATACTTCCTGAGTTCGTCAATGAGCAATTTGCCATCATAGCCGGTTGCCATTCGAATATACTGTTCTACATTCTCCTCGTCATCGTAATAACCCACGCTCGGCTCTCCAATCGTTCTTCGACTTCGGAATTCGCTTATCGTACCGGGCAAGTTTCCGGTGACAAAGTTGACCGCATTATACACTCGGAAAAGAGCGATCTGATTTAATTTGCCTCAGCCCCTTGACAGGATTTTTAAGTTAGTCTAAAAATATAGTTAATGTCGCTAAAATACCAATACGGGAGACCTAGCCTTGCTTTTACGCACACGATTATTGTTGGTCATTGCCTGCCTGCTGCTTGTCACACCGTCGACATTCGGCGATGAAGATCGGCGCAGCATAGTCGCCACGACCACCCAGGCGGCGGATCTGCTGCGAATACTCACCGAAGGGCTGGATAACATTGAGCTCACAGCGTTGATGGGCGCCGGCGTCGACCCCCATCTTTATCATCCCACCGAGTCCGATATCGTCGCCATGAACCAGGCGGAAATGGTCGTCTACAGCGGCTTGCATCTCGAAGGCCAGTTCGACGCGGTCTTCACTGCGCTGGCGGAGCAGGGCATACAGATCTACGCCTTGAGCGCGCCGGTCCGGGACGCGGGATTCATCATCGGCGGCTTCGACTTGTCGGATACGCTGGTGAACGTGGACGACCCGCATTTCTGGTTTGACCCGCGCAACTGGCAACTCACGGTGGGCGACCTGGCTGATGCCCTGGCAGAATTCGATCCGGCTAACGCGGCGACCTATCAGGCGAACGCCGCCGCCTATATCGAAGAGCTTGATCTGCTCTACGCCTGGGCTGACGCCGGCTTGCGCTCCATCGCCGAAGGGCAGCGCTACCTGGTGACATCTCACGACGCCTTTCAGTATTTCGGCGCCGCCTTTGGCTGGCGGATGCAAGCGATTCAAGGCTTGAGCACCGAAGACGAAGCGGGCGTCGGCGATATTCAGGAGACCGTCGATTTTGTCATCGCCAACGAGATTCCCGTCTTATTCGTCGAAAGCAGCATCCCGCCCGATACCATCGAAGCGGTCATTGAAGCCGTTCGCGCCCAAGGCGGCCAAGCGCGCATCGGCCTGCGCGAGCTCTACGGCGACGCCATGGACGATCCAGGCAGCTTCGGCGGAACTTACATCGGTATGCTGGCGCAAAATGCGCTGACCATCATGCAATCCTATCGCTGCATGAATGTTGATGTTGAGATCGGAGAATGGCCCCCAGCGCTTGCGCCGCAACCGCCCGAAGACATCTGGAATGTGGACTGCGATGCCTGATCATCCCGACCAAAGCGGCCAGGCGGCGCCGACGAAGATTGCGCTCTCCGTCGATGATCTGACGGTCGCCTATCAGGAAAAGCCCGCGATTTGGGATATTGACCTGGATGTGCCCGAAGGCGTGCTCATGGGGATCGTCGGACCGAACGGCGCTGGCAAAAGCACCTTGATCAAAGCGGTGCTCAACTTGATACCGCGGGCCGCCGGCACGGTCATGTTTTATGGCGCGCCCTACGAACAAGCGCGCTCCCTGGTCGGTTATGTGCCCCAGCGCGGCAGCGTCGACTGGGATTTCCCGACAACCGTGCTCGATGTGGTCACCATGGGGCTTTACGGCAAGCTGGGCTGGTTTCGCCGCCCAGGCAAGCGCGAGCGGGAGCTGGCGCTTTTCGCCCTGGAGCAGGTGGGCTTGCTCGATTTTCTTGATCGGCAGATCAGCCAGCTTTCCGGCGGGCAGCAGCAACGAACTTTTCTCGCCCGCGCCCTGGTGCAAGACGCGCAAATCTACTTCATGGATGAACCCTTTGCCGCGGTCGACGCCGTCACCGAAAACGCGATCGTCGATATTTTGCAGGCGCTGAACAAACGCGGCAAAACGGTGCTTGTCGTTCATCATGACTTGCAGACGGTCGCGCATTACTTCGATTGGCTGACCCTGCTCAATGTCGAGGTCATCGCCTCGGGACCGACCGCCGTCGTCTTCACTGACGAGAACCTGCGCCGGACCTATGGCGGCCGCGTCGCCACCCTGAACGGCGGTTTGCCGGCGGGCGCCGGAGGCTGATGGTGGCGCGCCTGACGCTGAGCGCGGCTGACAAGCGCGGCTGGGCCATCATTGGCGGGATTATTCTACTGGGCGCCCTATTCATCCCCCTCAGCCAGTTGATATTCGATATGCGCTTCACCTACACCGTGCGCGTGGTCGCGCTGGGCGGCGCTGTCCTGGGCTTGCTCAGCGGCGTTTTGGGCAGCTTCGCCGTACTGCGCCAAGAGAGCCTGCTGGGCGACGCGCTTTCCCACGCGGCTCTGCCCGGCGTGGCGATCGCTTTTCTGCTCGCCGGTCGCGAGCTCAGCTGGCTGCTCATCGGCGCTGGCATCGCCAGTTGGGCGGGCTTGCGCTTCTTGTCCGCCATATTAAACACCACCCGCCTCAAGCAGGATGCCGCCATGGGTATCGTTCTGGTCGCCTGGTTCGCCGCCGGCATCGCCTTGCTGACCTACATCCAGTCCATCCCCGACGCCAGCCAGGCCGGGCTGGATCACTTCATATTCGGGCAAGCCGCCGCCATCATCGAAAGCGATGTGACCCTGGTCAGCGCGGTCGGCGTTGTCGTCCTGGCTGTGGTCGCCCTGTTTTGGAAGGAATTCAAGCTCGTCACCTTCGATCCGGACTTCGCCGGCGCCAATGGCTACCGCATCGGCTTGATAAACGCGCTGCTGTCAGCGCTGATCGTGGTCACTGTCGTGCTCGGCTTGCAGCTGGCAGGCGTGATTTTGATGGTCGGCATGTTGATCGCGCCCGGCATCGCCGCGCGGCAGTGGACGCAATCCCTCGACCAGATGGTCATCCAGGCCGCCGTTTTTGGCGCTTTCGCTGGCGCCGTCGGCGCTGTTATCAGCGCGCTGGATAGCGATATACCGACCGGTCCCATGATCATCGTCGTGTCCTTTCTGCTGGTCCTGTTGTCCATCACGCTGGCGCCCGGCCGCGGCTTGCTCTGGAGCCGGTTGCGTCAACGGGCGAATCGCCGCCGCTTCGCCGCCATTAACACGCTGCGCGATCTCTACCGCTACGCCCTGGCTCATGGCTCCGAGGACACCCCGGCGCCCGATGACTTCATCCGCGGCGTCCGCGCTGGCAGCGTCGAGTCCGGCTTGCGCCAACTGCGTGGGAGCGGGCATATCATGCAGGCCGGCGCCGGCTGGCAACTAACCGAAAGCGGCATCGCCCTGGCGCGCCAGGACCAGCGCAATCAGCGCCTGTGGGACCTGTACCGCCTGCACGGCGACGAATTGGGCCTGCCCGCGCTGCCAGAAGATCGGCAACTGAATATCGCCGCCGCTTTGCCCGCCGCCGCCCTTGAACTGCTGGAAAGCAAGCTGGAGCCGAGCGACCGCTTATGATGCCGCTGGAACGCTGGCTGATCGAACTCCTCCTGAACATCGTCTCGCGCGAGGAACTCAACGCCTTTCTGCGCTCGCCACAGAACAGCGCCGCCCTGGTTGGCGGTCTGATCGCGGTGAGCGGCGCGCTCCTGGGCGCCTTCCTGCTCCTGCGCGGAATGTCCCTCACCAGCGACGCCATCAGCCATACCGTGCTGCTGGGCATCGTGGTCGCCTTCCTGCTGATGACCGAGTTCTTCCGCGTGCCTGGCGATACCTCGTCCCCCTGGCTCATTCTGGGCGCGTCGCTGGCCGGCGTGGCCACGGTCCTTCTGACCGAGCTGCTCTACCGTTCCGGGCTGGTCAGGCAGGACGCGGCTCTGGGTTTGGCTTTTCCGCTGCTCTTCGCCATCGCCGTCATCCTCGTCTCCCGCTATGTCGAAGATGCGCACCTGGACGAAGACGCCGTCCTCGTCGGCGAGATCGGCCTGGCTTGGGCCAATACCAATAGCCACTGCTTCGCCAATTGCGAGTCAGTGACAATTACCCCCGATCATGACGCGGCCAAATTCGCGCGGCAATGCCGCAACTGCCGCGAGCTTGGCATCAGCCCGCGAGACGAGCGCGCGATCTTCAGCGAAACCTGCAGCAACTGCGGCCTGTACTCCCCTGCGCAAGCCTGGACCGCCGGCTTGCTGGAGCGGGAGCCGGAGTTGGTCTTCTTCCCCAAGTCGATCACGGTCATGCTCCTGCTGACGCTTTTGACGCTGGCTTTTGTCCTGCTGTTCTTCAAAGAATTGAAACTATCGACCTTTGACGTCGGCTTGGCGCAGGCTCTGGGTTTCCGGCCCGGCGCGCTCCACTACGCTTTGATGATCCTCGTCAGCCTGGTCGCGGTTGGCGCATTCGACGCGGTCGGCTCGATACTTGTGATCGCCTTCTTCATTATCCCGCCCGCCACCGCCTATCTCTTGACCGATCGCCTGTCGCTGATGCTCTTGCTCAGCCCGCTTATCGGCGCGGCCGGCGCTATATTCGGCTATGACCTGGCTCGCGGTCAACTCTTCGGCTTCATCGCCGTCGCCGATGGCATCGCTGCCCTGAACCGCCTCTCCGGGCTTGCCCTGCCGGAAGAATGGGATTCGTCCATCAGCTCGTCAATGGTGCTGATGATGTTCATTCTCTTTCTGCTGGTCTGGTTGCTCTCGCCGCGTTATGGCTTGGCATCGACGGTGATCCGCCGCGCAAAACGCCGTCGCGTCTTTGAAAATCAGGTGGTGCTGGCGCATATCCACAACCACCAGCACACCGCCACGCACGAGATCGAGTTGAACGCGGCGGATCTCCACGAGCATTTCCGCTGGTCAAAACAGAAAATGTCACGTGTTTTGACGCGCCTGCGCGCGCTGGGCTACGTTCGGATCCTTGCCGGCAACGCTGTCTTGACCGAACGCGGAGACCGGCAAGTCCACGCCTTCCGCCAGACCATGCTCGAGGCGCATAACATGCCCGACCTCCCCGCATAACTGCCCGGCGCCGCAACCGGGAAAATCGCCCCTTTGGTCTCATCCATTTTGCCACTAGCATGAAATCATGCCGCAATTAGCCGAAACCGCCTCATGATTAGCTTGATCGCCACTGTGCTCAACGAAGGCGATAATATCCGCCATCTGCTGGAATCCATCCTGCGGCAGACGCGCTCCCCCGCTGAAATCGTCATTGTCGATGGCGGCAGCACTGACGACACGGCCGCGATCATCCGCAGCTATCAAGAGGCGCTGCCATTGCGCCTGCTGGTCCAAGCCGGCTGCAACATCAGCCAGGGCCGCAACCGCGCTATCACCGCCGCCGCGGGCGACATCATCGCCGTGACCGATGCCGGCGTCCGCCTCAGCGACGACTGGCTGGAGAAAATCACCGACCCGCTACTGGCGGACCCTGAGTTGAATGTGGTCGGCGGCTTCTTTCGCGCCGATACGCAGACCCCCTTCGAAATCGCCCTTGGCGCGACCACCCTCCCGCTGGAAACGGAGATCAAGGCGGAAAGCTTCTTGCCCAGCAGCCGCAGTATCGCCTTTCGCAAAGCGGCTGCCTTGCAAGCCGGCTTATATCCTGAATGGCTCGACTATTGTGAGGACCTGATCTTTGATCTGCGCTTGCGCGATGCTGCCGGCCCCTTCGCCTTTGAGCCGGCGGCGCTGGTCTACTTCCGGCCCCGGACCGCGGCGCGCAAATACTTCCGACAATATTATTTCTATGCCCGAGGCGATGGCAAAGCCAACCTCTGGTTCAGACGCCACCTCATCCGCTACCTCAGTTACATTGTCCTCCTGCCGGCCATCCTGATTGCCGGCGCGTCGATTCACCCGCTGCTGTGGGCGCTCTATCTGGTCGGCGGCGCCATTTATCTGCGGGCGCCATACCGCCGCTTGCCAACCCTCATCAGCCGCGCTGGCGGCGGGTCATTGAGGTTGTGGCTCTACGCCATCATCGCCATACCCTGGCTCCGCTTCCTTGGCGATCAGGCTAAGATCGTCGGCTATCCAATCGGCTGGCGCTGGCGTCTCAAGCATCGTCCGCCGTCCTGGCGCGCCGATTGAGCGGCAGAACAATCTAGCCAGATTATTTTTGCCACCGAGGTCACCAAGTTTTCGAGTACGCAGAGGTTCTGGAATTTAAGCCTCTTCCGCCTTCCATAATCGACAGCCGCCGCAGCCAACTAGAATCATGAATGGCTTTTCTCTGTGTCGAAGGGCTGTGTCTACACGCCCCTCGGTGGCTAAGATCTTTGCATTTCTATCGCCGTTGAAGCGGACAGGCTTATCTGGCGTCGCCTCTCCGCGTTGATAGGCGACTGTCATTGAAGTATAATACTGCGTCAATACTAGTTGATATGTACTGATCAATGGCCAAAAGAAACGAGGGAAGCGAGTGGGTCAGCCTGCGCCATGCCGCCGAAATCCTCGGTGTGCATCCTGCCACTGTTCGCAACTGGGCTGATAGCGGCAAGCTGCCTTTTCGCCGCACCGCCGGCAACCATCGTCGCTTCAACATCAATGACTTGAGCAGTTACACGCGCGCCAAAGCCGATCTCGAACCGCTGGAGTTGCAGATCATCATGCAGAATGTCCTCGGGCAAACTCGCATGCAAGTGGGCAGCGAGCAACTGGAATCGGCGTCCTGGTACGCCGCCATGAGCGACGATAGCAAAGGGTACCTGCGCGAGCAGGGCCGGCGCGTCCTGGAAGCCTTGCGCCTGTTCGTCGCCGCCGGCGCGCCCGACGAAGGCTTGGCCAGCGCCATCAATCTCGGCAAGGATTACGCCAGGCGCTTGATCGCCGACGGCTTGTCCCTGCCCCAAGCCATACGCGGTTTCTATTTCTTCAGCGACTTCGTCTTGAATTCGATACTGAACTGGTCCGAATTGCGGCAGCCCAACAACTCGTCGGAATGGTCAACCCTCTTGCGGCAGGTTAATACCTTCATGCACGCCATGCAGCTCTCCATCGTCGAATACTATGAAGAGGATTGAAGCCAATCCGGAAGCCCTGAAAATCGCGCTGAGCCTGTCTCCTCATATCGGCGCTGTAACGCTCGACAACTTGTTAAGCCATTTCGATCAAGATCCGGTCGCCGTCTTCGCCGCCCCGCGCGCCGAACTCTTGCAAGTCCGCGGCGTGGGCCCAGCGATCGCTCGTGACATCAAAGCCATCGACCTTCAGCGCATCGCCCAAGAAATCGCCGACTGGAGAGCGCGCGGCGTCGCCATACTCTCGACCCAAGATCGGGACTATCCGCCGCTGCTGCGCGAGCTTGAGGGCGCGCCGCCGATCCTTTTCGCCCGCGGTCAGCTCTTCGACGAGTCATGGACGAAGACCATCGCCATCGTCGGCACGCGCCATCCGACCAAGGAAGCCCGCTTCATGACCCTGCAGCTGGCGGCAAAACTGGCTCGCCATGAATACACCGTCGTCAGCGGCTTGGCGCTCGGCATTGATGCCGCCGCTCATACTGGCGCCCTTGCCGGTCCAGGCCGGACGATCGCCGTGCTCGGCAGCGGCATCCTGAATATCTATCCCGAAGCGAACAAAACCCTGGCGGCGCGTATCCTGGAGCGCGGCGCGCTGCTTGGCGAGCTGCATCCGCTGTGGAGCGCCAATGCCCAGCGGCTGGTCGCGCGCAATCGCATCATCAGCGGATTAAGCCAGGCAGTGATCCTGGTCGAATCTCAAATTGACGGCGGCGCCATGTACACGGCGCGCTTCGCGGGCGAGCAAGGCCGCCCGGTCTATACCTTTGATCTGCCCGCCAGCGGCAATCAGGCGCTGATACAACGCGGCGCCATTGCCCTCAAGCATGATGACCCGCTTGACTTCTTGCTTAGCTAAACTATTGTCGCCACACTTCCCGGAGCAATTGCCCGGAAAGGGCTGTCCGTTTAAACAGCGCCAGAAACAAAAATCAGCCGCCGAGGACAAAGAAGTAGAACCAACAAAGTAATGAGAAAAATATTGCAAGGTAAAGAGAATGGCAAAAACCGAAATCATTGTAGGGGCGACTCTGTGAGTCGCCCGCTTACAACATCCACTACATTTCATTTGTCGCATGACTAACTTGGTTTGACTGAGTCGTCTTGAGGACACAGAAATAAAACCACCAAATGTCAAGTTCGCTTTCCAGCCTCGCTTCAATTCGCGAACATTTGGTCGCCTATGCCGCGCTTGTTTGTGCTATACTGATTGTCATGAATCCCATTTCGCCAATAGAGCGTCTATTCTCCAAGCAGGCCACGTCGCTCAAGTACAGGCGCTACCCCCCCCCGATACTATATCCATACTGTATCGATATATCGGAAAATTCTCTGGGGTTTTCAGCGTGTTTTAGGAGTTTTAACGGCGCTTTAAGGTAGATGACTGCGGTTTGTTTCCGCAGGTGGACTCTGTAGTTGCCAACTCGCGATCCAAACAGCTTTTCACTGTGCCCTCAATTTAACTCTTTGAACTCTGTGGCAAAACTAGCGCGACGTCTCCGAAAATTGCCCCAAAAATTCATCTTAGAACATTTGACGTATAAACAAATGTTCGTGTATAATACGGGATAGAGCCATCAACGTTTGGCCAGCCAGAATAGCGAGTCTGAAATATGAGGATAATCTGATGACGGATTTTCGGTTACTGTCAACACGGCAGCAGAACATGCTGCGCTTCATGCAAAGTTATACGCAGAAGCGGGGCTTCCCGCCGAGCATTCGCGAAATCGGCGAAGAGTGCGGCATCGGCTCCACATCGGTCGTGAACTACAACCTCAACAAACTGGCCGAAGCCGGCTATATCGAACGCTCGGGCAAGGTATCGCGCGGCTTGCGCATTATCCGCGCCATCCCCGGCTTTTCCGGCGCTAAGCGCGTGCTCGGCGAAATGGGCCAGCATCAGGTGGCGCTGGTGGGGCGGATCGCCGCCGGCGAGCCTATCTCGCTGCCCGAGGATATCGGCCATCACATCGAGGAAGACGACTATATCACCGTGCCGCCGCGCTTGCTCGGCGGTTATGACGCCAGCGAGACTTTCGCCCTGACCGTCCGCGGCGATTCCATGATTGACGCGATGATCAAGGACGGCGACATCGTCATTCTCCGCCGCCAGAATATCGCGGAAAATGGCGAGATGGTGGCGGCTTGGCTGCCGGAAGACAACGAGACAACGCTGAAACGCTTCTTTCTCGAAGCCGGCAAGGTCCGCTTGCAGCCCGCCAACTGCGACTACGAGCCGATCTATGTGCATCCCGCCAATTGCGAGATCAAAGGCAAAGTGCTGTCTGTGATGCGCAGCTTCTGATGATCCGGGCGTCGCGTCGGTCCCGGCGTCGTTCAGGGACTTAATTCATTCAGGGCGCTCGCGCAGAGCCGATCGCCACCGGCCGCCAGCCATTTGTCAAGCGTCTCGCTTTGCGTCTCGCCAGCGACCGCATCGCTGTAAATGCCGACTCCCCAGCGATAATAACTCCGCGTCTCGGCGGGCCAGCGCTCCCGCGGCTGATTAATCACCGACGGTCCGCCATTGTAACAAGCCAGCGTCAATCCTATGACGCCGTCGGAAGCGTCGCGGCATTGCTTGAGAAAGGCGCTGCCCCGCATCGCGTTGGTCTCCGGGTCAAGCATGTCCTCGCCATCGGCAAAATGATAGGGCATCACTTGAAACAAACCGCGCGCGCCGGCATTGCTGATGACCGTCGGATGCCCGCAAGATTCGATCTGCATCACCGTCGCCAGCAGGCTCGCATCAACCTCATAGCGCTCCGCCCACTTGCCGATGTCGCCCGACCAGTGTTGAACCGCGGGCGCGAAGAATTCCGCCAGCTCGCCGTCCTTTGCGCCGCCGATGAAATTTATCGCCGCTGCCGTCCCGCGCTGCGCGAGCCCGGCGAGGTCATCCCATATCGCGCTTGAGGCGACCAGAAGCGCCAGCGCGATCGGCAGCCAAAGCGGCACATAATAGACATCGCCGCGTTTGATGAGCTTCCATCCGCCGCCAATCTGCCTCCGGCTAAAACCCAGGAAGCGCAATACATTGACGAAGGCGCGCCGCAATACTTGAGCGCTCTTGCCCAGCAAGCGCCGCGCCATTGCGAACCCTTCGCCCCGCCTCAGCTTCCTTATGTCTTCCGCCAACCTGGCCAATTCGCCTGTGTCCCGCCCTATTAGAATCCCGCAGGCTTTTCTGCTAAACTTGCCGCATTCGGCAGAGAGACGGCGTCTTCAAAGACATGCTCAAAACGCCGCTTCATCTACCATACGCGATTCTTGACATTTGGGTAGCGAAGGCGCTGACAAGTTTCCGCCAGAGGAGCGACGGAACAAATGTTTAGCCGGCAACGAGACGAAAATGAGTAAACTGCCATTCCGGGATCGATTGCGGACGGGGGCGCCCATCCTGGCTGACGGCGCTATGGGCACGATGCTGCATCATGAATCCCATGCCCGCGCCGATGCCTGCTTTGACGCGATGAACGTGGACGATCCGAACGTCGTGCTTTCGATACACAAAGCCTACATCGCCGCCGGCGCCGAGATCATCGAGACCAACACCTTCGGCGCGAACAGCTTCAAACTGGCGAGCGTCGGGCGCGAACCGCATGTCGAACAATACAATCGGCGCGGGGTGGAGCTGGCTCGGCTCGCTATCGCCGAGAGCGAGCAGGACCATGTCTACATCGCCGGTTCAGTCGGTCCTTTGGGCGTCGGCATCTATCCCTACGGCCGCTTGACCCAGGCGGAAGCCGAAGGCGCCTTCGCCGAACAGCTCTTCGCCCTGGTCAGCAGCGGCGTCGATCTGATCGTTTTCGAGACCTTCAGCGAACACCGAGAATTGCTTCTCGCCGTCAAGGTCTTGCGTGACTTGCAGCCCGACTTGCCCGTCATCGCCCAAGCGACCTTCTATCACGAAAATCTCAGCTACGGCGGTTATCCGCCAGCGCGGGTGGCCAACGATCTCCATAAAGCCGGCGCTGATGTCATCGGCGTCAACTGCGGCAGCGGGCCCGCCGGCATTGCCGAGATACTGCGTCAGATGTGCTTCGCCGTTCCCGATGCCCTTTTCTCCGCTATGCCAAATGCTGGCTTCCCCGAGGTCGTCGGCGGGCGCATCCTCTTTCCCGCCACCGCCGAGTACTTCGCCGATTGCGCCACCACCTTCGTCAATATCGGCGCTACTGTGATCGGCGGCTGCTGCGGCACCGCGCCCGAGCATATTGCCGCCATGCGCGCCGCCCTGGACCAGCCGTCGACTGACTTCGTCGATCTGCACATCGGCGAGATTGACATCGAGCAAGAATCCCACGAACCCCATGCCCCAACCGAACTTTCCGAACGGCTCATCCGCGAGCAATTCACCGTGACAGTGGAGATGGCGCCCCTGCGCAGTTACCGCACCGACACGCTCCTGCAAGAAGCCAGGCGTTTGCGCGCCGCCGGCGCCGACCTGATCAACGTTGCCGATACGCCCGCCGCCCGCATGAAAATGAGCGCCTGGGCCGTCGCCCACTTGCTGCAATCGCAACTCGGCATCGAGACCGTCCTGCACTTCCCCACACGGGGCCGCAATATGCTGCGCGTGCAAGGCGACCTGCTCGCGTCACACGCCCTGGGCTTGCGCAATCTCTTCGTCGTCATGGGCGACCCGACGCGCATTGGCGACTTTCCCGATGCCAGCGATGTCAACGATGTCGCGCCCTCCCGCTTGATCGGCGTGATCAAGCAAGGCATGAACAAAGGCGTCGATATGGCGGGCCATAGCATTGGCATGCCCAGCAGCTTCACCGTCGGCTGCGCCCTCAACATGGGCGCCGAAGACCTCGACCGTGAAATCCGCACCTTGCGCAACAAGATTCAGGCCGGCGCGGATTTTGCGCTGGGGCAGGCGATCTTCGAGCCCGAGCGTATCCTGCGCTTTCATCAGCGCTACCAGGAAACGACCGGGCAGGCTTTTGATCTGCCGATCCTCATGGCTGTGATGCCTCTGCACAGCCATCGGCAAGCCCGCTTTCTGGATAATGAAGTGCCGGGCATTTCCATCCCCGACGACATCATGCGCCGGATCGCTGACGCCGCCGACCCGCCCGAAACCGGCCTGCTCATCGCGCAGGAATTGGTCGATCAAATGGCGGGCCTGATACAGGGCGCTTATATCATCCCCGGCGGCGATTATGACCTGGCGGCGGAAGTGGTGGCTTACATCAAAGCCGCGCAATTCCCGGACAGCGATAATTAAGCTTGGCAAACTCTAGGCCAACGTAACTTTCATTGTTCAGCGCTCCGTAAAGACGGGAGATCCCTATGGCTGGCATCGGCAGCATCAACCTCAATGTCGTGGTCGTTGACAGCGACTTCTACACGCGCAACGCCATCAACGCCTACCTGTCCTGGGACAGGCGCACGCGCGTCATCTGCAAAACAGCCCGCCTGGCTGACTTCTGGGCGGCGCTCGAAGGCGGGCAGCTAAAGCGCGGTCCCGATGTCGTCATCATCGACGCCAGCCAATTGGACGGCGCAACTCGTCTGGCTGCGGCCATCGAGCGACTGCGCGGGCGCTTCAATGCTGTCATGGTGATCTGCCTGGCGCCTTTCCCCGATCTTGACGACCTCTACGCCGCGACCGAAGCCGGCGCAAAAGCCTATCTGCTTAAGCCCGACACTCGCATTCACATCGCCTGGGCAACCTGCCACGCCTACTGCCTGGAGGATGATGGACTTCTCATAAGCGCCGGCGTCGCGCCTGAAGCGCGCAAGCTCTCGCATCATCGGCTGAGAAGAGCCAAGCATCTGGCGAAACCGCGAGACTATGCGGGGCTCACGCCCAAAATCCGCCAGGCAATCGAACTCTTCGCGATTGAGGGCCTCTCCCATCGCCTCGTCGCCAATGAAATGGGCATCGGCGAAAGCACCGTCCACAGCTATATCAAGGAAGCCTATCGCATCCTGGAATCTTATCATGACGACAAGAACGACTACCTGGACGACATGTCCGCCCAGGAAATCGCCTTCATGCGCATCACCGCCCTGGATATTCCTGATTGCTAGCGCCGTAACGGGCCTAACTGATCAGCGCGTCCGTCTCCGATGTATCTTCCTCTTCCAGCAGTTGCTCGCGCTGTTTGCGCACCACCTTCATCGCCTGCGTGCGCGTTAGCATCACCGACTGGTCGCTCTCTTCTTCCAGCGCTTCCGGAACATGGACATGCTCATCTTCAAGGTAAGACTTGATCGCGCCGCTGAAGGACTTGACCGGAGCTTCGTCCCCGTACTGATGCCGCAAGTCCAGCAAGTTCAGCATCAACCACAAGAATAAATCGCCCTCGGTCCGCGGCGTCTTCCGGCCCTTGACCAACTCCAAGACCTTGTACTTGCGGATGAGGGCGATAGCCGGCTTGTAGATCGTGTGATACCAATCGGCCGTGGCTTCCTCCGTCGTCAGCGCATGATCCTCGAGCTTTTCCATCACGCGCTGGTGCAGGAAGATATGCCCCATCAATTCGTGATAGCGCGTCGGCACCGTTAGCTCGATCGATTCATGATTGGGCACCGCGCGGGACAAGCCGGTCTCATCGAGGAAGTTGGCATAAGCCTCGGCCGATTCCATCTCCTGCTCGCTCATTTTCGGGCGCAGCGGCACCGTCGTCGGCAATTCAACCACATGCGCCAGGATCGTCTTGGCGCCCAACTCCCGCGCCACCGAGACGCGATGATTGCCATCGCGCACAAAATAAGCATCGCCGACCTTGTACAATTCAATGGGCGGCGGCCCCTCCATGCTGTTCGCCAAAGCGTAGATCCGGCTCCAGCGCTCTCTCATATTCCCTTTCTTCGGCAAGAAGGTCGCGGTGAAGTCCTTGTAACGTCCCACGCTCCCCACAATATGATCCAGCGGCACATCTTCGACGCCGCGATAAAGCTCCTCGTGCAGG
The DNA here is from genome assembly GCA_022824365.1 of Anaerolineae bacterium. GTDB lineage: Bacteria > Chloroflexota > Anaerolineae > Aggregatilineales > Phototrophicaceae > UBA6055. Next base: position 88,770 of record JAJEAA010000014.1, read on the forward strand.
TGCAGCCGGCTGCGGATTTCGTCAAAGTTCAGCAATTCGTCGTGCCGGCCAGTGAGGTGGTTCAAGACCTCCTGCCAGAAGACCTTGGTCTGTAGAGATTGAAACTTGCTCTTGCCTTGTTCGTAGTGGTTGCGGAAGTTTATGTCGTTTGACATTGTCATTTCTCTTCGCCCTCGCCTTATAGCCGTCTTTACCGGGTGCAGTAACGGTTGAGCGGACCTTCCAGCGGACCGCCCTGCCGGGCGCTAATCTTGGCTTTCGCCCTTTTTAATCACGGCCATATTATTCATCGGTCAACATATTCCTTTTGGGCGCTCGCATCCTGGCAAATCTGTTGACGTCTACTCACACTATAACATATCAGCCGCCGCGCGGTAAAATTGCTCGACAGCGCGTCCTTGGGCGGCAATGTCAAAGGGCGCGTCTCATGATCGCTGCCAAGGGTATGACGCCGCGCTGACGTCGGTTCTTACGCGGAATCCGGGCGGTCATATACGCTTCTTATGCTTGGCGGAAAGCAGCAATGGATGAGGCGACCCGGCGATATCTGAACGCCATAAACCGCGATTTCTATCGGCTCAGCGCCGCCGAATTTGACGCGACGCGGCAGCGAGCCTGGCGCGGCTGGGAACGGATGTTGGCCGCCGTCGACTTGCCAGTCGAGTCAGTGCTGGATATTGGCTGCGGCAACGGACGTTTCGCGCGTTTCCTCGCCGGGCGGCAGGTTCAACCTTTCACTTACCGCGGCATTGACAACTGCGCCGAACTGCTCGCCACCGCCCGCCGCCAACTCGCCGACCTGTCACAACTGGAACTGGCGCTGGTCGAGCGGGATCTGATAATCGACGACCTGGCGGGACCGCCGGCGCAGCTTGTCGCGCTCTTCGGATTGCTGCATCATGTGCCGGGCGCTCAGGCGCGGCTGAACCTGCTGCGTTCCGCGGCTGAACTGGTCCTGCCCGGCGGCCTGCTAGTTTTTGCCGCCTGGCGCTTCTACGAGCGTGAACGCTTTCGGGAACGCATCCTGCCCTGGGATGCTAATATTGCGGTGGAAAAACACGACTATTTGCTGGATTGGCGGCGTGGCGAGCGCGCCCGGCGCTACTGTCATTACATTGATGATGTCGAGCACGCCCAACTCATCGAGGCGACCGGCCTGTGCCCCATCGACGACTACCGCGCCGATGGCGCCGAGGGCAATCTCAACCGCTATACGGTCTTGAAGAGAATACAAGCGGAGCGAGCATGACCCGCTCCGCTTGAAAGACCTGCTCTATCAGCAGCTGCCTTTTTGGAGGAAATAAGGCGCGGTCGCGTAGAGATTGTCGCCCTCGTTGGTCTCTCCCACCTCGTTCCGCGCGTCAACCACGACATTGATGTTATGCAATTCGTCGACGTACACGCCCGTCGTCAAATGGCCGGCGTAGGTGCGAGTTTCTCCCGCAGCCAATGGCGATCCGCCGATCGTGACCGTGACCAAGCCACTGCCGTCCGGACGCGAATCCCGTACCTCAATTGCGAAGCCGCTTGTCGAGGGGGCATTGCCGTCATTCGTCACGGTCGCCTGGATCTCATAGGCTTGGTTGCATATCGCCGGGTGCGGACTGATCTGCACGTGCGTAATGCGCAAATTGGCTCCTGTAGACGGTTGTACCGGCGGCGGTACGGCTGTCGGCTGCGGGATCGGCGTTGGCGGCAACGGCGGCGGATTGATCCGCGCCAAGGCGCTCAAATCGCCCTCCGGCCGCACGATGTTGGGATGGATGAAGCCGCTCCGGCCATTAGCCAACTCAACATAGTACCAGCCGGTTCCAAAGCTGCTGATGCCTTTGATCTTCGCGGTTTCCCCTTCGCGCAAGCCGCCGACGATAACATAAAAAGTCGAGTCCCCAGCGCGCACATTGCTGTTCACCAGAGCGGTGACCCGCGGCGACGAATCCGGGGTGGCGGTCGGCTCCGGCACATCGGTCGGCTCGACTTCCGGCTCCTCGACTGCCATGTCCTCCGCTGCCGCCTCTTCCGCTGCCGGCTGCATGGCTGCGAATTCCGGCGGATTGTTCTCTACGCGTATCGGGCTGACGCGGAAATAGGTCGGCGTCTCGGCATCGGTGTTGATAGTCAGACGCAATTCGTATAAGCCGTCGCGGAGCGTCACTGTATTCCAACTGCCCAGAACATCGTCCTCGATTGGCGCAATCCGCGGCAGAGTCGCGGGGAACCATTGACTCGCTTCTTCGCTTTCTTCATCCGTCATCATGTCCAATGAGAGCGGCTGAAACTCTACGAAGAAATTGCGCATGCCCTCTACAGTCACTGTGCCGCGAATATCGACGCTGCCGCGCACGACATAAACCGGCGGCGGAAAACTGATATTCGCCTCCGCGTTGACCATATCCGGATCCGTAGGCTCAATGACTTGAGCATCGTCCTGGCCAATCGCCAATGGCGACAGTAGCAACAATGCAAAAATGAGATATAGGAGTGTCGGACTTCGTTTCATTATTCAGCCTCCTGAAGCTGGCCAGCTTGAACCATACATTTCGAATCTCATGTATATCTATAATATGCCAAAATCTCTGAATGCGCTTGTCCCAAATCAAATGTCTCATGTTGACCTTGCCACATCGGTCCCAGCGCCAACAAAAGCGACACTACCATCAGGCGCGCATTTCCAGTAGGCTCTGCGCATAGACGCTGCAAGCCGCCCGGTCGAACATAACTGACGCCTGATATGAACGCTCCCGCCATCGTCCAAGTGCGCGACCTGTTCAAGACCTACTACGAGGGCGATTCCGCTTTGACTGTATTCGACGGCGTCAGCTTCGATATCGCGGAAGGGGAATTCTTCGCCATGATCGGCGCGAGCGGCAGCGGCAAAAGCACCTTGCTCAACTTGCTCAGCGGCATAGACAAGCCCGACCGAGGCGCGATCGTCATTAACGGCACGGACATCACTGCTCTCGATGACCGGCGGCAGACGCTTTACCGTCGCGACCATATCGGCATCGTCTTTCAATTCTTCAATTTGATCCCAACCCTGACGGTGCTGGAGAATATCACGCTGCCCAAAGAATTGGCCGGCTCGCGACATAAAGCAAGCGAGCCGCGCGCGCGCATCCTGCTGGAGCAGGTCGGCTTGGCGGACCGCGCCGACGCCTTCCCAGACAAGCTCAGTGGCGGCGAGCAGCAACGCGTCGCCATCGCCCGCGCCCTCCTGCCCGAACCCAAACTTGTCTTCGCCGATGAACCCACCGGCAACCTCGACGATGAAACCGGCGCCCAAGTGCTGGATATCTTGCTTCGCCTGACCCGTCATGCTGGCAAAACGCTGCTTATGGCGACTCACAGTATGGATATCGTCAGATACGCCGATCGTGTCTGCCGCATCCACGACGGACAACTGCGGATCGAGCCCGCCTGACGAAAGCCGCCGCGCGTCTTGGCTATTTGCGTAGCTCGTTCACTGTTATCCGCTCCGTTTTGAGCGCGGCGCGATCGTAGAAATGTGACAAGCTCGGCTGTCGTTGCGCTGGGACTTTGGGGCAATTCACGGTAACATATACACAAGGTAGACGCCTGCTTTGAAACGTCTATTATCTGCCTTATACTGAATGCAATTATGGACAACAGGCATACTGGCATAACCATCCCCGGGCGAAAGGCTGACGCCGATGACCGACCAAGGCGCCGATAACAAAGTAAAGTCCATCCTCTCCGAGTTGCGCGATGTCAACAAGGATCGCCGGCGCACCGCCGTTATGAAGTTGGGCATGGTCGGCGGCGATCAGGCTGTCCGCACCCTTATTAGCATCGTGGACAATGGCCAGGAAGACCTCATTGTGCGCGGCCGGGCTGCGCTCATGCTCGGCAAGCTGAAAGACGACCGCGCCGTCCCCCATTTGATTCGCGCTCTCGAAGCGCCCGGTTTCCTCACCCCGTATCACGCCGCTCAAGCCCTCGGCAAAATTGGCGATCCGCGCGCTGTGGACGCCTTGCTTGACTTTGCCGGCGCCAGCCGCGACAAAACCCGCGACGCGGCGATGCAGGCGCTGCGAGATCTTGGTTACGATATTGAGGCAGCCGCTTTCGCCGATCGTCGTCCACCGATTTAGGAACTCAAGTTGCGCTTGTGACTAAAAACAAAGTCGGAACTCAATGCCCCGACCATCGATCCTGGTTACGCGTTCTGCGCTGCCCGTCCCTTCTGGACAGCTTTATAAAGCCCGTGAAAACATAGGGAGGATCCATATTCCGTGAACGAGATCGTCATCGTTGACGCCATCAAAACGCCGATCGGCAAACGGAATCGCTGGCTGCGCGAACCGCATCCGGTCTCGCTGGGCGCCCATGTGACAAGGTCCTTGCTGGAGCGCAACTCGCTGGATAAGCGCTCTATTCAAAGCGTACTCAGGTTCCCCGCCGAGATATTGACCAAGACGCTCCATCGACGCCGGCATTTGAATGCGCTTCTGCTGCTAATGCTTGTCGCTTACATATTTCGACTCGCGCTTGTCGCCAATGGCGGCCAATTCTATTTCCCGGACGAACTCAGGTATATGCCGTCCGTAGTTGTCGCTGACAACATTTTCGCCGGTGATTACAAAAGCGCCATAGGTAGCCTGCTGCAGTACCGTTTGCATGCCGGCGCCACCACGGCGAGGCTTATTCCCGCCTATTTGCACCGGCTCGCTTTTGCGATTCATGATGATACTGGCTTGACTTGGGACGAATACTGGCAAAATCAAACCGCTGATTTTCGCTTCTCAGCCATCTTTTTCGCCCTTCCCTCAGTGCTATCCATCGGCATGATCTATCTGATAGCGCTAAATGCCGGCGCCAACCGGGACGAAGCGCTTTTGGCCGCGTTTCTGCTCGCAACATCAAATTCCTGGTTCATATATTCTCGGCATTTCCTGCCATACGACGCATCCCTCCTGCTTGGGCTTGTTGCGCTATATGCGGTTCTGCGCCTGCGCGACTCTGGTTTCAAAGGCGCCATGGTGGTCGGGATGCTGCTATTCTGCTCCTTTTGGGTCTACTTTACGCATTACTTCCTTATGTTCGCCATCGCCTTTCTTTTCTGCGTCCTCCTGGCGCGCAAACCACTGGACCTTGTTCTGCGGACTGTGGCGATTTTCGTCGGCGCGTCCGTCTTCCTGCTGCCCATCCTGCTTTATAGCTACCTGATTCTGGAGATTGACGTGTTTGACCGTATGCAAACTCTGGGATTCGCAACGGTTGGGGATTATGACGAAGGTCCCGTATTGCCTTTTCTGTACTTTCGCGACGCGGAAGGCGCGACTTCAGTTGTTTGGCTCGGAGGCCTGTTCCTGGCGATCATTCAACTCATCCGCCGACGATCTGACTATCGACATCGCGCGTTTCGCTGGCTGGCCTGTCTTCTTTTTCTCTATCTGTTGATGTCTCTATTCTCTTCCGGCTTGCATATTCTCGCCCTCGCCGGGCGTTTCGTCCGGCCTATGATTCCATTTATCGTGTTGATCAGCACCTATGCTTTTACTCCCTTGCTGAAGCGGCTTGGAGCCAAGCTTGCAATCCTGCTGTTGCTTGCTCTGTCCGTGATTTGCGTGAATAATTTCCTCGCCGCGATTAACCAGCCATTTTATCGCGAAGTCGCCAGGGACGTATTGAACGCATACGATTCGGTTTCATTTGAAAGCACATTCTCGCCGCCCGCAAAGACATATAATTTTGCCAATCCCAAGCTTGAAGGCGCGCGCTACCTCCTGGTGAACGCCGGTTTTTATCACCCGGTAACTGAAATGACAGAACGCCCTGCTGGACAGGTCATTCTGAAAATCTCCCACCCCTATAACTTTAAGCCGTTTCAATATGAACACGCGACCTTCCTTCGGCGAGCGAGAGAAATTATCAATAAAGATGGCGTATTTATCTATCTGATTGACACGCAATCGCTGACAGTGGATTCCTCCTAAACAGGAGAGAATTGTTTCGATATGTTATCTATTTTCAAAGCGAACGCCATGAACGAGATCGTCATCATTGACGCCATCAGAACGCCGCTCGGCAAAAGGGACGGCTGGCTGCGCGAACTGCATCCGGTCTCGCTGGGCGCCCATGTGACAAAGTCCTTGCTGGAGCGCAACTCGCTGGATAAGCGCAGCGTCGACCACCTGCTTTTCGGCTGCGTCAGTCAGGTTGCTGAACAGACAATGAACATCGCCCGCAATATCGTCCTCGATGCCGAGTTGCCAATTGAAGCGCCGGCGACCACAATCGATTTTCAATGCGGCAGCAGCCAGCAAGCGATTCATCTGGCGGCCGCTATGATCGCCTCGGCTCAAGCCGACCTGATCATCGCCGGCGGCGTGGAAAGCATGACTCGCGTTCCGATGGGCTCCAGCCTGGGCGATAGCGGCGCGCTGCCATTCACCGACAGCATCATGGAAGCCTACAACATGATCCCGCAAGGCATCGCCTCCGACGAGATCGCCGCCAAATGGGGCATCACGCGGGAAGCCATGGACACGCTGAGCCTGGAAAGCCATCGCCGCGCCTGGCAAGCCACTCAAGCCGGCATCCTGCGCCGGGAAATCGCGCCCGTCGAAGGCTTTGACGAAGACGGCAATCGCTTCACGGTTGAGCGCGATCAAGGCATTCGGCCGAACAGCACACTGGAAAGAATGGCGGCGCTGGCGCCGGTCTTCACGCCCGAAGGCCTGACCACCGCTGGCAACAGCAGCCAAATCAGCGATGGCGCGGCCGCCCTCCTGGTCACCAGTACGCGCCGAGCGCGGCAGCTTGGCTTGTCGCCCCGGGCCCGCATCGTCGATGTCGCCACCGTCGGCAGCGACCCGCACCTCATGCTTACCGGTCCCATCGCCGCCACCGAGAAGGTCCTGCGCCGCGCCGGCCTGGCGCTGCAAGATATCGATGTCTTCGAAATCAACGAAGCCTTCGCTTCCGTCCCGCGGATATGGGAAAAAGACACCGGCGGCGATCTGAACAAAGTGAATATCCACGGCGGCGCTATTGCCCTGGGTCATCCGCTGGGCGGCTCCGGCGCGCGCCTGATGACAGCGCTGATCAACGCGTTGGAAACAACCGGCGGGCGCTACGGCCTGCAGACCATGTGCTGCGGCGGCGGCATGGCGACAGCCAGCATCATTGAGCGCATCGACAGCTAATCCACTCTTTTAAGTCCTCCCGCCCATTCGCGGAGATCTTGAAGACCCTCCCCCGGAATGCAAAAGAGATGCCCGCCGCGAAAGGGGGAGCCGCAGCAGGCATCTCGAGTTTACAGGGCGCGACTTGATTATTGCAATGAAAGCAAATCTGGTTTCAGTAATTCTTCATACTGAAGGCCATCGCGCTGCTGCACCTTAAATTCTAGGCACATATATTAAGTAAATCGAACATGGAGATAAGAATAATGTTTCTAAAATTAACAGGAACTAACCTAAACTTGATTACCCGCCGTTCCCGTTGTCACGAACTCCTATCGGCAAGGGTGTGCCCGCCGGCGCGCCAGCGGTTTGCCCGCCGTCTTCAGGCGGCAGCGCGCTACAAGCTTCCGCCGCTTCCCCCTGCTTCGCCGTCAAGACCCCGCGGCTCACCGGGCTGTAATTCGGTTGCAGCGCCAAAGCCGCTGCGTATTGCTCCCGCGCCAGGCAGGCCTCGCCCTCCAGAAGCAGCGCATCGGCGTAATAGCGCAGCGCATCCTGCAATTCGCCGACCACCTGCCCGTTCATGTAGTTCCGATTGTGCTGATAGACGATCTCGCTGAAGCGGCGAACCGCTTCCGCGGGATTTGTGTTTTTGTAGCGGCGTCCGATCAGAAAAATTTCGGCGACATAACGTTCATAGTTCAGTTCGCCAATATCCCCGTATGCTTCCGCCCGCTCCGTCAGGACGATCGCTTCCGACAACTTGAAGCTGCGGTACAAGGCAAGCGCTTGCGCCGTTAAGGCTTCGAGCAGCATATTGCGCACCCGCTCTCGCTGATAGCTCTCGTCGATGCTCACGATCGCCTCAAGCGTCTCTATCGCAGCCGTGAAATTCTGCTCTTGATAATCACGAGTAGCATCCGCCAGCAGCGCGTCAAGATCGAAATCCCATTCCTCGTCGCTGCTGATTTCAGTGGCAGCCGGCTCCACCGCCAGCGCGGCTAGGGTCGCCGTCGGCGCGAAAGTCTGCGTGGGCAGAGCCGTTTGAGTTGGAGAGGAAGTTGGGCTGGGCTGCGCCAGCATGGAGGCTGCGGTCGCCGTCGGCGCGAAACTGAGCAAGCAGTCCGGCGCTGGCTGCAAGCGCTTTAGCCATTCTATGCGCGAACGAGCCAGGTCGAATTGCTTATCCGCCAGGTTCTGCGCCAGCAGATCGCACTGCTCCTGCAATTCCGCCTCAGCGGTTCCGGTGGCATTCGTCCGCGCTGCCTCCACGCCAGACCCCCAACCGGCGTAGGCGGCCGCCAAGACGATGGCAAGCGCCAGGAACAGACCGAAGCCAGCGGCCATAAACCACAGCAGGCAACTCGTCCGCCGCCGCCTCTTGCGCTGACCGTAATCAACCACTTGCGCTTGATCTGGTTTCAAGTCGACTTCCGTTTCAAGATTCGCTCATTACCGGTCCTGGCCGCCCGTGCGCCATCGGGCGGCGCGCATTATAGTTCAGCGTTTCCCCGCGCGCCAGCCGACCCCGATACCTTTATCATAAACTTGCTCGCGCGGAGGGACACGGGTTTCTCTGTGTTCTCTGTGGTTAAATTTCAGTTTGATTTTTCTCGTCCCGGCAGATGTCAATGTTGAAGCGCTTGCTCTTCTGCAACCGTAGCCCTCGCTTGACGAGCGCCCGCGTCCCATGTTACACTCCCCGCATGAATACGCAGCAGCCGAAGCTCACGCCTATGCGGATGCCCTCCGTCCATATTGACAGACGGCTGTTGCAGTTCGCCTAGGTTACGCAGTACCCAACACCACTACCGTCTGTCAGCGACAGGCGGTTTTTTGTTGTATGGTCGCTTCATGCGCCGAATCGAGCGGCTTCTTAATCAGTAAGCGGGAGCAAGTCTTATGCCAGCAGAATATATTCATGTATCGGTGGCTTGGCCCTATGCCAACGGCGACCTGCACATCGGTCATCTCGCCGGCGCTTACCTGCCCGCCGATATCTTCGCCCGCTATCATCGCCTGCGCGGCAACCACGTCCTGATGGTCAGCGGCTCGGATAGCCACGGCACGCCCATCACGGTCGAGGCGGACAAACGCGGCGTCTCCCCCCTTGAGGTATTCGAGCATTATCACGAGCGCTTCCTGCGAACGCAGCAGCAGATCGGCGTCAGCTACGATCTCTTTACCCATACCGACACCGAGAATCACCACCGAGTCGCCCAGGACATTTTCACTCGTCTGCTCGAGCGCGGCTGCCTCTACAAAGAAAGGCAGACCCTGCTTTACAGCGAAAGCGAGAAACGTTTCCTGCCCGATCGCTATGTCGAAGGCGGCTGCTACATCTGCAAGTACCCGCATGCTCGCGGCGATCAATGCGATAACTGCGGCAACCTGATGGACGCCACCCAGCTCATCGAACCCCACAGCCGCAATAATCCAGATGACAAGCTCATCAAGCGCGAATCCGAACATTACTTCCTCGATCTCGCCAAGTTCACCGAGCCGATCCTCGAATACCTGGCCGCGCACGAACATCACTGGCGCCCCAACGTCAGCCGCTTCAGCCAGAACTTCGTCAAAGACGGCTTGCGCGGACGACCCATCACCCGCGATATTGACTGGGGCGTGCGCGTGCCGCTAGAAGGCTGGGAAGACAAACGCCTCTACGTCTGGTTTGACGCCGTTATGGGCTACTTCACCGCCAGCATCGAATGGGCGCGGAACATCGGCCAACCCGATGCCTGGAAAAAATGGTGGTACAACCCGGAAGCCAAAATCTATAACTTCATCGGCAAGGACAATATCCCCTTCCACACCATCATCTGGCAAGCCGAACTGCTGGGCATCGACGGCATCTACAACGAGGACGACCCGACCTACGGCGATATCCCGCTGCAACTGCCCTATGACGTGCCCGCCAACGAATTCATGAATATCGAGGGCCAGCAATTCTCCACCTCGCGCAATTGGGCGGTCTGGCTGCCCGACTTGCTTGAGCGCTACCAAGCCGATGCCCTCCGCTTCTATGTCGCCCGCACCTTCCCCGAGCGCCAGGACAGCGACTTCTCCTGGGAAGGTTTCCTCGCCCGCGTCAACAACGAACTGCTGGCCGCCTGGGGCAATCTAGTCAATCGCATGTTGGGCTTCGCCTTCAAGCGCTTTGATGGCAAAGTGCCAGCCTGCGACAAGCTCAGTCCCGCGGACGAAGCGATCATTGCTGCGACCGAAGCCGGCTTCGAATCAGTCGGCGCGCTCCTGGAGCAGGTCCGCCCCAAAGAAGCGCTGGAAGAGACGCTGGCCCTGGCTCGCGAGGTCAACGGCTGGCTCAACGAACGCGAACCTTGGAAGACGCTCAAAACCGATCCGGCCGATGCCGCCCGCTCGGTCTACACCGCCCTGCGCTGCATCGACAACCTCAAGATCCTCTTCGCCCCCTTCACGCCTTTCAGCTCGCAGCAGGTCCACGAGATGCTCGGCTACGACGGCCAACTCTTCGGCGACTTGAATATCGAAAACTACAGCGAAGAGAAGCGCGATCACCTGGCTCTGGTCTACGACGGAAGCGCCGCCATAGGGGAGTGGAAGGCGAGCGAACTCCAGCCCGGCCAAACACTACGTCAGCCCTCGCCGCTCTTCACCAAGCTCGATCCCGAGATCGTCGAGCAGGAGCGGCAGTATCTGGGTCGGGAGCGGGTGGAGAATCCGATTCAGTAACAGCCAACTCAGTTGATGCAGGGGCGACCCTTGGGGTCGTCCACGATCCCTTCATGATAACACGAGCACGTTAGTTGTGGCAGGTGCTCTCAGGTGCTCTATTGATTACCTACCCAAAGGATAGTTTCCGAGGATTTCCTGATAAACATAGTGGTCGACAAGTCCAGGTTTCAGCACGAATCCTGCAAACTCTTTGTATAGGGGAGTCAATAGGCACAGAAGTATCCTGCGTAAGTCCAACCTGACCTGCCTTACACTGTAACAATGTACTTGGCTAGGATATACGTCCGATTCGCTTTTATACACGGCGGTGTGTTCAAACCATCCGCGAGACATGTCAAGTCGGCGACCTGAAAGGCCAGAATAACTGAATGACGCGACGATATCTAGATTGTCACCGCACCAATCTGCCATATCGGCTGCGTATAGCAGCATACAGCCTAAGTCACATATAGGTAACGTCAGGTCAAAGACAGTTCCCGGATCATGCCGATGCCATCTTTCGTCGAAGCCTATTCTGCGATAGACGTTGCCACTGTAGAGAATACGCCCGTAATCGTATTGCGCAAACTTCCGAAGAAAATTGAATCTTACAGGATCGCCGCGCCAGCGCTCGAGTTCGTTTCTATCCTCTGTAGTGTAATACCAGTCGTCGCTGGAAAATGTGTGCCAGCCTTGAGGTCTGTTTGTTAGCGCATTTCCCAGGGATTCGTCTGAGATTGGATGCGTGAGCCCCAGTATAGAGACAGCGATCTCTCCAAACCCCGCCTTGAGCCTAGCGGGATCATCGTTCGGCAGTTCCTGCACAAGCTCGCGCCAACGATTGCGCGAATTCAACACAAAATCTTGGTGAAGTTCCTTGTAGGTCATGTACGTTCCATTTCCATATCGTATTATCAGATCCAAAGAAATATACGCAGCACGAGCTAAGTAGTTGCACCCTCTTTCGCTAACAGGCTGCCTCCATGCTATACTCCCGCGAGCGGCTTGCACGCTACTATTAGCGTTGCCCATGCCTTGAAAGCCAGTGGTGTCGACACCATCGTATCCTCAACGAAGTGGTCTTATACATTCTGATCCGGCTCATTTGGAGAGATACAGCAGCCCCGTCTTGGCAAGTCAACTTGCTAGTCGAGCGAATGGCAGATGCGTTTCTGATAAGGTTGTAGGAGGTATTTTCATGTCAACTTACGTACGTGTAGTTTTATGTCTCGTCTTGTTTGCCACCGTTACTGGCCAGATTGCATCGCAAGACGCCGCAATCTGTGAAGCATTGAGGGCAATAGACGCGACGCATGGAGACCAGTTCCGGTCTTACTTGAGTGATAAGGGTCTGGGTTGTTTGGAGCCAGCGATCACGCCAACACCCACCGCAATACCTGACTGTTTTGCGTCGGATTCTGCTTATCTGGCTGGGAGCATGAATATCCGTGCGGAAGCATCAGCCGCCAGTGAGAAGCTCGGGGTCGCGCTCGCTGGCACTTATGCGGTGAAGGGATCTGAGCAAAGGGACGACTATTGTTGGATAGAGATCGCCGACGGCTGGATCGCTCAGACCGCGAGAGTTACCCCCGCAACTATGCTGGAAAGTCAGACAACAGCCCGGGCTATATCGCAGCCCGACGGTTCTCAAGATCAGACTCAAGCTAAAGAGCCGAGTCCGACTGCCGTGCCTGAGCCGGTGGAACTGTGGTCAAAAAGCGGCAATCAAGATAGCAAAAGCTCAGTCACACTGGATTTCACGCCCGGCCTGTACAAATTAAACGTGATAAGGGGTTGGCCATCTGGTCATGGTGGATTCGCCCGGCTCACAAACATCATCAGCCAGCCAACGGCTTGTATGATGCACAGAGACCATGACGTGACATTTCCAGCGACGCTGCGGATGGAACAGAATTGCAAGGTATACGCCACCTTGGAAACGGATCTCAGTAGCACCTACAGGGAGAGAACACGATCATGGAGCTTATCGATCACCAGAGAGTCAGATGCGCTTCCCCCTATTCCAGCGGCTGATGGATGGTCGGAGCAAGGCCGCGGGCCCGCGCAGCGGCCACTAGAGTTGTCATTCGAGCCGGGAATTTATCGCATCAGCGGTACCGGTGAAATGGGTGTGAAAAACATCTTCCTGCATGAATGGTCGCCGGACCGCTGTACTGCGGAGGATTATGTGGATGTGCCGGATCAAATCAGGGTGTATTCTGTCTGTACAGTCAAGGGATCGCTCTGGTTCTGGGATCATTTGTGGGATCGTACTGGGAAGTGGTCGTACAGCATCGAAAAGCTGGAATGACGGCGGCTTGATGTAGCGGTGTATGCACAACCCGTCGGTTGTGCCCTTGCCTGACCCGACTCCCGATTATGTTATTGTTTACCCATTCTTAACATCTTTAGAAGGAGATTAGGCTGCGCTGCTATCTATCTGGTTTCGTGTTTCTGGGTGATGGGGTCGCGCCACTTGGCTCGTCGAGACTGTAGTGCCCTGTTAGTCGCCAACACCCCCACCCCCATGCTATACTCCCCCCATGTCCTGGCTCAAATCCCACTTCCACACCCGCAAACCCATCATCGCCATGTGCCACCTGCGCGCCCTGCCCGGCGACCCCGGCTACGACCCTGACGGCGGCCTCGAAGCCATCATACAAGCCGCCCGCGCCGACCTCCACGCCCTGCAAACCGGCGGCGTCGACGCCATCATGTTCTCCAACGAAGCCAGCCTGCCCTATCTCACCCAAGTCGAGCCCATCACCAGCGCCTGCATGGCTCGCGTCATCGCCGAACTGCGCCCCGATATCGATCGTCCCTACGGCGTCAACGTGCTCTGGGACCCGAAAGCCTCCCTCGATGTCGCTATGGCTACTGGCGCCAGCTTCGTCCGCGAGATCTTCACCGGCGTCTACGCCAGCGATTACGGCCTCTGGAACACCAACTGCGGAGAGATCATCCGTCATCAGCATGCCATTGGCGCGGCTCATATCAAGCTGCTTTTCAACATCGTGCCCGAATCGGCTGTCTATCTCTCGAATCGCAACGTGGTCGATATCGCCGTATCGACCGTCTTCGTCGCCCAGCCCGACGCCCTCTGCGTCTCCGGTTTGACCGCCGGCGCCGAGACCTCCCGCGAGACCCTCAAGCGGGTCAAAGACGCCCTGCCCAAGACACCCGTCTTCGCCAACACCGGCGTCAACAGCAGCAACCTCGCCGATACCCTCGCCATCGCCGATGGCACAGTCACCGGCACCGCCTTCAAGCGCGCCGGCCATATCTGGAACGAGGTGGATAGCGAGCGCGTCCGCGAGTTCATGCGCATCGCCCGCGCCCTCCGCGGCGGCTAGAGACCATGGACCCGCGCTGGCGGCAGGTCGCCGATGTCCTGGTGCGATATTCGACCGCCGTGCAACCCGGCGAGCGCGTCATGATCGCCATGGGCGGCCTCGAAACCTACGACCTGACGCAAGCGGTCTACGAAAGCTGCATCAAAGCCGGCGCCTACCCGCAAGTGCAATTCCTCTCCGAGGCGCTGCGTCACGCCCTGCTCAAACATGGCAATGCCGACCAGCAGGGTTGGCTGCCCGAGATCGAAGCTTATGGCATGGATTGGGCTGATGTCTATTTCGGCTTGCGTGGCGGGTTTCCGCTCGACCTGTTTGACGATATCCCCGCGCCGGCTCTGGCCGCCAATCAAGCCGCCCAAGGCGCGATCTCGACGCTGCGCTGGCGGAAGACGCGCTGGTGCCTGGTTCGCCTGCCCAACGCCGCCCTCGCCCAAAACGCCGCTGTCGATCTGCCGACGCTCCAAGAGATGTTCTTCGCCGCCTGCCTGATGGACTATGAATCGGCTTCCCCCAAATGGCATCGTCAAGCGCAGCGCTTGGGCGGCGCTGAACGGGTACGCATCATCGCTGGCGCTGAAACCGACTTGGAGTTCTCCGTCGCCGGGCGTCAGTGGCTGGTCTTCGACGGCAAAATCAACCTGCCCGATGGCGAAATCTACACCGCGCCCGTCAATGACAGCCTCAACGGCCGCATCCACTTCGATCTGCCGGCTGTCTTCGGCGGGAAGCTCATCCGCGATATCCGTCTGGAATGGCGCGATGGCGATCTCATTCAAGCCAGCGCCGCGACCAATCAAGACTATTTGCGGCGCATTCTGAAGACCGACGCCGGCGCCAGCCGCCTCGGCGAGTTCGCATTTGGTATGAATCCGCACCTCAATCTGTATTGCATGGATATACTCTACGACGAGAAAATCGGCGGCACGGTTCATCTGGCTCTGGGCCGAGCTTACCCGGAATGTGGCGGCTTGAATCAATCCAGCATACACTGGGACTTGGTGAAGGACCTGCGCCCGGAAGGCGCTGTTTATATTGATGGCGCGCCCGTGCTGGGCGAGGGTAGGCTGCTGATTTGAAGGCATCTTGAGGAGGCGCTTATCGACAAAATCCGAACTATGCAATGCTCGTTTACCATCTAGCAAAAAGGAGTTCATAATGTCGAAAAAAGGAATTAGCCGTCGTGACTTTCTCAAGGCCGGCGGTGGCGACGCCATCATGTTCTCCAACGAAGCCAGCTTGCCCTACCTCACCCAAGTCGAACCCGTCGTCAGCGCTAGAAAAGGGTGGGTAAGCGCCTTCGCGCAGGCTGCGAGACGTGGCTGACTTGGATCTGTATGCTGATGAGCCGACGCAAAGCATTAGTGTGGGGAGCTATGCAACGAGTTTCCGAACCAAAATGTTTCTCCTTTTGTCCACCTTGCCCACTCCCCCCACTCTCAGCTGAATTGCATTTTTCTGAATATTGCGCTATAGTCCAATTGCTCATGAGCTAAGCGAATTTTATCCACTTGCCTTTGACAATTTGGAGCAACGATTATGTATAGGAAACTCTTGCCGATTCTTTTGTTAGTTTCGGCGTTCAGCGTTTTTGCCCCCCCCCCCTGTCCACGCCCAGCGAGAGCGACTAGCCAGCCCGATCAACCTGCAATTTAAAGATTATGTCTTCACCTGGGATCCCGTCCCCGACGCCAACCGCTACCATGTCCGCTGGCGTACGCCCGGCGCCGACTGGCAAACCGTCCGCATATCACGAGTCCGCGCCGGTTACAGCTTCACCACCCTGCCCCTCAATGTCAATATCTCCATGCAGGTGCGCGCCCTCGCCGCCTTGAACTCCAAGACCTATCGCCACAGCTTTTGGAGCAGCCTGCCGACATTCCAAGTAACCCAGCCCCGCGCCACTGTCACGCCCACGCCCGCCGATGACGATCAGATTGTCCGCGTCCCGGTCCAGCTCGAGCGATTGAGACGCCCGCGCAACGTGAGCTTCAGCGATGGCGTTCTGTCCTGGGATCCCGTCACCCACACCAACCGCTATCATATTCGCTGGCGAGCCGACAACGCACCTTGGCAGCATATTCACCTTCCGCGCCTGCGCACCAGTTACGCCTTCTCCGTCCTCCCCGTCGATGTCAAGCTCACGATGCAAGTCCGCGCCCTGCCTATCGCCGATTCCAAAATCTATCGCAACAGCCTATGGAGCGCCGAAGAGAGTGTTACCATTCACAGCCCCACAGACACGCCTGAGCCTTCCAACACGCCAGAGCCGAGCAATACGCCTGTACCGCCCACGAATACGCCAATCCCGACCGAGACCCCTGTACCAACCGACACGGCCACCAGCACACCGCCCCCTCATTTGCCAGCCCCGCGCAATCTCAGGCATTCCTTCTTCACCGTGTCTTGGGATTCGGTCCCGGGCGCGGTTGAATACGGCATCCATGTCCGCGCGTCCGTCGGCGATCAGCCCATCACGTATATCGCCGGCAACAGCTATGACATCCCCAACGGCCAAATCGGCGCCTCTTATTACATCGTTGTCCAATCCAGAGGCGACGGCATCGCTTTCGCCCGCAACAACGACTGGAGTGAGCGCTACGTTGTCGAAATACATCCTACCGCCACGCCAACGGACACGCCCACCAATACGCCTGTGCCGACCGAAACGCCCCTGCCGACAGCGACCAATACCCCGGTGCCGCCCTCATTGACGCCCGTCCCGACCAACACGGCAGTTCCGCCCACGCAGCCGCCCAGCAACAATCGCCGAGACGATAACGACGACGATGACGACGACCCAGAACCATGCAAGAAAGACAGCGAGTCTTGGACCGAGTCAAGGACATCAGGGGGATGCACGGAAACCCGATCATGCGTCCGCTCCTGGCGTGTTTCCGGGCAATGCGAGACTGATGGCGGCACAAAATGCAGTGGCTGGGGAAATAGAAGCTGTCCCGAGCAGTGCGGCTGGTCAAATCGGTGGACAGAACGTCGAGAAGAAAGACACCCTGCAGGGCCTGCTAGTCCATGCCACATCAAGACTTACGCGCGGAGGCTTGGCACATGGACATGCACAAAAGACGGCAGGGAAACCAGCCGAAGTGATCGCGAAATTGCAGGCTGGAGTCTCGTCAGTACGCGCGATTGCTAATCTTGCGCGGAGCAGAGTACAATGAGCATGGAGAGACGAGCTAAGTTTTTGAGTGAACTCCTTCTTCCTGGCTTATCTCTCTTTCTCTTTCGGCAACTGGTTTCAAATCAAGGTCGTTGCATTCCGCCATCGCCGCTACAATGCTGGCAAAGCAGAGGAGACAAGCCATGAGCCAACCGCCCGAACAACAAACCCTTGACCCGCAGGCCGCCATCGAAGACGCCGATCAAACCCTGGCATTCCTCAAAGCCGACATCCAGCAAGCGCGGAAGACACGGCGCGAACTGAAAAAGATATCGAAGCCCTGCGCGAGACCCGGACGCGGCTGATGCACGAGGTCGAGGAACTGTCCCACCTGCAAGATTCCATCGTTATCTGATTGCCGCCAATCGCTTCGCCGCTTTCTTCCGCATCATCATCCCCCTGGCTCTGCCCGGCATCATCGTCACCTCCATGTTCACCTTCGTCTTCAGTTGGAATAATGTGCTCTTCCCGCTTGTTCTCAGCAAACAGAGCACCACCACGCTCCCCGTCGGTACAATCAGTTTCTTCGCCTCGACCGGCGTTTACTGGGGGCATATCGCCGCTACCGCCGTCGTCGCCATGCTGCCGCCCATGATCATCTTTCTGCTTCTGGGCCGCTATGTCGTGCGCGGCTTGACCTTCGGCGCAGTGAAAGGATAATTTCGCTATGAGCAAGATCGGATTCGGCGTCATCGGCACCGGCATCGTCGGCGGCGCCTGGCATGCCCACGTCTATCACCACCTGCCAGCAGCGGAGTTGATCGCCGTCTGCGACCTGAACGAAGCGCGCGCCCGCGCGATCGCCGACCGCTACGGCCTGCCTCATGTCTATACCGATTATCGCGATCTGCTCGCCCGCCCCGATATCGCCGCCGTCTCAATCGCCACGCCCGACTTCGCCCATCGCGAGATCGCTGTCGCCGCCGCAAAAGCTGGCAAGCACATCCTCGTCGAGAAGCCCCTCGCCACCACTGTTGAAGACGCCGAAGCCATCCTGCGCGCCGTTGACGAAGCCGGCGTCAAGCTCATGGTCGACTTCCACAATCGCGTCAACCCCGCCTTCGTGACGACGCGTCAGGCCGTGCTCGCTGGCGAACTGGGCGAGCTCAAATACATCTACGCCCGCCTCAGCAATACGACCTTCGTGCCGACTCAGATGCTGCCCTGGGCGGGACAAAGTTCAGCCCTCTGGTTCCTCGCCAGCCATACGCTGGATATGTCCTGCTGGCTGCTGGGCGATAAGCCAACCCGCGTTTACGCCGTCAGCCGCTCGGGCGTTCTGGAAGGGAAGGGCATCAACACAACTGACTTCCACATCGCCATCGTCGAGTTCGAGCGCGGCGCGGTCGTCACGCTGGAGAACAGTTGGATCCTGCCCGAGACCGAGCCAAACGTCTTCAACCTCAAGATGGAAATCCTGGGCAGCGACGGCGTCATGTACATCAACACCTCCGATAACCGAACCGTCGAGAAATACACGCGCGCTGCCGCCAGCCTGCCCGATACGCTCGGCTTCACCCTCGACGCCAACTCCGCCCGCCTGAGCGGTTTCGTGCTCGAGGCCATCGCCCGCTTCGTCGATGCCGTCGTCGATGACCAACCGGTACTCGCCACCGGCGCGGAAGCCGCCCTGGTCACCCGCGTCTTGACCGCCATCGAAGCGTCCGCCGCCTGCGGTCAGCCTGTCGACCTGGATTAGAGCGCTGCTAAGGTGGACGACCGCCTGCTGCTCGGCATCGATATCGGCACCTCCAGCTCAAAAGGGGTGCTGGTCGCGCTTGACGGGCGGATCATCGCCGAACATGCCGTCTCCCATGGCTTCGATATGCCTCAGCCCGGCTGGGCCGAGCAAGACGCTGACGCCGTCTGGTGGCACGACTTCCGCCTCATTTCCCGCGCCCTCATACACAAAGCCGAAATCGACCCGAACCGCATCGCCGGCGTCGCCCCCAGCGCCATCGCCCCAACCATGCTCCCGCTCGACCAGAATTACCGCCCCCTGCGCCCCGCCATCCTCTATGGCATCGACGCGCGCGCCGGCATCGAAATCGCTGACCTGACCCAGCAACTCGGCGAAGACGCGATCTTTCAGCGCACAGGTCACTCGCTCTCGGCGCAATCTGTCGGTCCCAAGGCGCTCTGGTACCGCCGCCATCAACCGAAGCTATTCGACCGCACCCGCAAGATCGTCACCGCCGCCACCTACCTCGTCTTCCGCTTGACCGACCGCTTCGTCGTCGATAACTATGTCGCGCCCTACTTCACGCCCTTCTTCGATGTGCATCGGCTTGCTTGGCGCGCGGACTGGGTCGAGCAGGTTTGCCCGCTCGAATGGCTGCCGGATACGCGCTGGTCAAATGAGCAGGCAGGCACTGTCACCGCCAAAGCCGCCGCCGAAACCGGCATCCCCGCCGGCACGCCCGTCGCCGTCGGCACAGCTGACGCGCTCGCCGAAGCCGTCGCCGCTGGCGCTGTTTCAAACGGCGACCTCATGGTCATGTACGGCACCACCCTCTTCCTCATCCAAACCACAGCACAGTATCGCCCGCACCGCGACCTCTGGGCATCCGCCCATTTACAGCCCGGCGCAGCCATCCTGGCAGCCGGCATGTCCACCTCCGGCGCCCTGCTAAGCTGGTTCCGCGACCAACTCGGCGCGGACGAACGCGCTACCGCGGATGCCACCGGCGCGAACGCTTTTACAATCCTGTCGGAACGCGCCGCCCAGACCCCGCCCGGCGCCGACGGGCTTGTCACGCTGCCCTACTTCAGCGGCGAGCGCACGCCCATCAACGATGTGCAGGCCAAAGGCATGTTCTTCGGCTTGACGCTCAGCCATACTCGCGCCCACCTCTACCGCAGCTGCCTCGAAGGCATCGCCTGCGGCCTGCGCCACAACATCGAGACCATGGCGGAAATAGATGCCCAACCCCGGCGTCTTGTCGCTATCGGCGGCGGCGCGCAGGATACGCTCTGGCTCCAAATCTGCAGCGATGTGACAGGCCTGCCGCAAGCTGTCCCGCAGCAGACCATCGGCGCCGCTTACGGCGATGCCTATATCGCCGGCATGGCCGCGGGTATCTTCGATGATTGGCGACCACTGCGGGATAGCTGGGTCAAAATCGATCGCCGCATACAACCCAACCGCGATGCCAAAGCGATCTACGACCGGCTCTATCCTCTCTATCGCGATCTCTACCGCGACAATCGCCAGCACATGCGCCGCCTTTCGCGACTCACTTGAAGGCTGGAATGCCTTCATGTAGGCTATTGCTGTGGCGCAAGTGAATCTGCCTTCAGGAGAAGAAATAGACATGGCAACAAAAACAGCGAAAAAAGACGCCGACAACCTGGCCGCCGTGCTCGAGAAGATCCCCCAAATGTTCGGCGACCAGGCGGACATCGGCCGGCGCATGCACGATGCCATCATGGAAGCCGCGCCGGCGCTCAAGCCGCGCTTGTGGTACGGCATGCCCGGCTACGCGCTCGGCCGCAGCAAACCGGTGCTGGTCTTCATCCGCAAGGACGACTACTTGACCTTCGGTCTCACTGAGAAGGCGAAATTGCTGGTCGACGCGGACGCGCCCCACAAGCTCACGCCCAACGCCTGGTTTCTGACCGAGCTGGACGCGGCCACCGAGGCGCGGATGGCCGAGATTGTGCGGGCTGCGGTGGGTGAGGGCGTTAAGGCCAAACTCTCACCCGGTCACGTATCGCGATCCTGTTGATTCGTAGTGGAAGCTCCGCCTGCAATGGTCACCGTCCGCGGCAGGTATTCGGTCGCGGTCAGCATGAAGGTGTCGTAGAAGATCGGCTGCCCCCATTCGATTGAGGCGATGGGGCTGTCGACGAGGCCTTCGAGGTTGACGTAGTCCAGTTTGGTGAGGTCTACGCTGCCAAAAAAGCCAGTGAACAACCCGCTGTCGTAGAAGTCAAACTCAATTTGGTAATCGCCTCGCAGAACGGCTGGCTGTTCGTAGAATGGATCATAAGCCACCTGCCTCGTATCCTGCCAAATGACAACGATTACTCGTCCGCCGCTGTAACCCGCCGACGTAAGCGTCGTCGAGGGATGCCAGCTTGTGCTGTAAACGTGACATCCATTGACTTCGCCACAGAACACGCTCCCAACCCACTCCATCAGATAAGGAAACTCTGATATCTGCGACCTGTCTGGGTTTAATCGCCCGTTAGCACAGTTTTCGTCCATCGGCGCGCGGCACGCTGTATACGATTGATCATCCGCCTCTCCGTCGCGGTCGAGTAAATTCACATTGACGTACGATTCGTTGGGCGCGACCCAAGCATTGTAATATAGTTCGTCAGTCTGACTGTCATACACGCGAATCTCGCCGCCATTGCGATAGCTGATGTAACGTCCACTGCGCGACACATCGACAAGCTTGTTAGCTTCGACATCGCGGACGCCCGGCGCCAGCTTCGGCTCAGCCTCCTCAAAGAGATTCCAGTGCCAAATGCCGAGTGTATCCTGCCAGACGATTGTGCTGCTGTTCGCGCTCCAGCTTAGCAGCAAGTCCTTGCTTTCGTTAATCTGCAGATGTACGGCCGCCACTTGCTCAATCGCCATACCCGGATACCAGCCCGAGCTCCAATCTGTGTCTCGCGGAGCCCCTCGGTCACGATAAATGTAGACGGCCAGGTGATAGTCATCCCACACCGCCACCATGTTACTGTCCGGCGAAAAGACCGCATGCTTGCCCGGAACGCTAATTTGGTCACGGAAATCTTCCGCCATATACTGCTTGCCCCAGATGTAGTTGAACACCAAGGTGTCGCTGCCCTCGCGGTAGATGGTATGCGCGCCGTCAGGGGATATGGCGATTGGATCGTCATCGCCGAGTACGGTCAAGCTGCGGTCGGGATTCACTTGCAGGCGCGTGCCGTCCTGCAGCGTCACCAGCAGATAGCGCATGAGCGGACGTCTTGATGTTTCGGAGCGATCCGGCTCGACCGCTTCGTCACGCTCGCCAATCTCCAGAAGATGAGCCACGAATTCTTCCTCCGTTAGCACAATCTCATCCATGAATCCGTCGGGGTCATCGACGAAATACTCGCCGTCCATTTCACCGTCGACAAAGAAGTAGTGCGCCGCATTCCAGAGCGCATCTGTGAACGTGCCGTCGCCATTGCTCTTGAGACCGTAGTAACCGTGTTTGTCCCGGATCAGCGGTGTTCCGCCGCCCGCATAAAGACAGTGTGTGGTGGGGTAGCCTCGCACGCGGCGGGCTGTTTCCAGGCCGACCGGGTAACGAACCACCGCCAGCCATTCGGGTCCTTCGCCTTTGTAATATTCGTGTACCTTGAGGAGCGCGCTGAAGTTACGGTCGTCGACTTCCATGACAGTCGCGCGCACCCAGAGATCCATCTCCGGTATCTGTGTAAAGTCGTACGGAAGCGGCTCCCAGCAGGCCAGAGAAACCGACGTTGTGATTGCGCCGCTTAGCAGCAGCGCGAAAAGTAGTGACTTCAATCGCAGGCTCATATTCGCTTCCTTTGCTGCTCTCCAGCCATTCCCATTCTATATCGCTGACTTCGCGACCGGGGGTGACGCCTGTCAGTCATTGGCACTCCGTAGCTTGCCGTAGGCTGCGCGTATACCTCCCGCAGACCTCAGCGTCAGATTAAACCCGCAATAGACATCCCCCCGCTTCTGCACGACAATAGCTCGCGTTTTCTACCTGCCAGGAGCCCCCATGCCCTACGAACCCAACCTCTACGACTCCCACATGCACACCACCCTCTGCAAACACGCCCGCGGTCCGCTCAGCGCCTACGCCGAGCAAGCCGAGCGCGCAGGACTGCGCGGCATCAGCGTCACTTGCCACAGCCCAATGCCCGACGGCTGGAACGCCTCGGTGCGCATGACGGTTGAGCAGTTCCCGGGTTATGTCGATATGGTGGCGGAGCTGCGCGATCAGTTCGCCGGGCGCGTGGATGTGCGCCTGGGCATGGAAAGCGACTACTTCCCCGGCATGGAGCGCTGGCTGGACGAACTGCACCGCCGCGCCGATTTCAGCTACATTCTCGGCTCGGTGCACCCGCAAACGCCCGAATACCAAGCGCTCTACCTCGAGGGCTCCACGCGGCTGGAATACGAAACGAGTTATTTCGAGAACCTGGCCAACGCCGCCGAGAGCGGTCTCTTCGATTGCCTCAGCCATCCCGACATCGTCAAGATTGTGCATCCCAAGCAATATCAGGCGAGCGAACATAAGGATACGATCCGCCGCGCCCTGGACCGCATCGCCCGCGCCGGCGTCGCTATGGAACTCAACACCAGCGGTCTAAACAAGCCATATCCGGAGATGAACCCTGGAGGCGAAATCCTGGCGGAAATGGCGCTGCGGGATATACCCGTCGTGCTCGGCTCCGATTCCCACGATGCCCATCGCGTCGGCGCCGACTTCGACAAAGCGCTGGCTCAACTGCAAGACGCCGGCTACGAGCGCGTCAGCTACTTCATCGACCGCCAGCGCCGCGACCTGCCCATCAGCGAAGTCTTCCTGGCGGAACTTCAACCCCGCCCCGTCTGACCCTCTGCCGGAATACTTCTGAAAACTTGCCCGCCGCGATTATGAATCATCATGTCACCGGCAGGCCGCTAAGCAAGCGCTCTCCCTCTCCAATGCTTTGGGGAGGGACCGGGGTGGGGTAGACTCTCACGCTTGAAACCTATTCCCCATACCAGTCATCGCGATTCAGCGGCAGATCTCCAGCCGCCCCCCTGCCATCGCGCGATTTATACAGCAGCGCCTGATGGATCGAGTTGTAGCCGGATTCGAAAGTCCAGCGCGCGCCGGCCAGGTAAATCCGCCAGCGTCGGTAGCCGACCGGGCCCAGCATATCCAGTATCCTGTCTTCATGCGCTTCATAGCGCGCCAGCCAATTCTTCAGCGTCAGCGCATAATGCTCGCGCAAACTCTCGACATCGCGCGCCTCAAAGCCCGCTTTCGCCGCCACATCCAGCACATAAGCGATATGCTGGCTGTCCCCATCCGGGAAGATATACTGCTGGACGAAAGAATCCTTGGCTTGATACTGCGGTACTTTCGGCGCTTGAAACAGCGTGATGCCATGATTCAAAAACACGCCCCCCGGCTTCAACAAACGGAAGGCTTTATCGAAATAGATGCCCAGATTTTCCCGCCCCACATGCTCGACCATGCCGACGCTGACGATCTTGTCGAATTGCCTGCTCTCGTCGACATTACGGTAATCCAACAATTCCGCCCGACAGCGACCGGAAAGTCCCGCCGCCTCAATCCGCTCATTCGCCAGCGCCAACTGCTTTTCCGCCAGCGTGATGCCCAGCGCCTCAACGCCGTAATGCTCGGCCGCGTGCATGATCAGCGCGCCCCAGCCACAGCCGATATCCAGCAGGCGGTCGCCCGGCTCCAGCCGCAGCTTGCGGCAGATATAATCCAGCTTGCGGCTCTGCGCGGCGTCGATGCTCTCTGCCGGATCCTTGAAGTAAGCGCAGGAATACACCATCTTCTCGTCCAGCCACAACTGATAGAACTCGTTCGAGACATCATAGTGGTATTGGATCGCCTGCATATCGCGGTTCACCGAATGCTTCGCTCCCGAAAGATGCGCGATCTGATTGTTGCTGCCCGGATCCCGCGAAGGCAGGCGCAGCAACTTGGGCGCGAAACGCAAGGTGTCGCTCAAGCTCCAGCCTTCCCACAAGTAACGCGCCAGATCAATCGCCGCGTATAACTCGCCCTCGATTTCGAAGTCGCCGAACATATACGCTTCTCCCAGCTTCCGCTCCGTCGGCGGGAAGAACATCCGGCGCAGCGCCGATGGTCCCGTCAATACAATCGTGAATTGATGCTCCCTGGCGCCCTGCGGTTCCCATACCGTGCCCTCCCACAAGCGGATGGCGAAATCCCGACCCGGATAATCGGCAAACACCGCACTGAGCAAATCCAGCGTGTTTGTCACATGACTATCGCCTACCATGTGACTCATAACCATTGCTATCCTCCTTCTTCCACTCTGCCGGAGGGCGGTATCGGCTGGCAACAGAGATTTTCCACTCCAGCTAATTTCGCGAAAGATTATAACAAACATCGGCAACAATGCGCGACACCTCGCGTATACGAGTGTAAGGCAACCGTATCAAATTGAATTGCGCTTATAAAATCTCTGTGTCTCTGTGGTGAATTATCCTGGACCCGTCCACCCACGAACCCCAATTGCTCATCGTCGCGGATAACCTCTTGACCCGCGCCGGCTTGACTGCCCTGCTGGAGGAGCGCGGCTGCCTCGTCCTGGCCGCTGTCGATGGCGCGCGTCTGCAGCGGGATGTCGACCAGTACGATCCCGATGCCCTCGTCATCGACCTCGGCTGGGAAAGCGAAACCATGCGCCAAGTCCTGATCCAGCTTGAACCGGACCTGCCCGTACTGGCGCTTGTCGCGGCCGAAGACGACGCATCGCTGCCGCCGCTTCTGCCAGCCTTGCGCCTCTTTCCGCAGTTCGCCTTGCTCCGCCGCGATTGCCAGCCCGATGCCCTTCTAGCCGCCCTCGACGCCCTTGTCAGCGGACTCAGCGCCCTCGACCCGCGCTTGACCTCCCTGCTATCCGCCGCCGGCCAAGTATCGCGCGATCCCCCGCTCAACCCCTTGACCGCCCGCGAAAATGAAGTCCTCCAACTCCTCGCCCGCGGCTTAACCAACCGCGCCATCGCTCTCGAACTGGGCATCACCCAGCATACCGTGAAGTTCCACGTCAACTCGATCATGAGCAAGCTCGACGCCCAAAGCCGCACCCAAGCCGTCGTCCGCGCCACCCAGCTCGGCATGATCGCCCTCTGAATGATGGGCATGACGAATCCACGCGGCTTGTGGCAAGATAAGCAGCGCTGGATTAGGCCTGTCAGGTCTCCAAGATGAAAGTTCTGGTCACCGGCGCCACCGGTTTCGTCGGCGCCCATCTCGTCCGCACCCTCGCGCAAGCCGGTCACGCCGTCCGCGTTCTCTACCGCTCGGGGAGCAAACTGCGCCAACTCGCCGATCTTGACCTTGAAGCGGTTCAAGGCACACTCGCCGATAGCGCCGCCCTTGAGCGCGCCTGCGCCGGCTGCGATGTCCTATTTCATGTCGCCGCCAAAGCCGACTACTGGAAAGATGACGACCGCGCCGCCCTCTGGCAAATCAACGTCGAAGGCACGCGCAATATCCTCGCCGCCGCCAAAGCCGCCGGAGTAAAGCGGGTCGTCTTCACCAGCAGCGCCTCAGCCATCGGCATCCGCCCGGGAACCGAGCTCGCCGACGAAAACGATGCCTTCAACCTGCCGCCCGAGCGCTTCTACTACGCCTACACCAAGTGGAAAGCGGAAGAAGCGGTCGCCGAATTTGTCGCCGACGGCATGGACATCGTGACGCTCAACCCGGCCGTCATCATCGGTCCCGGCGATCTGAACGCCATCTCCGGCAGCTTCATTATCGAGACCGCCCGTTACCAGTGGCTCGTCCCTATGTCATCCGGCGGCCTGTCCGTCATTGATGTCCGTGACGTCGCCCGCGCCCATCTCAACGCCATCGACCACGGCAGAAGCGGCCAGCGCTACATCCTCACCGCCGCGAACTTGTCCTATCGCCAGTGGTTCAGGCTGATAGCCGCCGCCTGTGACGCGCGCCCGCCGCTCTTCTCAACCCCCGACTGGCTGCTGGAACCGATCGCTCGCGGCATTGACGCCCTGCGCCGTCTCGGCCTCCAGACGCCGATGGACGCGGACCAGACCCGGCTCGGCAGCGCCCATGTCTACCTCGACGCCGGCAAAGCTCAACGCGAGCTCGGCGCCCCCGAGATCGATATCGAAACCAGCCTGCGCGACACCTTCGAATGGTATCGCCAGCACGGCTACATCAAACCCAACCTGCTGACGCGCCTGATAAGCCTGCTCTGAAACTGGGCAACCGCGAAAAAACTCAGTAAATGCAAGTAAGTCGTGCGAAAAGTGAAATGTAGTGGATGTTGCAGGCGGGCGACTCACAGAGTCGCCCCTACAATGATTTCGATTTTTTGTCTTTCTCATGACTTTGTCGGCTCTACTTCTGTGTCGTCGGCGGCAAGGCTTTTCTTCTTACCGCCTCGCCCTTCGCGCCAAATCCTCAAACAACGGCAGCGCCCGCTCCAGCATCCGCTCCGGATGAAACTGCACCCCGATGATCCGCCCGTCAGCCGACTCAATCGCCTCGATCACGCCATCGGCCGCCCGCGCCGTCACGCGTAAGCCCGCGCCCAGATCCGCAATCGCCTGTATGTGATGCGTATTGCTCAGCATCCGCCCCGCCCCCAGGATCGAGCGCAAATGACTGCCGTCCGCGATCTCAATCTCATGCTCGGTCGCGCCGCGCTCGCTACTGTGCGCGTCAGATGCCGCTTGCGCCTGCGCATCGCCGTAGATCCGCCCGCCAGCCAGCGCGTTGGCGAATTGCATGCCGTAACAGATGCCGAGGAAAGGCCGGTCCGCCAGCGCGCGATAGATCAAAGCATCGCTGCGGTCGCGCCGCTCGTCCACCGCCGGCAAGTCCTCCGGCAAGCTGCCGATCAAACCCCGAGTGATGCCCGGTCCGCCCGTGATGATCAAGCCATCGAGCATAGCCGCGATTGCCCGCGCCGTCTCTTCATGTTCAATTATCGGGACGATAATAGGAAGGCCGCCGGCCGCCTCCACCGCCTCCGCATAACGAACATCCAGCGTCTGCCGCCCGTCTTCAAGGCTCGTCGTGATGCCGATGCGCGCGCCGCTCATCGCGCTACGCTAGCCGGGCAGGTAGGGCGCGTCTTCCATGCTGCCGACGAACTGCGGCAATTTCCGTTGCCCCAGCATTTGCCGTATCGCATGCGCCTCGCCCAGATGAAACCAGTAATGATAAATCACCCGCTGCAGCATCGTGCCGATGGATTCTTCCAGGTCTTCGCCCTTCCACTGCAAGTGACCCGGCAGCGTCTCGCTCGTCAGCGTGTCGAGGAATATATCAGCGTTTGCGGTAATCTCATGCCAGGCTGCCCACATGTCATCAAGCTTCGGCGCGGATGGCGGGCTGCCCGGCGCGCAGATCTTACGCAACTCCGGCTGAACCACCTTGCCTTGCGCCAAAAATACAAAGACATTGTTCTCATGGGTCGCCAGATGCCCGATCGTCCAACTGATGCAATTCATCTGCCCGTGCCGTACATAGGCGTCCTGCAAGCTGATGCCATCGAGGCAGCGCAGAAACTCCCGCCGCGTAAACCGTAACTGCTCCACCAATGGATGCGCCATAAATCACTCCCGCTTATGCAGCCCAAGTCGTTTGCGACGATGATAATCCGCCGCCGCTAGCGCCACAAGCCTGCGACTTCGTCAATAATGGCGGAAACAGCCCGCAGTCATCTAGCCTAAAGCGCCGCTAAAACCCCGGAAAACACCGGAAAATTCGCCGCTGTATAGATACAGTATGTATATAGCATCGGGGGGGGGGGTGGGGGTAGTGAACATGTTTTCTATCCCATCCCCCGGCCCCTCTCCCGCCATCTCTGGTGGCGCGTAGACACAACCACTTCTGGCGCGTAGACACAGCCAGTTCTGGCGGGCATCCAGCAAGCTAGGGAAGGGGAGCGCTCCTAGAGGAGTTGTTTTTCTCAGGGCTAACCTGGAACTACTGAGTTGTATATTTGCCAGTGAAGTTATCAGGCAGTTCGCGTAGAGCCGCTCCCAGAGAGTATTTGTTTTCGGTATGTTTATTGCCCGAAACGGACAAAGTCGGACAAAGAAAATGTTTTTTCGGACAGTAGAGGCGGTTTTCCAGGCGAAACGGACAAAAGACAGGCGGCTGCCGGTATGATTTTGGTATGTCGGCGCGGGGGCGCAAATGCCTGTATCGCGGGAGTTTAGCGACAGGGCGGGGATAGAGAGCGAGTTTTCGGCGGAGGGCATCGGTCCCGCGCCGCGATTGAGAGCCTGCGAACATTGATCCATAGGGGGAGTGTATCATGATTTTGCGTCGAAGGAAAGAACGAATGTTCATATATTAAAAGCGAGCCTGAGAGGCGGACTTGAGGCGGGATTTCCAGTAGCGGACAAGCTTTACAGGAACCGATTTGATCGGGTTCGTTATTTTGTCTCAGCCAAGTTGCGACTTGCGGACGGCTATGGTTAATCAACCTAGTAAAACCAAGTTAGTCATGCGACAAATGAAATGTAGTGGATGTTGTAAGCGGGCGACTCACAGAGTCGCCCCTACAATGATTACGGTTTTTGCCATTCTCTTTACCTTGCAATATTTTTCTCATTAATTTGTTGGCTCT